>CAJKHC010000001.1:0-255240 GCA_905199605.1 uncultured Collinsella sp.
CAGGCCCGATTTTGCCTCTTGACAATGTCCTGCTCATATTAAAAGGAACGTCCCCGAGTGCCGGCAGTTTGGGACAGTCATTGTTGATGAGAATCGGGCGCAGTGCCAAAAGCCCCGTTGGGCGAGATGTCGAACGGGAAGGTGCCGCAGCGATTGAACGCAGCGATAAACATGCGGATGGCGTTGGACGGCGTGGTGCCCACGAGCTGGGTTGCCGCCGCGAAGGCTGCCTTCTCCTCGGGCAAGACCTTCGCGACTACAGGGGTCATGTGTTCTGCCATGGCGCTTCCTTTTTGAAACGACGGTAGTGCGGATAGATGCGGGCCACGCGGCTGGGCGGCGGGCTGTGAAGGCAACCCGATTGGCCCGCATCCGGAGTTTGTTTCTGCGGCGTTGGTATTACTTGGTATCCCTAAGTAATACCCCGCAGATAGAATACCACACCCGACCCATGGGGACGGAGGAAAATGGATCATTTTGTTGCTGAGTCAGTTTTTAGAGCGTGGTGATGTCCGAGATATCGAGGGCCTGAGCGTCGGCGACATCGTGCGTGGCAAGCAACAGCATACGGCCGTCGAGCAGGTCTAGCACGGCCTCGGCCGTCGCATCGCGCGCGGCGGCGTCCAGGCCGGTAAAGGGCTCATCCAGAATGACGGCACAGCCGCCACACAGCAGGGCGCGGGCGATCTCGACGCGACGGCGCTGCCCGCCCGAAAGCTCGGCCACGCGAGCATGCACATCGATTCCCGGCACCAGCAGGCGCAGCAATGCCGCGGCGCTCGAAGCATCCACACGCGCATCGGCGCACACCAGCACGTTATCCAGCGCCGAGGCGGACTCGACCAAGCGTGCATCCTGAAACACCATCGAGCACGGCGCGCACTCCCCCGCTGCCAACGAAAGCAGCGTCGACTTGCCTATGCCCGAGGCGCCCATCACACAGATACGCCCACCCGCAGGCACGTTGAGCACCAGCCCGTCGAGCGCCGGCGCCCAGGGCGCGCGATCGCCCACGGCAAGCGCAAGCTCCGCTGCAGCGCCATCGCTCGCGGCCCCCGCACGCCCGCGCAGCCCATCCCCATGCGCCCGCACGGCCGCACCCCACGCCACGGGTCCCGAAACCCGCAGCAGCCACACCAGCACGCGCTCACACGCCCACGAGGCGGCAACGACCAGCACGGTCCACGCCAGCAGATCAGCCGTCTCGATCAAAAGCTTTGCCTGATAGATGCGCTCACCCACGGTGCCCACCGCCATGCCGATCAGCTCGGCTGCCACGCCGGCCTTCCAGCTCATGCCAATCACGGCACGAGCGCACGAAAGCACAAACGGCAGGACTTCGCGCCAGGTATGGGCGCAAAACAGTCGCCATCCCCGCACACCATGCAGGCGAAACATCTGCTCCAGCGGCTTATCCACTTGTGCCAAGCCCTCGACCAGCGAGAAATATACGCCCGGCAGCGCCATCAAAAAAACCGCCGCGATGCTCACGCGCGCCGATCCCAGCCAGATAAGCAGCAGGACCACCACGCAGGCGACCGGCGTCGCCTTTACAAACGACAGCGCCGGAGCCACCAGGCGCGCAAACGCCCGCAACCGTGACGAAATCCCGGCAAGCACGCCACCAAACACCGCGGCAAGCGCCAGCCCGCCCAGTATCCGCGCGCCCGAGCCCGCCAGAATCGCCCACGTGCCGGCATCGCATACCAGCCGCAGCAGCGCCAAGGCAACAGCACCCGGCCCCGGCAAGATCAGTGGCTGCGCCACCAGCGCCACCGCGAAGACCCACACGGCAAGCCAAAAGGCGGCGACGGCACCCGCTGCCGCCACCGCCTTCATACGCTCTGTCATTTGTCGAGCAAACGCACGCACGGGCTACTCCATGTAGTAGAAATCATCAGCCGGGAGCTTGCCGCCCACGGCGTTCGCGTCCGCGTCGGACAGCACCTGCAGATACCCACTAAGTGCCGCCTTCATATCCTTGCCCGTCTGGCACACAAGCATGCACCCGGGAATCGCCTTCTCGGCGATCTTGGCGTTGTCCACGATGCCGGCATCGACCACGGCCTGCGCCCAGTCTGCCGGTGCCGCATTGACGGCCTTAACGCTCGCCGCATGGCAGCTCAAGAACTCCGCCACAGCCTCGGGATGTTCCTCGGCAAACGCGCGGCGCACCACGGTCACGCCCGTCAGCAGGCGCGAGCCCGTGTCACCTGCCAGCTCGTCCCACACATCGGTCAGACTTACCGGCGCTGACAGCTTGCCTTCGCTCTTGGCGATGGCAGCGGTCTTGAACGGCTCCGGCAGCACGCCCACGGCGGACGGGTCGGCAAGCAGGGCCGACAGTACCTCGGTGGGCTCGCTCTTAAACTCGAGCGTCACCTGGCCGGTCAGGCCCGCGCGCTCCAGCAGGTAATTCATGACGTACTCCGGCGTCGTGCCCTTGCCCGTCATGTAGACGGTGCGACCCGCCAGATCGCCAAACGAGGCCACACTCGCATCGCCCGTCACAACGTTCAGCACGCCCAGCGCGTTGATGTCGATGACCTGCACAGCGCCCTCGGTCTTGTTGTAGAGCACGCTCGCCACGTTGGCGGGCACCAGGGCAATGTCGATATCGCCCTGAATGACCTTGGGCACAATCTCGTCGGCGGCAGTGTTGATCGCAAAGTCGAACTCATTGTCCGTCTCGCCGTTTGCGGCCTGGTCCATAAACTGCACCAGGCCAATCGAGGTCGGCCCCTTGAGCGAGGCGACGTGCACCTCGACCGACTCTGCAGCAGCACCGGCGCCGTCCGTGGCAGCCGAGCCTGCGGCGGACCTGGCACCGGCAGTCCCGCCGCCACAGCCCGCGAGCACAAGCGACAGGGCGCCCACGGCGAGCGCCGAGGCAAACCCCCGGCGCGACATCTCAAAATCAAACGCGCGCATCGTTAGCACATCCCTTCGTTAGGCATCGTCCAGGCGTGGTGGTCAGTGTGCAGCAACTCCTCGGCCAGCGGCGAGAGCGGCGCGCCCAAGAACTCGCGATAGCATGCCTGAACATCGGGATTCTCGTGCGAGAAGCGAATGTCCGCTGCCGCATCGAGGCCCCAAAGAACCTGGCCACGCTCTGCCGCCAGCTCGCAGCCGTCGTGGATGGGCTGACCGCCGCCACCGACGCAGCCGCCCGGGCACGCCATGACCTCAACAAAGTCATAGCTCACGCGGCCGTCACAAATCGCGTCGAGCAGACGGGCAGCGTTGCCCAGCCCGTGTGCCACGGCAACGCGCACCTTGGTGCCGTCGATATCGGCCACGGCTTCCTTCCAGCCGTCCAGGCCGCGCACGTCGGTAAAGAAGTCGGCGTCGGGGTTCTCGCCCGTCACCAGGTAATAGGCCGAGCGCACGGCGGCCTCCATCACGCCGCCCGTGGCGCCAAAGATTACGCCCGCGCCCGTGCCAAAGCCCAGCGGCGTATCGAGCGGCTCCTCGACCAGCGTATCCACGCTCACGTGGTTCGCGCGGATCATGCGCACCATCTCGCGCACCGTCAGCGCAACGTCAACGTCGGGCGTGTCGTCCTCGCCCACCATGCTCGGCAGCGCGCACTCGGCCTTCTTGGCCGTGCACGGCATAACGGACACCACAAACAGGCGCTCGGGCTCCACGCCCAGCACTTTGGCGTAGTAGGTCTTGGCGATGGCGCCAAACATCTGCTGCGGCGACTTGGACGTGGACAAGCTGTCGACAAACTCCGGGTAGCGCGCCTTCACAAAGCGCACCCAGCCCGGGCAGCAGCTCGTAAACATGGGCCAGCCGCGGCTGTCGCCTTCGCCCTTGGCGGCCTTACCCAGGCGTTCGAGCAGCTCGGAGCCCTCCTCCATAATGGTGAGGTCGGCCGAGAAGTCGGTGTCGAACACGTACTCAAAGCCCACGCGGCGCAGCGCGCAAGCCAGGCGCTCGACGGTAGCCTCCTCGCGCGAAATGCCGAGCTCCTCGCCCCAGGCGCTACGCACGGCCGGTGCAATCTGTACCAGCACGATCTTATCGGGATCGGCGAGGGCATCAAACACGGTCTCGGTGTCGTCGCGCTCTCGCAGGGCGCCCGTCGGGCAATGCGTGATGCACTGACCGCACGCGACGCAATCGGTCTTGCCGATCGGCACGCGCCCGCGGGTGCCCACGGCGGTATGCGTGGCGCGGTTGGTCAGGTCCCAAATCCCTAAGCCCTGCACGCTCTCGCACACCTTGATGCAGCGCATGCATTTGATGCACTTGTCGTTGTCGCGGATGATGGGAAAATCGAAGTCCCAGCCCTCGCGCGCCAAGTGCTTTTGATACGGCAGGTAGAAAATGCCCAGGTCGTTGGCGATGGTCTGCAGGTTGCAGTTACCGCTGCGCACGCAGCTCGCGCACTGCGCATCGTGCTGCGACAGCAGCAGCTGCACGTTGGTGCGACGAGCCTCGCGAGCCTTGGGGCTGTTGGTGTGGACCACCATGCCGTCGAGCACGTAGTTGTTGCAGGCGGCAACCAGCTGGTCGCAGCCCTCGACCTCGACCACGCACACGCGGCAGCCGCCGATCTCGTTCAGATCCCGCAGATAGCACAGGGTGGGAATCTGGATGCCGACGGACTTGGCTGCGTCCAGGATCGTGGTGCGCTCGGGCACCACGACTTCGCAGTTATCGATAATGAGCCTGACCATGTTGTGCGCTCCGTTTTCGGTGTTGTCGCTGACGGTGGGGTTGTTGAGCTCTACCATTCCAGGTTCCTCCCTCCGCGGAACGCACCAAAGCCAAAGTGGTCGCAGCGCAGGCAGCGGCTCGCCTCCTGGCGCGCCTCCTGCTCGGTAAGACCTTGCTCGACCAGATTCCAATCGTGAATACGCTCGCCGGCCTCGCGCTCGCCCAGCTCGCAGCGGCCGCACTCGTGCTTGCCCTTAAACTGGACGGTCGGCAGCTCGACCTCGAGTTTAATCTTGTGATCAAAGCCCAGGTAGCGGTCGATGTTTGCCGAGGCCACACGGCCAGCGTTGATGGCGAGGATGACGGTGGCGGGGCCGGTCTGGCAGTCGCCGCCGCTAAAGAGGCCATCAAAGTTGGGCACGGCGCCGTCCGAGTCGGTGACGACGCAGCCCCACTTGCAGGCAATGCCCATCTCCTCAAACGGCTTGGAATCGATGTCCTGGCCAATGGCCACAAACACGCGCTCGCAGGGGATGACACGCTCGGGCGTAGCGGCGGCACGCGGGGCTGGGCGACCACGGCGGGGCTCGCCGATAATCTGCGGTTGCACGCGCAGGCCGCACACGCGACCGTCCTCGCCCGTCTCGATGGCGAGCGGGGCCGTCAGCTCCAGTACCTCGCAGCCCTCGGCCTGGGCGCCGGCGATCTCGGCGTCCTGGGCCGTCATGTCGCAGATGCGACGGCGGTAGACGATGCTTACCTTTTCGGCGCTGCAGCGCACGGCAGAGCGAGCCACGTCCATGGCAACATTGCCGCCGCCGATGACGCACACGCGCTGGCCGCTCAGGTCGGGCAGCTCGTCGTCACCGATGGCGCGCAGCATCTTGACGGCCGACTCCACGCCGGGCGCCCCTTCGCCCGGTAGGCCGAGCTTCTTATCGCTATGGGCACCGATGGCCAGATAGACGGCATCGAACTCGTCGCGCAAACGGGCGAGCTCCTCGCCGTTCACGGAATGGTCGAGCTCCACGTCGATGCCGGCACTCAAGATCCAGTCGATCTCGGCCTGCAGGCGCTCACGCGGCAGACGATAGCTGGGAATGCCGTAGCGCAGCATGCCGCCCAGATGGTGACGTTGCTCAAAAATCGTCACCTTATGGCCCATCACGGCCAGATAATAGGCGCAGGAAAGGCCGGCCGGGCCGCCGCCAATCACGGCGACGCGCTTACCGGTGTTGTCCACCACATGCGGCTTGTGGTCGTTGAGGTCGCTATGCTCAACGGCAAAACGCTTGAGGGCGAGAATGTTCATGGGGTCGTCGACCATGCCACGGCGACAGTGCATCTCGCAGGGATGCTCGCACACCAGGCCGCAGACGAGCGGCAGCGGGTTGTTCTTGCGGATGACCTTGACGGCGTCGGCATAACGACCCGCCTCGACCAGCGAGATGTACCCGGGAATGTCGACATGCGCCGGGCAGCCCGAGACGCACGGGACGCGAGCCTCGCGGTCAAAGCCGCAGGAGTGCTCGCGAATGTGGTGCTCAAAATCGTCGCGGAAGCCACGGATAGCCGTGAGCGCCATGGCGCCGGCCTCGTAGCCGATGGCGCAGTCGCTCGAAAGATAGATGGTGCGGGCAGTGCGCTCAATCAAGTTGAGCGTGGACTCGTCGGCGCGGCCCTCGAGCACATCGGCGAGCAGATCGCTCAGCGCGCTCAGGCCCACGCGGCAGGGCGTGCATTTGCCGCAGCTCTGGGTGGAGCACAGGTTGACGAGCGCTGCCGTAAACTCAACGGGACACGGGGCGAGCGAACTCACCGCCAGACGACGTCCGAGCGCATCGTGCAGGTCGTCCATGACGGCCTGAGCGTGGCTGCGTTCCATTACGTGCAGTCGTGCCATAAGATCCCCTCTCATGCGGCAGCCCGGAGGCGAGACCGGGCGAAGTTGCTACACGCACAACACTGACCTAAAAAGTTGTTAGGTCTCCACGCAGTTCGGCAGGCGGTATGAAATGTCGTCCTTAGCGGTGAAAACGAACATTACCCCAGATAAATGCCATATTTGATAAAACGCGTTACCAAATGACAATGCCCCGTCCACGCAATCACGTGGACGGGGCATTACTCTAGGTATGCGGCCAGCGACCCTGTTGCTTTTACTTAAGCTCGGGCCAGTAACCCTTGTTGGCCTCGATCATGTCGTCGAGAACCTCCTTGGCGACCTTCATCGACGGCACGGTTTTGTTGAGCGTAAAGGCCTTGAGTGCCTTCTCGTACGAACCCTCGATCGTGGCCTCGACCACGAGCTTCTCGGAGTTCAGCTGCTGCATCATGAGGCCCTGCTGGAACAGAGGAATGTTGTCGCGGCTGATGACCTCGGGGCCGTTCTTGCCAATGTAGGCAGGCAGCTCGACCATGGCGTCGTAGGGCATGTTGGGGATAGCGCCCTTGTTCTCGCAAATGACCAGGAAGCGCTGCTTGGTATCGTTCTTCAGAGCGATAGCCAGGTCGGCAATCCAGTCGCCGTGGCTGCCCGCATAGAACGTGCTCTCGTCAATCTCGCCCGTCTTCTCGTAGTGGTCGATGCCGTCGAAGAGGTTCTTCTCGCGCGTCTCCTCGACCTCATTCGCACGGGTGCGCTCGGGGTTGGAATGCTCGACGAACTCCTTCTGCTGCAGGTAGTAGTTCAGATACGTGTTGGGCAGGTACTCCGGGAAGCACTCCATGATCTCGTACTCGCCCTTCCAGACGTAGTACCAGCTGCCCTTGGTGTGGCGATTCTGCTCGGGGTGCTCGTCAGTGGCCTCCTCAGGCTTCTTTGCCATGAGCGAGCCCATGCCCTTGAGGTAGGAGTCGGGCAGCAGGATCTGGTGCTCCTTGATGTACTCGCGCAGCTGTGGGAGCACCTCCTCGCCCTTGTGGCGGATCGAGGTGAACCAACCAAAGTGGTTGAGGCCAAAGTAATCGTACTCGACATCCTTCTTGTCAATATCGAGCGCAGCGCAAACCACGTCGATGATCGCGATCGGCATGTCGCAGATGTTGATGATGCGAGCGTTGGGACGCAGCACACGGCAGCCCTCGGAGACGATGGCGGCAGGGTTGGAGTAGTTAAGAATCCAGTAGTCCTTCTTGGCATACTTCTCAACGTCATCGATCAGCTCGACCATGGGGAAGATGGTGCGCATGCCGTAGGCAAGGCCGCCGCAACCGCAGGTCTCCTGACCCACGCAGCCGTGGCGCAGCGGAATCTTCTCGTCCTGCTCGCGCATGGCGTAGCCGCCCACGCGCATCTGGGCAAACACGAAGCTCGCGTCGGTAAAGGCGGTCTCCTTATCGGTGGTCACCGTGAGCTTGATGTCCAGGCCGAGGTCCTCGTGCAAAATCCAGTCCACGAGCACGCCGATCTTGCGCTGGCGCTCCTCGTTGATGTCGTACAGACGAATCTCGTCAACATCGAGCTCGTCCTTGCGCAGGGCGATGGACTTGACGATGCCGGGGGTAAAGGTGGATCCGCCACCACACAGAGTAATGATCATTGTTTACTGCTCCTTCTCAATTGCGTTTTCGACCTTGTCGCGCATCTCGGCGACCTTCATGCCAAAGATGATCTGGATATTGTTGCCATTGCGGTTGATGCCGCTGTTGGGCACGTGGTTAATGAGGTTCTCATCGATGAGGTCCGGGTTCTTAACGTTCACGCGGAGACGCGTAAAGCAGTTCTCGAGCTCCTCGATGTTGTCCTTGCCGCCAAGACCTGCGACCAGGTCGGCAATGCCCGCATCGACGCCCTCTGCGGGAGTCGCGGCAACAGCACCCTGCTTCACCGCGACAGACGCGGCGGCCTCGCCCTCGGCAACGGACTCGGCGAGCTCGGACTCCTCCTCGCGACCAGGCGTGTGGAGGTTGAGCTTCTTAATAAGGAAGGTGAAGAGGAAGAAGTACAGCGCAGCGTTGACGACTCCAAGCACCAGCATAACCGGCCAGTTGGTCTTATCGACACCGAGGACCAGGTTGGAAACCACGATGTTGATGATGCCGCCTGCAGTCGAAGCGGGCACGGAGAGGACCTTGAGCAGGACCAGGAAGATGCCGGAAAGAACCGAGTGAACGACAAAGAGCACGGGAGCGGCAAAGACAAAGAGGAAGTCCATGGGCTCGGTGACACAGGAGAGCACGGCGGTGATGATCAGCGGGATGATAACGGCCTTGGTCTTATCCTTGTTCCCCTTGTAAGCGGTGAAGATAAAGGCGAGACCGATACCGATGTAGGGCCACAGGTTGTTGAAGGTGTAGCTGTTGAAGTAGGTGCTATCGGAGAAGGGCTGGCCCGTCATTGCCATCTCGGCGACACGGATGGGATAGGCGCCGGCGATAACCTGATCACCCAGCGTCAGGGTGCCACCCACATCGGAGAACTGGAACGGGGTGTAGATGAGGTGATGCAGACCGGTAGGAACGAGCAGCTTGTTGAGCATGCCGTAGATAAACAGACCGATGTTGCCCGACTCCTTAATGATGCCGGCAACGGAGGAGATGGCACCCTGAACCGGAGGCCAAACGATGCAGAAGCCAGCACCCATGATCCAGGAAATGATGATCATGATCAGGAACGGAAAACGAACGCCCGAGAACATCGAAAGGGCAATGGGGAACTGCTTGTTCGAGTACTTGTTGAACACGGCACCGGTGATGCAACCAAGAATGATGCCGCCAAACACGCCGGTATCGAGCACCTGAATGCCCATAACGGTGCTCTGGCCGGTTCCGGTAAGACCGAGCATGCCGCTCGCTTCGGCAAGAGAGCCGGTGGCGTTGAGCACGATGTTGTTAGCCTGCAGGAACAGGAAGAACGACATCAGGGCAATCAGCGAAGCATGGCCCTTGTTCTTCTTTGCCATGGCGCCGGCGATGCCCACGCAGAACAGAATCGAGAGGTTGTTGATGATAAACATCAGCGACTGATAGACAACGGCGCCCACAAGCTGGAACGGACCGGAGCCCAGCACAGGGATCACGGCGCAGATGGTCTTGTTGGTCAGAATAATGCCCACGATGAGCAGAATGCCGGCAACCGAGAGATACATCATCGGCTGAACGATTGACTTCGCGAACACCTCCAACGGCGCTTTGAAATTGAACTTCTTTTTTGCGGTCATAGCGGTACTCCCCTTCCTTTTCCGCAAATTAAGACAGATGTGCCCTGGACAAGACCGTGAGCCTTGCCTTATATCAATCGATGTGTGGGCACGTTATGCCTAGAGACCAGGTTCTCCAAGCAGGTTAACAATGTGATATGCGAGATAACTCTTCTCGGCATCGGTAACGACAACGTTATAGGTAGACGCTAAGTGGTCGGCAATTGACTCCGCACACGAGAACGCCCTCGGATACGCCGTTTCATCGATACGGAACAGCGCGTCGCCATTGACCTGCCCCGCCGCGGGATCGAGCGCCCGCTGCGCAAAAAACTGCAGATGGCGAACGAAACGCTCGTACGGCAACGAGGTGACGTCAAGGGTCGTGGCATAGTGCTCGGAAACAATCGCGAGCACGTCGCGAACAAGCTGGACCGAAACAATCAGACGGTCAGAGCGCTGCGGCATGGTGGCGTTGACGATATGCAGCGTAATAAAACCCTGCTCTTCTTCGCTCATCTGGATGCCCATATACTCCTTGATAATCTGCAGCGCACGGCCCGCAAGCGCGTACTCCTTGCGATAGAACTGCTGGATCTCGAGCAGCAACGGGTTCTCGCAGGGAACGCCCTTGCGCTCACGCTCCAAAGCAAGGCTGATATGGTCTGCGAGAGCGATGAGGATCTTGTCGTTGATATCGACATTGAGCTCTCGACGAAGCATCTGAACGATGTCCTCGGAAATCACGAGGTTGACGGTGGGGATGGACTCCAAAAGATGTGCCAAGCGGTCAATCGTACGCGAATCCTGAGAAGTGCCCTCCTGCAGCGCATAGGTCTTTTCGACCGATGCTTCATCGATAGCGTCGCCGGCATGACGGCCAAAGCAGAGGCCTCGACCGATGACAATGAGCTCGGAGCCATCGTCCGAAGTGACCATTGCGACGTTATTGTTGAAAACTCGCTTGATAACCACGGTACCCACCAAAAGAATTTACTCGGAAAGCCAGACGACAGGCTCTTTAACAGCAACAGGGCCGGAAGCGTGCTCACGAAGAGTCGAGTTCTCCGAACGCTCGCACACGATAACGAAGACCGTGGGATCGAAGCCGGCGGCGCGGACCGCGTCAAAATCGACCTCAACGAGGGGCTGGCCCGCGTCGACATGGTCACCCTGGGCAACAAGCGCATGGAAGCCCTTGCCCTCAAGTTTAACAGTGTCGATTCCGATATGCAGCATCACCTGAGCAGAGCTGTCGTCGGACATGATGCCCAGTGCATGCTCGGTCGGGAACAGCGCCGCGACGGTACCGGAAACAGGAGCGCACACCGTTCCCTCTTGGGGAACCACGGCAACGCCATCGCCCACGGCACGGCTGCTAAAAGCGGGGTCATTGGTTTTTTCCAGATGAACAAGCTCGCCGGAAACGGGAGCGAGGATTTCGAACTCGGAAGTTGCAGTCTTCTGCTCATCCGAACCGCCCATCAGGCGAGAAAAGAAACCCATGGTGGCATGTCCCTTCATAAATATAGCCCAACCAAAATCAAGCGAATGCGTCCATAGAGACACATCCGTTCAAAGACTTTGGTTAGGCCCACGTCCGAGGGACTCGGTAACCTTCCGCATTTCTTTTTACGGAAGTTATTGTAGACAAGCCCAAAGCCAGAACAATCATTATGACCGGTGAGCGGTATTATTTCTTCGATAAACGGTATTTAGGCGGCACTTAGGGGCGTTCCTTTCCCGCCGGCACCCAGGGGCACTCCTCACTCTGGTGCGTTGGGAACAGGTTTGTTTGCACCAGGTTGGTGCAGATTAACCTGTCCCCAATGCACCAATTTCGTATGCACTAGATGAAGGGCTCGCATTCCTTCCGCACGACGCAAGCCTTGCTCAGCATCTGGGAAACAGCGGATAGCTTGTTGGGATCAAGCTTGCGAGCGCCTCGCGGACATACGGCAATGCAGCGCATGCAGGAGATGCACGCCTCGCCAGCTGCTCGCTTGGGGTCGCCCTTGTCGATAGCACAAACGGGGCACGCCGCGGCGCATGCACCGCAGGAGACGCAATCCTCTGTTGCCTCGGGTGCCATGCGGTGACCTCCGGCTTGTTTATAAGGACGATTGCCGGGAATAGAGGGCTCGGATGCATCCTCAGTCAACAGCTTTTGCTGAATTTGCTGCGCAAACTCTGCGAGCTGCGCCGCATCCTGCGCATCCGGTCGCCCAGCAGCAAACTGACGAGCAACGGAATGCTCAGCAATAGCAGAAACCGCTGCAACCACCCTAAATCCGGCGCGCTTCGCAACGTCCTCCAGCTCTACGAGCGTGTCCTCAAACGCGCGGTTTCCGTATACACAAACCAAAACAGCCCGAGCCCCGTTGCCGCGCACCATGTTCAGTCGGTCGACCGCCATGGCAGGGACTCTGCCGGCATACGCTGGCACGGAGATAGCAGCCACGTCGTCCTTCGTCATCGAGACCTCGTGGAAATCCAACCCGCTATCGGTCAGATCGACGGTAACGGTATTCTTGTCCAGCGCTCCAGCCACAAGGCCAGACACCTTCTGCGTTCCACCCGTCGGACTAAACACAATTTCGAATACGCTCATCTAGACACCCTCCCCCTACGCTCAGCAACGCGTCAAGCCGTTTTCACATCCAGCCAGAGTATACGGCACGTGGGTCCCCGTTTTAATGCACCAAGCACCCCAATGCACCCACCCTACGCTGTCTGCCTCTTCGTTTTGTATAAATTACGGTACAGATTGTATATATTTACGGGATACCGCCGTGTTCTCCCGAGGTACCCCATCCTGGCCCGTGCAAAAAACGGAGTATTCTGCAACGTGACCGCGCCAGCACCGCCGCGGATGGGCAAAACTGTAGGGCGCCGCATCCTTTTAAGTCCCGACATGGCGAGAATGACGCGCCCCTGCTCCGGAAAACGACGAAATCTGACTCAGAACGCTCGCTAGGGATATCCGAAGGCCACCGTTGGCGACGTCAAATCATATGCAGACAACTCGAACTGCAGAATACTCCAAAAAATGCACGGCGCACCCCATGGGACCCATTGCCGCATGGTAGGAAACAGGCCCACGGCATCCTCTAGATGCATTCCCGAGGAAATCACATTTGAACTAGCGATCGGATACGGCAAACAAAAAGGGCCCCGAGCGTAGTTGCTCGGGGCCCTTGGTTCACCTCGCTCTAGCGGGCGATGCGTGCGTTATTTGCGCTTGCCGCCGCCGTCACCGGGGCGGCGGGAGCTGCTACCGCGCTTGCCGCCACGACTATTGCCATAGCTGCCACGGTTATCGCGACCGCCGGCGCGGCCGCCACGGGAACCGGCCTGGTTGCCGCCACGCCCGCCACGATAGCCGCCACGACGCTCCTCGCGGGTATCGTCGTAGTTGCGCCAGTCATCGCGACGATCGCGGCTGGCACGCGGGTCACGACGATCGCGCGACTCGTTAGAACGACCAGCGCCGCCGCGGCCGCCGTTACCACGAGCACCCTCGCGACGCTCGCCGCCGCGGCCGCCGCGCTCTTCAAAGCGCTTGCCGCCGCGGGACTCGCCGCCGCGGGTACCACGCTCGTCACGCGAACCACGGCCTTCGCCGCCACGGCGCTCATTGCGCCCGCCGCGCTCGCCATCGCGACCGGAACGACGACGGTCGCCCGCACCGCGTTTGCCGCCACGCGAACCGCGGCCCTCGTCCTCGCGCTCAACACGGCGACGACCTCCACGGTCCTCGTCCTCGCGACGGCGGCGATGCGCCTCGCCCTGGAACTGCTTGGCACGACGCTCGGCACGGTTACCGCGCGGGGCCTGCTCGACGGCAGCGGCACCGCCGCGCTCCTCGGCAGCTACCTCGCGGGCCACGCTCTCAACAGCCTCGTCTACGCGAGCCTGAACGCCCTCGCGCACGCGGGTCTTGCCGCCGCGCTTGGGACGGCTCGGACGCTCGCCGTCGCCGCGACGCTCGTCACGACCGCGGTTGGAACGACCGGCCACATCACCGTAATCGTCGCCGTTGCGCTTGCCGTCGCGACGCGCCTGCTCAAGCTTCTTCTTGCTCTTGGACTTGCCTCGCTTGGTCTTCTTCTTCACCTTAAAGGCCGCAGGGTCGCGCTCGGGATCAACCGCGGGTGGATTGGGGCCCACGTGCAGGTCGCCAGCCTCGTAGATGTCGGCGGTCTTGTCCATGAGCTTCTCAATCTCGTAGAACTCATCGACGTCCTGCTCGGTCACAAACGTAATGGCCCAGCCCAGCTCGCCGGCGCGGCCCGTGCGGCCAATGCGGTGGATGTAGTCGGTCGGCTCGGCCGGCACGTCAAAGTTCACGACGTAGCGCACGTCGCTAATGTCGATGCCGCGGGCAAGCACGTCGGTTGCCACCAACACGTCGACGGTACCGTCGCGGAAGGCCGAAAGCGCGCGCTCGCGCTGGGCCTGGCTGCGGTTGCCGTGAATCGCGGCGGCCTTGATGCCCTTACGCTCCAGACGACGGCAGCAGCTGTCGGCGCGATGCTTGGTACGCATAAAGACGATGGTGCGCTCCGGGCCTTCCTTTTTGAGGAACTCGGGCAGCAGGTTGTTCTTGGCCCCGATGGACACCGGGAACACAAACTGGTCGACGGTGTCGGCGGTCGACGTGGCCGGTGCGATCTCCACGCGAGCCGGGTCGCTCACCAGGTCGGTGATCTCGCCCACAGCCTCCTCGTCAAGTGTGGCCGAGAACAGCAGCGTCTGGCGCTCGGCCGGCGTCTCGCGCACAATGCGGCGGACGGCGGGCAAAAAGCCCATGTCGAGCATGCGGTCGGCCTCGTCGAGCACCAGCACCTTGACCTCGTCCAGGTGGCAGGCGCCCTGCTCGATCAGATCGACCAGACGGCCCGGCGTGGCGACTAGGATGTCGCAGCCGTACTTGAGGGCAGCGGTCTGCGGCTTGTAGCTCACGCCGCCCACGACGGTCACGGCGACATGACCGGTGACGTCGGCGATCTTGCTCGCGACCTCGTCGATCTGCTGGGCAAGCTCGCGCGTGGGGGTGATGACGAGCATCACGGGGCCGCGGCCGTTGCCCTCGGGCTTTTTAGCGCCGCGACGGCGGTTGCGGCCGCTGCGCTCGCGCACAGGCTTGGGCGGAGCGATGTGCTCCAGATTGTTCATGGTCGGCAGCAAAAAGGCGGCCGTCTTGCCGGTGCCAGTCTGAGCGGCAGCAAGCAGGTCGCGGCCCTCGAGCACCACGGGGATTGAGCCGGCCTGCACGGGCGTCGGCGCCGTGTAGCCCAGGTTCTCGATGGCACGAAGCATCTCGTCGGAAAGGCCCAGCTCGTCAAAGGCGGGCAGGCTCTCGGTAGCGGACTCGACGGCCTGGGCAGCATTGGCCTCATCGGCGGCATCGAAGGCAGCCTGGGTCATGGCCTCGCGGGTCTCGTCCAGGATCTCGGCGTCGGTGACGTCGGATACAGAATTACGCATATGTTGTTGTTCCTTATCTGCACGCGCAATGGGCACGGCATGCGGCCGCGCGGGCGTGCTTGGTAGTGCGCTAATACATACAAAAACGGGTGCGCACAGAGAGGACGTTGCTCAGCACGCTGGCGATCGCTTTGGCAGCCCTATCACGCGCCGTCCAGACGCAGCGGCCCTAAGCGATGGAGCAGATTCGCCGCGGGTTAGTATACCCGTGCTTCGCATGCCCCCACGTAAACCACAGATGACGGAGCGGACGAGGCGGGCCTGGGCCGATTGTCTCGATCTGTAACATCTAGAACCCAAAAACCGGTCTAACTGTTACAGATTGAGACAAACTCAAACCTCGCAAAACAAAATCTCAATCTGTAACAGTTAGAGGTCATTTTCCCCGCTAGATGTTACAGATCGAGATGTTTGACATGAGCTGCCAACGATTGAGCAGCCACCCGCATCTGTAGCGAAATGTCATACATTTTCATCCCCACTGGACACCCCCAGGGGGTATGGGTGTATAGTATCGGCAGGTTAACAATTCCAATACCGAGCCACAGAAAGGAGAAGCCATGGCTCAAGATAAATTCGATGTGGGTGGTATGACATGCGCCGCCTGTCAGGCGCACGTGGACCGCGCCGTGAGCAAACTCGACGGCGTCCAAAGCGTCGCGGTCAATCTGCTCGCCGGTTCCATGATGGTCGACTATGACCCCGCGCAGGTCACCCCCGACGACATCTGCGCCGCCGTCGATCGCGCTGGCTACTCGGCCTCACCCATCAGCACGGGCACCGACGCTGTCCAAAGCGGAAGTGCGCAAGCCAGGTCCGGCGCCGCCCATATGGAGTCGCCGACCAAAAAGCTGGAGGCCGCGGCTTCCGCCATGCGCACCCGCCTCATCGTCTCGATCGTATTCCTCATCCCACTGTTCTACATAGGCATGGGGCACATGCTCGGTTGGCCGCTACCCGGCATTTTCACCGACCATACCCACAGCATGACGCTCGCGCTCACCGAGCTCGTCCTGCTCATCCCCATCGTCTACGTCAACGACGCGTACTTTATCAACGGGTTTAAATCGCTCGCGCACGGCGCGCCGACCATGGACGCCCTTATTGCCGTGGGCGCCACCGCGTCGATCGCCTGGTCGCTCTATGCCATGTTTATCATGGCCGACCAGCTGGCCGCCGGGCAAATCCACGAGGCCATGATGACGGGCATGGACAACCTGTATTTTGAGAGTGCGGGCACGATCCTGTCGCTCGTCACCGTGGGCAAATACCTCGAGACACGCAGCAAATCCAAAACCGGCGGCGCCATCGAGGCGCTCATCGACTTGGCACCCAAGACTGCGACCGTCGTTGCCGACGACGGCACCGAAACCACCGTCGACGTCGACAGTATCCTTCCCGGCCAGGTCCTGCGCGTGCGCCCCGGAGAGTCCATCCCCGTCGATGGCGTGGTGCTCGAGGGCAGCTCGGCCGTGGACGAGAGCGCGCTCACCGGCGAGTCCATCCCCGTGGAAAAGACCGCTGGTGCCACCGTCAACGCCGCCACCGTCAACCGCACCGGTTCGTTTACCTTCCGCGCCACGCGTGTGGGCGCCGAGACATCGCTCGCCAAGATCATCCAGCTCGTCGAGGACGCCAATGCCACCAAGGCGCCTATCGCCCGCCTGGCCGATAAGGTCGCCGGTGTGTTCGTGCCCGTGGTGTTTGTGATCTCGGCCGTGACCTTTGCGGTGTGGATGGCACTGACCGGCAGCATCAACGAGGCGCTTACCTCCGCCGTCGCCGTGCTAGTGATCAGTTGTCCGTGCGCGCTGGGCCTGGCCACCCCCGTCGCCATTATGGTGGGCACCGGCAAGGGTGCCGAGATGGGCATCCTGTTCAAGAGCGCCGAGGCGCTGGAGAATCTGCGCAGCGTGGGCACCGTGGTGCTCGACAAGACGGGCACCGTCACCCGCGGCAAGCCGGCCGTGACCGACATTGTGGTTGCCGCGCGCGCCGACGGCTCGCCCGCCATGAGCGAAAAGGCGCTGCTCAAGCTGGCCGCCGCGCTGGAGCGCTCGAGCGAGCACCCGCTGGCAGAGGCGATTATGGCCGAGTGCGAGGCGCGCGGAATCGTCGCACGCATGGTCGAGGACTTTGTCGCCGTGCCTGGACGAGGCGTTACGGCGCGCGAGGGACAGAATGTCATCGCAGCCGGCAACGTGCGCCTGATGAACGAGCTGGGCGCGGAGGTGCCCGCCGGCGTTGCCGAGCAATTTGCCACCGAGGGCAAAACACCGCTGTTCTTTGCCAAGAACAGCGAGCTTGTCGGTACCATCGCCGTGGCTGACGAGGTCAAAGAGACGAGCGCCGAGGCCATCGCCGCACTCCGCAAGCTCGGCGTCGACGTGCGCATGCTCACCGGCGACAACCGCGTGACAGCCGAGGCTATCGCCCGCCGCGTGGGGCTGAGCAGCGAACAGGTCATCGCCGACGTTCTCCCCGCCGACAAGGAACGTCACGTGCGCGAACTGCAGGATGCGGGCGGCAAGGTCGCCATGGTGGGCGACGGCATCAACGACTCCCCCGCCCTGGCGCGCGCCGACGTGGGCCTTGCTATCGGCACCGGCGCCGACATCGCCAAGGAGGGCGCCGACGTGGTACTCATGCGCAGCGACCTCATGGACGTCGCCCGAGCCATCGAGCTTTCACGCGCCACGATCCGCAACATCAAGCAGGACCTGTTCTGGGCACTGTTCTACAACGGCATCGGCATTCCGCTGGCGGCGGGCGTGTTCTTCCCGCTCACCGGATGGCAGCTCTCGCCGATGTTCGGCGCCGCGGCCATGAGCCTGTCGAGCGTGTGCGTCGTAAGCAATGCGCTGCGCCTGCGAACCTTTAAGCCTAAAGTGGCAAAATAGGCTCACTATTACGTCCATTTAGAACGGGTTTTCCAGGTGCCAGAGATTGACCTGAAAGAGGAGCGACGCGTACTTTGGTACGCGAGCGACGGCTTGAAGGTCAAGGTCGGGTGCCTGGGAAAGCCGACACAACAGAGAGGAATACCGATGCGATACACAATCAAGACTTCCGGCCTAATGTGCGGCCACTGCGATGCTACCGTCGAGACGGCACTGCTCAACGTTGCCGGCGTGACCGACGCCGACGCCGATCACGAGACCCAGACCGTCCAGGTGGAGTGCGCCGACACCGTGGCCGCCGAGCAGCTCGCCACCGCCGTCGAGGGCGCCGGCGAGAAGTTCCACGCCCTGTCCGTAACCGCCGCGTAACGACCCACGCGCACCCCGACCAGAAACGAGGACCCGCCATGATGGCAGACCATAAATCGGTGACTCGCATGCTCAAGACGGCACGCGGGCAGATCGACGGCATCCTGCGGATGGTCGAGGAGGACCGCTATTGCGTCGATATTTCCACGCAGCTTATGGCCACACAGGCGCTCCTCGCGCGCATTAACGCCGACGTGCTCAAGGCCCACATTGAGGGCTGCGTCGCCTCGGCCATCGAATCGGGCGACGAGGAGCTCAAAGCCGCCAAGCTCGCCGAGATAGAACGCGTCGTCGACAAGCTCTCCAAGTGATTGGGGCATTGGGGACAGACTGCTTTGCACCATCTTGGTGTATCGGGGACAGGCACGTTTGCACCGCATTGGTGCAGATTGACCTGTCCCCCTTGCTCTAAATCGGGTATAAAGGCGTGCAGCATATCGAACGAAAGGCAATTTGCATGAATGACTTTATGAAGGGTCGCAATGGTGCCGATGAACTCACCATCGTGATGGGTTTTGCCGGCATTGTCATCGCGATGATCGGATCGATAGCCCACATCCAGTGGCTCAGCTGGATTGCCATCGCCGTAATCGTGATTGGCGTGCTGCGCGGCCTGTCCAAAAACATCGATGCGCGTCGCAAGGAAAACGCTGCCTTTGTCGCCGCGACCGCGAACGTCCCCGGCTTGGGCAAGTTCGTCGCCAGCTTGGGCGGCGGCGCTGCAGCGGCTAGCACCTCGCGCGCGGCTGGAACGAGCAAGGAAGACTTTGAGCGTGCCAAGCGCACGGCTAAGAAGATGTGGAAGGGCCGCAAAACTACGGCATACCTCAAGTGCCCCAACTGCGGCCAGATGCTCTCCGTCCCCAAGGGCAAAGGCAAGATCCGCGTCACCTGCCCCAAGTGCCACGCCAAGATGGAAACCCGCTCCTAGCGCCCGCACGCGGGACAAATTAATCAGGTTTGTTTGTCCCAAATCTTAAGTATTTGTTCGATAAAAAAGCCGAGGCCTCGTGTTGAGACCTCGGCTTTTTTGCATGCGGTAATGGAGTTGTCCCTTTGTCACATCTACGCCACGCCGTCGCGGGCAAGCTCCTCAGCCAGCGCTGCGGCAGGCATGGCCATAATCGCGTCGAGCTCGGCATCCACCTCGGGGATGCGCTTCACCTTCAGCTTGCGCACCAGATTGCCGCGGCACATTACGTGTACCGGCTCACGCAGGGCACACAGATCATCGAGCGGATTCTTGCGCGTCACCAGGATATCGGCGGCCTTGCCGCACTCGATCGTACCGGTCTCGCCGCCCAGCCCCAGGAGCTCGGCATTGACCTGCGTGGCCGTATGCAGTGCAAAGGCGTTGCTCACGCCCACGTACTTGGCAAAATAGGCCACCTCGCGCCACATGTCGTACTGCGTCACGAACGGGCAGCTTGAGTCCGTGCCCAAGCCCACCTTAACGCCGGCATTCAGCGCCGCACGAGCACTCTCGATAATGCCCGAGCACACGATGTCGCCGTTCTTCTTTTGCGTATCGGTCGAATGGGTCTTTTCCGGGTCGAGCAATACAAACGGTAGCGCCGGGCTGATCGTGCAGGTAACGCTGGGCGCACGTCCCTCGAGCTGCGTGCCCGCGACGCCACGGTACAGCTCCAGGATCTCGGGCGTCATCGGGGCACCGTGCTCGATCGTATCGACGCCGGCCTCAAGCGCGGCCTTCACGCCCTCGGTACTCTCGACATGGGCCATAACCGGCAGGCCCACCTCGTGCGCCGCCTTGCACGCCGCCGCGGCAACCTCCACCGGCATACGCAGCACGCCCGGCTCGCCCACCTCGGTCGCATCGAAAACGCCGCCCGTCACGAACAGCTTGATGACATCGGCACCGCGCGCATACAGGTCTCGCACCTGCTCGGCTGCCTCGACGGGGCTGTTGGCCACCTGGGCGAACAAGCCCGCACCATGGCCGCCCGGCACCGTGACGCCCGTTCCCGGCGCTACCAGACGCGGACCCTGATACTTACCGGCGTCGATAGCGTCGCGCACGGCAATGTCGGCAAACAGCGGGTCGCCCGCGCCGCGCACCGTGGTCACGCCGCTTGCCAGCTGCTGCTGGGCACTGCCCTTGAGGATGCGGCGGACGATGGCACGCCCCACGGGATTATCGAGCTTCTTCATCAGCGCTCCCGCATCGCCGGCCGAGACAGGCTTGCCCGAGCCGCACAGGTGCGCGTGCATATTGATGAGACCGGGCATGAGATACGCACCGCCCAGGTCGATAACCTCGGCACCCGCGGGCGCCTGCGCCACAGCACTCGGCCCCATCCAGGTGATGACGCCGCGCTCAACAGTCACGGCCATATCGGGTTGCGGCTCCATATGCTCCGAACCATCCAGAATGGTCGCATTGATAAACAACGTGGAACGATCGGCAGTCGCCATATCGAGCTCCTCCCTCACGATTAACTTGAACATTTGTCCATTATCACCCAATGCAGCGACCTAAAGTCGAGCATATCGGTTAACGGAGGGACGAGAGAGATGTGAGGGCAAACGGAGACAGCGTGGCGATACTTCGGCCGTGCTGACGAAACATCTCAATCTGTAACAGTTAGGCCGCCCCCAGGCCGTTAAACGTTACACATCGAGACAAAAGGGCAGAAGGCAAGGCAGGCGACAACCGCCCATCCTCTACCCCCACTCCTGCTCGTAGATGTTGAGCGACTTTACGTACCGCCCCTGGGCGCCCATGATGTCGCGGACCAGACGCAAGAAGAAGCTGATGCACGAGGTGTCAAAGCCGTCCTGCAGGTCCTCCGGATGCACCGCACCCGGCCCATCGACCGCCGTATCGCTCAGCCGCGCGATGTCATACAGGTAGAGCTGTCCCGCCGTAAGCCAGACATCGTCGACGCAGGCGAGGCGCACCGCAATCGCGCCGTCACTCCAGTGCTCCTTCTGCACGATATGCGGATCGTAGACATCAAAGCGATGATCGGTGCGCGTGTCCTTCAGCACGACCATGCCGGACGCAGGATTCTTGTCCAAAATGCCAAAGCGCGAGAAATACTGCGTGTCGCGTACCTGCTCGAGCCGCTTGAGCGAGGCAGGCGAAAGCGATGCCGGCGGCTCGTCAACATACAGCTCGAGCAGCGTTTTGCCATGGCGATAGGGGCGCTCAAACAGCAGCCAATCGGTAAACGCCATGTTGTAGGCCATGATTTCGTTTTGCGAAGGCTCAGTGCAATAGCTGAGCCACGGGTCGACAATGATCTCGAACTGTTCGCGCGCCGGCTCCAGGAATTGAAACTTCCGCAGCATCCAAAAGTGAGCCATGTCGGCAATATCGTTGCCGACGGCTTCGGCTAGCTCTGCTCGGTCAAAAGCGTGGTCAGTCATGGCATCCTCCTCAAACTGATGGACCTCAATTTGAGCTTACGAGGAAGGTGGGCAGCCACGACCAGCGCGGGCAAAATAGGCCTCCGACTGCAAACCAGATACTGACCAAACACTTGACGAAAAGCTTGATCGAAAATGCGCACCGCAACAAAACCGCAGGTAGACATAGACGGCCAACCCGCCCTTTTGAGCCAGATGCCCGCAGCCACCACAGAAACAACAGGTGACCACAGCCCGAGAAGTCGACAAATGAACATCCGTACGTCGACAAACGAGCAAACTGCTCGCAAATCCGCAAGGAGTGTCCCCGAGTGCCGACAGAAAAGGAACGTCCCTAACTGCCGGCACTTAGGGACGTTCCTTTTGTGCCGGCAGTTAGGGACAGCCCTTTCCGATTCGATTGTTGAGTATCTCCGTGACTACTTTACAGGTCCAGCGCGTCGGCGACTTCGGCTGCGCAGGCCAGGGCATCGGCCATGGCGTTCACCACGAGCGAGCTGCCGTTGCGGGCATCACCCGCCACATACACCGGCACGGCATCCGCAGCAACACCATCCACGCGGGCCGCAAGGTGCGAGCCCTCGGAAGCCATCACGGGCAGCGGGCGGCCCGCCGTGGCAACGGGCACGCCGACAGCTTCGAACACGCTGTGTTCCGGACCCGTAAAGCCACAGGCGATGAGCACCAGCTGCGCCGGCACCTCGTGCTCGGAGCCCGCAATGCGTTCGGGCTTGCCGGCCGACCAATCCAGATCGACCACGCGCAGACCCGCAGCCGCGCCCTTCTTGTCCAGCAGCACCTCGAGCGTGTCCACGCCCCAAGCGCGCATCTCGCCGCCCATGGCAGCGATAGCCTCCTGCTGGCCGTAGTCGGTCTTCTTCACGTTGGGCCACTGCGGCCAGGGGTTGCCTGCCGCGCGCTTATCGGGCGCAGCCGGCAAGAACTCAAACTGGCGCACGCTGCGCGCGCCCTGACGCACGGCGGTACCCACGCAGTCGTTTCCAGTATCGCCACCGCCAATGACCACGACGTCCAGGCCGCGCGCGTTCACCGCGGGCTTGCCGCCATCGAGCACCGAAACGGTCGAAGCCGTCAGGTAGTCCACGGCATACACCACGCCCGGGGCATCAATGTTCGCAGCCGAAAGTCCACGCGGAGCACGGGCGCCGGCAGCCACCACGGCGGCGTCAAAGTCGTCGAGCCTGGCGGTAACCTTGGGATCGCTCACGTCGGCGCCCAGCTCGAACACAATACCCAGCTCGCGCATGAGCGCCACACGACGCTCGACCACAGACTTCTCGAGCTTCATGTTGGGAATGCCGTACATGAGTAGGCCGCCGGGGCGGTCGTCGCGCTCAAACACCGTCACGCGGGCACCGCGACGTGCAAGCTCCCATGCTGCCACCAGGCCAGCCGGGCCGGAACCAACCACGGCGACCGAGGGCGCGTCCTCCCCTGCCGGCTCAAAGCGACGTGGGCCGCCGTTGGCCCACTCATGGTCGCTGATCGCACGCTCGTTATCGTGAATCGTCGTGGGTTGGCCGTCGACCGAGCCCAGGTTGCACGCGGCCTCGCACAGTGCCGGGCACACGCGGCTCGTGAACTCAGGCATGGGCGAGGTGAGCGACAGGCGCTCGGCAGCCTCATCCCAGCGGCCGCGGTACACCAGCTCGTTCCACTCGGGAATCAAGTTGTGCAGCGGGCAGCCGCTCGGACGTGCCTTGCCAAAGCTCGCGCCCATCTGGCAAAACGCCACGCCGCACATCATGCAGCGGCTCGCCTGGGCGCGACGTGCGTCGTCATCGAGCTCCACATACAGGGGATCAAAATCATGACTGCGCTCCTCCACGGGACGCAGCTCGTGGGTCACGCGATCGATATCAAGAAAAGCACCGGGCTTACCCATGGCACTTACGCCTCCTTCTTGGTCGAAGCAACAGGGCTGGCAGCCACGGACGCAGCGCCCGCAGCACCGCCCGCAGCACCGCCCGCAGCATCGAAGCGAGCGACATCCGCAGCGCTCGCGCGACCGGTCACGATGTCAAACGCCAGCTCCTCTGCCTGCGCATGCGTCTTGCCGACGGCCTCGGCGGCGGCGACAATCGCCAGCACACGCTCGTACTCGGTCGGAATGACCTTCACGAAGTGCTTGCTCATCGTCTCAAAGCTGTAGAGCAGCTTGATGCCGCGCGGGCTCTGCGTCGCGTCCACGTGCTCTTGGATGAGCTCGCGAATCTGTGCCAGCTCGCCGGCCGTCGGGGCCTTGAGCTCAACGCTCTCGTGGTTCACGCGGGCATCGAGCGTGCCGTACTGGTCAAAGACATAGGCCACGCCGCCCGTCATACCGGCGGCGAAGTTCTGCCCGACCTCACCCAGGATAAGCGCCAGACCGCCCGTCATGTACTCGCAGCCATGGTTGCCGCAGCCCTCGACCACCACGGTGGCACCGGAGTTGCGTACGCCAAAGCGCTGGCCGGCCAGGCCGTTGATGAAGCCACGGCCGCTCGTGGCGCCAAAGAACGCAACGTTGCCCACGATGATGTTTTCGTCGAACTTATAGGTCGCATGCGGGTTGGGGCGCACCGACACCTCGCCGCCCGAAAGGCCTTTGCCAAAGTAGTCGTTGGCGTCGCCGCACACGTTGAGCGTAATGCCGCGCGGCAGGAAGGCGCCAAAGCTCTGACCGGCCGAACCATCGCAATCGATGGTGATGGAGCCGGCGGGCAGGCCCTCGGGATGTGCCTTGGTCACCGCGTTGCCCAGGATAGTGCCCACGCAGCGGTTGACGTTGGCGATATCGGCGCGGAAGCGAATCGGGCGCAGGTGCGCACGGGCATCGGCCGTATAGGGCACGAACAACGTGGAGTCGAGCGTCTTGTCGAGCTCGCTGTCGGCAGCCATCTGCGGCAGGAAGTGACGGCCGTCGGCACCCGGGATGTGGGCACCGAACTCGCAGGTCGCGCTCGCCAGCACGGGCGACAGATCGAGCAGGTTAGCCTTGCGGTTGCCCGGGACCTCGATCTGGCGCAAGCACTCGGGATGGCCGACCATCTCGTCGACGGTGTGGAAGCCCAGGCTCGCCATGACCTCGCGCAGCTGCTCGGCAACAAAGAGCATAAAGTGCTCAACGTGCTCGGGCTTGCCGCGGAAGCCGCGACGCAGGCGGCAGTTTTGCGTAGCGATGCCGGCCGGGCAGGTATCCTGCTGGCAGTCGCGTTGCATGAGGCAACCCATCGAGATGAGCGGCATGGTCGCAAAGCCAAACTCCTCGGCGCCCAGCAGGCAGGCGACAGCAACATCGGTGCCGTCCATGAGCTTGCCGTCGGCCTCGAGCACCACGCGCGAGCGCAGGCCGTTTTGCAGCAGCGTCTGCTGAGCCTCGGCAAGGCCAAGCTCCAGCGGCAGACCGGCGTGCCAGATCGAATCGCGCGCAGCGGCACCCGAGCCGCCATTGTGGCCGCTGATCAAAATCTTGTCGGCAGCACCCTTGGCAACACCAGTGGCGATGGTGCCGACACCAGCCTCGCTGACCAGCTTGACCGACACGCGCGCACCGGGGTTGGCGTTCTTAAGGTCGAAGATCAGCTCGGCCAGGTCTTCGATGGAGTAGATGTCGTGATGCGGCGGAGGCGAGATCAGGCCGATGCCGGGCGTGGACTGACGGACCTCGGCAATCCAGGGGTAGACCTTCTTGCCGGGCAGGTGGCCACCCTCGCCGGGCTTGGCGCCCTGGGCCATCTTGATCTGAATCTCGAAGGCGCTGCACAGGTAGCGGCTCGTCACGCCAAAGCGCGCACTTGCCACCTGCTTGATCGCGGAGTTCTTGGAATCACCGTTAGCCAGCGGGGTCTCGCGACGCGGATCCTCACCGCCCTCGCCCGAGTTGGAACGGCCGTGCAGGCGGTTCATGGCGATGGCCATGCACTCGTGTGCTTCCTTGCTGATGGAGCCGTACGACATGGCGCCGGTGTTAAAGCGGCGGACGATGTTGAGCGCGGGCTCGACCTCGTCGAGCGAAACCGGCGTGCGGCCGCTGGCATCAAAGTCGAGCAAGTCGCGCAGACGCACGGTACGGCCGGTGCGGTGCAGGCGGGCGCTGTACTCCTTAAAGGTGTCGTAGCTGTCCTCACGGCAGGCGGTCTGCAGCAGGTAGACGGTCTGGGGGTCGATGAGGTGTTCCTCGCCGCCGAGCGGGCGCCACTTGGTCAGGCCCAGCGTGGGCAGCTGATCGGGAGCCGGGCTCTTAAGGATAGCGAGCGCGGCGTCGTAGCGCTCGTTTTGCTCGCGTTCAACGTCCTCGACACCCATACCGCCCACACGGCTCACCGTGCCGGCAAAGTACGCGTTGACGAACTCCGGCGTAAAGCCCACGGCTTCGAAGATCTGCGCCGAATGGTAGCTCTGCACCGTGGAGATGCCCATCTTGGACATGATGGAGACGATGCCGGCGGTCGCAGCCTTGTTGTAGTTGGCGATGCCCTGCTCGGCCGTCACGTCCAGGTCGCCGCGTGCCGCCAGATCGCGGATGCACGCATGTGCGTTGTACGGATAGATGCCGCTCGCGGAGTAGCCCACCAGTGCCGCAAAGTCGTGCGGGGACACGGCGTCACCGCACTCCACCACGATGTCGGCAAAAGTACGAACGCCGGCGCGGATCAGGTGGTTGTGCACGCAGCCCACGGCGAGCAGCGACGGCACGGGCACCTCGCCCGCAGCGGCACGATCGCTCAACACCACAATGTTCACGCCGTCGCGGACCGCAGCCTCAACGTCCTCGGCAAGCTGTTTGAGCGCAGCCTGCAGCGCGCCCTCGCCGGCATCGCGGCGGTAGACGGCACGGAAACGACGGGTCTTAAAGCCAACACGGTCGATGGCACAGATATGCTCGAACTCTTCCTCGTTGAGCAATGGGCGCTCCAAGCGCACCAGCTGACAGGCCGTGCGGGAATCCTCGAGCAGGTTGCCGTGGTTGCCCAGGTAGAGCGTGGTCGAAGTCACCATGTGCTCGCGCAGGGCATCGATCGGAGGATTCGTGACCTGAGCGAACAGCTGATAGAAGTAGTCAAAGAACGAACGCGTCTTCTTGGACAGGCAAGCCAGCGGCGCATCGATACCCATCGAGGCGAGCGGGGCCTTGCCCTGCTGGGCCATGGGGCGCACGACCTCGTCAACATCATCCCAGTGATAGCCGAGCTTGGCCATGCGCACGGCGGCGGGCACCTCGGCATCCTCGGCGGGCGCGGGCGCGGCGGGCTCATCGAGCGCGTCGACGGTCAGTGTCTCCTCGGCAATCCAGTCGCGGTAGGGCTTCTCCTTGGCATAGCGGGCGCGCAGCTCGTCGTTGTAGATCACGCGGCCGCGGGCAAAATCGACCTCGAGCATCTGGCCCGGTCCCAGGCAGCCGCTCGTCAGGATGTTCTCGGGGCTCACCTCGATGGTGCCCACCTCGCTTGCCAGCATAAAGCGGCCATCGCGCGTCACGTAGTAGCGGGCGGGGCGCAAGCCGTTGCGGTCGAGGGCGGCGCCCAGCGTGCGACCGTCGGTAAAGGCGATGGCCGCCGGGCCGTCCCAGGGCTCCATGAGCATGGACTGGTAAGCGTCGTAGGCGCGGCGCTCCTCACTCAGGCTATCGTTGTGGTCCCACGGCTCGGGCAGCAACATGGACGCGGCACGCGTGAGCGGGCGACCGTTCATGACCAAGAATTCGAGCACGTTGTCCAGAATCGCGGAGTCGGAACCCTCGCGGTTGATGATGGGCATCACGCGCTCAAGATCGTGCTGCAGCACGGGGCTGTACAGGTTGGGTTCGCGGGCGCGAATCCAGTTGACGTTGCCCTTGAGGGTGTTGATCTCGCCGTTATGGATGATAAAGCGGTTGGGGTGCGCACGCTCCCAGCTGGGCGTGGTGTTGGTGGAGTAGCGCGAGTGGACGAGCGCCACGGCCGTTTTGACGGCGGCGTCGTTGAGGTCGATGAAGAAGCGGCGCATCTGCGTGGCGACCAGCATGCCCTTGTACACGATGGTGCGCGAGCTCATGGAGCACACGTAGAAGATCTTGTCTCGCAGGGCAAACTCGGCATCGGCCTTCTTTTCGATGGTGCGGCGGCACACGTACAGACGACGCTCAAAGGCATCGCCGGCGGGCGTGTCGTCCGGACGGCCCAGGAAGGCCTGCAGGATAGTGGGCATGCAGGCGCGGGCCGTCTCGCCCAGGTCGTGCGGGTCGACGGGCACCTCGCGCCAAAAGAGCAGCGGCACGCCGGCCTCGGCACAGCCCTCCTCAAACACGCGGCGGGCATCCTCTACGCCCTTGTCGTCCTGCGGGAAGAACAGCATGGCCACGCCATAGTCGCCCTCTGCCGGCAGAATCTGACCGCACTTTTGAGCCTCTTTACGGAAAAAGTGATGCGGAACCTGGAACAGGATGCCGGCGCCGTCGCCGGTGTTCTTCTCGAGTCCCGTACCGCCGCGGTGCTCCAAGTTGACCAGAATGGACAGCGCGTCGTCCAGAATCTGGTGATGGCGCTCACCGTTGATATCGGCAAGCGCGCCGATGCCACATGCATCGTGGTCGAATTCGGGGCGATAAAGGCCCTGCTGCTGAGCGGAATCTGCCTGCATCGCGATCCTCCCCTAGATATTTAGACAGTCAGTTGAATAGGCATAGTAGGAGCATCGCCGGCCCGTTGTGTTTCCCGCCCGTTTCGAAACAATCGCGTAACGCACACCTTACGAGTGGGCACCGCCGACCTCAAGGGCGAAAACATAGGCCCCAAGTTCGGCCTGCAAACTCACCTCTTCAAACATCTCAATCTGTAACAGTAAGACCCAATTACGACGACTAACTGTTACAGATTGAGATGTTTTCGAGAGACGGTTCCGAATGTCTCAATCTGTAACATGAAGGGCCGGTTTTTGCAGCTAACTGTTACAGATCGAGATTTTCCATAGGACCATTTCTTCCTGTCTCGATCTGTAACACCTAGGCCCAATTTCCATCCCTAGTTGTTACAGATCGAGACATTTCGGCAGCCCCCTTTCACCATCCCATTCAAATACAACAATTTTGTTAGTCTTGGTTAACTTTTAAGCTTAAAACGGGTATCCTTTGCGGCGTCAAGCAAACGGCACGCACACCGTGCCAGATCAAGGAGGCCCCTATGGCGCACCAAGCAGACCAGCAGACGATGCAACTCGTCCTTATCCGTCACGGAGAGTCCGAGTGGAACAAGCTCAACCTGTTCACCGGCTGGACCGATGTTGAGCTCACCGACACGGGCCGCGAAGAAGCCGCAGCAGGCGGTCGAGCCCTCAAAGAAGCGGGCTTCGACTTCGACGTCTGCTACACCTCGCGTCTCAAGCGCGCAATTCACACCCTCGACATCGTGCTCGGCCAAATGGATCGCGAGTGGTTGCCCGTCATCAAATCCTGGAAGCTCAACGAGCGCCACTACGGAGCGTTGCAGGGTCTCAACAAGGCCGATGCCGCAGCGGAGCACGGCGACGAGCAGGTGCTCATCTGGCGCCGCTCCTTCGATGTCTGCCCGCCGGCACTCGAGCCGGACGACGCGCGCGATCCCCACACCCAGGAGCAATACCGTGATGTCGCGCCCGATCAGCTGCCCTATACCGAGTGCCTCAAGGACACGATCGCCCGCGCCTGGCCTTATTTCGAAGACGAGATTCGCCCCCAGATGCTCGCCGGCAAGCGCGTACTCATCGCCGCACACGGCAACTCCCTGCGCTCACTCGTCATGAAGCTCGAGCACCTCACGCCCGAGGAGATCCTCGAGGTCAACATCCCCACCGGCGTGCCGCTCGTCTACACCTTCGATACCGATTTCAATGTCCTCGACAAGCGCTACATCGGCGACCCGGCGACCATCGCCGCCAAGATCGACGCCGTGGCCAATCAGGGCAAAGCGCACAAGTAGCCCCAACCCAAATCCGACGCGTGGCGCCGCACGACCCAGATGCGACGTCACGCCGCCCATACGCAGGAGCGCACCATGCTCAACCATCTCAAACAACACTTTGGCTCCCGACGCACCGGTGGTCACGGAGGCCTAGACATTGCGCGGCATATCGGCCCCGGGCTGCTCGTGACCGTCGGCTTTATCGACCCGGGCAACTGGGCCTCCAATATGGCCGCGGGCTCGCAGTTTGGCTACGCGCTGCTGTGGATCGTCACGCTGTCCACGATTATGCTCATCGTGCTGCAGCACAACGCGGCGCACTTGGGCATCGCCACGGGCGCCTGCCTTGCCGAGGCCACGACCCGCTTTCTCCCCCGCATCGTGGGACGCGCGGTGCTCGGCAGCGCCTATCTCGCGACCATCGCCACCGCCATGGCCGAAGTCCTGGGCGGCGCGATTGCCCTTCAAATGCTCTTTGGGCTGCCCGTGCGTGCGGGCTGCGTCATCGTGGCGGCAGTATCGATGGCGATGCTCATGACGAACTCCTACAAGCGAGCCGAACGCTGGATCATCGCCTTCGTAGGCGTGGTAGGACTCTCGTTTTTGGCCGAGCTTGCACTAGTCAAGGTCGATTGGCCGCAAGCCGCCGCAAGCTGGATCACGCCTAGTATGCCCACTGGCTCTGCTGCGATTATCGTGAGTGTCCTGGGTGCGGTCGTAATGCCACACAACCTTTTTCTGCACTCCGAGGTCATCCAATCCATGCACTTCGAAGGCCAAGGCGAGCAGGTTATCGAAGAGCGTCTGCGCTACGAGCTCTTCGACACGCTCTTTTCGATGGGCGTGGGCTGGGCAATCAACTCGGCCATGGTCATCCTGGCCGCAACGACCTTCTTTGCGCACGGCATGGTCGTAGACGACCTCGCCGTCGCAGCGGCCACGCTCTCCCCCATTCTGGGCCCGGCGAGCTCGACCATCTTTGCGGTAGCGCTGCTGTTCGCGGGACTATCGAGCAGCGTGACAGCGGGCATGGCGGCGGGGACCATCACTGCGGGCATGTTCGACGAGGAATACGATATCCACGACCGACATTCCTCGATCGGGGTGGCGGCCTGTTTCGTCGGCGCAGTGACGGCGTGCCTGGTCGTCCCAAATCCTTTTGAAGGTCTCATCTGGAGTCAGGCACTGCTGTCGCTTCAGCTACCGATTACGGTCTTTGTGCTCATACGGCTCACCAGTTCACCCCGCGTCATGGGCAAATACGCCAATTCGCGTCCACTCAACGCGCTGCTCGTAGGGATCGGTGCCATCGTGACGATTCTCGATGTCGTGTTGTTGACAGGGATGTAATGGGGCGGGGCACCTACTCAGGCAAACGTCTCGATCTGTAACATCTAGACCCGCTTTCGATGTCTAGATGTTACAGATTGAGATCTTCTGCCGGACGGTTTTGGTTTGTCTCGATATGTAACAAGTGGGCCCAATTTCCACCGTTAGATGTTACAGATTGAGACAAAAGGTCGGTCGGACTCACAACAGACAGGATCGGTCAACAGCAACCGTGATCCCTTGGGGGCGGAGGAAAAGGGCCCCGGCCGAGAATTCGACCGAGGCCCTTGGACAGAGCTATGTTCGGCTTTCGCCGTGTGTCTGCGAGCTACTCCTCGACGAGCTCAAACTGATCGGGACCGACGCCGCACACCGGGCACACATAATCCTCGGGCAGCTCGGGCGTATCGACCTCAACCTCGTAACCGCAAACGACGCACACGAACTTATACGTCTTCTTCTCCTCAGCCATGATGTTCTCCTCTCAAACGCGACTGGTGATGTACTTCATTTATCAGTATAGATTCTCAATAATATAATGCAAGTATTTTTAAAACATTTCTAGCCTTGATACGAGGACGCCTTCGGAGGCGTCTTGCCCTTCAGGACCTTATGGTAGTAATCGTAGGTGAGCGGCGTCTCGTCACTCAAGCGCTCGGCATCCTCGACCTCGCCGATAAACAGTAGATGCGTGCCAACATCCACAGTGTCGATCAAATGGCAGCTAAACAGGGCCGCCGCGTGCTCGGGCACATAGGGCATGCCCAGAGCCGTCTCGCGGGTCTCGTATTTGGCAAACTTGTCATAATCGCTGCTGGTGCGGAACCCAAAGTTACCGATGTAGAGCATATCGGCGGTCTGATCGATCACGGTCAGCGCGAACGCTTTGGCCGAAGCGATGACGCCCGAGGTGACGTTGTCCTTGTTCACGGCAACCGAAATGCGCGGCGGCATGGACGTCACCTGCACCGCAGTGTTGATGACGCAGCCGGCGCGCAGCCCGTCTGCCGCGGCGCTCACCACGTACAGACCGCTCGGCATGGTAAAGAACGCAGTTTTGTCCATAACAATCACTCCCCTAACCCGGGTTGGAACCTCATGGATGTATGTACCCACAAAAAAGGCGGCGCCCACAACGGACACCACCTTTGAGACATATGTGTCAAAACAGTATAAGCAAGATGAGACGCCCGCAGTTGCGGTGAAATAAGGACTGAATAGCCCCTCAAACAGGCAAAACAGTCCGTATTCCACCGTAACTTATACAGAACGCCTAGCGATTGCGCTCCTTGAGGGCGCGGTCGATCTCGCGCTGGACATCGCGCTTGGCCATATCCTCGCGCTTGTCGTAAAGCTTCTTGCCGCGGCCTAGGCCCAGCAGCAGCTTTACGCGGCCGTCGGTATTAAAGTAGAGCTCCAGCGGCACCAGCGCATAGCCGCGGTTGCGAAGTTTGCCGTCAAGAAAGTCGATCTCCTTGCGGTGCAGCAGCAGACGGCGCCGACGGTCGGGATCGCGATTCCACACGCCACCATGGCTATAAGGGTGGATATGCAGGCCGACGAGCCAGCACTCCCCACCACGAATCAGTGCGAAGGTATCGGTAATCTGGCACGCGCGCTCGCGAATCGACTTGACCTCGGTACCGCTCAGCTCAATACCGCACTCAAACGTCTCATCGATAAAGTACTCGTGATGTGCCGAGCGATTCTTGGAAATGAGCTTGCGCTCGCGCTTACTGGGCATCGCCGGCCTCCTTGGCGCCATCGGCGTTTGAACCCGCAGCCTCGCGCTTTGCCCTGCGCTCGGCATTAAGCTCGGCATCGCTCTCGCGCACCAGCTTGATAATCGCCGCACATGCCTCCTCGCCCACCAGGTCGCGGGCACGGACCGTCAGACGCGTAGCCTCCTGCTTGTCGCCGTCGCTTGCAGCATCGGTCGCGCACATGATCAGGCAGATGGCGATCTCGGCCGAAGGCGAGGTCGGCACGCCCTGCAGGGCGAGCTCACCCATCACATGGTCGTCACTCTCGTCCGCGGCATCCGGATAGGTGGTATGGATCTTGTTGAGCAGGCGCGTCGTATGCGCATCATTGGGCGCCAGGCGCAGCGCCAGACGCGCGCAGCCCACGGCTGCCGAAATGTTCTCGGTCTCGGGCTCCAAGAAGTACTGACCCAAGTTGGTGTAGGCACGTGCGGCGCACTTACCGTCGCTCGCGCGCTCCAGCACCGAGAACGAGAGCGATGCCCACTCCTGCTTGTCCTCGAGCGCGCGGAACAGCTCGGCCAAGTCCAAGCGATAGTTGCAGTTCATGGGATCCCAACGCACGGCCTGCATCAGGGCATTCCGAGCACTCACATAATCCTGCTGGCGAATGTAGGCAAACGCCATGTCGGAGTACAGGCGGTCAAAGGGAACCTCGACCTGCACCAGCTCGCGCGGATCCTTCTCCACGCGGCGATAGGCCAGGCGCTCAAACTTGCTGTCGAAGCTAAAGTACTGGCGCTTCTCCTCCGTCTTGCATTCAGCGTCGATATACTCCTCGGCAAGCTCCACCAGACGCTCCAGCAGCGGCGTCGCCGTAGCCAGGTCGCCCTGCGCCAGATAGTTCTCGGCATACGTGATGTCTTCCAAGCTGATAGGCAGGTCCATGACAACTCCTCGGTCCGGGCGGCAGACTCAACGCGCGCCTTAAATATCGGTCAATACACAAAACCCGGGTCTCTTACGAGGCCCGGGCGTTCAATTTTGGTAGCCCGTACCAGATTCGAACTGGTGATCTCCGCCTTGAGAGGGCGGCGTCCTAAACCGCTAGACGAACGGGCCATATGTAGCAAATGCAATGGCTGGGATGGAGGGAGTCGAACCCCCATTGACGGAACCAGAATCCGCTGTCCTGCCATTAGACGACATCCCAATGACTGCATCGCTGCGCTCGGCTGTGCCTTTGCGCAAGAAAGAAATATACGGGAAGTCCGGCCGTGACGCAAGCCCCAATTTTGACTTTTTTGAAATTCAGTCAAATACGGCCGACACGTGAAGGACCTGTGAAGCGCCAGCGACACGTACGGCGCCAAAGCCCGTAAAACATCCCGCATCTACCGCTGGTAGATTACAACAATGCAGCACTCACGGCTGATGGCACAATCGAACCGTCATCATTGCACGGATATCGAGGTACCATGGACGAAGAGCTTGATTACCTATGGGAGACCCTGGGCCTCGAAATCACTGCCGACCTTTGGCCCGAACGGGACAAAATCCATCCCACACTGCGCCCCGCCATTACTGTGGTGCAGGCAAAATACCGCCGTGCATCCTTTTTGATCATGCGGATGTCATGGCACGCGGGACTCCCCGACCTTAAGCGAATCCAGGCAAGCCTCGTCGAGTTGTCCGGTATGCCGACCGTCATATCCGAGGCGCACCTGGAGCAGCGCCAGCGCGAGCGACTGCAACAGCAGCGGATTCCCTTTATCTGCCCCGGCGTTCAGGCATATCTGCCCTTTATGGACGAGGAGTACTGGAGCGGCAAGCCCAACAAACACGTAAAGGTCTACGATCCGCACGAATGGGCACAGCTGGCGGACTGACTGGGGCAGGCCCGCCGGCGGAAAGTGCGTCCCAGATTTCAAGCTCAAACTGGTCCCCACTTTCCCGTCGAGCCCTCAACCGGAAACCGTGTCCCACAATCGAAGCTCAGAATGGGACGTGCTTTCCGCAACCGGCCACTTTGGGAAAGCGCATCCCATTCTGGAAGCGAATTCCGGGTCGCACTTTCCGCAGCCGCTACAGCAACGCCTCGGCCCAAGCCGCTTCCCTAAAGCCGGGAATCGCAAAGTCGTCGCCCACCAGCAGCGGACGCTTGACCAGCATGCCGTCGGTCGCCAGCAGCTCGTAGCACTCCCGATCCGTCATGCCCGCATCCAGACGCGCCTTCAGGCCCAGCTCTCGATATTTCATGCCCGACGAATTAAAGAAGCGCCGCACCGGCAGCCCCGAACGAGCAATCCAGGTCGCAAGCTCATCAGCCGTGGGATTGTCCAAAACGATATCGCGGTCGATATACTCTACCCCGTGTTCGTCCAGCCATGCCTTGGCCTTCTTACAGGTCGAGCACTTGGAATATTCAATAAACAGTACGGTCATGGGAATCCTCCGAATATAGATCGGCCAACGCAGGCACACGCCACACGAGGCGCCTTCGCATGATGGGCCAATTGTAGCCCACGGGTCACACGCTAAACGAACCGTACCCCGAATCCGCGTTTGATGAACGGCAGCAGCTCCATTGCCTCGGGCGTGATATGACCCGCAACGTTCATGCGCTCCTCACCGGGAAGATCGACCCGCGCAATCTCAAGCTCGCCTTCGTAGCGCCCATAGCTGCTATTGCTCACAGCGATCGACCCCGCCTTTCGAAACAGGCCGGCACCGGCATCCATCGGCACGGAATCCGGCTTAAGCGTCGTACGCGACTCCTGAGACCTAAAGATGAGGGTGCTCGAATCGGGTCGGTCGTGATGAATCTGCCCACGCACATAGGCATAACCGGGCTCAAGCTCGCATTGCAGGTCCACGTATCCGGCGGAAACATGAGCAAACTGCGTCCAGCCCGCATCGGAAAGATCGGGGTCGCCGACCAACACAATGTCGCAATCGGCGCCATGTGCAAGCTCAAGCATATTGAGAGCAACCTTTGACGCGCGACCGCGCTGCGCCTCGACCGTCGGCAGTCCCTCGAATACTGGCCCGCGAACGTTAGCATCACCCGGCACAAAAGCCATGATTTCGAATCCAAGCGCCGCAAGACGAAGATTCACCCGAGCAATGTCCTCCAGAGCTAAACCGGTATAAGGCTTGGGGTAAAAATTGTGGCAGGCGGCAAAATGAGTCACATCGGCACCGGCCTCACGCCACGATGCGATTTCATCAGAACTCACCGTCGATGCATTGACCACAATGCGAAATACACCGGACAGCTCCGCGACCCGCCGGGCGCTAAAGCCATAGTCCAAACGAAGGTATTCCAACCCCAGATCGCGCAGGTCCTCGATGCACTCAAGCCCGAGCAAATCGCACGTGCGCGGCCCCACATCGGCAATGAGCGCAATGCCACGGGCGGAAAGCAGCGACAGCACATGACGGACCTTATCGGTATACGCCGCTCCCCCATCCTCGGGAATATGCAGCGAGGTAAACGCATAGCGCGCACCCGCCGCGGCACCGTGCTCAATCGTCCGCTCAATATCCTGCAGAGGACTGGAAAGATAAATCGAAATACCCGTTTTCACGTTTCAACGCTCCTTTAAAAAAGGCCGGCGGAGCAGTTAGCCCCACCGGCACAACCATAGCATCAAGAAATCTGCCGCGCGCCGCGAGCCCTGAGCAACACGGCTCGCGATATCAAACTATTCGCCAAAGAACTCGTTGATCTTCTGCTCGTCGACGCCAAAGAACCACGTCAGGACAAAGCCGGCGGCATAGGCAAGCAGCATAGCGGCAACGTAGCCGAGCTGCTGGCCAGGAACGACGATCAGCAGGCCAAACAGACCGGAAACGCCCTGAGAAACCGTGCCGATGTGAAGCAGCGCCGCGAGCGCGCCGCCAAATCCGGCACCCAGGCAGGCCGTCACAAACGGACGAACGAGCGGCAGCGTAACAGCATACATCAGAGGCTCGCCCACACCCAGGATTCCAACGGGAATGGACTCTGCGACGTACTTCTTGAGCTTGGCGTTCTTGGTCTTAAAGTACAGCGCCAGACCGGCACCGACCTGACCGCCGCCAGCCATCATAAGGATGGGAAGCAGGTAATTGATGCCCTTGGTAGCGCCGTCGGGATCGTTGAGCATAGCGTGGATCGGCGTGAGCGCCTGATGCAGGCCGACGGAAACCAGCGGCAAGAAGCCTGCCGACAGGATATAACCGCCCAGGACGCCCAGCTTCTCGAAGATAAAGGTCAAAACGCTAAAGATGGCAGTCGTCAGCCATGCGCCAACCGGCTGGATGACGAGCATCAGAGCAAAGGCGCCGATGATGAGCACCAGCAGCGGGGACAAAAACGTGTCGAGTGCGTTGGGCATAACCTTGCGAATCTGACGCTCCATCCAGGCAAAAAATGCGCCGGCGATAAGAGCCGCGATCATGCCGCCCGCTGCGGGGTTGTACTGTGCATTGGTGAGCGGCAGCAGAATGGCAGTGGCAGGATCGGCCGCGCCAGGCGCAAGCAGGGGCATGGCACTGTTGGCAATACACATCATGCCGGCGATGCCGCCCAGCGCAGCGGAGCCACCAAACTCACGTGCCGCGTTATAGCCCACCAAGATGGGCAGATAGGCAAACAGGGCCCAGCCCATGGAACGAATGCCCTGGTACCACCACTCGCCTGCAAGCGCGCCTGCCGTCGAGACGTTAATGACGTTGCAGATGCCGTTGATGAGGCCAGCCGCAATGATGCCGGGAAGCAGGGCGACGAAGACATTGGAAATCTTCTTGAGGAAGGCCTGAACCGGCTTGGACTCGTACTTGGCCTTCTGCGCGGCCTTGTTTGTGGCCGCAGCGTCAACCACGCTCTCGTCAGCAACGCCTTTCGCAAGGCCGGTGAGCTTGGAGAACTCCTCGAGCACCTTATTCACCTTGCCCGGCCCCAGCACGATCTGCATCGTGTCGTCCTCGACCAAGCCCATCACGCCGTCGAGTGCCTTAATACCCTCCGTGTCGACGCTGCCCGTGTCTTTGACGGTCACGCGCAGGCGCGTCATGCACGCCGCGTTTGCGAGCACGTTGTCTTTACCGCCCAAAAGGTCCAGCAGCTTTTGAGCCAGCTCTTTGTTCGTCATAACTCCTCCTTGTATTGGGTATCTCGTCTGGATGTCATATCAGCTCACGCCGCGCACCTATTGGGCATCGGCATTGCTCTTCTCATGGCCACTCACCGCAGCACGGACATGGCCTCGCGCTCGCTCAAGAGCTACCGCAGCCTGCTCGGCATCGCAGTCCAGCAGTACCGAGACAATAGCGGTTTTTATGTGGCCGCCGGCATCTGCAAGCGCCTGAATAGCGCGCTCGCGCGTGCAGCCGGTCGCCTCCATCACGATGTTCTGGCCGCGCACCACCAACTTCTCGTTCGTCTGCTGCACATCGACCATCAGGTTTTGGTATACCTTGCCGATCTTGACCATGGCACCGGTCGAAATCATGTTGAGAATGAGCTTTTGAACCGTTCCCGCCTTGAGCCTCGTTGAGCCGGTCAGCACCTCGGGACCGGGCACGGGTTCAATGGCAAGATCTGCGCTCTCCCCGATCTTCGACCCTTGGTTGCAGGCAATTGCAATGGTCTTGCACCCAGTTGCCTTGGCGTACACAAGGCCGCCCACCACATAGGGAGTACGACCGCTTGCCGCTAGGCCAACGACAAGATCCTTGTCCGAGAGTCCACGCTCCCGCAGGTCGCTCGCGCCAAGCTCCTCGCTGTCTTCGGCACCTTCGACAGCCTTGATAAACGCCGTCTCGCCTCCGGCAATGAGCCCGACAATCAGATCGGGTGACACGCCAAACGTGGGCGGGCACTCCGAAGCGTCGAGTACACCCAGACGACCGCTGGTGCCTGCGCCCATGTAAAAGACGCGCCCGCCGCGCTCGAGTGCCCCAGCAGCCCAGTCGATTGCTGTGGCAACCTGGGGCAGCACTTTTGTGACCGACTGGACGGCACGAAGATCCTCATCGTTCATCGTCGTGACGATTTGCAGCGATGTCATCGTATCGAGGTCCATTGAACTTTGATTACGCTGTTCGGTCGTGAATTTTGTTAAATCGAGCATTTCATTCACCTCATCTTTCCTGTTTCTCGATGTAATTTTGCTTAATGACATGCGTCGCCCGTTCGTAGTCGCTGGCAACGTAAGCAGCGTACAGGGCATCGACAACCATAAGCTGGGCCATACGCGAAGCCATGGCACCGCTGCGGACCAAGGGTTCACTCGCAGCGACGCCGAGCACGGCATCGGCCACGGTGGCAAGCTTGGATGATCCATCTACTTTGGTAACGGCCACAACGGGACAGTTGTGACGTTGAGCCTCGGCGGTGCAGTCCAGCACCTCTTGCGTCAAGCCCGAGTAGCTAAAGGCGATTGCCATATCGCCCTCATGCATGTTCTTGGCACACAAGAGCTGATCATGCCAGTCGTCGTACAGATGGCACTCCTTGTCGACACGCATGAGCTTTTGCGCCAGATCGTGCGCGACCAAACGAGAGGCACCGATACCGAACAGATTGACCGCACGTGCCCGCTTAAGATAGGCCGCACATCGCTCCAAGACGGTGTAATCGAGCGTTCGCGCCGTCGCCTCGATCGTGCGCACGTTGCTTTTCATCACCTTCCCCACGATACGTTCGACGCTGTCATCCATGGAGATATCCTCGAGGGCAACGTCTTTCTTGTCACCCAAGAGCGCCAGCTCGGCAATCAGTTCGCGCTGGAACTCCTTGTAGCCCGCAAAACCCAAGCGCTTGCAAAAGCGCAAAATGCTCGAGGGCGAGGAGAACGTGGCATCGGCAAGACCGCGGACGGACAGCCCGACCACCTCGTGCGGATGAGCGCTTACATATGCGATGACATTGCGTTCCGCCGGGCTCGCGCTGAGCTCACGCTCGCGAAGCCGCAAAAGCAATCCGTTTGCCATCTCAAACACCTCCGTTGAGAAGAATTAAAGACCAACGAATGATTCGTACCGGATACAAACAGCTTTTACGGTACATTGTGCCGCATCGTGGCGCACAAAGGGCGAGCGTTCTACCGCTCGCCCCTCAAATCCGACCGCTCGGAAATACGCGCGACACAAAATAATTCAACAAGGTCGCATGATCAGAAACGGGTTTGTTACCGGCTAGCGCCTCGCATGGGCGCCGATCGGCCGAGTCGCACGGCGCACCAACACCGCTGCCAGCAATACCAGCAGCATCGCGGTGACATAGCCCGCAGCATCGAATCCTAAGTCGATAACGTCGAAATGCCTGCCGGGAACAAAGATCTTATGCACCTGATCGCCAACGGAGCAGACGGCGCAAAAGAGCAACACGGGCACGCAACGGGAGCATACGCTCCACGGACGCCTGGAAAAGCAAACCACGACCACCGAGGCGAACAATCCGACGAAGAAAAACTCTACGGTATGGGCAACGCGACGGACGTTCGTGCCCACCCACATGCGAATGGAAGCAAGTCGGCCAGACCGGACATTCGAAGCAGCCGAATCGGTGCCCCCGGTCATCCCATTCTCGGTCTGAGCTTCACCCGCGACATCGGCAGCCTGTACGCCCGTAGCTTGACCCTCCACCACACGCGCGGTGGACTCGCTCAGCAACGACGTCTCCACCGCATTTTGCTCCGTCAGCACCCAGATGCCCGCCAGCGTTGCAGTAAACAGAACGATCGCGGTCCATCCGATTATTTGTTTTACGCGCGTCAAGGGCCTACCTCCTTTTTTGAATATCAGCGAGTGTAGCCCCAAATGACATCGTCACCGTATCAAAATTTGAATCGCAACAGGAAGCGCCAAAGCGACGCAAACCCCTACCCCGCCTCGCGCATCCAGCGATCGAACGTCCCCACGCACACGCCCAGGCACTTTGCTGCCTGGCTGCGGGTAATATCGCCTGCCTCATAGCTATCGCGTACCAGCTCAAACTGAGGAGGGCACGGCTTGCGAGGTCGACCGAAACGGACCCCTCGCGCCCGCGCCGCTGCAATCCCCTCCGCCTGGCGCCGATGAATATTCTCGCGCTCCACCTGCGCCACGTAGCTCAGCAGTTGTAGCACAATATCGGCAATCAGGGTATTGGTCACATCCGGCGCGCCGCTGGCCCTGGCGCGCGTGTCAAGCAATGGCATGTCCAACACCACAATGGCAACCCCGAGCTCCTTGGTAATGCGTCGCCATTCCTCAAGAATCTCGGAGTAATTACGGCCAAGTCGATCGATAGAAAGCACCACCAGCACGTCCCCGTCTCCCAGGATGTGCAGCAGCTCGCGATACCGCGGGCGATCGAAGTCCTTGCCGCTCGCATGGTCGGCATAAATATTCGCCGAGCCCACGCCATAGGCGCCCAGCGCATCCAGCTGCCGATTTAGATTCTGATCGCGCGAACTCACCCGCGCATAACCATACACCGTCGCCATCTCATCCCCGCTTTCTTGTAAACCTGCCAAAAAGGGACAGGTTTATTTTGGTAGGATTTACCTCTCCAATAGCAGGTAAGCGGGCGGCCGTGCAGACGGCAAGGTAGCCATGATCCAAATGCGGAGGGCGGCCCCGAAAGACCGCCCTCCGCTCTCCCGCCATGAGTCGAGATTTGGCTAATGGATAAGCTTAAAGTCCAAGTGCCCACGCGTGGTATTGACGCGCGAGACCTCGATAATCACGCGCTGGCCCAGTTCATAGCGAGTCCCCGTGTCGGCACCTGTGAGCGTGAGCGCATCCTCGTCGAACTCGAACCACTCGTTGCCCAGGCTTTTGATCGAAACCAAGCCTTCGACCTGCGTCAGGTCCAAGCGCACAAAGAGGCCCATGCTGCTAACCCACGAGACGGATCCGGCATAGCGCTCGCCCAGACGGTCCTCATAGTACTGGGCAATCTTGATCTTTTGCGTCGCATGGCTGGCGGCATCGGCCGCACGCTCGGCATCGCTGCATGCGCGGCAGATCTGCGGCAGAATGCGCGGCAGCGACTCGCGCCCCTTGCCGATCAGTCGCGGCGTACGGACCAAGGCGTCCTTGCCGCCAAGCTGTTCATAGGCCAACTGCAGTTTGAGCACGCGGTGCACCACCAGATCGGGATAGCGACGGATGGGACTCGTAAAGTGACAGTAGCACGGCGCGGCGAGCGCAAAGTGGCCCTCGTTGCGCGGCTTGTACAGCGCACGCTGCATGCTGCGCAGAAGCAGCGTGTTGACGAGCGGTGCGTTTGCCGTACCGGCGGCAGCATCAACTGCAGCCTGCAGCTCATCGGGACTCCCCAGGGCAATACCGGCAGCACGGCGATCGTCGATGATGCCCAGCTGCGCCAGCGCAACGGCGGCACCGTGCAGGCTATCGGGGCTCGGATCCTCATGCACGCGATAGCAGGCCTCGATATCACGGTCTGCCAGCCACTCTGCAACGCACTCGTTGGCGAGCAGCATGGCTTCCTCGATAAGCGACGTGACACACGAACGCTCACGCGCCACAATCTGCACGGGTACTCCGTCCTCGTCCAATAGAGCGCGAATCTCGGCCGTGTCAAAATCGACTGAGCCGCGGACGCGACGAATACGACGGCGAAGTTCGGCGAGTTCGTTGGCGGCGACAAGGAAATTGCCGAGGTCGACGTTGCAGCCGCGGGCGGCCTTCTCGCACGCAAGACCGCGCTCAAGCGCCTCCTCGCGCGAGGCCTCAGCAGCCGCAACATCCTCGGCAGCACCCTCCAGCACCCCATACTCCACCGCGCCGGCACGCACCAGCAGCGCCTCGGCGCCGTCATAGTCCATACGCACACGCGAGCGAATCACGCTGGGGTACGGATCGTAATGCCGCACGCGACCCTGCGCATCGAGTTCAATGTCAACGGTAAACGCAAGACGGTCCTCGTCAGGGCGAAGCGAACACAGGTCACAGGACAGGCGTTCGGGCAGCATGGGAAGCACGCGATCGGCCAGATACACCGATGTCGTACGATGGCGAGCCTCAAGATCGATATGCCCGTCCCAAGCCACATAGTGAGAAACGTCAGCGATATGCACACCCAGCTTGTAGCCACACTCGGGCGTGCGCTCAAGCGAAATGGCATCGTCAAAGTCGCGCGCGTCGACCGGGTCGATCGTGATGACAAAGCGGTCGCGCAGATCGCGGCGGAGCGGGTCCTTAAGCGCCGCGGACACATCGAGCGAAAGCCCCTCGGCCTCGTCCAGCGCGGCCTCGGGATAGCTATCGGTATAGCCGTAACGCGCAATCACGTATTGAACGCCCAAATCGGGCGCGTCATCTCCGCCAATGCGGCGTTCGATCGTCACGGTGCCCGATTCCAGGCGCGTCGGGTAGGTCAAAATGCGCGCGACAACGGCATCACCCGGGTGGACGCCCAGACGATCCGCCGAGGTATCCTCGGGCAGAATGAAGAAGTCGGCCTTCAGGCGCGAATCGAGCGGCTCGATCACACCGAGCGGACCAGCGGTCTGGTACGTACCCACCACGCTTATGGCTGCGCGCTCAACCACGCCTTCGATCACGGCGCGCCGCTCACCGTGCGGGCTGTTCTTAATGCTCACGGCAACGGTATCGCCATCCATGATCTCGCGCTTACCGCGGCCCATAACCTTGTAGTCGCCGCTCTCGGTTATGACATAGGCGCCATGCTCATGGAGCTGCACGCGCCCGGTCAGGCTCGGACGGCGTTCGCTGCGCACCGGCCCGCGCTTATTGCGGGCACCGCGCTTATGCTTGTTATTGCGCCCCATGGCGCCTCCTTGCTATCGATGACGAACTCCAAAGAGTCTACCCAAATGATTCGCTTTCCTGCCGTCCCCTTGGGATCAAAAAACGGGCCGCCCCATAAGAGACGACCCGTTGGAAGGGATGAATTCCAGACATGCCTACACGCGCAGGTAGCGGCGCATGGCTATGGCAGAACCAAAGAGACCGATAATCACACCGACCAGAATCAGCGCAGCATAGGTCACCAGGTAGTACTGCATCGGCAGGGCAAACGACATCCAGCCGATGCTCTCCTGCAAACGCGGAATCATCAGATTGCGCAGCAGCTCCAGAACGCCGATGGAAAGCAGCGAGCCCAAAATGGCCTGCAGTACGCCCTCGGTGATAAACGGGCCGCGAATGAAGCCGTTGCTGGCGCCGACCAGACGCATAATCGCAATCTCACGACGACGCGCCGTGATGGACAGGCGAATCGTGTTGTTGATGAAGATGAATGCGATAAAGGTCAGAAGGCCAACGAGCACCACGGCGGCGATGCGGATGTAGTTGGTCACCTGGAACAGGCGGCTCACTTCCTCCTGGCCGTACAGCACGCTCGCGTTGACGTCGCCGTCATCCGCGATCTTCTGGAAGTCGGCGTTCTTCTTGAGCTTCTGGGCCGTGCTTTCGACCTTGGACGGATCGTCCATCTCAATTGCAAACGAAGCCGGCAGCGGGTTCTGGCCATCGAGCGCGCTCATGGTGGCGTCGGCGTTGCCCGACATCTTGCTCGTATACTCGGCCAGCGCGTCGTCCTTGTCCTTGTACGTCACGGACTTGACGTTGCTCCACGTCTTGAGCTCAGCCTCAAAGGCCTGAACATCTGCCTGGTCGGCGTCATCGCTAATAAAGGCGTTGATGACGACCTGATCCTCGACGGTGCCGATCACGGAGTTCAGCATCGCGGAGCCCATGATGAACAGGCCGATGATAAACAGCGAAAGGAAGATCGTGATGACGGCGCCGAGCGAGGTAGTCCAGTTACGGAAGAAGTGGCTGATTGCCTCTTTGAAGGAGTAGCCCACGTTAGTTGGTGCCATAGTTGCCGTAACCTCCCCTCTCCTGGTCGCGGATAACGTGGCCGCCCTCGAGGGCGATCACGCGACGGTGCATGCTATCGACCATCTCGCGGTCGTGCGTGGCGACGATCACGGTGGTGCCGGTGCGGTTAATACGCTCGAGCAGCTTCATGATGCCCAGTGAGATCGCCGGGTCGAGGTTACCCGTGGGCTCGTCGCAGATCAGCAGCGGCGGACGGTTGACCATAGCGCGGGCGACGGCGACGCGCTGCTGCTCGCCACCGGAAAGCTGGTCGGGCAGCGAGTCCATCTGATCGGCCAGACCGACCAGACGCAGCACCTCGGGCACCTGGCTGCGAATGACGCCCTTGGGCTTGCCGATGCACTGCAGGGCAAACGCCACGTTTTCGTAGGCGGTCTTTTGCGGCAGAAGCTTAAAGTCCTGGAACACGGCGCCAATCTGGCGGCGCAGGAACGGAACCTTGCGGTTCTTGATCTTCATGAGGTCCTGACCGGCAACCAGGATGCGGCCACTTGTCGGCTTGACGTCGCGGTTGAGCGTCGACAGCAGCGTGGTCTTACCCGAGCCGGAGTGACCGACCAGGAAGACGAACTCGCCCGGATAGATCTCGATGTTGATGTCGTCGAGTGCGGGCTTGTTGGGCTGTGCCGGATAGATCTTGGTGACATGCTCCATAAGGATGACGGGCTCGACACCGGCCTGCTTGGCCATCTTCTTGCGGCTGGCCTGCGGATCGACGGGCGCAAACACCGACGTAAAATCGGGGTTGTTGAGCGCGTTATCGAGGCTTGCGACCTCGGCTGCCTGATCGCTCTCGACCACCGGGGCAGCAGGCTGCGTGGGGTCGGGAATAGCGGCAAAGAGACCGGACTGCGCAAGCTGAGGAGCCGGTGTCGCAGGGACCATGGGGTCGGGAATGCCGGCCATGGTAGGCTGCGGCGTGGCGGCGCCAGCCTGAGGCTGCTCCACGCGAGCGGTCACGGCCTGAACGGGCTCAAAACCCGCCGTGCCGGAAAGCGCGACATCGCTGGTGGGATTGTAGGCAAAGGGATCGGATGCCGGCTGTGCCTGATCTGCCGGCTGAGCGGGGGCCTGAGCAACAGGCTGGCCCTCTGAATCCGGAGTGGCGAAACGACTGCCCTGGACGCCTGTCTGCGTCTTGGGGGCATCATCGCCCGCACCGGAGGTACGGAAGTGGTTACCCACTGGTGCTCCTTATCGTCGTGCGTTTAAACTACATGAGCGCTTTGTATTTTAGCAGCATTAGCTTTGCTGCACATAAGAAGCATGGCGGGGTTTGGTCCCACCGGCCGCGCACAGGGTTACCTCCCAAATCGTCCTCGGACATGTCGGCGCCCCCGCTGCGCGCTTCGCGCTGCGGGGGCGCCTCCGTCCTGCGGAAAGATTTGGGAGGTAACCCTGTGCGCGGCCTGTGGCTACTATGGGGTCGCCGCGTGATCTTGGGGTGCTGCACATACAAAGTTGGGAGGGCTGAATTGCACGTTGCCGTACTGGGCCCTTTTCCCGAAGAAGGCCTTGCTTGATGCGGCACTGATTTTGCTGAAATATAAAAACAGGGGCGTCCTCTTTTTGAGGGCGTCCCTGTCTACGTCTATTTGCTATTGGCTTGTGGCCGATTTGAGCGGTGGTTGCTCTCTGCCAAGAACTCCTTGGTGGTCGCCACGATGTTGGCGGCGTCCAGGCCGTACTTGTGCAGGAGCTCGGCACCCGGGCCGGACTCGCCGAAGGTGTCGTTGACGCCAATCTTCTTGAGCGGCGTCGGGCACTGCTCGCACAGGACGTCGGCGACGGCACTGCCCAGACCACCGATCACGGAGTGCTCCTCGACGGTCACGACGTGGCCGGTCTTGGTAGCGCTCTTGACGACCAGGTCGGCGTCGATGGGCTTGATGGTGTGCATGTTGATGACCTCGGCGTCGATGCCCTCGGCAGCGAGCTGCTCGGCGGCCTCGAGGGCCTCGCCGACCATCAGACCGCAAGCGATGATGGTCACATCGGCGCCCTCGCGCATGACAATGCCCTTACCCAACTCGAACTTGTAGGTCTCGGGGTCGTTGATAACCGGCGAGGCCAAACGGGCGAAGCGCATGTACACCGGGCCGTCGCACTCGTAGGCGGCGCGCGTCACGGCGCGGGCCTCGACGTCGTCGGCGGGAACGATCACGGTCATGCCGGGGATGACGCGCATGAGGGCGATATCCTCGCAGCACTGATGCGTGGCGCCGTCCTCGCCGACCGAAATACCGGCGTGCGTGGCACCGATCTTAACGTTGAGGTGCGGGTAGCCGATGGAGTTACGAACCTGCTCAAAGGCGCGACCGGCAGCGAACATGGCAAAGGTACTCGCGAAGGCAACACGACCGGTGGTCGCGATACCGGCGGCGACGCCCATCAGGTTGCTCTCGGCAATGCCCACATCGAAGAAGCGGTCGGGGCAGGCCGCCTTGAACTTACCGGTCTGCGTGGCGGCGGCCAGGTCGGCGTCGAGGACCACAAAGTCATCGTGCTCGTTGGCGAGCTCGACGAGGGCCTCGCCGTAGCTTACGCGCGTGGCGATTTTCTTGACGTCTGCCATCCTAGAGCTCCTCTCCGGCGGCCGTGAGCTCTGCCATGGCCTGCTCAAACTGTTCATCGTTGGGGGCCTTGCCGTGCCAACCAACCTGGTTCTCCATAAAGGACACGCCCTTGCCCTTCAGGGTCTCGGCGATAATGGCGGTCGGCTGGCCCTTGGTAGCGCGAGCCTCGGCAAAGGCGGCGCGGATCTGATCGAAATCGTTGCCGTCGGCAAGCTCCACCACGTGGAACTTAAAGGCGCGGAACTTGTCGGCGAGCGGCATGGGGTCGTTGACCTCCTCGACGGGACCGTCGATCTGCAGGCCGTTGTGGTCGACGATCACACAGAGGTTGTCGAGCTGCTGGTTGCCGGCAAACATGGCGGCCTCCCAGACCTGGCCCTCCTCGCTCTCGCCATCGCCCAGCAGGGCGTACGTGCGATAAGTATCGCCCCAGTGCTTGGCGGCGAGCGCCATCCCGACGGCGGCGGAGATGCCCTGGCCGAGCGAGCCGGTGGACATGTCGACGCCCGGAGTGTCGTTCATGTTGGGATGGCCCTGCAGGTGGCTGCCGATGTGGCGCAGCGTCTCAAGATCCTCCTTGGGGAAGAACCCGCGCTCGGCGAGCACGGCGTACAGGCCCGGAGCGCAATGGCCCTTGGAGAGCACAAAACGGTCGCGATCGGCCTTGCGGGGATCGGACGGGTCGACGTTCATTTCCTCAAAGTACAGATAGGTCATGATGTCGGCAGCACCGAGCGAACCGCCCGGATGGCCGGACTTGGCAGCGTGCACGCCGGTGACGATGCCCTTCCTTACCTCGTTGGCAACCTTTTTGAGCTCTTCGTCGCTCATTGTGCCTTCCTTTCATCCTCTTTAGACAAGATGCGCACGGCACCGAAGGTAATCCCAACACAGCCGCAATGCACGTACGTCATTCATTATGCTGGAAACTGATGGCTTTACCAGAGTTTTTATCATTATTTGAACAATTTAGCAGGCAGAACCGCTGATGAAACGGTTTATCAATGTGAACGTCTTTTGGATGGAACGCGGTCGCCCCTACGCGCTAATGTCCTTGAATCCCTCGCCGAAGGCTTCCGTAACGTCAGCGACCGTCACAATGGCGTGAGGATCGCGCTCGCGCACGATCGTCTTAAGGGTATTGAGCTCTCGACGGCTCACGATGACCATGATCACCGGCTTCTCGGCACCCGAATACATGCCAGTCGCCTTAAACTTGGTACAACCACGACCCAGGCCATACATAATATCGGCAGCGATATCAGGGAACTTGTCCGAGATGATGAGTACCATACGACGCTTGTTGCCGCCATCGACCACGGCATCGATCACGTAGCCGCTAATGACCATCGAAAGGCCTGCATATAGTGCATTTTCGATTGAAAAGACCGGAGCCGACAGCGCACATACGGCAACATCGATCGCCATGACGGTCGAGCCCACGGGCAGCGAGGTATTACGCGAGATGATTTGGCCAATCGTGTCCGAGCCGCCGGTGTTGGCGCCGGCGCGCAGCACCATGCCATAACCGATGCCCGTGATGATGCCGCCCCACATAGCGGGCAGCATCAGATCGGCATGTGCCAGCGGCGCCACAAACGGAGCGAACAGGTCGGTGAAAAAGCCCAGCAGCACAAAGCCTGTCGCCGTCTGCACCACGTAGAACATGCCGCCCTCGCGCATAACGACCAGCAGCAGCAAGGCGTTCATCACGATCGTCTGAATACCAACGGGAAGCGATAGACCGCGCGATGCGCCGACCGCCTGGATAATGGTGGCAAGGCCCGTAACGCCACCGGCAGCAAGGCCGTTAGGAATCAAAAACAGGTCGGTCGCAATAGCGGCCAGAGCGCACCCCAACATAATCTGGGGCAGGTCGTGAAAGAAGTTCATCGAAAGAATGCGCTTAATGTCCAGACGATATGCCATGCTGCCTCCCTCAAAAAAGCGCACCCCATCGGATGCGCTTTGAACTTCTTCTTGTATTCGATTCTACCGATTCGCCGGACAAAAACCACCCCTGCGCAGGGTTTATTCCGAATACAAACCCGTCCAACCGTTGGGCTTAGCATCGGCTTGAAGCCGCCCGATGTTTTAGATCTCCGAGCCTTCTACATCGGCGTTGCCGGTAGCCCAACGGTGATAGCCAATCACAAACGGATCCAAATCGCCATCGTCAAGAACGGCCTCGACGTTGCTGGTCTCCACGCCCGTACGCAGGTCCTTAACCATCTGGTACGGGTAGAGCACGTAGCTGCGGATCTGGTTGCCAAAACCAATCGTGGTCTTGGGTCCGCGAATCTCGTCCAGGGCCTCGGCACGCTTCTCGAGCTCAATCTCGTACAGGCGAGCCTTGAGGATCTGCATGCACGCGGCCTTGTTCTGGATCTGGCTGCGCTCGTTTTGGCAGGTAACCACAATGCCGCTGGGGAAATGCGTCACGCGCACGGCGGAGTCGGTGGTGTTAACGCCCTGGCCGCCCGGGCCGCTCGCGTGGTACACGTCCACGCGGATGTCATCGGGACTGATCTCGATGTCGATATCATCGGGTAGCACGGGGATGACCTCGACGCCGGCAAACGTGGTCTGGCGGCGCTTCTTGTCGTCGGTGGGGCTAATGCGAACCAAGCGGTGGACGCCGGCCTCGGCGCGCAGCATGCCAAATGCGTCCTTGCCCTCGACAGTAAAGGTCGCGCGGTCGATGCCGATGACCTCGGCTGCGGGACAGTCGTTGATGGTGACCTTCCAGCCGCGACGCTGGCAGTACTTCATGTACATCTTAAAGAGCATGAAGGTCCAGTCCTGGGCCTCCAGACCACCCTGTCCGGGCTTGATGGTCACAATGGCATCGCCGTGATCGAACTCACCGGTAAACCAGCTCGAAAGCTCAAGCTCATCGATGGCACGGGCCAGGCGCTCAGCCGTGGCTGTAGCCTCCTCGCGAAGGGCGACGGCGTCGGGGTCATCCCCCATCTCCTCGGCAAGCTCCAGCGCGGCGCGGGCATCGGAAAGCTCGCCGCGCGCGGTGTCCACGGCAGCGATATCTTCCTTGGTACGCGCGATCTCCTCCATGGTGGCACGGGCGGCGTCGGCGTCATCCCAAAAGCCAGGGGCAACACTTTTGGCCTCGAGCTCGGTCACGCGTGTGCGCTTTTCGTCCAAATGGAGATACGACTCGACCTCGCCGAGCCGGTCCGCGAACGCGTCCAGCTCGGCGGGCGTTACCTCTAAAGCCTCAGCCATTAACGATTCCTGCCGTGGCAGTACTTAAACTTCTTGCCGCTACCGCAGGGGCACGGGTCGTTGCGGCCCACGTTGACGTACGGATCGTCGCTCTCGGACTTGCGATAGGTGGTCACCTTGCCACCGTTGTTGACGGCAGCCGGTCCGCCCTGGACAGCCGTGCGGGCCTGCACCTGCGCCTGCTTGCGCAGCACCGAGTCGCCGTTATCACCATCGACCTCGGCAGGACCGGAGAAGCGCGCGCCCTCGAGCGCGGGCTCTTCCTTGTGCTCCACGGCACGCGGGGCAGCCTTGATCTCGATGCGCAGAACCGTGCGCAGGTAATCCTCATACATGGTATCGACGAGTATCTGGAACGCGCCGTAGGCCTCGGTCTTGTACTCAACCAGCGGGTCGCGCTGGCCAAAGCCGCGCAGCCCGATGCCGGTCTTAAGGTAGTCCATCTCCTGCAGGTAGTTCATCCAGCGGGTATCGATGACGCGCAGCATGACCTGGGTGTTGAGCTCGCGCATCAGGTCCTCGCCCAAGCGCTCGGCCTTCATGTTGTAGCACTTCTCTACGTAAGCCAGGACATCGGCAGCCAGGGCCTCATAATCCTCGTCGGGGAACTTCGGCGTATCGATGTGGCCGGTGAGCTCCACAACCCACTTGCGCAGGCCCTCCAGGTCGCGCTCGCCATCGTGACTGTCCTTGGTGCAGAACTCCTGCACGCAGCGGTACACGGTGTCGTGCATGACCTCGGTGATGTGGTCGGTCAGGTCCTTGCCGTCCAGAATCTTATTGCGCTCGGCGTAGATGACCTGGCGCTGCTTGTTCATGACGTCGTCGTACTCAAGGACGCTCTTACGCATGGAGAAGTTGATGCTCTCGACCTTGTGCTGGGCGCTCTCGACGGCCTTGGAGATGATCTTGTGCTGGATGGGCATGTCGTCGCCCATGTCGGCCGTGACCATCATCTTGGAGACGCGGTCCATCTTGTCGCCGCCGAACAGGCGCATGAGGTCGTCCTCGAGCGACAGGTAGAACTGGGTCTCGCCCGGATCGCCCTGACGGCCGGAGCGGCCGCGCAGCTGGTTGTCGATACGACGGGACTCGTGGCGCTCGGTGCCGATAACGGTCAGGCCACCGGCGGCAAGCACGCGCTCGCGCTCGGCCTTGCAGGTCTCCTTGGCCTCGGCGTTAAACTGCTCGAGCTGCTCGGGCGTCACGTCCTCCATGGTCAGGCCCTCGTACTCAAGGCGCTCGCGCACCAGCTCGTCGGGGTTGCCGCCCAGCAGGATGTCGGTACCACGACCGGCCATGTTGGTGGCGATGGTCACGGCGCCGTAGCGTCCGGCCTGGGCAACGATGTGGGCCTCGCGTTCATGGTGCTTGGCGTTGAGGACCTCGTGTGCGATGCCGCGCTTGGTAAGGGCGGCGGACAGCTTCTCGGAGCTCTCGATGGAGACGGTGCCCACCAGGACCGGCTGGCCCTTGGCGTGACGCTGCTCGACATCGTCGGCGACGGCGTTGTACTTGGCCTGAATGGTGCGGTACACCAGGTCCTCGTGGTCCACGCGCTGCACGGGCTTGTTGGAGGGGATGACCTCGACGGGCAGCTTGTAGATCTCGCGGAACTCGGCATCCTCGGTAAGTGCCGTGCCGGTCATGCCGGAGAGCTTGTCATACAGACGGAAGTAGTTCTGCAGGGTGATGGTGGCCAGGGTCTGGTTCTCCTCGCGTACGAGCACGCCCTCTTTGGCCTCGATGGCCTGGTGCAGGCCCTCGGAGTAACGGCGACCTTCCATAATGCGGCCGGTGAACTCGTCGACGATCTTAACCTCGCCGTTGGTGACCACGTACTGCTTGTCGCGGTGGAACATGTACTGGGCCTTCAGCGCCTGTTGCAGGTGGTTGACCAGCTGACCCGAAAGGTCGGCGTAGATGTCATCGATACCCAGGCGGCGCTCGATTTTCTTAAGGCCGCGCTCGGTGGCGGCGATGGTGTGCTTGGCCTCGTCCATGACGTAGTCGCCCGTGGGTTCAACGTCCTCGGTGGCGGTAAGCATGTCGTGCGACACGTCCTCGCCGCGCTCAAGGCCACGCACGGCACGCGCGAAGTCCTTGTAGGTACTGGCGGACTTGGTGCCAGCGCCCGAGATGATCAGCGGGGTGCGAGCCTCATCGATCAGGATGGAGTCGACCTCGTCGACGATGGCGTAGTTGTGACCGCGCTGCACGCGCTGCTCGGGACGGGTGACCATGTTGTCGCGCAGGTAATCAAAGCCGAACTCGGAGTTGGTGCCGTAGGTGACGTCGGCCTGGTAGGCCGGGCGCTTGAGCTCGAGCGGCATGTTGTTCTGGAGCAGACCGACGGTCATGCCCAAGTACTTATAGATGCGGCCCATCCACTCGGAGTCGCGCTTGGCAAGGTAATCATTGACGGTAACGACATGCACGCCCTTGCCGGCGATAGCGTTGAGGTAGCCGGCCAACGTGGAGACGAGGGTCTTGCCTTCGCCAGTCTTCATCTCGGCGATGTGGCCCTCGTGCAGTGCCATGGCGCCAATGAGCTGCACGTCAAAGTGGCGCATACCCATGGTGCGCTTGGAAGCCTCGCGCACGGTGGCAAAGGCCTCGGGGAGCATGTCGTCGAGCGACTCACCGTTGGCGTAACGCTCACGGAACTTATCGGTCTGGCCGCGGAGTTCCTCCTCGGTCATCTTCTCAAACTGGGGCTCAAGACCGTTGATCTGGTCGACGATCTTGTAGTAGCGCTTAAGGTCCTTATCGGATCCAAAGGACAGCAGCTTTGACATGAATCCCATGTGGTTTTCCTTTTTGGCCATCGCCCACGCCGTGCAGCTGCGGGCGAGTTAAACACAGATGATTGTACTTTAGCCAAACAAGGCGCGGCCTATACGGTCGACCTCGACCGCCACGTAATAACTATGACCAACCTGCCGCAATGGAACAGGTTTATTTTGGCAGGTTTTATCTGAGCAAACGCCGTCTCTCTGCCATTTGGTGCCACGGGGACAGGTTAGCTTGCGCCAATAAAAAGAAAAGGGCCGCGCACCCAAATGGATGCACGGCCCTCATGCCATGAATGCGAGTGATTCCGCGGCGAGCTATTTACTCAGCAGCCTCGGTGGTCTCGGCCTCGGCAGCGGCCTCCTCGACGGGAGCCTCTGCGGGAGCCTCGGCGGCCTGCTTGGCAGCCTCCTCGGCGAACCTAGCGGCACGCTTAGCCTTCTCGGCAGCCTTAGCCTCAGCGGCGGCCTTGCGAGCGGCCTCGGCCTCAGCAGCCTTGGCGGCCTTGGCAGCCTTGGCCTCCTCAGCCTTCTTGAGCTGGGCGGCAGCGGCGCCACCGAACTTGTCGGCGAAGCGCTGGACGCGTCCACCGGTGTCGACGAACTTCTGCTGGCCGGTGTAGAACGGGTGGCACTCGTTGCAAAGCTCGACCTTCATCTCGGACACGGTAGCGTGCGTCTTGAAGGTGTTGCCGCAGGAGCACGTCACCGTGCACTCGACATACTGGGGATGGATACCCTGCTTCATGGTAGGACTCCTTATTGGTCAGGCGCTGGTTACCGATCAGCGCATAAGGCGTCTTGGTTTCCGACCAAGACAACAAACTCGGCTATGGTACCACGGCGCCGCGCGTCCCACAAAAGGTTCACGGTCTTTTCGGAACGACACGAATCTGACCCATCGAAACACATCTCCACCGTTCCTTCAACTGGGAAAATGCCGTCCCCGGGGCCTGAGAAGGGCCCCGGGGACGTTCGACTGACTGCGGGAACGGCCTTTCCGCTCAATGTGTTCGGCTGAGATCGGAAATCAACCAAACTGAACTAGGTTCAGTTGACATGGTTAAAAACGAGGGGCGACGCTTTTGCGTCACCCCTCGTCCCGGCCGGTTGCTTTAGTTGTACACACGGTAGTTACACTTGAACTGGGTTATGTGTCCATAGTTGGAGCGGTACCAACCCGACGTAAAGCTGATTGCCTCTGCGCCTAGATAGTCGTAGCCCTTGTTGTAGCGAAGCTGACGGTAGGTCGTGTCGTACTCTGCTACGTAAAACGTGTCTCCAGAGAAGGCTTTGTACCGGTCTTTAACCGTCGAAGCCATGTACGCGGGTTCGACATCGCCTTTCTCTCCGTTGAGCGCATAGACGGGTGCCGCGATTCCGCATAAAGCCGTTGCCACGAGGATGGCGTAGACAGCCATGCGCGACGCGTTGGACTTCAGCTGTTCAAATAGTTTCATGTCATTCACCTTCCTCGTATGTATCGAGGTATTCCTGCTTGAGCGTCTGCGAGGACGACTTGATCTTTTCCACGAGCGTGCCGGCCTCGATGAAGTAGAACGAGTTGGTGAGGTCTGCCAGGTCGTCGAGCAGATGGCTTGAAATGAGCACGCTGCGTCCCCGCGCCACTTCGCTGTGCATCGCGTCGCAGGAGGTTTTCCGTTTTCCCGGATCGAGGCCGTTCAGCGGTTCATCGAGGATGAGGTACGGGCAATCGGTCGCTATCGCCATGGCAAGCTTTACCTGCTGCTTCATTCCTGTCGAGAGTTTACGGGTCGGCTTGTCGAGATATGGGGAGATTCCGAGGGAGTCGCAGAGCGAGTCGATGTCGGCGGCCGATTTCCACGCCTCCCTAACGAAAGCAAGGTGCTCGATGGCCGATAGCGTGGGATAGAGATCCGCGCTGCCCGAAGAGCTCAGGTAGACGAGTTCTGCAAATTCGGCTGATCGACGTTGGCAGATTCCGTCTGCCGCCAGGCTTCCCGAGCGGATGCGGGTGGGAAATTGGCCCGACAGCGCTTCAAGAAGGGTGGTTTTCCCCGAGCCGTTGGGAGCAACGAGGCCCGCCGCCGTTCCCGGGCTCAGGAAAAGCGACCCGATTGAAAGTATCGTCGTGCTTCCGTATCCCACGCTCGCGTCTAGAAGCTCGAGCCCATGGTGCTTTTTCGCGGGTCCAGGCTGTTTGGGGGAACGTGTCGCAACGGCGCCGACCGTAAAAAAGACCGCGACGTATGCCAGGGCCACGGCAAGCATCGATGCGCTGCCTGAACCGGAGCCAATGAATTCTGTCGGGAAGCATCCTACGTAACCCGTTGCCTCGATAGGCGAGAATACGGCCAGCGGCAGGAGATTGAGCGCGGCGTTATGCTCCAGTGCCGAATCGGACAGTAACGGGAATACCGGGGCCGCGACAAGCAGCGCGGAGGTAAGGGGGCCTGCGAGGACGCGCCTCGTTGCGGTCGATAGGACGGCGGAGCAAACGGATATCAAGGTTCCGCCCGCAAGAAGCGCGATAAGCAGGGCTGTGAAGACGTTTCCCGCAGTCGTGGTGGTAAGCGCGCCGTCATGGAAGAAGGCGATCGGGTACCCAATTTGCCCGAAGCCGTTTAGGGCCAAGGCGTAAATGCCCCCGGGTGCAAGGCCGGCGAGGAGCATCGCGGTCCCCGCGACGATTATCGAAAACACGATCTGGATAAGGCGCCGGAATTTGGGCACGGGCGCCTTCGCCGCCAGGGTCGCAGGCCTTGTGGCCCCGAGCAGGAGTATCGACGAGAGAAGGAAGGGAATGAAGGGAAGGAAAGACGGCACCATGGCAATGGCGTAAGGCAGGAAGGAAAGGAATGGCAGATCGCTTGCGGAGGCTGGAATGTGCGTGATGCCGGAGCTGCTCAGGGCACGGCAATATGCGAGCGCCGCGTCATTGGTCTCTCGGTCTCCCACGATGGACCCGGATTGGAAGCCTTCGTCCATGAGCGCGTAGTAGCTCTCGGCAGAATCGAGAAAGGCGGCGTCGGTTTGAGCGGCAAGGGCGGCGTTCGCGTATCTTGCAAGCTCCGCGTCATTTTGCTGCTCTGGAGATAGGTCTGTGCCGCTGGCCTGGGGCGCGCGCGTATTGAATGCGTCGACAAAGCCCTGCATGCCCTGTTTCATAAAGAAGGGCCCGTAGATGGGTGAATTGAACGCAATGGGGACGGAGAAGGCCGCGGCAAGAACGAGCGTACAAATCCATACGGCCTTGTCTCTTAGGATCAGTTTGAGAAGAAGTCGACAGTACATTCAGAAGCACCTACGTTCCTCAAAGAATCGTTAGATTAAAAGTAACAGACCGGATGAAGATACGTGCGACGGGGGCGAGGCGAATGGCTGAGCGGTATCGATATGCGGGTTCAACGGTATCACATTGGCCACATAGATTTTTAACTTGCATTTCTACCCGCCCTTTTCGTAGAGTCGCCGATACGTGCTTAGCGCACCCTCGGCGCGTCCGGCAGGCTTTGCGAAATGGGATCCAGGAGACTTCGGCGCAGCATCATCTTGCGGAATGCTTCTAATGAGCCTCCCATCCTTCAAAAACAGAATCTCATCGCACAGCCTATCGACCGAATCCAAGATGTGGGATGGCATGATGATGCACGTACCAGAATCGGCCAGCTTCCTGAGAATCTCGGAATGCAAGTCCACCCTGCTGGGGTCGAGCGAGTTCATGGGCTCATCTAATAGAAGGTACCGCGCGCCCGTCGCATACGCAATCGCCAGGGTAAGCTGCTGCTTCATGCCCTGGCTCAGAGTGCGGATCCTCATCTTCGCGAACTCGCCTATCTGCGTTTGTTCCACTATCTCTTCGATATCGCGAGCATGCGGCCACATATCGCAAACCATCTTGAGGTGATCTTCCGCACGCAATCCGGGATACAGCAGCGTCCCCTCACCAGGTGCATAGAAGATCATAGAACGGACCTCTCTCGCACCCGTACCCTGCACCTCATCCAGAACGATGCTCCCGTCCACGCGAGGACCCGGCAAACCTGCCATCGCACGCAGCAACGTCGTCTTTCCATGCCCGTTCGGAGCGACGAGACCGTAGACCGTACCCGGGGCAAACTCAGCGTTCACCGAATCTACGAGCACCTTCTTTCCATAAGAGATCGTCAGCGTTTGAAGGTCAATCATCGAGATCATCCCCTTTCGATCTTTGGAACACTCAGGCGCACCATCAACGGAGATACGGCGCCCAAGACCACCAGCAGAGCGCCCGATGCGCCGACGACCTCTCCAAAAGGCATCGCGTTCGTCCCTCGCCCAAGGAACCCAATCGTCCCCACCTGGGAAGCGGGATCAAACGAGGCGAATGGGGCCAGCAGCGCGACGCCCATGCCCACGCTTTCAACATGAGCGCTCAACGAACCCAACACCAAGAGAACCGCGCAAACCATTCCGGTGACAACGGGGTTGCGGCTAATCGCTGCTGTCAACGCAGCGACGACGGAAATCACGCCGTATGCCATGACCAGCAACGGAATACTGCACAACACCGCCTCCCCCACCATGGACGTTGTCGAAGCTCCCGCCCGAATGAGAGCGACGGGATACTCCGATCCACCCGCACCGTTCTTAATCACGGACACAACGACAGCGGGAACCATCGACACCAAAAGCAGCACCAAGCCAAGCAGGAGAGCCAGCGCAACAGCCGTCAGAAAACGCACATGCGCTGTTGCGGGGATCTGGAGAACCAGAAGGGAACGACACTGCAGGTGGGTGCACGCGAGCGATGTGACAACCACGGGCAACAGCAAAAATAAGGAGGGAAGCGCTGCCTGGAGATACGAAAGGAGGATTAATGGGGGCATCTTCGTACTTAACTCGTAAACCTTGGGGTCCGGCAAGCTCGCGATCGACTCAAGCAGAAGGGCGCGCGCCTCCGCACGAGAAGGAGTCTCCGGCTCGATTCCGATCGATTGCAGGAGAGTCGCATCTGCCGCGCCCAGCTCACCTCGAGCGCGCTCGTACGTCGCAAGGCTTCGAAACCCCTCCGCAGGCATAGGCGCGTACACGAAACCCGAAAGAGCATCCCGCATGTCTTCCAGGGCCGCTTTGCCCTCGACGTCCATATTCGCAGCGTTCTGCTCTAGATACCGATCTATTGAACGGAGCTCCCCATCCCTATACCGAACAGCGGAAACGTTATCAGCGTCAGGAAACATCTCGACCAGAGCCGGGGCCAGCATCGTCGTCGACATTGCAATCGCGCATACGGCGAGGGTAGGAGAACGCAGGAGCAGTTTCCCCATCGTTCTTACGTATGCAACGGCGGAGGCACAAGCGCTCGAACGAGTTGCCGTTCTCGATGCAGTGAAGGAACCTCTCTCAAGACAAATCGGGGATATCGGGCACGCGCAGCCGCTCTTTCCAGCAACGCAAAGCAGGCTAATTGCCAGCACCTCGATCCCGATTGCGCATACGAGGGCAATCGCGCCACGCTCGAAGCAAAGTCCAGGCAGATTCACTATCTGCGTTGTCGGGTACGGGCTATAGGCGCCGACGGTCAACTCAGTGTTCGCATACGTAAGGGGATTCAACAGGGCGAACTCACGTAAAGCGATGGATCTTCCGTAATACCCGGGAACCATCGTCACCCCCATCAGGGCACATACGAACACGATTCCAAGCGTAGGGTTATTGGCAATCTTCACGGCAAGGTGAACGACAAGCGAGATGAACGCTGCCACCAAGAATTGCAAGATGGCCGTCTGCGCGAACACCAGCCAAGCCGGTTTGATAACCGGAGTCGCATATTGAATGTAGCCTATCGGATAGAACGGCGAGCCCGGGCCATTCTTCACAAGCGCGGCGATTATCCCTGGAAGATTGATGGCGAGGACGGCAAGCATTGCAAAAACACTCGCCCATACGCTCGATGCAACAAGTCTACCCAGCTCGCCCATCGGTGCCTGGATGATGAGCTTTTCACGTTTGTTAAGACGCGCGGCAAGGAACGAGACGGCAACGGCCGTTGCGACCCATAGCAAGTACTCCTTCGATCCGTCATAATAGGTGTACTCTCCATCCGATATCTGCAGAAACGGAAGTAGGGGAGAGAGCGGTGCCAAGATAAGACGTCCCGCGGCAAGAGGGTACAGAAGCGCGGGCATGCTTGATGAAGAGGTGTAGACACCGTCCTCCCCCGCATTCACAAGCGCATCCGCATAGGATGCTGACAATTCCTGCTCAACACGGGTTATTCCCGACTCGAGGTATTCGACCCGTCCGTCGATGCCAGCCGCGCTCCTGAAGACGGGCAGAGCACAAAGAACCATCAACGCAACAACGACAACACAGAGCGACCTGGAGGAGAGAAGCGACCTAAAGATCGCCTTCGAGATTTTGAGCATATTCATCGCCAACCTTAACCTCATCCAGTCGGAACAGAGGGGCCGAACAAAATGCTCGGCCCTTATTACTTGCCGGCAAAGTCAATTTAACATAAACTGTTAAAAAGTAACCTGAGTTTTTTAAATTCTTCGGAGGTTATTATGAGTTCCGACAATCGCACTCCCCGGCTTCATTCCTTCCGCATCGCATGTGCGATAGCCTCTGCGACCCTTTGCGCCACCGCCATCGCACAAGTGGCGTTCTCCTTAAAGCCAGCAATCGAAGTGCTCGACAACCCTGTAATTGCAGACTCCCCCGCGTATCCAGCCCTTGCGATCTCGACATTGGTCCCTGCCGTCATCGGTATCGCGACGACCATCCTCAGCGCCGTTCTCGTGTGGACGATCAAGAGCGGAGACCCCTTCAAGAAAGGGTCTGCGACATGCTTGAAGGTGCTCGGCATTCTCTTCGTTGTTCAAGCTGCCACCAGCCTCTACGCCGGCTCACTCAAAACCTCCGTTTCGATGTTTGGCGGCGAGGGGGCCGTCGGCGCCCAAGAGATCGCTTCATCATTCGATTGGACCTCTCTGGTTCTCGGCATCGTCCTGTTCATGCTTTCCCAGCTCTTCTTGTACGCCCGAGAGCTGTACCTCGACTCCGACGAGATTGCGTAAGGAAACGCCATGCCCGTAATTGTTCGCCTCGACAAGATCATGGCCGAGCGAAAGATTTCCTCGAACGAACTTGCCGAAAGGATTGGAACCACGCCCGTGAACCTGTCCCGTATTAAAAAAGGGCATATTCGCGGCATTCGCTTCAACACACTCGAGCAGCTATGCCTCGCCCTTCGTTGCCAACCCGGAGACCTTCTCGAAGTCATGAGCGAAGAGGATGCCCGAAAGGAGTTCGGACTCGATTGGTCCGCCGAGGATTAGAGGGCGGTCGTACTCGCCCTGCACACGGGGATGCGAATCGGCGAGGTCTGCGGCCTTCGGTGGTGCGATGTGGATTTCGAGACGGGCCTGATCTCGATCAGACACTCGGTGGCGTACGCGAAGGGAATGGGTTCGTTCATCAAGGACACCAAGACCCATGACGCCAGGGGTATCCCCATCGACCCGGTCGGCCTACTCCCCTTCCTGAAGGAGACCCACGAGATCGACTGCGGAAAGCTGCGCTTGCGCGGCCTTACCGGGGCGGTCGAGATCGGGGACTGCTACATCCTGTCGGAGCCGGGCGCGACCTTCGCGACGACAAGCTATATCCGCAGGGCGTTCAAGACGTTCTCGGAGACCAACGGCCTCATGGGCACCAACGACGAGCTGATCACGTTCCACGGCCTTCGCCACACGTTCGCAACGCAGTGGATCCGCCAAGGCGGCGATATCAAGGCGCTCCAATCGATCCTCGGCCACAAGGACGCCATGGCGACGCTCAACGTCTACGCCGACATCGAGCCCATCTCCAAAATCGATAACATGCTGCGCGCCACGCCGTGCCTTTGGCGCGGGCACCTCGGGCCGAGGGTCGATCCGGGTCCCATGTTCCAACAGAGGATCCAGGAGTCCATCGAGACGCTCCAGGCGTTCGGCTACGGCATCACCGAGCCGGACGACCGAAATATCGCCATACGCGACGTAAAGACGAACAGTTGGCTCTAGCTCACCGAGTACGCGGCAGTGCTGGGCCCATCCCAACTGAGGTCACGGTGGTCCGATAGGGGCGCCGCCCGCGGCATGCGCCGCGGAGCGGTATCCCCTACCGAAGGGCGGGGATGCCCTCCGCTTCCAGTTCGGAATCAGCCGTCGGAGGCGTTCGGCTGACTGCGGGAACGGTCTGTCCGCTCAATGTGTTCGGCTGAGATCGGAAATCAACCCAACACGAGCCGGACACGCGCCAGACGGCTCTTCCCCGTGCGGCCTTCCCCCTTACGCTCATGTTGCAGGCATGTAACGCCGCAGCGAGCGCGCCTTTTTTGCGCCAGACAGGTACAATGATGAACACTGTACCGTAGCGGAGCGCCCCGCGCGCGCCGCAATCACGCGAAAGGGTTTCCCATGGCCGAGATCTCGTCCTCCCGTATCGTCATCACCGTCCTTGGCAAGAACCGCCCCGGCATCGTCGCCGGCGTCACCCGCGTTTTGGGCGAGGCCAATGTCGACATCCGCGACATCACGCAGTCCATTATCGAGGACATCTTCACCATGACCATGCTGGCCGACACCGCCGAGTCCAAGCTCGACTTCGCCGAGCTGCAGAAGGCGCTGGCCGAGGCCGGCGAGCTTTCGGGCGTCAACGTGTCCATCCAGCGCGAGGACGTCTTTAACTTTATGTACCGCCTGTAGCGAACAGGCCGTACGGGAACAGGCCGGCGCATCTGCACCCAAGCACGCCGCCCCCCATACGGCCCCGAGAGGAGCGCGCATGGCTTACGACGCCAAGAAAATCTACTACCGCTTCGATGACCATCTGAGCCGCCTGGTCTTGGATTATGAGGCGAGCCGCCAGATTTCGCCCGAAAGCGAAAACCTCTACCACGGCCTGCCGACTGATCCGTACGACGAGGGTCTGTTCGTCGAGCACAACGTCAAGCGCGGCCTGCGCAATGCCGACGGCTCGGGCGTGGTCGCGGGCCTTACCCGTATCTCGGATGTGCACGGCTACAACAAGGTCGACGGCAAAGTCGTGCCCGACCAGGGCAAGCTCACGCTGCGCGGCTATAGCATCGAGGATCTGGTCAACAATGCCCAGTCCGAGAATCGCTATGGCTACGAAGAAGTCGCCTATCTGCTTATCACGGGCTCGCTGCCCAACAAAGAGGAGCTCGACGGTTTTTGCGAGCGCTTGGGCGCCTTTAGGCATCTGAGCGACGAATACGTCAAAGAGTTCCCCATGACCACGGTGTCGTCGAGCATCATGAATGTGCTCCAGCGCGCCGTGTTGCTGCTTTACGCCTTCGACGCCGAGCCCGACGCGATTACGCCCGAGCATGAGATCGACGTGGCCATTTCCATGCTCGCACGTCTCCCGCGCATCGCCGCCTTCGCACACATGGCCTCGATCGCCAAGCTTCGCGGCTCCGAGGTTCACGTGCCGCACCCCACGCCCGGTCTCTCCACCGCCGAGACCATCCTACAGGTGCTCCGCGGCGGTATGGCGTTCACCCGCGATGAAGCCATGCTGCTCGACGTGATGCTCATGCTGCATGCAGAGCACGGCGGCGGCAACAACTCCACCTTCGCCTGCCGCGTGCTGTCCTCTTCGGCCACCGACCCGTATTCTGCCTACGCCGCGGCTATCGGCTCGCTCAAGGGTCCGCGCCACGGCGGTGCCAACGCCAAGGTCGTGTCCATGCACGAGGACATCCGTGCGCATGTCTCCAATTGGGAGGACGAGGACGAGGTCGCGGCCTACCTAGGCAAGATCCTCGATAAGCAGGCCTTCGACGGCACGGGTCTCATCTACGGTATGGGCCACGCCGTCTACACGCTGAGCGACCCACGTGCCGAGGTGTGCCGCCGTTACGCGCGCACGCTTGCCGCCAAGAAGGACCTGGGCGATGAGTTCGCACTCATCGAGCGCATCGAGCGCCTGGCGCCGCAGGTGATGCGCGATCACGGCATGACCAAGCCCATCTGCGCCAACATCGACCTATACACGGGCTTTATCTACAAGATGCTCGGCGTGCCCGAGACGCTCTTTACGCCGCTATTCGCCGTTGCCCGCATGGCCGGCTGGTCGGCGCACCGCATGGAAGAGCTCTTCTGCGCACATCGCATCATCCGCCCGGCATACCGTCCGGTGATCGAGCCGCTGAAGTACAAGCCGCTCGCCGACCGCTAGGACGCGGACCGTTATAGAACCCGAGCGTGGCCAGGGCATCACCGCCCTCGGCCACGCTTTTTATGCCAGTAGAAAGGGCTGCATCGAATGATTGTGTTTTCCGACATGGATGGAACGCTGCTGACGAGCGATAAGCAGATGAGCGACGCCACCTGGGCGATGCTCGACGAGCTCGCGCGCCGCGGTATTGAGTTTGTGCCCTGCACGGGGCGCCCGCTGTCGGGCGTCTTTGAGCCCATCCTCGCCCACCCCGCCGTACACTACGCAGTCTGCGCCAACGGTGCCAGCGTCTGGCAGCTCGACGACGGTACGCCTACCGATGTCTCACGTGCTACACGCATTTTGAGCCGACCACTCGACCGCGCCATCGCCCACCGCGTCCATAGCATTGCCGCCGGCCACGATGTGACCTTCGATATCTTCGCGGACGGGCAGTGCTTCCTCCCCCGCCCGCTCTACACGCGCCTGGACGAATTCTGTGGCGGCGATCCTCACATCGCGGCTTCGCTCAAGCGCACGCGAACGCCGATCGACATGGATATCGACAGCAAAATCGACGAAGTCGAGGTGCTCGAACGCATCGCCATGTACTGGCACGACCCGGCCGATCGCGACGCCATCGCGGTTGAGCTCGACACGCTCGGAGGCATTGAGGTCACGCGTTCGTACTCCATGAATATCGAGGTCATGGGCGAGGGCGCCACCAAGGGAACAGCCCTCACGTGGCTATGCGAGCACCTGGGCGAGCGTCTCGCCGACGCCTGGGCGTTCGGCGACAACATCAACGACATCCCCATGCTGCAGGCAGCGGGCCACGGCATGGCCATGATCAACGGCGAACCCGAAGACCACGAGGCCGCCGACGCCATCACCGAATACGACAACGACCACGACGGCGTCGCCCGCACCATCATGGCCGCCCTCGCCTAGTCATCGGCCAGTCATTGGGACGTTCTTAAACGACTAGTCATTGGGGACGTTCTTCGCGAAAGCCACAAGGACTGTCCCAACCTGCCGGCACTTGGGGACGTTCCCAAACTGCCGGCAGGAAAGGAACGTCCCCAAATGCCAGTCTAGGCGAGGCTCTCCAGCATGCGGCGGAGCTCCTGTTGGACGGCGTGGTCGCGGTTGCACCCCACCACACGATCGGCAACGGCCTTGAGCGCAGGGCGCGCGTTTTCCATCGCGCAGCCCGTGCCGACAAAGCGAATGATCTCGTAGTCGTTCATCGAGTCGCCAAACGCCATGACCTCGTCGCGACCAATGCCGTAATGCTCCGCGAGCTGCGCGATACCCGAGGCCTTCGACACACCGGGCTGCATGGCATCGATCCACGCGTTGCCCGAAGGCGCAAAAGTAAAGAGCTGACCAAGTTCGCGCTGTAGCACGTACGCACTGTCCATAACCGCACTGTCGTCGCAAAAGATACTCGCTTTGATGATATTTACGCTGGGATCGGGCAGCTCCCAAATACGCTCGGCATTGGGAAGGTCCTTATCGACCTCACGCACGAACTTGCACTCGTCATCGAGCAGGAAGGACTTGGTTCGGTCAAAGAGCGCAAGATGCAGATTGGGAAACGTCCTGACGGCTTGGGCGAGCCTTCGAATCGCCAGGTGGGAATACACCTCACGGTCTACCATCTTACCGTCGGCGTAGACTTGGGCGCCGTTAGCGGCGACAAAGTCCATCTTGTCGCGAACGGGCGCAAAGAACTCGCACAGGCGATCGTAGCGACGACCTGACGATGCGGCGAAATGCACGCCATGCTCGTGTAGCGCCAGAATCAGTTCGTAGGTCTCGGGAGGCACCTGGCCGTTTTCGTCAAGCAATGTGCCGTCCATATCGGATGCAATCAGTTTAAACATAGAAAAGCTCCCTTCGGGCTTGTTGGAATCGAACGTGTATCCGATTCCAACGTACCCAAAGGGAGCTCAAATAAGACTCCGCGGGCGTAAACGTTACAAGGACCTGGCAAATAGCTCACACATGCCAGAGGTCTCACGGTCGCGGCGTCAGGCGACACGCCACCCCGACGGATAGTCGTTTAAGAACGTCCCCGATGACTAGTCGGCGTAGGTGAAGGTCGTGACGTCGAACATGCCCTCGGGGCGGATGCGGAGCGTCGGGATCACCGGCAGGGGCAGGAAGATGATGCCCATGATGGGGTCGAGCGGCGGCTCGATGCCCATGGCGCGCGCCTTGACCATAAAGTCGTCGTGCTGCGCGGCGACATCCTCGGCCGTGCCCTCGCTCATCAGGCCACCGAGCGCCAGCGGGATGCGCGCTACGACCTCGCCATCGCGTACCAGCACGTGGCCGCCCTGGCCAACAGCCTCGACGGCAGCCATCATGTCGGCCGCGTTATCGCCCACCACGCACACGTTGTGCGAATCGTGGCCAATCGTCGAGGCGATGGCACCGCCCGTGATGGTAAAGCCGCGCACCCAGCCGCGACCAATGTGCTTGCCAACGAGACCCAGGCCCGCAGGACCATCACCGTCGGCGCCCTCGGCCTGCAGTGACACGCCGCGGCCGTGGCGCTCGATCAGCATAATGCGGCGCAGGCCCTCGGCGCTCTCGGGGCGAGCCATGCCCGTGATGGCCTTACCCGGCACCACGTCAATCACGGCCTCGCCCGGCTTAAAGGCATAGTCAAACACGTCGAGCGAAAGCTTCGGCAGCTTAACGGAGGCGCGCAGCTCATCGGCAAGGGCCGCAACCTCGGCCATCTCGGGTGCGATCTCGCCCACAAAGGTGCCGTCCTGCGCCACCAGAGCACCGGCGGCATATACGCGATGCGGAGCCTTGGCAAACGTCAGGTCATCGAGCAACAGCAGGTCGGCGCGTTTGCCCGGGGCGATCGCGCCACGGAGCTCATGCGGGTCGCGACAGCCGTGGTCCAGGCCAAATGCCTCAGCCGTGGAAAGGGACGCCATGGAGATGGCGACCACCGGGTCGATGCCGGCCTCGATGGCCACGCGGCAGGCATTGTCGATCATGCCGGTCGAAAGAGCATCGGAGGGAGCGCGGTCGTCGGTCGCAAAGCAGCAGCGGCGGGCGCGGGCAGGGTTCTCCAGCAGCATCGGAGACAAATTGGCCAGGTCGTGGCTGCACGTGCCCTCACGCAGCATCACATACATGCCGCGGGACAGCTTGTCGAGCGCCTCCTCGGGAATCGTCGACTCGTGGTCGGCGATAATGCCCGCTGCGGCATAGGCGTTGAGGTCCATACCGGCAACGAGCGGCGCGTGGCCGTCAACCTGCTTGGACGGCGTCTGGTTGGCAGCATCGATGCGGGCACAGGTCTCGGGGTCGGCCATAAAGACGCCCGGCAGGTTCATCATTTCGCCCAGACCAAAGACATCGCCCGGATGCTCGGCAAAAAACGCCTGCATGTCAGCGGCGGTAATCACAGCGCCCGCTTGCTCGTCGGGCAGTGCGGGCACGCACGAAGGCATCATGTACTTGATGGAGATGGGCGCACGACGACCATCCTCGATCATAAAGCGCAGGCCGTCGAGACCGGCAACATTGGCAATCTCGTGGCTGTCGGCAATGGCGGTGGTAGTACCGCGCGTCGCGGCCATGCGAGCATACTCGGCGGGACGGATGTTCGAGGACTCAATGTGCAGATGCCCGTCAATAAAACCGGGAGCGAGATAGCGACCCTGGCAGTCGACGACCTCAGTTGCCTCGTAGGTGCCAGCGGCATCGTCGCGACCATCGTAGAGCACGCCGACGATCACACCGTCCTTGACGGCAACGCTACCGGGCGCCACACGCTGGCCATACACGTCGACGATCTGCGCATTGGTAAACAGCGTGTCGACGGGCACGCGGCCCTCGGCGGCCTCGATCACAGACCTCATGACCTCAACGGACATACATTCTCCTTTAACCGTAGAAAACAGCTGCGGAGCGGACAGGCCTTCACCGCAGCAAGACAATAGCCATTGTATGCCCAAACGATGGGTCGGGAATACACCCCCTCCGCTTAACGGCACACGCCGCTTGGCGCAATGGGGACAGGTTGCTTTGTACCAATGACAAGGAGTGTCCCAAAGTGCCGACACAAAAGGAACGTCCCCAAGTGCCAAAAAGGCCGCAGTCGGAATCGTTCCGGCTGCGGCCCTATTGCACATGTTAGGTTAACCTACTTACTAGACCAACTTGAAGCCCTTGCGCTTGCCCACGGAGAGGGTGTCGCCCAGCTTGAGGGCGCTCGGATCGATGTTGTAGCTCTTGGAAGCCACAGCCTTGCCGTTGATCTTGACGCCGCCGCCGTCGATGTCGCGGCGGGCCTGACCGGCGCTGGCCGAAAGGCCCAGGTCCTTGAGCAGGCCAGCGAGGTAAATCTGGCCCTCGTCGTTGACGGTCAGCTCAACGTGCTTCTCGGGGAAGTCGGCAAGCTGGCCCTCCTTGAACACACGGTCGAACTCGGCCTGAGCCTCGTCGCCGGCGCCGGCACCGTGGTAGGTGTCGCACAGGTCGCGGCCTAGAGCGCGCTTGAGCTCGTAGGGGTCGGCGGAGCCATCGGCCAGGGCGGCATCGATCTTGTCGACCTCGGCCGGGGCGAGCGAGCTGGCCAGACGATAGTACTTGCCGATCATCTCGTCGGGGATGGACATGGTCTTGCCGAACATATCCTTGGGAGCGTCGGTCAGGCCGATGTAGTTGCCATAGGACTTGGACATCTTGCGCACGCCGTCGGTGCCCTCGAGCAGCGGCATGGTAAGCGCAATCTGCGGCTCCATGCCCATCTTCTCCATGAGCTCGCGGCCGGCGAGCAGGTTGAAGAGCTGGTCGGTGCCGCCCATCTCGACGTCGGCCTTGATCTGAACGGAGTCGAAGGCCTGCATCACGGGGTACAGGAACTCGTGCAGGGCAATCGGCGTCTGGGACTGGTAGCGCTTGGTAAAGTCGTCGCGCTCAAGGATGCGGGCGACGGTGAACTTGGAGCACACCTGCAGCAGGCCGGCCAGGTCCATCGAAAGGATCCAGTCGCCGTTGTGCACGATGGTGGTCTTCTCGGGGTCCAGGATCTTCATGGCCTGGCTCACGTAGGTCTCGGCGTTGGCCTCGATCTGCTCCTGCGAAAGCTGCGGGCGGGTGGAGTTCTTGCCCGAGGGGTCGCCGATCAGCGCAGTGCCGTTGCCGATGATAAGGGTGACGTTGTGGCCCAGGTCCTGGAACTGACGCATCTTGCGCAGGGGCACGGCATGGCCCAGGTGCAGGTCGGGGCTGGTGGGATCGACGCCGAGCTTGATGTTGAGGGGCTCGCCCTTCTCAAGCTTCTTGCGAAGGGCGGCCTCGGGGACGATCTGCGCTGCACCCGAGGTGATGATACGCATTTGCTCGTCAACAGACAGCATTGGGTATCCTCCTTTTGCTATAGCACCCTCACCGGATACGGCGGTGCTGGAAGTTCATAAACCCACTAATAATAACCAAAACAGCGCGACGCGGCACCTACGACAGGAAAATCCTCGTCCTGCCGCACGCGTCGATAACGACCGGCAAACGCGTGCCGTCACGTTCGACCAAAAAGCGCGCCTGCTGACGGCGCGAGCAGTCACGGCAACGGACCTGCCCCGTTGCATCCGTGGCGCAGGCGCCCTCGGCAGTCAGCAAGCAGTGCTCGCACACCATGAGCTCAGGACGGTCGGCATCGACAGGCCCCAAGACACCGGGGCAAGCGGCAAGTTCGGCAACACGCTCCGCATCATTGCCGAGCAACTCGGCCGACAAGCACACCCGCCCCGCACCGAGTCCGCACAGCCAGGTAAGCGTGGCCCGATTGGCACAGAACACCGGCGCCGCCACGTCAAACGTTGTGCCCAGCTCGCGGGCCATCGCCACTTGTCCCAGATTGCGGCAGACGACGCGCCCGGCACGCTGCATAAGCGCCCGAGTCCGCTCGGCGTCGCCCGCGCGGCACACTTCGTCGAGCACCACCGTTGTATCGGACAGATCTCGCTCATCGCGCGGACCCACATCCATCAGCTCCCAGGCAAAGACCATACGAGCAAAATCCTCGCGCTTTGCCGGCCCCGCCGACCCCGCCAACTCCGTCGACGCACCGCCATCCACCGCAGCGCCCTCAAAGGGCAGCACCTCAACGGCACGCGCAACGGGCGCAATCGCATCCGCCTCGGCCCGCATGCGCTCCAACACCGCCGCCGTCTGATCCAACACGCCGGCGCTGCGAATCAGATAGACCTCGCAGCCCGCGTCCACCTTACGTTTGCAATGCACGACGATGCGCTCCCCCGCAGCGGCATCCACGGGGCAAGGCACCTGTGGCCAGCGCTTGGGCACATCGGGACGCGCGTCGGCACCCGGGTAAAATCGTATTTCGAGCGTATCGCCCGCCGCCACGGCGGCATCAAGCTCAACCGTCACCTCTTCGTGACCCACCGCCACCAAGTGGCCCACGCGCACGCCCTGGTTGATCGCGCGCTCAAAGCTCATGAGCTCGGCACCCGAACGACCCCGCAGGTAAGCATCGGTAAACCCACGGTTAAACGACCTTCCCAGCTCGCGTTCAAGCTCTTCCACGGCACCGGAGTCCCACGCGCCGTCGCACAGCATATCGAGTGCCCGACGCCACACCCTCACCACGTTGAATACGTAATCGGGATTCTTCATGCGTCCCTCGATCTTGAGCGATGCCACGCCGGTGGCAACAAGCTCGGGCAGGTGCGCGATACCCAGATAGTCACGCGGACAAAGCAGGCGGTCTCCCTCGACGGCAACAACACTCTGCCCCGCCTCGTCCACTAGGTCGTACGCCAGACGGCACGGCTGCGTGCAGTCGCCGCGCATCGCCGAGCGCCCACGCCGCAAGGCCGAGAACTCGCACGCCCCCGAATAGCCGATGCAAATCGCACCGTGGCAGAATACCTCGATGGGCACGCCCGTGGCACATAGCGCCGCAATCTCGTCGACCGTCAGCTCGCGTGCCGTCGTCACGCGCTCGACCCCCAGCTCATCGGCGGCAAGCCGCACGGCACCCTCGCTATGAGCGCCCGCCTGCGTGGACAGGTGAATCTCGACCCCGGGAATCGCCGCGCGCAGCGCGCAGGCCAACCCGGCATCGGCGACAATCAGAGCATCGGCGCCCAGCTCCAGTGCATGAGCTCCCAACGCCACCGCGTCGGACAACTCATCGTCAAACACGAACACGTTGAGCGTTACGTACACACGCACGCCATGGGCATGCGCCACGGCGCAGCCGCGCGCAAACTCGTTATCCGTAAAGCCATGGGCGCTCACACGGGCGTTAAAGCCGCCCAACCCCGCATAGATGGCATCGGCACCCGCGGCGATGGCCGCAAGCATCTGGTCGAGTCCGCCCGCCGGCGCCAGCAGCTCGGGCAGCGCCGCACCGGCAGCATCCAATCCAGTCTCGTATTGTCCGCTCGGCCCCATCGTCCGAATCGCCATCGACAAACTCCTTACCAAGGTATGCATTCACTCTGAAAAATGCCGTCTTCCAGCATACACGAGGCCTCGCGCGCCCCGTTTGGTTTATCGTGTAATAACTTATGTCCATCCTGCCCCGACGGCACATCCACCGTCCGGCACGACATACCTGGAGGTCAATATATGGGTCCTCGCCAACGACAGGGACGCAGCCGTTCAAAGACGCATGCTCTGCCCATAATCCTGCTCTCGTTTTTGGGCTTTCTGCTGATTGCGGGCGTGGCGTTTGGCATCGGCATGGTCGGCAACGTCAACCGCTGGCTGTCCGATCTGCCCGACTACACCGACGCCAACGCGTATCTGGTGAGCGAGCCCACCGAGATCGTCGACTGCAACGGCAACAAGATCGCGAGCTTCTACACGCAAAACCGCAAGTCCATCACCAAGGACGAGGTCTCCCCCTACGTGCTGCAGGGCACCGTTGACGTCGAGGACGAGCGCTTCTACGAGCACGGCGGTATCGACCTGTGGGGTATCGCGCGTGCTGCGGTGGCAACCCTCGGCGGCGGACACGAAGGCGCCTCGACGATCACCCAGCAGCTTGTGCGCAACACCATCCTGCAGGAGGAGCAATTCGACTCGACCATTGAGCGTAAGGTGCGCGAGGCCTACATCGCCATCAAGATGGAGGACATGTACTCCAAAGACGAGATCCTCATGATGTACCTCAACACCATCTATTACGGCCACGGCGCCTACGGCATCGAGGCCGCAGCCGAGACCTATCTGTCCAAGAGCGCCGCCGACCTCACCCTGAGCGAGGCCGCGCTACTCATCGGCCTTCCCAACTCGCCTTCGCAGTACGACCCCACGGTCAATCCCGATCTGGCACTGTCTCGCCGCAACAAGGTTCTCGACAACATGCTGCGCCTGGGCCACATCACCCAGGAGGAGCACGATGCCGCGCAGGCCGAGCCCATCACCCTCAACGTGACCGAAATCTCGGGCAGCGGCGTCGACGTTTACTCGCAGCCCTACTTTGTCTCCTACGTCAAGCAGCTGCTGGAGCAGGAGTTCTCGACCGACGTGCTCTTTAAGGGCGGCCTGACCGTCAAGACCACCATCGACCCCACGATGCAGCAGGTGGCAGAGAATGCCGTCCGCGAGCAGCTCGACACGCTCTCGCTTGACGGCCTGGACATGGGCATGGTCGTCGTCGACCCCAAGACCGGCTACATCAAGTGCATGGTGGGCGGCTACGACTACAACGCCGACGAGAACCACGTAAACCATGCCACGGCCAAGCGTCCCGTCGGCTCCACCTTTAAGGCCTTTACGCTGGCAACTGCCATCCAAAACGGCATGAACCCCAACGTCACCCTCAACTGCAACTCGCCGCTCAAGGCCAAGGGCACCACGACTGAGGTCCAAAATTACGCCAACCAGAGCTATGGCAACATCACGCTTAAGCAGGCGACGGCATACTCCTCCAACACCGGCTACATCCAGGTGGCGGAAGCCGTCGGCAACAGCAAGATCATCTCGCTCGTCAAAAAGCTCGGCATCGACCCCGCCAAGGACAACATCGAGGACGTTCCCGTCATGACGCTCGGCACCGGCTCGATCTCGCCACTCGAGATGGCCGCCGCCTACGCGACGTTTGCCAACGGCGGCTACTATCGCCAGCCGATCGCCATCACCGAGATTGATTCTCGTACCGGTTCGGTGCTGTACCAGCACACCGACAATCCCTCACAGGTGCTTACCGAGGGCGAGGCCGCCGCGGTCACCGATGTTCTGTCCGGCGTCATGAAGGGCAGCGGTACGGGTGCTGCCGGCGCCCTGAGTGTCAACCAGCCCTATGCCGGCAAGACGGGCACCACCGACAACACCACCAACCTGTGGTTCTGCGGCTATACCCCGCAGCTGGCGTGCGCCCTGTGGACCGGCTATTCCGCGGGCGAGATCCCCATCCAAAAGTACGGCACGGACCTGCTGGGAGACAGCACCAACCTGCCTGTCTTTAAGCGGTTTATGAACACCGTTCTGACCGGTACCGAGCGCGAGGAGTTTGCGACCGGAACGGCGCCCACCTACAAGAACAACAGCGTCTGGAAGTTCTACGGCACCAACAACACCAAGAAGTCGGAGAACGACGACAAGGACAAGGACGAAGAGGAAGAGGAAGAGGAAACCACCACAACGACTACCACGACGACCACGACCACCGAGACCACGGGCGGCGACACCACCGGCGGCACCGGTACGACCGGTGGCTCGACGGGCGGCTCCACTGGTGGTTCGACCGGCGGCGATGGCGGCACGCCTACGCCTACGCCCACGCCCACTCCCGACCCCTCGCCCACGCCTGACGATACGGTCGGCTAAGAAGTACGCGACTAAAGCCAACAAGGCCCCGAGCAGCTTATTGAACTGCTCGGGGCCTTTTAGTTTGAAGCGACTGGGCGGTCGTTATACCAGCAAACAAAAAAAAGGGGGTACCGACCAACGTCGATACCCCTTACAAGCCACTATGTCAGCGCACGCAGTGCCGAGCGCACGACCCGCACGCCTACTTGCGAGAATTGCTCAGCTTATTGATCAGCGCCTCGAGACGCTCGCCGTCCTCGGCCGTCTGGGCAATAACCAAAATCGTATCGTTGCCGGCAAGCGAGCCAAGCACATCGGGCAACTCTGCCGCATCAACGGCGGCGGCGATGCCGGAAGCCGTGCCAGGCTGAGCCTTGATCATAACCAGATTATCGGTACGCAGAACGCCCGTTACGAGCTCGGAAACCATGCGCTGCAGGTGCAGGTCCTCTGCCAGAACATAGATGCCCTCAGGGAGCTTACGCAGCCCCATATCGGCAATATCGCGAGAGACAGTCGCCTGCGTGCAATCAAAGCCCATAGCACGGAGCTCATCGACCAGCACGCGCTGCGTGCGGACGTCCTTATTGCGCACAATATCTCTAATGGCATCCTGGCGCCCATTGCGTTTTTTAGCCATACAAACCCTCACTCCAAAAGATGGCGGAGACAATCAATCAGTGATTGAATAGTTTAACGCTATTTGAAGGCTTTTGTGTATAAGAACGCATTTCGAAACAATTCTATGCAAATTTGTTTCGTAATGAGCCGTTTAGGCGGTTTTTGCGCCCGTCCGGTTAAGAAAAGCTGCCAGATGCGTACACATCACGCAGCGCGCGGGCTTGGCGCTGGCGATCGGCCCAAACAACAGACCGAGCCCCCGATGGTTATCCTTGAGCGCGGCGACCATTTGACGGGTTCGAGGCGCCTCGAGCATATCACGCATGCGGGCGGAACGCTCGATTGACGACACCCCATGCGGGCTCAGACACAAATTCTCGATGCAGGCGACCAGTCCGGCAAAGTAGAACTTTTGGCTTGCCAGCTTGAGCCGACCACCGCTATCTGCTTCCGAGAGTGAGTCCGCAAGCTCGTCGAGCGCTCGGGTGTCATCGGATACCTTGGCATACATGGTGGGATCAAAGGCATCTGCAAGCTTAGGCGCCACCGCGTGGAAACAAGCGTCGCCGCATCCGGAGACGCGCTGCGCCTGCGAGAGCGCGCATGCCATAAACCCAACTGTGCGAAACGCCTTGTCGCACAAAAGGCATGCCTCAAACAGCGGACGACTATACATCACGCCAGAGACTTGAGCAACCAAGCCGCCCAAAATCAACTGAGGCAGCCCGGCCACCATCGAAGATTTGCTATCAATGGAAATATGAGTAGCATCCAAGACGCGCGAATGGCGCTCTCGATGTGCATCATAGCGGTCGAGCGACACCGTGGGGAACACTATGTCTGCCGCAGTATCGCACGCGATATCGACCATCTTGGAAAGTGATTGCGGAGCAAACCACTCATCGGCGTTCATGGCGATGATTTGAGAGCCGCGCGAGGCAGCAAAACCGGCACGAAGACACGCGCCGCGCGTCGCGTCCTCGACGTCAATCAAATCAATATGGATGTCCCTGTCGGCAGCAACTTGAAGCGAATGGCGCACACCGGGCGCAGTATCGCGACAGACAACGACAATCTGCAAATCGTAGAGGTCTTGGTTCTGGATACTCTCGAGCGCACGCATCGCATAGCTGGGCGAACCCTCAACAATAAGGATCACCGAAAGTCGCGGATGCGAACCACGTCGAACCAAGTTTTCCATCCTCTCGATAGCGCCAAATCAAACTGTCGTTCATGGTACACCCGAGCTATAAAAGCAACGAGCCGCCTAACATGTTGCACGCCAAGAACAGATGTTGCACACGCGCAGCTCACACATAGTATGTGCCAGGTACGGACGCGCCGAGCACTCCCCTAGTCGAGCACGAAAAGCTCGTCGGGGTCGTAAGCCACGCCCATAAACGTAAGGCCGCAGGCAGGCGCCGTGGGACCCGCAGCGGTACGGTCACAGGCGTCAATAACCTCGCGCATCCACTGGGGATCGCGACGATGCATGCCAATCTCCACAAGCGTGCCTACAATGGTACGTACCATCGAGTGCAAAAACGCGTTGCCCTCGATAGTGAAGGTCAGGATATCCTCGCCAAAAGCGACCTCGTGGCCAAACTCGGCACGCATCACGTAGCGATGCGTGGGCTTGCCCACGGCAGAGGCGACCTTGCAAAAGCTCTTAAAGTCCTGTTCGCCCAGCAGCGCGGGACAGGCCGCAGACATCGCCTCGACGTCCAAGGGGTAGCGATGCCACCACACCGCGCCGCGCGAGAGCACGGGGCGCGCATCGCGGTCGGCAATGCGGTACGTATACGTACGGGAACGCGCGTCAAAGCGGGCAGAAAAGCCCCTACGGGCCTTGTAGACCTCGTTTATGGCAATATCTTTGGGCAGGAGGGCATCCATAGCCCTCAGCCATCTACGGCGCGTACACGCCAGCTCAGCGTCCGATACGGGCACGCTAATGTACTGGGCCACCGCATGCACGCCGGCATCGGTACGCCCCGCACACGTCAGATCGATCGGGCGGCGCAGCAGCGTCTCGATAGCGCGGCGCAACTCGCCCGCAACGGTCGTCTGGCCCGGCTGCTCGGCAAACCCGCTATACGACGAGCCATCGTAGGCGACACGGAAAACGAGCGTAGCATCAAGCTCTGGGTTCGAATTGAAATCAGACGGCGCGGTCATGGGCGCTCCCAACAAACAATCAACGGTATCGCGACAAAAAAAGAGGGGTACGCGAACGTACCCCTCGAATATAGCCTATGCAGACGAATTGTCTACTCAGCGGTCTCCTCAGCAGGAGCCTCCTCGACGGCCTCGACCTTCTTAGGAGCAGCGGCCTTCTTGGGGGCCGGAGCAGCCTTCTTGGCCTTAGGCGTGCAAGGCTCGGTGACGAGCTCCATGATAACGATAGGAGCGTTGTCGCCCTTACGGTTACCGAGCTTCATGATGCGGGTGTAACCGCCGTTGCGGTCCTGCCACATGCCCTGAGCAGCCTTGTCGAAGATCTCGGCAACGAGCTGCTTATCGCCGAGCTTGGCGATAGCCAGACGACGAGAGTGCAGGTCGCCCTTCTTGGCCCAGGTGATGATCGGGTCGACGACCGAACGCAGCGCCTTAGCGCGGGTCTCGGTGGTCTTGATGCGGTCGTTCTCGAAGAGGGCCTTGGCCAGGCTCTTCTTCATGGCCTTGGTGTGGCTCGCATCGGTGCCGAGCTTCAGGCCCTTCTTAACGTTGTGACGCATGGTCTAGTTTCTCCTCAAATATGCGAAGCATTAAGCCTTCAGGCTCAGGCCCATGGACTCAAGCTTGTCCTTCACTTCCTCGATCGACTTAACACCGAAGTTACGGATGTTAAGCAGATCGTTCTCCGAGAACTCAACGAGCTGACGGACCGAGTGAATGCTGGCGCGCTTAAGGCAGTTGTAGGAACGGACGGAAAGGTCCAGATCCTCAATCTGCTTGTCCAGCTCGGCGTTGTCGTTGGTGACCTCGGGAGCGAAGATCGAAGCCTCCTCCTCGACCTCGGGGGTCTCGGCAAGGTTCATAAAGGCAGCCATATGCTGGTTGATGATATTGGCAGCCTGGACCACGGCGTCGCGCGGAGCGATGGAGCCGTTGGTCTCGATCTCGAGGACAAGGCGGTCGTAGTCGGTGTGCTGACCGACACGGCAAGCCTCAACGAGCTTGGCGCAACGGGAAACCGGCGAGTACAGCGAGTCGACGTGGATCACACCGATGGGATCGTTGTCGCGCTTGTTGGCCTCGCCAGAAACATAGCCACGGCCATAGCCGATGCGCATGCTCATGGTGAGATGGCCACCCTCGGTGAGCGTAGCGATGTGCTGCTCGGGGTTGACCAGCTCAAACTCGGACGGAATAAAGAAGTCCGCACCGGTGACCTCGCAGGGGCCGTCAACCGAAATGGTGGCGGTCGCCTCGTCGGTCGTGCCGAGAGCCCTGAAGACAAGACCCTTGACATTCAGGACGATGTCGGTGACATCCTCGACCATGTTAGGGATGGTCATGAACTCGTGCTGCGCGCCATCGATCTGAATAGCCTCGACGGCGGCACCCTCGAGCGAGGACAGAAGAACGCGACGAAGGGAGTTACCCAGCGTATCGCCGTAGCCACGCTCGAGCGGCTCAACGGAGACACGAGCAGACGTCTCGTTAATCTCTTCGACCTGAACCTGAGGCCTAATGAATTCTGACATGTATTACCTCCAGCCTCAGCAGCCCGGATGGACTACTTAGAGTAGAGCTCGACGATGAGCTGCTCGTTGATATCACCGCTGATCTGCTCACGCGTCGGCAGAGCGAGCACGTTACCAGACAGCTTCTCGATATCGACCTCGAGCCAGCCAGGGACCTCGAAACGCTCGGAGGAAATCAGAGCCTCCTTGATGGGGAGGAGGTCACGGAACTTCTCGCCGACAGCGACGACGTCGCCGGCCTTGACGCGGTAGGACGGGATGTCCACGCGCTTGCCGTTCACGGTGAAGTGACCGTGACGGACGGACTGACGAGCCTCTTTGCGGGTGCGGGCGAAGCCAAGACGGAAGACGACGTTGTCGAGGCGAGACTCAAGGATGATCATGAGGTTCTCACCGGTGACGCCGTTCATCTTACGGGCCTTGTTGAAGTAGCCGTGGAACTGCTTCTCCAGAACGCCATAGATGAACTTGACCTTCTGCTTCTCGCGCAGCTGCATGCCGTACTCAGATTCCTTGCGACGGCGCTTGGGCTGACGGATAGATTCCTTCTTGCTGCTGTAACCGAGCTCAGCGGGATCGATCCCGAGCTGACGGCAGCGCTTAAGAACAGGAGTCCTGTCGATTGCCATATTGATACGATCCTTTCAGTTACACGCGGCGACGCTTCTTGGGGCGGCAGCCGTTGTGCGGGATGGGGGTCTTGTCCTGGATGCTCGAGACCTCGAGGCCAGCAGCCTGGAGGGAGCGGATGGCGGTCTCACGACCGGAGCCGGGGCCCTTGACGAAGACGGAAACCTTCTTCATACCGTGCTCCATGGCCTGCTTGGCAGCAGCCTCGGCAGCCATCTGGGCAGCGAACGGCGTGGACTTACGGGAGCCCTTGAAGCCCACCTGGCCAGCCGACTTCCAGGAAATGACGTTGCCCTGGGGATCGGTGATCGAAACGATCGTGTTGTTGAACGTAGAACGAATGTGAGCCTGGCCCACGGAAATGTTCTTACGGTCCGCGCGCTTCAGACGGGCAGCGCGAACGTTCTTCTTAGCAGTAGCCATCTATCTAGCGCTCCTTATTTCTTCTTCTTAGCACCGATCTGACGCTTCGGGCCCTTGCGGGTACGAGCGTTAGTGTGGGTGCGCTGGCCGCGGACCGGGAGGCCCTTGCGGTGACGAAGGCCGCGGTTGCAGCCGATGTCCATAAGGCGCTTGACGTTCTGGTTGCGCTCACGGCGGAGGTCGCCCTCAACCATGATCTGGTTCTTGTCGATATAATCGCGGATGGCGTTAACCTCATCCTCGGTGAGGTCCTTAACGCGCGTATCCACGTTAACGTTGCACTCGACGCAAATCTTCGTCGCAGTGGTGCGGCCGATGCCGTAAATGTAGGTCAGACCGATCTCAACGCGCTTCTCACGCGGGAGGTCGACACCATTAATACGGGCCAACGTAGTCTCCTCTCTTAACCCTGACGCTGCTTATGACGGGGGTTCTCGCAAATGACGAGGACCTTGCCATGGCGCCTAATGATTTTGCACTTATCGCACATCTTCTTGACCGAAGGACGTACCTTCATCGTTCTTCCTTTCGGTAGCGCTCAAACTACTTCCCTACTATCTACTCGCCCAGCCGCAGGCGTTTAAAACTATGGCTGGTCTTCACACACAATCCGACCGTAGGTTGAGCTAAGCCTGCAGTCGGAAAAGGAGTGCGTGTATGCGTGCCGCTATTTATAGCGATAGGTGATGCGGCCGCGGGTCAGGTCGTACGGGGAAAGCTCCACGACAACCCTGTCACCGGGGAGAATACGGATGTAATTCATTCGGATCTTGCCAGAAATGTTGCACAGAACCGAATGACCGTTCTCGAGCTCAACCTTAAACATGGCGTTGGGCAGCGGTTCCTTTACCGTACCCTCGAGCTCAATTGCGTCTTCCTTCTTCACAAGCAATCATCTTTCTCTAGAAAACGACAGCGATTGAGTATTCTACAACACGTATGCACGCATCGTAATAACTTCGTAATGGCTCCACAACTAAGTGGAACTTGTTACATTTCTCCGCCTTGGAGCGAACACCAAGCACCATGAGCATCCATGGTAAGAATCACCGGACCGTCATTGGTAATGGCGACGGTGTTCTCGTAGTGCGCGGCGGGCAGGTGGTCGTTGGTCGTGACGATCCAACCATCGGAGCCCGTGCTCACATGATTGGATCCCATCGTGACCATCGGCTCGATGGCAATGACCATACCGGCCTGGAGACGAACGCCCCTCCCCTTCTTTCCATAATTCGGAACGTTGGGGTCCTCGTGCATCACATGGCCAATACCGTGCCCCACATAATCACGAAGCACGCCATAGCCGTGAGACTCGGCGAGGGACTGAACGGCATAACCAATGTCCCCAATATGGTTACCGGGAACAGCCTGCTCGATTGCAGCCTTAAGGCAATCGCGCGTAACCTCGCACAGGGCCTTGGCCTCGGGAGTGGGGGTACCGACGAAAAACGTCCAAGCGTTATCGCCGACCCAACCGTCGACAACGGCACCCGTATCGATGGAGATGATATCGCCATCGCGCAGGATCATGTCGGGGTTGGGAATACCGTGGACCACGGCATCATTAATCGATGCGCAAATGGTCCCCGGGAACCCGCCGTAACCCTTAAAGGCCGGGGTGCCGCCATGCATGCGGATAATCTGCTCCGCAAGCTGATCAAGCTCAAAGGTCGAAACACCAGGGCGAACCATGGCTCCAACGTGGCGGAGCGCCATCTTAGATAGCGCTCCTGCCTTCTTCATCTGCTCGATTTGCGTTGCAGACTTAATCTTGATCATAGACCGAGAGCCTCTTTGACATCCCCGTACACGGTCTCGCGAGCCTGGTCACCGTTGACCGACTTGAGCAGACCCTGGCCACGATAGTAGTCGACGAGCGGACTCGTGGACTTCTCGTAGACGTCGAGACGGTTCTTGATGGTCTCGGGCTTGTCGTCGTCGCGCTGATACATCTCGCCGGCGCACTTGGGGCAAGTAGCATCGGCAGCGGTGCCGGTGTAACCGCAAGCGCGGCAGGTGCGACGCGAAGACAGACGATCGATAATGACCTCAGGGGCCACATCGACCAGAAGGGCGCAATCGATCTCGCGACCCATGGCGGAGAGCTCGGAATCGAGCGTCACAGCCTGGGCGGTGTTGCGCGGGAAGCCGTCGAGAATAAAGCCCTGCTGGGCATCGTCGGCGGCAAGGCGCTCCTTGACAAGGTCGATCACGAGCTGGTCGGGAACGAGCTCGCCAGCGTCCATGTACTTCTTAGCCTGAATACCAAGCTCGGTGCCACCCTTGACGGCAGCACGCAGCAGGTCACCCGTGGAAATGTGAGCGATGCCAAACTCGGCGACGAGCTCCTGTGCGACGGTACCCTTACCGGCACCCGGAGCTCCGAGCAATACGAGGTTCATGAGCAATCCTCCTCTAGCCTATTTAAAGAATCCATCGTAATCATACATCTTGATCTGGCCTTCGAGCTTATCGACCGTGTCGAGCACGACGCCGACCATGATGAGGATGGACGTGCCGCCAAATGCCTGGATCAGATGGTTACCCGTGAAGGAGAAGATGATCGAAGGCACGATGGCGATGAGCGCCAAAAAGACAGCGCTGGGAAGCGTAATCTTGTTGAGCGCGTTCTTGATGTAGGCCGCGGTAGCCCTACCCGGACGCACGCCCGGAATAAAGCCGCCCTGCTTCTTAAGGTTATCGGCCGTGTCATCGGGGTTGAACACCATGGAGGTGTAGAAGTACGCGAAGAACACGATGAGGACAACGTTAAGCACCCAGTTGAGCCAACCGGTCGAAAGCGCAGAGGCAACTGCCTGAATCCAGCCGATGCCGGGGAAGAACACGGCAATCTGAGCCGGGAAGTACAGCAGCGCCGAAGCGAAGATGATCGGCACGACACCCGCGGTGTTGACCTTGATGGGCAGGTAGGTGGTCTGGCCACCCATCATGCGACGGCCAACGACGCGTTTGGCGTAGGAGACCGGGATGCGGCGCTGGCCGCGCTCAAGGAAAACAATCAGCGGAATAACCAGCAGGATGATGGCGCAGATGATCGCCATGGTGATGATGCCACCGGCATTGCCCTCGGTGCTGGAAAAGATCGCCTGCGGCAGACCGGCCATGATGTTCGCGAAGATGATCAGCGACATGCCATTGCCGATACCGCGCTGGGTGATGAGCTCACCAATCCACATGATCAGCATGGCGCCCGCGGTGAGCGTACCGACGATCATGAGGTCGAAGATGATCTCGGGAGCGCCGGCGCCATTGAAGCTGATGCCGAAGCTCTTAAAGAGGAAGAGGTAACCCACGGAGTTGAGGATTGCCAGAGCCAAGGTGAGGTAACGCGAATACTGCGTAATCTTGGTCTGACCGACCTCGCCCTCGCGGGCAAGCTCATGCAGGGAAGGCACGACGGCCTGGAGCATCTGGAGGATGATCGAGCTGGTGATGTAAGGCATGATGCCCAGCGAAAACACCGACACATAGCTCAACGCGCCGCCAGAGAAAAGATTCAGGAGGGCCATAGCACCTGCGGCGACCGAATTGTTATCGGTCGAGAAAAGGCCCAGCATCCCCTGGAAGGGAATGCCGGGCACAGGAACGTGCGCACCAATGCGGTACACGACGAGCATAGCTATGGTAAAAAGAATCTTTTCGCGCAATTCTTTGATGCGGAAAGCATTCTTAAGACCATTTAGCACGGCAGCTCGACCTTTCCGCCGGCGGCCTCGATCTTGGCCTGCGCAGAAGCGCTGACCTTGTCGACCTTGACCGTGAACTTCTTGGTGAGCTCACCATTGCCGAGCACCTTGACGGGCTCGAACTCGCTCTTGGTGATGCGAGCGGCCTTAAGAGCGGCACCGTCGATCACAGCGCCATCCTCGAACTTACGCTCGAGACGCTCAACGTTAACAGCGGTGTACTCGATACGACGGGGGTTGCGGAAGCCCGGAAGCTTGGGCAGGCGCATAGCCAGCGGAGTCTGGCCACCCTCGAAGCCGGCACCCTTGGTGCCGCCAGAGCGGGAACCCTGGCCCTTCTGACCGCGGCCAGAAGTGGTGCCGTGACCCGAAGAATTGCCACGGCCGACGCGCTTGCGGTTCTTGGTGGAACCGGGCGCGGGAGTAAGATCGTGAAGCTGCATTTGCTACTCCTCTACAATCTCGACAAGGTGCTTGACCTTGAAGATCATGCCGCGGACGGACTCGTTGTCAGCAATCTCGCGAACCTCGCGGATCCTGTGGAGACCGAGGGCACGGACAGTACGGACCTGGTCCTGCTTGCAACCGTTGGTGCTGCGGACCTGCTTGATCTTGATGGTGTCAGCCATGCTTAGTTCTCCTTACCGACGAACATCTCGGAGACCGTCAGGCCACGGCGAGCCGCGACGTCCTCAGGGCTGGAGAGCTCCTTGAGGCCCTCGACGGCAGCCTTGATGATGTTGAGGCCGTTGTCGGTACCGAGGGACTTGGACAGGACGTTCTTGATGCCAGCAAGCTCAAAGAGGGGACGCACAGCGCCGCCGGCGATAACGCCGGTACCCTCGACAGCGGGCTTGATGATGATGCGGCCGGCACCAAAGTGGCCGAGAACCTCGTGCGGGATGGTGCCCTGCTCGGTCACCGGCACGTGGAACATGTTCTTCTTGGCATCGAGAGACGCCTTGGAGATGGCCAGGGGCACCTCAGCGGACTTGCCCATGCCAACGCCGACGTTACCCTTGCCGTCGCCAACGACGACGAGAGCGACGAGGCTCATGCGACGACCACCCTTGACGGTCTTCGACACGCGGTTGATGTAAACGACGCGCTCCTCGAACTCGGAGGCCTCGCGCTGCTGCTTCTGATTACGAGCCATGTGCTACATACCTCCTAGAACTCGAGACCGGCGGCACGAGCACCGTCGGCGAGGGCCTTGACGCGGCCATGGTAGATACGGCCACCGCGATCGAAGGCGACCTTGGTGATGCCGGCCTCGATGGCGCGCTTGCCAACGAGCTGACCGACCTTCTCCGCAGCCTCCTTGTTCGAGGTGTGGGTGCCCTTGAACTCGGCCTCGAGGGTCGAGGCAGAGACGAGCGTCAGGCTGGAGCCCTTGCTGTCGTCGATGATCTGGGCATAGATGTTGGCGTTAGTACGGGTCACGCGAAGACGCGGACGCTCGGCGGTACCCGAGACCTTGCCGCGAACACGACGCTGACGACGCTTGAGGCCTTCCAGCTTCGCCTTATGCTTGTTCATACGTAAACTCCTAAAAAGGTTGATCTTGCCAGCACCTAACGGGGTGCTGGTCTTATGCGAGTAAGTCGGTTACGACTACTTGGCGGCCTTACCCAGCTTGCGGCGGATGTGCTCGCCGACATAGTGGATACCCTTGCCCTTGTAAGGCTCGGGAGGACGATGGCCGCGAATCTCAGCGGCGATCTGACCGACCTGCTGCTTGTTGATACCCTTGACGTTCACGTGGGTGTTGTCGGGAACCTCGAAGGTGATGCCCTCGGGAGCCTCGACGATCACGGGGTGCGAGAAGCCCAGGGAGAACTCGAGGTTCTTGCCCTTCTGCTGCACGCGGTAACCGACGCCGGCGAGCTCGAGCTTCTTCTCGAAGCCCTCGGAAACGCCAACAACCATGTTGTGGATGAGGGCGCGGGTGAGGCCGTGACGGGCACGGGTCTCACGCTCGTCGTCGGGGCGGGAAACGGTGAGGACGTTGTCCTCGACGTTGATGGTGAGCTTCTCAAAAACATCGAGCTCGAGCTGGCCCTTGGGGCCCTTGACGACAACGTTGTTGCCGTTGACTGCCACTTCGACTCCGGCGGGAATCTGGACAGGCTTATTACCGATACGAGACACGGTGATCTCCTTTCCTTCTACCTACCGAGCGAATTACCAGACGTAAGCGATGATCTCGCCGCCGACGTTGTGCTTGCGAGCATCGCGGTCGGTCATGACGCCATGGCTGGTGGAAATAATGGCGGTACCAAGGCCACCGCGGACGCGGGGCATGTCGGCAACGCCAGTGTACTTACGCAGGCCCGGCTTGGAAATGCGGCGGATGCCGTTGATAACCTTAGCCTTCTTGGGACCATACTTAAGCGTGATGTGCAGAGTCTTCTGGGGAACGGTGTCCTCGACATCGTAGCCCTCGATGTAGCCCTCCTCGTGCAGAACACGAGCGATCTCGACGAGCTTCTTGCTGCTCGGCATGGAGACCGTGGCCTTGTTCACAGAGTTAGCGTTACGGATGCGCGTAAGCATATCTGCGATCGGGTCTGTAAGGTTCATACAGATTCTCCTTCGTTCTTGATGAACACGTGCTCTTGGTTCTTCGCCGCCCTTAACGGCAAAGCCTTTTTAGCGCGTTTTCCCTGTTCCAAACTGATGCTTGAAACGCTGGTAGTGACTTACCAGCTGGCCTTCTTAACGCCGGGAAGCTCGCCCTTGAGTGCAAGCTCGCGGAAGCAGACACGGCACAGGCCGAACTTGCGGTACACAGAGTGCGGACGGCCGCAGCGCTGGCAGCGCGTGTACTCACGAGTAGAGAACTTCTGCTTGCGATTGCACTTGACGATCATCGATGTCTTAGCCACTTATATCCTCCTCACATAGAGTATTGTTCGCCCCAAGCGCCGCCCCCTTGTGGGAACGGCGCTCATAGGGCAGGTGAACCTATTTCTTGAACGGGAAACCAAAGGCGTCCAGAAGGGCCTTGGCCTCCTCATCGGTGTTGGCGGTGGTCACGAAAGTGATGTCCATACCACGCTGGTGATCGACGGAGTCGAAGTCGATCTCGGGGAAGATGAGCTGCTCGGTGACGCCCATGGAGAAGTTACCACGGCCGTCGAAGCTCTTGGCGGAGATGCCGCGGAAGTCGCGGATACGGGGAATCGCGACGGAGGTCAGACGATCGAAGAACTCCCACATACGGTCGCCACGAAGGGTAACCTTGCAGCCGATCGGCATACCAGCGCGCAGGCGGAAGGTAGCGATGGACTTGCGGGCACGGGTGATCATCGGCTGCTGGCCGGTGATGGCGCGCAGGTCGCGCACGGCACCGTCGATGGCCTTGGAATCGGTAGCGGCCTCGCCGACACCCATGTTCACGACGATCTTCTCAAACTTGGGGATCATCATGACGTTCTCGTACTGGAACTTGTCCTGAAGCTGCTGCTTGACCTCGTTGTTGTACTTGGTCTTCAGACGCGGCACATACTTCTCTTCTGCCATTGTTCACTCCTTCTTGGGGTTTTAAGCACGGGGCGTGGCCACGATGGGTTGTCCTCGTGCCTCCTGACTGCATCCGCGCCGCTCATGGCATTTCGCGGTTTGGACTCGACGCAGCAGGAGCCGACAAAACAATCGGTACTATACGCGCATCGGGAGCGTATTTCCAGAAAAACCTCGTCTGCCTGCACAACTCCACAACTCCCCCGCACAAATTGATCCCTAGGGCACGGAGGAAAACAGCAGTTGCGGTGAGATAGGGACTGTTTGATGGCTTAACAAGCTTAAACAGTCCGTATTACACCGCAACTCATATATGGGGCGTTATTTTTGGTGGGGCAGGACCAGGTTGAGGACGACGGCGACAAGCGCGGCGACGGCAATGGAGGATCCGCCAAAGACGGTGCCGACCCATGCGGGGAATCCAGCGCCGGCAAGCGCGCCGGCCGTGCGCTCAATGCCCGTGCCAAAGGCGATAGAGAGACCCATGAGCGTGGTATCGCGCTGAGACAGGCCGTGGCGGGCAAACATGACCACACCGTTCATACCGATGGTCGCGAACACGCCAATCGTGGCGCCACCGATGACCGGCTGCGGAATAGACGTGAGCACCGCCGCACACTTGGGCAGCAGGCCCGCGATGAGCAGGATGGCAGCCGCAAGCGTAAAGACCATGCGGTTGACGACCTTGTTCTCGGCGATAATGCCCACATTCTGGCCAAAGGTTGCCGTGGGGACGCCGCCAAAAAAGCCTGACAGCATACCGACCAGGCCGTTGGCGATCAGGCCACCCGAGATCTGGCTATCGGTCGCAGGGGTATCGAGCGCAGCGGACGACACGGCGGCAAACTCGCCCATGACCTGTACTGCGTTGACAATGGCGACAACGCCCACAACGGCGCACGCGGCCGGGTCGAACACCAGGCGATGGGCGCCCAGGGCCGGCGGGGCGAACCAGCTGGCGGTCGCGATGGCCGAGAAATCGACCATACCCAACACCGCAGCCAAAACAAAGCCCGCGCAGATACCAGCCAGGATGCTGCCCAGCCTAAGCGCGCCCTTGCCGTAGTTGCCAGCCATAAAGGTGACGACGAACGTCACAAGTGCGACGGCCCAGTTGGTGACACTGCCAAAATCGGCCGCGCCCTCCCCGCCCGCCATGGAGGCAACTGCCACTGGGCATAGCGACAGGCCAATGACAAAGATGACGGTGCCAAGCACCGGGGCCGGAAACAGAAAACTCACGCGCCTAAACAGTAGGCCGAAGAGTGCGACGAGCGCGCCGCCGATTACCTGGGCGCCCAGTACGGCCTCAAAACCAAGCTCAAGACCGACTGCCTTGAGCGCCGGCACGAAGGTAAAGCTCGCACCCATCACAATGGGCAGGCCCGAACCGACGACACCTTTTATGGGAAACTGTTGAAGGAAAATGTCAATCGCCGAGAGGACGAGCGACGCCTGGATGACAGCGGCTTCCTCTTGAGGGGTAAAGCCACAGACCGACGCGATAATGATGGCGGGCGTGACGATACCCGCGAATGCCGCCAGCACATGCTGCAGTGCATGGGGTAATACCTGCACAAACGAAACTTTTCCCGTACGCTCGAACAGGGCATCCCCTGCTGCCGACTCTGCCATTTGCGCCTCCCATACCCTAGGCAGCGGCCCCATGCCGCTCAACGGTCGGACATTATAGGGCATATGGCACAGGTAGCATTTTGACCCGCATGCGGCAGAGGGCTGGGGCAGCTCATTTGGGATGCGACTAGCGCTTGCGGGGGACGAGTTTGGTGCGACGCAGGTGGATCATCTCGGCGGCGATGGAGATGGCGATCTCCTCGGGGTCCTCGGCCTCGATGGCGACACCGATCGGCAGGTGCAGCTCGTCGATCTGGCCCTGCGTGAAGCCCTCCTGCTCCAGGCGGGCGCGCACAAAGGCGGTCTTGCGGCGCGAGCCCAGGCAGCCCAGATAGGCGGGTTTAGCGCGCATGGCCTGAATCACCACGTCGATATCGGACTTGTGACCCGCCGTGGCGACGACCACCAAGTCGCGCGGGCCGATGGGGCACAGCTCGCTCAGGTTCTTATAATCGACCAGACGACGGTCGTAGACGCCGGGCACCCATTCGGGGGTCAGCGTGCCGGGGCGGTCGTCGCAAGCCACGACGGCAAAGCCCGCCGCCGTGAGCACCCGCGCCGTCGCAGCGCCCACGTGGCCGCAGCCAAAGATATAGGTCAGGCCCTCGGGGCAGAGCGTCTCGATGTGCGCCGGGGGAATCTCGGAGGCGGCGTTGGTGTAGGTGACCTTACTCCCCTCCTCCACCAGCGAAAGCTCGGGGCAGCCGGCAATGGTATGGCGCGATGTCTCGCCATGGTACTCAACCACATCGCCCTCGAGCGCGCTCGCGATAAACGGCTCAAAGTCGATGACGAAGTCGCCGATGCGCCGATAGGCCAAGACGTCGGCAACCGACTGGAACAACGGTGCCTGGGTCGAGTCCAGATGCAGGTAGCACAGGCAGATGGCCCCGCCGCAGATCATGCCGGTATCGGAGTTCTCGCCGCCCATGGTGTAGCGGACCAGACGCGATTGCCCTGCGGCCAGCAGCTCGCGCGCCTCGTCCAGCGCAAAAAGCTCAATCTTGCCGCCGCCGATGGTGCCCGCTTGGCTGCCATCGGCAAAGACGGCCATCCAGGCGCCCACGCCGCGTGGTGATGACCCCGCCGTACCGGCCACGACCACGAGCTCGCACGTCTCGCCAGCACGCAGGGCGGCAAGCGCCGCATTCACAACATCGAGCTTTTCCATTGCCGCCTTCTATCCTCTAAAGACATCGGTGAGCATAGCGAGTGCCTCGAGCACGCCGCCGCCGACCGATGTCGCCTTGTCCGAAATATAGTTGATGTAGCTGGCGTCGCCGCGCGGATCGACATCGGCGCATTTAAAGCCCTCAGTCACCTGCACGCCGTTCGCCAAAAGCCCGCGCAGACAGCCATCGATCTGCGTGCACATGGGCGTATCGCCCGCGTAGCCAATCACGTCTCCGGCGCTCACGATGTCGCCGATTGCGCGGTCGGACCGAAACACGCCGGCGGCGGGGCTGTGGATAACACGTTCCTTGCCATAGCCGGCGATAATGCCCGGCACGCCCGTGTTAGGCTGGGGCGAACCTTGGGTAATGACACGGCCGAGAAAATGCCCGCGCATGGTCTCGACCACGGCGTCGCAGTCAACCGGCGCGGTAAAGCCCGGCCCCACGGCGATGACGGCGGGCGCCATGTCGCGCGTGGTGCCCAAGTTGCGCTTAGCCAAAATCGCGTCGACCACAGCCGCGGGTTTCAGCTCGCCGATCATCTTGGCCTGGGGGTCTACCACAACGGCGACGTCTCCCGCCTCGGCAATCGCAAGCGCCTCAGCCGGCGTCTGTGCCAAGCGAGCGCGAATGCCCTCGACCTGGACCTCGCCCAGGCGAATGGCCTCGCAAAAACTGATTGTGCGGCGGATGCACGTGGGAACCGCGATATCGGCCATGACAACCGACACGCCGGCGCGCACCAAACGGGCAGCGACACCCGTGGCGATATCGCCGGCGCCGCGAACATAAACGAGCATTCCCGGGGCACCTCCCTGTGCTACGGTTTGAGCAGAGCAAAAGCGGTTCGACCGCTACTCTGATGATTATTTATTATCACAGTATTATACGGCGGTGAACAGATGGAAACGGTTAGCGGCAATCTTGCCTCGGCGCTCAGGATCGAGCCGGGCATTACCGCGATTATCGGCAGCGGCGGCAAGTCGACCTTGCTCAAGACGCTGGGTCTTGAGCTCATGCGCGCTGGCGGCCGCGTGCTCCTCTGTACCACCACGCATATGCTTCCCGTTGCCGGCGTGCCATGGGACGGGTCGAATCGTCGCCTGGACGCCGCACCTTGGAAGCCAGGTGCCTTACACGCCCCCGGCTGCACCTGCGAGGCCTGCGCGGGCCTTGTGCGCGGAAGCATCTGCCAGGCAGGCGTCTTGGACCCGGAGACAGGCAAGCTCTCCGCCCCCGCTGAGCCGCTCGACCAGCTGGCGCAGCGCTTTGACTATGTGTTGGCCGAGGCAGATGGCAGCAAGCGACTCCCGCTCAAGGCGCATGCCGCCTGGGAGCCGGTAATTCCCGCCGCCACGGCAAACGTTGTCTGGGTCGTCGGCGCCTCAGGGCTGGGCAAGCCCGTCGCCAAGGTTGTCCACCGCCCCGAGCTCTTCTGCGAGCGCTGCGGCTGCGAGCCCACCGACGCTGCCACCCCAGAGCGCGTCGCCATGGTGCTCAATGCCGAGCTGCAGATGCTGAACCTCGACAATGCCCGCATCATGCTCAACCAAGTCGACACGCTTGCCGACCCAACAATGGCAGATCGCTTCGAGGCAGCCCTCAACCGCCCCCTCATCGCCACCAGCCTCCAGGGGTAGCAAATTTGGGACGGGGCTCTTTTTGCTACCCCGTCCCAAAAAATCATCTCCCAAATTAGCTACCCCGGCGGTCTTCCCGTTAGCGGGGCACGTAGCGGCCGGGTTGGGCTCCGGTGGGCTCGCCGTCGCGTGCCGCCAGCACGCCGTTCACAAACACGGCCTTGGCGCGGCCATGTGCCTCAAAGCCCTCGAGCGGCGTGTAGTCCACGGCCTGATGCTGCGTCGCGGCGCTGATCGTCCAACGCGCGCACGGATCCCACACGCACACGTCGGCATCGGCGCCCTCGGCAAGACAGCCCTTGCGCGGATACATGCCAAAAACGCGCGCCGGATTCTCGCTCATCAAGCGGCACAGATCCTCGGGACCCAGCTGTCCCTCAAAGCTCGTGGCAATCGCAACGGGACGATGCTCCACGCCGGGCCCGCCGTTGGGAATCGCGCGGAAATCATCGCGTCCTCGGTCCTTTTGCCCGTGCAGGTTAAAGCTGCAATGATCGGTCGCAATAGTATCGATCTCGCCAGCCACAAGCGCCTCGCGCAGCGCGGCACGGTCACCGGCATGGCGCAGCGGCGGGCTCATCACGTACTTGGCGCCCGCAAAGCCGTCCTCGCCCTGCTCCAGATAGCAGGTGTCGTCGAGCATCAGATACTGAGGGCATGTCTCGACATAGATGTTCTTCTGCCCGCGCGCTTTGGCAGCGCGAATGGCCTCGAGCCCCAGCTTGGTCGAAAGGTGCACCACGTTGACCGGAGCGTCCCCGGCCAAGTGCGCCAGATACAGCAGGCGGCTCACGGCCTCGGCCTCACACACGTCCGGACGGCTGAGCGCATGGCCCTCGGGCCCGTGGATACCCTGCTCAAACACGCGCTTCTGCAGCGCGTTGACCAACGTGCCGTTCTCGCAATGCACGCACAGGATACCGCCCACGCGCTTGAGCTCCTCCAGCACCTCGAGCGTCTCGGCATCGTCCAGGCGCAGATGGTCGTAGGCAAAGTAGGTCTTAAACGACGACACGCCCGCCTCGCGCATGGCCGAAAGATCGGCGCGGTTGCGCTCATTCCACTCGGCAAGCGCCATATGGAAGGCATAGTTGGCGGTGCAGGTGCCGTCGGCGCGATGATGCCACTCGGCCAAGGCATCGGGCATGGTCACGCCGCGATCGGCCGTCGCGTAGTCCACAATGGTCGTCGTGCCGCCGCAGGCAGCCGCGCGCGTGCCGGTCTCAAAGCTATCGGCTGTCCAATCCATGCCGGTCCAGCACTGCATGTGCGTGTGCCCATCGATAAAACCCGGGAACACCCAGCAGCCCGCAGCATCCTCGACGGTATCGCCCTCGGCCGGCTCAATCGCCGCGGCAATCCGCACGATCTTATCGCCATCCATGGCAAGATCGGCGCGGCGAAGCCCCTGGGGCGTCACGAGTGCGCCGTTTTTGATGATGATCATAATTGCTCCTTATTGATTGATGCAGTTGGCCACGCGATCAAAATACGAGCAGGCGGCGATATGCTCCGTTATGCGTCGCTGTCCCTTGACGGTATCGACGTCCCACAGCTCGTAGGCACGCGCCTCGACCAGCACCACGTCGGTACGGTCCTTGAGGATCGAACCGCCGCCGTCCTTACCCTCAAGACACATAAGTGCATCGAACAGTTCCGCCGGAAAGAGCACCGGGCTCGAAGGCTCACCGTTGCACGCAAGACGCACCGGATGCTTGCGGCCACGCTCGTCAAATGCACGAACCATAGCCTCAAAAGAATCCGAACTCACGAGCGGCTGGTCGCCCGGCAAAAAGAGGCAGCCTTTCCAGTTGCGGCTCGCCCCCCACGAAAGGCCCGCACGGACGCTTTCGCTGCGCAGCTCGCCATCGTGCAGCACGCACGGGCAATGCTTGTCATCACAAATCTGAGCGACCTCGGGCCAACGCGTCGAAACCACAACGTCAAAGCCCCGGGGAACCGAATCAATGGTCCGGGCAATCAGCGGCTCGCCATAGATATCGGCGAGCATCTTGTTAGAGCCAAATCGCTTGCCCTCGCCCGAAGCCATAATGACGCAACCAAGTTTCATGGCGATACCTCCCCTGAAACCATCGTACCCATAACTCGCGTCGCGGGGCATCTACATCGAAAGCGCTTATCCCGCACGCCCACGATGCAAAAAGGGGCACCCCGCCGGTTGGCAGAGCGCCCCCTTTACATGGCTTACCTCAACCCAGCTTTAGGCCTGGAACCAACGGGCGGTGTTGCGCTCGTCGAGGGCCTTAAGGGTAGCGGCGGGATCGGCAACCTTCTGCAGGAACATCATGGCTGCGATGGCGTACGGCTTGTAGCTGGCCTCCTTGTACATACCCACACGATGCATGTCAAAGACGTCGGCGTTGACCTCGCCGTGCTCGCAGGAGACACCGGAGATGTCGGCGGGCAGCGGATGCATAAAGATGGTGTCCTGGCCGTTGGCGGTCTTCTCCATGAGCTCGGTCGTGGAGCACCAATCCTGATGCGTAGCGTTCTGAGCGAGCAGCTCCTTCTCGAGCGCAGCGATGCCGGCGTCGTCGCCCTCGGCGTACAGGTTGGTACGCTTCTCCATGGCGGCAAACGGAGCCCAGCTCTTGGGGATCACGATGTCGGCGCCCTCGAAGGCCTCAGCCATGGTGTTGACCTGCTTAAAGGTGGTGCCGGACTCGGCGGCATAGCCCTTGGCACGCTCGACGACCTCGGGCATGAGGTCGTAGCCCTCGGGGTGGGCCAGGGTGACGTCCATGCCAAAGCGGGGCAGCAGGCTGATCAGCGACTGCGGGCAGGACAGCGGCTTGCCGTAAGAGGGCGAATAGGCCCAGGTGACGGCAACCTTCTTGCCCTTGAGGTTCTCAAGACCGCCAAACTCGTTGATGAGGTAGAGCATGTCGGCAGAGGACTGCGTGGGGTGATCGGAGTCGGACTGCAGGGAGATGAGCGTGGGACGGTGATCCAGAACGCCGTCCTCGTAGGCCTGCTGGACAGACTCGGAGACCTCGGCCATGTAGGCGTCGCCCTTGCCGATGTACATGTCGTCGCGGATGCCGATGACGTCGGCCATGAAGGAGATCATGGTAGCGGTCTCGCGGACGGTCTCGCCGTGAGCGATCTGGGACTTCTTCTCGTCCAGGTCCTGCAGCTCGAGGCCGAGCAGGTTGGCGGCCTTAGAGAAGGAGAAGCGCGTACGGGTGGAGTTGTCGCGGAACAGGGAGACGGCCAGGCCCGAGTCGAAGATCTTGGACGAAACGTTGTTCTCACGCAGCTCGCGCAGGGCATCGGCGACGATGTAGAGCGCCTTGAGCTCATCGGTGGTCTTATCCCAGGTGTGCAGGAAGTCGCTGCCGTACATGCCCTTAAAATCGAGGCCGTTCAGCTGCTCGACGAGCTCGGTAAACTTGGCGTCCATGTAAATATCCTTTCCATAGATGAAACGATCGCAATGAGTAGATGTGCTCCGGCATGCGCGCGTGGCTAGAACATGCAGAGCGCTATGACGAGGACCCGCTACCGTTGAGGAAGCATGGGAGATAACGACCGCGGGCCCCAAGTCAACAGGGGGTGCCGGGGACACAGGCTGTCCCCGGCTCAACAAGATCAAGGAATGGGACTAGTCGATCTTGTTGTTGGTCAGACCAGCGCGGAACACGGTAGCGTCGCCATCGGCCTGGCTCGGATCGTAGAGGTTCAAAGCAGCAACATACATGGCGGCAGCGGTGACCAGGTCGTCCTTGTAGGTGACCTCGTTGGGAGCGTGAGCCTGAGACTCGGCACCCGGGCCAAAGCCCACGCAGGGGATGCCATAGCGGCCCTGGATGGAGACGCAGTTCGTGGAGAAGGTCCACTTGTCGCACAGCGGACGACCGGTGCGCTTGTCCATGCTGGGCTCGCAGCCGATGCGCTCGTCACCGAACATGGCCTTGTGGGCGTCGACGAGGGCCTTGACGTGCGGAGCGGTCTCCTTGTTGATCCACGTGGGGAAGTAAGCCTCGGTCTCGTAGACCTCGCCGGTCCAGGACGGACGGTCGTACATGTACATGGAGACCTTCACGTCGTCGCCGTACTTCTTGGCGGCCGGCAGGTTGCGGATCTCGTCCAGGCAGGACTCCCAGGTCTCGCCGGCGGTCATGCGACGGTCGATGGAGATGGCGCAGGAGTCAGCGACAGCGCAGCGGCTGGGGCTGGTGTAGAAGATCTGGCTGACGGTGCAGGTGCCGCGGCCCAGGAAGCGGGCGTCCTCGAAGTGCTCGGGGTTGTACTTGGGGTCGAGCATCTTGACGAGGCCCTTGATGTCGGTCGACTCGTCGCAGCCGTTGTTGTTGAGGGCGCGGACGTCGGCGATGATGTCGGCCATCTTGTAGATGGCGTTGTCGCCGCGGTCGGGAGCGGAACCGTGGCAGGAGGTGCCGTGAACGTCGACGCGGATCTCCATGCGGCCGCGGTGACCGCGATAGATGCCGCCGTCGGTGGGCTCAGTGGAAATGACGAACTCGGGCTTAATGCCGTCCTTGTTGTAGATGTACTGCCAGCACATGCCGTCGCAGTCCTCTTCCTGGACGGTACCGACGACCATGATCTTGTAGCCCTCGGGGATGAGGCCCATGTCCTTCATCATCTTGGCAGCGTAGGTAGCAGAAGCCATGCCGCCCTCCTGGTCGGAGCCGCCGCGGCCGTAGATGATCTCGTCGGTCTCGTAGCCCTCATAGGGATCGGCATCCCAGTTCTCGATGTTGCCGATGCCGACGGTGTCGATGTGGGAGTCGATGGCGATAATCTTGTCGCCCTCGCCCATAAAGCCCATAACGTTGCCCAGGCCGTCGACCTTGACCTCGTCATAGCCAAGGCTCTCCATCTCGGCCTTGATGCAAGCGACAACCTCGCCCTCCTCGCAGGACTCAGAGGGGTGAGAGATCATAGCGCGCAGGAAGCGAGTCATATCAGCACGATGGGACTCAGCAGCAGCCTTGATAGCGTCGAAATCGAGTTCTTTAGCCATTGTTCATAACCTTTCAAACGAAGGAATCTACCTGTGAGGTGGCGGAGCGATACCTATTTGCTCCGCTGCTCGGACAGTCCTGCGCAAGACGGAAAGCACATTAAGTGCTTTCCTTTGCGTGCGGAACTCGCGACGGAGCAAATAGGTATCGCTCCGCCTCCCGGGTTCATACATCTGCAGGACATAGGGGGTCTAATAGGAATTTGGCGCGGCGCGTTGCGCCGCCCAACGATTAACAAGTGGGATATTCGCCTTCCCAAACAATGCGGCGATACTGGTCGGGGTCCGTGTCACCTTCCGTGGAGAAGCAGAGCACGGAGCTTGTCTTGTCCAGGCCGATGAGCTCCTTGAGCTCGGCGTACTCGGGGTCGAGCATGAGGGTCTCGACCAGACCGGTGGTCACTGCGCCGGACTCGCCGGAGATGACGCGCGGGTCGCCCTTCTCGGGAGCGCCCAGGGTGCGCATGCCGCGAGCGGTGACCCAGTCGGGGCAGGACACGAAGGCGGTGGTGTGGTTGCGCAGGATATCCCAGCCCAAGATGTTGGGCTCGCCGCAGCACAGGCCGGCCATGATGGAGGGCATGTCGCCGTCCACGATGCGCGGGTCGCCGTCGCCGGCGGCAGCGCCCTTGTACAGGCAGGCGGCAGGCGCGCACTCGACCACGACGAAGGTGGGCGGGTTATCGGGATACAGGTTGGTGAAGTAGCCCACCACGGCGCCGGCGAGCGAACCCACGCCAGCCTGGACAAACACGTGCGTCGGGCGGTTGATGGCCATCTCGCGCAGCTGCTCGGCAGCCTCGGAAGCCATGGTGCCGTAGCCCTCCATGATCCAGGACGGGATCTTCTCGTAGCCCTCCCAGGCGGTGTCCTGAACGATGACGCCGCGCTCGCAGGCATCGGCCTCGGCGGCGGCCATGCGCACGCACTCGTCGTAGTTGACCTCTTCGATGGTCACCGTGGCGCCCTCGGCGGCAATGTTATCGAAGCGGGGCTTGGTGGAACCCTTGGGCATGTGCACGACGGCCTTCTGGCCCAGCTTGTTGGCAGCCCATGCCACGCCGCGGCCATGGTTGCCGTCGGTGGCGGTAAAGAAGGTAGCCCGGCCAAAGTCCTCGGCCAGCTGATCGGAGGTCAGGTAATCGAAGGTGCAGTCGGCAACGTCCTTGCCGGTCTCGTCGGCAATATAGTTGGCCATGGCAAACGAGCCGCCCAGGACCTTAAAGGCGTTGAGGCCAAAGCGATAGCTTTCGTCCTTAACGCACAGGTTGGACAGGCCCAGGCGCGCGGCCTGGCCGTCCAGGCGGGCAAGCGGAGTAACGGTGTACTGAGGGAACGACTGGTGGAAGGCGCGGGCCTTCTTCACGTGGTCGAGGCTCATGATTCCCAAGTGCTTGTCATCGCTCTTGGGCATCGTGTTGCCCGCCCACTGGATCTTATCGGCCATACGGTGAACTCCTTAAGTCCTCTCTTGCCGGCCCCCGCATACGCGTTTCAGCCCGATCCCATTCACCGGCTGAACTTTTATGTGGATGCCAAACAAAAAGTTTGTTAGCAATGTTCTATCACACTTTTTGATTGGATAACCTAACAAATTGTTTGTTGCCGCAATCGGTACCTTTTCGCCGCCGAACGGTCACATAACGCAGCAACGCTTTCGTTATTTGCGAACAAGTGTGGTTTATGGCAAAGTGTGCCCAAACTAATTTTTAGGAAGGCACCCATGACCCCCGCACAGATTGAGTTTTACAAGCGCCTTGCACACGGTCTGGCGCTCCAATTTGGCCCCAACTGCGAAGTCGTCGTCCACGATCTGGAGACCGAGGACGTGGACCACTCCATCGTAGTGATCGAAAATGGCCACGTCAGCGGGCGCAAACTGGGTGACGGCCCCAGCCATATCGTGTTTGAGTCCATGCACGAGGGCACCACCGACGTACACGACCGCGAGCCGTACCTCACTAAAACCACCGATGGCAAGCTGCTCAAGTCCTCGACCATCTTTATCCGCAACGACGAAGGCAAGCCCGTCGGCATTTTGGGCATCAACTTTGACATTACGCTTATGAAGGCTTTTGAGCGTTCGCTCGACGCCTTTACCGGCACCGGCGGCACGGGCTACACCGAGCCCGAGCCCATTACCAAGAACATCGGCGACCTGCTCGAGGACCTGCTGCACGAGTGCGAGCAGTTTGTGGGCAAGCCCGCGGCGCTCATGACCAAAGATGAGCGCATTCGCGCCATTGGCTACCTCGACCGTCGCGGCGCCTTCCTCATTTCCAAGTCGAGCGAGCGCGCCTGCGAGTTCTTTGGCATCTCCAAGTACAGCTTCTATAGCTACCTCAATGAGGCCAAGGCGGCGGCCGACGACAAGTAGGCACTCGCCTGGATTGCCCCTCCCCTTTTGGGCGCGAGTTCTGGAAAGCATGAATCCAAGACCGAGCCGCTTGGGAAGTTCCATATAATCGATGTCATTAGTATTTCGAAAGGGTGGAACAGAATGGCGTTGAGCAAGGCATCATGCACCGGTCGCGGATTGATTCCAGCAATTGGTGGACATGTGCACCGCATGTTCGATGAGGGTGAAGACGACCTGTTTTCGCTGAGCCTTGACGACGTGATGGATGATCGCCCGTGGACCGCCGACGAACTCATGGGCGGCGGGGCTCGCCCGTCAAGCCCCAATCCCGCACTTGCGCCTAAGCCCGCATCTGCGCCGACTCCTGCGCAGCCGCCTGTTTCGACGCCCGCATCTACGCCCGCACCCATTTCGGCGCCCGCGCCCGCTCCCCGCCCCGCAAGCGACCCGTCCGAGACGGCGGCATTTCTCGCTGCGGCGACGCGGAGCAAATCGGCCGACAGCACCGTTATGTACAGCGCCCAGCAGTTGCCCGTTCCTGCGGCACGCAAGTCTCCGGTCACAAGGCTCGATGAGCCCGTTGCCCATCAGGTTGCCTACGATTCTTGGGCTGCAGCCGATCTGGATGAGACCTCTACCGGCATGCCGGCGCTCGACGTTCCAGTTAACCCGCTTTTTGCCGCCAACACGAGCGCCGCGGACTATGAGGGCGGTGCGGCATATTCCTATTATTCCGATGGCTATGCTGGCACCGATCGCATCGAGACCGAGGATTATGGCACCGCATCGAGCGATTATCTCAACGATCCGTACGCTGCCACGCCTGCACCGGAATATGACCCGGAGGCCGCGTCCGCGCCGGCGTATACCAAAAGCACGGGCGAAGAGCGCTTCGCCGATTATTACGCCGAGGAAAAGGCGCTGCGTTTCTCGGAATTTCCGCAGGCAGTCAAGGTTGCCTTTATCGCCATTGTCATTGCCCTGCTCGGCGTCATTGCGTTTGAGGGATTCCGTCTGTTCTCCGGCCCCACCCAAGCGGAGTCGGAGACCCAGCAAAAAGAGGACGATAACAAGTATCTGGACATCAACACCCTCAAGGGCGACCCCAACGACGGAGACGATGAGTAGCGAGGGTTAAGGGAGGGCCGGAAGAGCCGGCGGCATGTTACGGCTCCAAAAGCCCTGCCATAAAGATGGGCAGATACAGCACGTCACCATCGCGGTGAAGATTACATTCCGCAAGTACCAGGGCGCGATCGATTCCGTAGCCCTTCGTCGCGAGCGCGTTGTCGAGCGCCGCATGGGACTTAAAGCTCTTGCCCGACTTGACCTCGATGGCAAGGACCTCCCCATCGAGCGTCTCCTCCACAAAATCGAGCTCGCCGACTTTTTTAGACGTAAAGTAGCGCAATCTGAATCCGTGGGCTTTGAGCTCTTGGGCAACGAAGCCCTCAAACGCCGCCCCCATGTTCATGCCAAAGGCGTCTTCCGCCTCCCCATCAAAAACGCCTTGGGCGACCCTTTTGGAATACGACGACATGAGCATTCCGGTGTCCAAGTAAAACAGCTTAAATAGATTTCGCTGCTCCCCCAATAAAAGGGGTGCCACGGGCGCCGTTACGTTATACACGGGAAGCGCGACACCCGCCTCCGACAACCAGAGAAAATGATCTGTCACCTGCGAAAAACGTTTGACACCGTTAATCGACGACAGCTTGAATCGCTTGTTTTTGGAGCCGGCCTCGCTGGGAATCAAATCATAGATATCGCGAATAACCAAGCGTAGCTCGGGCGGAGCGTACTTTGCGATGTCATCGCGATACAGGGCGTGAAGATCGCGATGGATGTTTCGAACCTCGTCGACATTGCGCGTCGCCAAGAAGGAATTGACCGCGTCGGGCATGCCTCCCACCACCACATACTGATGGAACAGATCGAACAAGCGGTCATACAGGTAGCCGGGGAGCTCCCCCTCATCCTTTAGACAGTCTCTGAGCATGTCAAACACGCTGGCACCAACGCCATTTGCCCAGCAAAACTCCTCAAAGTCGAGCGGGCACATCTGGACCTGCTCGACATACCCCACCGGCAGGGAATCGATGCCCTCGAGCTCAACGCCAAGGAGCGATCCGGTAAGGATGTATCGAAAGTCGCCGCGCTGGACCAGATATTTGATAAACGTCACCACGTTGGGGCATCGCTGCACCTCGTCGATAACCACAACGGTCTTGTTCGCAACCATCGGCTGCGTTGCAGCAATAGACATGCGCATAAGCAGGTCATCCGCGCTTTTTGCCGCCAAAAACGAATCGCGCACGGACGCGTCGGCGATAAGGTCGAACGTCACGACATTTTCGAACGATTCGCTTGCAAAGACGTTGACCAAATATGACTTTCCCACCTGTCGGGCGCCCTTGACCAAAAGAGCCTTGTTAGGCGACGAGGCAAGCCAAGATTCAAACTGTGCTTTCGCTTTTCTCTGCAGCATAAGCGTACCCCTTATTACGTGCTGTTTTAGCACTAGGATACACTTTTCCGTGGTTGCTAGGTGCTCATTTCGACACTTTTTCGAGGTTTTAAAGTGTGTAACACGACACTTTTCCGTACTTTTACATGGGATATTTCGACATTTTTTCGAATTTAAGCCTAACAGCAGCCGGCGAAATCAAGCGCCGCCCGCGCGTCATTTCGCAAGCGCGCTTGATTTGTGTCCGCGCGCGCTGATAGACTCCACCGTGCCTGCAAGGAGCGGGCACGTTTTATCCAGAGTCGGGGTAGAGAGTTGGCTCCACGATCCCGACGCCAACCGGCCAAGAGGCACGGTGGCCCTGCCAACATCGATGAAAGGAGTCCGTATGGACAATTTCTCCGTGCGCAGTGAGCGCAACTTCCACAATCTGGTCGTCAAACCAAATCACATGCATCTTCTGGACAAGCCGAACGGCTATGCCTCGGCCATGGTCAAGAGCAGCCTCTCCCACCAGATGCGCTTTACGGTACAGAAGCTCGAGGAAGAGCTCTGTGCTGCCGGCAATCCGCATGTGCTGCAGATCAAGCTGCTTGGAGACGATTCGCGCGAGCCGTCGAGTTGGAAGCTGTTTGCAGACGGCACATGCATCGCGAACGGTTCAGGAGAATTTGCCCGTGAATGCTTCTGCGAGGGCGCCGAGGTATTTCTGGACCTGTGCCGCGACGCCGTCGAGACTGCCGAGCTGCGTCAGTGGAGCCAGAGGGAGTATGAGCTGTTGAGTGCCGCACGTGGAGTCACGATGGTTTAAATTGCTGGCGGTGGCACCATCGAACCCGCCGGCGGCACCGCCTCGCCAATAAGCGAAAAGGGAATCGCCCCATGCGAGTCCCAATAATACGTCCCAACCGCCGGACGTCTCCCGATCGCCCCCAAATCAGTCGGCAACTGACAAAATGGCATAGAACGTGAGGTAAAATGCGTAACGGATTCAATCATTGCCAAGGAGCGAGTCGATGGGATCATTTTTCAATAAAGCACTCCAGTTCTTCAGCAAGAACTGGAAGAGAATCGTCACACCGCTTGGTACCCTTGCTGCGGGTTTCTTCTTCGGAAATAGCCTAGGAAAACGCGGCGCGGAGACAGAGATTTCGAAACTCCAAAAAGTAATCAGGAAGCACGAAGCCGAACTCATAGCGTTTGAGTCTATACAGAAGAAAAGTTTCAGAGATAAAAGAAAGATACGAGAACTCGAAACAAAAATTAGAAAGCTCGAGACGCAGAAGGACTCGCTTTCAAAACCGCCAAAGAACTAGATTGAGAGATCTCCCATGTTTAGGAAAAAGAAGGGCCCGCATAGGGAAATCGAAGAGATCCTCCTAGATCATGAGAATCGCATCGCCGCACTCGTGGCAAATGCTGCGCTTCTCGAAGAGACAAATGTGGAAGATAGCCTCACTCCCGAGGATGAAACTGGGGCTGAGGAATGCGCACCGTCACCCATTGTCGTTCCAACCTGGAATGAGATGGTGGCACGAGCGAACAAATTCGATTCAGAAGAGGATAACCTCGACAGCCTCCTGACACAGTCAGACTGTGACGAAATAGACAGCAAACTCGCCGCTCTGAATGAGGAATTCGCCGCACAGCATCGCCTTGACAAGTTTGACGTCGGCATTGCAGTGATGTCGGGAATCCTAGCTGCCGCAGTGGACATGTTCCTAGTCGGCGTTCCCGCTAGAACTCATGAACAGGGCTTACGAGCACAGCCCCTTGAGAACTACGTCCGCGACCAGTTTAAGAAATGGCTTCCCGAAGACGAAATGAAGAAGCTCTCCGCAACGCCCGCAGCAAAGGTACCGTATGACGCACAATATAATGCCGGCTTTACCGAAACGTGGGTTGAAGGACTATACCCTACGATGCACAGGCTCTACTCGCTAGGCCATGACCCGCTGCTGGGTTTTGTAGTGGGCGTGGGAGACATCCTCAACGGAACCATTACCACCGTCGACAAGACCGGCAACGTAGTAGTTCAACAAATTGGCAGATACACAGATCGCAAGGCATCGACCGTTGCCGAAGCCCTCATCAGGCAGTTCATCCATCTCAAAACCGATGTGAACACCGCCATGGGTCTCCCGGCGCCCCTCATGGGACTGTTCAATATTATGCAGTTTGGCGAACTTGGGACGGAGAAGCAAACAGTTGCCGAGATTGTCCAAGGCATGTACTACGAAGGCTACGACTTCGAACACTTCTGCGCACAGAGCATCCCCACCATGCTCGCCGAGATCGCGGTGCGAGTCTCATACTTCTCCAAACGAATCCATGAGGGGCATAGCGTGAAGGAGTCCATCCCGTTCTCCAAGAACAGGGAGAAGCATCCCAAGCTCGCCACTATGCTGTTCCTGGCACATTCAGTTGCCGCGGGTATCGATGCTGGCAGGATATACTTCTCGAAGAATCCAATGGAGCTCAGCTACCCTGAGATGGCCACCTTTGCCGTTTACGCCATGGGACAGCTGAAGTGGTCTTTGGTGAAGAAGCCCAATCTCAGACACAAGCACATCATGCAAGCACTTAATCTCGAGCTGCAGGAGCTTGCGAAATCATCCGAAGAAAGGCTTGAAAACATGAAGGGTTTTGAGTTCATCTTCGCTTAAAACTGAGAAGTTGAACCTTTCCGTTCCATTCATGCCGAAAGCCCTTCCAGCTCATCAGCCGCATAAGACCGATGCCCCTCGCAGTCTAGCCTTCTTCCTGGTACTACGCACACAAGATTGCAATGGTGCGGGCGAAACTTGAAATCACAACCGAACGTCCACGATAAGGGGGCGCTAAAGATGGTTCTTCAGCGCCCCCCAATACTTACGAGCGATATGTCGTCTTTACGTTGTAGAAGAAGTCAGGTTCCCAAATGGCTTCGAAGTGCTTCTCGGCACAATCGATTTTGCCTTGCTCGGTCGGGCGCGTATGGATATCGTTGTTTCCGCCGCCCTTAGTCTCGGTAACAAAATACACGCGATGCTCGCCCTCGATCTCTTGCACGTAAGCCCAATCGGGGTTGTAGGCTCCTAACGGCGTGTCGATCTTAAAGCTGCTCGGCAGCTTGGCAAACACCTTGATCTCCTCGGCCTGATCAAGCTCAACGGCAAACGGCTTCTCAACCGACGACGAGTCGTAGACAACGTAGTTGTATAGACTCTTGTGGTGCGCGGACTCCCAAGCGTTCTGGCCAACATAGGCCTTAAGATCGCCAGGGTCCAAATCTTTCATCGTGTACCAATCTTCCTCGGGCAGCTTGGTGTACTTAATGCCCTTGGCAATTGCCACGGCCTTAACCTTGTTCACCTTAGAAGCCACCTGGGCTAGGAACAGCGCAGGATTGAGAGCAAACTCGTCATAGCGACCACAGCCCTCAAGAATGCGCTTGATGGTAGCACGGGTAAGACCGACGGCATCCTGCAGCTCCGCGATTGGATCGGGCAAGTCATACACTGCGCGACCTGCCGTTCGCACGAGCGCGGCCGAGCGCGCCTCGGCATTCACTCCAGCTGTGTCTACGGTCAGATCCGCACGCGTGCTCAGGATTTCAGGCACCTTCACTTCAGGCATCTTGGCAATCTCCTCGCACGCGTCCTCGACCAGCTTATCGGAGTCCACATCGACCTCAAAGCGCGTGCGTTTGCGAATGCGCTCCCAAAGCTCCTGGAAAGCAGGGTCGGCAGTCACATCCTTGCAGAGCTTAACCTCAACCTCCTTGGCCTTGTCGCGAATCTGCAGCTTCTGAGCCTTCTTGAGGATAATGCGCTCCACCTCGGTCTTAACGTTTTCCAGACCATCGGGAACAGGGACACTACCCTGCTCGGCCGCCTGCTTGAGCTCGGGTGTAATCTTGCCCTTATCATCGATGAGCCCCTGGTCCTTAAACGAGTCGAAGACGGCCTTAGACTTCTGGAAGCCCAAGAGCTCCTCGGTTCCGTCCTCGCGTTCCACCACGACATTCGAGAAAGACTCAGCGGTGAGAATGCCAAACTTGTAGCCATCCTCTTCAAACTCAGATTGCAAGTCATTGGCAAACGAATCATAGCTCTCGTTTGCGATGACGGTTAACACGTTCACGCCCTCGTCATAGCAGCGCTCGCCGTCCTGGTCCACACACAGGCGCAGACCACGACCGATCTTTTGGCGTTTGGTCAGTTTGTCCTTGGTTTCCACCAGCGTGCAGATCTGGAACACGTTGGGGTTATCCCAGCCCTCCTTAAGGGCGGAGTGGCTCCAGATAAACTGGATGCGCTTCTTTGCACGCGTCTCGTCGTCATCGCCGTCCGCAGGGAAGGAAAGTAGCGTCTCCTTATCACGCATGATGGTCTCGAAGGTCGAGATGTCAGCAGCTGAGGACGCTGCATCGGACGTATTCTTAAGATGCCCCTTGCCGTCCTGCGAGAAATAGCCCGAATGTACCGCAGTAGCATCCGTATCCAATTTCACGCCAGCTTCGGCATAGCGCTTGCGCCACTTGGGCGAATTCACCGCTGCGGCATATTCCTCCTCGAACATCTGCGCATACTCGCCGTTTCGCACCGGATCGTACAGGCGGTACTTCTCAACCTTGTCGATAAAGAACAGCGAAAGTACCTTGATGCCGCGCGGGGCAAGCTCGAGCTGACGCTGCAGATGGTCCTCGATGGTGCTCTTGATTTGCGCGCGCTTGATAGCTTCCGCCGCAACATCACCAACAGCCTGACCAAGCTCGATGTGTTCGCCGTTCTGGAACTCGACCCATTCGTCGCCAGCAGCGGCGGAGATGTTGTTCACAATCCAGCCGGCCTCATAGTCGGCATTCTCGCCGCTCTTGTTAAACAGGTTGTCACCCGTCTTGACGTTTACCTTTTTGCGCTTCTGAGAACCATCCTTCTGGCGCACATCAATTGTCAGCTTAGCCGTAATGGGAGAGGCGATCTTTGTAGACTCAAGCCGCACGTACGAGCCGTTCAGGTCCTCCTGCGAAAGCACAGAATCGACGGTGATACCCTTGACCAATCCACGTTGGAAGGCATCGACAGGTGTTAAGCGATAAACTTTGTTGTACGCCTCTTTGTGGGTTGCCGAGTAACGCAGCACAAACAGCGGATTCAAGCTTCGAATAGCCTTTTTGCGTTTAGCAGTAGAGTCAACGCTCTGCGGCTCATCAATGATGACGATAGGATTGCATGAGCTTACGAGCTCGCGCGGGCTTTGACCGCCAATGAGTCTTTCGCTCGGACGGTGGAACAGGTTACGCTTATCCCGACCACCGGTGGGCCCGGCGATCTCATCGTCATCGAAGTCGTTATCTTTGTCGAAGGCACCGATATTAATGATCATCACTTGGATGGAGCTCGAGGTGGCAAAGCTGCCCACAGGCCCCATGTCTTTGGAGTCATAGACGAAGCAGTCGAGCGGCGTCTTGTCATAGAGTATGTCGAAGTGCTTCTTGGTGCTCTCGAAGCTCTTCTTAACGCCCTCGCGAATGGCGACACTTGGCACCACGATAATGAACTTGGTCAGCCCATAGCGACGATTGAGCTCGTAGATAGTGCGAATATAGACATAGGTCTTGCCCGTACCGGTTTCCATTTCGACGGTAAAATCGCGCAGATGCCCGTCGGTAGCAACGCTCGATGGAGCAAGTGCGTTGCCTTCTTGGATCGAATGCAGGTTGCGCTCCAGCTGAGAAGCAGAGAGACGAAGCCCGTTGGCATGGCCCACCTGGACGACCTGACCCTCATAGAGGCCGGTGCCCATCTCTGCGACAAAGTCGGAATCCATGAATTCCTGGCCTCGAAACAGGTCACAGACAGCATCGATGGCCTCGGTCTGGTGCTCCTGATCAGCGGAATATTTAATTTCCAAAGCCATGCGTTACACCGTCCTCAGCTGTACCTCGTAGCCAGCCCGCTCCTCCACGCGCCTAAACGCTTGGACAGCATTAAGCTTGAGCGTATCAGTAAGGATCGAGTCGCGCATAAGCACACGACGTGGCTCCATGTCGGCGATAGCATCGAGCGCTTCCATGGTCAGGCCGTCCGCCAGACAGCACACGAGCTCGCCGCAGGCGACGGAATATACGGGGTAGCCGGCGACTTCTTCCTTCTCGACAGGAAGCGTGAGCTCGAGTCCCCATTTGAGCATCATCTCAAAGACGATATCCATATCGGAGCGGTCAGGCTTGACAACGTCAAGGACGAGCTGCCCGGGCTGGGGCTTATCGATGCCAGAATGGTCAAGCGAAAACACGCGGAAACCGATGTCAGGCAGCTTCTTGGGACCCTCGTCAAGTTTAAGCTGAACGTTGGCGTCTTCAATCTCGGCCTTGATCTTATCGCCTGCACGACGAATGCGCTCTTCGCCGATTTCACAGAGAGACCCAAATGCATCGTTTGGTTCAGGGAGCTGCACGAGTATTGCTCTAAGCTGAACAGAGTTTTTAAAGGCATAGCCCATTGCAGCAGCGGCAGTCGTGGCAGAACCGCTGAAAAAATCCATGACAATGTCATCCTCATTTAGTGTGACTAATTCTAAGCACTTAGATAGAAGGGAGACAGGTTTCGGGAAATCAAAGGCGGAACCGAGATTTATTTTGTCAAGATCCTTTTTTGCATTGTCATTCGAATAGCTATTGTTCACCAATTCAAGAGAGCTCATCTTTGTCGAACGATCGATAGTATCGACGAAATAGTTGCCCTTTGAATCCTTGTTTATTGTTGCATTGCGATAGGTCTTCGTATAAATGCGTTTCCTATCTCGACCCTTTTTAATTTCAACAAAACCATGTTCGTAGCCGAATTTAAACTTGGCAAGACTCCAGCGCCAAACCCAGTCCTTAGGAGCATGTTTTCCTTCATGCCGGTCATCATGGCCCTGTTTTGTCCCGCCAGGGTAATACGTTTCGCCATCAACATCAATGGGGAAATCCATTGCGGGGTTATACCAAAGCGAATCGTAGTCGAGAGTCTGGTTCAGCTTGTACGGACCTCTTTCCCCAACATAATCGTCAGCGGCGATATAAGAGTCGTCTTCAACTTCAAAGCCATTTAGCTGCAAGGCAGACGCATCTCGCGCATAAACGAAGACGCAATCATGGTTAAGTGCAATTGTGGCGCTATGGTCTTTACCGGACTTCTTCGTCACTCGCGGCAAAGATGCGACATAGTTATCTTCCCCAAATATTTCATCGCAAAGAAAACGCAGATCTTTCTCTTCATGGTTATCAATGCTGATAAAGATAACTCCATCATTGCGTAGAAGCTCCCTCGCGAGTCTCAGCCTGGGATACATCATCGAGCACCAATCACTATGGTAACGACCGCTCGTATCGGCGTTGGACTGGTTGGCTAGCCCTGCCTGCTCCTTGTAGTTCTCGATGGTGTCGCCAAACTTATCCTTGTAGACAAAGTCGTGGCCCGTGTTATAGGGGGGATCGATATAGATCATCTTGACCTTGCCGTGATAGCCGCTCTGCAGCAGTTTCAGCACCTCAAGATTATCGCCTTCGATATAGATGTTGTCGGAGTCAAAGCTGCCGTCCTCGCCATCGCGGCCACGGCTCTTCTCAACGCAAGGGCGCAACGTGGCAGTGCTCGGCGTCTGCGACTGACGAATGGCGTCCATCTTGCCAGGCCAGGTAAAGGCGTAGCGCTCCTGGCCCTCGTCGACCTCGTCACCAAGCTCCAAGCGCAGCTTATCAAAGTCGATACCGCTCTCGGTGAATACCTCGGGCATCAACTCTTTGAGCTGCGCCAGATAGTCTTCCACGAGGTCTTCGGACTCGAGGTTCATCTTCTCGATCTCAGCCATTGCAGATCTCCTTTATCTCGTCGGTCGTCTGACCGAGCTCCTTTTCCAGCTTTTTGAGTTCCATGCGCAGGTGCGCAGATTCATTCAGGGTCAATTCCCGATCACGGCGCCGTCGCTTGGTGTCCTCAACTTGCGAGGCGAGCGCATCTCTCCGCGCCACCAATCCTTCCAGACGCCCATAATCCCGTTCCGTACACGCTGGAAAGAATCCCAGCGACGGAACCGCGCGCGAAAGTCGCACTGCCCAGGCAATGCTGCGCAGATAGGTCAGAAGGTTCGCCTGCGGCAATCGCTCAAACGCGAGTGCATCCAAAAACGGCGCATACCGTGTGTCACCAGGATCGAATGCCCCCGTTGACTCAACGTCGTCAATCACCATGGCACCCTGCTCAGCAAAGCTCTTACGCGTCGTTGCCAGCGAAATGCAAGCCTCGTCCTCGCCGCCAAACAGAATCACCGTCGGATTGGGGAAACACTTGTGGACGAGCCTTGCCACCTCGGCATAAGCCGCCCCACGAGACAATTCGCACCGCAGGATAAGTACACTCTGAATATCGTGCTCATCATCCTGAACGGGTGCGATGCGCGTCGTGGACTTTTGCACGGTGGCAAAGTGCGTAAGCGCAGCTACGCGATCGAGCACTTTCTGCTCGGTCTTTGTAAGCTGAGCTTGGCGCGTGAGCACCGTCTTGGGTATGCGTCTATCGCCCGCCAGAGCGGCATCGGGCAAACAGAACACGTCGTTCCAGTCAAAACCTCTCATCGCAACACCGCAAAACTGATCAGCGAGTAATCGTCGAAGCCAAGGCTCGTACCCGTTCCCACTTCACCCAGCGAGAACAGGTTCTCAATGCCCTTGTCCTGCTGCACGCCGCTAATGGTGGCAACCACTTTGTCCAAGAGCTCGGTATAAGCGCCCATACGCTCGCCGTCGCGTGTCTCGCGGTTAAAGTCGCGACATAGCTCCGCAATTGGCTCGGATTCGCCCGCACAACAGGCGCGCATCATATCGAGCGCATGCTTGGGCTGTGTATGCTTGGTCATCACATCGCCGTCAGCCGATACGTACACCACGTAATACGGGAAGGTAGGATTCGTGTCCCTGGGGTTCGCATTCTCATCGTTTTGCGCCAAACAGAACACCACGCCCGGCGCGACGGAATCACGCAGTTCATCGGGAATGCGCGCCACCGCATGCATACCAGCCGGCGAATTTTCTAAAAGACCCGGGTGTTCCTTTTCATAGCGCTGCAATTCAACACGAAAATCATCAAAGGCGAAGTCGGTGATCGAGATGCCGCCTGAAATATCCTCCAGGTCCAGCACCTCGCTCTTGAGCTGCTGAAGTTGCTGGCGACGATACTTGAGGTCGTTCATCTCGCCCGTTGCTTTGGACTCCAGCACGTTCTCCTCGCCGGTGGCAGAAGCGTCAAGCAGGGCCATACGGCCCTTCACGCGGCTTTCGAGTTGAATGTACTCATCGAGTGCGATGTCGGGCCAAAAGTCCACCAACTGAATTTGCGTGTTGGTGGAGCCCAAACGGTCGATACGACCAAAGCGCTGGATAATGCGCACCGGATTCCAGTGAATGTCATAGTTGACGAGACAGTCGCAGTCCTGAAGATTTTGGCCCTCGGAGATGCAGTCCGTGGCAAAGACAACATCGATTTCGCCTGCAGCGAGAGACGCCTCGGGCAGCTCCTTGGAGCGCGGACTAAAGTACGCCAGGATGTTCTCGAAGGTGGTGCGGCGCAACTTAAGCGAGTAAGTGCGATTTGCACTTCCGGCAACCTCGGCACACTCAAGGCCGAGCTCGTTCTTAAGGCGGGGCGCCAGCTGCTCAAATAGATAGTCCGCCGTGTCCGCAAACGCCGTGAATACGAGCACTTTGCGGTTGCCGGGGTTGTAGGGGTTATTGACCTTATCGACTATGAACTTGTAGAGCTCATCCAACTTGGCATCACGCTCGGGTGTTACGGCATTGGCGTAGTCGAGCAGACGGTGCAGCACGGTGATGTCAAAGTCTAAATCGCTGCCCAGACGCAAGGCATCAACATCGCGCAGGTCAACGCGAACCTTTCCGCCGCGCTCGATTTCCTCGGCGTCATCGTCATCCATGCCATCCTCGATGCCCGCCGCATCATAGCTGCCCGCTCCCATGGCCGCAGGGTCATTGAGCTGTGCGCGGAGCTCCTCGCATCCCGCCAGGATGCGCGAGAGCGTAATTCGGAAACTGTTAACCGAAGATTCCATTCGCTTGAGCACGTTTACGCGCATAAGGTTGGCAACAGCACCCGTACGGTGAACCTGGCTCTCAAAGTCCTTGCCCCAGGTGTCGCCGTAACGATCCTCGTACTTACGACGCTTATCGCTGCGTACATAAGAAAGCAGCTGATACTGCGCAAACGTGAGCTGAGCGATCATGTCATTGAGCTCAGCGATAGGCGGAAGCTCCCCCGCCAAATCGATTGGCGTGGTAATAGAGAGGGGCTTGCAACGCTGTGGGAACGTACCCGAAGCGGCGCCATAGTACTTAGAGATATGCTTGCGGCTGCGCGCGATGGTAAGCACGTCGAGCAGCTTAAAGTAATCGGCGTTGACGGCGTTGACGAAGCTCTCGGTGGTGCGCTCGGCATCGTCGAGCTTGCTCCACTCGTTGAAGCGCGTTTGTGCGGTACGGCATACCTGAGTAATCGACTCAATGCCGTCAGTATCCGCCAGATACGCATCATCGCCCTCGGTGATGAGCTCAATCTGGTTGCGGAGGTCCAGCAGACGATTGTTCACAGGCGTAGCCGAGAGCATCAGCACCTTGGTGCGCCGTCCACTCTTAATCACGTCCTCGATAAGTCGCGTGTAGCGGTCTTTTTTCTCGGAATCCGTGCTCTTGTTACGGAAGTTGTGACTCTCATCGATCACCAACAGATCGTAGTGGCCCCAGCGAAGGTGTTCCAGGTCCACATCACCGCTCGTGCCCGTATAACGGGACAGATCGGTGTGATTGAGCACAGTGTAATTAAGACGATCATCCGCCAACGGGTTGCGGTCATCGTTATCTTGCGTCCACAGCGTCCAGTTATCGCGCAAGCGTTTAGGTGCCAGGACCAAAATGCGGTCGTTGCGCTCCTGGTAATACTTAATAACAGCGAGCGCCTCGTAAGTCTTACCCAGACCGACGCTATCGGCGATGATGCAACCCTTGTACTTCTCGAGCTTACGGATGGCGCCCACCACGGCGTCCTTTTGGAAGTCGTAGAGCTTGTTCCAGACAACGGACTCCTCAAACTTGAGGCCGGGCCTCAAGTCGTTATCTTCGTCGGAAAGGTAATCGCGGAATAAGTGGTAAAGCGTGAGAAAATAGACAAACTCGGGCGGATTCTCGCGGTAGAGCGTGCCCACCTGGGCCGCCACCTCATCGGTAACATCGGCGACCATCGCAGGCTTATCCCAGACGGACTCAAACATCGCCTTTAGGCCGGCAGCTTCCGTCGCGCCCTCGTAGTGGCTTACGCCCATTACGGTGTTGGGGCGGCGCTCGTAACCGAGTCCTTCCTGGGTAAAGTCAGCGGCGGCACCCATGAAAGCATGGTCGTCGCCATTGGGGTTCTCGACTATATAGGTACCTCCGGGCTGAATTGCCCCGTTCATCTTGGCAGATTGAAACTCGCACTTAGCGCGCACCCATTCGGCGCATTCACGGGCAATGGCGCGTTGATTGAGATTGTTGCGCAGCGTGAGCTCGAGACCCAAGCCGCCCACGCCACGCTCGCGCGAGCATTGCGATATGGCAAACTGACGTGGGTCTTTGTCGGAAGCCATGCGCTTAACGAACGTGGGCTCGCCAAAGAGAAAGCGCACTGAGTCAACTTTCTCCAGCTCTTCTTTGAGCTCGGAGAAAGCAAAGACCGTAAAGTAACTGCTAATGATTGAAAGCTTGGCGCCCTCATCGATGGATTTAGCGAGCGCGTCTCCCAGACGATTGCGTCCGACGTTATCGAGAAACTCCATCAGCACACCGTCCTTAAGACGGCGTGCCAAGCTATTTCATTATTGACCGAGAGGGAACGCCCGCTTCGAAGCGCCCCCCCCCCGAAGTTTATCCGCAGGTATATCCACGAAGTACACTCCAGGTTTATTTGCTATCGTCTCAGGACGCAGAGGCCCCTTGCTAAAACTTTATCCATTTTCCCCTAACTATAGAGAAGCGTCGGGACAATTTCGACAAGCGGGTTATCTTTACGACCTCAATAATTTGTTGCGCAATTAATAGGCACCGTTCATGTACTTCGTGGATGCCCCCATATAAGCCCAAATAAGCGTCCCAAATGAGCGCTGTACCACGTATCTGCTCCGATTTGCTCAGACCTGTCACTCGCAACACCCAGTTCCTAATAAGCTAGCACAAGTTAAGCAAATACATTCGAGACGCCGATTCGGCTGATTGAATAGGGCAACCCACAAAAAGCAAAACCATAAGCAAAGTGGAAAAGGCTGCAGCCATCAAGCATGTCGTGCTCCTACAGATAGGCCGCAACATCCCAAGCGGTGATAATCCCAAGAACCTTCTCGCTGGGCTTACCGCTATGCGTGATAAACACCATGCCAATGCGGTCAGCACGGCGCATCGCCACCGCGAACATCTCCGCAACCTCTGTGAGCGTTATCGTACGTGGCACGAACCTAAACGATTCAGAGACATGAGCGTCCACTGGGAGCAGCTCGGCAAGCGATGAGAATGTCGTCTCGTCGTCAATGCAGACAATCTCCTCTCCGTACAGGTACGAGAGCAGCGTGTTCTCGCTGAACACACCGCGGACGATGCCATCCTCCAGGATAGGTACGTGGGTGTAGCATTTTTCCGCCATCTCGCGCAGAACAGGCCTCACGCGATTCTCCGCAGTGGCCGAGAGCACACTCTGCATAGGCACGGCGTGGTCGATTGCTTTGGGAGGATTCTCGACTGCAGCAAACGTATTGCGCAGGAGTGTCAGCATCGAGTCGCTCGGCTCAACGGCGTAGTCACCATCGACGCTCTCCTGGTGCGCGAGCAGGTTGCGAACTTCCGCGCAATATTTGAGAGCCCCGGCAACGTTCTTGAATGCCCTGCCGGGGTTTCTGCCAAGCCAAGCCACAGGACCGTGTTTTTCCGGCACGTCATAATGCTCGCGGATGCACCCCTCAAGCCTTCTATAGAGATCAAGGAACTCGCTCGCATTGTCACTTTTGCCCATACCGAAACCTCCTGCAAAAATAGCTTCGGGACGCATTCGCACAGCTAAACAAGCGCAATTATACGTGTGATATCAAACATCCTACATTCGGCCTCGACAAGCGGCATCGAACGCAGGCTTACCGGCATGGGTGCACGCGGGAAAGCCCATACGGCTGACGTACCTCGACCGTCAATCGGCCTCGTACTACCGCTAATCCGTTCCGTCCCAGCAGGTCACACAACGGTGAGATAATGCCCGCGACTATTAACGTAAGCGAGGAGCGCGCTATGGCAGACAACGAGACCAAACCCTCGGCGGACGACGGCCGAGAGGAGCTCGTGGCAAAACAGCTCGCATCCACCAAAATCCACCTCGCGCTCACTCAGGAGCGGGCAGACGTCTCCGGCGCCATCAAGCTCCCGCTCGAACGAGTCCCCCAGCTCGGCATAGCGCTCGCCTCACTCCCCTCGACGTTCCGCACCGTCACCAATACGGTGAGCGTACCCACTCTGCTCCAGGTGACTGACAAATATGGCAATCCGCTTGACCCGTCGAAACTCAACTCGTTCAAGGACGGTAGCGGTCTCACAGGGGGCTACCGCGACGCCGCCAAGGGCCTTGGGCAGGCGCGCTTCCATGTAGTCGAGGGCGATATCGCCACGAGCGTCACGCAAGTGCCCTACGACCCGACGTCGCTGTTCATGGCAGCCGCAATCGCGCAGATAAACCAAAAGCTCGACTCCATCCAGGAGTCCGTCGACGAAATGTTCGAGTACATGCGCCAGCGCGACAAGGCCAACATGCGTGGCAACCTCAAGACACTTGCAGACATCCTCAACGGTTACGGCCTCAACTACGGCAACGCCACCTACATGGCAAACGCCCATATGAAGGTGCTCGACATCAAGCAGTCGTCCGCGCAGGACATGGAACTCTTCCGCTCGCAGGCGCAGGCGGATCTGAAAAAGAAAGGGTTCATCGAGGTGCGAGACGGCTTGGGCAGACGCCTCGACAAGGTGCTCGACTACCTCAAAGACTGCCAGCTCGCCACCTACATCCACGCGTTCTCGCTGTTCCTCGAACCCATGCTCGCCCAGAACTTCGAGCCCGCAAAGCTCGCGGACGCCGCCGCGAAGATCGAGGCCGATTCGATTGCGTATCGCGAGCTCTACACCGAGTGTTACGACGCCCTCGAGACGGGAACTGCCGACACCGTCGATGCGGCACTGCTGGGCAGCATCGCGTCCGCGGGCAAATTGCTCGGTCACGCCATCGCAAAGACCCCCGTGGGCGAACATACGCTCATCGACGAGGCACTCGAGGGTGCAGGAGAGGACATCGGCAGGTTCAACGACAGGCAATCTGAGAAACTCCTCGAGAAGCTCCATCAGGCAAAGACGCCCGACGTTGCGCCGTTCAAGCAAAGCGTAATGGAAGTAGACACCCTCTACAACCATCCCGCGCAGATTGCCGTGGACGCCGAGAACGTCTACATCCTGCCTGCCAAGCAGCGGGAAGAGTAGCGATACGCGACAGGCACGCGCTACGCAGACAGCTAACGCCCCCTACCTCCCCTCCGCCTTCAGCTTCAGCAGCAGGTCACCCAGCTCGGGGCACTTGTTGGAAAGGCGCGTCTGGACTCGCTCGCCCATCACCCACCGCTGGCGGACTTCCTGGGCGCGCGGGCTCACGCGGTATTCCCCGTCCATCATCTGCTTGAGCAGCTTGGCGGTCACGCGCGCATCGGCCAGGGCACTATGGGCGTGGCCCGTCGACTCGTCGAACTCGATGCCAAACCACATCGCCGTGTCACTCAAAGAGACGCACCCGTGGCTGCCCACGTCCATGATCGAGGTGTAAAACGCCTGCAAGTCGGCCCAATCCGTAGGAAATGCGGAAAGGTCGATGTGCTTTGCCTGGCACTCGGTCAAAAGCTGTCGACGGTCCGTCCCGCTCCAGCAAACCACCTGGGCGGAGTAGCGACCGATCCAATCGCTGAGCCTTTTGATCACCACATAGAGCGGATCGGCCATCGCGGTGTCCACGGCCGATATCCCCGTAAGCTCGCGGACGGGAAACGCAACGCCTTCGGTAAATTCCGTCTGCACAAACTGCGAGAACTCGCCCATAACGTTGCCGTGGTAATCGAGCTTGACGGCGCTGACTTCGATAATCTCGTTGCGCAGCCCACGGCGCTGGCGCTGCTTTGGCACCGGCGCAAACTCAAAGTCCAGCACAATCTGGCGCGCAAAGTTCGTCGTATCGATAGCCGAGATACCCGGCGTCTTTTTGTCTGGCACGGTCAGGGCCTTTCTCCGTCAACTGTCGCTCGTTACATAGGCGGCTACATTGCCGCAAGGATAGGCGCCCGTGCGGACACAAAAGCGGGGCGCAATGCCATGCACCAGGCACGCGCCACGCAGACAGCCCCAAGAGAGTCGCTCGCTCTATTCAAATGCATGAAAAAGATTTAGGCCCGGTGACTTGAATCAGCGGTCATCCCGGGCCCATCAGAGCTCACAGAGCTCTTGGTTGCTTTGGTCTCGCTCTTCACGGCGCTTATCGAACTTTCCGAGGCACTCAAGCAGCATTCGAAGCATAACAAGTCGCTGCCATTAAGGCACTGACCTCTTGACCAAGCAACGGCGCTGCCCAGCTCCACTCTACTTGGGCTGCCGTCGACCTCATTCTATCCGCGGGCGCCGGGTTTAACAAATGGATTTTCGGTAATGGAGGCACGGCGCACCCGCAAAACCACCATGCCCCAAATGCCGCCATGGGGATCACTGCCACGCCGTCGTCGCGCGTGTAGGCGATGCCCCCCTTTCCAACCACGACCGCCAAAAACGCCGGCGCGGCATTCTGGGCAGCAGGATTTGAGAGCACTTTCCTCTCCAGCGCCTTGAGATTTCTCGCTCCATCGTCTGCTTTCGCATCACTCAGCTTGACCTCGATGGCTCCCCAGTGCCCGTCGTGCTCAACGATCAGATCGACCTCAAGGCCCTTCTCATCTCGGAAATAATGGACACTGTTGTTGACACCGCCGTAGGTGGAAAGGAACACGCGCACGTCGCGCAGAACGAGGTTCTCAAAGAGCATCCCCAACGTTTGCATATCGCCAAGCAACCGCTCAGGGGTAGCCCCCAGCAACGCCGCCGCAAGTGACGGGTCGCAGAAGTAGCGCTTGGGGCGCACGCGAACGCGGGCCTTCGAGCGCACATACTGGCTTGCTCTCTCGCACAAGCTCGTCCGAAAACCCAAGGTTTGCAGGTCACCGCTCCTGCAGCACCAGCGGGCGACGTCATCCTGCGAAATTACGCCATTCTCAATGCAGTTTTTACGCCGTTTTCATTGTAGGTTTTACGCTCGGCATCCTTGGCGCGGCGCTTGCTCAACCACCGGACCAGCGAATTGCCCGGATTCTGGGACGTGCTTTCCGCCAAAGGGAAAGCGCGTCCCATTCCGAGCATCACATCAGAGCGCGCTTGGCTATCTCCGCTCGCACATCTCGGCAAACGAAATCAGCTTGGCATCTCCCCTGCTCGCTGCAGCTTCCTGACATCCTTGCGTAAAGCCACGCTTCGAGAAGATCACGTAGCTTTTATGCTGCCGCCTAAAGAGCTCGCTTCGGTACACGAGCTTTTCCAGAACATCCTCGCCTACCGGTTCATTGCGCCATTTGCACTCCGCAAACAGCGCAGCGCCCTCGCCATCGTCAACAATCAAGTCGATTTCTTCCTGCGTATGCGTGCGATTATCCGTCCCCCACCAGCGCCCAACGCTTGCCGGAACCACATCGAGCTGGCCCGCGCGTGCGAGTTCGTACACGTATTGCCTGCATATAAGCTCAAAGACCGTGCCCATGTAATCCGATACGTGCGGCTCAATGCGCTCATACGCCATCTCGGCCATATCGTTTTGAATCAGCCCGATGTTCTGCGGAACAAACTTGTACCAGAACCTAAACATCTGATCGCTCAGCAGATACACGGCTCGCTTATTGCTCGTCTCGTTTAGGGGCAGCTCGCGCTCGACAATCCCAAGCGACGCCAGCTTATCCACATAGCTCTTTACGTTGCTCGCAGGGATTCCCGTAGAGCTCGCAATCTCCGAGTTCTTCGAGCGTCCCTGGGCAATTGCCTGTACGATCGCATCATATTGCTCGGGATTGCGGCACTCTTGCAATAGCAGGTTACTCGGCTCCTCAAAGAGATAGCCCGTAGGAGTAAGAAAAAGACGTTTGATGTTGTCCTTGAGCGGTGCGGCAGGATCGACTTTCTCGATATATGCGGGAATGCCGCCCGTCATGCCATAGCAAACCGCAGCGTCTTCGCGACTCATGCTCTGCCACAGGCCGAGGGTCGTCGTAAAATCGAGCGGCATGATCTTAAACTGGGCCGTACGCCTACCGTACAGTGGGCTCTCGTAGCCCAACACCTGTTCCTCCATAAACGAAAGAGACGAGCCGCATAGAATCAGCATGAGCTTGGTCTCTTTGTACAGGTGATCAATCTTGTCTTGCAGCAACGAACTGATCCCGGGATTCGATTGGGCGAGATAGGGATACTCGTCAATCACGACAATCAAACGTTCCGTGCGAGCCATGGTGGCCAATGCATCGAACGCCTCGTCAAAGCTACGAAACGACACGCCTGCAGCACCAACCGAGCCTGCAAGTATCGCCTGGCTAAAGCCGTGCAGGTTTGCCTCTGCATTGGTGCGACGAGCTTGAAAGTAAATAGCCTTCTTGCCTTGGATGAACTCTGTGATAAGGCGCGTTTTACCCACGCGACGACGGCCGTAAATCACAGGCATTTCAAATGAGCCCGTGCCATACAGTCGATTGAGCTCGGACATTTCCGCTGTTCTTCCGATAAACATAGGGCCATCCTTCCTTTACGTTATAGCTAGCTATATTATACCTTCCTATAATATAGCTAGCTATAACGTAATTCGACGACCGACGCACACAAAAGGGGGCAGTACACCACCGCACGTGGACCGCTCCGGAAACTGCACCCCATTCTGAGCGCCAATTCCGGGACGCAGTTTCCGCTCCAAACAAAAGGCCCCGGCTCGCGATGGAACTGGGGCCAAAGGCGCAGCATATACAGTTGATGTTGAGCGCGAACAACTCGTCAGCGATGGCTGTCCGCGCCCTACCCTACCCGCGGTTGCGGACGCGGCTGTAGGGCGTATCCACCATGGGCAGATCCGGACGCAGTTTGCCGTCAAACGCGCGGTAGGCGTTCTGCACGGCGGGCGCCGTGGGGATCGTGGCGATCTCGCCGATGCCCTTGCCGCCGTATGCCACGGGCAGCAGCTCGTCCTTCTCCACGTAGATAGCGTGGATATCCGGAATCTCGGGTGCACGGAACAGTCCGAGCGTACCGTACCTTGCCTGGGGTACGCAGTCCTTAAGCGGCCAGTCCTCGGTAAGCGCATAGCCCATACCCATGAGCACGCCGCCTTCGATCTGACCCTGGATGGAGATGGGGTTGACCACCTTGCCGGAATCGTGCGCGGCATAGATCTCGCTCACGCGACCGTCGTCATCCAAAATGACCACATGCGTGGCAAAACCGTAGCAGATGTGGCTCTTGGGGTTGGGAACGTCGGCGCCCAGCTTGTCGGTCGGCTCCAGGTACACGTAGCCAAACTCGCATCCCTCGAGCGCCTTGATGGCGGTCGCGGGATCCTGAGGATGCATACCCTGGCCGGCGACGAGCTCCTGTGTGCGCAGCTGATAGGCGCGACCGTCGTCGTACTCGATCTTGACGCCATCACCATGGGCGTTCACAGGAGCATCGGGCGCAGGCTTGCCGGCCTCGATGCCAAGCATGGCATCGCGCAGCAGGAAGGCGGCGCCGCGCACGGCCTCGCCGGTCACGACCGTCTGACGCGAGCCAGACGTGGTGCCGGAGTCGGGAGCGTTCTCGGTAGAGCACTCGCCGTTGGCGATGCAGCTCAGCGGCAGACCGCACGCCTCGGCAACGTCCTGCAAAAAGACGGTGTTGCAGCCCTGGCCGATGTCGGACGTGGCGGCATAGACCACGGCGCGGCCATCCTCGACGCGAATCTTGCAGCGACCGGCATCGGGTAGACCCACGCCCACGCCGGCGTTCTTCATGGCGCAGGCAATACCGGCGTGTCCGGGATGCGCATAGTAGGCATCCTTGACCTCGAGCAGCGTCTCCTTAAGCGCCGTGGAGCAGTCGGCAATCTGGCCGTTGGGCAAAACTTCGCCCGGCTCGATGGCGTTTCGGTAACGAATCTCCCACGGATCCAGGCCAACCTTCTCTGCCAGCAGGTCGATCAGGCTCTCGAGCGCAAACTCGGACTGGCAAACGCCAAAGCCTCGGTACGCGCCGGCGGGCGGGTTGTTGGTGTAGTAGCCAAAGCCGCGAATGTCGGTGTTCTGGTACTTGTAGGGGCCGACGGCATGCGTACAGGCGCGCTCGAGCACCGGGCCGCACAGCGACGCGTAGGCGCCGGTGTCAAAGTTGATCTCGCAATCCAGGCCGGTAAAGTTGCCCTCGGCGTCGCAACCCAGCGTAAAGGTACCGTCCATGGCATGGCGCTTGGGATGGAAAGCGAGCGACTCGGCACGCGTGAGCTTGCACTTCACAGGACGCTGGAACTTATATGCGGCGAGCGCGGCCAGGTGCTGGACCGAAACGTCCTCCTTACCGCCAAAGCCGCCACCCACGAGCATGGTCTCGACGACCACACGCTCGGGTTCGCTATCCCAGCCAAACATGTGGGCGCACTCTTTGCGCGTATCGTAGGCACCCTGGTCGGTCGACTGCACCTTGACGCCGTTCTTGTACGGGAAGGCGACGGCGCACTCGGGCTCCAAGAAGGCATGCTCGGTAAAGGGCGTGGTAAAGCGCTGCGTCACGGTGAACGCGCTCTCTGCCAGCGCCTTGGCGGCGTCGCCGCGCGTCACGTGACGGCTCTGGCACACGTTGTCCTTGAGCTCCACCGTGTTGCCAAAGGCAAAGAAACTGTCGTGCAGGCGCGGGGCGTCGGCAGCCCTGGCCTCGACAATGTTGCGCACGGGCTCCAGCGGCTCGTAATCGATCTTTACGAGCTTCTTGGCCTTCTCGAGCGTCGCCTCGTCCTCGGCAACCACCAGCACAATGGCATCGCCCACGCAGCGGGTGATATCGCCCTGGGCGATCATGACGTCCCAATCCTGGATAAGGTGGCCGACCTGGTTGACCGGCACATCCTCGGCGCGCAGGATGCCCACCACACCGGGCAGGGCCTCGGCCTTGGAGGTGTCGATGGAAAGCACACGGGCGCGCGGATACTTGGAGCGCACGGCGCTGGCATAGGTCAGGCCCGGCTGATCGAGCTCGTCGATGTCATCGGGGTACTTGCCCTCGCCGAGTACCTTCTTGCGCACGTCGATACGGAAGGCGCGCTTGCCCACGCCGTAGTCGTCGCCGCGCTCCAGGTCCTCGTCGATCTGCTTTTCGCCGCGGAGCACCGCAGCGGCCAGCGAAATGCCCTCAATAATCTTCTTGTAGCCGGTGCAGCGGCAGACGTTGCCGCGGATGGCGTACTTGATCTGCTCCTCGGTGGGCTCGGGGTCCTCGGCGATCAGCGCCGCGCCTGCCATGACCATACCGGGGATGCAAAAACCGCACTGCACGGCGCCCACGGCGCCAAAGGCGTACACAAAGGCCTCGCGCACGTCCTCGGGCAGGCCCTCGACAGTCACGATGTTGCGGCCGGCGGCAAGGGCGGTGGTCAGCACGCAGGCCTTGACGGCCGCACCGTCCACATGAATGGTGCAGGTGCCGCAAGCACCCTCGGAGCAGCCGTCCTTGGCGGAATGGATGTGCAGGTCGTCGCGCAGGTAGCGCAGCAGCGGTTTGTTTTGGGTCGTCGTGCGCTCGACGCCGTTAACGGTAAAAGTGAATTCCTGTGCCATGGTGATTCCCTTCTACACGCCGGCGGCGATGCCGGTGCGGTCGTGGATGGCGCCATGCGGGCAAACGACGGCGCACATGCCGCACGACAGGCAGTCCGCACCGTCGATGTGGGCACAGTTGTCCTCGATGCGGATAGCGCCGGCAGGGCATTTTTTGGCGCACATGCCGCAACCGATGCAGCTCGTGTCGCAAATCTTGCGGGCGATGGCACCCTTGTCGGTGTTGTTACAGCGCACCAGGATGTTCTGGTAGCCGGGAACAAAGGCAATCACGCGCTGCGGGCACGCCATGCCGCACAGGCCACAGCCCGTGCACTTGGAGCGGTCCACGCGGGCGATGCCATCAATCAGTGCAATGGCGCCGTGGGGACAGGCCGTGACACAGGCGCCACAGCCAATGCAGCCTTCGCTGCAGCGGGCGTCGCCGCCTGCGGAGGCGCAACCGCTTCCGCAGGCAACGTAGGCCACGTTATGTTGAATGGATTTGGCCATAAGAGACTCGCCTATTTCTTAAGGAGATACGGATAGCTGTCGCGCACGGCCCTGATGGTCAGGCGGACGGCCTCGGGCAGACCGGTGTTGACGGCATCGACTGAGACGGTGCGAACCGTGCCGGCGACGCGAACCTTAAAGTGGTCCTCGTCCACGGCCAGGAAGCCCTCGTTCTCGGAGTTCTCCATGTCCTGATCGCTCCAGAACAGGGTGAGCTTGTCCTTGTAGGGACGACCCTCCTGGTAGGGGCAGAACACGGCGCAGTTGCCGCACTCGTTGCACATGCCGTCGACATGGACGACCTGATGCTTGGCCAGGCCCGGCACCTTAATTGCCACGTTGGCGCGGTTGGGGCACACGTCGCAGCAGACCTCGCACACCGAGCCGCAGCCCAGGCAGCGGGTCTTGGTGCAATTGCGCTTGTCGCGGCACAGCGACCCCTTGCGCTCGTAGCAGGCGTCCTCGCGACCGGCCTGAGCATTCTGGTCGGCGTACTTGTTAAAGTCCACGCCGGCAATGGCACGGGCGACCTCGGCGGCGTCGGCGATAGCCTCGACCACGGTAGCGGGACCGCGGCGGCAGTCACCGGCAGCCCAGACGCCCTCGACGCCGGTGGAGGTGGCGGCAAGGCGGCCGCGACGGTCGTGCTCGACGCCCGCGGCGTCGTACAGGCTGGCATCGATGCCCTCGCCCACGGCGCAGATCACCGTGGTGGCGGAAAGCTCGACGGTCTCGCCCGTGGCGACGGGGCTGCGACGGCCGCTTGCATCCGGCTCGCCAAGTTCCATGACGTCGCAGGTCAGCACGGCGCCGTTGAGCGCCTTGGGCGCCAGCAGCTCGCAGAACTCAACGCCGTCGGCAAGAGCAAGATCGAGCTCTTCCTCGTCGGCGGGCATCTGCTTCTTGGTGCGGCGATACACCAGGCGCACGTTCTTCACGCCAGCAAGGCGCTTGGCCACGCGGGCCGCGTCCATGGCGGTGTTGCCGGCGCCGATGACCACGACGTCCTCGCCCAGCTCGAGCTTCTCGCCCTTCTTGGCGGCCTCGAGGAACTCCAGCACGTCGAGCTCGGCACCCTCGCCCAGGCCCGCAGAGCCGGGCATCCAGGCACCAGTGGCCACGACTACGTCGGTAAAGCCCTGGGCCTTGAGCTCGTCAATGGACTCCACGCGGGCGTTGAGCTGCACCTTGGCGCCAAAGGCCAGACAGAGCTCGGCATCGTGGGAGATATCGTCGCTCGCGATACGGAACTCGGGGATCACGTGACGGACCACGCCGCCGAGAGAGTCGCGGGCCTCGAAGATAGTGACGGGCACGCCGGCGCGCGTCAGGAAGAACGCCGTCGCCAGACCGGCCGGGCCGCCGCCGATAACGGCAACGTTGCGCTCGGCGTCGTTGGCAATGGCCTGGGCGCGCAGCTTGGGCAGCACGGCGGTCATGGCCTCGCGGGCGGCCTTGAGCTTGCTGGCGCGAATCTGGGCGCCCTCGGGCTCGTAGAATGCACGCTCGCAGGCACGGCCGCAGGGATGCGGGCAGATGGTACCGGTAATGAACGGCAGGGCGTTGCGCTCGATGATGATGTTGAGCGCGTCCTCGTAGCGGCCCTCGTCAACAGCCGCCAGATAGGCAGGGATATCCTGCTGGATGGGGCAGCTCGTACGGCACGGCGTGGTAAAGCAGTCGGAAAGCGGGCTCTTGCCAGCGACCTTGCGGTCGGGCAGCGGACGCAGCGGCTTCTTGTAGAGCGGGTTGGTGAGTGAGTCGGTCTGGATCGCGGTCACGGCCTCGAGAGAGACGCCCGCGAACGGCTTGCCGTCCAGATCGGTAAACTCGCCGGCCATCTGGCTAAAGCGCTCGTAGCCACCGGGCTTGAGCACGTCGGTCGCCAGGGTGACGGGCCAAATGCCGGCGTCATACAGGGCACGGATGTTGTAGACCGTGGCACCGCCGGAGTAGCTGATGCGCAGCTTGCCATCGAACTGCTCGGTAATGCGGCGGGCGGCCTCGATGGTCAGCGAGAACAGCGAACGGCCGGACATGTACATCTCGGTGGAGGGCAGCTCGTTCCTCGTCACGTCGACGGGGAACGTGTTGGTCAGCTTGACGCCAAACTCCAGGCCGCGCTCGGCGCACAGGGCAATCAGGCGCTCGAACATGGGCACGGCGTCGGCCCACTGCAGGTCCTCGCGGAAGTGTGTATCGTCGAAGACGATGTAGTCAAAGCCCAGCTCGTTCAGGCGCTGACGGGCAAACTCATAGCCCAGCAGCGTGGGGTTGCACTTGATGTAGGTGTTGAGGCCCTTCTCGGTGATCAGATAGGTCGCGATGCGCTCGATCTCCGCCGGCGGGCAGCCGTGCAGGGTAGACTCGGTGATGGAGTTGGAGACGCGCGCCGGGATGGACTCGACAAACGCGGCATCGACATGCTCAAACTTGTCCAGGTTGGCAAGCGCCCATGTGCGGCACTCGTTCCAAACCTCGGAGCCGCTGGCGTCCTTCATGCCCTCGATGTAGGCGTCGACCTTGGGGCTCTTAATACCCTCGAGGTCATAGCCCACGGACATGTTGAAGACAAAGCCGTCCGGGCTGCCCAGGCCGTACTCGCGAGCGATCAGGTGGCAGGCGAACCATGCCTTCACGTACTCGGCAAAGGCCTGCGGAACCTCGAGCTCGGTCGACCACTCGCAGTTGTAGCACTCGTCCTGCGCCACAATGCAGGGCTTGTTCACACACTTGGAGAGCTCCTCGCCGTCCATAACCTGAACGGTCTTGAGCTCAAAGAAGCGGGAACCGGCAACGTAGGATGCCACGATGTTCTGGGCCAGCTGCGTGTTGGGGCCGGCAGCCGGGCCAAACGGAGTCTCGATGCGCTCGTCAAAAATGGGAAGCGCGCCCTCCTGGTTGGTCGTGACCATCTTGCGCACGCCAAAGATGGCGTCCTGGGTCTTGTGCTCCTCGATGATCCAGTTCATCAGCTGCGAAAACGGGATCGGCCTCATGATGTCGCTCATAGTGAGCTCCTCTCTGTAACGCCCGGCGAGACCGCGCGGCGGGCGCAAATACGGCGTAGCGCTAGCACAGCGCCGGCGACCCCGCGGAGGTCGCCTATACGCGCGTCGGATGCGGCGAAACATCCGACGCGCGCGAATCTACTTGTAATTAGTAGACGCGATCGTTGAGCGTGCTCCAGAGCTTCTTGGCCTCAGCCATGGTCCACGCGTTGATCTTGTCCTCATCAATGCCAACGAACTCGCGATCCTTGTACAGGACGCGGCCGTTGATGATGGTGGTGCGGCAGTTTTTGCCCATCATGCCAAAGAGCATGTGGCCGTCGATGTTCTCCTCGCTCAGCGGCGTAAAGGGCTTGTAGTCCATAACGATGACGTCGGCGGCAGCGCCGGCCTCGAGCACACCGAGCTTGCGATCGAAGTACTTGCTCGCCATCTTGGCGTTGTTCTCGAACAGCATGGTCATGGCCTCGCACCAGCCCACGTTGGGCATGGCGGCGTTGTGTCGCTGAATGATCAGGAAGACCTTAAGGCTCTCGAGCATATCGTGGGTGTAGGCGTCGGTGCCCATGCACACGGGGATGCCGCGGCGGAAGAACTCGAGCACGGGGGCGCAGCCCACGGCGTTGCCCATATTGGATTCGGGGTTGTTGACGAGCCAGGTACCGGACTCCTTGACGATATCCATCTCGGCGGGCGTCACGTGGATGCAGTGGCCGAGCATGGTGTCGGGACCCAGCAGATTGTGCTGCAGCAGGCGCTCGACGGGGCTGATGCCACCGCGGTTGAGGCGGGAGTCCCACACGTCATTCATGCCCTCGCACACATGGATGTGGAAGCCGGTCAGGCCGTTGTTGGCCTCGGCCATCTTATCCATGGTCTCGTCCGACAGCGTAAAGGTGGCGTGACCGCCAAACATGGCGGCAATCATGTGGTTGTCGTTATCGCGACGCTCCTTGGCGGCCCACTGGGCAAACTCGGCGTTCTCGGCAATGGCCTGGTCGCATTTTTCCTGACCGCGGCGGTCGGAGACCTCGTAGCACAGGCACGAACGCATGCCCAGCTCCTGAGCTGCATCCTTAATGGTAAAGAGGCTTCCCGGGATCTCGCAGAAGCTCGCATGGTGATCGAAAATCGTGGTGACGCCATCGCGGATGGAGTCCAAAATCGTGGCATAGGCGCTGGCCTTGGTGCCGTCGAGCGTCAGGTTGTCATCGATCTTCCACCACTGCTGCTCAAGATTCTCCAGGAAGTTGGTGGGGTTGCAGCCCTTAATGGCAAGGCCGCGGGCCAGACCCGAGTAGATGTGGGTGTGGCAGTTGATGAGTCCGGGCATGATGAGGTTGCCCTGGGCGTCGACGTACTCGGCATCCGGGTACTTGACCTTGAGCTCGCACTCGGGGCCCACTTCGACGATCGTATCTCCGTCAATGGCGACCGCACCGTTGGGGATGAACGGGGTCTGAGCGTTGCGAGTAAAGACGGAACCGTTAGCGACCAGAAGCATGAATGCTCCCTTCAACATCAGGGGCGGGGTTTGACACCTCTGACATAGCGGAAGTGCGAAGCGCCGGCCTACACCGGAAACGGGCCCTCTCCCGTCAACGCTTCACCAAAGGGACGAACCCTTTGAAGTGCGGCTTGGCGCCGCATGACGTCGGCGGACGAGGCGATGCGTCCGCCGACGAATAGCACCGAATTGGTTACTTCTTGCTCTCGGGCAAGACCAGATCAACGGCAGCGTCCTTGGCAGCATCGATGTGCTGAGCCACGACCGGCGTCTGCGGAAGGATCAGGTTAAGGACAATGGCCATGATGGCGGTGGGGGTTACGGCATTGGAGCCGATGACGGTGGACACCCAGGCGGGCATACCCTCGCCGGCAAGGCAACCGCTGGCCATCCAGATACCCAGGCCAAAGACGACGGAGGTACCGACGATGGTGGTAGTGCGCTGCGTGAGGCCCTCGCGGGTGAACATGCGCACGCCGTTCATGGTGATGGTGCCAAAGACGCCGACGGTCGCGCCGCCGATGACGGGCTGCGGGATAGCGGAAAGGACGGCAGAGAGCTGCGGGAACAGACCGGCGATGGCAAAGACGGCCGCAATGATCACAAAGACCCACTTGTTGACGACCTTGTTGGAGCAGATGATGCCCACGTTCTGGCCAAGGGCGCTGGTGGGAAGACCGCCCAGCAGGCCGCCGACCATAGAGGTGAGGCCCTGGGACACGATAGCGCCGGAGAGCTCGCGCTCGGTGGGCATACGGTCGATGGAGCCCAGGCAGGCGGCGGAGACGTCGCCGATAACCTGGATGGCAACCATGGGGAACACGACGGCGAGGGTAATGCAGACCTCGGGATCAAACTCAAGCGCGTAGGGCATGAGCTTGGGAAGGGCGAAGACCTGAGCGGTGGCGACGCTGGAGAAGTCGATCATGCCAAAGGGGATCGAAACGATCATGCCAACGATCATGCCAAAGAACACGGAGCCCAGCTTGAGCGTGCCCTTGCCAAAGTTGGCGAGCGCAAAGACCACGGCGAAGGTGATAAGAGCGACGCACCAGGCCTGCGGAGTGCCCCACAGCGGCGTACCCATACCGCCGGCCATATACTTGACGGCCGTGGGATACAGCGAAACGCCGATGGAGAAGATGACCGTACCGGTCACGACGGGCGGGAACAGCCACTTGATCTTGCTGTAGGCCAGACCAAAGAGGACCGCGACGGCGCCGCCGACGATCTCGCCGCCCAGCAGCGCACCAAAGCTAAAGCCCGAGGCACCCATGGCCTGCAGAGCCGGCAAGAACGCGAACGAAACGCCCATGACGATGGGCAGGCCGCCGCCGATGCGACGGAAGGGAGCGAAGGCCTGAAGGGCCGTATCGATCGCCGAAAGAATGAGCGCGACCTGGATGATGTCGGTGCTCTGCTGGCTATTAAAGCCGTAGACGCCGGCCATGATGACCGCCGGGGTAATGATGCCGGCAAACGATGCCAGTACGTGCTGAAGGGCACACGGGATCATTTCCTTAACGGGCGGCATGCCCTCACGAGTAAACAGGGCTTCAGTGCCGTTCGTAACCGTCTCCTGGGCCATTTGACCACCAATCCTCGAAATAGTTGTTTTCGCATCTAACGCTCTATTGTGACGCAGTGCGGGGGTGAGGTTGTGCCTTCGTTGCATATCGTATTAAAGATGATTCTCATTCTCAATAATAATTTTTTGTTATCAGACTATTGTTGAGCTGAGACAATGCATTTCCGCAGGTCAAGAAAGTGTCTGGCCAAACTAACATCTAACTTTTCTTTTGGTCGACCGTTTACCGCCAAATTCCTACCGCTCGTCCGTATTACGCAAGGTACCTGCGAATATGCGAGTTAATAGACACCGTGTTACCATGAGAAAAAATTGTTATGACATTTCCGATTTCACCCCAAGGAGTTGCCCGTGAACGAGACCGTACGTCGCTTTTTGCCGATGGTCGATTTCCTGGAGCAGATACTCGGCAAAAACAGCGAAATCGTGCTGCACGATTTCTCGGATCCCGACCATGCCATCGTCGATATTCGCAACGGCATCGTGAGCGGCCGCAAGGTCGGCGGTCCCGCTACCGATCTGGCACTCAAGATCATGCACGATGCCAAGTATCGCGACCTGCCGTTTATTACGGGCTACGAGGGGCGCGGCGCCGGTGGCAAGACGTTGGAGTCAGCGACGTACTTTATCCGCGAGGACAACGAAATCGTCGGCATGCTCTGCGTCAACACCGATCTTTCCACGGTACGCTCCATCAACGCCATGGCCCAGCAGCTCATGGCCTGCTTCGACGCTGTGCCAAGGCAGGCGGAGCCCGCGTCTATCGAGGTTGAAAGTCTTTCGGAGTCTACACAGGAGCTCATCGACCGCAGTATTTCCGAGTTGCTCGAAAGCCGCGGGCAGGATGTCGCCTCGCTTGGGCAGGCCGATCGCGTGGACGTTATTCGTCACCTTAACGGCAACGGTGTATTTATGCTCAAGGGCGCCGTTGCCTGTGCTGCCGCCGCGCTGGGTATCTCGGAGCCCAGCGTCTACCGCTACCTGCAAAAAGTCCGCAAGGAGGGCTAACCCGCCGATCCCTTGGGGACGGAGGAAAACGGATCGTTTTGCCGCATCGCTTGACAAAAGACCCTGCAGCTCACACTGCAGGGTCTTTTTGCATGTCATATTTAGCTGTTGCCAACGCCTTAGAGAGCGGCGACGACCTCAATCTCGACCAGACCGCCAGCCGGAAGGGCGGCAACCTGAAAAGCGCTGCGCGCGGGGAACGGGGCCTCGAACTTGGAGGCGTAGATCTCGTTCACGGCGGCGAAGTCGGCGATGTCGGCCAGGTAGACCGTGGTCTTGACGACATCGGCAAAGGTGGCACCGGCAGCAGTCAGCAGGGCCTCGACGTTAGCAAGGGACTGCTTAGCCTGGGCCTCGACGCCCTCGGGCATCTTGCCAGTTGCGGGGTCGATGCCCAGCTGGCCGGACAGGAACACCATGTTGCCGGTCTGGATGCCGGGGGAATACGGGCCGATGGCTGCGGGCGCGTTATCGGAAGACACGACGGTCTTGCTCATGTTTTTCTCCTTACAAGTAAAAGGGAACGGGAGCGCGGCGTTCACACCGGGAGGCACAGTTCGGTCTGAACACCGCGCTTGATTGGGATAGTAGGGGATGAGTTTGCCCGATGCAAGATAATTATCAGCCTTCGAGAATATTTTATCGCCCAACGGTTTCCCCGGACCGCTGAACGGTTCTCATGTGGAGCAGCCAGTCCAAGCTGCTGAAGACTTTATCCCGCTTAGAGCACGGGCATCGCCTGCCGCGATGGCACCACTATACTTTTGATTATCTGAGCATTTTGAAAGGCAGGATATGACCGCAACCGCCAGTCGAACCACCAACCGTAGACCCGAGCTCTTGGCCCCCGCCGGAGGCCCGGAGCCCTTCGCCGCCGCACTCGCTGCCGGGGCAGACGCCATCTACTGTGGCATGGGCAGCTTCAACGCCCGCCGCAAGGCAACGAACTTTACCGACAAGGCCTTTGAGCAGGCCTGCCGCGCTGCACACCTGGCCGGCTCGCGCGTCTACGTCACGGTCAACATCGTCATCAAGCAGTCCGAGATGGCCGATGCGTTGCAACTCATCCATCGCTGCTCCACGCTGGGCGCCGATGCCTTCATCATCCAGGACTGGGGTCTGTTCTTTGAGGTCAAGCGCACGATGCCCGGCATCGAGACGCATATCTCGACCCAGGCGAACATCCATGACGACCGCGGAACCATCTGGTGCCGCGAGCAGGGCGCCGACCGCGTGACCCTCTCGCGCGAGCTCTCCATCGACGAGATCGCCGCCATCCACGACGCCGCGCCCGATGTCGACCTCGAGGTCTTTAGCCACGGTGCCATCTGCTTTTGCTACTCGGGTCTGTGCCTGCTGTCGAGCTTTGCCATGGCGGGCCGCTCGGCCAACCGCGGCATGTGCGCCCAGCCCTGCCGCCTGCCCTACGAGCTGATCGACGAGAACGGCCGCACGCTCTCCCCCGCCGGTCGCGAGCGCGCGCTGTGCCCGCGCGACACCAACACTTCGCAGCTTGTTCGCCGTCTGTATGACGCCGGCGCCGCATCGCTCAAGCTCGAGGGCCGCATGAAGGCGCCCGATTACGTGTATTCCATCGTCGACGTGTATCGTCATCAGATTGATGACATGCTGGCCGGAACCACCGTTGCCAAGGACGAGAAAGCCGCCCGCCAGCGCCAGCTCAAGCGCTGCTTTAACCGCGACTTTACGCACGCCTATCAGGACGGCACCTCGGGCGACGAGATGATGAGCTATGAGCGTTCCAACAACCGCGGCCAGATCGTGGGCACGGTGCTGGGCAGCCGCCCGGCCAACCGCGATGTGCGCGGCCTCAAGCCCGACGACCGCCGTCGCCGCGCCGCCATCGCCCGCATTGAGCTGTTTGAGCCCGTGGGCAAGGGCGACCTGCTGGAGCTTCGCCACGATAACGAGTTTGACCAGTTCCTGACCACCATTGCCGCCGATGATGCCGCAGCCGGTGAAGTCATCGAATGTCGCGTACCCCGCAGCATGCCCGAGGGCTGCCGCGTCCGCGTGATTCGCAGTCAGCGTGCCATCGACGCCGCCGGCGCCGCGCTCAAGCGCGATGTGCTGCGCCGCCGAGCTGTTGATGTGTCCGTCGTGGCGCGTCTGGGCGAGCCGTTTACCGTTACGCTCACCTGCTGCGACGGCCCTTCGCTTACGGCCACGGCCACGGGCTTTACCGTCGAGGCCGCCAAGACCCGTGCGGTCGAGGCGTCCGATCTGGTTGAGCACGTCGGCCGCATGGGTTCCTCTCCCTTTGAGGCTGCGAGCTTTGAGGTGGCGCTCGATGAGGGCTGCGGTATGGGCTTCTCCGCCGTGCACAAGGTGCGCGCCGCCGCTTGCAAGGCGCTGGAAGAGGCCATTCTGGCACCGTACGAGGAGCGCGCCCGCACGCTCGAGCTACCGGCGACTGTCACCAATGATTCCCGCCCCGCGCCCGAGCACTACCGCGATGAGCCGCAGATCTGCGCTACCGTCACCACGCTCGAAGCCGCCGAGGCAGCTCGCGCCGAGGGCGCCACGCGCATCTATATGACCACCGACGCGCTCGAGGCTGTCGGACTCTCCCCTGCCGATGCATTTGAGCAGGGCGTCGTGCCCGTACTCGACGAGGTCTGCCGCGCCGTCGACCACGAGCGCGTCGATCCCTGGATCAATGCCGGGGCCACCGTCGCCGTCGGCAATATCTCCGAGCTTGCCCTGGCCGCCCAGGTTGGCGCCACGGCCGAGATTCGCTCTTGCCTGCCGGTGTACAACGCGCCCTGCATGGAGGCACTCGCCGAGCGCGGAGCCGGCGCGTTTTGGCTCTCGCCCGAGATCACGCTCGACGAGATTGTCTCGCTCGGCGCCGCCGCGCCCGCGGCTCTGGGCATCACCGTCTTTGGCCGTCCGCGCGTCATGACAAGCGAGCATTGCATTCTACAGGTTGCCAACGGCTGTATCCACGATTGCGCCAACTGCCGCCTGCGTGCCCGCAAACTCTCGCTCAAGAATATCGACGGAAAGGTCATGCCCGTCCGCACCGACATCCACGGCCGCTCACGCCTGTACGACGCCTACCCCATCGACCTTACGCCGCAGGTACCACAGCTGCTCGACGCCGGCGTCCGTCGTCTCATGGTGGACGGAACGCTGCTCGAGGCCGATGAGATTGGCCGTGCCGTCGCTCGCGTCCGTCGCGCTGTCGAGGCGGCTCAAGCCGGCCGCAAGCCGGCCGCCCGCCTGCGCGGGGCGACCTCGGGCTGCATGTTTGTGGGAATTAGCTAACCGAAAGGCTTACACGTGAACGAAGAACCTCAAGTCCTCTACTGCGACGCCTGGCTCATGGCCATCGACAAGCCTGCCGGCATGATCGTCCACGGCGATGGCACCGGCGAGCGTACGCTCACCGACTACGCCAGCGACCTGCTGCTGGCGATGGGCGACGGCTTTGCCGCGACCGACATGCAGCCGCTCAACCGCTTGGACCGTGACACCACCGGCGTGGTGCTGTTCTCACTCGACAAGCAGACGCAGCCCGCCTTTGACCAGATGATCATCGACCACGCGTTCGAAAAGCACTACCTGGCGCTTGCCGAGGGCAAGATCGACTGGAACGAAAAGCTCATCGACAAGCCCATCGCCCGCGACCGTCACGACAGCCGCAAGATGCGCGTCGGCGCCAGCGGCAAGCCGTCTCAAACGCGCGTGAAGGTGCTCAAACGTCTTAAGAGCCGTCGTGGCCTGCCCACGCGCTCGTATATTGATGTCGAGCTGCTCACCGGCCGCAAGCACCAGATTCGCGTGCACCTGGCGAGCGAGCGTCATCCCCTGGTTGGCGACGACCTGTACGGAACGCCGCGCCCCTGTGGCCTGATGCTCCACGCCCACAGCGTGTCCTTCACGCATCCCGTAACCGGCGAGCACATCCACATCGAAGCTCCCTGCCCCTGGGAGCCCTAAAACCTGCCAAAAAGGGACAGATTTATTTTGGCAGGTTTTATCTGGACAAACGTCAAAACCACCACAAAGGTTCCTGCCCCTTCGCGGTGGTTTTGGCCTTAGCCCGTCCCTTGCTGTTAGACCGTGATGACGTTGTCCATTGACCGGTACTTGGCTGGGACCTCGCCTGCGGTAATAATCGTTGCGTCGCGGAAGTCCGCGAACTTGACGGGCGCCACCATGCCAAATTTGCTGGCATCCGAGATTACGAAGCGTTTGGCCGTATGGCGCATCGAGATGCGCTTGACCTGTGCCTCCTCGATATCGGGCGCCGTGAAACCCTGCTCGGCGGCAATGCCGTTAGAGCCCCAAAAGCCGCAGTTGAAGTTGTAGCGGTCCAGAGTTGCCAAGGCATCGGGGCCAACGAGCGCCTCGGTCTCGGGTTTGAGCTCGCCGCCCAGCACCACGGTACGCATGCCGCGCAAAGCGAGATGCTGAGCATGGAGCACGGAATCAGTCACATAGGTGACCCCTTCGAGATGCGGAAGATGCTCGATGAGCCTGAGCGTCGTCGAACCCGAATCGATGTACACAAAGCTCTCGGGCTCTACCAGCGCCGCCGCACGGGCGCAGATACGTTCCTTGTCGTCGTTATGGAGATCGCTGCGCTCATTAAGCGTTAAGTCGCGCGTCACGTGCGCGCGCTCAAGGCTCGTCGCCCCACCGTGCACCTTGGCGATACGGTGTGCGCGATTGAGCGTCTGCAGGTCGCGCCGAATGGTAGACGCCGTCACGCCCAGGGCTTCGGCAAGCTCCGGCACGGTAACCGAGCCGGTCTGCTGAACCATCGACACGATCGCGTTGAGCCTATCTTCCGCTAGCATCGCTTACTCCTCCTCGGGGTACACGACTCCCCAGTCGGCGCGTAGCTTGGTCATCAGCTCCATAACATCAGAAGCATAATCCAGCAGCTCACGCTTAGAGTCGTCGCCGGCAACGGCCTTCTCAAGATCGGCCATCTCATAGCAAAGGGCGTAAGCCTCGGTGCCGGCGTGGACCTCCTCGCGGTGGCCGTCCGCAGTCCACACGATGGTCGCGTGATCGGCGCGCGGATACTCGTTGACCTCGATGTAGCACTTGTCAAAGCTGATGACCGAGCGCTTGGGCTGCTTGGAGTGAAGCGTAAGGCTCACGACGCCCAGCTGCTGCTCGGCATTGCGGCAGACGATGCCGCCCGCAACATCGACGTCAGTCTCGCAGGTGTTGCCTAGAGACACGACCTCGGCGGGCTGGCTCGCCATAAACAGGCGCATGACGGACAGGGCATACACACCAATATCGAGCATGGCACCGCCGGCAAGGTTGCGATTGTAGAAACGGTTGGTCAGGTCGCCGTACTCCTTGTAGCTACCAAAGTTGAGCTGAGCGAGGTTCATGCGGCCGAACTCGCCGGCATCCATGCGGCGACGCAGCTCTTGATACAAGGGCATGTGGAGCACCGTGGTAGCGTCCATAAGGGCCACGTTGTGCTCGGCGGCAATGGCACGGGCCTCATCGAGTTCAGCGGAATTGAGGGTAATGGCCTTCTCGCAGAGCACGTGCTTGCCGGCTGCCAGGGCAGCGCGCAGATAGGTGATATGAGTGTTGTGTGGGGTAGTGATGTAGACGGCGTCGATGCCAGGATCGGCGTAGAGGTCCTCAACCGTGTCGTAGACCTTCTCGATGCCATACTGCTCGGCAAAAGCCTGAGCCTTGGACAGCGTACGGTTGGCGACGCCCGCAAGCTTGCGACCGGCAAGAGCAAGGGACTGAGCCATCTGGTTGGCGATAACGCCGCAACCGATGACGGCCCAATGGAGCTCGGGAGCCGTAAAAATATCGTCGGGGAACGGCTTGTCCTGGACCGAAGCGAACGCTGCTTTGGCGGCTGCCGCGGCGTCGAGCGGAGCCTGCTTGGAATCTGCCATTATGTGCCTCCTGTGTCATAGAACGCCTTGCTTTCTGACAGCTCTATATTCGCACAAACACGCGCTTCTGTGCGCGTTTTTGCGTATCTCACCGCTAAACGGTCATTTTTATCCCGTAAACGGCGCATCTATACGCATATTCACGCAATCCCACGCACGTAAATGCGCACAAATGCGAACCGGTCATTGCTCAGAGACAGGGGCTTATGCTTAGAACTCAAAAGACAGGATGATCCGCTTCGCCTCGTCGCTCATGGCGCGCTGCAGCTCTAAGGACCGTCCCAAACTGCCGACAGAAAAGGAACGTTCCAAACTGCAGACAGAAAAAGAACGTCCCCAGGCGCCGGCATTTCAAGAGCACTCATTTAAGTCTGTCCCCAATGAGTGGGAGTAATCAGAGACCCTTTGCGAGGGAGGCCGGACGTGGCCTTCCTCGTTTTTATTCATGGACTTTAGTCCGTGCCGCGCGGCACGCGCGGCATAGAAAGCCACCCGCTCAGCGGGTGGAGGCCAATTTCCGCTACGCGACAAAAACCTTCCCCCTAGCATGAGGATTGTTCAGGTCATCATACTAGGGGGAAGGTGATTGCTGTGGCCCAGAAAGCCAACAGCCTCGCGCACACGAAATGGCTGTGCAAGTACCGCATCGCACCGAGGCCAAGCTCATCGCCGCCATCGTCGAGAAGCACCCCGAGGTGCGCTTTGCCGCGAGCCGCACCTCGGCCCACGCCGACCTCTACGACCGCATGGAGCAGGCCCTGTGCGAGCGCGTGGCCAACGCGGTGGATGTCGTCCGCTCCGACATCAGCCCCGCGCTTCTTGTCCACACCGGTCCAAACCTCGTGGGTGTGGCGGTCCAGGGACTCTAGTGGAGGCGGGGCGTCCTGCCCCAAAAACAAATGCAAAAGACGAGCACTTCTTGCCGCTCAATTGGCGAGAAGCGCTCGTCTTTTCTTAACGCGTTGTATGGCGGAGAGAGCGCAAGTTACGCGAGCGCCCTTCTTGCCAGCTCGGCCGCGCCGAGGATTCCTTGGTCGCCGCCGCAGCCCGGGGCGCAGATGTAGCTCTCCATGTCCTTAAGCTCGGCGGTCTGGATGTAGCCACCCAGATATTCGAGGGTCTTCTTGCGGACGATGCCGTAGAGCTGCTCCTGGTGCATCACGCCGCCGCCGAGGACGATGCGGCGAGGCGAGTACATGAGCACGAGGTTCGCGCACATCTGCCCCAGATAATCCCCCTCGAGCGCCCACACCTCATCGTTGTCCGCGAGCTCGGCCGCGGGCTTTCCCCAGCGCGCGGCGATGGCGGGGCCGGAGGCGAGCCCCTCGAGACAGCTCGCGTGGCTCGGGCAGACGCAGCGTCCCTCCTCGGTGGGACGGGTCCTTACCAGCATGTGACCGGCCTCGGGGTGCAGCATGCCGTGAAGGAGTCTGCCCGCGCACATGACGCCCGCGCCCACGCCGGTGCCGATGGTCACGTAGACGGCGTCCTCGAGCCCCTTGCAGCAGCCGAAGACCACTTCGCCGAGGCAGGCAACGTTCACGTCCGTGTCGTAGGCCACCGGAATCCCGAGGGCGTCGGCGAACGCGGCGCGAAGACCATGGCCTCGCCACGCGAGCTTGGGCGTCTGGAGGATGGAGCCGTAGCGCTCGTCGTTGGGGTCGACGCAGGTCGGGCCGAAGGCGCCGATGCCCAACGCGTCCACATCGCGGGCGGTGAACCACTCGATCATCTGCGGGACGGTCTTGGCGGGCGTAAGCGTCGGGGTCTCCATACGGTCGAGGACCTCGCCGTCGCCGGACACCACGGCACAGACCATCTTGGTCCCGCCGGCTTCGAGGGCGCCGAGCCTCATTTGCTTTTCGCTCATGTGATCCTCCTTACAAAGGGACGCCCGCAGTCATGGTCAACCGCGGGCGCCCATAACGTTGGCTTGTTTCGAGGCGACCCTACCTGGGCACGCGGTCCTGCCTTGCGGCAAACGGGGCGAGCACGGCGTGCGGCTCGCTTTGGTACCAGTAGGCGACGGTGGAGATGTCGTCCTCGCGCTCGTAGAGCTTGATGTCGTCGTTGCCGAGGTCCTGGAACGTCACGCGCAGGTCCTCCTTGAACGAGATCGGGTCGGGAAGGTGCCACCTGTAGAGGCCGTGCCTGGGCAGCGCGTCGTCGTTAGTCGCGAGCATCGGATTCGGGTTCGGCTTGCCCGCGCTGAAGCGGTCGCGCGTGGCGTCGCGCGTCGAGCGGTACGGGTAGCCGGCGAACAGCGTGTTGAAGCACTGCGCCTCGGGCAGCGCGTGGGCCGGCCTGTCGAGGAAGGCCCAGGCACCGCCGAAGTAGTCCTCGGCTCCCGTCGAGGTGACCGTTGGGAACTCCTCGTCGCCGTCGAGGAAGAACTTCATCTCGCCCTCGCCCCACCAATAGCGCTCCAGGGCGCACAGGGCCATGTAGGTGCCGACGTAGTAGCCCTTGCCGCGCACGCCGTCGAGCACGGTGTAGTCGACGCCCCTGCGGGTGCTGCGCTCGCGGTTAAAGCGGGCGTGGAAGTACATGGCGTCGTCCGGCACGTCGGTGAGCGCGTAGTTGAACGTGTAGAAGATGTACTTAATGAACCCGGGGTGCTCGCTCGTAAGCGTGACCTTGGCGTGCTTCCTGAAGGGCATCTCGAAGTAGCAGTTCATGCCGCCCGTCGGGTTCACGCAGATGGGCATCGAGTTGACGATGGCGCGCTCACCGAAGCCGTTGCAGAAGAAGTCGCCGACAGGGCACTCGACCGAGGGGGTCTCCTCGTCGTCCCAGTAGAAGCGCAGCACGAGGTCACGCATGACGAAGCTGCCGGCGGCGGTCTTGTCGGGGACGGTCATCCAGATGTGGCGGATGATGCCGGGGCCCTCGATGTCCGCGAGCGTGATGGTCTCGCCGGACTCAAGGGGCACGCAGCACGAGCCCTTGCGGCCGACGCCGAGGTGGCTGGCCGACATGGCGGCGCGGCCCTTCTCGCCCGTGATGTTCTCGGGGGTGATGGCGCGGCTTTCCTCACCGCCGTGCATCCACACGTCCTTAAGGAACTCTCTCATCGTCGACCTCCTCTATTCGTCGTCGTCGCACTCGGCGGAACTGGCACCGTTCACGTAGATGATCTGCTGGCGCGCCTCGTTGACGAGGGCGTCGAAGTCGAGTTTCTCGTCGGGGCGCGCGAGCGCGACCGTCATGGCGAGCGGGAGGTTGACACCCGCGATCACGTGGATCCGGTCGGAGGCGAAGCGGGAAAAGCGCTGGTTCACGCTGCCGCCGTACGCGTCGGTGAGGACGACGACCTCGTCAGTGCCCGAAAGAGCCGCCTCGACCGCCGCGTCGAGCCCCTCGCCGTTGTCGTTCACGTAGGCGCACACGGCGTTGACGGCGTCGCCCTTACCCGTAAGGAACTCGAGGGTGTCCTTGAAGCCCTGGGCGAGAAGGGAATGGCTCGCCACAACTATCTTTCTCATTGATTCACCAATCTCTTGGGTCGAAGCTAGGCGAGGATGCCGGCGGCGGAGGCGACCATCGCGAGGACGATCACCACGAGGATGAGGGCCGTCATGCTCGCGTTCTTCTTGGTAAGAAGGTAATACGCGCTTCCCGTGATGGCGGCGGGGATCATGGCAGGCAGGATCTTGTCGAGCAGCGGCTGAATCTCCATCGCGACGTCGCCGAAGCTGAAGCTAATCGGGCAGGTGACGCCGATGACCGAGGCGATGAGGCAGCCGACCACGGTGAGGCCGAGCACGGAGGCGGCGGCAGTGAGGTTGGGAAGCTTCTCGCTGAAGTCGGTGACGAGCTTCACGCCCTGCTTGTAGCCGAACTCGAGGGCGTGCATGCGGACCCAGAAGATGGCCAGGATGAGCGCGAACCAGATGCCGGCTCCCACGGGGTTGCCCTCGATGGCCATGTAAGCGGCGATGGAGCCCATGATGGTCGGGATCATGGTCATGAGCAGGGAGTCGCCGACGCCGGCGAGCGGTCCCATGGTGCCGATCTTCAGGTCTTGGACGGCGTCCGCCGCCGCTAGGCCGTCGCGCTCCTCCATGGCCACGCAGGCGCCAAGGATGATGGCGGCGAGCCAAGGCTGGGTGTTGTAGTAGCGGAAGTGGTTGTTGAGCGCTTGCTTATAGTCCTCGTCGTTCGTGTAGATCTTCCTCAGGACCGGCGAGAGGGCGTAGGCGACTGAGGCGCCCTGCTGGGTCTGGTAGTTGAAGGTGCACACGCTCATGAGCCAGCGCCAGTTCGCGTTGCGCAGGTCCTTCTTGGTGACCTTGTAGCCGGAGGGCTTGCCCTCGGCGACGGCGGTGATGTTCTCGTTTTCCATGGTTACTCATCCTCTCCGATGAAGGCGTCTGCGGAAGCGTGGGCGGCGAGCTCGGTGTCCCTCTCGGCACGCTGGTAGAACGCAATCGCGAGGGCAACGCCGACGATGGCGGCGCCGATGATGGGCACGTTCAGGAAGGCCGAGAGGAAGAAGCCGGCGAGCAGGTACTGGAAGTACTTGGCGGTTGGCATGTAGCGGAGCAGCATGGCGATACCGACGGCCGGGAGCATCTTGCCGGCGAGGGTGAGGCCGGAGAGGAACCACTGGGGCATGACCTCGAGGAGCCAGTTGACGGCGGGCTGGCCGAGCGTCACGGAGACAAAGACGGGCAGGGCGGCGCACAGGCCGAAGAGCGCGGGGCAGACCCACAGGATGGCGTTCATCTGATTGAACTTACCCTCGTTGCAGAACTTCTGGGACTTCTCGACGACAAAGCCGTTGAGGATCTTGGCGACGACGTCGAGCTGGATGCCGAGCATGCCGACCGGCAGGCCGATGGCGAGGCCCGTGTCGGAGCCCAGGGTCACGCCGTAGGCGGTGGCGATGATGGCCATCGTGCCGTAGTCGGGAATGGAGGAGCCGCCGAAGCCCGCGACGCCGAGCTGCATGAGCTGAATGGTGCCGCCGATGACAAGGCCGGTCTTCCAGTCGCCCATGACGACTCCGGTGATGAGGCCCCAGAAAACGGCGTAATTGACGAAGATCATCGGGATGCCGTAGTAGTCCACGTGCTTGATGAAGGCCAGCAGGGTCAAAAGGACGACCTGCAGGATAGTGAAGTTGACCATATTTCCCCCTTAGATGAGGTCTGCGACGGAGACGGGCTTGTCGGCGGGCACGAACTGGGCCGTCACCTTGACGCCACGGGCGATGAGCGCCTTGTAGCTCTGGACGTTCTCGGCGGAGGCGTAGGCGCGCTGGGTGAGCTGGATGCCGTCCTCCTTGACGAGCGAGCCGCCGACGACCAGCGACGGGAGCTCGACGCCCGACTCGACCAGGCGAAGCATCGTCTCGGGCTCCTTGGCGATGACGAAGACCTTCTCGCGGTCGTACTTGCCCGCGGCGAAGTTCTTGAGCGCGGTCTGCTCGGAGATGATCGAAACGGCCATGCCCGCGGGGCGCGCCATCCTCATGGTGGACTTCAGGACCTCGTCGCCGGCGACCTTGTCGTCGATGACCATGACTCGGGTCGCGCCCGACACCGGGCCCCACTGCGTCACGATGATGCCGTGAAGCAGGCGATTGTCGATTCGTGCCATAACAACACTCATGTTTGCTCCTATCAAATGAAGTTTTACGTTCGGTACTGCCTCGGCGCTATCCGGATTCGCGCCGGGCAAGGGGTTATCGGATTATTGAGGACGCGCGGTCAGCTTGCGGCGGCGCGGGGAAGGTCACTCGTCGAGCAGGAGGTCCGAGGAGCCGAGGCGCTCTTCTCGCGCCGGGGCGGCGCTCACGCTTATGTAGTCGAAGACATATGCGATCTCGCTTACGGGAACCTCTACGCGATAGCGCGTCGAGATGCTCGAGAAGCTCTGCCTGAAGGACTCGATGAAATCGGCGCGTTCCTCCTCGAAGCGGTCCTGGCCAACGTAGGTCTCAATGGGGTTTCTGGTAACAAGGCGCTCGACGAGACAGCAGAGGTGAACGTAGAGCCCAATGATGGCGTTGCTGCCGATCTTCTCGCCTGTCCTGCGCTGAAGCTCGTGCACGGCGCTCTCGATCTCATGGAATAGCCGCTCCGGGTCGAGGATGGTGATGGAGCGGATGACGTTCTGCAGCGTCATGTTCGAGAGCAGCTTCTCGTGGAAAGAAGAGAGCTCGGAAGCGTCAAGCCACCTGCCGAACACGACATCAACCTTAGAGGCGGACGCCGTCGACATGATGTCCTCGAGGGCGACGAAGGGGACGGAGGCGACCCCGGGGTCTCCCGTGCCGATGACGGCGCAGACGCGGTGCTCGGAGAAAACGGCGTCGTTCGACCCGTTCGCGACGAGCTGCTTGAAGGGCCTCGTGAGCAGGCGCGCGCCTATGGTGCGCGGGAGGCTCTGCGAGACGAGCTGGCGTATCCTCTCCGCGGCGTCGACCCCGGACTCGGAGCAGAAGACGATGGCGTCCTCACGGTTGACGCGCTCGATCACCTTGCAGTGCGTCACGCACGCGGCGGTCGCATCGCCAAGAACCTCGGCGATGGACTTGCCGCCGAGCAGCCCGACCCCGATCTCGAGCGCAAGACCGGTAGAGACGTTGTTCACCACGCCGATAGTGGAGTCGGTAACGTTCTCGAGGGCCTTATAGGCCTCCTCCAAGGAGCCCATGTCGACGAGGAACACGACCCCGGTGCAGTAGGAATGGCGGTCGACGAGGCGCTGGAGCGGACCGACGATGTCCTTCAGCTGCTGGTCGTAGGGCATGTCGACAGCCTCGTACACATGCATGCCGAGCATACGGTTCGCCGCGTCGGCGATGCTCGTCGCCGTTGAGTAGCCGTGGGACAGGATGACGCAGAGCGTCCGAAGGGCCTTCGCATCGCGAGACTCCGATGCGACGCACAGCGTCAGAAGCGTCTTCGTGAAGTGATCGAGCGAGATTCCCAGCGCCCCTTCCACGTCTGCGGCGACCTGATCGGAGACACTCGAGGCAAACGGCAATTCGGAGGTCACGGCACCGAGGAGATGGGAGATTTGCTCCGCACAGGCAGACTTTCGCTTAGCCAGGCCGATACCCGGCCACAACTGCAGGCAAATCTCCTGGGCCAGTAGAAAAGCGACCTTCCTCGAAAGCTCGATGCCATAAGAAGAGCCTGCGTCGGCAAGGACCGCGCCCACGACGCGCTCGAAGGCGCGCGACCTCGAGGAGGCGACGCCGTGGTCGAAGATCAAGTGATCCTCAACGCCGCGCACAGCGGAGACAGCTTGCGAGACAAGCTCGGAGACAGAGAGCTCCCCGGCGCAGAATCGCTCATCGAGGGAGCACAGGGCATCGAGCGCCTGCTCGACCGGCCCTGTGCTCTCGGCGGCATCCAGAGACGCGTCGATCAGAACGCCATCGTCGGGCTGTTGATCGATCTGCGCGGAGGAGAGGAGCCCGCTGGGAAGAAGATACGGGCGAACGACGACGTAGTCGCCCTCGCGATTGAGGAACGCTTTGGCGCAGCAGTTCGTCACGCAGGCGCGCAAGCCGGCGATGTTATCGGAAAAGTCCGCGTTCACGAGGCAACGGTATGCGCCGCGGCTGATCTTCACATCAGAACCGATTCGGCACCCCTCGCTGCGCAGGAAGCTCAAGATGAGATCCTCGCGCTCCTCGGGGGTCCGCTCCTTGAGTGAGGGGACGCGGGCACAGATGGGCATTTTGCTGTAGGCCGAGGAAACCTTCAGGTCATCGGCGGATAGCGTCGTCGAAAGAACGAGGCGAGCGCGCGGCGCATCCTGGGAGGCATCGAGCCCGAGGGCCGTCGCAAGGCAGTGCTCCATCGCAGAGGGAGAGAGTGCCTCGATGCCGTTGACAAAGACCACACCCCCGCGCGCATTCGCGATCGACTCGTCAAGAAGCCCGTTGAACGAGGCGGCGTCCGGGACCCCGGCGCAGTCGATGCGCACATAGGAGGAGTCGCGGGACAGCAAGCCCTGGTTCTTGCCGTACTCGTACACAAGGCGAGAAAGGAAAGACTTACCGACACCCACGCCGCCGCTCAAGAGGATGGGCAGGCCAAACGGAGGGTACTGAACCGCAGCCTTGCACTGCTCGACAACGGAGCTGAGGCTCATGTCGAAGCCCACGGCACGCGCGAAGTCGCGGTGATCGGCGATTCCCGTCGCCTGGATGAGGTCGGCGAGCGAGGCGTACTCGCTTGCAGAGAGCTTTACCTGAAAACGCTTCTGGAACGCGCGGCGATGAAAATAACGGACAGGCCTGCCCGCCACCTTAACCACAAGACCGGCGCGAACAAGGTCGTTGAGGTACTGGCTCGCCAGGCTCCTGGAGATGATGAGTGTCTCGGCGATGTCGGAGGTGGACAGACGGGCAAGGTCGTCGAGCGAGACGGCAGAGGTGAGGGCCTCGAGATGCTCGAGAATCCTGTCCCTCATGTCGACGGGTTTCTTTGCCAAGCTGTCCTGTGTGGTCTTGTCCATGACTTCTTACCTCCTCGTACAAGGAGTATAAGGGGAGAACAGAGAACGGAAGGGGGCGCGTGGGGGAATCAACAGCTCCGAGGAAAAGTCCACCACTTGAGGGGCAGAAAACAACGGCCATTGAACATTCAGGGCCGACGCTCAACACTTCGGCTCGACACTTCGCTTTGGAAAGGGCCCCGGCGCGCCGGGGTCCCAACATAAAGAAGGGCCCCGGCGCGCAGGGCCTAAAGCTTAACCATGCGCGCGGCGATGCGGGCGCAGTCGCAGGCGGCCTTCTTCTCGAAGGTGTTGTAGTCGACGACCCGGCCCTCGGCGCAGGGCTTGTCGCTGATGGCGCGCACGACGACGAGGGGCACGCCGTTGAGATAGGCGGCCTGCGCGATGGTGCAGCCCTCCATCTCGCAGCACAGGTCGCCGAAGATCGCGAGGATTCGCTCCTTCTGTTCCGCGGGCGAGACAAACTGGTCGCCGGAGACGACGCGGCCCTTGAGGACCTTAATGTCGGGGGCGACGGCGGCCGCGGCGGCGCACGCCGCCAGCAAGGGCCGGAGCGGATCGCGCAAGATCAAGGCGTCGCCCGGGAGGTCGGGCGTTACCGTCAGCCGGCGCCGCGTCTGCCGCATCATGAGGGAGAACGGCCTGGCCGGCGCATACGGCAGGAAAAGGTTCAAGGTGCACCCCGGGGCGATCAACGAGGCCGACGTGTCGAACGTCGTCGCGCGCGGCTTCGGCGGCAGGGCGCCGTACACCCATATATGCAGCGACTTGGCCTGCGTGCGCGTCGGGGCGTCGTGGAACTACGTCTGCCTGCTCGTCGACCTCTGCAACGGGGAAATCGTCGGCCACTCCGAAGGATCGAGGAGGGACGCGCGAGCTCCGAGCCAAGCTCTTGGATTACGTGCACTGGTACAACAACTTCAGGATCCACTCGACGCTGGGCTACATGTCGCCGGTCGAGTTCAGGGAGGCGGGGCCGTCCCTCCCGGAATCGTCCAAATAAGTGTTGCCAATCCATAGCCAATCCAGCCATCATCTTCGCGAAGGCGGACGTCAGGAAAAGCTCGGCTTGAGCTCGGTCGGACGCGGTCTGTGGGGCATCATTCAGGCTCAGGGGGTCTCCTTGTCTTCTTCGGTCGCAACCTGAATGATAGGGACGGCCCCTTCTCTCTTTCCCCTTCGTTTTCGACGCGTCACCCTCTCGGCGGGCTTAAGGCCCGCGCTCGCGGGTGCAGGGGCTACGCCCAAACCCCAAAAACGTAACGCCGTGCTCGAAGCGTTTCCGGACGTCAGCGTAATCTCAAATCCCGTTCGTCAACTCATGGGCAAGCCACCTGAGACTACTCATTTCTCCTACTGGCAATGAAGACCTGCGACCTGCAGTTTTGCAAACTGCTTGAAAGCCACCTGCGTTGATTCACTTCCTATTGCAGCTGGCGGCTTGCACGCGAAAAGACATTTAAGTTTCAAAACGGGCGTTTTCGGCGCTATCGAGCCTCCAAAGGCATCCCGTCGCGCCCTTTGGGACAAAAACAAAAACTCAAAGCCCTGAGTTCGAAAATAGTTTTTGGAGTTGTCCCGACTTTTGTCCCCGAAGCCGACGAAACGCGACAGGGTGTCACCTGGCGGCACTCGATTCGAGACGGCACCGAAAACTGGATGCAACCGGAATGACGGGACGGCAGAACCGAAGCCATCGAGTGGGGATAGAAAAAGGCCCGGGTGCCGTGGCATCCGGGCCTTTGCTAGCAACTTGATGTTGCGGGCAGCTTAGAACTTGTGGCCGCACTTCTTGCAGACGCGCAGCTTGTTCTTGCCGTCCTTCTCGTGACCGACGCGGGTAACCTTACCGCACTCGGGGCAGACGAGATTGACGTTGGAGGCGTCGATGGGAGCCTCCTGCGAAACGATGCCGCCCTGCTGGTTGGCAGCGTTGGGCTTGACGGCCTTCTTGACGACCGAAACGCCCTCGACAACGACCTTGTTCTCGGCGGGGAGAGCACGCAGGACAACGCCCTGCTTGCCGCGATCCTTACCAGAGAGAACCTGGACCTTATCGCCCTTCTTGATATACATATATCTCCCCTAACTACAGGGTCTCGGGAGCGAGCGAGACGATCTTCATGTACTTCTTGTCACGAAGCTCGCGAGCGACGGGCCCGAAGATACGGGTGCCGACGGGCGAACCATCGTTGTTGATGACAACGCAGGCGTTCTCATCAAAGCGAATGTAGGAGCCATCCTTGCGGCGGATCTCCTTAACGGTGCGAACGACGACGCAACGGACAACGTCCTTCTTCTTGACGTTGGCGCCAGGGGTAGCCTCCTGGACAGCACCGATGAACACATCGCCGATGCCTGCATAACGACGCTTGGAACCGCCAAGCACCTTGATGCAGCGAATCTTGCGAGCGCCGGAGTTGTCGGCGACGTTCAGCATGGTTTGCATCTGAATCATGGTAGATGTTCCTCCGAACTAAGAACCGAAGAGAGGTGCGCAGCCTTTATACGGCCCGTGGTATGCAAGCCAGGCATACGCACATCTTCGGAAACGTACAAGTCGTAAGAGCGACTGCTTATTTAGCGCGCTCGACGACCTCGATGAGGCGCCAACGCTTCATCTTGGACATAGGACGGGTCTCCATAACGCGGACGGTGTCGCCCACGCCAGCCGTGCACTCCTCGTCGTGAGCGTGCAGCTTCTTGGAGCTGGTCATCATCTTGCCGTACTTGGGGTGACGCTTGCGCTCGGTGATGGTGACAACAATGGTCTTGGCACCGGAGACGGAGGTAACGACACCCGTACGGACCTTACGCGAGTTACGCGAATCAGTCATGTTCTCTCCTTAGGTCCTACTCGGCGACAGCGGACTTCTCCGCTGCGATCTCGCGGGCGCGCTGCTCCGTGAGGACGCGAGCGATGTCCTTCTTCACGGTGTTGACGCGAGCGGTGTTGTCCAGCTGGCTGGTGGCCATCTGGAAACGAAGGTTAAAGAGCTCGGCGCGCATTTCCTTCAGCTTCTCAACGAGCTGAGCGTCCGAGAGCTCACGAATCTCTGCGGGCTTCATTAGTTCTCCTCCTTGGCGGCAGCGGCGTCCTCAGCAGCCCACTTGGCCTCGAGAGCGGCCTCCTCAGCCATCTCCTTCTCGATGCGCTGCTCAGCGTTCTTGGCAGCAACAATCTTGGTCTTGATGGGAAGCTTGTGCTGTGCAAGACGCAGAGCCTCGCGAGCGACCTCCTCGGGCACGCCCTTGACCTCGAACATGATGCGGCCGGGCTTGACGACGGCCACCCACTCCTCGGGGTTACCCTTACCAGAACCCATGCGAGTCTCGGCAGGCTTCTTGGTGATGGGCTTATCGGGGAAGATCGTGATGTAGACACGACCGCCACGCTTCATGTAGCGGGTCATGGCAATACGAGCGGCCTCGATCTGACGGTTGGTGATCCAATGGGCCTCGAGAGCCTGGATACCAAACTCGCCGAAATGCAGCTCGGTATTACCCTTGGCCTGGCCCTTCATGGAGCCACGCTGCACCTTGCGGTGAAGAATACGCTTAGGGGCAAGCACTACTGACCCCTCCTCTCGGAGTTACGACGACGAGGACGGGAAGAGCCCTCGAGTGCAGGGTTGGGAACAGGCTGGCCCGGGAGCTTCTCGCCCAGGTAGATCCAGACCTTCACGCCGCAAGCGCCCATGGTGGTGCTGGCGACAGCCGTGCCGTAGTCGATCTTGGCACGGAGGGTGTGCAGAGGCACGCGACCCTCGCGGTACCACTCACGACGGCCCATCTCGGCACCGCCGAGACGACCGGAGCACTGGATACGGATGCCCTTAGCGCCGGCCTTGCGGGCAGACTGGACAGCCTTGCGCATAGCGCGACGGAAGGCAACGCGGCCCTCGAGCTGCTCGGCGATAGACTGAGCAACGAGGTTGGCGTCGAGCTCGGGGCGCTTGATCTCGACAACGTCGACGGAGAGCTGGCCCTTGGAGACGCCAGCGACCTTCTCGAGCTCGATGCGGAGGGTATCGATCTCGGCACCCTTCTTACCGATGACAACGCCGGGGCGAGCGGTGAGGATGATGACCTTCACCTTGTCGCCAGCGCGCTCGATCTCGACGCGGGAGACAGCTGCGCGGGAAAGACGCTTCTCGAGGTACTTGCGGATCTCGAGATCGTTACCGAGGGTCTTAGCGTAATCCTTCTCTGCGAACCAGCGGGAGCGCCAGTTCTCGGTGATGCCAAGACGGAAGCCGGTGGGGTAGACTTTCTGACCCATACAGCTTTACGCCTCCTTTCGAGGAGCAACGACGACGGTGATGTGGGAAGTACGCTTCAGAATGCGAGAAGCGGAACCCTTGGCGCGGGGACGGATGCGCTTAAGCGTCGGACCCTCGTCAACATAGGCAGCGGCGACAACCAGGTTGTCGGCACGCAGACCGTTGTTGTTCTCGGCGTTCGCAACGGCGGAACGGAGAACCTTCTCGACATCCACGGCGACGGCGCGGTCGCAGAAGTGGAGGATGTCGAAGGCCTGAGCGACAGGCTTGCGGCGGATCAGATCGACCACCAGGCGGGCCTTGCTGGGGGAAACACGCACGTACTTAGCGACGGCGCGAACCTCGGTGGCCTCAGTTTCAATAGACTTAGTTGCCATTTACGGTTAACCCCCTATTTGGCCTTGTGGCCACGGAACGTACGAGTCGGCGCGAACTCGCCGAGCTTGTGACCAACCATGGACTCGGTAACATACACGGGCACATGCTTGCGGCCGTCGTGGACGGCGATGGTGTGACCAACCATCTCGGGGAAGATGGTGGACGCGCGGGACCAGGTCTTCACGACGTCCTTCTTGCCAGCCTCGTTCATCGCGGTGATACGCGAGAGAAGGCGAGTCTCCACGAACGGGCCCTTTTTGAGACTTCTGCTCATAAGTGCTTTCTCCTAAAACTCGGTATCCGAAATTACTTCTTACGGCGACGAATGATGTGCTGGTTCGAGACCTTCTTCTTCTTGCGCGTACGAAGGCCCTTCGTCGGCTTACCCCAGGGGGTAACAGAGGGACGCCCAGAGGTGTGGTTCTTGCCCTCGCCACCGCCGTGCGGGTGGTCGACAGGGTTCATGACGGTACCGCGGACGGTCGGGCGCACGTTCATGTGACGCTTACGGCCGGCCTTGCCGATGACGATGTTGGCGTGATCGGCGTTGCCGACCTCACCGACGGTGGCGCGGCAGGTAACGAGGATGCGGCGCATCTCGGAGGAAGGCATACGGACGATAGCGTACTTGCCCTCCTTACCCATCAGCTGGCAGGAGTTACCGGCGGAACGGGCGATAGCAGCGCCCTTACCCGGCTGGAACTCGACGGCGTGGATGAGCGTACCGACGGGGATGTCGGCGAGGGGCAGAGCGTTGCCCGGCTTGATGTCGGCGTCAGAACCGGACATGATGGTCTGACCGACCTCGAGGCCCTTGGGGGCCAGGATGTAGCGCTTCTCACCGTCAGCGTAGTGCAGCAGAGCGATGCGAGCGGAACGGTTCGGATCGTACTCGATCGTGGCAACCTTGGCGGGCACGCCGTCCTTGTTGCGCTTGAAGTCGATCACGCGGTAACGACGCTTCACGCCGCCGCCCTGGTGGCGGGTGGTGATGCGGCCGTTGTTGTTACGACCGGCCTTCTTGGGCAGGGGCTCGAGAAGAGACTTCTCGGGCTTGGTGCAGGTGATCTCGGAGAAATCGGAGATCGTCTGCCAACGCCTACCAGCGGAGGTCGGCTTAAGGTGCTTTACAGCCATTACAATCCCTTTCAATAGGAATCCGTTAGCCATCGCAGACAGGGATTCGAGGTTCTGCCTCGGGTGCGATGACACCGGACGTATACACGGTTCCGGGCGTGTCCATTTTATACGCCCAAAACCTTGAGCTCTCGCCTCCCCTATTTGGGAGGCATGAGCTCACTCAACAACAGCGAGTCTTAGGCCTGGTTGCCAAAGACCTCGATGGTGTCGCCCTCGGCCAGCGTGACGATGGCCTTCTTCCAAGAACGGGTCTTGCCGGCGACATAGCGCACGCGCTTGGTCTTGGGCTTGACCGTCAGGGTGTTCACGCGAACGACCTTGACGCCGAAGATCTCCTCGACAGCGTCCTTGATCTGATACTTGTTAGCATCCTTGGCGACCTCGAACGTGTACTTGTTCAGCTCCATGCCGGAGAAGGAACGCTCGGACACGATCGGACGGATGATGATCTCGTGGGCGGTCATTTATGCAAGCACCTCCCCGAAGTGAGCGGCGATGTCGGCGGGCATCAGCACAGCGTTGTTGTTGACGAGATCGTAGGTGTTGGCCTCGTCGGCAGTGATGATGAACGTCTTGGGAATGTTGCGGAACGACAGGTAGGCGTTGACGTCCTCATCGCGAACAATGATGGTCAGACGCTTGCCCTCAAGGCCAAGAGCCTTGAGCATGGCGACGGCAGCCTTGGTGGAAGGCTTCTCGAAGCCGTAGTCGTCGACGAGCACGAGCTCGCCATCGGCCAGCTTGGCGGACAGCGCGGAGCGCATAGCCAGCTTGACCTCCTTGTTGTTCATACGCTTAGCGTAGGAACGGGGCTTGGGGGCGAAGACAACGCCACCGTGACGCCACTGGGCAGCACGGATGGAACCCTGGCGGGCACGGCCGGTGCCCTTCTGACGCCAAGGCTTCTTGCCGCCACCGGAAACCTCAGAGCGACCCTTAGCAGACTGGGTGCCCTGACGCCAAGAGGCCATCTGACACTTGACGATGTGGTGCATAACGTGGATGTTCGGCTCGATGCCGTACACCTCAGCGGCGAGCTCGGCCTCGGCGACCTTCTTGCCCTCGCTGTTCTTTACTTCAAACTTTGCCATTTAAGTGTTCTCCTTGGTATGACGCTGGGCTAAATGGGCTGGGCCCTTAGGCCATACGGATGGCGACGAGACCATTCTTGGCACCCGGGACAGCGCCCTTGACCAAGATGAGGTTCTGCTCGGCATCGATGCGGACAACGGAAAGGTTCTTGACGGTAACGCGCTCGTTACCCATGTGACCGGCCATCTTGACGCCCTTGAGGACGCGCGCAGGATAGGCGCACTGACCGATAGAACCGGGGTGACGCTGGAAGTGAGAACCATGCGTCATAGGACCGCGGCGCTGACCCCAGCGCTTGATGCGACCCTGGAAGCCCTTACCCTTGGAGGTACCGATGACGTCGACCTTCTCGACATCAGCGAAATCAGCGACGGTGACGACCTCGCCGACCTTGTGCTCCTCGCCGTTCTCGACGCGGACCTCACGAAGGAAGCGGACAGGCTCGACGCCAGCCTTGGCGAAGTGACCAGCCATGGGCTTGTTCACGTTCTTGGCCTTGATGTCGCCGAAACCGATCTGGACGGCGTCATAGCCGTCGGTTGCCTGAGTTTTAACCTGCGAGACAGCGCAGGGGCCAGCCTGGATGACCGTGACGGGAACGACGTTATCGTCCTCGTCCCAAACCTGGGTCATGCCAATCTTGCGGCCGAGAATCATGCTGATCAAGATATGATCCCAACTCTCGCGTGGTCTTGGGACAATGCGTACACCACCGAGCGTACGCCCCTAGAGGACCACTACTTACACGACGTGCTCCCCAGTCTTGTATTGCGCCCGGACTACCTGACAACCCTATTAAGCAGGCATTTTGTCCAGCCAGAATACTCCCCTGGTTACACACAGCTGTTTAGTATACACGGCTGCGGGCGTATCCATCGAGATTCATATTTCACTCACATTGTTTACGCAGGTAAAGTGCGTGGAGTCGTCTGGGCTTGGCAGAGGGGCGGCGAAATATATTAAGCTTGCTGCTCTACAGTCCTGCGCAAGACGGAAAGCACATTAAGTGCTTTCCTTTGCGTGCGGAACTCGCGACAAACTTAATATATTTCGCCGCCCCTCTGCCAAGCTCGGGAGACGACACGTTGATGTCTGCTTAACTCTGCTCGTTCAGGCTAATGACTTTGTTGGGGGTCCACTATTTGCTGGAGGGTGAACTTGCATTGCATTGGCTCGCCCTCTGCTCGTAGCTTTGCCTCATCAAAATCGAAGATCATGATGGCGCAGTTGGGGAGTTTTGTTGGGAACTCGAAGCCCTCTGGGGCTGCAGCTTTGATGAATTGGCGGCTGGCGCTGCCGTGGCTTACTGCTAGAAGGGTTTCGATGCCCTCAGAGCCCATGAGATTGGTGAGGGTGCCCACCATGCGCTCCTGCAGGGCATGGCTTCCTTCTCCGCCAAATGGGATCAGGTCCTCGCCGGGGTCCCAGACGTCGGTGGGTAGGGCGTCGTGGGGGCCTTCTTCGAAGGTGCCGTAGCCGCGCTCGATAATGCCTTCGCAGGGCTCGACAGCGGCGTCCGGACCGAGGAGTTCGCATGCGACGAGACTTGCCGTGTTCATGGCTCGGCCTAAGGGTGATGAGACCACTTTGTCGGGGACGACGCCGTGGGCTTTGAGCCACGCGGCTGCCATTCCCGCTTGTTTGCGGCCCAGGTCGGTCAGCGGTGAATCGCAGCGGCCCTGGACCAGCTTTTTGACGTTGAACTCCGTCTGACCGTGGCGGAGTAGATACAGCTTCTTCATGCTCTCCCCTTCTGCATAACCTGCTTTGCCGGCGCAGCCTTACTCGTGGGTATGGCCTACGTAGTCTTCGTCGATCGTGATCTTGGCAATCGACTTGGAATATTCGAATTCCACCTTTTTTGCCAACGTACGCTTTAGGTCCTCGGCGCTCATCTGCAAATCCGAGGGACGCACGCAGTCAAAGATCACGTTGGTGTGCGTAGGACCCGGCACACAGCGTAGGTCATGAATCGAGAGGCGGCTATCGATCTGTTGAGCCATGGCGTTAATGCGTAAACGCATGCTCGCCACCTTGGGGTCATCGGTCACGATGGGATCGTAGTGAAGCGTGACGATCATGCCGTCTTCGACCCTAAACGACTGCTCGATGTTATCGAGTGTGTCGTGACTTTCCAGCGGGCTGGTCTCGGCCGCCATCTCGGCGTGCGCACTTGCAAACTTCCTGCCCGGACCATAATCGTGAACCATAAGGTCGTGGACGCCCAAAACGCCGGGATAGCTCATGATCTTGTCTCGAATGTGCTTGACCAACCTGGGATCGGGCGCCTGGCCCAAAAGCGGGCTCACCGTATCTTGGATAAGCTCAAAACCACTCCAGCCAATATAGGCGCCAACGGCAAGGCCGACCCATGCGTCAAGATTGATGTGCGTCACCTGCGAAACAATTGCGCACGCTAACACGGCGCCCGTAGCAAGAACATCGTTCTTGGAATCCTGCGCGGTCGCATGCAGCGTCTCGGACTCAATGCGATCGCCGAGCTTTTGGTTGAGGACCGCCATCCACAGCTTTACAACCATCGAAAGTGCCAAGACTGCCACCAGGGCAAGCGAGAACTCGACAGGTTCCGGGTTGACGATACGCTCAACCGAGGACTTCACCAGTTCGATGCCAATAAGCAGCACGAGCGCCGCCACAACCAGACCCGAGAGATACTCGTAGCGGCCATGTCCGTAAGGATGCTCGGGGTCGGCCGGCTTGCTCGCCAGCCTAAAGCCCAGCACGCTCACGATATTCGAGCTGGCATCGGACAGGTTGTTCATGGCATCCGCCACGATCGAAACCGATCCCGACAGCACGCCAATTACGCCCTTCGCAGCACAAAGCGCAACATTGGAGAGAATACACACCACGCCCGTCAACGTGCCCACGCGCGCACGGTCGCCCTGCGCACGACGAACAATCCACTCAACCATCTATATCCGCCCCCACGGTACTACCTATATATCTATTGCTCAAACGGATTGTAGTGTAGCCACTTTGCCCCACAGATACAAAAAGGCCGCAACCCACACGGGCCACGACCTTGGAACATGACAAAGAAATCGCCCTTTGTCGCACGGGTTTATGCGCTTGCTTCCGCCACGCTCTTCGAGGTTTCGGGTGAATCAGCTCCGTCCCCCGTCGTCTGCCCCTTCGCCGGCACCACGCCAAAGCAGTAGCTCAGCGCCGCAGACACCGCAAATGCCACACCGCCGGCAGCACAGCACCACAGCAGGTTCGAGATGCCGCCCGTGGCAAAGCCAATGACCATGAGGACATTCGTCATGCCGATGGTATAGGCCGTAACGTGGCCCACGGCCGCAACAAGGCCTCCGACGGCACCGCCAATGGCCATGCACGTCAGACACCTGCCATATTTAAAGCCGCAACCGTACAGCGCCGGCTCGCTTACGCCGCCAAGAACACCCGAGATTGAATAGCCCAGCATGAGCGCCTTCTCATCCTTATCCGCAACGCGGAGCGACGCACCAAAGGGCATGCCCCAAACGGCGAACGTCGCCATTGTCGCGGCAATGAGAATGCACGAATCCGTTCCCACGCTCATAAACTGCGCGTACGCAAGCGATAGGACAACGTTGCTGACGCCCGCAATCTTAAGAAACTCCCAACCCGCGGCAAGCCCCATGAGCGTGAGCAGCGACACGATGCCACCGGAATTGCCAAGCATAAACATAAGTTGGCCCAACAGCATGCCCAGATAGCTGCCCGCCGGCGCCGTAATACACAGCGAAACCGGAACCATAACGAGCATGGTCGCAAACGGAACGAACGAAAACGCCACGGCCTGAGGGATAACGCGCTGAAAGAAACACTCCACTCGCCATAGCACGGGCACCGAGATGAGAACCGGAATAACAGTCGTTGTGTAATCGTTGACCGGCGCGGGAAACAGACCATACACGGAAGTCATCGATGCCGCCGTCGTCGATGCGACATCGACGAGCTTAAGCAGATCGGGCGCAATCAATACGCCGCCCAGCATCATGCCCAGCTGCTCCGAGCAACCGAGCTGGCGGGCGGCCGCCCAACCAAGATAAATGGGCAAAAAGTAGTAGCCGGCGTTATAGAGCCAACTGTAGAGCAGGCGATAGATATCGGAATCTGCAGACCACAGACCCAGCATGCCTTCGCCCATAATGACGGCGACGGTGCGAAACAACGCCGCGCAGACAATAAACGGCAGCGCCGACATCATGCTTTTGGACAGATAGTCCACCACGGCCATGGCGTTTGATGAAACCGTCGTTGTAAAAGAGGTGTTAGAAACTTGTGACATGGAACGCCTTTCCCAATGTGACATGCGGACTGTCCCTTTGTCACATCGTGCGGTACCGACCGATTGCGCGGTACTTTTCGTAGCGGAGGTTTGTGAGGGTCGCGTCGTCGAGCCGCCCAAGCGTATCGAAGGCATCAAATGCCGAGGACATGACGGCACCGGCGATCTCCTCATGTGACAGGCCCCTATCGTCGACAATGCCGTCGATGATGCCGAGCGCCAGCAGATCGGGGGCCGTGAGCTTAAGCGCCTCGGCGGCCTCATTCGCGCGCTCGGTATCCTTCCACAGGATCGACGCACAGGCCTCGGGGCTCACGACCGAATAGGCCGAGCTCGAGAGCATCAGGATGCAGTCGGCCACGGACAGCGCCAGCGCGCCGCCGGAACCGCCCTCGCCTGTCACCACCGAGACAATCGGCGTCTTAAGGCCGCTCATCTCCATGAGATTCTGGGCGATCGCCTCACCCTGGCCGCGCTCCTCGGCACCGATGCCGCAAAACGCGCCCGAGGTATCGACCAGGCACAGAACCGGTCGACCAAACTTTTCGGCCTGGCGCATAAGGCGACGCGCTTTGCGGTAGCCCTCGGGATGTGCCATACCAAAGTTGCGACGCATGCGCTCTTTGGTCGTGGTGCCGCGCTCGATGGCGATAACCGTTACGGGGCGTCCGTCTTTCCAGCCAATGCCAGCCAACACAGCGGCGTCGTCGCCAAAGTAACGGTCGCCGTGCAGCTCCACAAATCCATCCAGGCCCAACGAGATCATCTCACCCGCCGTGGCGCGATCTGCCAAGCGGGTCTGCTTGACAATCTCGAGCGCGGTTTTTGGTGCCGTCGAGCGCTTAAACAAGTGTCCCAGCTTTTTGCCGCGGCGACCCGCATGGACGATCTCATGCGGTGCCCCCAGGCCGGGCGCGTGCCCTTCGTGCAGCGTCAACAGCTCGCCTACCGTGAGCGCAATCTCGCCACGCGGAACAACGGCATCGCAAAAGCCGTGCTCCAGCAAAAACTCGGAGCGCTGGAATCCCTTGGGCAGGCGCTTGTGCATGTTCTGCTCGATCACGCGCGGGCCGGCAAATGCCGTCAGGGCATCGGGCTCGGCCAGGATAATGTCGCCCTCCATGGCAAAGCTCGCGGTCACGCCGCCAGTCGTGGGGTCGGTGAGCACCGTGATATACAGGCCGCCCGCCTCGCTGTGGCGCCTAACCGCCGCAGAAATCTTGGCCATCTGCATAAGCGATGTCACGCCCTCTTGCATGCGCGCACCGCCCGAAACGGTAAAGCCGACAACTGGCAATCCCATCTCGGTCGCACGCTCAAATGTGCGACAGATCTTCTCGCCCACCACGGAACCCATCGAGCCCATCATAAAGTTGGCATCCATAAAGAAGAGCGCCGTATCGCAACCGCAGATTTTGCCCCTGCCGCACACAACGGCATCGCGCTCGCCCGAACGCTCGACCGCGCCCTTGAGCTTGTCGGCATAACCGGGAAACGAGAGGAAGTCCTCCGACGCCAGATTAGCATCCCATTCCTCAAACGTGCCCTCGTCGACCGTCATGCGCATGCGCGCGCGACCGCTCACGCGAAAGTGTTTGCCGCAACGAGGACAGACCTCGAGGTTGTCGTGCAGGCGTGCCTCATCGATCACACGGCGGCACTCCGGGCACTTGATAAACACGTGGCGCGCGGGAAACTCGGCGCACGACTCGGTCATCGGCCCCTCGAGGACGTTGACCGTCTTCGCTTTTCTATTCATCAGCATAGAGATGCCCCATCAGATCGGTGTGGTACATGCCCGACAAGAACTCATCGTTTGCCAGCACGTCGAGCTGCAGTTCGCTGTTTTCGCTCACGCCCTCAATCACGAGCTCGCCCAGGGCCGTGCGCATCTTGCGAATAGCGCCGTCACGCGTGGGCGCGCACACGATGAGCTTGCCGAGCATGGAGTCGTAGTACGGCGGAACGTTTGCACCGGTAAACATGGCGGAATCCCAGCGCACGCGCGGACCACCCGGCACACGCAACGCGGTGACCGTTCCGCATGACGGCAGAAAGTCCGGCGTTTCGGCATTGATGCGGCACTCCATGGCGTGGTTGCGGACCGGCATGTCCTCCTGCTCAAAGGGCAGAGGCTGGCCGGCTGCCACGCGCAGCTGCCACTTGACCAAGTCGGTATCGGTCACAAACTCCGTAACCGGATGCTCTACCTGCAAGCGCGTGTTCATTTCCATAAAGTAGAAATTGCCGTCGTCCGAATACAGGAACTCAATGGTACCGGCTCCTTCGTAGCCGACGGCACGAGCCAGGTCACGCGCTGCCTTGTGCATGCGAGCACGAATGTCGTCGTGTCCGTCGAGGCACGGCGCGGGGCTCTCCTCGATCAGCTTTTGGTTGCGACGCTGAACCGAGCACTCGCGCTCGCCGAGCGAAAACACATGGCCCTGCTTATCGGCCATAATCTGCACCTCAACGTGGTGCGCCGGCGCGACGAACTTCTCCATGTAGCACTCGCCGTCGCCAAAAACGGCCTCGCCCTCGGCACGCGCCTCGATGAACGCCTTTGCCGCATCTTCCACGCGCTCGACCTTGCGAATGCCGCGACCGCCACCGCCGGCGCGCGCCTTAATAAGCACGGGGCAGCCGATGCGCTCGGCCTCGGCTGTTGCCTCCTCGGGACTTTTGAGCAAATCGCAGCCCGGCACGATGGGCACGCCCGCCGCGGCAGCCGTTCGACGTGCAGCGTCCTTGTCGCCCATGCTGTCGATCACCTCGGCCGAAGGACCGACAAACGCCAGGCCATACTTGTCGCAGTCGCGCACGAAGCTCGCCTTCTCGGAGAAAAAACCATAGCCGGGATGAATTGCCTTTGCCCCCGACTTCACGGCACAGGTGAGCACGGCATCGTCGTTGAGGTAGCTCTCGGCAAGACGCGGGCCGCCGATGCAATACGCCTCGTCGGCAAGCTGCACGTGCAGCGCGTCCGCATCGGCCGTGGAATAAACGGCGACGGTCTTGATGCCCATATCGCGGCACGCGCGGATAACACGGACCGCGACTTCTCCGCGGTTGGCGATGAGCACTTTGTCGAACATGAAGCCTTCCTTAACTTTCGTGCATGAGTGCAAAAGACATATCGGCGCGGCAGCAAACCTCACCGTTGACGCTCGCAGTACCCGTCGCAAAGCGGAACGGCCCGCGCGCACGCGTGATGGTGCACACCAGATCAACCGTGTCGCCCGGGCGCACCGGACGCTTAAAGCGCACCTTATCGAGGCTCGTATAGAACGGCGTCGCGCCGCGCGCCTCCTCGTCGCCCATCAGCAGCACGCAACAGTTTTGGGCGAGCATCTCGCACTGAATCACGCCGGGGACTACCGGGTTTCCCGGAAAATGCCCCTGCAAAAAGTACTCGTCGCCCGTAATCGTGATCTTGCCGTGGGCCTCGTCGCCCACCAGCTCGGCCTCGTCGAGCAAAAGCATCGGTTCGCGATGCGGCAACAGCTTCTTGAGCTCTTCTTTGTTCATGGACATCACCTATCCGATCCTCATAAGGCAACTGCCGAACTCCACGAGGTCGCCGTCGGCCACGCAGATCTCGAGCACCTCGCCGTCTGCCTCGGCCGTCACCTCGTTGAGAACCTTCATGGCCTCGATGATGCAGAGGGTCTCGCCGGCCTTGACCTTGGAGCCCACGCGCACAAATGGCTCGTCGCCCGGCGCAGGGGCAGCATAGAAGACGCCCACCATGGGAGCAGTCACCTCGGTGCCCTTAGGCTCCGACGCGGCGGCAGGTGCCTGCGCGGCAGGTTCCGGTGCGGCAGGCGCGACTGTGGGAGCTGCAACTTGAGCGGCCATGGCGCTCGGCATGGGCATGGGCACGGCAACCGGCTGCGCGGCGCTCGCGCGCTCGAGCTCGACCGCGGTGCCATCGGGCTCCTCAACACGTACGCGCGTGAGGCCGCGGTCCTCCATAACATCGGCTATCTCGGCAAGTCTTTTGGAATCCATGCTCTAGCTCCTCGTATATCTACGCAGCGCGATGGCGGCGTTGTGCCCGCCAAAGCCCAGGTTTGTCGAAAGCGCCCAGGTAAGGTCGGCGCGAACCGCGCGATTGGGCGTGTAGTCAAGATCGCAGGCGGGATCGGGCGTGTGGTAGTTAATGGTCGGCGGCACCACGCCCTGCTCGAGCGCCATGGCGCAGGCCATGACCTCGATGGCACCCGTGGCACCGATCATGTGGCCGGTCATCGACTTAGTCGACGAGACGTGCGCGGCGCGTGCCGCGTCCTCGCCGAGCGCACGCTTTATGCCCGCCGTCTCGGACGAATCGTTGAGTTTAGTCGAGGTGCCGTGAGCGTTGATGTAGAGGCCCTCGGAAGGCTTAACGTCGCCCTCGGCCACCGCCAGCGATATCGCACGGGCAATGCCGGCAGCCTCGGGATCGGGGCTCGTGATGTGATAGGCATCATCGGTGTTGCCGTAGCCCACGACCTCGGCATAAATGTGCACACCGCGCGCCTGCGCATGTTCCATGCTCTCGAGCACGAGCACGCAGGCGCCCTCGCCCATCACAAAGCCGTCGCGATTCGCATCGAACGGACGACAAGCCGTCGCAGGATCGGGATTGGTAGTGAGTGCACGGCAGGACGTAAAGCCCGCAACGGCATCGGGGATGATGGCCGCCTCGGCACCGCCGGCGAGAATCGCATCGGCATAGCCATGCTTGATGGCGCGGAACGCCTCGCCCACGGCATGAGCCGAGGTCGCGCACGCGGTCACCACGGGCAGGGTCGGGCCTTTTGCCTTGTGGCGGATCGCGATATTGCCCGAAGCCATATTGGGAATCATCATCGCAATCATGTAAGGCGATGCGCGGCGGGGCCCACGGTCGGCAATCGTATGGACGTTGTCGACAAGCGTCTGCATGCCGCCCACGCCTGAACCCACGTAGACGCCCAGGCGCTCGCGATCGATGGCGCCTTCGACATCAAAGCCCGCATCGTGCATGGCCTCGTCCGACGCCGCCAGTGCAAACTGAACGCAGGGGTCTAAGTGCTTGGCATCGTGCTTGCCAAAGTAGTCGTTGCCGTCAAAGCCCTTGACCTCGGCCGCCACCTTGACGGCAAACGCATCCGTATCGAAGTGCGTAATCGGGCCGATGCCACAGGTCCCGGCACACATGGCCGCCCAGGTGGCAAGCGCGGTGTTGCCAAGCGGCGACACGGCACCGATGCCGGTGATTGCAACTCTCTGTTCCATCATGCTCTCCTCATTCAAGCCGTTCTTCGGCCCTGGTTTCTACATCGCCATTCCGCCGTCGACGCGCACGACCTCACCCGTAATGTAGGCAGCCGCATCACTCGCCAAAAAGCGCACCACGCCGGCCACTTCCTCGGGGCGTGCCATGCGCTTAAGGGGAATCTGTTCCTCGGTTGCCGCACGCACCTTCTCCGAGAGCTTTGCCGTCATATCTGTCTCGACAAACCCGGGAGCGACCGCATTAACCCTCACGCCGCGGGGCGCAAGCTCGCGTGCCACCGCCTTGGTAAGCCCTATCACGCCCGCCTTGGAGGCAGCGTAGTTGGCTTGCCCGGCATTGCCCATTAGGCCCACGACCGAGCTCATGTTGATGACGCAACCGCCGCGCTGACGCATAAAGGTCTTGGTGAGCGCGCGCGTCGTGTTGAACGTGCCCTTGAGATTGACATCGAGCACGCGGTCGAAGGCATCGTCGCCCATACGCATGAGCAGGCCATCGCGGGTGATGCCGGCGTTGTTGACAAGCGCCCAAATGGAGCCAAAGTCGTTGAGGACCGTCTCCACGCACGCGTTGACGGCATCGGGCTCGGCCACGTCACATTGATATGCGCGCGCCGTGGCGCCAGCCGCCTCGCAGGCTTCGCACGTCTCACGCGCCGCATCGACGCTTCCGGCATAGATGACGGCGATATCAAAGCCGTCCTCCGCCAGGCCCACGGCACAAGCGCGACCGATACCGCGCGAGGCGCCCGTGACCAGCGCCACGCGACGCGAGTCGATGCGCTCGAGCGCGCCGTTGTTCAAGTTGCCCATGTCATTCCTTTCGGGTTACAGCCCTATGGGCTATGCGAGCTCGTTGGCAATAGCTGCGACCTGTTCTGCCGTTTCGCACGAATACACGCGAACGTCGCTCAACGTACGCTTGACCAAGCCGGACAGCGTTTTGCCAGGGCCGACCTCAATAAACGTATCGATGCCTTGATCCTGCAGAGCATGCAGCGTGTCGACCCAGCGCACGGCATGACTCACCTGGTTGGCAAGCATCTCCGCTGCCGCCTGCGGGTCGGCCGGATAGGGCGCCACTGTCATATTTGCCATAACAGGAATGAGCAGCGGGGACGGCGCGTGACCGGCCTCGATATATGCAGCAAGGCCACAGGTCGCCTCGGCCATATAGGGGCTATGGAATGCACCCGACACCGCGACCTTCATGGCGCGACCGCCAGCCTCTTTCACTAGAACGTCGAGCTCCTGCAGCGCCTCGGGCGCTCCGGCCACAACCGTCTGCTGGGGGCTGTTGTAGTTGACCGGCCAGCAGTCCTCGCCGGCCTGTTTTGCCAAGCCCTCGACCTGCGCCGCATCGAGTTTGATGACGGCGCGCATGCCGCCGGGGTGACGCTCGGCCGCCGTGGCCATCAATGCCGCGCGCTCACATACGAGCTCAAAACCCGCTCGCGTATCGAATGCCCCCGCAAAGGTGAGTGCAGCGACCTCGCCCAGCGAGAATCCCGCACAGGCGGCAGGCACCACGCCGCGCTCGCGCAGGGCGACGGCGACAGCCAAGTCGTGCACGAACACGCAAGGCTGCGTGTTCTCGGTCTGCGAGAGCTCCTCCTTGGAGGCGCTCCGGCACTGCTCGCTGGTCCCCGGGCGCACCTCGTCGGCAATGGCGAACACCTCGGCAGCCGCCGGCGATGCTTCGATGAGGTCGACGCCCATCGCGGGGTGCTGGGCACCCTGACCGGCAAACAGAAACGCTACGCCACCCATGCGGACGCACCCTTCAGGACATGCTCGGCGCCGCCGACCAGATCGTCGACGATTTCGCGAGCGCTCTGGCGCTCGTTGACCATGCCGGCAATCTGTCCGCACAAATACGAACCCTCTTCGTAATTACCGTCCTTTGCCGCCTTGCGAAGCGCACCCGTGCCCATGGCCCCGAGCTCCTCGGGACTTGCGCCCGCCGCCTCGTTCTTGGCATACGCGTTGGTGAAGGGGCTCTTGAGGGCACGAACCGGATGTCCCGTCGAGCGACCGGTCGCGCGCGTCGACGTGTCGCCTGCCTTGAGCACCAGCTCTTTGTACTGTTCGGATACGGTGCACTCGTTTGCGACCAGAAAGCGCGTTCCCACCTGGACGCCGGCAGCGCCGAGCATAAAGGCGGCCGCCACACCGCGGCCATCGGCGATACCGCCAGCCGCGACCACGGGAATATCGACCGCATCGACAACCTGCGGCACCAGTGCCATCGTCGAGGTCTCGCCAATATGGCCGCCTGATTCGGTGCCTTCGGCAACCACGGCGGTGGCCCCGCGACGCGCCACGAGACGCGCCAGCGCCACCGAGGCAACGACCGGGATGACCTTGATGCCCGCCTCGTTCCACGCCTTCATGTACTTGGTGGGATTGCCGGCGCCGGTCACCACAACGGGCACCCGCTCATCAATCACCACTTGTGCGACCTCGTCGACAAACGGGCTCATGAGCATAACGTTGACGCCAAAGGGCTTATCCGTCTTGGCGCGCAGCTCGTGAATCTGATCGCGCAGCCAGTTGGCATCGGCATTCATGGCCGCGATAATGCCTAAGCCGCCTGCCTCGGACACGGCCGATGCCAGCGAGGCGTCAGCAATCCAGGCCATGCCGCCCTGGAACACAGGCTTTTCGATGCCGAGCAGATCGCAGAGAGGAGACTTGAGCATCACTACTTCTCCAATGCCGCCTCGACCGTATCGACGAACTCGCCGACCGTCTTGGGGTTCTCCTCGGTATCGAGCTCAATGCCAAACTCGTCCTCGACGGCAACGAGGATCTCGACGGTACCCAGGCTGTCGAGGCCAATCTCCTCGAGCGTGGACTCGGGCTTCATCTCGACATCGTCAAGGCCGGCGGTCTCGCGGATAACGTCGCAAACGCGCTCGAAGGTCTTCTGATCTGCCATGGTAGTTCTCCTTTGTTTGTGCCCCAGGGGCGTTTTCATTTCCTATGTGCAGCTACTTCCAGCGAAGTAGATAGCCACCTACATCCAAGCCGGCGCCAAATCCAACGAGGGCGATGGTGTCGCCCGCATTCAGTGCGCCGGTATTTGCCAGTCGATCGAGAGCAAGCGGAATACAGGCGCTCGAGATGTTGCCGGTTTCACGCAACGTTCGGACCACACGGTCGTCCGGCACGCCTAAGCGCTTGACCGCATGGCTCAAGATTCGTTCGTTAGCCTGATGGAATACAAAGTGGTCGATGTCCTCGACCGCGATGCTCGCGTCGCAAACGAGCTTGTTGACCGTGTCGCAGATGGCATTGACGCCAAACTTGAAGACGCGACGGCCGTTCATGGAAAGCACGCTTTCGCGGTCCTGCGCCGTCTTATACGGCGAGGAGCCCGCCAATCCGGGGACGCGCAGTGTTTCGACGTCAGGCGACGTCGAAAGCTCAACGGCGAGGGGATTCTCTCCCCCAGCCTCTATGACCGCAGCACCCGCGCCATCGCCAAAGAGCACGCAGGTGGCACGGTCGGTCCAGTCGAGCGCGCGCGTCATCTGCTCGGCAGCAACAATAAGCACGCGCCTGGCACGACCGCGGGCGATATAGCCCTCGGCGACATCGAGCGCAAATACGAAGCCGGCACAAGCCGCCGAAACGTCGAAAGCAGGACATGTGGCACCCAGGCGCTCAGCAATGGCGCACGCTTCGGCAGGAACGAGATGATCGCCCGTCGTCGTCGAACAGACGATAAGATCCAGCTGGCTCGCATCGATTCCGGACGTCTGGAGCGCTTGCTCGCTCGCCGCCACGGCAAGGTCGTCAAGTGACTCGGTGGTGCACACATGGCGGCTCTTGATGCCTGTGCGGGTAAAAATCCACTCATCCGAGGTATCGAGGAACTCGGACAGCTCGTCATTGGAAACACTGCGCTTGGGAAGCGCCGAGCCTGTTCCAAGAATCGTGAAACCCATCACTAACCTCCTTTGAGTTGTTGACGTGTTTACATCGACCAAGAGAGGATAGCGCATTCTTCGCTTTGTTGACGTGTTAACATTAAATTGTCCAAATGCGACAAAGGCTTCACATTGTGTCTATCTCTCGACACCATTCGCGTCATTCACTTATTCATTAAGGAGGTAGCAGCCGCTATGGATGCCCAATTAACGATAGTCGACGTAACCGGATCGACCAACGACGACCTGCTCGAAGCAGGAAAACAGGGAGCGCCGCACGGCACGGGGCTTGCAGCCCGCGCGCAAACGGCAGGACGCGGCCGACGCGGCCACAAGTGGGATTCAACCGCCGGCAACCTGTTGCTCTCGATTGTCCTACGTCCACGTGTTGATCCCGCCAAGTACTCTGGTCTTGCCGCCGTCAGCGGCTTAGCGGTGCTCGAGGCGCTCGAGGCGCAAGGTCTTGCTAACGAGATCGGCCTCAAATGGCCCAACGACCTCGTCGCGCGAGGGCGCAAACTCGGCGGCATCTTGGTCGAGGCGGCTCGTGACAACATGGGCATGCCCTTTGCCGTCTGCGGCATTGGCGTCAACGTAAACTACACGCCCCAAGAGGTTCCCGATGGCGGCCTGCCGGCAATCGGCCTCTCAGACCTCAACGAGAACGTTCCTGCCGTCGACATGCTCCTCGATGAGGTCTATCACGCAGTTATAGACGCTGTAGATGCCTGGGCAGAGCGCCTCAACGCCAAGGAAAAAGACGCCGGTCCGCTCGCGCCCGTCCACGACGAATATATCGCTCACCTCAATTGGATTGGGAAGCACGTTATCGCCCGCTCACCCGCTGGAGACGAGCTGGCACGCGGCATCTTTAAAACCGTCGATGCCTTTGGTCGCGCGTGCATCGAGACGGAAGACGGCTTGCGATCCTTCCATTTTGAGGAGGCATCGCTGCGTCCTGTGAGTGAATAGGGTGCCACAGCCAGCCGCTCGGCAGCCTTACCCGGCGATCCAAACCCATCATGCTAAACAAAAGGGCCCCGCTACCGTAACGGCAGCGGGGCCCTTTAAGCTATGAGCGATATCGCTTAGAGCTTGATGTCGATGTCGACACCAGCGGGAAGGTCGAGACGCATGAGCGAATCAACGGTGCCCGAGGTGGGGTCGAGGATGTCGATGAGGCGCTTGTGGGTGCGCATCTCGAACTGCTCACGGGAGTCCTTGTTCACGTGCGGCGAGCGGATAACCGTGTACAGGTTGCGCTCGGTGGGCAGGGGGACAGGACCGGAAACGCGAGCGCCGGTCTTCTGAGCGGTCTCGACGATGAGCTTCGCGGACTGATCGACGACCTCGTGATCATAGCCCTTGAGGCGAATGCGGATCTTCTGGGTAGCCAACTTAAACCTCCAAAGAGTGCGAGAGATGTTCTCGCAGGATTACGTAACAGGGAGCTCGAACTTAGGCGTTCTTGCTCATGACCTCGTCCACGATGGACTTGGGCGCGGGCTCATAAGAGTCGAACTGCATCGTGTAGGATGCACGGCCCTGGGTCTGGGAGCGAAGGTCGGTAGCGTAACCGAACATCTCGCCCAGCGGCACCTTGGCACGGATGAGCTTGCTGTTCTTGCGATCCTCCATGCCCTCGATCTTGCCGCGGCGACCGGAGAGGTTGCCCATAACGTCGCCCATGTACTGCTCGGGGGTCTCGACCTCGACAGCCATGATCGGCTCGAGCAGCTGCGGATCGGACTTCTTGAGGGCGTCCTTGATAGCCATGGAACCGGCGATCTTGAAGGCGGCCTCGGAGGAGTCGACCTCGTGGTAAGAACCGTCGAACAGGGTGACCTTAACGTCGAGGACCGGGAAGCCGGCGATAACACCGGTGTTCAGGGCCTCCTGGATGCCCTTGTCGATGGACGGGATGTACTCCTTGGGCACGACGCCGCCGACGATAGCGTTGACGAACTCGTAGCCGAAGCCCTCCTCCATCTTCTCGAGCTTGATGACGGCGTGGCCGTACTGACCGCGACCGCCGGACTGACGGACGAACTTGCCCTCAGCCTTCTCGACGTCGTGACCAGCGGTCTCGCGGTAGGCAACCTGGGGCTTACCGACGTTAGCGTCAACCTTGAACTCGCGGAGCAGACGGTCGACGATGATCTCGAGGTGCAGCTCGCCCATGCCGGCGATGATGGTCTGGCCGGTCTCGTGGTTGGTGGACACCTGGAAGGTCGGGTCCTCCTCGGCGAGCTTGGTCAGAGCCAGGGACATCTTGTCCTGCTCGGCCTTGGTCTTGGGCTCGATGGCAACGTCAATAACGGGCTTAGCGAACTCGATCTTCTCGAGGACGATCTCCTTGCCCTCGGCGCACAGGGTGTCACCGGTGGTGGAGTTCTTGAAGCCGACGCAAGCGACGATGTCGCCGGCGGCAGCGTCGTCACGGTCGATACGCTCGGCGGCGTTCATCTCGAGGATGCGGCCGAGGCGCTCGCGCTGACCGTTGGAAGCGTTGACAACGTAGGAGCCGGACTCGGCGCGGCCGGAGTAAACGCGGACGTAGGTGAGCTTACCGACGAACGGGTCGGTCATGATCTTGAAGACCAGGCCGGAGAAGGGCTCGTCGAAGGAAGGATGACGCTGAATCTCCTCGCCGGTGTCCGGATCGGTACCGGTGACGGCCTCGACGTCAAGCGGGCTGGGCAGGTAGTCGACGACAGCGTCGAGCAGCTCCTGAACGCCCTTGTTCTTGTAGGCGGAACCCACGAAGACGAGGTTGAGCTCGTTGGCCAGAACGCCCTTGCGCAGAGCAGCCTTGAGCTCCTCGACGGTGAAGTCCTCCTCCATGAGGATCTTCTCCATGAGCTCGTCGTCAAAGCTGGCAGCAGCGTCGAGGAGCTCCTCGCGCTTGGTGGCAGCGATGTCGGCAAACTCAGCCGGGATCTCGTCCATCGGCTCGGGGTAGGTCATACCCTTCTCGTCGGCCTTGAAGTCCCATGCAGTCATGGTGACCAGGTCGATGACGCCCCAGAAGTTGTCCTCGGCGCCCATCGGGACCTGAGCGGCCACGGCGTTGGCGTCGAGACGATCCTTCATGGTCTCGATAGCGTTGAAGAAGTCAGCGCCCACGCGGTCATACTTGTTGATGAAGGCGATGCGGGGGACGTTGAAGGTGGAAGCCTGACGCCAAACGGTCTCAGACTGGGGCTGAACGCCGGCAACGGCGTCGAAGACGGCGACAGCGCCATCGAGGACGCGCAGGCAGCGCTCGACCTCGGCGGTGAAGTCAACGTGGCCCGGGGTGTCGATGATCTGGATGCGGTAGTCCTTACCGTCCTTGTTCCAGAAGCAGGTAGTAGCAGCGGAGGTAATGGTTACGCCGCGCTCCTGCTCCTGAACCATCCAGTCCATGGTGGCAGCGCCCTCATGGACCTCACCGATCTTGTGGGTCTTACCGGTGTAGTAAAGAATACGCTCGGTCGTGGTGGTCTTACCAGCATCGATGTGAGCCATGATGCCGATGTTACGGGTATCGGAAAGCTTGTACTTAGGCTTAGCCATGTTAGTTCCTTACCTTAACTTACCAACGATAGTGAGAGAACGCGCGGTTGGCCTCGGCCATCTTGAAGACGTCCTCACGCTTCTTGACGGAAGCGCCCAGGCCGTTGGAGGCGTCGAGAATCTCGTTGGCGAGACGCTCGGCCATGGTCTTCTCCTTGCGAGCGCGGGAGAAGTTGACGATCCAGCGGATACCCAGAGCGGTGGAACGACGGGAGTTGACCTCCATCGGGACCTGATAGGTAGCGCCACCGACACGCTTGGGCTTAACCTCGAGCGTGGGCTTGACGTTGTCCATAGCCTTCTTGAAGGTAGCGAGAGCGTCGCCGCCCTCGGACTTCTCGGCAACGATCTCGAAAGCGGTGTAAACGATGCGCTCAGCGGTGGCCTTCTTGCCGTCAAGAAGGACCTTGTTGATGAGCTGAGTCACCAGGCGGTTGTTGTAAACGGCGTCAGGCTGAACCTCACGACGATTAGCTGCTGCACGACGCGGCATGTGAAATCTCCTTAAGTGTCTACCGTGCGGCGCTCAAGACGGCACACGGCGAAAGTATCAAAACGTTATCTGGCTTATTTAGCCTTGGGGCGCTTAGCACCGTACTTGGAACGGGCCTGCATACGGTTCTGGACCGGAGCAGCGTCGTAGGCGCCACGGATGACGTGATAACGGACACCAGGGAGGTCACGGACACGACCGCCGCGGACGAGCACGATGGAGTGCTCCTGCAGGTTGTGGCCCTCACCCGGGATGTAAGCAGTAACTTCGATGCCGTTGACAAGGCGAACACGGGCAACCTTACGAAGAGCCGAGTTCGGCTTCTTGGGGCTCGTGGTGAAGACGCGGGTGCACACGCCGCGCTTCTGGGAGTTGTGCTGCAGAGCAGCGTTCTTGGACTTCTTGGGCACGGAACGACGGCCCTGGCGAACCAGCTGGTTAATAGTAGGCAAAGCGTACTCCTTCTCGAATGATTCCAGCTTTCTGTAAAGTGCAACGGCTTGAATCGAGGGGTCAGCATCCCCCTACGAAACACGCAGTTCGATAGGATACGTGGCGTTAGCTGTGCCGTCAACAGACCACGCCGCCGGGCGTATCCCAAAATTGGCACATTTCCGCAAAGCCTACACAAAAGGAATCCCCTCCTGTGCGCGGGGGCGGATTCCCGGGCCGGGCGGCACAGGGGTTAAGTTTGCTGCTCTACAGTCCTGGCTCGCACGGAGGCCACATTAAGTGGCCTCCGGCTCGTGCGGAGCTCGCGACAAACTTAACCCCTGTGCCGCCCGGGCCGGGGATCCGACGTGCTCGTCGGGGCAACGTTACCTGCCAAAAAGGGACAGGTTTATTTTGGTCGGTTTTATCTGGGGAAACGTCGCGCTCCAACGGTGATCTGCTCTCACCTGTCGCATGGAAATCGGCGGCGCTTTCGGAAGTATGCGGCAAATTCTGGACCCGCCGAGCGCACCGGGGTTTTGCGATAATAAACCCGCAGGTAGAGCGCTTGAGCATATACGGTGTGGTCGACCCATCAAGATTTTGCCGCATACTTCAGGAATGCAGGCGAATATCGTGCGGTCTAACCGCCCATTTACCGCAAAGAAGGCCGCTTCCCCTAGTAGAAAGCGGCCCCAAATCTTACGAATAGACGATGGTAAAGGGTTCCGACGTTTCGGCGCCCCCTGTTGAAGTGCAGCGTGTGCCTTCGAGCGTTACTGAAACCACTTGGTCGACATCAATCAACTTCGTTGGCACCCAAATGTTCTCTCCGCTATTGCGTCCCATCGAAACATAGAAATTGTACGCCCCTGCGTCGTCATCTTCGATAATCTGCTCTGACCCATCCTTGTAGGTGACGGTCAGTTTATGATCAACTGCTTCATAGCCCAGATCATCGATATGCGTCTGGATGGAAAACGGACTGATCTCGAGAGGCGAGTCATCGGAGCGGAGTTCTTTTGTATCGACGTGCGCTCCGACGTTAAACTCTGGCGTCGACACCTCGATCACCTTCGCATCCTCACCTTTGCCCTCGGTCCAGGAGATATTCCAGGTGACCGCATGTCGTAAATCTCGATCGCGATTCCAAGATGCAAAGTACATCGTGCCGTTAATGACCGTGTCGCTTGATGTGTCTTTATCAATGGTGCAGCGTGTATCAGCCCATTCCTCGCCGAAGTTCATGCTGGGTGTACTGACGCCCCCTTCTTCTTCACCATAGAGAACAAGTTCGCCAAGCTCTGCCGCCGGCTTGTAGTAGTTAACGCCATTCGGATTGGACAATGTAAACGTCACAGCACCGCAACCGTTCTCGTCGATTGCCATCTCATGAATGTCGAGCGTATAGCCGTTGCCCTCGACGGACAGATTGACCTTCTGGACTGCACCCTCCAGGCTTTGGGGCGCGATACCATCACCAAACTCTCTGGTGTAGGTATATTTCGTCCCCGACGAGCCGCCATTTGTCCAGGTAACGGACTCTCCGTTGCCATGGTTTCCCCAGGCAGAGGCAAAATAACTGGAATTGACAACAGCGTAGGCGACCCCTCCGGTCGCCAGCACTCCGGCAAGACATCCGATTACGGCAACATACAGAGGCTTCGCGTGACCCTTTCGGCGAAGCGGCTCGCCAGCAGCGGCATAAAGAACACGGTCAGCAAGATCGCTATCGGCTTGGACGGACTCGAAGGCCTGCTTGATCTGGTTGGATTTCACGGTCGCCCTCCTCTAGGATGAACTTGAGCTTCGATCTGCCGCGAGCTAAACGCGTTCGAACGGTCGCGGCTGGCACATGCAGTAACTCGGCAATTTCTGAAGTCGAGAAGCCCAGATAGTAATAGAGCACGATGGGGATACGGAATCGTTCCGGAAGCCGCATGACATCTGACAGGACGGCCTTGGTCTCATCCTGCGCTGTCGAAAGCGAATCGGCCAGATTCTCAATATCCTCCACGCGCCTCCACGGCTTTCGAAAGAGAGATTTACATTCATTGATCGTGACCCGGATAAGCCATCGACGAAGATGCTCCCAGTTTTCAAATTGCGCGTCGCTTTTGAGTAACTTCAGAAAGACGTCTTGAGCAACATCGTCGGCGTCAGCGCGATCACGCAGATACGTCAATGCGATCCGAAACACGACATCCCGGTGGTCTTCGACCGCCTGTCTAAAAGCTTGTTCTTCCATAATCACCTCCCGGTGACGCTGATGGTTCTTGATGAGGTCCTCACCATAGATACGCTTTGGCCGAACGAAATGTTTCAAATTCAAGCAGGAAAAACCTACCAAAATAAACCTGTCCCTTTTTGGCGAAAGGAATCCCCTTCTGTGCGCGGGGGCAGATTCCCGGAACGGGCCGCCCGCTGTTTAAGTTTGCTGCTCTACAGTCCTGCGCAAGACGGAAAGCACATTAAGTGCTTTCCTTTGCGTGCGGAACTCGCGACAAACTTAAACAGCGGGCGGCCCGTTCCGGGAATCCGACGTGCTCGTCGGGGCAACGTTCCTCACCAAAAAAGACCCGCTTCCCTGTTGGGAAACGGGTCTTTGGAAGGGCGGTTAACGTACTAGGAAGTTACTCCTCGTCGTTGTCCTTGGCCTCTTCGACGTCATCGGTGTCCACGAGCTGGTTGAGCAGCTCGTCGAGGGAAGCCATGTCCTCGTTGATGGCACCGTTGGCGGGAGCCTTCTTGTCGTCGATCGGGGCGCCCAGGAGCTCCTCGTCGGCGTCGGCGTGATGCGTCGGCGTGGCGGAGGTGCCCAGCAGGATGTCGTCCGGACCGTCGGGGCTAAAGACCATCTGCAGCAGCTGCGAGAGGTCTTCCTCGTCGGCAACGTCGTCGTTGTTCTCGAGGATGTAGAGCAGGTCGTGGGCCTCCAGGCCGTCACGGAGCTCCTCGATCGCCTTGGCACCGATGCCATCGATGCGCAGCAGATCCTCCTCGGACTTGCCGACCAGGTCGCCGACCGTCTCGATGCCGACCTCGCTGAACTTGTTGGTCCAGCGCTGCGACACGCCCAGGTCGTCGAACAGGTACAGACGAGCCTTCTCGGCGGAGATAGTGTGGCCGTTGCGGGTGAACGAACCGTCAGCACCACCGAACTCGTCGTAGCCGGCCCAGTCGAGCTGCTGCGGGAGCTGCTCGTCCAGGTCCTTGAGCTCCACAGGAGCCCACTCGGGCAGCGACTTGGCGTTGGGCGAAACCGGACCGTCGATATCCACGTAGCCGTCGGCCGTGCGATACGTCAGCTTGGCGTTGGCGTACGGCTTGAGGCCGGTACCAGCCGGGATCTTCTTACCGACGATGACGTTGGACTTAAGGTCGAGCAGGTGGTCGACCTTGCCCTCGATGGCAGCCTCGGTAAGGACGCCGGCGGTACGGATGAACGAAGCGCTCGACAGCCAGGAATCGATGTTGGACGCGACCTTGAGCGTACCCAGGATGACGGGCTCGGCCACAGGAGCCTGACCGCCCAGACGGGCAACGCGCTCGACCTCGTCGGCGAACTCGTAGCGGTCAACGTACTGACCAAGCAGGTACTTGGAGTCGCCGGGGTTGGTGATCTGAACGCGACGCAGCATCTGACGTGCGAGCACCTCGATGTGCTTGTCGTTCAGGTCGACGCCCTGGCTGGTGTAGACGTCCTTGACGCTCTCGACGAAGGTGTGCATCGTCGACTCGATGTCGGTCAGCTTGCGCAGGTTGCGGAAGTTGACGAAGCCCTTGGTGATCTGGTCGCCGGCGCGAACCTCGCAGCCGTCCTCGATCTCGGGCATAAAGCGCACCGAAGCGGGGACGCGGCGCTCATCGAGAACACGGGTGTGATCCTCGGAGTCGGTGAGCGTCAGCACGTACTCGGACTTCTCGGGCTTAATCGAGAGGTGACCGGAGTACGGAGCCAGCTCGGCCTCGCGACCCAGAATCTTCTCGTTGACGTTGCCGACGATATCGAACATACGGCTGACCGTAGGCAGACCCTGCGTAATATCGTCGACGCCAGCGACGCCGCCGGAGTGAATGGTACGCATCGTAAGCTGCGTACCGGGCTCGCCGATGGACTGGGCGGCAATAATGCCGACCGCGGTACCGATGGCGACCGGACGACGGGTGGAAAGATCCCAGCCGTAGCACTTCTGGCACACGCCGTACTTGGAGCGGCAGGTGAGCAGCGCGCGGAGCTTGACCTTCTTGAGGCCGGCATCGACCATCTTCTGGATGTCGGCGACCTTCTCGATGTAGCCGTCCTGCTCAAAGAGCACGGCGCCATCGGGAGCCACGACGTCCTCAATAAAGCAACGGCCGACGAGGTCGGTGTTGAGGTCGGTGGTGCCGGGGATGATGAGGTTGTAGGTGACGCCCTCGTGCGTACCGCAGTCCTCCTCGCGGACGATGACGTCCTGGGCCACGTCGACCAGACGACGGGTCAGGTAACCAGAGTCCGAGGTGTGGGATGCGGTATCGACCAGGCCCTTACGGGCGCCGTAGGTCGAAATGAAGTACTCGAGCGGCAGCAGGCCCTCGCGGAAGTTCGCCTTAATGGGAAGGTCGATCGTCTCGCCGGACATGTCTGCCATCAGGCCGCGCATGCCGCCGAGCTGACGCAGCTGGGTCTTAGAACCACGGGCGCCGGAGTCGGCCATCATGTACAGCGGGTTCTCCTCGTCGAACATGTCGAGCATGAGCGCTGCAACCTTATCGGTACAAGCGGTCCACTCGTTAACGACTTCGATGTGGCGCTCCGTCTCGTTGATGAAGCCCTCCTCGAAGTACTCGTTGATCTGGTCGACGTTGGCCTGGGCGCGGTCGAGCAGCCCCTGCTTCTCGGCAGGGATGAGAGCGTCCCACACCGAGATGGTGAGGCCGGCGCGGGTAGCGTAGTGGAAGCCGGAGTACTTGATGGCGTCGAGGATCGGGCCGACCTTGGCCTCGGGGTAACGATCGCAGCAGTCAGCAACCAGCTTAGCCACGTCGCCCTTGACCATCTTGTAGTTCATGAACTCATAGTCTTCGGGCAGGCACTGGCGGTTGAAGATGATGCGGCCGATAGAAGTCTCGAAGCGCGCGGTCTTGTTACCGGTGACGTCGTAGTCGACGAACTCGTTCTTGCCGTTCTTGACGCGGAAGATACGGGTGCCGTCCTCGTTGATGACGTTGGCGTTCTCGGCGGACACGCGGACCTGGATCTTGGCCTGCATGTCGACCTCGGAGCGGCAGTCATAGGCGTGCAGCGCGTCGTCGAAGCTCGAGAACACGTGGTTCTCGCCCGGCAGACCGTCGCGGACCTGGGTCAGGTAGTACACGCCGATGATCATGTCCTGCGAGGGGATGTTAACCGGCTTGCCGGATGCCGGCGAGCGCAGGTTGTTCGCAGAGAGCATGAGCACGCGAGCCTCGGCCTGAGCCTGGCTGGACAGCGGCACGTGGACAGACATCTGGTCGCCGTCGAAGTCGGCGTTGAAGGGCGAGCAGACCAGCGGGTGCAGGTGGATAGCCTTGCCCTCGACCAGCACCGGCTCAAAGGCCTGGATGGACAGACGGTGCAGGGTCGGTGCACGGTTGAGCAGCACGACGCGGCCGTCGATGACCTCTTCGAGAATGTCCCACACAAAGGTGGCACCACGGTCGATAGCGCGCTTGGCGCCCTTGATGTTCTCGACCTTGCCAAGCTCGACCAGGCGCTTCATGACGAAGGGCTTGAAGAGCTCCAGCGCCATGGTCTTGGGCAGACCGCACTGGTGCAGCAGCAGCTTGGGGTCGGTAACGATTACCGAACGGCCGGAGTAGTCGACACGCTTGCCCAGCAGGTTCTGACGGAAACGACCCTGCTTGCCCTTGAGGGCCTCGGCGAGCGACTTGAGCGGGCGACCGCCACGGCCAGAGACCGGGCGACCACGACGGCCGTTGTCGAACAGGGCGTCCACGGACTCCTGGAGCATGCGCTTCTCGTTGTTCACGATGATCGCAGGGGCGTCCAGGTCGAGCAGGCGCTTGAGTCGGTTGTTACGGTTGATCACGCGACGATACAGGTCGTTGAGGTCGGACGCGGCGAAGCGGCCGCCGTCGAGCTGGACCATCGGGCGCAGATCGGGCGGAATGACCGGGATGACGTCCAGAATCATGTTCGCGGGGCTGTTGCCGCCCTTCAGGAAGGCGTCAACGACCTCGAGGCGCTTGACGGCCTTCTCGCGCTTCTGCTTCTGGGAGTCCTCGTCGGCGATGATGGCCTTGAGCTTCTCGGCCTCGGAAGGAAGGTCGATGGCAGCGAGCAGGTCGCGGACGGCCTCGGCACCCATGCCGCCCTTGAAGTACATGGAGTAGTAGCGGGTCATCTCGCGGAACAGCGGCTCATCGGAGATGAGGTCGCGCTCGGTGAGCTTCATGAAGGCGTTGAAGGCGTCCGTGCGGAGCTGCTTCTCGTCCTTGCACTCTTCCTCAATGTCGACGATGCCAGAGGCGATCTCCTCGGGGGTCAGCGGCTCCTCGTCGGAGAACTCGTCAAAGTTCTCGGGGTCGCCCTGCTCCTTGAGGGACTCGATCTGGCGGGCGCACTCGGCATCGATCTCTTCCAGATCGGCGGCGAGCTCCTCGCGCAGGTCGTCGGCGTCGGCCTCGCGGGCCTCATAGTCAACCTCGGTGATGATGTAGCTGGCAAAGTACAGAACCTTCTCGAGGTCCTTGGACTTGATGTCGAGCATACGGCTCATCGGGAAGCTCGTGGGGCTCTTGAAGTACCAGATGTGGGACACGGGAGCGGCGAGCTCGATGTGGCCCATGCGGTCGCGACGCACCTTGGCCGAGGTGACCTCGACGCCGCAGCGCTCGCAGACGATGCCCTTAAAGCGGATGCCCTTGTACTTGCCGCAGGAGCACTCCCAGTCCTTGGCGGGACCGAAGATCTTCTCGCAGAACAGGCCGTCCTTCTCGGGCTTGAGGGTACGGTAATTGATGGTCTCCGGCTTCTTGACCTCACCGTGCGACCAGGAACGGATCTGGTCGGCGGAGGCAAGGGAGATCTTTACCGAGTCAAAATCAGTAGCTTCGAAATCTGCCACAGTCAACTACTCCTTATCAGTGGTCGTGGCGGCGACAGCCTCGGGTGCCTCGGCGGTCTCGGCATCCTCGGCCTCGACGTCGGCGTCAACGCCGGCGAGCGCAGCCAGGTCGTCGAGAGCGGAGGTCTCCTCGGCGGTCACGGGGGCGGAGGCGTCCTCGTCGGCATCGTGCATGGGCTCGATGTCCAGTGCGAGGGAGCGAATCTCCTTGACGAGAACCTTGAAGGACTCGGGGATACCCGGGACCGGAACATTCTCGCCCTTGACGATGGACTCGTAGGTCTTGACGCGGCCCACGGTATCGTCGGACTTGACGGTCAGGATCTCCTGCAGGACGTTGGAAGCACCGTATGCGTACAGTGCCCAAACTTCCATCTCGCCGAAGCGCTGGCCGCCGAACTGGGCCTTGCCGCCCAGAGGCTGCTGGGTAACCAGGCTGTAAGGGCCGGTCGAACGGGCGTGGATCTTGTCGTCGACCATGTGGCCGAGCTTGAGGATGTAGGACGTACCCACGGTAATGGGCTCGCGGAACTCCTCGCCGGTGCGGCCGTCGAACAGACGGGTCTTGCCGCGCTCGTCAAGCTGGGTGACGAACTCGGGGCGCATGTGATCGCCAAAGGCAGCGGTGGCCTTGTTGAGCATGTTCTTGTTGGCACGACGAATGACCTCGGCGATCTCGTCCTCCTTGGCGCCGTCGAAGACGGGCGTGGCGGTGAAGAACGGACCGGGGACGTACTTGTCGGAGTCGGCCTGCTCGGTATCCCAACCGCAGGCAGCAGCCCAGCCAAGGTGGCACTCGAGCAGCTGGCCGACGTTCATACGCGAGGGAACGCCCAGCGGGTTGAGGATAACGTCGATCGGGGTACCGTCAGCCATGTAGGGCATGTCCTCGACCGGCAGAACGTTACAGATAACACCCTTGTTGCCGTGGCGGCCGGCGATCTTATCGCCCTGCTGGATCTTACGACGCTGGGCGACGTAGACGCGCACCTGCTCGTTGACGCCGGGGGCCAGGTCGTCGCCGTTCTCGCGGCTAAAGCGGACGACGTCGATGACGCGGCCGTAAGCGCCGTGAGGCATCTTAAGGGAGGTATCGCGGACGTCGTGGGCCTTGGCACCGAAGATGGCGCGCAGCAGGCGCTCCTCGGCGGTCAGAGCGCTCTCGCCCTTAGGCGTGACCTTGCCGACCAGGATGTCGCCAGGGCCGACCTCGGCGCCGATGCGGATGATGCCGTCCTCGTCGAGGTTGGCAAGCATGTCCTCAGAGAGGTTCGGGATCTCGCGGGTGATCTCCTCGGGGCCGAGCTTGGTGTCGCGGGCGTCGATCTCGTGACGGGTGATGTTGATGGTCGTCAGCAGGTCCTCGGCCACCAGGCGCTCGGACACGACGATACCGTCCTCGTAGTTAAAGCCTTCCCACGGCATGTAGGCCACGGTGAGGTTCTGGCCCAGTGCGAGCTCGCCGTGATCGGTCGAAGGACCGTCGGCCAGAGGCTCGCCCTGCTCAACGGTGTCACCGACGCGCACGAGCGGACGGTGGTTGATGCAGGTGGACTGGTTGGAGCGCTGGTACTTGGCCAGGTGATACTCGTCCATGCCGCCGGCATGCTTGACGATAATCTTGGCGGCGTCGGCAAAGATAACCTCGCCGGCGTTCTTGGCCAGGGTGACCTCGCCGGAGTCCAGAGCGGCGCGACGCTCCATGCCGGTACCGACATAGGGAGCGGCGGGGTGAACCAGCGGCACGGCCTGACGCTGCATGTTGGCGCCCATCAGCGTACGCTTGGCGTCGTCGTGCTCAAGGAACGGGATCAGCGTGGCTGCGACGGAGAGCATCTGACGCGGCGAGACGTCCATGTAGTCGACGTCCTCGACGGGCACGTCGGCGGGAGCGCCGAAGGAGCCGTCGAAGTCGCGGGTACGGGCGATCACGGTGTGCGGACGGACAAGCTTGCCCTCGGCATCGGTCGTGATGAACTCGTTGGTCTTGGGATCGAGCGGCGTGTTGGCCGGCGCGATGACGTGCTTCTCTTCCTCGTCAGCGGTCATCCAGTCGATCTGGTCGGTGGCAACGCCGTTCTCGACGCGACGGAACGGGGCCTCGATGAAGCCATACTCGTTGACGCGGGCGTAGAGGGCGAGCGAGCCGATCAGGCCGATGTTGGGGCCTTCGGGGGTCTCGATCGGGCACATGCGGCTGTAGTGCGAGTTGTGAACGTCGCGGACGGCCGTCGGCACGTTAGTGCGGCGGCTGGAGCCGGACTTGTGGCCGGCAAGACCACCAGGGCCGAGTGCGGACAGACGGCGCTTGTGGGTCAGACCGGTCAGGGGGTTCGCCTGGTCCATGAACTGCGAGAGCTGCGAGGAACCGAAGAACTCCTTGATGGAGGCCACGATCGGGCGGATGTTGATGAGCGACTGCGGGGTGATCTCGTCGATGTCCTGGGAGCTCATGCGCTCACGGACGACGCGCTCCATACGGCTCATGCCGATACGGAACTGGTTGGCGACAAGCTCGCCGACGGTGCGGATGCGGCGGTTGCCAAAGTGGTCGATGTCGTCGACCTTGAAGCCCTGCTCGCCGGCAGCGAGGGACAGGAGGTAGCGCAGCGTCGCGACGATATCCTCGTCGGTGAGCACCGTGACCTCTTCCTCGGTGGTGAGGTTGAGCTTCTTGTTGACCTTGTAACGACCGACGCGGGCCAGATCGTAGCGCTGCGGGTTAAAGAGCAGGCCCTCGAGCAGGCTGCGGGAAGCGTCCACGGTGGGAGGCTCGCCCGGGCGCAGGCGACGGTAGATCTCGATGAGGGCGTCCTCGCGGGTGAGGGCGGTGTCGCGCTCCAGGGTGCGCTTGATCACATCGGAGTTGCCGAGCAGCTCGATGATGTCGTCGTTGGTGACGGCAATGCCAAGGGCGCGCAGGAACATCGTGGCGCTCTGCTTGCGCTTACGGTCGATGGAGACCATGAGCTGGTCGCGCTTGTCGACCTCAAACTCGAGCCAGGCACCGCGGGACGGGATAATCTGGGCCTTGTAGATCTGCTTGCCCGAATCCATCTCGGAGCTGTAGTACACGCCCGGGGAGCGGACGAGCTGCGAGACGACGATACGCTCGGTACCGTTGATGATGAAGGTGCCCTGATCGGTCATCATGGGGAAGTCACCCATAAAGACGAGCTGCTCCTTGATCTCGCCGGTCTCCTTGTTGGTGAGACGAACGTCGGTCAGAAGCGGGGCCTGATAGGTCATGTCCTTCTCGCGGCACTCCTCGACGGTGTGCGCGGGGTCGCCGAACTGATGCTCGCCGAAGGTAACCTCGAGAACATGGTTCTGGCTCTGGATGGGGCTGGATTCCTTGAACGCCTCACGAAGACCCTCGTCCTTAAAACGCTCAAAGGATTCCCTTTGAACAGAGATAAGGTTGGGGAGCTCCATGGCCTCCGGGATTTTCCCGAAGCTGACGCGCTTGCGCTCAGTGGCAGTGTATGCGTAGGTCACCAGGTTTTTCCTCCTTCACGGAAATGCTCGGTGGGTTGGCGAGGCATAGCTTCGCCAGTTATCGCAACCTAATATTTTATCAGGTACCGACCGTTGGGCAAGAAAAGCCTTGACGCGATTGAGTTTTTGGAGTAGCAAAGTTTTTCGACAGAAAACACGCAGGTAGATGTATGTGTATCGAACATCTGTTCATATATTTTCTGTGAACAGAGAGCCGGCAATCGCAGCTCTTATAAAAAACGGGCGCGAACCGAGGTCCACGCCCGTAAATGTCGGTGCCCGAAGGCTTACTTGCGCATCAATCCGCCGCGCTCGTCGATGGCGTCCCAGAAGGCATCGGCAAAGCGGGGGTCGTTTGCAGCCATGAGGGCGTTAGTGGCCATCCAACCAGAGGGAGTGCCAGTGTCGTAGCCCGACAGCGGGTCGATGACGACGGCGTACATGGCCTCGCGGTCGAGCGAACGGGCCATGGAGTCGGTGAGCTGGATCTCGCCGCCCTTGCCGGCCTGCTGATCTGCCAGCAAGTCCATGACCAGCGGGCTCAGCAGGTAGCGACCGACGATGTACAGGTTGGACGGAGCAGCCTCGGGAGCGGGCTTCTCAACCAGACCGCCGATACGCCAGACAGCGCCCGGCTCGGCATCGGCAACGTCCTCGGCGCCCTCGAGCGAACCGACGCGCTCGCCGGCGATAACACCGTAGCGGCTGACTTCCTCGGGCGAGCAAGCAGCGACGGCGATAACCGAAGCGCCACCGTGCTCCTTGGAAACGGCGAGCATCTTGTCGCAGATGTCGCGGTTAGGCACAACGTAGTCGCCCAGAAGAACCAGGAAGTTCTCCCCTGCCACGGCGTCGGCAGCAGAGCGAATGGCATGGCCGAGGCCCTTGGGCTCGTACTGATAACGGAAGTCGACCGGCATACCGCCAGCGTGGGCGACGGCATCGGCATAGGCGTTCTTGCCGCGCTCGCGCAGCAGGTTCTCGAGCGAACGGTCGGGCTGGAAGTAGTTCAGCAGCTCGGGCTTGCCGGGCGAGGTAACGATGATGGCGTCGTCGACCTCCTCGGGGTCGAGTGCCTCCTCGACGACATACTGGATGACCGGCTTGTCGAGCACCGGCAGCATCTCTTTGGGCGTGCACTTGGTGCCAGGCAGAAAACGCGTGCCAAGACCGGCGGCGGGGATGATTGCCTTCATGTTATTCAAAGATCCTTTCGCAGGCGCAAAAGCGCCCCGTGCGTGCGGCGCACAGCCGCAGACCAAATTGCGATACCCAAGCATCTTACCGCTGGAACTATATGTCGCTACAAGGCAGAGACAATTCTTCAGCAGGTCAACGCAAATTATTGCTCGAATGGTGCAATTTTATTGCCCAACGGCAGGGCACCCGATGCGACGCAAATCACAGAACATGGCAGTTTGAGCAACCGATGTCGGGGAACCGAAAAACAAAAAAGACGGGGCTCGCAATGCGAACCCCGTCTGCAAAGGAATCTGGCGAGAAAGCCTGATTACTTGAGGGTGACAGCAGCGCCAGCAGCCTCGAGCTTCTCCTTGGCAGCCTCGGCGTCCTCCTTCTTGGCACCCTCGAGAACAGCCTTGGGAGCGCCCTCGACGACCTCCTTGGCCTCCTTCAGGCCAAGGTTGGTGAGCTCACGGACGGCCTTGATGACCTGAATCTTGTTGTCGCCGAAGCCCTCGAGCACGACGTCAAACTCGGTCTTCTCCTCGGCCTCAGCAGCGCCAGCAGCGGGAGCGGCGACAACAGCGGCAGGAGCAGCGGCGGAAACGCCGAAGGTGTCCTCGATAGCCTTAACGAGCTCGGAAGCCTCGAGAAGGGTCATTTCCTTAAGAGCATCGATGATCTCATCGGTGGTAAGCTTAGCCATTTCTAAGTCCTTTCGGTTTCCGTGCGGATGCACGGAGATCAGTTAAAACACGGCGCGAATGCGCCAGGGGTGCGGCGTTGCCGCCGCGGGTGAAAACAGCGACTAGGCTGCCTTCTGCTCGGAGACCTGCTGGATCGAACGAGCGAGACCAGAGGAAACGCCGTTGACGCAGACAGCAATGTCGCGAGCGAAACCGGAGATGAGACCGGCGATCTGGCCGAGAAGCTGATCCTTGGTGGGCAGCTCGGCGATAGCCTTAACATCATCAGCGGAAACGGCCTTGCCGTCGGAGATACCGCCCTTGATCTCAAGGACGCCCTTGGACTTAGCGGAGAAGTCCTTAAGGGCCTTAGCGGCCTCGACCGGCTCGGTCTCGTAGAACACATAAGCGACGGGGCCGGCGAGGATCTCGTCGATCTCGGGCTGCTCCTGGTTCTTGAGAGCGATCTTGACCAGGTTGTTCTTGTAGACCTTCATCTCGGCGCCGCACTCGCGAAGCTGATGACGCAGCTCCTGAGCCTGCTTAACCGTCAGACCGTTGTAGTTGACGACGAACAGACCGGCGTTCTCGGCGATACGGGACTCGATCTCTGCAACCTTGTCGATTTTGTACTGCTGGGGCATGAATTACACCTCCTCGAATTCTTTCCGGGCACGGTCCGCCACAAGGACGTGACGGGGGCATGTCCAAAAAGAAAGCCCCCGCGCTGCATGAGCGACGGGGGCGAGAAGACATATCTACTCGACCACCTCGGCTGGCGGGATATCCCATTAAGCTCGCGGGCGATGCCCGTTTGCACCGGCTGTCTCTGGCAGCGGATTCGTGCGTGAACCGAAAGTATTATGGCGGGGACCCCGGCGTCGGTCAACGGCAACCCTGGCTGCACACAATTCCACCATCTCGGTCGCGCCGTCAAAGGCCAGGCGCAAGCTTTTCGCTCGGTCAGGTCCTGGGCTCGCACGAAGAGCACATTTAGTGCTCTTCGGCTCGTGCGGAATCTACGAAAAGCTTGCGCCTGGCCTTTGGCGGCGCGACCTGTGTTGACTTTGGGGCAGCCAGGGTTGCCGTTGGCCGGCGCGCCCCACGCATAACCCTTATGTCGGTGGGCTGATGTGTTGCGTCCCTGAGGACTACAAGGTCGAAATGAAGGTGGACAGGCGGTGGAGGCCTTCGTCCAGGTTTTCGTCGGAGACGCAATAGCTTAGGCGGATGTGGCCTTCGGTTCCGAAGCAGTTTCCGGGGACTAGGGCTACGTTGGCCTCTTTGATGGCTTTGATGCAGAAGTCTTCGCTTGTCAGGCCGTACTGTTTAATGCTGGGGAAGGCGTAGAAGGCGCCGGCTGGTTCCACTACGTCGAGATCCATGGCGTCTAAGGCTGCGAGTACGCGCTCGCGGCGGGCTCGGTAGACTTTGAGCATGGGGGTTGGGTCGACGGTCAGGGCTCGGGCTGCGGCGTCCATTTCGAAGGAGACAGCACTCGATACTAAGTATTGGTGAGCCTTTGCGATCTCGGCGATGACGGGGGCTGCCGCTGCGAGCCAACCCAGGCGCCAGCCGGTCATGGCCCAGGGCTTAGAGAAGCTCTCGATGACCACCGTCTGGTCGCGCAGCTCCGGGTGGCGCTGGGCAAAGCGCTCGTAGCCATCCACATAGACCAGACGGTTGTATACGTCGTCGCAGACTACGTAGATGCCCGCCTGCTCTGCCACGCGCGCCACGGCGTCGAGCGATGCCGTGTCGAGGATGCAACCCGTGGGATTGTTGGGCGAGCAGATGACGATGGCCTTGGTCGCCGGGGTCACACAGGCGCGAAGCGCATCCTCGTCAATCTGGAATTGCGCAGGCTCCGTATCCAAGAAGACCGCCTTGGCGTGGTTGGCCACGACGATGCTCTCGTACAGGCCAAAGGCGGGCGTGGGGATAATGACCTCGTCGCCGGGGTTGAGCATAGCCATAAATGTTGCCGACAGGGCCTCGGTCGCGCCGTCGGTCAGGATGACCTCATCGGCGGAAAACGCCAGACCCGCGTCACCCATATATTCGGACAGTGCCTCGCGCAGGGCGGGGCGACCGTTGTTGGGCGGATAGTGCGTGTCGCCGCGGTCCAACGAAGCAGTCACCTCGGCGCTAACCACATCGGGCGTGGGAAAATCGGGCTCACCGAGCGCAAGCGCAATGCATCCCGGATGCTGCGCGGCGAGTGCGTTAATCCGACGGATGCCGGAGGGCTTGAGCGTGGCAAGCGAGGTGTTCATGGGCAGACGCATGACGTTCCTTTCGTAAGGGTTGCACTAGGATAGCGCGGCGGGACGCCGCCGGACGGTGTAACCTAAACGGAAACCAACCGGAAAGGAGGCGGCATGGAGACGACCGCACGCGGCGATGTACCAAAAACGCTGCAAACCATTGCGTATATCAGTATTCCCAAGAGCGCCGATCTTGAGTTTTTGCTCTGGGACCTGCAGGATGCCATCGCCGCCTATGCACAGATTTCCGGCACCGCACTCCCCCATCCAGTCGACTTGGAGGCGGATGATGCCGGCAGCGTTGCCGGTACCGCCGATGGCATTGTGTTCGCCGTTGAAGATGCACCCAATGATGAAGCGATGGCGCCCATTGAGCAGGTGCTCGACCGCTTTGGCGGCGCAGGGACGCGTGCCTACGTTGTTGTCCAGGCCGACATCGGCGGCCTGGAGCGAGCACACGGGCTCGTCGTGCGTCTGCGAGCGGCGTGCGACCTTCGTGGGCTGTCATGGTGCGGCGGCGTTGTCGCCTGTACCGGCAGCGGCTTCGCGGCGCTTCGTCACTCACCGCGCATGGGACTCTTGCGGCGACCGTTTTCGGAAGCGATGGACAAGCTCGTAGGCGCCGTTCGTATGGGCTGTTCGGTTGAGCATGCGCAGCGACTTGGTGGTGGTAATGCCGAGGACGTCGACGCCGACGGCATGGCTTGTGCCGAGCCAGCCGTGCCCGTGCCGATCTGGCGAGGCGTTCTGAAACGCCTCGGCGCCCGCACTCAATCAATAATCTAAATTAATGAGCTGCCCAGTCAACGGCTTCACTCCAACGCTCGACAAGCCGCTCCAAACGCCACGCCGCGTTGGCAGGACTCGTCGACGGCAGCACGATGGCGGGTAGCCCCGTCCGCTCTTGTAGATAGCGTTTGTAGAGCCGTCCGGCCGTGCCGCCGTTGCAAACAACGATCTCGATCGGCGTGGCATCCACAATGCGTTCAATATGTGCCGGCACAACGTTTTTGATGCTAGCGTCACTCGAGCCCTTAATGTCGCAGCTCTCGATCACGTCCCACAGGGCCACACCGCCGTTGAGCAGCATAGCCCGCTTGGCAGCAATCGAGGCGGCGAGCGTCGCGGGCTCGCCGCTCGCCAAAGAGTCTCCCTCGTTGGGCGGCACGGGCGCACCAAGGCACGCGGCCATCACACGCCAAAAGCGGTTCTGCGGATTGCCATAGTAGAAGGCATTGGCACGCGAGAGCACCGAGGGAAACGACCCCAGCACCAAAACGCGCGAGCGCCGGTCGAACACGGGCTCAAACCCATGCTCAATATGCTGATAGCCCTCGTCAGACACAGGCATGGGCTAGGCCCTCAGCAGATAGCGCACCTCATAGGGTGCAAGCTCGAGGGTACCCGTAAGCTCGAGCGTGGGCGCATCGTCGGCAAGCAGGTCGACAAAGGACCCGTTGAGCTCGCCGGCGCCAAAGGCGTAAGGCTCGCCCACGGCGTTCACCGCCACGAGCACCGTCGCGTCATCACAGGCGCGCTCGAACAGCAGCTGCTTGTTCTGGATCACCACGTTGCGATAGGCACCATAGTTGAGGGCACGGGCCGCCGCGTCGTCTGCCGAGCGCAGGTGCGCGAGCTGCTTGATGAAGGCCGTCAGCTCGTTGGGCGCAGGCTCATCGAGCGCAGGTCGCAGCGCCCAGTCGCCATCGGGGCCGCCCTTTTCGCCAGGAATCCCCCACTCGCTGCCATAGTAGACGCACGGAATGCCCGGCATGCCAAAGAGCATGCCATAAGCGGGACGCAGGCACGACTTGTCGGTGAGGATGCTCGCCAGGCGCGGCACGTCGTGGTTGTCGACAAACGACAGCAGGTGTTTGCCGCGGTAGATGCACCACGGATCGCCGCCAAACTGGCGATGCAGCGAATGGGCAATCTCGAACATGTTGACCGAGTTAAAGCTGGAGTACAGGCCCTTGTAGCACTCGTAGTTGGTGCAGGAGTCAAGCATCTCGTCGTTGACGATCTGGTTGTAGTCGCCGTGGAGCGTCTCGCCGATCAGCACAAAATCGGGCTTGAGCTCGCGGGTAAAGGTATGCAGACGACGCATGAAGTCGCGGTCGAGCATATAGGCAACGTCCAGGCGCAGGCCGTCGACGCCAAACACGTCAGCCCAACGGCGCACGGACTCGAGCAGGTAATCGACCACAGCGGGATTTTGCAGGTTGAGCTTCACAAGTTCAAAATGGCCTTCCCAACCCTCGTACCAAAAGCCGTCGCCATAGCAGGAGTCGCCGTCAAAGCTAATGTGGAACCAGTCCTTGTACGGCGAGTCCCACTTACGCTCCTGCACATCACGGAAGGCCCAGAAGCCGCGGCCGACGTGGTTGAAGACCGCATCGAGCACCACACGGATGCCATGGGCGTGCAGCGTCTCGCATACGGCGGCAAAATCGGCATCCCCGCCCAGGCGGCGGTCGACATGGCGCAGGCTGCGCGTATCGTAGCCGTGGCTGTCGGATTCGAGCGGCGGGTTGATGAGCACAGCGCCAACGCCGAGTTCTTGCAGGTAGTCAGCCCATTGGGCGATCTTCATGATGGGTGCATCGGGGTTGGGCGCGGCGTTGGCAGCCTGAGCGAGCTCATCCTCGGCAACGGGCGCGGCGTTTTCGCGCAGAGCCCCGCAAAAGCCCAGCGGATAGATCTGATAGAACGTCGTCTCGTATGCCCACATAGCAACCTCCCGGTAAGCTCAACACAACGACATCCATTGTATGCCCAGCTTGTATCCTCTCCCCCAAAATAAGTTGCGGTGGAATAGTTCCTGCTTGGGCCTTCAGGGGCCTTAAACAGGAACTATTTCACCGCAACTGATGAGGGAACGTGATTAGGCAACGAGCTTGGCGCGGCGAATGGCTGGGAACAGTACGGTGATGGCAAGGATGACGCCCACGACGGTAATCACCCCGCCCGCGAAGCCAATCCAAGCGATACCGGGACCCGAAACCACGGCGCCACCGATTGCGGTGCCCGTGCCGATACCGAGGTTGAACAGGCCCGAGAAGATCGACATGGCGACGGCCGACGAGTCTGCCGGCGTGTACTTGATGAGCTCGGCCTGGAACGCCACGTTAAAGGCCGTGGAGCAGCAGCCCCATAGCGCGCAAACAGCGAGAACGGCGACGAGCGACGGTGCAACCGGACCCATGAGCAGCAGAGCCACAGGCACGCCGGAGAGCGTGATAGCCAAGAACGGAAAGCGATGCCCATCGAACAGTCGGCCGAACAGCCAGCTTCCGAGCAGACCGGAGCAGCCAAACGCCGTCAGCGTCATGGTGATGGCGCTTGCGTCGACATGGGCGACCTGCGCCAGGAAGGGCTCGATATAGCTGTAACCCGCGTAGTAGCCGGTCGCCATAAAGACCGTGACCGCGTAGAGCGCAATCAGGAACGGGTTCTTGAGCAGCTCGGGCAGCTGTTTGACGGTAAAGCGCTCGCCCGCCGGCATGACCGGGAACACCGCTGCCTGGTACACCACCGCGGCGGCAGAGAAGGCTCCAACCACGGCAAACGTCATGCGCCAGCCCACGGCCAGGCCGATGGCGCGACCGATCGGCAGGCCGAAGATCTGCGCGATGGACGAGCCCGTGGCGATCATGCTGATGGCGAGCGCCCCATGACGCGTATCGACCAGGCGCGAGGCTATGATCGAAGCGACCGACCAGAACACGGCGTGCGCGCAGGCGACCACCAGGCGTGCGCAGACCAAGATGGGATAGGTCGGCGCCACGGCGGACAGGAACTGCCCGAGCGAGAACACGGCAAGCACGCCGAGCAGCATACGCTTGAACTCAAAGCGCGAGGCAAACACCATAAGCGGCAGCGACAGCAGCATGACGCCCCAGGCGTAGACCGAGATCATGATGCCTGCCTGGGCCTCGGTGAGCGAGAACGATGCGGCAATATCAGTCAGAAGGCCAATGGGCATGAACTCCGACGTGTTGAACACGAACGCACAGCAGGCGAGCCCGATAAGCGGGAGCCACTGCTTGAGTGAGATGCCATCTTGTCTTGCCTGAGCCATATAGGAAAACCTCTCCGATTGTCTTGAGCGGTGGGCGATTATATAGCAACGGTCCCGCATCCGTCAGCAACAGATGCGGGACCGCAATCAACTCAATACACAGGGGTTGCGCCGTCAATAAATAGCTAAGCCAACCCCAGCAATATGCCCGCCGAATGCACGACAAACGCCACGATCCAGGCGACCGTCACCTGAAACGCGAACACGGCAACGGCATAGCGCGCACCCAGCTCGCTCTTGACGGCGCCGATGGCAGCCACGCAGGGCGGGTACAGCAGCGTAAAGACCAGGAACACATAGGCAGTAAACGGCGAGAACATGGTCGACAGTGCCGCGGGTGATGTTGCACCCAAAAGCACGGTGAGGGTCGAAATGACGCTCTCCTTGGCGATAAGTCCGGTGACGAGCGCCGTCGAGGCGCGCCAGTCGCCGAAGCCGAGCGGGGCCAACACCGGCGCGATAATGCTACCCAGACCGGCAAGTAGACTCTGCGACTGATCGGCGACCACATTAAAGCGAATGTCGAACGTCTGAAGGAACCAGATGACCACGGTAGCGGCAAAGATAATGGTAAAGGCCTTGGTAATAAAGTCCTTGGCCTTATCCCATGCCAGCATCACCGTCGTCTTGACGCTCGGCAGGCGGTAATTGGGGAGCTCCATGATAAACGGCACCGGGTCGCCCTTAAATGCCGTGCGGTTGAGCACCAAAGCCGCGATGCAACCGACCGCAATGCCAATCAGATAGAGCGAGACCATGGCGGGAACCGTCGCCTGTGGGAAAAACGCCCCGCACAGCAGTCCGTAGACCGGCAACTTGGCCGAGCAGCTCATAAACGGCGTGAGCATGACCGTCATCTTGCGGTCGTGCTCGGATGGGAGCGTACGGGTCGACATGATAGCCGGCACGGTACAGCCAAAACCGACGAGCATGGGCACGAAGCTGCGGCCCGACAGGCCAAAGCGACGCAGCACTTTATCCATGACAAAGGCCACGCGCGCCATGTAGCCCGAGTCTTCCAGAATGGAGAGGAACAAAAAGAGCACGACGATAATCGGCAGGAAGGTCAGCACGCTGCCCACGCCCGTAAGCACGCCGTCGACAGCCAGCGAGCGCACCACGTCGTTGGTGCCGAACGCCTTGAGACCCGCATCGGCCGAGGCGATGATGGCAGCGATGCCGTCCTCCATGAGTCCCTGCAACGCCGCGCCGATCACGCCAAACGTCAGCCAAAAGACGAGGCCCATGATCACCAGGAACGCCGGAATGGCCGTGTAGCGACCCGTCAGGATGCGGTCGATCTTGACGGAGCGCACGTGCTCGCGGCTCTCATGCGGCTTGACGACGCAGCGCCCGCACACGTCGCCGATAAAGCTAAAGCGCATATCGGCCAGCGCGGACAGGCGGTCGGTGCCGGCTTCGCCCTCCATCTGGGTAATGATGTGCTCGATAGCGTCGAGCTCATTGCGATCCAGGTGAAGCGCCTCGGTTACCAGCTCATCGCCCTCGACCAGCTTGGTCGCCGCAAAACGCACCGGAATGTGCGCCGTCACGGCATGGTCCTCGATCAGGTTGGCAATGCCGTGGATGCAGCGATGCAGTGCACCGCCGTCCGAGCCATCGGGCGCACAGAAGTCCAGGCGACCGGGGCGCTCGCGGAACCGTGCCACGTGCAAGGCATGATCCACCAGCTCGCCGATACCCTCGTTGCGGGCAGCGCTAATGGGGACAACAGGCACGCCCAACAGGCTCTCGAGCAGGTTGACGTCCACGGCGCCGCCGTTGGCCGTCACCTCGTCCATCATGTTGAGCGCGATGACCATGGGGCGGTCGAGCTCCATAAGCTGCAGCGTCAGGTACAGGTTGCGTTCGATATTAGTAGCGTCGATGATGTCGATGATGGCGTCGGGGTTTTCGTCCAGGATAAATTGGCGACTGACGATCTCTTCGCCCGTGTACGGAGACAGCGAATAGATGCCGGGCAGGTCGGTAACGCTTGCCTCGGGATGGTTACGGATGGTGCCGTCCTTGCGGTCGACCGTCACGCCGGGAAAGTTACCGACGTGCTGGTTGGAGCCCGTCAGCTGGTTGAACAGCGTGGTCTTACCGCAGTTTTGGTTGCCGGCGAGGGCAAAATGCAGCGGTGCGCCCTCGGGCACGGCCGTTTTTGCCGCACGGGGCGAATACGTCCCCTCGCCAAGTGCCGGGTGCTCCGTCATGCCGATTGCGGCGTTAGTGCGCGGACCCGTGTCTGTGTCGTGAACACCCACGAGCTCGATGCGAGCAGCATCGTCCTTGCGCAGCGTCAACTCGTAGCCACGCAGGCGAATCTCGAGCGGGTCGCCCATAGGAGCGTACTTCATCATGGTGACTTCGGTGCCCGGCGTTAGGCCCATGTCCAAAATATGCTGTCGGAGTGCCTGATCGTCCGATGCCACCGATGCGACAACGGCGTCCTTTCCAATCTCGAGTGTATCGAGCTTCACGCGCTCATCCTTTCGTTAGACGCGGTTAACCGTTTACCGGGGCTAACCAACTCGTAACGACAAATGATAGCGCTCTGAACTATTATATAAAGTCAAATACCGATGTTTACCTGCGCAAACTTTATGCGGTGCGCCCCGAAAGCTCTTTGCGCATACCGCTCAGCGAGATCGAAATGGAACCCGACCGCGCGGTAGCAGTGAGTCGATCACCCTCAACCGACCCCGTGCATGTAAAGGGCGCCTTGCCCATCAAGACGTGGGAGATAGTGCCCGAGAACTCAAAGAAATCGCCCTCGGCGCGGGCACCCGAGAGAGCGATATTGAGACCCCTGACGTTTAGTACTGCCCTGAGCGCGCCGTTCACCCCATGTGAAAACGTCACCTCGCCGCGTTTGCTCCCCACCGGCGTCTGGGCCAAAACCACATACGTACCCTCAAGCATGGCTCCTCCTCTAAGCAGACTTTTTGAAACGGGCAAGTAGTCTACTTTTACATATGGCGCTCCAGGAAGCGGAAGGCCAGGCGGATCCAAGGACGGACTGCCACTTGCTTGTCCTCGTTGTCGACCGCGGTATTGGCGTTGCCGAGCGAAAGGCCGTGGCCACCCTGGTCAAAGACGTGCATCTCGCATGCGACCCCTTCCTCGGCCATGCGCTGCGCAAACGGATAGACCTGCGCAATCGGCGCCGTCTTGTCGTCCGAAACGCCCCACACAAAGGTCGGGGGCATCTGGCGCGAAACGTGCGTGGTAGGGCAAATGTCGGCCAGGTGCTCATCGGTCGCCTCGCCGCCCGTCACCATCGACAGATAGTCGTTGAGCAAATCGCGCCCCGTCTTGCCACCCGTCTTGGGCACGCGCAGGTCGATGCGCGGGTCGCGCGTCTGCATATCGCGCACATAGGCAAGGTCGAGCAACGGATAGCCCAGCACCACGGCGTCGGGACGAATATCCTCCGGACGAGCCCCGGCAAGGCCCGCGAAAGGTCCGGTCTTCCACTGCGTTGCCAACGAGGCGCAGATCATGCCGCCCGCCGAGAAACCCACGATGCACACGCGCTTGGGATCGACATGCCACTCGTCGGCGTTGGCGCGCACGGTAGCGACCATCTTGGCGAGGTCCGCCTGCGGGTGCGGAAAGCTCACGTCGCCCGTGGCGCTCGTCACATAGTTGAGCACAAAGGCCTGGTAGCCGCGGTCCAAAAACGCAAACGCCACCGGGTCCTGCTCGTGCGGAGCGATATGCGTAAACCCGCCTCCGCCGCAGATGATCACCGCGGGGCGGCGGCCATTGGGCTTGTCGGGCAGCGGCTCGGCACCCAGATACGTAAACGTCGCCGGATAATCCTCGGTCGGCTCCTCGCCCCACAGCGCATGGTTCTCAATAATCATAGGTGCTCCCTCCGTGCGATTCGTGCGCACTCGTTTTTCGCACCTTAGCGTACCCCACTTGAGCCCGCGGCGCAGAAACACCCCCGCAATGAGTTGGCCTTCAACTGATATATCACAAAATCGCTGTTCAGAGGCATCGTTAAGCAGCGTAAAATAGGAGCGCTGACCATGCTGGGAAACACGTACGAAACGTTTCCGGCAAACCACACGCGTGCAACATGCACGCCTGATACGTTGGAGGCATCTATGGGTCTGCTCGATTCGCTCAAGTCCACGTTCACTTCGTCGGGCGAGGCGTCCGTTCCGCCCGCAGCAAGCTTCGCCACCCGCGAAGGCGTCATCTACGCTCCCGTCAACGGCGTGCTCGTCAATCTGAGTGAGGTTCCCGACGAGACCATCGCCTCGGGCATGCTCGGCCAGGGCTACGGCATCGAGCCCATTACCGACACCATCTATGCGCCCGCCAACGGCCGCATCGGCGCCACCACCGTCACCAACCACTCCATCGGCATGATCACCGAGGACGGTCTTCGCGTGTTCATCCATGTTGGCCTGGGCACCGTGGAAATGAACGGCAAGGGTTTTGCCCGCTTTGTCGAGATGGGCGACACGGTCAAGGCCGGCCAGCCGCTCATCAGCTTCGATCGCGAGGCCATCAAGGCCGCCGGTCACGAGGACATCGTGACCGTCATCATCTCTGAGCTCGACCGCCTCAAGAGCATCGACCACGTCGGCGAGTCTGGCACGCTTATCGGCGGCAATCCGCTCGTCAAGCTTGGCGATCCGCTGCTGGTTGCCAAGACCAAGTAGCCGATCATCATCGCATAAAGGCTCAACCACCCGTGCATCTTTGCCGCATCTGTGTTGTTGTTTTTGCCTATGTAGAGGTTCTGAAACGTTTCTATATAGGCAGCTGAGCATCAACGCAGGTGCGGCTTTTGCGTAGCGAAGCATCGCCCCGCGGCATGTTGTTCAACCGCACGAACCCCCTTCCTTTGTCTGCACAGAGCGCTAGACTGCTAGGTCGACATTGGAGGAAAGATCGATGCAAAACACACCCACGGGCGCCGCACATGCCGCGCCTCAACGCAACCAACGCATCGTCGCGCTCGACGGGCTTCGCGCCCTCGCCATCGCCGGCGTCGTCCTATATCACCTTCGCCCCAGCCGCCTGACCGGCGGTTTTTTGGGCGTTACACTCTTCTTTACGCTGAGTGGCTATCTCGCCACCAAAAGCATTATGCGGGCCACGGCACGCGACGGATTCTCATACCCGCGCTATATCTGCCGCCGCGTTGCGCGCATGATGCCGCCGATCGTCGTGACCATCGCGCTTACCGCCGTCGCCACCTACATCGCGGCCCCGAGCCTACTCCCCAAGGTGCAGCAGGATGCACTGCCATCGGCACTCTTTTTGAGCAACTGGTTCTACATCTTCCGCAACGTCTCGTATTTCGCCGCCGCGGGGCTCCCCTCGCCGCTCACGCACCTGTGGTTCTGTGCTGTCACTATGCAGTTCTATCTGGTATGGCCGGTCATCCTTATGGCGCTGTGCAGCAAAACCAGGTCTCGCAACACCGCCATCGGCATCACGATCGCATTCGCGCTTGTATCGACGGCAGCCATGGTCCTCATGTTTAATCCCACCGCCGACACATCGCGCGTCTACTACGGAACCGACGCCCGTGCCGCCGAGCTTCTATGCGGAGCCTTAGCCGCCATCGCCGCGCCGCGTCTGCGCGAGATACTGAGCGGTGACATCCATACCCCCGGCGCCAACAAGGGCATCTCAAAGGTCAACGCGATTTCTATCGCGTGGCTCGTTGCCGTTATAGCCGGCGCACTCATGCTGACCGGAGAGAGCGCCTGGCTCTACCGCGGCGGCTTTTTGCTGCTTGCCCTCGTCACCGGACTCCTCATCATCTGCGTGCAGAATACGGAGTGCATCGTGCGTCGCCTGTTGTCGGTCAAGCCGCTCGTCTGGCTGGGTCAGCGCTCATTCTCGGTCTATCTGGTGCACTATCCCCTACTGCTTCTTATGAACCCCGCAACCCGCACTACCCGCATCGCCTGGTGGGAGCAGGCGCTACAGCTTGTGGTGATCCTTACGGTTGCCGAGGTCTTCTATCGTCTCGTCGAACGTCCTTGGTCCCGCAAGCCCGCCCAGCAGGGCAACACGGCAAAGACGCACGTCCTTTCGCCCGCCATGGCACTTTCTGCGCTTGGCGCCGTATGCGTCGCCGCACTTGCCTTCGCGCCGCTTGACTGGGCAGGTATCGCCACCGCCCGCGCCGAGCAGCTCCGCCCCGAGCTTGCCCAGAACCCGACCTCATCCCAGGACAACGGAGCCAACGACAAGGGCGCCGAGCCCGCATCCGGTAAAGACTCCCAGCCCAGCGACACCGCATCCGATGACGCCACCAAGCAAAAGCCCAAAGAAGGTCCTATCGCCGAAAAGATCCCCAAGAACTTGGACTGGAAGAGCTTTACCTACGACGAGGCGACCGGGACCTGCGATGCCCGCGTGCTGATGATCGGCGACTCGGTCACTGCGGGCGCACAGTCCGGTATTCAGGCGGCACTTCCCAACGCCTACATCGACGGCGTGGTGAGCCGCCAGTTCTACACCTTCCAGGATGTCTATGCACAGGACAGTGCCAACTACGATCCAAGCGTGGTCATCTGCGCACTTGGCACCAACGGCCTCATCCGCGACCCCCAGCAGGTGCAGGACGTGATTAATGCCGTGGGCGGCAAGCCCATCTACTTTGTGACCGTGCGCGTGCCGCTCGAGCTACAGGACCGCAATAACCAGACGATTCGTGACGTCTGCGCCCAAAACGACAACGCCGGCGTCATCGACTGGAACGGTGCCTCGGAGGGCCACAGCGAATACCTCGTCGACGACGGCACGCACCTCACCCAGGCGGGAATCGACACCTACGCCGCCCTCATACGCCAAGCCATCTGCGGGCACTAGGCGCCGCAAAATCGGCGCTTGCGCGGTGCCCACGTCGCGCCCATACATCACACCTGACGTTTTGCTACGCCCCCGCTCGCGGGTTAGAATGGTTAACTGTTTGGAAATAATCCGTACAACCGCTCTGGGAGGATACGTGAACCGCACCAAAATCGCGCAGCTCTATGCCGATGCCGAGTCGCTCGGTGGCCAGACCGCCACCGTTGCCGGCTGGGTCAAGTCCGTCCGCGACATGAAGAACTTTGGCTTCGTTACACTCAACGACGGCAGCTGCTTCCGCGACCTGCAGGTCGTCATGAACCGCGAGGCGCTCGACAACTACGACGAGATCGCCCATCAAAACGTCTCGGCCGCCCTCATCTGCACCGGCACCGTCAAGCTGACCCCCGATGCGCCCCAGCCCTTCGAGCTTTCTGCCGCCTCCATCGAGGTCGAGGGCACGAGTGCCCCGGATTACCCGCTGCAGAAGAAGCGCGCAACCGTCGAGTTCCTGCGCACCCAGCAGCACCTGCGCCCGCGCACCAACCTGTTCCGCGCCGTGTTCCGCATCCGCTCTGTCGCGGCTGCCGCCATCCACCGCTTCTTCCAGGAGCAGGGCTTTGTCTACGTCAACACCCCCATCATCACCACGAGTGACTGCGAGGGCGCCGGCGAGATGTTCCGCGTGACCACGCTCGACCCCAAAAATCCGCCCCTCACCGAGTCCGGCGAGGTCGACTGGAGCCAGGACTTCTTTGGCAAGCACGCGAGCCTTACCGTGTCCGGCCAGCTCAATGCCGAGAACTTTGCCATGGCCTTTGGCGACGTGTACACCTTTGGCCCCACCTTCCGCGCCGAAAACTCCAACACCACGCGCCACGCCGCCGAGTTTTGGATGATCGAGCCCGAGATGGCCTTCGCCGACCTTAACGACTACATGGATAACGCCGAGGCCATGCTCAAGTACGTCCTTAAGGATGTTATGGCCACCTGCCCCGACGAGCTCAATATGCTCAACAAGTTTGTGGACAAGGGTCTGCTCGAGCGTCTGGACCACGTGGCAAACTCCGACTTTGCCCGCGTCACCTATACCGAGGCCGTCGAAATCCTGGAGCAGGCCGTCGCCGCCGGTCACAAGTTTGACTATCCCGTGAGCTGGGGCATCGACCTGCAAACCGAGCACGAGCGTTTCCTGACCGAGGAGCACTTTAAGCGCCCGACCTTCGTAACCGACTACCCGGCCGAGATCAAGGCGTTCTACATGCGCATGAACGAGGACGGCAAGACCGTCGCCGCCGCCGACTGCCTGGTGCCGGGTATCGGCGAGATTATCGGCGGCTCCCAGCGCGAGGAGCGCCTGGATCTGCTCGAGGCCCGCATCAAGGACCTGGGCATGAATCCCGAGCAGTACAAGTACTACCTTGACCTGCGCCGCTACGGTTCCTGCAAGCACGCCGGCTACGGTCTGGGCTTCGAGCGCTTGGTCATGTATCTGACCGGCGTGGGCAACATCCGCGACGTCCTGCCGCACCCGCGCACCGTGGGCAACGCCGACTTCTAATCGCCACAGCGCCACCAAACACGTTCCAGCGCATCACGCCAGCGCCTCTCGGCAAGCCGAGGGGCGCTTTTTTCAACAGCATCCGTCAATCTTTTGGCAAGTTTTTGGTCAGTTGGGCAGGGCTGTTGAAAACTCGACCCGCCGCTTGCCGACGGCTACCGACCGCCCAGGGCGTCCTGCACCCCTGGGAAAGCCCCGCGTCCTAGGCTCCATACCGTCGCCACCCAAAACGGAAAGGACGTGGGCGCCATGACCGAAACCGCTGTTGAAACTTACGAGACCACGACGAGGGGCGCCGCCTCGATGGCAGCCTATCGCGCCGTTCGCATCCTGCAACTATTAAGCGAAAACACCGGCGAGGACAAGGCCATGCTTTCCGATGAGTTGATCCGGCGCCTCGCCCATCCCGACGACCCCGCCCGCATGCCCATCTCGGCGGCGCGGCGCAGCATCTACACCGCCATCTCCGCACTTCGCCATGCCGGATACGAAATTGAGTACAAGCGCGGCGTGGGCTATCGACTCTTGACCCGTCCGCTCACCGACGAAGAGATCATCCGGCTCCACGGCATGGTCATGCGCAACCGCTCCACGCCCATCGCCATTCGAAAGAGCATGGCGCAGCACCTGGTCGCCATGGCGAGTGCCGACGTTCGCGGCTACCTCGATGCGCCCGAGCCTGCTCCAAGCGCAGGCGACAAATCCACCAAGGCCACACGCACGCCCGTCAAGCGCATCGATGCCTGCGAGCTCATCGAGCAGGCCATCGACCACGGAACCACGGTGAGTTTTGATATTTCGAGTGTCACGGCACGCGGAGAGGTCGAAGTGGCACGGATGACACTCCGGCCCTTTGCCATCAAGCAACGAGACGGCATCTCGTATTTGCTGGGAACGGTCTATGACGCGCGAGGCGCCGATGACACGTTGCGTACCGTAGAGATCGGCCGAATGAGAAACGTCACCACACGTCTCCTCGACGGCAAGAAGCTCTTCGCCGCCCTGGACGAGGACGACGCCTCCTCCGCCGCATAAGACCCTCCGCCGCCCATTCGACTACCCGTACCGCCCATCCGATTCTGTATTAAAAAACCCGCCAGGCTGTTGTAAAAATGGACATCAGCGCTACTATAGTCCCACTTGCACTTTGTCCCAGTGCAGTGTTTCCAGCCATTTTTATACTGGGGGTAATGATATGAAGGACATCACCATCAGCCGCAGGAGCCTTCTGGTCTCCGCCGGCCTGCTCGCGCTCGCCCCGCTCGCCGGATGCGGCGGCAACTCTGGTTCCGGCTCTGCTGCCGCCGGTTCCGACTACACCATCGGCGTTCTGCAGCTCACCGAGCACTCCGCACTCGACGCCGCCAACGATGGCTTTGTCAAGGCCATCAAGGAGAGCGGCCTTAAGGTCAAGATCGACCAGAAGAACGCTCAGAACGACCAGTCCACGTGTAAGTCCATTGCCGACAAGTTTGTGGGCGACAACGTCAGCCTGATTTATGCCATCGCCACGCCCGCCGCGCAGGCTGCCGCCGGCGCCACGGCCGATATCCCCATCGTGGGCTGTGCCATCACCGACTACGCCGCCTCCGGCCTGGTCCAGGACAACGACAAGCCCGGCACCAACGTCACGGGCGCTTCCGACCTCACCCCGGTCGCCGAGCAGCTCGAGATGATGCAGAAGGTCCTGCCCGACGTTAAAAAGGTCGGCCTGCTCTACTGCACCGCCGAGTCCAACTCCGACGTCCAGATCAAGGCCGCCAAGAAGGAGCTCGACAAGCTGGGCCTCGAGTACACCGACTTCACCGTCTCGAGCTCCAACGAGATTCAGTCCGTCGTCGAGTCTGCCGTGGGCAAGGTCGACGCGCTGTACTCCCCCACTGACAACACCATCGCCGCGGGCGCTTCGCAGGTCGGCCAGATCTGCAAGGAGAATAAGCTCCCCTTCGTGACCGGCGAGGAGGGTATGTGCATGGCCGGCGGCCTGTTCACCCTCTCCATCAACTATAAGGACCTGGGCTACGCCGCGGGCGAGATGGCCGTTAAGATCCTGAAGGGCGAGGCCAAGCCCGAGGATATGCCGATCAAGCACCTCTCGAGCAAGGACCTGGTCGTCGTCAAGAACGACGAGATGGCCGAGGCCCTAGGCATCGACCTTTCCGCTCTGGACGAGTAGCGCCATGCGCGGTAACGCGTCTAGGGCCCGCACGCGCGCCACAGCCGCGTTATTCAATATCTGAGTCCTTGGGGCGAACGCTAAAGACCGGCGTTCGCCCTGCTTGTTTCGGATGAGACAAAACATCCGTCCGCAGCTCTTTTATGCATTGGTACCGCTATTATGGAAAATCACGTGTCCACCCTATCCTAGGAGGTATGAAGCATGCTCATTGCATTGCAGGGCGCCGTTTCGCAGGGCGTCCTCTGGGGCATTATGGTGCTTGGCGTGTTTATCACGTTCCGCCTGCTCGACATCCCCGATATGACCTGCGACGGCAGCTTTGCCCTCGGCGGCTGTGTCTGCGCCGTACTCATCGTCAACAATAACGTCGACCCCTTGCTCGCCGTGCTGGCCGGCATGTGCGCCGGCGCCATCGCGGGCGCGGTCACGGGCATTTTGACCACCGTCTTTGAGATTCCCGCAATCCTCGCCGGAATCCTTACGCAGATCAGTCTGTGGTCCATCAACCTGCGTATCATGGGCAAGTCCAACACGCCCATCCTTGCCAAGGGCACTATCTTCTCGTCTGTCAGCAACATGACGGGCCTGCCGCAGTCCACCGTCGCCATCATCCTGGGCATCTTGCTCGCTGTGGCTATCGTTGCCATCCTGTATTGGTTCTTTGGCACCGAGATCGGCTCGGCACTGCGCGCCACCGGCAACAACGAGTACATGATCCGCGCCCTGGGCGTCAACACCAACTCCACCAAGATGATCGCCCTCGTGCTCTCCAACGCCCTCATCGGCCTTTCGGGCGCGCTCATCTGCCAGAGCCAGAAGTACGCCGACATTGGCATGGGCACCGGTGCCATCGTTATCGGTCTTGCCGCCATTGTTATCGGCGAGGTGCTCGGTCGCCTGCTGCCCGGCGGTCTCACGCAGTTTAGCGTCCGTCTTGCCTCCGCCGTCTTTGGCTCCGTGGTCTACTTCCTTATCCGCGCTATCGTGCTGCAGCTGGGCATGGACGCCAACGACATGAAGCTGCTCTCCGCCGTGATTGTCGCCGTGGCCCTGTGCGTGCCCGTGGTTTGGGAGCGCTATAAGCTCCGCAGCTCCTACACGAAGGGAGATGAGGCAGATGCTTAAGCTCTCACACGTCAAAAAGACCTTTAACAAGGGCACCGTCACCGAGAAGCGCGCGCTTACCGGCGTCGACCTCACCCTTAACGACGGCGACTTTGTAACTGTGATCGGCGGCAACGGCGCCGGCAAATCCACGCTGCTCAACATGATCGCCGGCGTGTATCCGCTCGATTCGGGCGTTATCGAGCTCGACGGCACCGACATCTCGCGTCTGAGCGAGTCGCAGCGCGCCAAGTACCTGGGCCGTGTGTTCCAGGACCCCATGCGCGGCACCGCAGCAGACATGCAAATTGCCGAGAACTTGGCCCTCGCCAAGCGCCGCGGCCAGCGCCGCGGTCTTTCGTGGGGCGTCACCAAGGCCGAAAAGGACGAGTACGTCGAGTTGCTCAAGCGCCTGGATCTTGGTCTGGACACGCGCCTCAACGCTAAGGTCGGCCTGCTCTCGGGCGGCCAGCGCCAAGCACTCACCCTGCTCATGGCCACGCTCACTAAACCGCGCCTGCTGCTGCTCGACGAGCACACTGCGGCCCTCGACCCCAAGACGGCCTCTAAGGTGCTCAATCTGACCGAGGAGATCGTCGACGAGAACCACCTGACCACGCTCATGGTCACGCATAACATGAACGACGCCATCCGTCTGGGCAACCGTCTGATCATGATGCACGAGGGCCATGTGATCTACGACGTGGCAGGCGACGAAAAGAAGTCGCTCACCGTGGCCGACCTGCTGCAGAAGTTTGAGGAGGTCTCGGGCGGCGAGCTCGCCAACGACCGCATGCTGCTGAGCTAAACCTGCCAAAAAGGGACAGGTTTATTTTGGCAGGTTTTATCTCGGCAAACGTCAAAACCGCCGCAAAGGAGCAGATACCTTTGCGGCGGTTTTCGCTAACTCCCATATCGAGCACAGAAGCCCGTCCGAATTTGATCGGACGGGCTTCTTGATGGGTATCATGGTTGGACGATCATTAGGAGGTTTCTCTACATGGAATTGTTTGAGCCGATTCTTCATTTCTTTTCACAACGATGGGTCCACAACATCATCTGGGCAGGTATCTTGGCCATCGGCACCGCCGTTGCCGCCAAGGTCGCGTCCAAGACCCTGTACCACCTGCTCAACCGCGACGATAACCCACTCCCTTCATCAAGCATCTTCATCAACATCGCGCGTGCCGTCATTTGGATGATCGGCGGCAGCTTTATCCTCGACAACTGCTTTGGCATTAACGCAAACGCGCTCGTCGCCGCTCTTGGCGTCGGCGGCATCGCCATCTCGCTCGGCTTTCAGGACACGCTATCAAACCTTATCGGCGGCATGCAAGTGACCTTTATGGGCATCATCAAGCCCGGCGACAATATCGAGGTCGGCGGCGTGTCCGGCGTGGTCCAAGATATCACCTGGCGCCATACGACCATCGAAGATGCCTGCGGGCAGACCATCATCGTCCCCAACTCCAACATCTCCAAGAACACGCTCGTGCATTTGATGCCCTTTGGGCGCGTGGCCGTCCCCGTCGCGGTCAAGGACACGTCCAAGTGGGCTTCACTGGACGCGCTGGCAGATGAGCTCACCGACGCCACCAAGGCCGCCGTGCTTCCCATCTCGGGCTTTGACAAGGAGCCCTACGTGCTCTTTAGCGAGATCGGCGACTTTGGCGTCAAGGGCAAAATCATCTTTATCGTCAGCGACGACAGCACCACTTTCACGGCAGCCGACGCCTGCATCCGCGCCATCGCTCCCATCATCGCCTAAAACCACCGCAAAGGGGACAGGCACCATTGTGGTGGTTTCGCATCGTGGTACCATGGTTCATATCGTTGTTTAAACGACTAAGGGAGTAGACACCATGGAAGAGGCCTATCGTCAAGCACGCAAGCGCGGCGAGCAGGGACGCCGTCGCGCCATCAGCCAAAGCGAGCACCCGTACCTTACGGACCTCGATAGCCTCGTTGCCCAGCTCCCCTTAGGTCAGCGAGAGAGCGTCGGCCTAAGGGACATTCCGCTCGAAATGGTCGTCGGCACGGTTACCAAGGGCCGTCAGTCTGCCTTTTCGTGCAACTTTATGCCCCTGTTGCCATTTAGCACCGAGTTCGCCCGCAAGTGGTCCAACCTCTATGACATCCAGGTGACCGAGGGCTATCGCGACCCCATCATCGTCACCGAGTTCATGCATCGGTTCTACGTCCAGGAGGGCAACAAGCGCGTCAGCGTCCTCAAATTCCTGGACGCCCCGACGGTTTCGGCCAAGGTCACCCGCCTCTACCCCGGCACATGGGATTCCGTCGAAAGTCGCCTGTACGGCGAGTTCTGCGCGTTTTGGCGCGTCTGTCCCCTATACGAGATCGAGTTCTCGCGCGAGGGAAGCTATGAGACGCTCGCCAAGATGCTCGGCCAGGACCTTGTCGAAAAGTGGCCACAGAAAAAGGTCAACTACCTGCGCCATACCTTCCTACTCTTTAAACGCGCCTACCTGCGCGCCGGCGGCGACCATCTGGACATTACGCCCGCCGACGCCATGCTCGTCTACCTCAACGTGTACAACCAAGACCGTCTACTGGATACGCCGACGGACATCGTCGTAAACCGCCTGTGCAAGATTTGGCGCGAGCTGGTCATTGCCGGCAAAAATGACGAGGACAAGGTCGATCTTGTCGAAGCGCCGAGCGTCGATGAGGAAGAGGCGCCCGCCAAGCCCACCTCCGGCGTGCTCAACTTCTTTATGGGCAAGACCGTCTACTCGGCGGCCAACCCCCTACGCATCGCCTTTATCCATGAGTTCCCCTGTTCGACGTCGAGCTGGGACAGCCTGCACGATCAAGGGCGCCAGTATCTCAATGAGCACTTTGGCGGTATCGTGCGCACCGAGGCATTTGAGGACTGCCACGATCCGGACGTGTTCTACGCCGCCGTGGAAACGGCTGTCAAACATGGAGACAACGTCATCTTCTCGACCTCGCATCGCCTGATGGAATACACGCTCAGGGCTGCCGTTGAGTATCCCCAGGTGCGATTCCTCAACTGCTCTATCGGCCTTCCCCACCAAAGCGTCCGTTCGTACTTTGGCAAGATGTACGAGGCCAAATTTCTCTTGGGCGCCCTTGCCGCCAGCATGGCGGACAACCACCGCATCGGTTACCACGCGTCGGTCTTCGCCTCGGGCGCGCTCAGCGAGATCAACGCCTTTGCGATTGGCGCCTCGCTGCTCGACCCCCGCGCGCAAATTATCCTGACCTGGGGCGATGTGCCCGCCGGAGGCCTTGCCGAGGCCATGTGCCGCGAGGGCGTGAGCGTCATGACCGGCGCTGACATGTCAAAGTCGCTCGAAGACCCTACGGCCTACGGACTTCACCGCCTGGTCGATGGCAAGGTCGCCGGCATCGCCATGCCGGTATGGAACTGGGGCCGATACTACGAGCTTATCGTGCGAAGTCTGCTGCACGGCACCTGGGATGAGACCAGTGACGACAGCCAGGTTCGCGCCGTCAACTACTGGTATGGCATGAGCTCGGGCGTTATCGACATCCGTTATGCTCCGGGCCTGCCCTACCAGACGCGCAAGCTTGTTCAGCTCCTCCGCAATGGCATCGTCGAGGGCTCCATCAATCCATTTGGCGGCGAGCTTCATAGCCAAGACGGCGTGGTGCAGATCGAGGGCTTTCCCCCACTGCCGAGCACGCAAATCGTCGAGATGGACTGGCTGGCCGACAACGTTATAGGCTCGATTCCGCAGCTCGATAACGAGCCGGAGGTCCGTGCCCTATGAATATCCTAGCCATTGCCGATGTAGAGGAGCGCTGCCTGTGGGAATGTTTTCGCAAGGAGCGCTTTGAGGACGTTGACCTGATTCTATCCGCAGGCGACCTGGATCCGGACTATCTTGAGTTTTTGGTCACTGTCATCAACAAACCGCTTGTGTACGTTCGTGGCAACCACGACGACCGCTACGCGCGCCATGCACCGGGCGGGTGCATTTGTGTTGAGGACAGCGTATATGTGTACCGAGGTATTCGCATTGCGGGTCTGGGCGGTTCCATGCGCTACCGCGACGGCGCGAACATGTATACCGAGCGCGAGATGGCAAAACGCATGCGCAAGCTATCGCGAAAAATCGCACTGGTAGACGGATGCGATATTCTACTTACCCATGCACCCGTCGCAGGCATGGGCGACCTGGACGACCTGCCGCATCGAGGATTCGAGTGCTTTAATGCGGCTCTTGAGTCTTGGGGTCCCGACTATATGATTCACGGGCATGTGCACCAAAGCTACGGCCCCAACTTTCAACGCGAGCGCCAACACCCATGCGGAACGAAGATTGTCAACGCCTGCGGCTATACCAAGATCGAAATTGACGAGGCGCGCTACCCCACGCGCGGTTGGAAGGCCGCTTGGCTCAACTCGCAAACCATGCGCCGCGAGCTCAAACGCCACGAAGCAATCGAGTCTTCAACCGCCAGAACCCCCTGGTAACTGCCAACAACCACCACGAAGGGGATAGGCACCTTTATGGTGGTTTTGCTGACTCGTCCGACCTGTCCATCACGGTGCTTGTGTAATTAACGAGAACACTCATTGTTTTGTAAGGACGGCGCTCGCGTGCCGTCTTTTTTTGTCAACTTATGCAGTCTCGACCGTGTTGTATGTAGAGGGACCTCGCGAGACGCCTTCCCTATATCCACCACGACCAATTGGAGGTGACACTATGCCTGCACGCCGTAACCGCAATAGCACGCTCCGATGCGATGCCGATCAGATCGAGCGGGAAGCAAAGCGCTTGGTCGACACGTATTCCGACCTCATCCTTCGATTGTGCTATTCGGCCCTTGGATCCGCTGACGACGCTCAAGACATCTGCCAGGACACGCTGATCAAGATTCTCCAACGCACTCAACCGTTCGACTCGCTCGAACACGAACGTGCTTGGGTGATCCGAGTCGCACTGAACGCATGTCGCGATATCGGCCGTACGCACGCGAATCACCCGGTTGTCGACCTCGATTCGCTCCCCGATTTCTGCGCACCCGTAACACATACCGAGCAAGAATTCGCGCAACGCGACTGCGCCATTCTTTCCGCTGTCACGGCCCTGCCTCAAGCACAGCGCATCGCCATCTTTTTGCACTACTACGCAGGCATGAGCATCAGGGAAATCGCAGACGCCGTTCACGCGACGCCAGCTGCAACCGCCCAGCACCTTAGCCGCGGACGTGCGTCACTTCGGCTTTCCTTGAAAGGAGACCACAATGACTACGAATTCGAATGACTATCGCCACGCCCTGGAGCACATTTCGTTTACCGATAATGCGAAGCAGCACATGGCAAACTCGATTGCTCAGTCCGTCGCCTCAAGCGATGCGGCGACCGCTCAAAGCAACTTTAATGGCACGCGACGCAAGCCGCGCATCGCCCGCCATCCCGTAAGAACAGTCGCTCGCATTGCCGCTGTAACGGCAGTCCTCGCTATCGTCATTGGAGGCGCTGGCACGGCTATGGCAACAGGCGTCCTGCCGCTTCCTTCTGACATGCTTTCCGACATCTTTGACGGACCTGCTTCTCAAACCGAGATCATCGACCATATTGGCCGGCCCGTCGGTGCTAGCTGCTCCAACAACGGAGTCACCGTGACCGCCGACGCCATCATGGGCGACAAGGATATGGTTACCATCGCCTATACGCTTACGTTCGACGATCCCGCTGCCCTGAAAAAGCTTTCCGAGCCGGGCGAGAACGGAACTATCGCCGGAAGTGTCGATGGAAACGTATACGTTGATGGCGAGCATGGCGGCCAAGGCCAATCATGGCTCATTGACAAGAACCCCAATGACTCCAGCATTCAATACTTTGCACAGTTCAGCGTTGAATCACCCGGCCTTATGGGCAGGACCGTCCGCACGCATATCAACTCTCTCGTTGTGCCACGTGCTGGCAAAGAGCTTCCCGAGTATAAGAAAATACTTACGGGCCCATGGGATCTTAAGTTCCAGCTGAATTACGAAGATACATCCGTTACGATTCCCGCGCCCAAATCGGTCAACTTTAACGGCACCAAGGCGACGATTCAAGAGGCCACCGTATCCTGCGTTGGCGTTTCAGTCCGCTACAACATAGATCGTTCCATCGAACACGACAACAACAGCGGCAAGATGTCTCAAAACATGGAGGAGTCTATGGATGCCGTTGGCAACATACCCCTCATCGTGACGTTCAAAGACGGTCATGTTGAGGACGCAACCAGCCACAGCGGCTATTTCGCAAATAAACTGGATAACGGCACCACTGATGTCCACAAGACCTGGCCGTTCTCGCAAGTTTGTGACACAGACAAGATTGCAAGCGTACAAATTGGCGATACGGTCATTCCCATGAATTCGTAACGCTACGCGGCTCGTATATGCACCCGGTTCCGCACTTCGCGTCTAAAGATGCGCTGTCATCGAGCAGCGTGAGCGCAAGGCCGCCCGTATGGTCGGCTGGGAACACCTCGTTGCGCTAAAAACCACCACGAAGGGGACCGGCACCTTTGTGGTGGTTTTGCTGACTCGTCCGACCTGTCCCAACGGTTTGTCTCAATCTGTAACAGGTAGGGCCCAAATAATCGGTTAGCTGTTACAGATCGAGACAGACCACGGATGCTCAGCCGAAAATCTCAATCTGTAACAGGTAGGAACGATTTTGCCCCTTAGATGTTACAGATTGAGATATTTGACAGCTTGAATCGGCATCGCCTACAGCGCGGCGACGACCTTGTCGCCCATCGTCGTGGTGCCGAGGATCTTATCTGCCGGGGTGTTGACATCGGCGATGTCACGGGTGCGCCAGCCCTCGTCGAGCACGCGCGCCACGGCGCTCTCGATCCACGCGGCTTGCTCGCCCATGTCGAGCGCGTAGGTCAGCAGCATCGCCACCGACAAGATTTGAGCCAGCGGATTGGCCACGCCGAGCCCCGCGATGTCAGGAGCGCTGCCAGCGCTCGGCCCAAACAGCGATACGCCATCATCCAGCGAGGCAGAGGCAAGCATACCGAGCGATCCGGTAATCTGAGCCGCCTCATCGGACAGGATGTCGCCGAACATGTTCTCCGTCACCACGACGTCAAAGTCTGCCGGTCGACTGATGAGCTGCATGGCGGCGTTGTCGACGAGCAGGTCCTCAAGCTCCACGTCGGAGTACTCCTCGTCTTGCACGCGATGCACGATCTCGCGCCACATGCGGCTCGTCTCCAGCACGTTGCGCTTATCAACGCTCGTCACCTTGCCGCGACGTTTGCGCGCCGCCTCAAATGCCTGGCGCGCAATGCGCTCAATCTCGTACTCGCGATACTCCATCACGTCGACCGCACGCTGACCGGCCGCACCCGCAGCGCCCGCGCAGGTCACGGATGCGGGCGCCAAAGTCCCACGGCATGTTGTAGCCCATCGTATCGGGGATGTTCACGACCGTGGCACCGGCCTTTACGGCCGCCTCGATAATGCGCACCAGAAACTCCTGATCGGAGCGGCCGGCATCCTCGGCATAAAACTCAACATCGTCAACGAACTTGCGAGCATGTTTGACGGCATGGATCGCTCACTCAATTGCCCTTTCCTCAGTCATATGGAGCTTGTCGCGCAGGTGACTGGTGCTCACACCCAGCCCTGTATGGATACGGGGCCTCTGGGCCGTTTTGAGCGCCTCTGCAGCCACTTCGATATCCCTGTCGACAGCGCACGTCAGGCCGCATACCGTGCATCGGTCGCCCGCAATCTTGCCAATCTCCTGTACGGAGCGAAAGTCACCAGGACTCGAGATGGGAAAGCCCGCCTCGATAACGTCCACGTTCATGCGCACCAGCTGGCGGGCGATGAAGAGCTTTTCCTCGGTATTCATGCTGGCGCCCGGCGACTGCTCACCGTCGCACAGGGTGGCGTCAAAGATTGTGATTTTGCGGCTTATATGTTCCTCCTGATTGACCGTTTTATGACAGATGGCTTTCAGGAGAGAGAGAAGGCCTAGAGATAGAAAAATACCCGTGTCGCTCATCACGCCTGAAAGCGGCAGACGATAGCGCACCCGGGTACAACAAATCGTTATAGCGAGATTACAACCCTAGCGCGCTATCCAATCTAGTAGCGCTAGGCCTAGGAGCTGTTGCGTGTTCTTAAACATGTTGGGCTCCCTTCGGCCTCGGGTAGTACTACATCGCGCTAAAGTACAACACAAGTAAAACCACCACAAGGGTGCCTGTCCCCTTCGTGGTGGTTTCGTTGACTCAAAAGCAAGAGACCCGGTCCTGCACGAGGCAGAACCGGGTTTCTTTAGCAATGCTTGCTTTGCTCAGGCAGTAACTAAAAGTTACTCAGCCAGGAAGTCACGCTGGACAGCGGGATCGACCTTGACACCAGGGCCCATGGTGGAAGACACGGAGATGGACTTGACGTACTTGCCCTTAGCAGAAGAAGGCTTGACGCGCAGGATCTCGGTGTACAGGGCAGCGTAGTTCTCGACGAGCTGCTGCTCAGAGAAGGACTTCTTGCCCAGGGGCACGTGGCAGATGCCGTAACGGTCGGCGCGATACTCAACGCGGCCGGCCTTGAGCTCGGAGACCATCTTGGCGACGTCCATGGTCACGGTGCCGAGCTTAGGGTTCGGCATGAGGCCACGGGGACCAAGGATCTTACCGATGCGGCCAACCTTGGCCATCATGTTCGGCGTAGCGATAGCAGCGTCGAAGTTGATCTCGCCCTTCTGGATCTGGGCGACGAGCTCGTCGGAACCGATGATGTCGGCGCCGGCAGCCTCGGCCTCACGGGCCTTCTCGCCCTCGGCGAAGACGGCAACACGAACGGTCTTGCCGGTGCCGTGGGGCAGGGAGATGGAACCACGGATGTTCTGGTCAGCCTTACGAGTATCGATGCCCAGACGGAAGTGGGCCTCGACAGTCTCGACGAACTTGGCGGTGTCGAGCTCCTTGATGAGCTTGGCAGCCTGAAGGGGGGTGTAGAGCGTGGCGCGGTCGATCTTCTCGGCAGCGGCGTTATAGCTCTTACCATGCTTAGCCATGTGCATTACCTCCTGTGGTTAAACGGGCGTGAGCCCTCCCACATCGTATCGTGTGCCCTATTGCACACATATAACGGGCGCCCCGGTCGGAGCACCCGCCATTACCTAAAGAAATCGCTACTCAGCGATGGTGACGCCCATGGAGCGGGCGGTACCGGCGATGATCTTCTTGGCGGCGTCAATGTCGTTGGCATTGAGGTCCGGCATCTTGATCTCGGCGATCTTGGTGAGCTGCTCCTGGGAGAGCTGACCGACCTTGTCGGCCTGGGGCTTAGCGGAACCAGACTTGAGGTTCAGCTCCTTCTTGATGAGGTGAGCCGCCGGCGGGGTCTTGGTGATGAAGGAGAAGGACTTATCCTCGTAGACAGAGATCTCAACGGGGATGATGTCGCCCTTCTTGTCCTGCGTCTCGGCGTTAAAGGCCTGGCAGAACTGCATGATGTTCACGCCAGCAGCGCCCAGGGCGGGACCGACGGGAGGAGCGGGGTTAGCTGCACCAGCAGGAATCTGGAGCTTAATGACGTTGGCAACCTTCTTCTCAGCCATGGTCATTCCTTTCGAATCACGAGTGTGAAGTACTTGCTATATCGTAAGCACGCACGTGTTAGAAGCACTCCTGAGATGAGCAGTCACAGAAGAAGCACGCTCGCGCGAACGGACGAAAACTTAAGCGACGACAGCGACCTGGTTAAAGTCGAGCTCGACCGGCGTCTCGCGGCCAAAGATCATCAGCGTGACCTTGAGCTTGCCAGCCTCGGTGTTAACCTCGGAGACCTTGCCATCAAAGTCGGTAAGCGGGCCATCGGTGACGCGGACGGACGTGCCGACCTGAATATCAACCGAGGTGCGCTTGGGCGAATCGCCCTTACCGGGACGACGAGTCATCTTGTTGTACTCGTCGCGGGAAAGCGGAGCGGGCTTGCCGTTGCCGCCTAGGAAACCGGTGACGCCGGGCGTGTTGCGAACACACGTCCATGCATCGTCATCCATCTCCATGCGAACCAGGACATAACCCGGAAAGATCTTAGAATCCTTGGTCTCGCGCTTGCCACCCTCTTTGATCTCGGTGACGCGCTCCATAGGAATCTCGATATCAAAGATACGGTCCTGCATGCCCATGGTCTCGATGCGATGCTCGAGATCGGACTTAACACGGTTCTCGTATCCAGAGTAAGTGTGAACGACGTACCAACGCTTAGACATGGTTTAGCCCCTCAATCCGGAGAACAGAGCAAGAGCCTCGCCAAAGCCAGCATCGAGCAGAGCGATGACGACGCCGACGACGATCAGAGAAGCGCAAACGACGACCGAGTAGTTCACAAGCTCCTTCTTATCGGGCCACGTGACACGCTTCATCTCGGACTTCACCGAAGCGAAATACTTCTTGGTGCGGGCGAAGAAACCAGGCTTCTCGTTCTTCTTGGACTTCGCAGCCTTCTCGTTCTTCTTGGCAACGGCCTTCTTGGCCTCAACCTTGGAGTTGGCGGCAGCGTTATTGGCAGGTGCCGACTGCTGAGCCTTCTTCTTGTTCTTCTTGTTGGCCATTTGGGTTACCTCCGCGCAATGCGCTTATACATGAGTAAACCGTAAGCCCCCAATTGGGAGCTTACGGAATAATGACTGGCACGCCAGGAAGGACTCGAACCCTCAACACTCGGTTTTGGAGACCGATGCTCTACCAATTGAACTACTGGCGTATGTGACTAGAGACTAGCGAGTCTCTTTGTGCAGCGTGTGGTGACGGCACCAGGGGCAATACTTCTTGATCTCCATACGATCAGGCATGTTCGACTTGTTCTTGGTGGTCGTATAGTTGCGGCGCTTGCACTCAGTGCACGCAAGAGTAACTAGAGTACGCATGTATCCTGAACCTTTCATTTCCGCCCCGTACGGGCACGAGATGGTACTTTATCAGCTCTATGTAAGTGCTGTCAATGAAAACCTCGAATCAATTGGTTCTCGGTGGATCCATTCATATTTGGAACACATCAATGAAGCCATCGAGAGCTAATCGACGGTGCAACCAGGACCATTATTGATCCTCTCGACACCAGCAACGGCTCAATATCCATTGCAGAAAAGAACCCGGCACCCATATAAGTGCCGGGTTCTCTAAGTCAGCTATATCAAAGAGCTAATTTACTCAATGATCGTGGAGACGATGCCCGAACCGACGGTGTGGCCACCCTCGCGGATAGCGAAGCGCAGGCCCTCCTCCATGGCGATCGGGTGGATGAGGTCGCCCTCGATGGTGATGTGGTCACCAGGCATAGCCATCTCGGTGCCCTCGGGGAGCTTGACCGTACCGGTAACGTCGGTGGTACGGAAGTAGAACTGAGGACGATAACCATCGAAGAACGGGGTGTGACGGCCGCCCTCCTCCTTGGTCAGAACATAGATCTCGCCGGTGAACTTGGTGTGCGGGGTAACCGAACCGGGCTTGCAGAGAACCTGGCCGCGCTCGATGTCCTCGCGCTTGATGCCGCGGAGCAGCAGACCGACGTTGTCGCCAGCCTCGCAGAAGTCCATGGACTTACGGAACATCTCGATACCGGTAACGACGGTGTTCTGGGTATCCTTGATGCCGACGATCTCGACGGGCTCGTTGAGCTTGAGCTCACCGCGCTCGACACGGCCGGTAGCAACAGTACCACGGCCGGAGATGGTCATAACGTCCTCAACGGCCATCAGGAACGGGAGGTCGTTGTTACGAGCAGGCGTCGGGATGTACTCGTCGACGGCGTTCATGAGCTCGCGGATAGCGTCCATCCACTTGGCGTCGCCCTCGAGAGCGCCCAGAGCGGAACCACGGATGACGGGGATGTCGTCGCCGGGGAAATCGTACTCGGAGAGGAGCTCACGGGTCTCCATCTCGACGAGGTCGATGAGCTCGTCATCGTCAACCATGTCGCACTTGTTCAGGAAGACGACGATGTAGGGAACGCCGACCTGACGGGCGAGCAGGATGTGCTCGCGGGTCTGAGCCATGGGGCCGTCGGTAGCGGCGATGACCAGGATAGCGCCGTCCATCTGAGCAGCACCGGAGATCATGTTCTTGACGTAGTCAGCGTGGCCCGGGCAGTCAACGTGAGCGTAGTGACGAGCAGCAGTCTCGTACTCGACGTGGGAGACGGAGATCGTAATGCCGCGCTCGCGCTCCTCGGGAGCCTTGTCGATGTTCTCGAACGCAGTGAAGTCAGCCTTGCAGCCCTCGGTCTCGGAGAGAACCTTGGTGATGGCGGCGGTCAGCGTGGTCTTGCCGTGGTCGACGTGACCAATGGTGCCGATGTTAACATGCGGCTTAGTGCGCTCAAACTTCTCTTTGGCCATAAAGCCCTCCTCTAAACAGGTCGTCCCCGGACGGGACTTTGCCTTTATACCATAGTGGCCTCTCAACATACTATTGAGAAGCCACCGTGTTACCTATGGTAGCGGTGACTGGATTCGAACCAGTGACGCCACGGGTATGAACCGTGTGCTCTAACCAACTGAGCTACACCGCCGGATGGAGCCTGCAACCAGACTTGAACTGGTGACCTCTTCGTTACCAACGAAGTGCTCTACCGACTGAGCTATACAGGCACTTGACGGGTGGGAGCTATAGGATTCGAACCTATGTAGGCAGAGCCAACGGGTTTACAGCCCGTCCCCATTAACCACTCGGGCAAACTCCCAATCGTTCAAGTATCCGCAGGTCCTTTGGTCTTTTGGACCGCCTCCCCCGCGAACGAAAAAGATAATACGATGCAACCTTGGGGGCTGTCAACGAAAACCTCTAGATACACGGTGCCGGGCGTATCTATATACCTTTGACCTTCGGTTTTGCTGAGTTTAGATATGACGGACGGTGAATTTGCATGTAGCGGTGACATTTCCCGAGGGAACACTTTGTCATAGTAGAGTACGCTGGCTGGAACGAACTTCGATAACGACCCTCTTGCACTATTACATAGGTTGCAATCGGGCTTCCACGGCACAATCGAGCGTGGATTTTCTCCCGTTTGACATCGAGCGTGGATAATCTCCCACTTTTGGCGTGTTTCTGAGGCCAAAGTGGCAGATTATCCACGCTCATTCTCTAGGCGGGAGAACCATAGAGCCGAACTACTCGGGCCAGGCCAAAGTAGACCCATAGAGCGGCTCCCCCTTGGTGCAGGGGTAGCGACTCAAGTAACACGACGATAGCAAGTCGAAGAAATAAGTCATGGCATATTTCGAATAAACGCCGAGTCGGTCAATTCCGTTTCCCGCATTACCAAGACGATATACACGGTCAAAAGACCTCGATTTGTCATCGTTGCTAAACGCAGTAATTAGAATCTTCCTGCCCGAACGGCAATCAAGATACTCACGTGCCTGTGACGCAAATAGCCCGGAGACCGATACGAGAATTATCAATGACTGCGAAACGTCTCCCATGTTTTTCAATTCCGCGACGTTAGCCCCAGCAACTATGCGAACTATCTTGCCCGCATAAAACATTTCCTGCTGAAATCGTACGAGATTGGCGCTCACATTATTGGTGCACCAGATTTCAACGTTTTTATGGCCATCAATTTCGTCGGCAAGGTGCTTAATAGCGATATCGGACACGCCGCTTTCAACCTCAGCGAACATCTCGATCATGCGAACGTCGAGCTCTGCCCTGTACTCCTCGTAGCCAAATTCCTCCTCTCGATGGCTTAAGTCGCTTGGAAAGACTGATTGAGTAAATGATTCTTTCAAATCGCTAAGAGACTGGTAGCCCAATCGATTGCAGAAACGACGAACAGCGGAACGGGTCACGAATGCATCGCGGGTTATTGCGGCAACATTGATTTCGCTCGAACGCCTAATGTGAGCGATGAGATATCGAGCGATGGCGGCATCGTTTGACCCAAACTCGCTGTTGATGATTGAGCTAATGCGATTGAGCACATCGAAGTCATTGATATTCACGTGATCCCTCTTTCCGCTCTCCTCGAAATCATGGTTCATTTATTGAATCAAACAGCTTTGGTCGTTCTCCTATGATTCAAATCAGTTGACGTCATCTTAATCGTAATTCCGCCACACGTATCCACCGTGTTGAATGATGGAAAGGGGATTCATGGACAACGTGAACAACATGCCGTTTCTCTGGGGTTCCGCCACGGCGTCTTATCAGTGCGAGGGTGCCTGGAACGAAGACGGCAAAGGCCTTGGCGAGTGGGATTTCTTTAGCCACACAAGCAATAAGAACATCAACCATGTTGACGGTGATGTATCTTGCGACTTCTACCATCGCTATGAAGAAGATATCCGCATGATGAAAGAAGGCGGACAAAACACTTATCGCTTCTCTCTTTCATGGAGTCGAATCATCCCCACGGGTATCGGCGAAGTGAATGAAGAGGGTATCGATTTTTATAATCGGGTCATTGATTGTTGCCTCGAAAATGGCATAGAGCCCAACGTTACGCTGTTCCATTACGATCTACCATTCACGCTTGCTTGCAAAGGCGGATGGCTGAACAACGACATGGCAGAGTGGTTCTGCAAATACGCCAAGATTTGCTTTGAGCGCTTTGGAGACCGCGTCAAAATCTGGGCTACCGTTAACGAGCCGCATTTCTACAGCTACTGCGTAAACATGTTGGGCAACTATCCCCCCAATCGATCGCTCGACGTTCAGTCGTACATGCAGTTTCAGTACAACCTGATGCGCGCGAGCGCACTCGCAGTCCGAACATATCGTCAAATGGGCTACGACGGCATCATCGGCGCCGTCCACGATGGCGGCGTTGTCGAACTCGACCCGGCAACCGAGCACCCTGATGACGTATTTCGATACGCAGACTTTTTCGCCAATCGCATGATTCTGGCACCAGCGCTTCAGGGTCAACTGCCGCCAGAAATGGACGAAATCCTTGAAAAACTTGGCGTCTCGCTCTATCGATCCCCAAATGACGTAGAAGAATTCAGAGACGGTAAAGTCGATTTTATTGGACTCAACGTGTATTGCCGAGAGTATGTAACCGACTGGCACGGTGGAGAGCTTGCCGTTTCGGCGAACAATAAGGGCGGTTCGAGCAAAAAGGTCGAAGGAAAATGCATTGCGCCCTTGTTTGAAAGCGCCCGCGACAGCAATGTTCCCCGCAATAAATGGGGCCGCGAAATACTCCCAGGTTGCATGTATTCAACCATCATGGATGTCCACGAGCGCTATGACGCGCCCCGCATCTTTATTACGGAAAACGGACATGGCGCCTATGAGCAACCAGACGCAGACGGAATGATCCACGATGATGACCGCATCGAGCTTCTGGGCCAGTTCATCGAGCACATGATGAGGGCTAAGCGCGACGGCGCGCGCGTTGAGGGCTACTACCTCTGGTCGACGATGGATCTGTATAGCTGGATCAACGGCTACGAAAAACGATACGGACTTGTCCATATCGACTTCGAGAACAATCTGGAGCGCACCCCCAAAAAGAGCTGGTATTGGTACCGAGACCTTATCTCGAAGTATCAGGAGCAGGAAGGTTAGGAGAAAGAGATGAAATATCAGGCAATGTCCGAAACAGTCCTAAAGGCTGTTGGCGGCAAAGAGAACATTACATCGGTAACTCATTGTGCGACGCGCCTTCGCATCGACGCACGAGACACCTCGATCATCGATCTCCAGCTCGCCAAATCGGCCGATCAGGCGCTCGGGGCAGTAGTCAGCGGTGGCCAGCTTCAGGTGATCATCGGCCCCAACGTCACCGAGGCTTACAACGACTTCCTCGACTTCGCGGGAATCGAAGTCGGCGGTGGCACGGTTGCCGACGATGCCCAAACCGCCAAAGACCTTGCAGAAGGCATTAAAAGCGGTAACACCGCCATGGGCTTGATTGAGAAATTCGGGAACGTCTCTGCACAGGTATTCATGCCCATCGTCCCGGCGCTCATCGTTGGCGGACTCATTCTTTCGATCAAGAATTTCCTGGTCAATTATTGCGGATTGAGCACCGATAGCGGAACCGCCCAGGTCCTGTTGGCGATCTTTAGCGCTTCGTTTAGCTTCTTACCCGTTTATCTTGGTTATCAGCTCGCGGCCGTCATGAAGATGCAGCCCATCATGGGCGCATTGCTGGGCGCGATCATGATCAGCTCGTCCATTAGCGGTGCCGAGGGTCTCGACTTTCTTGGTATTCCCATCCCGACGAACGACTATTCGAGTACGGTAGTGCCCATCGTACTGGGCGTTGTATTCATGTACTTTGTCGACCGCGTCCTTCAGAAGATTATTCCCGACGTTACCAAACTGTTCTTGAAGCCGCTGCTCACCATGATCATCGTCGTGCCCGTCGAGCTTATTATCCTTGGCCCCGCCGGCAGCATGATGGGCTACGCGCTGAGCGATGCCGTCACGTGGCTTATGGACAACGTGGCATTTATCGCTACTCCGATCCTGGCAGCCCTTAACCCCTATTTCGTCATGCTCGGTCTCGATAAGGCTTACATCGCAATCGAAGTTACGAGCCTGGCGCAGCTCGGTTGGGCACCCATTATCTTTGGATTCATCTCGAACCTCTGCATTGGCGGCACGAGCCTCGCCCTGGCAACTGCCATGAAGGGAAACAAAGAGAAGAGGGGTATGGTCACCACGGTTGCCGTCACCGCACTCTGTGGCGTAACCGAGCCCGCGTTCTACGGTTGCCTCATCGAGCGTCCCCGCCTGCTTGTCGGCACGGCAATCGGCGCGCTCTGCGCTGGACTCCCTGCAGGCATCTTTGTTCTGAAAGAGTATGTTGCGGGAGCATGCCCCGGCCTTCTTTCGGCACTCATCTTTATCGCTCCCGATGGGTCCATGGGTAACTTCGTGCTGGCATGCGTTGTCGCCATCATCGCCATCGTCGTCTCCTTCATCGCTGCACGCGTGATCATCAAGAAGAACCCCAGCTATATTGAGTAGATGCCCGCTGTTTGCATTGGGGACATCCTCGGCAGACCATTAGCAAGAACCCAAGAAGTTCCTTAGGAGCTCGATTAATCCATTCGGATTCCTGAGGCACAAACGGCCCCGATTCCACAATGAAATCGGGGTCGTTGTTTCTAAAGCCGTCGATAGACAATCGGTGTTTACCTTAGCTCCCTATCCAAGTTAATTATCCACGCTCGTTCTCCGGTCGGGAGATTTTCTTCGCTCGCGTATCCAGAAATCCACGCTCGAGCAGGACATCCAGATCCGCGCTCGCCCTTGTCTCGATCTGTAACAGCAAGAGGCCTATTCCGCTTCTACATGTTACAGATCAAGATATTCCTAAAACACCCTAAGTTTCATCTCAATCTGTAACAGTTAGATGCCGAATATCGGTCTTGGTGTTACAGATTTAGACAAACTGGAGGACGAGACAAACCAAAAACGGGATGGGCGCTAACCCGATGGCGCACCACCTAAATAGAAACGGGCTCTGTCCCATATAGAGACAGAGCCCGAAACTCTCATGGAGCCAGTGACAGGAATCGAACCCGCAACCCACTGATTACAAATCAGTTGCGCTACCGTTGCGCCACACTGGCACACTTGGCGCTTTCGCGCGAAGCCTGTTTAGGATAAAGGAATTGAGGACGGGGCGCAACAGGCCCTTCGACCGACCACATCTCAAAAACCGTTCGTCAGAACGAACAGTTTTATCTGTTCGTCAAAACATAAACCTATTCGTTTTGACAGCTGCAAACCCGCAACCCACTGATTACAAATCAGCGGGTAGACCAATCTAGGAAACGGCTCTCTGCCGCAACTCCCCTACCGTCCGCGCAGGGCCTTGAGCTTGGCCAGGGCATCGGGGCTCAGGCGGCTGCCCAGAGTCATCTTGATCTGCGGGGCTTCCTCGGCCTCGTGCACGTCGTTGTCGATCTGTTTGATCTCGTCCACCAGCATGCGGCTCGAGATGCGCGTAACGCCCTTACCCATGACGACGGCCTGGATCGTGCCGTCGCTCGACACCACGGAGCACGCGCGGCCTTCCTCGCGCGCCTCGATGCAGAGCTTCTGCACCACGGTGTCGGCCGATACGCCCGTCGGCGAAAACTCGATGCGCACGCCGCGGGCCGGCAGGTTGGGGCGCTCGCTGGAGATATTGCCCGCGCCGTCAAACACGATTACGGCCTCGTAGCGGCCCTGGGCAAACGCGGCAACATCGTTGATGAGTGCCGTGCGCGCCATATCGTGAACGTCGCTGGAATACGGATCATCGGAATGGTCGTAGACGAGCTTTTCGTAGCGCGGCGTGCAGTGGATCACGTTGTAGCCGTCGACCACCAGCAGCTCGGGCTTATTGGAGTGCACCGTCGAGACCGGGTCGGCGATGGCCTGCGCAAACGCATTGCCGCCCACGCCATAGGTCGCGGCCGAAACAATCGGCTTGGCCGAGCCTTCGCCAAAGCGCTTGGCCTTGGACTTGGCGCGGTTCTTCTTGGACATGCGCTACTCCTCCCCCATGAGCTCGCCGGCGTTGCGGCGCAGCCACTCAAAGCACAGCGCGGTAGTCGCCTGTGCCACGTTGAGGCTCTCGGTCATGCCGCGCTGGGGAAGCTTGGTCAAAAAGTCACATTTCTCGAGCACCAGACGCGAGATGCCGTCGCCCTCGGAACCCATGACGAGCGCAACGCGGCCCTCGAAGGGGGCGTCCCAGCAACTGCCTTCGGCGTGCTCGGAAGCGCCGCCCACCCAAAAGCCAGCGGCTTTGAGGTCGTCGAGTGCTCGGGCAATGTTGGGAACCTGCGCGATGGGCAGGTGCATGACGGCGCCGGCGGAGGTCTTGTAGCTGCCCACGGTCACGCCGGCGGCACGCTTGTTGGCGATGATGACGCCCGCTGCGCCCACAACCTCGGCAGAGCGCACGATGGCGCCAAAGTTACCGTCGTCGGTCACATGGTCGAGCACGATGACGAGCGCAGGCCCGTCACCCGCGCGGTCGAGAATATCGGCAACATCGGCATAGGGGAAATTTCCCACCTCGAGCGCAATGCCCTGGTGAGCGCCATGGCTCGACAGCGCATCGAGCTGCGCGCGCGACACATACTTAATGCGGACGCCCGCGGCGTTGAGGTCATCGACCAGACGCGACAAGGCGGCATCGCGCTCCCCGCCCTCGGCAATGAGCGCGCACTTGATGGGAAAACCGGTGCGCAGCGCCTCGGCGGCAGCACGGCGACCTTCGATAAACTCGCCCTTGGGAACCTGGATAGCGTCGCGGTTGCGATCGCGCTGCGGACGTGCGGCCTGGGCTTGGGAGCGCTCGCGCTGGCCCTTGGGAGCGGCAGCGCGGTCGCTGCGGCGAATCGGACGCGAGCCAGAAGCAGTCTGCTTGCCGCCACGAGGTGCACGCTTGCGATTGTCGGCCATAAAACGGCCTCCTTTAAAAAATATTCAAACAGGACAAAAGAAGCGACCGCTTAAGACGAATAGCTCAAGCGGTCGGTACGGGTTTTCCAAGTGCCCGAGATTGCCGTGAAAGAGGAGCGACGCGTACTTGAGTACGCGAGCGACGGTTTGAACGGCAAGGTCGGGTGCTTGGAAAACCCGCGGGGATTAGAGAGATTTAATACGGGTGCCGGCGGCGGTATCCTCAATGGTGAGGCCCAGGTCCTTGAGCTGGTCGCGGATGGCGTCGGCCAGATCCCAGTTCTTGGCAGCGCGGGCCTCGGCGCGGGCCTCGAGAATCTTGGCAGCGGCCTCGTCCACGTCGTCGCCCGTGTAGGCGACCAGGCCGGCGGCAACACCCAGCAGACCCAGCGGCAGCTCGACCTTGGGCTCGGGGAGCTCAACGCCAAACGTATCGAGCAGCTCGACCAGCGTATCGGCGGCGGCAAGCGCGGCGGCCTTGTCGGCAGCGTCGCCCGCCTGCTCCAGGTACTGGTTGCACTCGGTCACAAAGCCAAAGACGGCACCCATGGCACCGGCGGTGTTAAAGTCGTCGTCCATGCACTCCTTAAAGGTGGCACGGGTCTCGGCGGCCTTGGCGGCAAACGCCTCGGATGCTGCCTCATCGGCATCGGCCGTCGCATGGTTCGCGGCCCAGCGCAGGTTCTCGACCGTACCGGCGATACGCGTGAGCGAGTTCTCGGCACCCTCCAAGCGCTCCCAAGAAAAGTCGAGCGGCGAGCGATAGCTCGTCTGCAGCATCAGCAGGCGCAGGGCGGCAGCGGAATGCTGCTCGAGGACCTCGGCCAGCGTAAAGAAGTTGCCGAGCGACTTGGACATCTTCTCGCCGTCTACCAGCAGCATGCCCGTGTGCATCCAAGTGTTGGAGAAGCCCTGGTGCCAGGCGCAGGTGGCCTGGGCGCACTCGTTCTCGTGATGCGGGAAGGCAAGGTCGGAGCCGCCGCCATGAATGTCGATCGGGGTGCCCAGGTAGCGGTGCACCATGGCGGCGCACTCGGTGTGCCAACCGGGACGGCCCTCGCCCCAGGGGCTCGGCCAGCTGGGCTCGCCGGGCTTGGCGGCCTTCCACAGGGCAAAGTCGAGCGGATCGTTCTTGTCCTCGTTCTCCTCGATGCGCGCGCCAACCATAAGGTCATCGATGTTGCGGCCCGAGACCTGACCATAGTTGGGATCGCTGCGCACGGCAAAGTACACGTCGCCGTTATCGGCTGCGTAAGCGTGGCCCTGCTCGATGAGCGTCTTGATCATAGCGATCATGGGGCCGATCTCCTTGGTGGCGCGGGGGCGCACATCGGGATCGAGCACGTTGGCGGCGCGCATGACGCCGATGAACTTGTCGGAGAACTCCGTCGCGACCTCGGCGGCAGTGCGGCCCTGCTCGTTGGCGCGTTTGATGATCTTGTCATCGACATCGGTGAGGTTCTGGGCGAACGTGACCTCGTAGCCGCTCGCGATGAGCCAGCGACGAATCACGTCAAAGCTGATGAACGTGCGGGCATTGCCGATGTGGATGTTGTCGTAGACCGTGGGGCCGCACACGTACATGCGAACCTTCCCGGACTCGATGGGCTGAAACTCTTCCTTTTTATGGGTAGCGCTGTTGTAGATACGCATTCGTTACTCCTTAACGGTTTTCTGTAGCAGGCAGACGGCCCAGGCGCCAATTCCCTCGCCTTGGCCTTCCCAACCGAGCTTTTCGGTCGTGGTGGCGGCGACGCCCACGTTTTCCACGTCGACGCCCAGGGCATGGGCAAGGTTGGCGCGCATGGCATCGCGGTGCGGGGTGATCTTAGGCTGCTGACAGGCAATGGTGCAGTCGGCATCAACAAACTCAAAGCCCAGCTCGCGCGCATAGTCCATCACGCGGGCGAGCAGCACCATCGAATCGGCACCCTCGTAGGCGGGATCGGTGTCGGGGAATAGCTTGCCGATATCTCCCCCGCGGCAGGCGCCCAGAATGGCGTCGGCCAAGGCGTGCGCGAGCACATCGGCATCCGAGTGGCCCAGCAGGCCGCGCTCGTAGGGAATGTCGACACCGCCGATGATACATCGACGCCCCTCCACCAGACGGTGAACGTCGTAGCCATGGCCAATGCGCAGGTTACTGAACATGGGGAAGGTCCTCTCCCTCGGCCATGCGGCCAAGCAGAATCGCGGTTACGGGACGCAGGTCCTCGGGTACCGTCACCTTAAGGTTATCGCGCGGGCTCTGGACGCAGCGGACGCGCCCACCCATGCGCTCGACCAGTGACGAATCGTCCGTGCCGATAAAGCCCTCGGCAATCGCCGCGGCATGGGCGCGCTTCATGGCGTCGACGCTAAAGATCTGCGGCGTCTGCGCGGCCCAATAGAGCTCGCGCGGCGGCGTCTCGACGATGTTGTCGCCATCGACGATCTTGAGCGTATCGATCGCGGGCTGACCGCACACGACACCGTCGAGCGAGCGGTCACCCACAAGCACGTCAATCGCATGATCGATGGCCTCGGTCGTGATAAGCGGACGGGCGCCGTCGTGGATGGCGACATATTCGAAACCCGTCGGTACCGCATGCATGCCGGCACGGGTGGAATCCTGACGGGTATCGCCGGCATCGGCGAAGCTGATGGGCGTGTCATAGTCAAACGGATCGATGGCCAGGCGGCGCATCTCGGCGCGGCGCTCGGCAGGACACACCACCACGATGTGGCCGACCTTGTCGCTCCGATCGAACGCGCGGATAGACCAGCTCATGAGCGGACGGCCCGCCACGTTAACGAGCTGCTTGCCGCCGGGATTTCCAAAGCGCTGGCCGCTGCCGCCGGCAACGACCACGGCGCATACGGGCGCCATTATGCGTTCCCCTGTTTGGTGCCCTTCATGCGGTACAGCGAGTCCGCAAGAATGGCAGGGTTGTTGACGCCAAAGTCGCCTAGGCGCTCCGGATCCTCGCTGATGTCGTCCATGAGCTCCTGCAACGAGCCATACTCGTCGACGATCTTCTCGGCCACGCCGTCGCGCACGACGGACACGCGCGAAAGCGTGCGCAGGCCCAGCGGCGTCATGACGGAGTCCTCGTCCAGGTCGTCGTAACCCAGAACCGCCGCCACATGCTGTGGGTCGGACAGGTCCTTAGGTGTCATACGGCTCAGGTTGGCGCGAATCTTCTCGGCATTAGCCTCGGAAGAATCACTTGCGTAGTCGCGGATCATCAGGTCGTATTCGGTATCCATGCTGGAGCCCGCGAGCTGCTCGAGCTGCATCTGCACGAGCTTGCCCTGGTTGCCCAGCTTGACGATGCAATCCTTAAGCTCAGTCTTTGCCTGCTGCATGATCTCGAAACTCGAGAAAATGCCGGTGATGTCGGCGAGCGTAACGTAGTCGTCGAGCTCGAGGGCCGTCAGGCGCAGCAGGGAGCGGTCGAGCGACTGACGGGTAGTCTGGAGCGTGGCGACGAGCTGGTTGACCGAGCTCATGATGGTGGTGACGGGCTGGATCTCGTAGCTCTTGCCGTGAACGTACACGTTGACGACGGCACGACGGGCCGAGACCGAGATCACGATGGCATCCGTGAGCACCGACATGCGGGCGGCGGTGCGGTGACGCATGCCCGTCTCACTCGTGGCGAGCGAGGGATCGGGATTGAGGTGGAAGTTGGCGCGCAGGATCTGGGTGAGGTCGCCATCGATGACGATGGCGCCGTCCATCTTGGAAAGCTCGAACAGGCGGTTCGAGGTAAACGAAATGTTGAGCGGGAAGCCGTCGTTACCGGCAGCGAGCACGTTTTCGGTGTCGCCGACGCAGATAAGGGCGCCCAGGTGACCAGCAATGATCATGTCGAGGGCGGTGCGGATCGGCTGGCCAGGTGCCGTCAGGCGGATGGCCTGTTCCATACGCTTTTGCAGCTCGTTCTTATCCAAGGCATCGCTCCCATCGTATACGCTCCATAAACGTCAATAAGTTTCTCACGGTTTGCCTCTGTGACGCCCGCAAAATCCGATGCTTACAGAATGAGCGAACACAGCTGAGAGCCCCAATCCAAATGAGCTGCTTATGTGGTAGCATCGGGATTCGCATAAATGAGGGAGTAGTCGCGTGATCGGGTTCGCCTCCGGTGGCGCGGCAAGTCAACACACTGGCCGATGCGGCCTGGCTTGCCTTAATGAACGAGACTCGTGGCTGTGCGCGCAACGCGTACGCCACGGGTCTTTTTTGTTACTCCCCCAAGAGGTACACGCGGGCCCGCCCGCAGAGAGGGAGCCAGACTATGGGACTCGCAGAGCTCGTGTTGCTCGCCGTTGGCCTTTCGATGGACGCCTTTGCCGTTTCCATCTGCAAGGGCCTCGGCATGAAGAAGATCAACTTTAAAGTCGCCGTGGTGCTCGGCCTGTTCTTTGGCGGCTTTCAGGCCGGCATGCCCGTAATCGGATGGGCGCTCGGCAGTCAATTCATGGGCATCATCGGACCCATCGACCATTGGATCGCCTTTATCCTTTTGGCCTTCATCGGCGGCAAAATGCTGTGGGAAGCCTTTACCGAAGACGAGGATGAAGGCGACGGCAAGAATGCCGAAAAGATTGACCTAGGCGAGTACCTGATCCTCGCCATCGCCACCTCAATCGACGCCCTAGCCGTGGGCATCTCATTTGCCGCGCTCTCGGTTGACATCGTTCCCGCTGTATCGCTTATCGGCGTCACAACGTTTATCTTCTCCGTCGCCGGCGTAGCAATCGGCCACACCTTTGGCGCGCGCTACGAAAAACCTGCCACCATCGTGGGCGGCATCGTGCTCATCCTCATCGGACTTAAGATCTTGCTTGAGCATCTGGGGATTCTCGCGATATAAAAAACGCCTCTCATAAGCTCAACGTCAATGTAGAGGTCTCATGCAGAGTTTTGCATAATGCCTTTTCGTGCAGACTTTTGCATGTCATACTGATATGCAAAAGTCTGCACATTAGGAGATCGCCATGGATACCCTTCCCATCACCACACCGCGCCAAGCTGGCATCTACGTGCGTCAGGCACGCAAGGCTCAGGGTCTCGCCCGTGCCGCCCTCGCCAAAAAGGCCGGTGTTTCGGAGCGCCTGCTCGCATCGCTCGAGCTAGGAGACGCCACTGGCATTCGACTCGACAAGCTGCTGACGATTTTCAATGCTCTTGGACTGGCACTCGCCGCTCAAGGGGATATCGGCGAAGCAAAAAATGAGCGACCAGTCGACGCTCCGCATGCCAATCCGCTGCCTCGCAGCATTCCCAGGCGCCATCACACTCAACGTCCCCATCATCGCAACAGTCGTAGTACCGCCATTCCGGCTCTTGCAGATGCCCCCTTTACATCCGCACTTTACGACGAGATCTTCGCCGATTTCGTCATGTCCAATCTCGGAGTCTCGATTGCCGCAAACGCATCTAACCAAACCAAGCCCGAAGGGAAATAGCCAATGGCCAGAACATCACTTCGGACCATTATTTGCGGCGTACCTGCGGGAACGCTCACGCAAGATGAGAACGGTCTTATCAGCTTTACCTACGATCATGACTATGACGGGCCAGCCCTATCGACCAACATACCCGTATCGAATCGCACATACGGACAACAGGTCATGAATCCGTACCTGTTTGGCCTTCTACCCGACAGCGATGACCAGCGAAAAGCGATTGCCGCCGAATTCGACGTTAGGCCCAACAATCCCGTTGCGTTGCTCAGCCATATCGGACTCGACTGTCCGGGCGGAGTGCAGTTTTATGCCGAAGAAGATGCCGACGCCGTCCTGCATCGCGCTGGCGATTACCGCCCTATAGACGACCACGAAATTGCTCTCCGCCTCAAGTCGATCAGAGATGACCGCGATGCATCGTGGATGGGTCTAGATGAAAGTTGGTCACTTGGAGGCAACCAGGGCAAGTTCGCGCTCGCGTTCATTAACGGCCGCTGGTGCGAATGCATGGGCTCCTCGCCCACGACGCATATTTTCAAAAATGGCGTTAACGGATTTAAACTCGAGGCTCTCAATGAGTTTGTCTGCATGAAAAGCGCCCAGCGAGCCGGTATCGCAACGGCAAACGTCGAATATCGTATGTTTGAGGACGAACCTACCCTCATTGTTGAGCGCTATGACCGCGTGAAAGTCGAAGACGGAACGATCAGGCGCCTACATCAAGAAGACCTCTGTCAGGCACTTGGGGTGATGCCCGCCCAAAAGTACACGGCAGACGGCGGCCCGACCACACGCGACATTCAAGAGCTCCTCGTAACTACGAGCCACCATCAACTTAACCTGCATCTGTTTACGCAGATACTGTTCTTCAACGCCATTATCGGCGCACCGGATGCGCATGCGAAAAACTATTCCCTGCTCCTTGGAAACGACGGCGCAGCCATGATGGCTCGAATGTACGATGTCGCATCGGGCTTGGCGTATGAGAGCATGCGACGTCGGGCGCGCCTTGCCATGAGCGTTGGCGGCGAAAATCGAGTGGGGCGCATCGGTCCAGGCGCTATCCGCCGATACCACGGTATGGGCGACCCCGCGCTGGAGGCGGCGCTCACCGATGCCGGGCTATCCGAGAAGTTTTGCTTTGCGACCATGATGGACCTCGCCTACGAGGTGCCCATTTGCATGGAAGAGATCATGGACGAATACGCCGACCTGCCCGGCATGGCGGACCTGCGCGAGCACATGCTCGGCCCCGTCCGCGAAAACTGCCAGCGCACCCTCGACCTCATCAAGGCGGATATGGGCTAGGCGCCAATCAATCCACATTTCTTAAAAGAAGAGGGGGGCACCCGTCGCAAAAGTTCGGATGCCCCTTCTCGTAATGTCATTTGCAATCCGCTAGCACGTGGCTCGAACTGCTGCTAGCGCGACCCTTACGCGGCAAGGCGCTTGAGGACGTCGATGAGCAGCTCGTAGAAGCGCTCGGCAGAAGCGAGCTCCATGCTCTCGTCCGGGGTGTGGACATCGGAGAGCGTCGGGCCCACGGCGATGGCGTCCAGGCCGTGCAGGGCCTCAGCAAACAGGCCGCACTCAAGGCCAGCGTGAATGGACTCGATGCGCAGCTCGGAGCCAAAGAGCTCGCGATAGCTCTCGACAAAAACGTCGCGGACCGGCGAATGCTCGGCATAGCTCCAGCCGGGATACTCGAACTCGAACTTGGCGTCGAAGCCCAAGACATCGGCCAGCGTCTGCAGGCGGTCCTTGAACTCGTTCTGCAGCGAGGTGATCGAGGAGCGCGGGGACAGCATGATCTTGACCTGGTCGTCGGAAGTGGCGACCACGCCGATGTTGGAGGAAACCTCGACGGAGCCGTCAGTGGCGACGTTGCGGCGAATCACGCCGTTAGGGGCAAGACGCAGGGCGCGGATGAGGGCAAGCGCGGACTTCTGGTCCATGGCCTCGACCTCGGCGTCGTCGGCAATCTCGACGGTGCAGGTAAAGCCGGGGTCGAAGACCTCGAGCTCGGCAGTGACGTCGGCGATGATGTCCTTTGCGATCTGGGCCGCGGCCTCGGCGGCAGCGTGGTCGGCATAGACCAGAACAGCCTTGCACTCACGGTTGATGGCGTTGTCCTTGGTGCCGCCGTTAAAGCTCACGATGGCGGGCTCGCCGGCAACCATCAGGCGGTCGATGATGCGGGCCATGATGAGGTTGCCGTTGCCGCGCTCCAGGTGGATATCGCTGCCGGAGTGGCCGCCCAGCAGGCCGGAGATGTCGAGCGTGAGGGTGCTACCGGTCTTGTGCTCGCGCGCGATGGGGCAGGTGTAGGTAACGACGACGCCGCCGGCGCAGCTGACGGTGGCAACGCCCTCTTCCTCGGAGTCAAGGTTAATCATGGTGCGGGCGCTAATCTGGGACTTGTCGAGCGTCTCGGCGCCGACCAGGCCAGTCTCCTCGTCGGTGGTGAACACGCACTCGAGGGCCGGATGGGCAATCGAATCGTCGTTGAGCACGGTAAGCATAAGCGCGACGGCGATACCGTTGTCGGCGCCCAGAGTGGTGCCGTTAGCGGTGAGGACGCCGTCCTTGACGACCAGGTCGATACCATCGGTCGTAAAGTCGTGCTCAACGGAGCCCAACTTGTCGCACACCATATCGATGTGGCCCTGCAGCATCACGGTCGGAGCATTCTCGGCGCCGGCAGAAGCGGGCTTGCGAATGATGACGTTGTAGACCTCGTCCTGGTACACATCGAGGCCGCGCTCCTTAGCAAACGCAACCAGGAAATCGCTGATGCCCTTCTCGTTGCCAGACCCACGGGGGATCGCGCTGACCTCCTCAAAGAAATGGAACAGCTGGGCGGGCTCGTAGCCGGTGATCTTGTAATCCATGGTGCCTCCTTGGCGCAACTGGTTAGACAGTAAGACATGCGACTTGTATATTCCCAGACTTTGCGTGCATAAACCAGTCGAAAACGCCGAGCGCCCTTGCATCATCGGCTAACGGCGGGGAAACGCCACTTTATTAAGATAAAGCAGGCTAGACGGGCCGTGCCGAAGGGGCGTTGGACCCTTCAACCAACCTCAACGCCTGTTGAACATTAATGCATACACCATTGGTATGTTTAATAAGATTCTTGTCCTCCGTCACAACGTAATCGGCATCAATGCGATTGGCGACGCCCAGCATCAGGTCGTCCTCAAAGTCATTGTGGTGGTACTTGAACACAAAGGAGTCGAAGACCTCGTCTGCACCGACCGGGGCGATGAGGGCTAGCTCGCGCATCTGTCGAACGCATGCCCAAGCCGTTTCGTCTGCCGCCGCAATGGCGTTATCGCTCAGTGAGCCAGTCTTTCTTCGGCACTCCTGCTTGATTGCCGCCGAGACAAGATATGAAACGTCTTTGACCGAAAGCGACGAGGCAAACAGGGCAATCCGCTCCGAGGCGTCGGCAATCTCGATCAGATGGACGACATTTGCCGTACGGTCGGACCTGCCAGAAAAATAATCCATCCATACGTTGGTATCGATTAACAGCTTGAGGACGCCTTCTGTGCTCATAGTTCCACCCATTCGGGATAGCGCTCCGCCATGGCCTCCTCATAGAGGTCGTCATAGTCTCCCGAGAACTCAGGGATGGGGATGCCGTATTTGAGGCACGAATCGCGAACGATATGGCTGCCTTGCGCGGCCCTTGACTCCATGCGCTGGGGCTCCACTCCGTCAGAAACCGGAGCCGCCGCGTCTCCCTTCGAGGGCATGCGTCCGTTAACGACCAGATACTCCCAAAGTGTCCGAACGGCTTGTGACGGCGTCATGCCAATATGAGTCAGGACGGCGTCTCCCGCCTCTTTGAGCTGGCGATCTATACGCACGTTCATCTGAACTGGCCGCGTGTCGAGTATTGACGTAGGCATATCAGCTCCTTTGCTATACTAAATCTCGATTTTAGTATAGCACGGCAGATTGAAGCGCATTTCAATAGAAATGAGGGCGCTTCCTTATCGGAAACGCCCCCGTTATACAAGGTATGTTTAATCCCTACAGCGCACCAGAGCCGGCTTGCATCATACCGCCGGGGCCCGAGGTCACGCCGCCGCTCACGGGCGCGGCGTTGCCGGTGTGCGGTGCCGCCGGGGCGGTATCGCCACCGAGCGTGCCCGCCGGACGCGGTGCCGGGATCTCGCCCGTGCCATGGCTAAAGACAAACTTGCCATCGGCCACGTCGCACAGGACGGTATCGCCCTCACCCCACTCGCCGGCCAGAAGCTCCTCGGACAGCGGGTCCTCGATGAGCTTTTGAATAGCACGGCGCAGCGGACGCGCACCGTTGGTGAGGTCGGTGCCCTCGGCCACGATCTTGTCATAGGCCGCATCGGTGAGCTTGATGTTCATGCCGTTGGCAATCAGGCGCTGGCGCAGATCGTCCACCAGCAGGTGAGCGATCTTGGTCAGGTTCTCGCCCGAGAGCTTCTGGAACACCACGATGTCGTCGATGCGGTTGAGCAGCTCGGGGCGGAACAGGCGCTTGAGCTCGCCCATGGCGCGGCCGCGGATCTCACTCGAGGTGAGGCCCTGCTCGCCGGTGGTGCCAAAGCCAACGCTTGCATCCTGCGCAATCTCGCGGGCGCCCACGTTGGACGTCATGATGATCACGGTGTTGCGGAAGTCGACCGTCTTGCCCTGGCTATCGGTCAGACGACCCTCTTCCAGCACCTGCAGCAGGATGTTGAAGATATCGGGGTGCGCCTTCTCGATCTCGTCGAACAGCACGACCGAGTACGGGTGGCGACGAACGGTCTTGGTGAGCTGGCCGCCCTCATCGTGACCGACGTAACCCGGAGGGCTGCCGATGAGCTTGGAGACCTCGAACTCGCTACCGAACTCGGACATGTCGAAGCTGATGAGTGCGTCCTTGCTGCCAAAGAGGTACTCGGCGAGCGTCTTGGCAAGCTCGGTCTTGCCCGTGCCGGTGGGACCAAGGAAGATAAAGCTGCCGCCGGGGCGACGCGGGTCCTTGAGCGGCGAGCGGCTGCGGCGCACGGCCTTGGCAACGGCCTCGACAGCCTCATCCTGACCGATGATGCGCGTCTTGAGCACGCTTTCGGTCTGCAGCAGGCGCCGGCTCTCGCTCTCGGTAAGCGAGGATACCGGCACGCCCGAAGTCACGGACACGATATCGGCGATCTGACTCACATCGATGGTGAGCGGGCTGGCGTCGAGCTCGGCGGTCCAGGCAGCCTTGGCCTCGGCGAGTTCAATCTCGGCAGCCTTCTGCTGCTCGGTGATCTCGGCGGCCTTGTTCATGTCGTCGCTCTCGGTGGCCTCCTGCGCGGCGGCCTTGAGCTCCTCTATGCGATGCTCGGCCTCGCGCACCGGCTCGGGCGCGCGGTTGGCGGCGATGCGAGCGCGGGCACCGGCCTCGTCAATGAGGTCGATGGCCTTATCGGGCAGGAAGCGATCCTGGATGTAGCGGTTGGAGAGGTTCGCGGCGGCCTCGATGGCACCCTGCGTGTAACGCACGTGGTGGTGCTCCTCGTAGCGTGGCTTGAGCGCAGTCAGAATCTTGACGGTGTCCTCGACACTCGGCTCCTCGACATCGATGGTCTGGAAGCGACGCTCGAAGGCCGGGTCCTTGGTGAGGTACTTGCGGAATTCCTCGGCCGTGGTGGCGCCGATAATCTGGAAGGCACCGCGCGCGAGCACAGGCTTGAGCATGGAGCTCGCGTCGATGGAGCCCTCGGCAGAACCGGCACCGATGATGGTGTGCATCTCGTCGATAAACAGGATGACGTCGTCGGCTTCGGTTGCCTCCTGGATTACGTTCTTGAGGCGCTCCTCAAACTCACCGCGGTACTTGGCGCCCGCCACGAGGCCCGGCAAGTCGAGCGTCCAGATGTTCTGGTTCATAAGGTTCTCGGGCACGTTGCCGGCTGCAATCTGCTGAGCCAGACCCTCGACGATGGCCGTCTTGCCCACGCCGGGGTCGCCCAGAATGAGTGGGTTGTTCTTGGTGCGGCGCGAAAGAATTTCCATCATACGCTGGACTTCCTTTTCGCGACCAATCACCGGATCGAGTTCGCCGTCGCGCGCCTTCTGCGTAAGGTTGGTCGCGAACTGCTTAAGCGTATCGGTGCCGCTCCCCTTTTGCTGGGAGGCATCCGAGCCGCTAAAGAACGGCAGGCCCGTACCGGGACGACCAGCACCGGCGCCAGCGAGCGGGCGCTTCTTATCCTGGTCCTTGGCGGTGAGTTTCTCGATAGCCTTTTTGATGGAGGCGGACGACACACCCAGGCGCATGAGGATGTCCATGGCCATGCCGTTGCCCTCTTCGACGATGCCGATCAGCAAGTGCTCGGTCGACACGTAGGTCTGGTTGTTTTCACGCGCCACGCGGAATGAACGCTCCATCACGCTAATGACGAGCGGCGTAAAGGCGAGCTTGGCCGCCTCGGTCTCCTCACTGGGCTCGGGAACCGTGGTCTGGACCTCTTTGAGAGTATCCATGATGTCATCGTAGGAGATGTCGAGCGAACGCAGTGCCTCGGCGGCAATGCCCTCGTCCTCCTTAGCGAGTGCGAGCAGCAGGTGCTCGGTACCCACCTTATTTGAGTGAAGATCGAGCGCTTCTTGCTTGGCCATGGACATGACCTTGCGCGCGCGATCGGTAAAACGGTCTAACATGCTAGTTCCTCTTAGACGAGCTAGTTTTTTTCAAACGCAAAGCGCCGCCCCGCGGCAGCGCTTTGGTCTCTTTACCCATATGGAGTATATGTTAACCGTTGGGACCTTTCCCGCCCGTAGCCGCGCGACAACGTCTACAAAAAAGGAATTGCCAGGTGCCTCTGCATCGGCCCAACGAGCGTGGATTTTCGGACACCCATTCCACGAGCGTGGATAATCTCCCGTTTTGAGCCCGTAAACAGGCCAAAAACGGGAGATTATCCACGTTCATGTTTTGCGGATCAGTTTCATTTGCACCAATTAGCTGGTGTGGCGCCAGCGAGGGTCGGTGAGCGTACGCGCCACACCCAGGCCAACGGGCAAAAACGCCACGATGAGCACTGCACGCACAAACCAGCCGAGCATATTGACCGTGTCGAAGGTGCACATGTAATACATCGAGCGATACAGATACAAGCCCGGCACCATAATGACAATCGATGGCACCGTGAGGGCGATACGTGGGTAGGTGAGCCTGATTTCTGCCAGGCTTGCCAGCAAACCCGATACGAGCGCCCCGATAAATGCAGCCGCCTCGGGAGGCATTCCCGCGCTGAGGCCCAGGAAGGGAAACAGCGTCGGTGCATCGACGAGCGTAAGGCGCAAGGTATTAGACACGGCGCCGATGAGCCCTGCCGCCGCGGCCATCTTTATCGGACTGTTGAACATAACCGAGAAGCCAAATACTCCGACAAAGCTCATCACCACACGCAAGAGTGTAAGAGCCAACGGTGAGAGCCCGAGCGGGGCAAAGTCATCCGGCGCCAGCCCCACACACTCGGCAACCATCCAGCCTACGAGGGTCGCCATCACAATAATCGACACAGCATACGAAAGACGCTCAATGCCGCTTCGCATGTCGAGCTTAGCGATGTCGAGACCTGCCGTAATGAGAGGAAAGCCGGGGATCACAAAGAGCATGGCGCCGATATAGCCTTCTTGGTGCGACATTGCCCCCGGTATGACCTGGCCAAGACCGAGCAATGCCAGCAGATACGAGACGCAAGCGAGTGCAACGCCGATCGTCAGCGCGCTAAACTGGCCAAGGCCCTGCTTAAGAATATGGGAGCGAGCAAAGTTGCCGACACCAGCGCCCACAAATGCACAGGCCATCTCGATAGGGCCGCCGCCGAGCAAAAAGACGAAGGCGCCGCAAGCACAGGCCGCCGCAAGGCCCTGTTGCCAGGGAGAGTAATCGGGTTTTGAACTCTCAACGGTCTTGAGCATCTCGTGATACTCATGCACCGTAAAACGACGGCCATATGTCTCGATTTCCTTTAGGAAGCTCTCCATCATCCAAATGCGATGGGTATTGACGCCCGTTGTGGGCAAGCTGACAACCTCGTTAAAGCAGTGGCCATCTTCGATGCAGGTGCACTCAAACGACAGAAGACTTAAGTCAACGTGGACGGTGACACCGAGTACGGCGGCAACGCGATTCATGGTATCGCGTACACGCCAGGCACCCGTTCCGCTCGCGAGCATAAGCATACCGGTGCGGCAGATGATGGATGACTTATCGGTGAGCGGCGCATCGACGGCAAGCTCATCGCCTGCCGTCACGATCTGGTGCCAGTCTGTTTTCATATGGAGTGCGCCGGCACGAACACCGTGGTGCATGGGGGCTCTCGAAAGCAGCGAGTCAAGGCGCGAAGACTGTGGGGGCTCCGTTGATTCGTCCTCAACCTCATCAGTCTCTTCATCGACCAGATCAAATGAGTCAAGCGATGCCGGCTCGCGACGATCGATTAGCTCCTCATCCTCATCGTCAAAGTAATTGAACTGATCGAGCATGTCCTCTTCGATTGCACGCTCGCTCGCGTCGTCCATATAGACGCTCCCTTCCCACCGACTAACCCCCATCCTAGGCAGCGACGGCTAAAGGAAACATAAAAGAGACGGCTGCCATGCGAGCCATGTGCTCAATAGCCGTTGGGTAGTCGTTTAAGAACGTCCCCAATGACTATTGACGGCCAAGGCAACGCCGATGTATTGGCAACGTCAGCGAGCGGGCCGCATTTGAGACAAGGTGACGTGAAACGAAAGGGCGCTGACCTTCTGGTCGCGCCCTTGAAGTTGAACGTCAGATTGTCCAAATGCGGCCCGCGCAGCGTCGAGCCGTTACGCGGTTCGTAGAACCGCGTAACTAGTTAGTACATCTTTGCGCCGGCGGGGATGGAGGCGTCGAGCTGGATCAGGTTGAGACGCTCCTCACCATCCTCCTCGTGGATAGCGCTGATGAGCATGCCGCAGCTGGGAATGCCCATCATCTTGCGCGGAGGCAGGTTGGTGATGGCGAGCAGAGTCTTGCCGACCAGATCCTCGGGCTCATAATAACCGTGAATGCCGGAGAGGATGGTACGATCGGTGCCGGTGCCGTCGTCGAGCGTAAAGTTCAGCAGCTTCTTGGACTTCTTGACGGCCTCGCATGCCTTGACCTTCACGGCGCGGAAGTCGCTCTTGGAGAAGGTATCAAAGTCGACGAACTCCTCAAACAGCGGCTCGACGGCAATCTTGGAATAATCAACCGTGGGCTTGAGCGGCTTGACGAAGGGGCTCGCGGCGTTGCCGGCCTCGGCAGCCTTGGCGGCAGCGGCACCGGACTGGAAACCCTTCTCGGGCTTCATGTGCGGGAACAGTAGCACGTCGCGGATGGAAGCCTGGTTGGTGAGCAGCATGACCACGCGGTCGATACCGATGCCGATGCCGCCCGCAGGAGGCATACCGTACTCGAGGGCGCGCACGTAGTCCTCGTCGTACTCCATGGCCTCGTCGTCGCCGCCAGCCTTCTCGGCCATCTGGGCGGCAAAGCGCTCGGCCTGGTCGACCGGGTCGTTGAGCTCGGAGAACGCGTTGGCGTACTCGTGACCGGCGATAACCAGCTCAAAGCGATGCGTCAGGCGCGGATCGTCCTCAAAGCGCTTGGCAAGCGGGCTGACCTCGATGGGGTAATCGCACACGAACGTGGGGTTGACGATGGTGTCCTCGCCCAGCTCATCGTAAATCTCGGCGATGATCTTGCCAGCAGTCCACTCGGGCTTAATCTCCAGGCCCTTCTCGCGCGCGGCGGCAGCAAGCTCCTCGACCGGCGTGTCGATGGTGACCTGCTTGCCGAGCACGTCGGAGACGATGTCGGTCATGGGACGGCTGGCCCACTCACCAGAAAGGTCGATGGTCTGGCCCTGGTACTCGATAACCTCGGGGTTGCCGATGGCCTTGTTAGCCGCCTTGATGACACCCTGGGCGAGCGCCTTCATGCCCTCGAGGTCGGAGAAGGCACGGTAGGCCTCCATCGTGGTGAACTCGGGGTTGTGGGTAAGGTCCATGCCCTCGTTACGGAAGATACGGCCGATCTCGAACACGCGCTCAAAACCGCCGACGATGCAGCGCTTGAGGTGCAGCTCGGTGGCAATACGCAGGTAGCACTCCTGATCGAGCGCGTTGAAGTGCGTGATGAACGGCTTAGCCGTAGCGCCGCCCTGGATGGTCTGCAAGATGGGGGTCTCGACCTCCATGTAGCCGTCGGACTCCATAAAACGACGGAAGGTGGAGAGAATCTGCGAACGCTTACGGAAGGTCTCGCGAACGTCGTCGTTGGCGATCAGGTCGACATAGCGCTGGCGATAGCGGGTCTCCTTGTCGGAGAGGCCGTGGAACTTCTCGGGCAGCGGACGAACGGCCTTGGCAAGCAGGGTCGCACTCTTAGGGGCAACGGAAAGCTGGCCGCGCTGGGTGCGCACGACCACGCCGGTCACGCCCAGGATATCGCCAAGGTCGAGGGCCTTGAGCGTGTTCCAAGCGGTCTCGTCCATGTCATTGATGCGGCAGAACAGCTGAATCTCGGCAGTCGCATCGCGCACGACGATGAACATAATCTTGCCCTGACCGCGCTTGGCGACCACACGGCCGGCGATCTTCACGACGTCCTCGGTGTCCTCACCATCGGCAAGCTCGGCGTGCTTTGCCTCGATATCGGCGACGTAGTCCTCAAGCTCAGAGTGTTCGGGATAGGGGTTCTGGCCCGCCTCGAACAGGGCGGCGCGCTTGGCCAGGCGGGTGGCGCGCTCGTCGTTGAGCGTCGATGCCTGATCGGCGGCGTTCTGGTTCTCTGCCATAAGTTAGCTCCTCAAACTAAAACGCTCCCCAGGATTCGGTCCCAGGGAGCGAAAACATACCTTTACGCGGGACCGTGGTCTAGCGTGCGATCTTGGCGATGGTGTAGACGCGAGTCTTGCCGGAAGGCGTAACGACCTCGACGGAATCGCCCTCGCCGTGACCGATGATGGCGTGACCGACCGGAGACTCGTTGGAGATCTTGTGCTCGAGCGAGTTGGTCTCGGTGGTACCGACGAGCGTGACTTCCATGACCTCACCGTTGGGATCAATCAGAGAAACGGTGGAACCGATGGAGACGGTCAGGTCGCCCGTGCTGGCAGCGATCTGAGCGTTGGCGAGGATGGCCTGGATCTCGGCAATACGAGCGGCGTTCTGGGCCTGCTTGTCCTTAGCGGCGTCATACTCGGAGTTCTCCGAAAGGTCGCCGAACGCGCGGGCTTCCTTGATGTCCTCGACGATCTCCTTGGCGTAATCGCCCTCACGCCAAGCGAGCTCCTCGACGAGCTTCTGGCGGCCCTCAGCGGTCAGTACGATCTGGCTTGCGTCCATACGGATATCTCCCCAACTCTGATCAAACAATCAACTGTCAACAAAACGAAAAAGACCGGCTAGCCTGCGGGCAAGCCGGTCAGGTGCTCACCCCAAAGGGATGGGACTACTCTGCGTCCGCGTCGCTGTCCTCTGCCTGCTTCTTCTTGGCAGCAGCGAGCTTGGCCTCGAGCTCAGCGATCTCCTTGTCCTCCTCGGACTGCTCGACCACGACCTCCTCGGCCTGCTTGGTCTCGGCCTTATCGTCGCCCTCCATACCCTCGCGGATATTCTTGACGGTAGAGCCGAGGGACTTGCCGAGCTTCGGCAGGTTCTTGGGCCCGAAGATAATCAGGACAACGACGAGAATAATGATGAGCTCAGGAGCCCTCAGTCCAAACATGTAGACCTCCACAATACAGCGAGACAAGCTCGAATGAGTATACCGCGGGTATCGCGGTATCACAACAATAGCTAAAAAAAGGGACCGCAAGAAGCGGTCCCTCCTCATGCTCTGGTCGGGTTGACTGGATTTGAACCAGCGACCCCTGCGTCCCGAACGCAGTGCTCTACCAAACTGAGCCACAACCCGTTAGCTCGACTATAGTAACAAAGATTTTCGCCGCGTGCTAGATAAATTTTTATTTCTTTGGCGCTTCAATGCGAACCGTGTCGGAAACGAGCTCCGTTGCATAAGCCCACCAGCCGTTTTGTTGAGCCGTCGCCGCAAGATTGGCTGCCGTGGCGGCGCTATCGCAGAGAGCAAACGAGCAGGCACCCGAACCGCACACGTTTGTGGCAATGGTACCGTCCTGTGAACGAAGCCAGTCGAGCACCGTTTGAATCCGCGGCTCCATCTGCGCGGAAATGACACCCAGGTTGTTGTGGACGAGCGCGTAGGCCGCCTCTGCGTCTCCCGAGCGAAGGGCAGATGCGATCGCTCCGGGCTTGTCCGCAGGCGCTGGGGTCTCGTCAAAACGTCGATAGGCTTCAATTGTTGAAACGCTTGCCTCGCGCGGCTTAACCAGCACGACGGGTGTCGCGGGAAGTGCGGGGTACTCGGTTGCCAGCACGTCTCCCCCACCCACGTAAAATGCAGGGCTGGCATGCAAAAAGAAGGGAACGTCGGCGCCAATGCCGCGCGCGATGTTGTCCAGCGCGGGATCGGCACGGTCGATACCCCACAGCTCTGCCAAGGCGACAATGACCGCCGCGGCATCCGTCGAAGGACCGCCCAGGCCGGCACACAACGGGATGCACTTCTCGATCGTGATGCAGACGTTGGCTTCACGACCATAATGCTCGGCCATAGCGAGCGCAGCACGATACGCCGTATTCTTTTGCATGGGAAAATCTGATGCCGGAACCGTCTGAACGGCCAGCGCCTGCGCCGGCGTGACCGTCACGGTATCGGAAAGACCGACGGCTGCCATCAGAGAATCGACCCTGTGGTAGCCGCGGTCATCGCGCTCGGTATGAACCCCCAGGTAGAGGTTAATCTTTGCCGGCGCGGAAAGAGTCAGGGACCGATCGGTCACCGTTAATGCTCCTCGAGCTGATTGCCGAGCGGGGTAAAGATATGCTCGCCGCTCTCGGGATCGAACAGCTCGACCTGGCCGGTGAGGACATCGATATACTGGTAGGACTGACGCGACTTGCGGCCACGACGCTCGTCAACCTCGACGATAAAGACGGCGGGGTGGACGCTCTTGATGGTGCCCATGCGCTCGACGACGCGGGTACGGCCCATGTTGGCCTTAACCTTGACGCGATCGCCCACCATATCGGTCAGCTTCTCGTGGATGTCGTCGACGTGATTGACTTCCATCTCTTCCATGAACAGGGCCTCCAGAAGGTGCAATTCAAAAAGGGGATAATACCCCTAAGATAGACAAAACTCTAATACTATAGCACCCTGTTGTGGCCATACGCAAGCAGCTAAAAAACCCGGTCCCAAATTGACTACTTATAGACCATCGGTATCGAGGACGATGGTGAATGGGCCGTCGTTGACGAGATCGACTTTCATATCGGCGCCAAAGATGCCGTGCGCCACGTGTTCGACATCTTGGCGAACGAGCGTCAGGAAGTACTCGTAGAGCTCGTTGGCGACATCGGGGGCGCCGGCATCCGTAAACGACGGACGGCGGCCGTGGCGGCAGTCGGCGAACAGCGTGAACTGCGACACCACGAGTACCTCGCCGTCGACATCGGCAAGTGCCAGGTTGGTCTTGCCGTTCTCGTCCTCGTTGATACGCAGCCCGCGGAGCTTGCCCCACAGCTTGTCGGCCTCGGCACGCGTATCGCCATGGCCCACACCCAGCAGCACCAGGTAGCCGCGCCCAATGCGACCCACGCACTCGCCGTCGACCGTCACGCCGGCGTTGAGCACGCGCTGCACCACCGCACGCACGGTCTACTCCTCACCCGTCAGTTTGGCGGACAGATGCTCGAGCGCGTGGAAACGATGGCTGATGGCGTTCTTCTCGTCCGCCGTCAGCTCAGCCATGGTCTTGCCCGGCGTGTCGACCGGCAGGAACAGCGGGTCGTAGCCAAAGCCGTGATCGCCGCGGCCCTCATGTGCGATAACGCCCTCGCAGGCGCCCTCACCATAGGTGACCAAACCGTCCGTGTCGATAAGCGCAACGACGCTCATAAAGCGCGCAGTGCGGTCCTCGTCGGCCACACCTTCCAGGTTAACGAGCAGCTTGGCATTGTTGGCGGCATCGTCGCCGTGAACGCCCGCGTAGCGCGCGCTATACACACCGGGCTCACCGTCCAGCGCGTCAACGACCAGGCCCGAATCGTCGGCAATGGCCATGAGCCCCGTCTCCTCGACCGCAGCCTGCGCCTTGATGATGGCGTTCTCCAAAAACGTCGTGCCGTTTTCCTCGGGGTCCTCAAAATCGCCCAGCTGACCGAGCGCCACAAAGCGTACCTCGGGCATGACCTTGCCCAAAATGGCCTCAATCTCGGTGAGCTTATGGGCGTTGCCGGTTGCCACGACGATGGTCGCCGCCGGGTCGAGGGTGTCGATGTCAATCTTCTCAAGTGCCATAGCTGGCCTCCTTGTCTCTATAGCAATGCCGTGTTGAGGACGACGAGGACCTCGGCCTCTCTCCCCCTCTCAATCAACGGCAGTCTTATACTTCGACGTTTTCCCAGATAAAACCTACCAAAATAAACCTGTCCCCTTTTGGCAGGTTAGGCGAGGGCCTGGCGCTGAAGCTCGATGAGCTCGGCAACGCCCTTGTCGCCCAGGTCGAGCAGGGCGTTGAGGCGTTTGCGGTCGAAGGGCGCTTGCTCGCCGGTGCCCTGGAGCTCGATCATCTCACCGGTGTCGGTGGCGACGAGGTTCATGTCGACCTCGGCGTGGCTGTCCTCGGAATAATCGAGGTCAAGCAGCGTATTGCCGTCGACAACGCCCATGGAGATGGCAGCCACCTGGCCGGTAAGCGGGATGCGCTCGATCTTGCCCGCCTCGACCCACATGGCGAGGGCGTCGTGCAGCGCCACCCAGGCGCCGGTAATGCTCGCCGTACGCGTACCGCCATCGGCCTGAATCACATCGCAGTCGACGGTGACGGTGTACTCGCCGAGCGCTTTCATGTTGACGACGGTACGCAGGCTGCGGCCAATGAGGCGCTCGATCTCCATGGAGCGACCCTTGCGGTTGGCATGCTCGCGCTTGCAGCGCTTGCCAGTCGACGTCGGCAGCATGGAGTATTCCGCGGTCACCCAGCCGGCCTTAGCTCCCTTTCGCCAGCCCGGCACGCCCTCCTCGATAGTGGCGGCGCACAACACGCGCGTGTCGCCAAACTCGGCCAAACACGAGCCGTGGGCGTGCTTCATGACGCCACGGGTGAGCTTAACGGGGCGCAACTCGTTGGCGGCGCGGCCGTTGGCGCGGTTGACCTGCATGTACTCCATAGAAATATCCTTTCGGCAAAAGGTGAAGGTGAGCCTTTGGTCGGTGACCTTATATCTATTTCAGTTCGTCGATATCGATATGTTCGATGCTCTTGAGCGGCTGACCAAAGATAAAGCTGCCCGCCACCGCAAACTCGGCAATGTTATCGGCCGTCGTGGCAAAACGATGCTGCGGCTCGGCGGCGACGCCCGCCAGCTGCTCGCGGCGCGTAAGGATGTCGGTCAGCTCGCGCGTGGTCTCCTCGGCGGAACTCACGACGCGCACCCCAGGCCCCAGCGCATGTCGGATAGGTCCCACCAACAGCGGAAAATGCGTACAGCCGAGCACCACGGTATCGATACCGTGGTCGCGCAGCGGCTCAACCGTGGCACCCACCAGCGCACGCACGGCAGGCGTATCGAAGATGTCCTCGTTCTCAAGCCACTGTTCCTGCAGATGTGCACCCGAGGCGAGCTCGTGTTCGACAACCTCGACAAAGCTCGAGGCAGGACAGCCATATACATCGACGCCGGCATCTAGATCCTGAATGGCGCGCGTGTAGGCGCCCGAGCGAATGGTGAGGTTGGTGGCGAGCACGCCCACGCGACGCGAGCGGGTGCTGTTGATTGCCGCACGGGCACCCGGCGCGATCACGCCGATCACGGGAACGTCGAGCACCTGCTGGGCCAGACGCAAGGCCGCAGCTGTCGCCGTGTTGCAGGCGATGACCATAATCTTGACGTCGTGCTTCGAAAGCCAACGACCCGCCTGCAACGCAAACGAGCGCACCTCATCCTCGGTGCGGGTTCCATAGGGGCAGCGCTTGGTGTCACCAAAGTAGTAGACGGACTCGTGCGGCAGCGCCGTCGCAATCGCGCGCGCAACCGTCAGACCGCCCAAACCAGAATCGAACACGCCAATCGGGCGCGTGTCGCCTGCCGGATTCTCGATATCGGACATTACCTCACCAGTCTCTCTCGAAAAGACATGTCCAAGTGCAGCGACGCCGCGCTACGAACGCGCCGCGACCAGCAGCTCTGCCGTCGCCGCCCAACCGTCGACAATTTTGCCGCGCGTAACGAAAGCGTTCTCGCAAGCAGCCAGGAACTCGGGCGCGCCGGCGCTCGTCAGGCCATTCTCGACCAGGCAGAACGTGCCCACGTGATCGGCCATGTAGAAGTCGGACTCGGAATCGCCGAGCGCGAGCGTCTCCTCGCGCTCGATCCCCAGGTGCTCGCAGAAGCGCGCGATGGCAACGCCCTTGTTGAGGCCGGCGGGATTGATGTTAAACGCGCGACCGTCCTCGACGCGATCGAGCTCGAGCGTCGTCGGCTTGGACAGATGCGTCAGGTGACCGTTACAGGCCCACACCAGGCCGCAGCCGGCCTCGTCCAGGATGGCCTGGACCTCATTGTCGGGCACATCGCCGCGCATGCCGACGGTGACCTCGCGGTACTTGTAGCCGGTCGACATGTCGTTGTGATACTCGATCTTGTGCGGCCAGCGGGCAAGAATCTTCTCGCACACGCCGGTCTGCTCGATCACCTGGTGCGGAGTAAGGCCGCAGGCGGGGTCGTAAGGCATGTCGCCAGTCAGATACTCCCAATCGTTGGCTTTGAGGTCGTACATGACCAGGCCGCCCATCTCACCAATGTAGGAGTTGAGGCCGAGCACGCGCGCATCCTCGTGGATCATGGTACGGTTGCGGCCCGAGGTGGGAACCACCTGAATACCAGCGCGGGCAAGTGCCACGACGGCCTCGACGAGTTTGGTCGAGGGGTTACCGTCGTTGTCGCGCAGCACGCACGAGCCGGGCGCGAGCATCGTGGCATCCAGGTCGGTAAAGACGTACTTGACCTTGGCCAAGCGCTCGCGCATCTCGCCCGAAAGCTCGGCAACGGTCGGCAGGGTGTTGTGGGACATGGTTACTCCGTTTACGTAGAAGGGTTTGGACTTGGACGGCATGTTTTGATTGAGGGAACACGCTTATGGCGACAGCGCACTCAGGGCGCCGCCGCCATCATGGTTCATTAGTCAAACTGGGTAACATCGATCAGGCGATTGGCCAGCGAAAGGTCGCTCTCGATGGGCACGAACTCGTCGCCCACGTGCATGAGCTCCTCGTCACCCTTTGCCAGCAGCAAGACAATGGTGGGAGCATCGGGGTTGACGTACTCCTCGCGCGCCGCCTTGAACGCCGCATGCACAGCGGCTTCGCGGTCGAGGATGATCTTGTTCGGCGTATCGTCGGGAACATGCTCGGCAAGCTCGCGACAGACCTTCATCGGGTCCTCGTGAGCCGGGTCCTCGTTGGCAAAGATCATCAGGTCGGAATATGGTGCGGCCTCGCGCGGAAGCTGCTCGCGGCGCTCCTGCGCCTTGCCGCCGGCAGCGCCAAACACTGCAATGACTGGACTAGCGGGAAACGCGCGCTTGACCGACGAGAAAAGCGAACGGAACGAAAGCTGGTTGTGCGCATAGTCAACGACGCAGATCACGCGGCCGTCCTTCGACTCCACGACCTCCATACGGCCCGGCACACGCAGTTTGGAGAGGCCCTTCTTGATGGCATCGATACCGATGCCGATCTCGTGCGCAGCGGCGATAGCGACCAGCGCGTTTTCCACGTTAAAGTCGCCCGCGATGCCCAGCAGGACCTTCTCCCCCGCCTCGGACTCGTCGGCACACAGGCCATGCAGGTTAAACTCGATGTTAAAGCCGACCATGCGCACATCGCTCGCCCACAGGCTTGCCTCGGGATGCTCGACGCCAACGGTCACCAAGCGCTCGGCCGTCGACGCTGCCTCCAACACACGGTCAACCTCTTCGGTGCCCAGATTCACCACGGCGGTCTTCGCCTGGTCAAAGATCCTGAGTTTGCTCTCAAAATAATCCTCAAACGTGGGGTGTTCGATCGGCGAGATGTGGTCACGGCCGATGTTGAGGAAGCACGCCACGTCAAACGGCAGATTCTCGACGCGTTGGTACTTGAGTGCCTGGCTCGAGACCTCCATGACCATGGACTGGCGACCGGACTCACGGCAGTTGGCGATATGGCGCCAGACCTCGGGGGCCTCTGGCGTGGTATTGGTGCTCTCGTAGCACTCGATACCATCGTCGGTACTCACCGAGCCGATCATGCCGCAGGACTCGCCCGCCGCTTTGATAATCGACTGGAGCATAAAAGCGGCCGTGGTCTTTCCCTTGGTACCGGTGATGCCCACGATCTTGACGTCGTGGTCGGGACGGTCGTAGACCTCCGGCGGCAACAGGGCCATGGCCGTGCGAACGCTATCAACAACCAGCATCGCAGCACCGCTCTCCTGCGCCAGCGGCTCCAGAGACTCGACCAGCGACTCTTCGCACACAAATGCGACGGCGCCCGCATCGAGCGCCATGCTCAAAAACGCGGGCTTAAAGGCAGCGCCTTTGCAAAAGAACACGTCACCTGCCGAGACCGCGCGCGAATCAAACGAGCAGCCGGTCACGGCACGCTCGTCAACCCGCTCTGATGCGCGCAGCTCGCCGCACACATCGAGAAGCTTGGCAAGCGTATCGACCGTGGTCACGGTCGCGGAATCCGAATGGTGCATCTTTCACCTTTCTCAGCCATTTGGCAGGGACGGTTTTTATAGTAACTGAAACGCACCCACGCAAAAACGGCTCCCGGAGGAGCCGTTACGCGCAGGCGTTCGTAAGCCGAGGCTAGGCAGCCTGAACAGCGGGCTGGTCCTCGTCGATAAAGAAGCGCTTGTACCACACCAGGAACACGAGCGGCGTATAGATCTTGCGTTGGAAATCGCCCTTGCCCGCAAAGTGCAGATCGAGCAGGTGCATGAGCTCGTCGGTATCGAAGAACTCGCTTGCCCACGGCGCGGTGAAGTACTCCTTGACATAGTCGTACCACTTTTGCTCGCGCAGCCAGTAGACAATCGGCACCGGGAAGCCCACCTTGGGACGGGTGGCCCACTCATCGGGCAGCGACTTGTTGGCAGCGTGGCGGAGTACCTGTTTGTTGCCGTTCTCGTTGATGCGGTAGCGGTCGGGAATGTGCTCGGCGAACTCCATGACTTTGCGGTCCAGGAAGGGCACGCGCAGCTCCAGCGAGTGCGCCATGCACATCTTGTCGGCCTTGAGCAGAATGTCGCCCGGAAGCCACATGTTCATGTCCAGATACTGCTTCTTGACCAGCTCGGGCTGGCCCTTCACGCGCGCATAGATGGGTGCAGCAAGCTCAAAGGCGCCGTCGCCGGTGTTGTACTCGGGCTTGAGTACGCCGTCGACCTCGCGCTCCGGCCATACCAAGGCCTGGCCCAGGAACGACTTCTCGGGAATCTCGGCACCCTTGACCAGGAAGTTATGTCCCTTGAAGTATGGCATATGCAGCGCCAGGTTACCGAGCGCGCGGCGAATGGGCAACGGCACCATCTTTTTGTACTTGCGCACCGGAACCGTGTCCTCGTAGTAGGCGTAGCCGCCAAAGAGCTCGTCGGCACCTTCGCCCGAAAGCACGACGGTAACATCCTTGCGCGCCATCTCGGCCAAGAACCACAGCGGCACAGACGACAGGTTGGACTGCGGCTCGTCCATGTGATATTGGATGTCCTCGAGCGCACCGAAGAACTCGTCGGCGGTAATCATCTTGCGAACGTTCTCGACGCCGAGCTTATCGGAAAGTTCCTTGGCGTAGTTAGTCTCGTTGAAATTCTTGTAATCGAAGCCCACCGAGAAGGTCTTGTCGGGCATGAGGCAAGCGGCGATGTAGCTGGAGTCGACGCCGCCGGAGAGGAACGACGCGACCTTGACGTCGGCGATGCGATGGGCCTCGACGCTCTCGTGCACGACCTCGTCCAGCTCGTCGACGTACTCCTCGAACGGCTTCTCGACGGCAGAGTAATCGCAATCCCAGTAGCGCTCGATGTTCATCTTGCCGGTCGGGATGTCTACGGTAAAGTAATGCGCCGGCGGCAGCTTGTAGACACCCTCGAAGAAGGTCTCCTCGGTTGCCGAATACTGCAACGTCATGTACGGACGCAGAGCCTTTTTGTTGACCGCCTTGTGGAAGTGCGGGTAGTCCAGGAAGCTCTTGATCTCGGAACCAAAAAGCACGCCCGGAGCGCCGTCGCCCGCATCGGCCATGGGATAGTAGTAGAGCGGCTTGATGCCAAAGATATCGCGGGCGCCAAAAAGCTTGTTCTTCTTCTTGTCCCAGATGACGAAGGCGTACATACCGCGCAGGCGATCGAGGACGGCCTCGCCCCACTCCTCGTAGCCGTGCAGGAGGCTCTCGGTGTCGGCGCCGCAGTGGAACTTGTAGCCCTTGGCCTCGAGCTCGGAACGGAGTTCTTGGAAGTTGTAGATCTCGCCGTTGAAGACGATAACGACGCTGCCGTCCTCATTGGCCATGGGCTGAGCGCCGGCCTCGGTCAGGTCGAGGATCGACAGGCGGCGGAAGCCCAGGGCAACGCGGCCGTCGATAAACTGGCCGCCCATGTCGGGACCACGATGGACGATGCGGTCCATCATCTTGGTGAGCACCTCGGATTGGTTATCCGTCCCACCGACAAAACCGACAAAACCGCACATATAACTATCCCCTCTGCTGTTGCTGGGCATCAAATCGAATCAGTAGCTTTTGAGTATACCCGAGGGCGTAAAGAGGGGCGGAATGTTCAGGCAATCTCAACTGAATCAGCTCCGCTGTGACACGCGCCAGTTACCTTTAATGGATATGAGATGAATGAGGCAATTGTTTTGCTATACTCTCTCCGCACGGGCGATTGGCGCAACGGTTAGCGCAGGTGCTTTACACGCACAAGGCTGGGGGTTCGAATCCCTCATCGCCCACCACTGAATTGTTAGACCTCCAGCGATGGAGGCCTTTCTTTTTTGGGCCCAGCGCATGGGATTCGAACCCGCCAGGGTGCGGAGCTGAGGAAACGCGCAAGCGTTTTCCAGCGCAGCACGCGAGGGCCGCAGGCCCGAAGCGAGAGCGGGCGGCGTCAGCCGCACGCGACATCCCTCATCGCCCACCACTGATTTGGAAACGGTCCTCGAAAGGGGACCGTTTTTGCTTGCGCCCGGTGCATGGAATTCGAACCCGCCAGCACGTCCGCCACAAAGGCCGTGGCCAAAAAATGGCAAAAATGAGTACTGTTACTAATTTTGTAGCAGCGATTTTTGGGTTTCGCTGGGTAAATCTAGCCCTGAATCAGCGATTTGAAGCCTTTGCTAGCTGTTTCCCCATTAACATAACTGAACATGTGTGGTCTAACTAATCCTAGATAGTCGGTTTCATATGAGATTCAGCTGGTGACAGTACTCACATTTGGCATTTTTTGTCCAAAGGCTCTCCTGGCCATTGCAGATTTGTGGCAAAACGGGTTCCGGACCGCTGAATCGTGCCGCATATGGCACGCCCGCAGTCCAGAACCCGGTCCAAATTAAGTTATTGCGCCGTGTTAGCCCAAAACGCCCGCCAGGATCTCGATCAGGCCGTCCACGTCGACTTCCTCGCAGACAAGCGGCGGCAGGAAACGCAGCGTGTGGGCACCAGTAGCGTTAATCACAGCGCCGGCGGCAAGCGCGCGGGCAACAATATCATGCGCATCGCCCGCAGCGTCATCCAAGTCGCAGCCGAGCATCAAGCCGCGACCGCGCACCTCGGTAACGTGCGGAAGCTTGGCCAGCGCCTGCTCCATATAGGCGCCCACCTTGGCGGCATGCTCAGCATAGCCGCCGCGCACGAGCGCGGAGAGCGTCGCGGCGCACGCCGCGACAGCCAAGCAGCTACCGCCAAAGGTCGAGCCGTGGTCGCCCGGCTTAAACACGTCGGCGATCTCCTTCTTTGCCACCACGGCACCCATGGGCACGCCATCGGCAATGCCCTTGGCAAGGCTCATAATGTCGGGTTCCACGCCATAGGTCTGGAATGCAAACGGCTTGCCGGAGCGGAAGATGCCACACTGGACTTCGTCGGCGATAAGAACGGCGCCTGCCTCGTGTGCCAAGTCACGCGCCGCCGCCATAAACTCCTCGGTCATGGGGTGCACACCGCTCTCGCCCTGAATCGGCTCGAGCATGACAGCGCAGACCTCGCTTCCCAGCTGCTTAAAGATCGCACGCAGTTCATCGATATCGTTGGGCGTGCAGGCCACAAAGCCACCCGGCAGCGGGCGGAAACTATCCTGCAGCCAATCCTGCATGGTGGCGGCAATGGTCTCGAGCGTACGGCCGTGGAAGCCGCCGCGCATGCACACGATAGTGTTGCCGCCGTTACCGGCACGCTTGGCGTACAGGCGCGCGAGCTTCATCGAGCCCTCGTTGGCCTCGGCGCCGGAGTTGGCAAAGAAGGTCTCCCAAACCTGCTCATCCGCAGCCGGGGCACCAAGAGCAGCTGCCGTGGTCTCATCGCCGGCGGCAATGGCATCGGCAAGCACGCGTGCACCATCTAAGTCGTCGTTGGCAAGCTTGGACAGCAGCGCCGCGACCTGTCCACGCTGCTCGATGTAGAAGTAATTGGAGACATGCATGAGCTTTTTGGTCTGTGCCTCGAGCGCCGAGAGCACAGCCGGGTCGCCATGACCTAGGCTGCACACGCCGATGCCGGCAAGAAAGTCGAGGTACTCACGACCATCGTCGCCGGTGAGCTTCATGCCGTGACCCTCGACAAACTCGACCGGAGAGCGGCCAAAGGTATGCATAACGTAATGGGATTCAAGCGATTGCTGAGCTGCAAGTGACATGGGATGCCTTTCGTTGGGCGCCAGACGGCGCAGGCCTATGGGTGCAGGAATGGAGCGGCTGCGAGTCAGTTAGACCGTCTGGAGCTTCTCGACCTCGTCGAGGTTCTCGGCCAGACGCGCCGCAAAGGTCGAAAGCGGATGCGGATGCGTATCGAACTCGTAGGCCGTCTCGGTGGAATGGATCACGGTGCCGACGCCGGCATCGGTCAGCAGCTCCAGCAGCAGCGAATGCGGCGTGGTGCCGTTGATGATGTGGGCACGAAATACGCCGCCGGCAAGCGCATCGACGGCCGCGCGCAGCTTGGGAATCATGCCCTTATCGACCTCGCCGCCGTAGAGCATTTCGTTAACCTCGTCGAGTGTTAGGTTGGAGATGAGTGAGTCTTTATCGCTAAAGTCCTTGTACAGGCCGTCGACGTCGGTCAAAAAGATCGCCTTGTGCGCGTGGAGCGCTGCCGCAACGGCACCGGCGGCGGTATCGGCGTTGATGTTGAAGAAACCGCCGTCCTCCCCCGCCGCGACGGTAGCGATGACGGGGATGTACTCGCTATCGAGTAAGCGCTCGATATAGTCGGTGTTGACGTGCGTCACTTTGCCCACGCGACCGAGCTCGGGGTCGAGCGGCTCGGCGATGAGCGTGCCGGCATCGCTGCCCGACACGCCCACGGCCAGGTTGCCGTGGTGGTTGATGGCAGCAACCAGCTCCTGGTTAACCTTGCCGCCCAGCACCTCGCGCACGATATCCATCGTCGCCGGCGTGGTCACGCGCTGGCCGTTCTTAAACTCGACGGGAATATCGTAATGGCTCAGCGCCTCGTTGATGGCCTTGCCGCCACCGTGCACGATAACAGGGCGCATGCCGATAATCTTGAGCAGGACGATGTCGCTCATCACGTCACGGCGCAGCTGCTCGTCGACCATGGCGGCACCGCCGTACTTGATAACGACCGTCTTACCGGTCAGGTTCTTAATCCACGGCAGCGCCTCGAACAGCAGCTGCGCGGTAACTTCGTTGGATTCGCTCGAGCGACAATCGCGTGCGAACTTCATAGTCTGCCTCGTCTTTCGTGTGGCCATCGCGCCGCACCTCGTTGCCCGCGATTGCAGCGGGACGCGCGGCACATCGGGAGTCTAGGAACGGTAATCGCCGTTAATGGAGATGTACTCGTGCGTGAGGTCGCAAGTCCACACGGTGGTCGCCGCGTCCCCTGCGCCCAGGTCTGCCGAGATCACAATCTCGGGCGCCTCAAAGCGACGCAGCGCCTCGTCCTCGTCAAAGGGAACGGTCAGGCCATCACGGCAGACGGGCATACCCATCATGTCGATGGACACATCTTCTTGGTTAAACTGCACGCCGCACTTGCCGAGCGCCATGGCAACGCGGCCCCAGTTGCAGTCGTGGCCGGCGATGCAGGTCTTGACGAGCGGCGAGTTGGCGACAGCACGAGCGGCGATATCGGCCTCCTCGTCGTTCACGGCGCCGGTGACGTTAACCGTCACGAGTTTGGATGCGCCCTCGCCATCTGCGGCGATGTTGCGCGCCAGGCTCTCGCACACCTCATGCACGGCAAAGGCCAGCTCGTCGAAGGCGTCAGAGCCCTCGACAATAGGCTCGGCATCTGCGGCAGCGGCGCCGGAGGCAAGCATGATGCAGGTGTCGTTAGTCGAGGTGTCGGAATCGACCGTTACCTTGTTGAAGGTCTGCTTGACGGTGGAGAGCAACAGGGCGTGGAGCGCCGCCGGCTCGACGGGGGCATCGGTAGTGATGACCGCGATCATGGTTGCCATGTTGGGCATGATCATGCCCGAGCCCTTGCACATACCGCCCACCGTATAGGCATTGCCTGCGTGCCCCGCGGCCTCGCTGCGGTAACACACGGCATACTCCTTGGAGTGCGTGTCGGTCGTCATGATAGCGCGGGCGGCATCGGTGCCACCGTGGGCGGAGAGCGCCTCGTAGGCGGCAGGAACGGCAGTCTCAAACGTGTCGATCGGCAGAATCTGACCAATTACGCCCGTGGAGGCGACCAGAATCTGCTGGGGCTCGCAGCCGATGACCTGCGAGGCGATGTTGCAGGTCTCGCGCGCGCAGGCAAGACCGGTCTCACCCGTGGCGGCGTTGGCATTGCCAGAGTTGACCGAAACACCGGCGATGATGCCATAGCCCTTGTCCGCACCGCCCAGGTTGGCACGACTCACCTGCACGGGCGCCGCACAAAAGCGGTTAGTCGTAAACACGCCGGCGCCGGGACAGGGCTTGTCGGGCACGACGAGCGCATAGTCCAAGCGCTCGGAATTCTTCCGGAATCCCGCACGGATGCCTGCAGCCTTAAAGCCGGCCGCTGCCGTAATGCCACCCTCGACGGCACGAATCTTGATATCGAACTGCTCTGTATTCATCGTCCTTACGACTCCTTATATCAAACAAAAAACAGGCATCGGATGGCACGCCACACCAGTCGCAATCATGAGACCAGCTTAAAAGTGGCGCCCCACTCGATGCCCGACTGCCAAATCGTCAACAATCGAATGTGCTACACCGGGCACGCCACTGTGGGCAAGCCTCGTCGCTCGTCAAAACCAAAAACGATGTTGGCGCACTGGACCGCCTGGCCCGCAGCACCCTTGCACAGATTGTCGATTGCACCTGTCGCCAGCAGCACGCCCGCGCGCTTGTTGAGCGCAAGGCCAATCTGGGCGGCATTGGTGCCGACGACCGAAGCCGTCTTGGGCTGCTGGCCGGCATCGAGCACGCGCACAAAGGTGCGACCGGCGTAGAACTGCTTGTAATGGTCGACAACGTCCTCAAGGGTCAGCGTGTCGAGAGCCTGCGGCGCGAGCGGCAGCGACACCGTGGAGAGCAGGCCGCGCTTGAGCGGTGCCAGGTGCGGAGTAAAGACAATGCGGTCGGTCAGGCCCAGAATTTGCTCGATTTCGGGCGTGTGGCGATGTTTGCCTACGCCATAGGCCTCCAGGTTCTCGTCTGCGCTACAAAAATGGGTGCGGGCGTTGCAGGACTTACCGGCGCCCGTCACGCCGCTAATGGCATCGACAATCACGGGGCCGTTCTCTGCCACCCAACCCGCACGCACGGCAGGAGCGGCAGCAAGGCTCGTTGCGGTGGGATAGCAGCCGGCGCAGGCGACCAAAACGGGCTTTCCGGCGGCATGACTGGAAGCAGCGGTCTCTAAGTCCTGGCAGAACAGCTCGGGCAGGCCGAAGGCACGTGTCTTGAGCAGCTCGGGGCTCGTGTGCTCGGCGGCATACCATGCCTCAAAGACGGACGGGTCGCTCAGACGGTAATCGGCCGAAAGATCAAAGCAGGAAACGCCCGCGGCAAGCAGGGCGGGCACCTGTGCCATGGCAGCCGTGTGCGGCACGGCAAGAAAAACCGCATCGCAGCTCTTGAGCTCGGGGGCGTCATGCGTGGTGAAAACCAGATCGCTCACGCCAGTAAAACTCGGATACACCGCGGACAGCGGCTGGCCGGCATCGGCGTTGGACGTAATGGCAACAAGTTCAAACTCGGGATGACCGAGCACGAGGCGAATGAGCTCGGCTCCGGCATATCCAGCCGCGCCGACGATTCCAACCTTCAAAGACATATCAGACTCCTTGCCTGCGATTTATGCACCGATGCGCATTTCGCAGCGGTCGTTATGAAGTGGGTTGAAACTTTAGCACCAAAAGATGCATGAATACGTAAATAGCTTGCATATTCATGCATTGAAACAGTCACGACACATTCGCTTGAAGGAATTGACAAATGGAGCGGGCCCCGTATTGACCGGCGCTCCTAACGGCGCCGGGCAATACGGGGCCCGCCCATGCGAAAACCAAGTTGTTAGGATGAGCCAGCTGGCTAGAGCTCGACCGGCACCCATTCGTCGTGATGGCAGATAAAAGCCTCGGGATCCTCGACGCTAAAGAAGCCGAGCGTGGGGTCGTTAGGCCCCTCATAGTGCTCGCCCAGGTGCTCTAGATGCTTCCACCCGGCTTCGCGCATTTCGCCTAAAGCCCGGTCATCCAAGCCGGCACGCCCGCGCAAGATAAGCCAGCCATGGCCCGGCCACCAACTCGTGGCCTCAAAGCGCTGGTTTTGCAGCAGCTCTTGCCACACATCTTTGGTGCGCGCTGTTACAAACCACAGCTTGCCATCCTGGATCTGCGCAAACGAAAACGGACGCACATGAGGCTGTCCGTCAACGCTCGTCGCCAAATACCATGCCGGCACCGACGTCAGATACTCCAACACCGTATTCAATCCGTCCACGGTTCCTCCTGCCGCTAGCTCATTTGACTGGTTGGTAAACGTTAGAGCTCCAGGCGCTCCTCGCTGCCGTCGATATCACAGAAGCGCGCGGCAATGTTGCGGACCGAAAAGAACGCAAGGCGGCCGTCGTTGGCACTCTCGTGTTCCTCGCCGATGCCCACCATGTGCTTAAAACCCGCTTGACGCACCTTGTCGCTCGCAACCGCGTCGTCCTCAAGTGCGGCCTCGCCGGTCAACACGATCCAACATTCCCCCGGCTTCCAGCCCGAGAGCTCAAACTTGGGATTCGTGCTGAGCTCGGCCCACACATCCTTGTCGCGCGACGTGCAAAACCACAGCTTACCGTCATCGACCATGGCAAACGAAAACGGCCTCACGCGAGGCTGATGCCCGTCGGTCACATCGGTCGTGGCCAGATACCACGCCGGAATGCGCCTGAGATACGAACAGGCGCGCTCAAGCTGAGCCGTGCGGTCGTTGTCGGTCATAGGGGCCCCTTTCTTGCGCTCGAATCGCGCCTAAACAAGTTGAAGGTTGACGACGATGACACACGCAAGCAGCAGCATCGTCACAACCGCAGCCAGCGCATCCCCGCGGCGAAATGCAAGTGCATGCAGACGCGTGCGGCCCTGCTCGCCGTGATAGCAGCGTGCATCCATGGCGGCAGACAACGTCTCGGCATGACGGAACACGCCCGTGAACAGTGGAATCGCCACACTGCCGAGCATACGCACGCCGCCGAGCGGGCCACCCGTTACGCGTGCGCCGCGGCTTGCCTGCGCGTCCGCCGTCTGCTTCATCTCGGTGGCAAACTGCGGCATAAAGCGCAACGCGATGCCCATGATCATGCCGAGCTCATGCGCAGGGAGCCCCACGCGCGCAAACGGTGCGAGCAGGCGCTCAAAGCCCGCGGTGAGGTCGAGCGTAGGCGTGGTGAGCGTAATGGCGCTCATGCCGGCCATCATCAAGGTCAGGCGGCACGCCATAAAGACGGCGGAATGCAGCGAGCCCTCGCTTATCTGCAAAAAGCCGAGCTGCCACAGGATGCGCCCACTCTGGTCGGAAAACAGGTTGAGCACTGCGACCACCACGACAATCGCCAGCAATGGTGCCATCGATGATAGGACCCGGCGCAACGGCACCCGGGACACGGTATAGATCAGGACAACGAAGATTGCGACCGGGGCCAGTCCGCGGAAGCTGCTGACCGTGAGCGTCGTGATCAGAAACACAAAGCCCAAGAGCAACTTAGTTCGCGGGTCCAGGCGGTGGATCGCACTATCGCCGGGATAGTAGCTGCCAAACGAAAACGCCTCCATTAGCAGCCCTCCTCTCGCGCAACCGTCTTGGATTTAGCAATGTCCGCGACGTTAGAAGGACCGCCCGAGCGACCGATTAGCAGGTCCACCAACTCGTCTGCCAGCGACTCAACCGTATAGAGGCCGTCAAAGCGCAGCGGCACGCCCGCTTCCGCGAGCGCCAACGCCATGCGCTGGGCGGCGGGAACGCCCAAGCCGATCGACTTGAGCTCATCCGCATGCGCAAAAACCTGAGCGGGCGTGCCCTCGGCAAACACCGCGCCCTCGTTCATCACGACAATACGGTCGCAGCAATTGGCCAGGTCATCCATACTATGCGAAACCATGACAACGGTCAGGCCATCGCGGTGAAGTCGACCGATAAGCTCAAGGAAATCCCTGCGCGCAGCCGGATCGAGCCCCGCCATGGGTTCATCGAGCACCAGGACCTCGGGCTCCATGGCGAGCACGCCGGCGAATGCCACACGCCGTTGCTGACCGCCCGAAAGCTCAAAGGGACTCTTGTCGCCGACCGTGGAAAGATCGAGGCCCACGCGCGAGAGTGATGACTCGACACGACGGTCGACTTCATCTTGCGGCAAGCCAAGGTTGTGCGGACCAAACGCCACGTCCTGCGCCACGGTTTCGGCAAACAGCTGACGCTCAGGATACTGAAATACCACGCCGACCTTGGCCTTAACCGCAGCGGCGTCTTTCTTGTTTGATAGGTCGAGCCCCAGCGCGCGAACGGATCCCTCCTGGGGGCGAATCAAACCGTTGAGATGCTGGACCAGCGTCGACTTACCCGAACCGGTATGACCTGCCAAGCCCAGGAACTCGCCGCGACGCACCGTCAGCGATACATCGCGCAGCGCCCACGGACTGCTGGGGTCGTTTCCCCAGAGAGCCTGTTTGCTCGATTTGCCCGCAGTGACCGAGCGCTTATGCCAGCGGCGGCGCTCGCGCGGACTGAGCGAATAACTGTACGAAACATGGGATAGCTCTATGACGGGCTCCGACGCTGCTGTTCCATCGTTTGCAGAGGATGCGTTGTCGAGCATACGAGGATCGGACTCAAAGGGCCGCCCCACGATGTCTACCCCACTCCGCTCGGCATAAGCCTGCGCAATCTCGGCGACCATATCCGCCTCACGCACCTGCGCGCAAACGGGTACGCCCTTCGCACGAAGTGCCCTACCTAGACAGCACGACGCCGGCATATCCAAGTTGAGCTGCGCAAGTTCGTCCGCCCGCGTCAAGATTTCCTCGGGCGTACCGAGCATGGCAACGCGCCCCGCCCGAAACACCGCGACACGATCGGCCTCGGCGGCCTCTTCCATAAAGTGCGTAATCATCACGATGGTCATGCCGCGAGCGTGCAACACGCGGCAAACCTTCATGAGGCCCTTGCGTCCACGCGGATCGAGCATCGAGGAAGCCTCGTCCAAGATGAGCACGCGCGGTTCCATGGCGAGCACGCCGGCAAGCGCCACGCGTTGCTTTTGGCCACCCGAGAGCGCGTGGGTCTCGTGGCGCTCAAAGCCCACCAGGCCCACGCCCTTCAGCGCCTCGCGTACGCGCTGCGCAATTTGCGCCGATGGCACGCCAAGGTTTTCGGGACCGAACGCAACGTCATCTTCGACAAGCGTTGCCACCAGCTGGTCGTCGGGATTCTGGAACACCATGCCTGCGGTCGAACGAATGTCGTAGACCAGCTCGGGATCGGACGCATCCATACCGTTGATACGTACCGTGCCCGCATCGGGCTGCAGCAGCGCATTCAGATGCTTGGCAAACGTCGACTTGCCCGACCCATTGCCACCGAGGATGCAGAAAAACTCGCCGTCCTCGATGTTCAGATCGACGCCGTCGAGTGCCGGTACGGCACCGTCATAGCTAAAGGAAACGCCCCGACACTCAATCATGCGCGGCCTTTGACCTGGTCCTTTTTAGGCGTGATGAGGTTGGAGACTGCTTTATACACCGCTAGCGTCAACACCGAGTTAAGCACGGTCTTGATAAGGTTGAACGGCAGCACGGCAGGAATCATAAGCGGGGCGATCACATCGACCGAGCCATACCAGAACCATACGCCAATGGTAAGGTTTGCGACCATAGACAACGCCGTAGCGGCAATAACGCCCAGCACCAGGCCAATCACAGCACCCTTATAGGTATGCATCTTTTGGTAGACGATAGCCGCAGGCAGAATATAGCCCAGCGTGGCAACCAAGTTCATAAGCGCACCGACCCAATCGCCCGTGGTAAGCGCATGGATAACGATCGCCATAGCGGCAACAGCGGTGCCGGCACCAGGGCCATACGCAAATCCACACACCATCGCTGGCACCAGCGACGGGTCATACGTCAAAAACGGCGCCGAGGGAAGGATGGGCAGCTGCACATACATAAAGAGCGCGCCCAAGGCACACATGAGCGCCATGGTTACGAGCTGTTTGGTGCTCCACCTATTCGTGTTCTCAAAATGGATATGCTGCGACTGTTCAGACATAAGATCACCTGCCTCTTTCATCCGGACTCTAACCGTTGGTACTGGGATCTCACCAGTTCAGCCGGCATGCGAGCCAACGCACACCCGGGTCGCGGACTCATCGGCTCGACCGCAGGCACTTTACCTGCGCCACGGCGCCCCTTTGGCACCGCCCGATTTACCACCAGTGGGGAATTTCACCCCGCCCTGAAACAGCAATTGCAAGTGTAGCACGAGCAGGTTTTCACGCAAGTATGCCAAGGGTAATTTATGGTGGGGGAAACGCTCTAGAAATGCGGCCGGGACAGAGCAGCGCGACAATAACGTACCCGCCCATCCCAAAGTGCTGCGCTTTTCGCGGCAAAGCCGCGAAACAGCAAAAGGGAAAAGCCACCGCAACAACCACGTTCCCCATCCATCCCAAAGTAGCGCGCCTTTCGCGCAAAGCGCGAAACAGCGAAGGGGACACGTATCCCCATCGACCACGTCCTTCTCCGCCCGCCGACCTCAAGGCCGTAAACGCAGGGAATCCGGGGGCGGGACGGGGGCTTCTCTCCGGAACATTCCGCACTGATATTTTCTGTATTGAAGACGTCGATGATGCACCCGTATA
>CAJKHC010000002.1:0-234583 GCA_905199605.1 uncultured Collinsella sp.
GGGTCGTGAGGTGCACACGCAAGGGGCGGTGCCGACGCCGTGCGGTTAAGGAGGTGCCAGATGGGCTACTACGCATGGGGTACCGGCGAAATTAAGTTTGCGTCCAAGGATGAGCTCGAAGCCGCCGTAAAGGCGCTGAAGAAGATCCCCGCTAGCGCGAATTTCAAGGGCATCGAGAAGGATTACCCCGACCATGAGTCGTTCGAGTTCTGCAAGGTGATGTCTGAACTCGGGTTTTCCGCAGTCCACTCCAAGGATGATTTCTACCCCTATTCCTTCGATATCGAGTACGAATGGGACAAAATCGGGTCTTGGACGGAAGAGCCGTTTGAGGCGATCGGCTCCCATTGCGTCAAAAGCTATTTCAAGTGGAACGGAGAGGACGGTGAGCGGTGGCTTGAGTCCGAGCTGCACACCGAGAAGGATATGCTCGTCGCCAGCTTCCCGGATGGTGGCGTTGAGTGCTCGAACGGCTGCATGTTCATCGATCTGACCTATGCCGACCAGAGGTTCCAGCTGTTCATCAACGTCAACGACTGGGGTGTCCCCACGTTCCATATCAGCCAAATCAAATAGATCCAATGCCGGGACGGTCGCCGTCCCGGCCTTTATTCCCCCGGCCACCGCCCAGGGGGAGCGCTCCGGCGCCGCCTAATTTCAAGAACAGCCAATGGCGGGGGCCTGCGAGCCCTCGCCCCACTCCAAAGGAGAGAACCATGAAGAACATCGACGAGAAGATCAGGAAGATCGTCGCCCTCATCGACGGGGCCGCGACCGAAGGCGAAGCGCGTGCCGCCTCGTTGGCGCTCCAGAGGCTCCTCGTTGCGAACAACCTTAAGTTGGAGGACATCAATCTGGACGATTCACCGGCAGAAGTCGGCGAGGAGGTTTGCGATCTCGGCCGACGAATTCCCGAGTGGAAGAAAACCCTTGCACTTGTTGTTGCAGCGAACTACAGGTGCAGGGCCTACACGTCATATAGCAACAATGGAAGGACTGTCGTGTTCGTCGGTGAGGGCGAGGATTCCGTTGTCGCCTCGTGCTGCTTTAGGGCGAGCGCCAATGCGGCCGAGAACTGCTTCAGGACCTATTCCGCGCGAATGAAGGCCATGGGGTACGGGAATGTCTCACGTCAGAAGGGCGTAAAGGGAACGTGGATGCTTGGCTTCATCTCCGGTCTCAAGCGAGCCTATGCGGAGCAGGTCAGCAATGACGAGTCCATGGCGCTCGCGATCGTCGTCCCCGAATCCGTCAACCGTCACATGGATGGGATCGGCTTGAGGACGACCAAGATTAAAGTCAGGACTACTAGCGATCCTTATGTCAAAGCCGACGGCTATGAATCCGGTTATGGGTTCGGCAGAGGCGACAGAGTGACCGCCGCATCGGCATAAGACGAAATGCCGGGGCCGCCAAAAGACGGCCCCGGCATTTTTCTATTTAACTCGATCTAAAGGACAATGGGGCTCCGGTATCGAATGGGAAACCATTTATCGCCGGGCCCCATTGCCAGTTCAATCGTTAGACGAACTACTGAAATATGGAAAAGGTGAATACATGAACAATGGGAAAAGCGAACTACAGAATTACGTAATAACGACAAGTTGCAATAGCGTAAAGGCAGCAAACCGTAAAATGCGAACCACGAAACTACGGAATAGCAGAACTATTGAACATCGTACCGTTCGGTCCTGAATTTTGTCCGCAAGAGTCGTACGCTGCCGTACAAAACTGCGGTTTGCCCGGTAGCGTACCGCCGCCAAGGGCGGCGCTTGTTAGGGCTCTGCCCTAAAACCCGGCGCCTGCGGCGATAAATAGTTACGCAATAACGTTATTACGTTATTGCGTTAATACATAGTTCGATAGTTCATCTCTTACGGAGTTCATCTCTTACGGAGTTACGTTTTACCGATATTTAGCGGTTAGGTAGAACTTCATTTCGTAGTCTAAAAAGCATTGCCGGTCATCCTTTACAGGCGTGGCCCATTCGGTTCCATATTCGCAATGAGCCATAACGATACCTAGCGGATACGCCATGCTCCGATCTTGATGAATTTCACCTTGCGCGCTCTGTCAACCGAACTGCCGCCATTAGGCTGACGTGAGACGCACTAATAGAAATCGTAAGTTGGGTCAGCGGTCTTGGCGGCTTAAGCGTGAGCGCGGGATCAGGTGGTGGTATTTGATGAAGGGCATTGTCTGGAGTACCAAACGTCCGCTACCAGCATTCCCGTTCTTTAAGTGCCCAACAGTTCCTTGTGGCTTGGTCGCGCAGTTATGTTATTCGGTTTTTCTTTTGTTACGGTATGACGTACTGCCGTTATCACGTAGTTCGGTTGTTCGCTTTTTGCATAGTCCGCTTATTTGCTTTGTCCGTTAATCAGTTATCCGGCGATAACGCAATATCACTGTGTTGCCATTGCGTTAGTGCGAACATCGCACCCTCGAAAACTGAAGCTCGTTCATAAAGTGGATCACAATGCTGCCTTGCGGATAGGTCAAACTCTGGTCTTGCCGGTTTTTACTTAGTATGCCCGCAACCAAACTCAAACCGTAAAACTGTCGAGAGGCTCTCTGCTTGATCACGAAATTAAGGTCTGTTACCGAGAAAGTTCAGACACGAATATAGGGTCGAGTCTTATGGTATTTCCTGCAGGGCATTTCCCAGAATATTGAGTGACCGCGACCATCTTCCCCATTCGCTGATTGTTGAGTAGGCACGCTATGTTGTAGTTTCGTATTTAGGCTATACCGCTTTTACGTCATTACGTCCTCTCGTCCTTTCGTTATTACGTAATTCGTTAGTTCACTTCTTGCATAGTTCACTTATCTAACAATTACGCTTTACGAGAATGAGTAGCTTGACTATCAAACTGGATCCAAAGAGTTGATGAGAGGCGTTCAGCCATTGCTTGGAATAAGGTCGGCTTTCGCTACAGCTCGCATGCGAAAGTGGGATTGCAGCTGTCTGTATTTTAAGAAAGAGGTTTGTCCAGAGTGCAAAGCGAGCGGGACCAGTGCCCCATTCCCTGAAATGTTAAGCAGTCCTGTTATGCCGCAGTCACGTGGTTCTGTTATTCCGCTTTGCCGTTATTACGCTATTACACAGTTACGCTACTACATAGTCGCGCTATTGCACAGTTGCGTTATTACGTAGTTCAGTAGTTCTCTCTTATCACTATTCGCCTTTCCACTTCTACTGAAGTTACAAAATACCGTTAATCGGGTGATCTGGAGATGCCACTTTCCGTAGTTCGGGAATGACATAGACCCTTACTGATTTAACGGACCCTTTCTTCTGGCAGGTATTCCAGTAGATAGGACGTAAAACACATTGGCACCACCTGTCACCAAATTGTACGGCACGGTACGTATCACTGCCCTACGCTTGAAGAAGCATGAATTAGGAGACAGTGCATGAGCAAGAAGCCCCGTAAGAAACAGCTAAAAGAGGCGCGCATAGAGGCCAGAAGCACTATCGAGGAGGCAGACGCCATTCGTGCATTGGCAAAGGGCCTCAACATGTCCATCACTGAGTACATCTTGTATAAGACGCTCTACGAGACCCATGCTTCATCGGGGTCCACCCTAAGAAGCATCTGGGATGAGCTCATTGCAATTTCAGTGCAGCTATCTGAGCTCAACTCGAACGCCAAGGCGATAGCGGGGCAGTCCCGGGCCGCCGAAGCCAGAAGGCTGTCTATGGCCATTTTCGCGGCGATTGATACCGTTGAGCCCAATTTAGTTGACGCATGCGAGCGGCTATCTCGTGCAATCGAGGCCGAATATCCCGCCGAAAGGAGGCGCGATGCCCTTTCTTAAGACAATTTCGGGCGGCAGCGGCAGCTGCAGGCAGGTCGATGACTATCTGTCGTTTGGCCATAGGGGTGCGGAGGATCACGAGGAGAGGATGGAGAAATACCTTACCGGTGACAAATCCGCCTCGCGGTCCATGGCGTTCGGCCATTCCCCAGGTCTGCCCGATACCCCGTTCGGATGGCATAAGGTCATGGATGCAACGCGGAAAAGATTTGGCAAGGATAAACCCCCGGAGTGGTTTGAGCGGAAAAGAAAATCAAACCCCGACCTAGTCTGGAGGAACTACTACCAATGGGTCCTGTCGCCCGACCCTAGGGACCGTGCATCTGCAGAGGAGGTTGGCCAGCTCGCCCAGGAATGGTGTGAGAGGGTTTGGCCAGCAGAGCAGGGCTGGCAGTGGATCTGGTCGGTTCACGACGACAACGCACATGGGGTCATGCACGCGCATGTTATCCTCAATGCGGTAAATTCTTCCAATGGACTTAAAGCTCAAATAACGCCCGAGGACAGTGACACCATGGCGCGTGTTGCACAAGAGATAGCGCGCGAGCATGGCATGGGAACGCTGCCGGATCTCTCTGAGCGCAGGAAGGCAATGCGAGAGGGGCGGCAGGCTCCCACAATCCAGTCAGTTCGTATGAGTGCTGCCGAACGCTCGCTTAGGCGTCGTGGGCGCCGAAGTTGGGTGGCGGAGATTAGGGATGCTATTGATAAGTCAATCGCAAATAGCTCCGACTGGGATGAGTTCGTAGAGAGATTCGAGGCTGAAGGCTTTACAGTGGAATGGAGTCGTCGGGGTATTGGCTATAGGCATCCTGACAGCGGAGGTCACGACAAGAAGGTCCTTGCGTCTTCACTCGGGTCGAATTATGACGAGTTCGGAATTCGCGCCCGACTGGGGATACCCGTCGATGTCGTGAATGGGGAGACGAGCTCTAGAATCACAAGGCGACAAGAGCATAAATCTCAGGTTCCAAACGCGGGATATTCGCCGCATAACAGGGGACTCGAGGATGCCCTCAGGTCAAGAATTGCAGCAAAATCAAGCCGTCGTGGTATAGGTGCAATTGGCGCCGGCATTAAAGCCCTTTCCGCAATTTCTGCTGACGGGTATAGCTCCGTCTCAGAAGTTGAGGAGGCTTTCAGGTCTCAGATGCTCAAGGTTGAGGCCATGGAGCAAGAGGTCCATGAAATAGAGTCATCGATATCTATTGCAGAAGATGTATTGGAGCGCTCGGAGAGGATTGCATCTGCCAGGGCGAGGATCGACGAGTTGGAGTCGCTACCGTCGATAACGCAAGCAGAAAGAAAAGAGCGTAACGCCCTATTGGATCAGATTGACGACGATACCGCCTTTTGCAAAATGGCGTTTTCAAAAGTCGCTCCCGAGGTATCGGGGGCCGATAGCTACGAAAGCGAAGCGGGGGCAATTCTCAACAGGCTAAGAGATGAGCTAGGTAGCCTCTCCGTGTCGCTTGATGGCGCACGAGCTGACGCCAAGTCGTTAAGCGAGTCCCTTGGGGCAATCGAGGGCTTTGTCGGCGCAAGGGCCGTAAGGGATTTGCGAGGCGTCCCCTCGGTTGGCGAGTTCCTGCGAAGGTCCAAAGGACGGCAACTCAGCGTTCCGACTTCAATCCAAACCAGAGATTCGATGGCTATTGCGGCCGCGTTGGAGTCGGCCGCTTCAAGGCGAATCCTTCATGAGAACAGAGGTCGTTTCGAGAGCATCGAGAAAGCGACAAAAACCCAAGCGCCTTCGGTTTACATCCGTCCTGAGGTCGCGGCGGTTTCCGAGAGAAAGAACACGGTTTAAAGATGAACACTTCATCCTTGAGGATCTACTACGAGACCGGTTGCATCGATGAGGTGCATATGCCGGATCCGTCGTATGAGTCGGGTGTCGCGCTGCAACGTGAATACCTCGATATCTCCAACCCAGACAACGGCATATTCTTCGATCGAAGCTACAAGATGCCCGGAGGCGACAACGACGAGTATCGCGAACTGTGCGACAGGATGCTAGTCGTGAGCCCAGACGACTTGGCGCGGGCACTCCTTGTGGAGTCTCATGGGCTTGCGCTCCTCACTCGCGATCCCCTGTCCGATTTCGAGTGCGGGCTATCTATCACGTTGCCAGACCGCCTTGGCTTTAGTGATGATGCGTGTCTGATGAATGAGGACTGGTATTTCGGCAACATTCAGAAGCTCATCGAAAAGGTAATTGCCATGGGGCCCGCCGCGCATGCCGCGCTCGTCAACGGACTAGCAGCAGGCGTGGAGGGGCTTACCGTTGAGGAGGGCTGGGGCAATGTCACCCGATGAGATTGTTCTCAGGGACTATCAGCAGGAGTGCGTGGATATCTGCAATTCCCTAGAGAGTGGATCCCATCTCGTGCAGATGGCCACGGGGCTCGGTAAAACCGTGACTTTCAGCAAAATAGGCAGGAAGGGGAGGGTACTACTTCTATCCCATCGTGAGGAGCTTGTGACCCAGCCAGTTAAGTACTACAGCTGCCCGGTCGGCATAGAAAAGGCCGAGCGGCACTCGCATGGTGAGGAGGTAGTCTCGGCTTCGGTGCAGACGCTTGCGAATCGCCTTCAAAGGGAATTTAAACCCGGCGACTTCGACATGGTTATCACCGATGAGGCGCACCACGCCCTGGCACCATCCTATCGGAAAATCTACGACTACTTGAGGCCTCGCCTCCACATCGGTTTCACGGCGACGCCGAGAAGGGGAGACGACCGAGGGCTCGGAGCGGTATTTGACGATATCGTTTTCCAGAAAGACCTGCGTTGGGGAATCACCAACGGATATCTTTGCGATATTGATTGCCGCAGGACCATCGTGGACTGGTCGACGAAGGGTGTCCGTACTGGTATGGGTGATTTCCGGGTGAGTGAACTCGCGAAGCGGGTTGACCGCCCAGAGACGAATCGACAGGTCGCTGCTGCATACGATGAGCTTCATGTAGGCCAGACGCTTATATTTGCGTCGAGCGTTCACCATGCCTATTCGCTGGCCGAACTCATTCCTGGATCCGTGGTGGTCGATGGAAACGCGCCGGCAGACGAGCGACGACAGATCATTGACGCGTTCACTATGCGCGAGATTCCATGTCTTATCAACTACGGGGTATTTACCGAGGGCACGGATATGCCGTTAATTGAAACCGTATTGCTGGCACGCCCGACGAAGAATCCATCCCTTTATACGCAAATGGTCGGGCGAGGGCTGAGGCTCTACACCGACCCTGTAACCGGCTATAAAAAGAAATCACTTAGGCTTATCGACTGTTTGGGCGTGTCGGACGACAAGACTATCTGCACTCCGCCAACGTTGTTCGGACTCAATGAAAGGGATTTCCCCGAGAGGGTCGGTAAGAAGCAACTCGATGGCTCGCTCCTCGATTTGGGAAGAAGGGTCGAGGAGGTGGAGGATTGCCCCTCCGGCTGGGTTCTCACGTCGCGCAAGGTCAACGTGCTATCTTCCACGGGATCCATCGCATGGGTTATCCACTACAACGGCGATCGCAATATCGCCGGCCCCGGCGCATCAGACAGGGGATGGCAGGTCACGCTTTATAAACCGGATCTTCTCGATTGCTGTACTGCGGACCTTACGAGGTTGGGGGAGACGGAGCGCAGGTATTATAGGTCGCTTGAAGTTGCCGAGCAGGACATTCTCCTTTGGCTTGAATCAAACTACGAGACTTCGCACGATAGAGCGCTATGGGACCGCGAACGCGCGGCAAAATGGGCCGAGGATCCAGCCTCGGAGCCTCAGCTGACTTTTATAAAGAGGCTTCTGGGTGACTCCGCGGGCGACCTAGATTTCGACAACCTTACCAAAAGGGATGCAACGATTGTCATCGAGTGCGCCAAGAGGCGCGCCCATGAGAAGAATCTCAGGAAATACGGGGTCTGTCCGTTGTGTGGCAGCGCTTTGAAGGTGTCTAAGTCTGGGAAATCCATCGTTTGCGAATCTAACAGCTGGGCCTACAGAGGCGGGTCTTTCGTGCTTGCGTCCGGTTGCGGTTTTCAGGTCAAACGTTTCCACGATGATGAGGAATTTTCGCCTGAAAAGTCTATGGGTTGGCCGGGCGTCAAGGAGCAAATTAAGGAGAAGAAGGGATGAATCCCCTTATGGGTCCGGTCAGCGAGCTTGCAAAAAGGCGCTTCGACCGGAAATGTAAACGCGCAGCATCGGGGTCTAAGCATTTTGCCACCGCAAGGATCGCCGTAGGTGTTCTCGTGACTTCGGTGCTCATCTTCATATGCCTCGGCGCAGAAGTTGTAAGAGAGACTGTCATTACAAATACAGCTGAGCAGAAGGCGCAGGCAGAAGACGGTGGACAGTCTCTTGCAGATGAGAACCCGGACTATGCCGGCTGGCTCACCGTTGAAGGGACCTCGATCTCGACCCCTGTTGTCTCATGCCGGCAAGGTGATTCGAAGGGCTTCTATCTCAATCACGGCTTCGATCGCACACCGTCTTTTTCCGGATGTCCGTACATTGCAGAGGGGTCATCGCCAACAAGCTCGAACATGCTTATTTACGGTCACAACATGGGAATCGGGTCCTTGGCGTTTAGTGAACTCCAGAATTGCTATCGAACGGACTGTTTTTCAAGTATCGGTACTGTGACCTTCAAGGACAAGGATGGCAGAACCTCTCGCTATACACCCTTGTACGGCTTAAAGGTGCCGATGAGCTATGACGTGCTGCTCAGGTTTGATTTTGCCGGGAAATCGGATTTCGATGCCTGGCTCAACACGCTGTCCGACTGCGCAAGTGAAAAATCGGATTTCTGCGGCACTGATTCCGTCATTACACTGGTTACTTGCGCTTCCGCGTTGGGTGGGGCGAAATATCGAAGCGTTCTGGTTTGCAAGAATATCGCGCATTAGTAATGGCTCTGTTAGACCAGAACTGACATAAAGGCTTTCATGCATAGATAAATTGACTGTACCCCCAGAATCTGATAATCGATTCAGGAGGCACAGTCAGAAAAACAGATTACTCGATTCAATCGACGCACTATTTTAGGAACTCATATTCGAAAAGCTTAGGGACAATCTCCTTAAGGTAGTACTCCTTGTTAAGCTCCTTGAGAGTACGAATCGACCCGTTTAGGGACGGGTAATCATATATTCGTCCCTTTTTTCCATTTGGCGGCTCATGCCATGTGTTGAGCTCTTCCCCTATCTGATAGAAACCATACGTAAGTGAGCTGTCGTATAGAGTCGTTTCCTTTGCCTCCTCAAGGACCCTAGACCATGCGGCCAGAAGCTCGCTTTCGCGAACGCGGCGATCGAGCTTCTTGAGCGTCTCGGAAGCCACCGTGCTGCCATTCGAAGTGTCAAGGCACAGTTCGTTCCTGTATGTTCTACCGTCGCCGCCCGTAAACGAGCGCATGTGATTCTGGTACTCCAAGCATGTGAACAGGAGCGTCCTCAACAGCCATTGATTCAACTTTCCGGAAGCAGCGTCCTTCAGAAATTTGTCCGCTCCGTCGGCAGACTTCATAACGCGCCCTCGCTCCGTCCAAGATCCGTTGTAGGAGATGTAGCGGGAGGCAGCGAACATGGGCAGCTTCTGCAAGAAGTTGTCACGGCGGAGATAGAAGCCATTGCCGTTGAATATGCCGGCCGAGACAAGTATCGAATGGAGTTCGGGATTATCGAACCCGACCCCGTCCGCGACCATATAGCCGAGAATGTTCTTGTTCCAGCGGGGTTTAAGCCGCTTCTTCTGCGTCGTTGCCTCGATCCCAGTTTTTTGCAGAAGGATTCCGCCATCGATGTCATCGTTCATTTTGCGCTTGTCGTAGTAACGAGAGCTGTAGAGCGAGTCGACTTTTCTGAAATCTAGAGAAACCGGCGCCCCGAGTTTTCCTTTGACGATATCGAAGCCGTCCACCGTGAACGAATCGCTCTCTTCGTCCTCATTCGACCATAGGGCGACAAGGACACATGAGTGCTTCCTTGCATGGAAATGGAATCTGTCCCCGGCGAAGCCGTCAATGAAGCGCTTCTTCACGAGACCCTGGGCCTTCCAGTACTTAACCGGTGAAAAAACGACATAACTGTCGGTTGGTTGCCGGAGATAGTACTCGAACGCGGACCAGATGAAGGCGTTTCCTATATCGTTGGTCGACGTTCCAGAAATCGACGGATTCTCCTTTACGGCCTTTCTCATCTGTTCAAGAACCCAACTTGCCTTCCAGCCAGAAGACGACCGCTTTCCCTCACCGCGCTTCTGATGTTCCATTGAAGTGGTCTCAGCGAACGGTGGGTTTTCGAAGAGAATAATCGTACATGACGGGTCATCGATATAACGCCTGATAAGTGGATTCTCGACATACTCTTGAGTTAAAGCGTCGGCGCCCCTTACGTTACCGGCATCGAAGGTGTCCTCGGCCTCGATGGGCGGGATGATATGGCGAACCTTCGAGCCGATCAGCTCTTGCAGCACCTTGTACTCGTAATACTCCTTCGTCGATACGATGCAGTGTGACAGAATATCCTCGGAAAGGCCCCGTTCTAGGTTTCCCGTACCGGCGCAGCGGTCGATGACGACAAAATCGTTTCCTGAAGGTACGCGCGAGATAGCTTGCGCCAAAAGCTCCCTGGCTTTTTCCGCATAGGGCTCCGGGGTGAAAAACGCCCCCAGGTCCTTTTTCTGAAGGAAATCGTTCAGGCAGTCCATCAGATAATCGAACTTGACATTGGTCTGACCGGTATAGGGAATCAGGTACCGCTCAAAAATCTTGGGCTGTCTAATCTCTCCAGTAACTTGGTGTTTTCCTGTGCTGTCGCCGATGAAGTGCTCTTTGCGAGCGTCCGGTCTCAGCCGATAGTATTCCTCCGCCCATCCGACGATGCAATTTTCGTCTATGTGGGTCTTCGTGTAATTGTCGGTCTTCAGCGTCATTACGAGCCTTTCGGCAGAAAGCTGGTCTGAATAGTCCAGCTTGTCCGCATACTTGCCTGCCGTGAACCCGCTGTTGTTCTTGGACGAAGGGCCGTTGTACACCGTCTCAATCTGTCCAAGGTAGTCCTCGGAGCGATAGATGTAGGCAACGGAATCTTCAAGTGAGACGATCACCACGTTCGCGGGAACCGGCTTTCCCTTAAGTCGGCGGGCGGAGAGGTACTTGACGCATTGGAATAGAACGGCGTTAAGATCGATGACGCGAAGCTTAAATTCCAGGAGGTTCCCATTGATAACGCCGTCGTTGTCGTCAGCGAGAATCCCGTCCAAATCCAAATCTGGGTCTACCCTCGGGATGAACGTCTCGTAGAACTCGATCTGTCCCTCGCGCTCGGTAGTGTATGACGCCATTTAGAACCACCGCCCCGCGATGGCCTCCATGTACGCGAGGCCTCTATCTGTCTTCTCTTTCTCGATTTGCGGCATCCAGGCTACTCCTCGTTCTTCTTTGGCGCGACCTTCATCTCGAATGGCATCCCGCCTTCTCGGACGAGCGCCTTGAGGCATGCGTTGACGGCAGTTGACATGAAGAGGCCGAGTTCGTCGAGGATGGCGGATGCCTCTCTTCTTCTCCGGCTCGATCCTGATGGTGGTTGCTGGTATGTTCGACGGCATTGCGGCTCCTATCTATCGTGTATACCACGATGCCGCCATTTTAGCGGACTACGCCGCCGGTGTAACCAGTAGTCCATATAGGGCGGCAGGACGTTGAACATGTCACAGATGAGGGTAGCGCAGGTGCCGTTGGCGAGCTGACGTAAACAGGACAATGCCAGCAAGTCGATGACAGATGAGCTCTCTCTGCCGTTGATTAACTGCATGTTCAACAATAACGGCATTATGTATTACTGACGCCCGGCTGATTTCGTTCACCATCGGAACGTGTTGTCCATCATTTACAATGGTCCGCCGACTGAAGGACAGACTTATTTTCAGGATTCCATAGGAGTCTATACAGACGCCTATTTGATTGGCCTGAAGGATAGCGACATACCGAATCGTGAGGTTGGATTGTACTTGGCAGCGGTAATAAACGCATCAATTCTTAACGAAAAGAAGCGCAAGTATTCTCGCGGACATAAAGCCACACCCGGAGGCAGGGTGGAGTACGACAAGATTATTGTTCCAGTTAATGCATAGGGAAAGGTGGATTTTGTCTATATGAAGCGATATATACGCGCGATCGAGAAGTTGTCAATTGCTGAGCTTGCCAAGTACAAGAACAGCGTTGTTGTCGCCACAAGACGGGTTGTGGGAGCTTAGGCGATTCAACGACCCGTCGTTACATGTGTCGTTACTTGTTGAACCACATGTCAAATCTTGACGCCCTCAATTATGACTAGATTGGGGAGGGTCTGATCCCGGAACATCTCCGGGGTCAGACCCTTCTTCTCGATCGTTATAGTGCTTAACAGAGATCCCTGTGGAGTCCCGAGTTCGCAGCAGAAGTCGCCCAAGGGGGCGTTTAGGTGCGCTTGGAGGAGCTTTCATTCACCCACTGCGCTATATTTCGGTCTAGATATGGCACTGCTAAATTGCAGATCAAACGCCGTGGGGATTATGTCCCTCACTCAAAGGTGCGTTAGCTGCTCGGCCCTTATTTTCGAGAGCCTTTAAGTCTGCCTGGATCTTGGCGGTCGACGGAAGGGAAGGGTCGATTGAACGCTTCCCCTCCTCAAGAGTCTCAGGGGTGTGCTGGATGAGGAAGTCTGCACCCATCTCGTGCATCCTGGCGTCAAAAGAAGATTGGCACTTCCGCAGTACCTCATCGAAGAAGCGGAAATTGCCCTGAGTCTGCGCGATCTCCATCCAGCTCTTGTACTCGTCCGCATGTTTTTCGTCAATGACGATTAGGTCGACACCGTTTTCGATGCACTGCTTCATCATAATGAGGCGGCCGATTCGCCCGTTGCCATCTTGGAACGGATGCAGATGTTCGAACCTTGCGTGGAAACGAGAAATCGACTCGAAGTCCTTCGGGCTGGCGTCCCATTCGGCGAGTAGCTGCGGTATGGCGGTCGGTATGTCACTCGGGAGGGCGACCTGTACCGAGCTGTTTCTGATGCGATTGGGAATGTATTTGAAATGCCCGCTTTCACCGTTGGCTGCCATGGTCGTTCCCTTGTGAAGGATCGTCTCGAATTCAATGAGGAGTTCCGGCGTCAACTCAACACCGAGCGTGTCGACCATTCGATCGAACATCTTGAAGGAATTCTTGGTCTCGATGATGTCATCAAAGTCATGGTCTCCGGTCACCTTATTCCGCACATAGAGCGTCTCGATCTGATCGAGCGTGAAGGTGGATCCCTCAATCTTGTTTGAGTGGTAGAGGAACTCCGGAAGGATGACCTCATAGGCTGAATTCGGCGCCGCCTTGAGCGTCTGCATCTTGTTTGCGGAGATAATCATCGTTCATCCTTCGTAATCGTTATGCCAAGCACTTGTCTTTTGCATATTCTATGATAAACGAGCGCTTGATAATAGCTTTGCAATTCCCCAGCAGGACATGCGTCTCCAAATGCCCTACAACGGCCGTATAAGAGGTACCCCTTACTGGAAGAAAGGTAAAGTTCCTTGTTTTTGCGCCAATCATGGGGTATAAGTGGTTTAAGGTGTTCGACACCGTCAATGCGCCGCTAACCAGGGCGCCCATCAGTCCGCAATAGGGATTTAAGGAGACGGTGCCATGCCGAATGAATCATTCCGCTACTCAAAGCAAATATCAGACCAGGGTCGAGAACGCTCTGTAGAGGTGCGCCGGGAGCGCGCCGCACTCAAGGAGCGCCTCAAGGCAGGTGAGATAGCCCCTGTCGATGTGCTCAACGATGAGAGCCGCGTCGCAGCTAAAATCAGAATGTTTGCGTTCCTCAAGAATTGTCCCGGCGTGGGGGCGGTAGGTGCGAGAACACTACTCCGCGCGCTGGGCCTGTCCGAGACCAAGACGATCCGCTCCCTGGGACCCGTGCAGAAGGCTCGCATAGTCACGACATTGGACATGATCGCAAGCGGCGTCCGGGTCGATCGCGTGGCCGAGATCATCATGTCCGAACGATAGAATAGAATCCGATAGGGGATTAGAGAAAGGCAACATCATGGATGAGAACGACAACAAACCCCAGGACGAGCTGGACCAGGAACTCAACCTCGTACCCGATGGAGACGGCGGCGGCACAATGCCTTTGAAGCGGAAGGTCGCCATCGGCGCCGCGGTCGCGCTCGTCGTCGCGGGGCTGGGGCTCGGCGGCGCATGGGCGACCGGCGCCTTCACACCCACACCCGAGTCCTCCAAGGTCGAGGCTGGCACTGGTGCCAACAAGAAGCAGGTCTCGGATAAGGCCGAGTCGACGGTTGATTGGACCGTCAAGATCGAGGCCGAGGGCGTGACGGCCGACTCCTCGCCCCTCATCACCCGCTATGTCTGCACCGACGGCGCCGAGGTGGGCACCGAGTTCTACCATGCCACGCCGGCATCCGACGCCATCGAGGGCAAGGACAGCGTGCGTCTTACCGAGGGCACCTGGGAGATCACCGCGATCCCCATCATCAACCCGGACGGCTCCATCACCACCCCCTCCGGCGGCGGCGAGCAGGCCGTCCCAGGCGACCACAAGGGCTCCGGCTGCACTGATTTCACCGGCGAGACCAAGCCCGCCGGGGACGTCACCCAGGACGACATCGATGGGGTCCTCGACAAGGTGAACGATGCCATCTCCAAGGGCGACGGCACGCTAACGGGGGATGCCGGCAAGGACGTGGTGAACAAGGTCACCGACAACGCCTCGAAGGCCCCTGCCGCCGACAAGGAGAAGGTGGAGGAGAAGAAGGACGCCGCGACCGACAGCGCCGCGAAGGCCGAGGAAAAGAAGGCCGATGCCGTGAAGCCGCCGACAGGCTCTAGCTCCGCGCCGTCCAAGTCGGACTCCAAGCCGTCCTCAGGCTCTACCTCAAAGCCCTCTCATGAGCATACGTGGCAGGCGCAATACCGTAGCGAACCGGTGTACGAGACTCGCACTCGAACTGTGGTCGATCAGGCTGCATGGGATGAGACGGTTAGTGCTGGCTACGATGAGTTTAGATTCTCTGACGGTTATGTAACCACTTCTCTCACTGACGCCATCAATCATCAAGATAGCACCGGTTGTTCATACTCTATTTATACACCCCAAGTTACTGTTCACCACGATGCCGTTACGCATCAAGAGCAATATCAGGTGCAGACCGGGACCAAGCAGATTCTCACGGGCTACCGCTGCTCCGGTTGCGGCGCCACGAAATAGGCCCGAAGCGGAAAAGATGGACCGGCTCTATGGAACCAGGTGTGAATTTGCTCCACGCCATCTCGCTCTTCGGTCGATTTTACTTCGCCCTGCTCCCGATAATACGACTGGATCACTTCGGGAAGAGGACATGTCTTTATAGGGGAGTCGGGCTGCTCGTTCTGCTTGGCGCGCTCCTGCGCCTGGCGCGCGGCATCTTGCGATATGTTGCCGGGCTGATGCGAGCTTTGCCGCCTTTCCAAAGGGTGACCACATGGAAATGGGGATATCAAGGCGGCAACATCGCATCTAAACGAAAGGCTTTTGGGTACTATGATTATGCGATAGTATGTCATTATCATATTGAGAGGTGATATATATGGCACTGATACAGCTGAACGTCCCCGATGAGGTGAAGGACCGCGCTGACAGGGCTTTTGCCAGGAGCGGTCTCACGACGCCGTATGCGATGCGCATTATGGTCAATCAGGTTGCCCAGACCGGCAGGACGCCTTTCGACGGCCTGTTCTCATCGCCATCCGGCCGCCTCTACTCGGAGGAAGTGCGCGTAGCGATGCTTCGTGCCGAGGCCCAGGAGTACGGTTTGATTGAGGACGATTCCGGGGAGGACCCGCTCGAGATACCGGCAGGCATACTTGCGGAGATGGGCATCGAGCCCGAGGAGGTCGGGCAGTGAACCGCTACGATGTAAAGGTTTCCGCCTCCTTTTGGAAAACGCTCGTCGTGCTGAAGCCGAAATACTCCCATGCCGAATACGTGGAAGTCGTCAACGCGGTCAAGGGATGTATTGATGAACTCGGCCGCACCGGAATGATAGAGGAAAGCGGATGGGACGACCACGTTCTCGTCCATCCGCCCTATTCTGACGGCAAGCACCGTGAGGCCCATACCTACGACGACGATGTCCTGGTCGTGTATTTTATCCGCGAGAGAAACCGCCGAATCCGCATGGTCGGCGTGTTCGACCACGAGAATATCCCGCATTCATAGTCGCATCCCGATGGGGGCGCATGGAAAACCCCTTACAAACCGACAGCTCCTTTCAAAAAGAGAAGGGCCTCGCTCGTGTGAGCGGGGCCCTTTGGCTTTATAGCGAAAGCGCCTTAGATCTTGCGCTTGTGATGGATCAGGACGATACCGGCGATGCAGGCCGCGACTCCGGCAGCGATTGCCGCGTAGAGGATCCAGTTGCCGGTCTGGTCGAGGTTCTTGCCCTCGGGGGCTTTCTCGATATCGATAGTCTGGTCGGTATCCTCGAGGTCAGTCTCCTTGGAGATCTCCTTGCCATCGGTGTCGCGCTGCAGACTCTCGAACACGACCGCCTGCTGACCTGCCACGTCGGAGGCCTTGAACACCATGGGGACATCTACGTCGAGATCGGACACGGCGGGGGTGAAGCGCACCTGCCCGTTGGCGATGACCTCGTAGGTGCCCAGCGTCGAGTTCTCCACGGTCGATTCCGAACCCGCTGCCGTGCCGTCGCCGTCCGCCTTGTCACCCCTATCGGAAGGCTCGAGTTTCACCTGGCTGCCGCTCAGCTTCGTTACGATGTCGACCGCGTCCTGCGTCGCGCCCGGCATCGTGAGCGTGTAAGTCCCGTCATCGTTCTTGGAGAGCTTGGCGCCCTCGGGAATACTGACAAACGAACCCGTCCCGGTGACGTCGACGAGCGCCTTCGAGAGGTCGGTGCCGGATGCGGTACCAGTGGAGCCCTTCTGGATTCCATTGACGGCAAGGGTCGAGGCGTCCTTCACGTCCGCGAGCGTGAGCTGCGTACCATCGGCCTTTTTGTTGATCGATGCTGTGAGCGTATAGCTCTGGCCGGGGCGCAGCCCCTTGAGGTGGACGGTGTCGACGATGGCGACCTCGTCCTCGGGCTTCACGACCTTGCTGCCCTGGATAGTGGCCGCCGTGGTCTTGAGGCTCGGGGAGATCTCGACCGTCTGTCCCTCATCGGTCGGGTCCTCGTGGGATCCGATTAGCGTGCCGTCGACGAACAGCTTCTCGAATACGACCGCCTTGGCGCCGCCCAGCTCGCTCGCATCGAACGTGAAGGTCACGTCCTGGGTGCCGTCCTGGGACTGCGGCGTGAACTTGGCCGTGGCGGTGATCTCCTTGCCATCGGCGCCCTTCAGCGCCTCGCCGGTCTCGGCGTCCATGAGTGTGCCGATGAGTTCGTATTCGGTACCGGGGACGAGGCCCGTGTACTTGACGGCGTCGATGATGGAGGCCTTGCCGTCGGCGGTGATCTCCTTGTCGCCGTCGGCGCCATCGGCCGCAGACGTGCCGATCTCGGGAGGAACGACCTCGACGGTCTGCCCCTCGTCCGTCAGGTCCTCATGGCTGGCGATGACATTGCCATCTGCCGCGAGCTTCTCGAACACGACGAGCTTCTTATTGGAAAGGGTCGAGGTGTCGACCGAGAACGTCACCTTCACCTTACCCTCGGTTTTCTCGGGCTCGAAGGTCGTGGATGCGGTCACGGCATTTCCGTCTGCGTCCTTCAGGGGTTCTCCGGTCTCGGCATCCATCAGCGTGCCGGTGACGGTGTACTCGCGGCCCGTGGCGAGATTCTCGTAGGAGACCTCGTCCTCGATGGTTACGGCCTTGCCGACCCCGATGGCCTTGTCCCCGTCGGCGGCGTCGGTCGCGGTGGTTCCGATTTTGACGGGCAGGAACTCGACAGTCTGGTCCTCGTCCTCGGGATCCTCGTGTGACGCCTGGATCTTGCCTTCAAGGTAGAGGCGCTCGAACACGACCGCCTTATGGCCACCGAGAAGCGTGGCATCGAACTTGAACTTGACCTTCTGCTTGCCGCTGGATGCCTTGGGCGTGAACTTGGCCGTGGCGGCGACCTCCTTGCCGGCGACGTCCTTCAGCGCCTCTCCGGTCTCGGCGTCCATGAGGGTGCCGGAGAGCTCATACTCCAGGCCCTTCTTGAGGCCCTTGTAGGTAACCGTGTCGACGATCTCGGCTTGGTTCGATGCCAGGAGCTTATGGTCCCCGTCTGCGGCGTCGGTCGCGGTCGTGCCGATCTCGATGGGGTTGTCGTCCACGGTGCCGCGGTCGATAGTGTAGGCGTCGCGGCTCACGGTCACTTCGAACTTGACGAGGTTGAGGCTGTCGTTTGAGGCGCAGCGGAGCTCCTCGAAGGTGTATGTGTCATACGGAAGCGCGCCCTTGGAGTCGTCAGCCGTCGTCTGCGCGCCCTTCGATCCGGAGAACCACAGGCCGTTGTCGATGGAGAGCTTCGACTCATCGAGGGTGCCGTCGGCGTTGAGTGCCGCATCGTTACCGTTGGTGTTCTGGGTATGCGGGCAGGCCGAGGACTCGGTCGTCAGGATACCGTTCGCATCGGTGATGGCGATGTGGCTCTCGCCCGTGGTCTTGGAGGTGATCTTGAACGGGACGTTCGCGAGGCCGGTCATATCCTCGCCGTGGACCTTGTTGAAGGCGATATCCCCGCGCTTCACCTGCTCGCGCACAGTGGGGGCGTCCTCGCTGGGCTCAACGAAGGTCGTTACACGCTCTGTCGTAGTGTTAGATGTAATTTGTTGAATGTGAACTGAATTATCAGAAAGCAGGTACCCGCTTGGAGCTTTTGTCTCTTGAACGGTTACAGTACCAATTGGAAGGGTTATGTTCCCATTTGTGCTTGTGTAGAAGCTGTCACCCGAAACAAAATACTTGTCCTTGTCAAGTGTTACACGCGCAAGAGAAGTTCGGCCGTTTTCATCCGTTTTCAGAATCCAGGCCCTCGTGGCCTTCTCGGGCAGGTTCTCCTGTGTGTAGAAGCCGTCGTAGTACTTGACGGTGAACTCCGCGCCCGCGAGCGTGCCGGCACCGAGCGGGGAGGCCTTGCCCGTCTCGGCATCGACCTTGGCGACCAGCATGTCGGCAGGGTCGTTCTGGGGGGCATCGGTGACGTTCACGGTCGCCGTCTGGCCACCCGACACGTTCACCTTATGGATCCCCTCATCGAGCGCATAGGACTTGCCGGCCTTGGTCTCCTTGACATAGTAGGTGCCAGGGGCGATATCGATCACGTTGGAGTCGCCGGAGGCGTTGCATGTGAGGGTGCCCACCTGCTGTGTGCAGCCCGAATCGGAGTAGACGCCGTAGGTCGCGCCCTCGAGCGAGTAGCAGGGGTTGTAGTCGGATATGCCGGGGTTCGAGCTCCTCTTCTTGAGCTTCATCTTGCCCTTGTTGTGGAAGGTGATGAGGCACTGGGTGGAGGTACCGTAGTTGACCAGGTAGATCGTATCCTTGAAGGACTGGGGGCAGTAACCCGGGAACAGTTTATCGAGGTTCGCGAGGAACGAGCCGCAGTTGACGTCGCCGTTGTAGTAGAGGACGGTCTTGTAGCACCAGTTGCGGAACTGGGCGGTCGTGCCCTGCATACCGTACTGGCTCGAGCATTTCGACAGCGCCGACAGCGCGACGTGCTGGATGGCGAGCATCTTGCTGTAGTCCAGGGCCGTGCCGTCGTACCAGTTGAAGTTCCACAGGCCCTTTGCCTTCGCCTCCTCATAACCCGGTCCCGTGGGGCCGTAGTAGAGGACCTTTGCCATGAGCTCCTGGTGGGATTTGACGATGAACGCACTACCGCCACCGCTATATCCCTTGGTCCAGTCGCTCTCGATGGGGAGTTGGGCGGTCGCAGTCGAAGCATCGAGCGGGTGACGCTTCGCCGGGTCGAGACAGATCGCCGGGGTGCCCTCGGAAGTCGTGGAATTGTACATATAGAAGCCGCCGTAGTTCACGCGCTCGCCGCGAGTGATCGTCTCGGACGATGCGGCATATGCTGCGGTCGGCGCCGGCACGATGGAGAGCACCTGGCTCGCGATGAGCACCGCGCCCGTACCGATGACCGCGCCTTTCCTGAGACGGGCGCCGATGCGGCCGAAGAGCCTGACGGCGCACTCCTTCATCTTTCCTCCAGGTCGCATGACTGCTCCATTCTCTCGGTTATCGGAGAGGGGACGCGGGTTTCTGGCTACATTTATTGGCATGCGCCCCCATGGTCTAACGTACCGCCGGCATCGGCGCCATGAGCACCGATTTGGTGCCACAGGGTGACAGTTTGCGCGTGCGGTGCGGGACGGACCTATCGTTTCCACACTAACGGGAGCGCTCGGTTGCATATGGACTCGGAACAAGTGTTCAGGCGTTTCCGAGCCCCAGCAAACCTGCCCGTAGTAAACTATTAGAGATAGCCATCCGGCCGGCCATCTGGCGACTACGGAACAATGGCGCGAACGCGCCCTCGTCAACGAGCAACCGGAGGCAAATAAATGAATGAATTCAATTTCGGCATGGGCGCTAGTTCATCGGGCCGCAGCATGACGGTTCGAGAGTTCCTCGAGAGCGGCACGGAGGTGGGGGAGCTGGTCGTCATCAGGCGCGGAGGCTGGAAGGAATGCGCCGCCTACATAGACCATGAGGACTACTTTCGCCTCCCCGGCGATATAGCCCGTCAGAAGGTGCTGAATTCGAGCTTCGGAACGATTAAGGTCACGACCCGTGGGCCGTTGCCCATGGACGTCCCCGTTCGTTTTGTCGACTGCTAAATGCGAATGCGGGCCAGGCAGCCGCCAATGAGAGCCCGTACATCGAGGACGGGGGCGCGGGTCTTTAATCGCTAAAATACCGCCATAACCGTGCTTTATAGCTGGAATTGGGGCCGTTCAACAAGAACGGTCCCATCATTGCTCGAGGCTAAATCCGACGGGTGCGATGCGTCTTATGATCGGACTTGATATCAGACCTAGTGTTTTCAACTGCATCGAGGCTGGATTTCAGCGTTTTAGTGGAAGGGCCGACAAAGCCGGCGTCATCCTTGAAGTTCGGCCTCTCTATGCCCAATTTCCCAAGTAGGCTGTCGGACAGAGAGCGGTCGGCGAGCATGGGCGCTATCGTGGAAACGAAATCGATCTGCATTGCCTCGGCATAGGAAATAAGCGGTGTTGTAGTCCCCGCCCTGAACTCATCGAGGGAGGCGTAATAGGTTTCCTTCGAGGCGTCCGTCACGATAAAGGGAACGAGTCCGGCTCGCAGGCATTCACGAAAGGCGATGGCCCTTCCGACCCTTCCGTTACCGTCCGGGAAGGGGTGGATCGTCTCGAATCGAACGTGGAACCTGACGATGTTCTCCAGGGACGGCTCGTATTTGTTGTATTCCGTGACCAGGCGGTCGATTAGCGAGGGTACCTCCTCTGGGCGTGCCGTGATGACGCTTCCCACGCCGTTACCCAGAATTTTCCATTGTCCGGGTAAGTCCATTACCCCTGTCATAAGCTGCAAATGGATTTCCTTGATGAATTCGGGGGTCAGCTCCCTGTCCAGCGAATCGAAAAGGAAATCGAACATTTTCGTATGGTTTGCCGTCTCGCGGACGTTTCCGGGGGTAGTCGAGTCCGCGAGAACGGTATCCCTGGTTTCGAAAACCGTCCTTGTCTGCCATTCCGTGAGGGAGCTGCCCTCAATCCTTTCATGGTTGAACACGAAAGAGACGATAGAAGTCTCGTACACGCCATTCGGGATGCCGCCTTCGCGCTCTGAGGCGGTCTGTTCGATATAGCTGCGGACAAATTGCCGCTGTAATTCCCGGCTCAGGGGCATATCTGTACGCGAGCTATCGGCGGGGTTCTTTTCCCTTTTGGTCCCAGCAAGCAAATTGAATAACTTGTTAAACATATATCCGCATACTCCGATAGACGTGCCGATTTCTAGGGACATTCTACCCCAGGATAGCTTCCCTTCACGGTCGGTCTGTCACCCAATGGCACCAAACCGACCGGCACTGAGCGGATTGTCGTCTTACGCTTTTGATGGGGCCGAATGCCTATGGGCGACCATGGGCTAGTGGCGGGCTGGTCGCCGCAAGGCCCCGACCAACTGATGGCAACCGTAGTTCCTTGGAGGATATCGAGTGCTGGATAACCTTTCACTTATGGGGCCCGATGAGGATGAGCTCTCACTCTCGGCGGCGGTGTCTTCCGCGACCCTCCTGCCCGCCTGCGCATACTCGGCCTATTCCATCATCGTCAACATCATGCCCGTGATGGGCAAGCGGGCCGCCCTGTTCTACCTGACGCGAGGGTCCGTTGAGACCATCTGGATCCCCGTTGCCATATTCGCCTTCGCCCTTATAGCGCGAAAGGTCGACGACTGGCGCTTTTACGCACTTACATCCTTGTTCGGGCTCGCGGCATGCGTGCTTGCATCCATGAGGCTGGATTTGTACCAGGCTGCCGTCTATCTGGCGGTGGCCTTGTGCTGTGGCCTGTCTGCCATCAAGTCGAGAGGATACTGATATGGGCTCCCGAAATAAAAGGGGAATCGCCCGCTATGAAGCGCGCAAGGCGACCGGAAATGAGGGCCGACCCCATGGCGACGGATCCGACACCGGTATCTCCGCGCCCATTTCGCGCCGCGGTCTTTTCGCGGCCCTCGCGATTGCAGCCGGGCTGGGCATCCTATCGAGAACCCAGGCATATGCCCTTGCCGCGCAGAATTTCGGGCGCGGGCAGTGGATCGGCAACAAATGGGTGAACGGCTATATCTCGGGCGAGATCACGCATCCCCATGCTGATCGCGGGGTCAACGATTACTTTTTCGGCAAGTCCACCAACAATGGCGCATGGAACGCCACCGCAAACGGCAGTCAGAAATTAATTGCAGAGTTCGCTTGCGTGGTGGAGTGTGACTGGTCTGACGAGCTCTATGACCATATCGTGTTTCGTCCGTTCTACTACTGCTCCTCGCTTAGCTCGAATGGCAATCACCTCTGGTATGGCTCCGGGGATGGCGATGACAATCGAAGCTACGTATTCCTCAACGACAATCTGGTCGGATCGTTTCAGGGAAACCTCATCAACAGCGGATGGGGCACCGGTTGGCTCGCCAACGGGTTCTATGAGGGGCCCGGGTGCGATACCTTCGTTCGTCGCCAGGCGAAACCTCATGATGAGAAAGTTAAGGCTCGCATGGATATCTGGAATGTCTGGGTGAACGGAGTTCCAGCAAATAAAAACCCAGACGACATCAAGTTTCGCCGTTATGCCCCCGATAACGACATGGCCATAAACGTCGAGAAGATATATATCGAAAATGACCTGACGCTAATGGGCGGCATTTTCAAGGTCATCCCAGTCACGGCACCAGATCTGAGGCTCAATCTCATACAGGGCGGCTATGAGAACGGTATTCCCGTTGCCCGATACGAAAACGGGCGCGGAACATGCCTTTGGCATGATTATGACGGCGTCAACCAGAATTGGATGTTCTGGCCAAATAAATCTGACGGCCTCGGATGCTTTACCTTCTGTATAGCGAACATGATCGGACCGAATCTCGACCACGGTCTCAATAATTCCAATCGTAAGAGCCCTTCCATGGATAGGGGCAATGCGATTGTCTATAGAAATTGGGAATCGAATAACCTGTCAGGTTCGTGGTGGGTTCATCATGAGCCGACCGTTACGAACGAAACGGATCATAAATGCTGGTTCATCACCTCGGACGCGGACGGCCAACGACTCGACACATGGGGCGCTACAAAGGATAGTTCCGATTGCGTGGCCGTTTCCAGTCCTGCCTGTCCCGGCGCCTGGGCAAAACAGGTAAATGCGCAATGGATGATTGAGGAGGTTGCGTGCCACGGCGAGGTCGGTTTGTCCTCAGATGAGGCTAAGCCCGGCGATTCTCTAAAGATCCTCGGCTGGCACAATAAATTCAAGGATGAGACGAGATACATTCGCCCTGCCAGCTGGGTGCTTGGCGCCAAGAATGAAAACGTTCTTCCTGTCTATCCAATCTTCCGCCTATACATTAGCGACAGGGCAGAAGAAATTGCCGAAGACAATGCGGTAATCATGGCATCATGCCGAGTCGGTTCATGGGCAAATGGTAACCAACAGACTGAGGCATACTCACATCGCCATATCGGATGGCCGCATGGCGGACAGCCTATTTTCAGCCTTGAAATGAGACTTCAGGATTCGAATTACAGCGGATCGATTCATTATGCCGCGCAGCGATGGTATGGCGATGCATGGGATGAGGGAGCAGACGGAAGTAAGGTCTGCGCAAATGGAGCCCATGACACCGAGGCTATGGGTCGAGTAAAGGTATGGCTTACCGGAGATATTGCCGATAGGTATGACCTTGTCGTAAGGACTAAGCTCCTCAACGGCTCGTGCACCTGGAGCGATCCTGTCTATGTCTACAACTCAAAAGACAAACCGCTGACGCTTGAGACGGCTCCAGCATGTGGACTTGAACCCGATGGAAGCTCCAATACGAAGATTTCGGGTATGAACGTTCACCTTATTCGCAAGCCGACTGGCGCTCGTGTCGTCCGAGAATTCAGTACCGATGAAAGCCTTACGATCACCGACGATTTCGGATCTGGCTACCTATATGTCGCCGCCATGTTGGGGCTGCGTTTGCCTTCAAAAAACACCGATCGCATCTGGACCGACCGGTACCGCGGTACAGTCGTCTCCAAACCCTGTCGCATCGAGTCTGCTTGCGTCGAGTACTATGCAGACGGTATCGATGAGGCTCACCTTGTATATCGTGATTCCAATGTCCATTCAGGTGACACCTACGCGCCTGTAGATGCGGCACTTGAGGCGGCTGGGAAGAAGCCATGCAATCTCGTTGCCCATTTCGGGGAGGATGCCGCCTCAGGTTTCACTGGATGGTTCAAGGATGCCGCTTTAGTCAATCCAGCTGCCTCCCTTGAGATCCCCGAGAAGGGCGCATTGAAGCTGTATGGGCGCAACCGCTGCACTTTGCGCATCGAATATGCGGAAGGATCGGTCGAGCCCGACGCCGGAACCGTCTTCAGGAAGAAGCCGAGCGATATGGCCGAGGTCATTGACGGTGCACTTGGCCTGGTCGACTTTACCGGACGTAATGAGAAACACCGGCTCGACAAGATCGACCTGCCCGCCATCGGCGATGACGGGGTGGCGCACGCGGCCTTCTACCGCGGCGAGTCTGTAACGCTCGCCGGATCGGCTGACGTTTTCACCAAGCTGGAGGACGGAACGTGGCGACGTCTCGTCTTCAAGGGCTACATGTCCGATAAGGCGGGGGGGGGTCGCCTCTCACGACAATCAAGATGGAACGCGATACGACCGTATATGCCGTATGGGCGTTTGCGGAGTCGGACGGCGTCGCCACGGCAAAGAAGTAATTACGAACCGGGACGGAGGCGCGGCCTCCGTCCCCAGGCCGCGCATGTCCCTTGCGGGAGGTGCGCATAGATGAACGGTCTCGATGCTCAGAATGAGGACCGAGCAGACACTGAGAAAAATGGAACACCGATATCGAGACGCGGCCTGCTGGCCGCGCTGGCGATTGCTGCCGGACTCGGCCTTGCCGGCCTTGCATACGCGGATACGGATGAAAGCCATGGCGCGGGGCGCGGCGGTCATTACTATTGGGGTGACTGGAATAACGGAGCCCTTTACAACGGTAACGGCTTCGGCTGTGCGACGCATTGGCTCGAATGGGATGCCCATGCAGGCCAGACACTTCGAGTCGCGATGGCAGTGGAGCTCTCCTCCAACTATTCAAACCCCCTATACGAATGGTGTTGCATGCAGCCGTTTTCACAATGCGGCGACACGAATAACCTCAACACGCACCGGCTTTGGTACCCACGCTATCAAGACAACTATATTGAGTACTACTGGAACGGTGCCTACTGGAAGACCGAGACGGGACGCTTCGCGTTCGATAATACATTCCTAGGCGCGGGATACGGCCGCCACGATACCGCCATGCACACCTTTGGCTATCCCAGCTACGGATGGCTGGAGAGGAAAGGCGCGACGGAGTCGACCAAAACGCTGAGGGCGAACATATGCCTGTTCAACATCGTCGTAAACGGATACAACGCCTTCGGGCAAAGATATGGCGCGGACACGCCGTTTGACTTCAACAACGCAGGCCATATCGCATGCGTGCAAAAGGGGATGAATACGCATGACGATGCGGGCGGGGACCTGAGCGTAAAGCTCGAGAAGATCGCCATCAGGAACCGATATGACCTATTTGGTGCGATTGTATCCCTTTCCAATCGCTACAGCGACTCTGACCTGGTGATTCGCGGCGATGGTTCGGGAGAGTGGTCGAGGCTTTGCCAGAAGAAGGACGGAGCCGGCACAACTGACGGAAACTTTGCCGTGGAGCTCGGCAACGCATGCGATGATTATGGCGACTTCCTGCATTGCCTGAAATCAGTCTGCTTCAAGGGCTGGAACTCAACCCTGTACGCCGAGTCGGGTCGAGGGATCATCTCAAAGGGACTGTCTGCAGATGCGTATCCCAATGTGGATTCCGGCTTCTCTAATGCCTACTTTGAGAAACTCTGGGTCTGGCATAATCCGCAAGCCTCGAATTTCTGCAATTTCTGGGTGACCGATAGCCTCAAGTCTGAGGAGGGCTATTCGCAGATCGTGAGCAATGAAACAGGGCTCTGCATCTCGCTCACAAAGTCGGTTAAAAGCGACGGCGCGGATGTCTGCCTATGGCATAGCGGCACCTGGAACGGCACCAAGGGGGTTTCAAGTGTCGACTGGAAAGCCAACGAGGTCGTGTTCGTGGGCGATGTCTCGTTCAAGGAGCCCTCGAAAGACTCCAAAGAGATTGAGATAGGGGACCCGTCTTCGAGCTGCACGCCGATTGATATCTATAAGACCCTTTCCGTTGAACACCTCACGAGATTTATCCTGTGCGATTCGGATGCCGGGGTCCGTTCAGCCTCCCTCGATATCGTCGGTGGCGCCTCGCAGGCCCCCTGGGGACTGAATTGGTTCAAGGAGACTGCTGCCAACCGCCTGATAGGCTTTCCCTTCGCGACGGCTAACCTCATGAGAGGGTTCTATTTGAAGCTGGCTTCTACCGACGTGCCGGGCTCGATCTGCTATTCGGTACAAAAGAGCGCAGACGGCGATTGGTCTGAGACTTATAGAGACGGGCAATGGACCGAGCTGTCTGGTGAATCGCGTATATGGGGAATCAAGATCTGGCTCGAGGGCGTTGTATCGGATTGTTTCGACCTCTCGATCCGCTGCTGCACCGAAAAGACCGGTTGGGGGCAGCGCCATGAGTCCTTCAAGGTCGATGCCGAACATGCCCCCGAGATCACTTTTGCAGGGGAGAGACTTATCGCGTTTCAGCTGGAAGCGGTTCCGCGCCCTGTCGGCGCCATCAAGTTGCTTGCCGATTTTTCGAATAGCCTTAAGGTCCAGTTGCCGGACGATGCCGCAGGCTACGTCTACGCACAGACCTGCCTCGTGCGAAACGCAGCTTACGCGACCACCGATTCGCTGCATAGCGCGGCCCAGCGCTACAAGGGTACGGTGACCTCATCCACGCCTCTGTTTATCGGCGGCATCAGGGTCGTCTACCATGCCGACGGCATCGATGACAAGTCCGTTGTGTTTACCGAGACGGCTCATCCCGGACCCCATACAGCAAACGATGACGCCACGTCTTCCGCGATTAAATCGCACTGCAACCTCAACGATCACTTCGACGAGGATCCCGGCATGGGTCTTACGGGCTGGTTCACGGATAGGGGACTGACCGCACCCTACGGAGGATCCGAGCTGTCGGCGGGCGACGAGCTGCATCTCTACGCGCGCAACCGCTGCACCCTGCATATCGAGTATGCCAAGGGTTCCCTTGAGCCGGAGGAGGGCGTCGTCTACGTGTCCGAGCCCAAGGACGATGCCGCAACTGTGGAGGGCGCGCTCGAGCTGCCCGACTTCACCGGTTTGGCTGAATCCCATAGCCTGGACGGGATCGAACTTCCCGCCATCGGCGACAACGGCGCCGGTCACATGGCCGTCTACTATGGCGAGCGCATCTCGCTCGCGGCACCTGCTGACGCGTACCGCAAGATGGAAGACGGCACCTGGAGGCATATCGTGTGCGACGCCTACCTGACCGATAAGGCGGGGGGGGGATCGTCCCTGCAGAGCTTCAAGATGGTCCGGGACACCACGCTCTACATCAGGTGGCGCTACGCCGATTCGGACGGCGTCGCCAGCGCAAAGAGGTAAATATCATCCGGGACGGAGGTGCGGCCTCCGTCCCGAGCCCGCGCGCGTCCCTTGTAGGAGGTGCGCGTAGATGAAGGCTGACAAAAGCAATTGTGAGAAACCGGCCCAAAAGTCTTTAATGGAAACCCCGCTTAGCAGGCGAGGTCTGTTCGCCGCCCTGGCAGTTGCGGCCGGGCTGGGATTGTTGGGCGCCAATGACGCGCTCGGATGGGACTACTGGGGCCAGAATGCCCGTATCAACCAGGGAGCCTGGGACATGTACGGGATGATTAACGGCAAGATCAACTGCTGCAGGGGTAGGTCGAATCCCGTAAATCAATGCATGGGCTGGGCGAATGACTGGACTGAATGGTATGCCTTCCGCTATGCCTACGTCCAGATCCTACGATACGCCCTGAATTTGCAGATCGAGTGCGACTATGAGAACGAGCTATGGTTCCACCTTTCCTTTTATCCGCTGACTGCCTGCGGAGACACTAACTACAACCCCGATGGAAAGCGCATATGGTTTGCGGCGGACCATGATAACCTCGGGGCAATCAAGGAGGACGAGCAGGAAAATAACATAGTCACCTTTGATGGTAATTTGACCAATGAGGAACTCGGGGTCGGCACCGGTCGGCACGATACCGGCTGGAAGCACTATCAATACCATGACACGGGGAAATGGTACAGGCGCACCTCGAAGGACGTGTCCCATAGATGGTGCGCGGACCTCAACATCTTCAATATCTACGTCGAGGGGGTTTTGCATGACGAGACGGTCGACGCCCTGCACTCTCAAACCGGCTGGTTGACCTCTACCGTGGAGCAAACGTACCTAACAAGCGAGGACATCCAGGGCATCGTCTGTCGCGTCCATGCGGCAGACGACGACTCCCTGAACTGGGATGTTGGAAATGCCTCGATTAAAGATTGCACGGGCCTATACCAGCAGATATTCAAAGGCAATTACAATCAGCTCTTCTTGACCGAGTTCTCGAAAGTTCGCGATGATTCCTATTTCGATGACTGGGGACCCGTCCCCGGGTTTCTCACGACGTTCCGACCGGCCCATGTGGCCGAAGCGTCCTGTGCCGTCAATGCCCTAGGGGGAGGCCCTTGGGACGGAAAGGAATTCAACCACGTCGCGAACATGCAGCCGCTCGAGATCAATAGGGCTGGAGTCGCTTCGAGGGCGAGTGCCTGGTGGGTTACAAAGGCGTTTTCCGAAGGAACGCCCCTATTCGAAGATGGCGCGGTCGCGATTATCAGCGACGCATCGGGGCTGTGCGTGAACAGGCCGAACGCAACACAAACAAGGCCATTTAAATTGAACCTCTTCCATAATGGCTACAAGGGAGGCGTGGCGGGAGACCGAGCCTCGGCCTGGGTCGTCGAAGAGGTCCCGTTCACGGGTTCGCTGAGCCTGAATGACGGGTCAAAGGAGCTCGGGGCCGGCGAGACGGTGACGTGTTCGGACCCGCTCCTCTCATGTACGCCGTGCCATAACTGGTCGGACGTCAAGGGTAACAATGGCGGAACCGCCGTGTCCGACTTTATGTACCGCTGGTATTATGCCGACACTGATGACGTTCCGCTTGACTGCTCCGGTGCGTCCATCATCGGATCTTGCCATCTGTCGAACTTCGGTGATATGCCCGACTGTCCCGCCTATCGGCATGTGGGCATGAATATGTCGGCTAAAATGTGCATAGAGGCGATCTCGCTTCGCCTGGACGGTTCCCCCTGGCAAGGCTCAATCTGCTACAGCATGCTTGCAAAGGGCGGCGAATGGAGCGATGCCGCCGCAGATGGCGCTCGAATCGGCGAGGGCGGCAAGTCCTTGCGCTGGAGTGCCATCAAGGTATGGCTTACCGGCGAGGTATCCCAACATTTCGACCTTGAGGTCAGGGCATTCAACTCAAATTTGTCATGGACCGGGGGGTTTGTCTCCGGGCACGATCTCGATTTCACGAGCGTTAACGGCTTCGGCGATCTAAGGGGCGTCAACGAGCTGCGCTGCGTCCAGGTCGATCTGATTCCGAAACCGAAGGGCGCTACGGTACTGCGCGAGTTCTCGAAAGGCTCGAGGGAGCTCAGCCTAACGGAGCTGGAGCTCGATTCGCTTTCGGGACGCTATCTTTCCTGTGTGGTCCAGCAGGTGTTCCCCACGGAATTGCGGAGCGGTGTCGACTTCGATTCGCCGCTCGTCCACCGTTTCCACGGCTCGGTATCTGCCGGACCCGTTCATGTCGGCGGCATCAAGGTCGTATACCATGCCGACGGCATCGGCGATGAGTCCGTTGTGTTCACTGAGACGGTTCAGGCTGGACCCCATACGGCAAGCGACGACGCCACGTCTGCAGCTATTAAAACCCATTGCAACCTCAACGACCATTTCGATGAGGACTCGAGCACAGGGTTCACGGGCTGGTTCACGAACAAAGGGCTCACTGCGCCCTACGGAGGTTCCGAGCTGTCGGCGGGCGATGAGCTCCATCTCTACGCCCGCAACCGCCTGACACTCAGGTGCGCCTTCACCGATGACTCCGTGGACACCACGGAGCTTGTGCTCAGGACTTCGCCCGAATCGACCGCCCCGCTTGCCGAATCATGGTCCCTGCCGGATTTCGGGCTGTCTGAGGAAAGGCATGCCCTTGACGGCATCGGCCTTCCCGCTATCGGCGATGACGGGCCCGCCCACAAGGCGCTTTATCTCGGTGAGTCGGTCACGCTCGCAAGGCCCATGGGCAGGGTGTACGCCCGCATGGAGGACGGAACCTGGGCGGGCTTTCGCGCCGTAGCATGGCTTGCCTCACAGGATTCCGATTCCCAGATGACGAAGGTCACGCCGACACGCGACACCTGCGTATACATGAGGGTGGAGCGAGCCGACTACGACGGCGTCTCATCGACTAAGAACTAGCAAGAGGGCCCTCATGGGGCCCTCTTCTTTAGTCTGATTTAATAAGTGAAATAACCCGGTCGCTTGTTGTGGCTTGGTGTCTTTTTGGGTTCAGCCTTCTTCTCGAGCTTCGCAAGTTCGTCCTTCAATGCCGCAGTGCCAGGCATTTTCTCCGGGGTCTTCTGCTTTAGGGGGTAGACTTCGCGCAAATGCTCGAGTTGGGCGGCGTAACGGGCGTTGATGAAGGGCGGTACGCCATCTGTCTCCCTGAACCCGTTATGGTCTGCCGCAATCTGGTCGATGAGATCGCTCGGGTAGGTTTTCGTTGCGCTCGATTCCGTGACCTCGAATTCGGGCCCTTCGTAGGAATCCCATGCGTCGATACGCTCGATATGGTAAAGACGATCTGATTTCGAGCGCGAAACGGCCATCCACTCCTGGGCGTCATCCGAGCGCCACTCGCTCATGCCGCAGGCAAGCAGCACACGATCGGATGGGCCGTCGAGATCGAGGTCATAACCGAGATCAGGAGGGCAGATGCGATGGTTGAAGAACAGGCTCCAGTCGGCACATGATTTGATGGCGGCGACCAGTTCGGTTAGTTCGAACATGCGGAGCGAATCATCCAGCTTGGAGGAGGCGCCCTTCCCCCTTATCGACCAGTAGTAACTATGATTTTCGTGAGCCCTGTCAATGTTCAGCCTTATTCTCTCGGCATCCATCTCATTGAGAGTGATCGCCGTTTTGCCCAAATGAGCCATCGGTACTTTGTCGCCGTTGAAGTCGGCATACAGGTCGACGTGAATCCTGTCCGACTTGCGGATTTCGTCTATGAACGCACCCACCTTAACAAAGGGCAGGACGGTGAACGAATCGGCGTTACCCCCGTTTTCCAAGCGCGATTGCCTGCATAGGCTAACCACGGCATCTCGATATGAGGGTTGCTCCTGCCTTCCGTTCCCAGCCGCCATGCAAATCTGCTCGACGACCTGCCTGGGTATCTTGTGCGGGTCGGCGAGCAGATAGTGGTCGCTGAAGGCGAAACTCTTACCGAGTGCGAGCTCCTTGTACCCGGTTACAGTGAACAGGGACTCAAATGCACGATTCGGCCAGTTGTCGGGTCCTTCGTACAAGGTGTTCAGACGCTTCGAGCATTCGATGAGGCCGAAGTTCATGTATGCCTCGTCTACCTCGCGGTCACCCGCATAGCTCCTCGCGATTCGGCACATGCGGTCCGCCAGCTCATCTATTGCCATCGCCTTTCGGTAACCCGGCCAGTCGGCGGGGGAGAGCCAGGTGCCGCTCACGATTCCCTCGAGGGTGTGGAAGGGTGCGAAACGACCTTCGAATTTGATCTCCGAGGCGCTGGGAACAAGGGGCGTCTCGCCATCCCATTCGACCCCGGGGCCGTCCATGAGACCGGCATCCATCGGGTCGGCACAATGGCGCTTGTACGTTATTACGCCGTCCTTCTTCGCGGTATATCTGAACAGGCCGTCCTTCTCGTTGAAGCTGAGGGAGATCTCGCAGCCCTCGACCTCTCCACTCCACACATTCTCATACATGTTGAACACGGCTTCCAGTGCCTTGCTTTCGATCTACAATTACCTTCGTATCGAGTTTCGCCAGGTTCTCCTTGAGCACCTTTGTGCCGGGCACGGTCTTGGCCTGGGCATCTTTACGGGCTCGTTCCTTGAGCAACCGGTCCGGGTCGCACGCATAGCGGGCGTTGACGAAGGTCGCCGGCTCACTACCGTCCATGGCCATCGGCATGGTGCGCATGTCCGGCATGAATTGCGACGGGAACGAGTCGAAGGTGCTGTCCCGTTCTCTCCAGGCCTGTTTGCTGCTCTTGCGGTCGTCCGCAAGATACTTTGGCGCTTGCCACAACTCGACATGGTAGACGTCCTCCGATTTAGACCAGGAGACGACCACCCATGTGCAGCTCTTTTGAAGAAGGCCGCACTCATTCATACAGTCGCCCTCATCAACCACCTTTGCTGAGATGAGAACCCGGTCCGACTCGCCCTCAGGGCCCACCTCGTACTCTCTATCGAGGAAGGCGCCAGTCCAGGCCGTGTGCAGGATCCCTTTTGCGGATTGCACGAGGTATTCCTCCAGCTCCCCGATCTGGAGCTTTCCCAAGGCATGACCATCTAACGTTCCGTGCAGGAAATTTTCGTTTTGGAGCATATCTCTAAACCAGTCGGCAGATTTGAAATCGACCCGGACATCTCCCAGCTCCACGGTGCTTCCGCAGAATGAGTTGAAGCTGACGGCAAGCGACAAGGTAACAATCTCACCTTCGGATAGCTCCCTGATAAACTGAGCCGCGTCCACACTGGGAATGACGCAGAAGCAGTTCTTCCAGTCCTGTTCAATAAACAGGCCATCGGACTTGGCTTTCTCGTAGAGGGCATACACCGCGTCGCGGTAGCCTAGGGCCTTGCGCTTCAACTCGCTTCCTGCGCGCACGATGGCGGCAGCGAACTCCGGTGGAAGCATGGCGCCACTGAGCCATGGGTCACGGTATCTGTTTCCGGGCATAGTGCCACGTGGATAGAGGAGCACGGCGTCAACAGCACGCCGCGGCCAGCGGGACGGAACTCCGTACATGCCGTTCAGGAGCCTCGAGCACTCCATGATGGCCAGTCGGTTGGGATTTACGTCATCGGTCAATCTCACAATGTCGTTCCTTCTAAAAAGGAGTTCCCTGACCGTCGCGCCCTTTCGCGCATCCGGCCAATCCCGAGGGGTGCGCCATGTGCCCGAGACGATCTGGTCGGGGGAGGAGAAGGGGGCGAACCTGCCCTGCATCTCCAGGGGAGCGGGAGGGATGAGCGCCATCATTTCGGGGCTGTCTGGCCGATCGAATTCAGACCTCGCCATGAGGCCGGATACTACCGGGTCGGCGCACTCGTGGACCTGGGGGGCCTCTCCGTCCAGCGCGCCGCAGACTCGGAACAGTCCTGTATCCTCGTTAAAGTCGAGTGTGAGGTCCCATTCGGTCCCGTCCGGGCCGGGCGCCGCACCTTCCCATACCCTCTCATACATGATGGCCACGATTCCCATTGCCCTGCGCACGGTTTACATTTGCCTTCCGGTCGAGTTTCGACAGGTTCGCTTTGAGCGCCTTCGTGCCGGGTGCGGTCTTGACTTGGGTGTCCTTGCGGGCATGCCCCTTGAGCAGTCTGTCCGGGTCGTACGCATAGCGGGCGTTGACGAACGCCTCCGGCTCGCCGCTCATCGTCATGGGCATGTTGCGCATATCCGGCATTTTTTCCGACGGAAACGAATCGAAGGTTCTGTCATATTCCTTCCAGGATTGCTCGGAGCTCTTGTGGCTTCCATCGAGGTACTTTGGAGCCTGCCACGTCTCGACGTGGTAGGCTCCTTCCGATTTGGACCAGGAGATAACCTCCCATGCAAGCGCCTTATGGTGAAGGCCGTAATCGTCATGACTGTCCCACTCATCGAATGCCATCGCCGAGATGAGAACACGGTCAGCCTTACCCTCGAGGTCCATTCCGTATTCGCCATCGAGGAAGGCGCCGGCCCAGCGCGTATATAGGCGACCATTATGGCAATTTCTGAGATAGTCACTGAATTCTTGGAGGGGAAGTTTTTCAAGATTCTGTACATTTAGAGGGCCGTGAGAGAATTCACAACTTTTAAACTTATCTCTATACCAGTTGGCGGATTTGAGATCGACCCGGACATCTCCCAGCTCAACGATACAATTACCGAATCGACTGAAGCTGGCGGCAAGCGATAGGGTTACGGTGTCGCCTTCGGATAGTTCCCTGACAAACCGAGTCGCGTCCACACTGGGAATGACGCCGAAGTGGTTCTCCCAGTCCTTCTCTATATACAGGCCGTTGGACTTAGCTTTCTCGTAGAGGGCGTATACCGCATCGCGATAGCCCAAGGCCTTGCCCTTTAACGCGCTTCCGAAGCCCACGACGGCAGCAGAGAACTCCGGTGGAAGCGTGATGCCCCAAAGGCCCGGGTCATTATATTTACTTCCGGGCCTGGTGCCGCGTGGATAGCCGAGCGCGACGTCGACAGCGCGTCGCGGCCAGCGGGTCGGATCTCCGTGCATGCCGTTCAGGAGCCTCGAGCACTCCTGGATGACCAGTCGGTCGGGGTCTGGCTCATTGGGCAATCTCACAATGTCGGATCTTCTCATTCTGAGTTCCTTGACCGCTTCATCCTTTCTCGCCTCCGGCCAATCCCGTGGGGTGCGCCATGTGCCCGCGACGATCTGGTCAGGGGAGGAGAAGGGGGCGAACCTGCCCTTCATCTTCAGGGGAGCGGGTGGGATGAGCGCCATGATATCGGGATCGCTGGGTCGATCAGTTGCAGATCTCGCCATGAGTCTGGATGCTACCGGATCGGCGCATTCCCACATCTCGCTATGCTCTCCGTCCAACGAGCCGCCGACTCGGAACAGTCCCGTATCCTGGTTAAAGTCAAGGAAAAGGTCCCATTCGGCCCCGTCCAGCCCGGGTGCCGAGCCTTCCCATACCCTCTCATACATTGCCATCAGTCCTTTCTGTCATCAATGGCCGAACTTGGGCCCGCGGCCCTTCGTTTCCGGGTCTTGTAGGGGTCTCATGCCGCCCACTGGCGCCATGCCTATCGCATGGCCAACCGAATTCTGCGGAACCACGCCGCCTGAGCGGATCTGCGTGTCCTTGAGCTCGCGCGATGTGCCGTAGGCGGCCATGTTGTAGTCTTTCTCCTGGCAGGCCATCTCCCGCGCAATCGTTGTGCCAAGCAGCGCCCTGTCCGCATCCGGATAGAACGCGGCGGCACAGGAGACGAGGCGCGACAGCGCCGCGTGCCCGTCGGCAAAGGTCAGGGGGACCGAATAGCGTTCCCTGCACCACTTGGCCGCGACGGCACACGTCAGGCCCTCGCGCCACCATTCGCCCTCAACTGCGGCAAAAGAGCTGAGGGAGCTGTAGCCGTTCTCATTCAGGATGTCGATGAGGTCCTCGGGCTCGATATAGCCGTCCTGCCCGGCTATCGGGTCGTAGATGTCATAGGCGTCCTGCAGGACTTGCCAGCCCCCGTTGCCGATGGGCCAGGCCATGGCGAAATCGGTCGTCGTCCCGCTCATCGCGTGGAATCCCAGGCCGTGGACCGTGAAGCTGCCGCACCATGTGAGGCAGGGATGGGCGCTCCCATCCGCACCGGGTCTCACCGACGCGCCGACATCCATGTCCCTCAGCCAATCGGGAAGCATATCCAGATTAAGCACCTCGGCCATAATTCTTCCTCCGTCCAGTCTCTCGATGCACCAATCATCGTTTGGAGGGCAGGCGTGCGGGCGGCTATGAACAAGTGTTCAGGGCGGGTGTCACCCTGTGGCAACAAGTGGACGGGCGGCGGCATCTGCAGGAGCTTAGACTTGTGGCGTATGTCCCCCAATAAGGAGGCAGATCATGGAAACGTCGGGTCCCGCTACCCAGGTAATGCAGTCTCTATTGCCGCTCCTGCAGATCGTTGTCGCGCTATGGGCCGCGGAGGCAATCCTGACGATGTTATTGAAGGAACATCGCAAATCGAAAAAGAAGAAGGAGCGGGATAAGCGCCGCCTAGAGTACCAGGATCGCCGCATGGCCAACGACGAGGAGCACGCAAAGGTAACGCGCGCGATGCGTTATGACGTGCTGCGCCGGGACGGTTTCAGGTGCGTCAAATGCGGACGCGGAGGCGAGGACGGCGTGAAGCTCCACGTCGACCATATCAAGCCCGTCTCGCGCGGGGGAAAGTCTGTAATGAGCAACCTGCAGACTCTCTGCGAGGACTGCAACTGCGGGAAGGGCAACAAATACGAGGAGTAGCGTATTTATTAACAAAAATAGAGGGCGGGGCACATTGCTGTATCCGCCCTCTATTTTTTATCAGTTCAGCCCTCTAAGTATCCTTCTCATCGTGAATCACCGTAACGCGGCGAGTGCAGACTGCTTCGAGATGCGAGCCGCTGAATACCTTTCGGTCGGGTTCTAGCTCGAAACAGCCATTCTCAAAGGGGGTGGCCATGCGCTCGAGGTCGGCATCAGTGATATCGTGCTTCGCCATAAAATCGTTAACGTTCATGCTAATCACCTATCCAAACCGGGTTTCCTAAGTGTCCTGCCGCCCGGTGAAATCATCCCGTGGAATTGATAGAAGCAATCATCCACTGAATCTAAGAAGCAACGAACTAGATGAGCCTGCTGTTCAAGCCCTGTATTCAGAAATCATAGTGTTCTTCATTTTGCTGCCCCTCAATCCATATTTGGACAGCGAGGCAAGCGAGGGCATTTGGCACAGGTCCATGCGGGTTGTTCCCCCAAGCGTAGCCCATTTTTTCGGCAGCATCGGTTAGCTCGATGTTCGCAAGGCAGTTTCGGTCGTGGTTCTTTTCACTGAGCCATCGGCAATATTCGTACATCGTATCCGTGACCCTGGTTCGAGATCCGGGAGCCATGTCGCTGTGCTCCAAGAATTTCATAACGCGCGGGGCATTGCAGACGATAACTTCGTCGGCACCCCAGATGATCTCCCTGATCTTTTCCTGGTCGTCGAAAAAAGAGTGGAGGTCTATCTGGTTGTAGGGTGCGAACTCATTGACCTCAGATGCCGCCCGCCACAGCTCCTTGCGACTTGGCCCGTATTTCCCCTCATGGACCACATTTCCCGCCCAGTCCACGATAGCGATGGCCACGATTTCATCTTCAACGGGGTTGGGCCCCGTCGTCCCGAGGTCTAGACAGATAATCTTTGGGGCCTGTTTCTCGAAATAGCCAGCCATCATGCCGTCACGCCGCCGCTGGATCCTGGGGGCAGCTCCGAGGGAGCGAGCGATGAGCTCGATTTCATCTGCCGTTCCGATTACGCGAACCTCTGCCATACACCGCTCTTTTCGCACGCAGACGGACCTTTCAATTGCTTCTCGACTCTAGCACAACCCCGCTTAGGATAATTCGGCACGGTCGGTGCCACGGCTGCCATTTAATCTGGGCGAACATACGTTATACGGCTACGCACATGTCGCCTACCCGCGCTTTTCCGTGTCACCATTTGTCACCCCTTGGCACCAAATGGCCCCTCACGGACGCATTTACGGGAGCAGAATGTATCTCGGGGGCGGGAAGCAAGCCCCTATCGTGTCGACGGGGGCCAAAGACTCGAACCCCCTAATCGAAAGGAGCGCATCGTGGATTCTGCAACCATGAACGCCATGGCCACGTATCTCGCGGCCAAGACCTACAATGTCCGCCGTACAGCTAATGAGAAGCTCGTTGCCGTCATCTCCACCGAGATGATCATCCTCATCGGCCTGCTCGCCCTCGCCCTCGTGACCGTCCTCGCCGCCTACTCCGGCAAGCTCCAGGACGTCATCAAGATGGCCACCAACGTTGTGGGCGCTATCGGCACCAACAACTACAAGGTGCCGGCGTAATCGCGAATACGCCTTCCCCTTTGGCCCCGCCCCGGCTTAATTGCCGGGGCGGGGTTTTGCTTTCGAAAGGAAGGTTGTTTGCCCCAGAATATCCTCTGGCTCAGTGAATCTATTTATCAATATCGAATCGTTGAATCTGACCTTATGGCAATACCCTGAATCACCGATGGAATCGTCCCCGCGCCAGTCTATAATTTAATAAAACCCTCCAATGCCGGGAAAGGCCCGGCCTCATGCCTTCTTGCAGAGGGGGAGGGGTAACTGTGAACAGTTTCCAAATGAATAGCGTGCATCTCACCGAGGCCGGAACAGGCACGGTCGAGCGCTGCATGGACTCCAGAGGCCAGATGCACGTGCGCAACCAGGTCGGAAAGCTCCGTATCGACTCCGAGACCGGCGCCACCGAGATGGAAGTGTCGCGCGGGCTCAGCGATGCCGTCTACGTCGATGTGGCGACCGGCAATATAATCCGCGAGAACACGGTGGGCAGCATCCGCTTCCGCACCGATTCGACCGGTACCGTCATGGAACACCTGCTCTAGATGCCTATGGAATGTCGGGATAAAGAAAAAGCCCCATACGGGGCGGCCTGAAAAGGCAGTTTTTGGCTTTTAAGCCGTATTTCGACTTAGGTACTGCGTTTCGAGCAGCAACTCACGATCCCTTTATAACACACAGGAGAACTCATGGCTAGGAAACTTAAAAATATCAACGGTCCGTGGTATGCCGGAATCGACCTCGACGGCACGAGCGTCGGGTTCGTGGCCACCGACGAGTGCGGTGAGGTCCTCTACCACAAGGGCCAGCCCGTGATGGGCACACGGTGCTTCAAGGAGGCGCTCCACGCCTCGGAGGCCCGCATGCCGCGCGCGGCGAGGCGCAGGCTCCAGCGCGCCCGCGGCAGGGAGCGCGAGATGGAGCGCGTGTTCGCGCCGGCTATCGCACCTACAGACCCCGATTTCTTCATCAGGCGCAGGATGTCCTATAGGCTCATGCGCGAAGATATCGCGACAGATCCCGCCGCCGCAGCCTGGCAGGGCCTTCTCGACGGATATCCCACGCTCGCACACCTCGACGTAGACCTCATGGAATCAGACGGCCCGCGCGACCCCAGGCTCATCTTCTGGGCCATCGCCAACCACGTCGTGCGACGCGGCCACTTCCTCATGGAGGGCAACGACGTGACGTCCGACAACTCAGACCCCTCCGCTCAGGTCGAGGCCCTCGTGCGCGAGCTCGACGCCCTGGGGGAGGCCTGCGGCGAGGCTATCGAGTTCGACGGCGGCGCGCTTGCCGGTATGGGCGGCTCCTGGACTGCCCGAGAGCTCCAAAAGGCCGTGTCCAGCGCCGTATCGGTGACAGGCGACGATATCGATGCCAAGATCGCCCGCGCGCAGGCAAAGGCTCTGGGCGACCTCGTCGCCGGCTACAAGGCGAATATGGACGCCTTCGCACTCGAGGGCGAGCAGATCGGCAAGATATCCGTATCCGACGCCGATGTGCTCGATGAGTTCCTCGCCAACTGCCCCGACCGACTCGCCCCGACCATGGAGGCCGCAAGGGGCCTCTACTCGGCATGGCGCCTACAGGGCCTTCTCTCGTTTGCGCCCGGAAAGACCCTCTCGCACAACCAGGTGGCACAGTACGAGGAGTACGGCAGGCAGCTGCGCGCGCTGAAGGACCTCGCCCTCGAGTACGTCGTGCGCGCGGGCTGCCCGGACGGTCCCGACGAGGACGGGCTTGCCCTCTACAGGGACTTCTTCGGCGGCCCAAAAAGGACCGGCCGCGGGGGGTACGACAAGGTGCTCGTGAAGAAACTCGACGGAGCCAAGAGGAATATGGGCTATACGGCCTACGACCTCAACGTGATTCCCTACGAGGAGTTCAAGAAGAGGGTAGAGAGGCTCTTCAAGGGAACGGATGCCGCAAAGGACCCGGCCTACATCGATATGGTCGCCGCTCTTGGAGAGCACAGGTTCCTTCGCCGCATCCACACCACGGACAACAGTGCTATCCCGTACCAGCTCCATGCGGAGGTCGTGGGCCGCATCATCGACGCCCAGGGCAACTTCTATCCCTGGCTCAAGGACGCAGGCACCCATATCCTGAAAGTGCTGACCTCGAGGATCCCCTACTACGTAGGGCCCTTGGATTCCTCAGCTTCGCCCTTGGACGCCCACGGCAAGGCGAGGTTCGCGTGGTCGCGCCGTCTTCCCGGCCATGAGCGCGCCTTCGTCGCGCCCTGGAACTACGAGGAGCATATCGATACCGATGCGGCCGCTGAGGCCTTCATCCGGCGCATGACGGGCAAGTGCACCTATCTGGTCGATGAGGACGTGCTTCCGGCCAACTCGCTTCTCTACGAGCGCTTCCGGTTCCTGAATGAGCTGGCGGGGCTGCGCTACACCGAGGACGGCCAGGACTGGCTGCCGCTCGATGCGGCGATGAGGGCGGCCGTGGTCGAGGCCGCATCGGACGGCTCGGTCATGACCCTCAGCCGAATCGCGAACATCCTCTCGCGCGACTTCACGATGGCGCACCCGCACGTCAAGGGCGTATCCGATGCCAAAAAGATGACGTCGCGCCTGTCCGTCTCGGCCTGGATCGCAGGCCTTCTCGGCGTGAAGTCCTTGACGGCCGCCCAGAAGTCCATGGCAGAGGACATCATCCTGTGGAACACCGTGTTCGAGGAGCGCTCCATCCTGAAGCGCAAGGTCGCCAAGGAATACGGGGATATCCTTGATGAGGATGCTATTGAGGCCTTTTGCGCGAAGCGCCTCAAGGGCTGGGGCCAGCTCTCCGAGCGCCTGCTCACCGGTGTGTGGGTAGATACCGCGCGTGGCGACATGTGCATCATGGACGTTCTCGAGCAGGGCGCGCCCTACGGCAGGTTCCGCGGCACGTCCATGAACCTGATGCAGGTCCTGAGCGACACTGAGCTCGGCTTCCGCGCGAGGATTGACGAGGTCAACGCCACCGCGCTGGAAAAGGCCGGTGAGCTCGGCATCAACGCCCTGCCCGGGTCCCCCGCGCTTCGTCGCGGCGTCTCGCAGGCCATGAAGGTTATCGAGGATATGGCTTCGGTTGCCGGATGCGCCCCGGCAAAGGTCTACGTCGAGGTCACGAGGACCGCCTCGAACAAGCTGAAGGGCAAGCGGTCGCGGAGCCGCGCCCAGGAGATCGAGGCCGCGCTGAAGGCGCTCGACGAGGACGCGCGCCGCGACCTGGATGCCGCCAGGCTCCTGCGCGAGCTGGGGATGTTCGACGAAAAGGAGATCAACGAGCGCCTATACCTCTATTTCCGACAGGCGGGAAAGAGCCTCTACTCCGGCAAGCCCATCGATATCGCGCGCATCGCATCGGTCGACTACTGCGTCGACCGTATCCTGCCCAGGTCGGTGCGCAGGGACGAATCGCTCGACAACAAGGTTTTGGTCCTGTACGCCGAGAGCCTTGATAAGAAGGACTCGATCCTCGTGCCCAAACACGTGCAGAGGAAGATGGCGCCTTTCTGGATGTACCTGCGCCGCGCGGGCCTCATGACCGAGCGCAAGCTCAACGCGCTCATGAGGACGCAGATCTCCGAGAGAATGCTGAAGTCAATCGTCGGGCGCCAGCTGACCGAGACGAGCCAGGAGTGCAAGCTCATCGCCGCGGTCCTCGAGGCCACCTACGCGGGCGTCAAGGTCGTGCCGGTGAAGGCCGGGGTCGCCAGCTCGGTCAGGAGGCGCGCGGGAATACCGAGAAGCCGAAAAGCAAATCGCTACTACCACGCCCACGATGCCCTCATCGCCCTCACGACCGGCAGGTTCATCGAGACGAGGGCGCCCATGTGGTCGAACAACAGGGCCTTCTACGAGCGGATTATGCGCGATATCGAGGCGCAGGAGCACCGGGGCGGGGCGGACTCAGAGCTCGATTTCTTCTCCGGCGGGTTCTTCCGCAATCTCGTCGACTACGACACGGCAGAGGTGCTGTGGGATTCCGATTTCGAGCGAGAGAGGCTCGTCCGCGCCTGCTCCTGGAAGAACCTCCGCGTGACGTTTGCCCCCTACGAGGAAGGCGGTGCCTTCTGGAAGCAGACCGTCTACTCCCCGCGCGACTCTAAGACGAAGCTCATCCCCGTGAAGGGCGACCGTGATGCTGCCCTGTTCGGCGGCTACTCAGCCCAGACGTTCGCCTATTTCATGATCTACGAGACCGAGGGCAAGAAGGGAAACCTGTTCAGGTTCGCCCCCGTGCCCACGTCCATCGCATCCAAGGCGACCGATTCGCTCAGCGAGCTCTATGCGCGCTCGCTGTGCCGTGAATCCGGTGAGAGATTCGTCCGCGTCGCGCGCGACAGAATCCTTAAGGAGACAGTGTACGAGGCATATGGGGAGCGCTTCAGGGTCAAGGGGCTAAAGACCGCCGGCCCCGTGCGCCAGCTCGCCCTCGACGCAGCCGACACCAGACTGCTCAGGATTGTCGAGCGCATGGTCGACGGCGAGCAGCCGAGCCCCAGGCGCGATCTTGAATCCGATGCCAAGGTTCTCTGCCGGCTGTGGTCACGCCTTCTCGCGCTCGCTCCGTCAAACTTCCCCCGCGTCTCCAAGGTGCTCAAGCTGGGTGCCCTGAAGACGCCGGAGGAGGTGTTCGCCGATACGAAAACGGACGATCTCGCTAAGACCGTCCGCGCGGTAGCGGAGTCCGAGGTCCAGGTCGTGGAGCTCCTATCCGGCATCAGGGGTACCGCCGACGTGAGGCCCCTCGGCGGCAGCGCGTTCGCGGGTACGCTCTCGATGACCTTCGATAAGATCGTCAACGACCCCAAGGCCGGTTTCGCTATCGTTGACATTTCGGCGGCGGGCCTCCACGAGAGGGTATCCACCCTTGGGTAAGACACTCTTTTTGGAGAACGCCCGGAAACTGCGCTATGAGGCGGGATGGGTCGCCGTTCACCGTGACGGCGACCCCCGACCCGTCCTGTTGCGTGCCGACGAGCTCGACTGCATCGTTGTCGACGGAAAGGCCGCGTTCATATCGACCTACCTGCTCGATGAGCTCGCGGCAAGGGGCTGCAGCGTCATTTTCACCGACAGTCGCCATATGCCGGCATCAATCCTGATGCCGCTAACGGCAGCGACGATTGATACGAACGGCAAAGTCCTCGCGCAGATGTCCTGGGGCGCTTGGCCGCGCAAGATGCTGTGGAAGAGGATTATCGAGTGCAAGCTGGAAAACCAGGCCTCTGTCCTCGAGGGATCAGGCCACGACCTGGAGGCAGTGCTGCTTGCATCCTATGCGGGAGAGGTCCGCGCGGGCGACTCGACCGGGCGCGAGGCCGCGGGAGCGCGCCGCTATTTCCAAGCGCTGTTCGGCGACGGTTTCGTGCGGGTACCGCACGCGGATGCAACCAATAGCGCCCTCGATTATGGCTATTCCATCCTGCTCTCGCATACAGCGTGCAGGATCGCGGCGAAGGGCTACCTCAACCAGGTGGGAATCCACCACCACTCCAAGACGAACCCCTACAACCTCGCCTGCGACCTCGTGGAGCCGTTCAGGCCCCTGGTCGATCGGAAAGTCGAGCTGGAGCGCCCCCGCGATCTCTCGCCTTCTGTGAAAAGGCTCCTTGCGTCCACACTCGCGGACAGGATTCCCTATGGCCGTGGGAGCTACCGGGTGTCGGACGCCATCGACCTATGGGTCGACGGATGCCTTCGCGTGATGGAGGGGGCTGGCGATGCAGATGGGATCTCGGCGCCAGGAACGCCTTGATGGGGGAACGGGGGAGGATAAGGTTCATGAGGATAATCGTAATGTATGACCTCCCTGTGGCCGAGGCCCAGGACCGTCATGAGTACTCGAGGTTCAGGCAGTTTCTTGTCAGGGATGGTTATACGAGGCTGCAGAATTCCGTCTACACCCGCCTGGCGGTCGATACCAAGAATGCCGAGGCTGCAATCTCTAGGCTCAAGGCCAGCCTTCCAGAAGGGGGGCTGGTACAGGTGCTCAGGGTAACCGAGGCCTCATTTTGCTCAATGCTCACGCTATGCGGAAGCCCGTCTGACGAGGGACATTTTGTTACCGGAGAGGACTTTATCGTCTTATGATCGTCAAGCTCGAAACGGTAGGGGAGACAATCGATTTTCCGGACGGACTTGGAGTCATATCCTTCGATGAGTTCGACGAGCTATCTCGATGCGCCGAATCGCTTTTGGGAGAAGGGGAGCTCGGAATCGCCCTATACCGAGGGGAACGAAAGCTCAAACCGAAGGATATCGTCCTTATCGACAGCCTGATCGAGCTCCCATTCGATGACCGGAGGTTGACCGGCGCCTATACGTCAAGGATAGCGTCTGAGATCGAGGCCTGTGAGCCTTTGGCAACCAAAGCTCATGAGATCAGGGCGTGTATCGAGATGTTGATCGCGGAATTGGGGTATTCCCTTCGAACGGATTTGACAGGGAACACGGAACGGGATATCACATCGTTCGCCAAATGGCTTTCGCTGTCACCCCGCCGCGAGCCGGCCACTACCCTGCTAAGGAAATTCTTCTCCTTCATGGATTACGTTTGCGATACGAGACTGAATCCGTCAATTGCTGTAATCGCCCTCATCGACAAGCTAAATCCGGCCGAGGTCTTGGAATTAACTCGAAAGGCGCGCCATGAGGGTCTGGAAATGTTGTTTCTCGAATACCGGAAGGTAGACACTGCCAATCTCGAAATCCCAGTGTGGCATATAGATAGAGATCGGGTCCTCTTCTCCCGTAACGTCTAAACCGTTAAACTGGTGCGTGCACCTTGAAATCTCAAATAAGGCTTATTGCTTGACAGCACGGTTTTCCGATGATCCGTCAGCTGTCAGGTTTTTACAGAACTCACGCTATCATCCCTTTTCCGGGCGGAAACTGGATGGTTTCCAAAAATCGTCGGAACCCTTTCTAATCTATTAATTAACTATTCAGCTTCAGTAGCTGCTCTTTTGCGTCGCTTACCGGCCGATGTCAATTCTCCGGCTTTGTAGGTACCGCGCTTCGAGCAGCTACTTACCTTACGAACGCATCGGAACGCGCGGGGAATAGCTTTGTAGGTACCGCGCTTCGAGCAGCTACTTACCCTCAGTGCGCTTGCGAACATATCCGAATAGCGCTTTGTAGGTACCGCGCTTCGAGCAGCTACTTACCTGATACCCAGTTGTAAGGGGTACAATCAAGGCTTTGTAGGTACCGCGCTTCGAGCAGCTACTTACCTACTATCGGGATGGCGGTGGCACCGAGACGGCTTTGTAGGTACCGCGCTTCGAGCAGCTACTTACCTGACGGCCGTACGGCCATATCTTAACCCATGCTTTGTAGGTACCGCGCTTCGAGCAGCTACTTACCGGGCAAGCGGTAGAATCGGACGGCGTGGTTGCTTTGTAGGTACCGCGCTTCGAGCAGCTACTTACCGGCTACGCCATTACAGGACGTATGTTAAGGGCTTTGTAGGTACCGCGCTTCGAGCAGCTACTTACCTGTGGTCCTGGACCAGGAGGTTTCTTCATTGCTTCGTAGGTACCGCGCTTCGAGCTGCTACTTACCACCGTAGGTTTCGGTGTGTACGCGTATGGGGCTTCATAGGTACCGCGCCTCGAGCAGCTACTTACCAACGAATTATGATAAGCAGACCACCGGGCTGCTTCGTAGGTACCGCGCTTCGAGCTGCTACTTACCTTTCCATGGCGCACCACCGCGGCGTTGATTGCTTCGTAGGTACCGCGCTTCGAGCTGCTACTAACCCTTGCCCACAAATGGATCGTGCTGTTAACGGCTTCGTAGGTACCGCGCTTCGAGCTGCTACTTACCCATCGTCAACAACGACTAGCTCTATATCGGGCTTCGCAGGGACCCGCTTCGAGCAGCTACTTACCTCTTATCACTCTTAATAGAGAGCGACATGAGCTTCGCAGGGACTGCGCTTCGGGCAGCTACTTACTCTGGCCGGCAAAATCCCAAGAGTCCATAAAATTTCGCAGGTACCGCGCTTCGAGCAACTACTTACCGAGCGCAAACCGGATGGTCGCGATGGGCGAGCTTCGTAGGTACCGCGCTTCAAGCAGCAACTTACCTCATATATTCTCCGGTCAAGGTCAAATAGTGCTTCGTAGGTACTGCGCTTCGAGCAGCTACTTACCGCGCGACTTTGTTCGCATCCACGCACACGGGCTTCGCAAGTATGGCGTTTCGCGCAGAGACTTACCGCCATTTTTATGATGGGGTCAATCGGCACGGCTTCGTGGGCATGGCGTTTCGAACGACTGCTCACTAGGCATAAATATGGACTTTCCCACTCTTATGCTTCGCAGACACCGCACTTCGAGCAGACACTTACACCACAAGGCAGCCAAAGCCAAGCGCGTGCATGTTTCGAAGGAATCGCATTACGAGCAACTGCCTACCCCTACCAGTGCTTAAGCTTTTGTATTTTTACACGTTTGCCATCTAGTGCCACGTCATGACTGGCCGCCTAACTCATGCGTTGTCAGAACGGAGGCTCCGCAGTTTTGCAGGTCTCGTTTTTCGGGCAATTGCTTTACAGGCGCGGGAATTAGCCGATACGCCTAATGGCTTCGCAGGTTCTTCGATTGCTGCGATTCACAGCTTCGCCCTGGTTGATTGCCGTCTTTCGCGCAATCCGATACGGTTCTCGTGGCAGCTTCTTCGCGACCACTTCGGTTTCGTAGGTCACCCATTGTTGCGACCCCAGGTCGAATGGATAGCGTTTCAATTAAAATGGTGTCACCGCTTGGCACCAAATTAGCCTTAATTTGAGCAAACACGACCACAAAATTAAATATGAGTATCTATGCCTATATCGAGGAGGCTCCCGTGTCTTTTGGCGTCAGATTGGCGACCACATTAGCCGTCGGCTGCGGCTTTTGGTGCGCCTCCCATCTTTATCAGCGTTGGCGCTATGCCGCACTGGGGCATGAGGACAAGTCCATGCTCCAGGCGCGACCCTCCGAAGCCGATAAGGATAAATGGATAGGCTCCGTGAAGAGAGAGGCCGTCAACTACGGCGTCAGCCCCTCGACGCTGATTTCCTTAGGCGTTGCAGGGGATATCGACGCGAGGCTATCCCAACTGGCGGATACCGGAGCATATGCCCGACGCCACAACCCTCCCTTGGCCTCGGAAATCACCCTCGTCTATCTCTACCTGCTTGCAGCGTGGGTAGGGTCGCTCATCTCGATTCCCTGCGCCGTCTTCCTGGCGGCCTCAGTGGCGCTCGGCCAGGAGGATATGAGGTTCAGGATTGCCCCAGTGCCCATGCTGCTCGTCTTTGCGACTGCGGGCGCCCTGTCATCCCCCTGGGGGCCCTATACGTGGGCGGTTATCGCAATCCCCTTTGCCGCCGCGTTTGCTCTGATCTCCTTTGTCATGAAAAAGGTCGGCGGGGTCATCTGGCACGCAGGCGACTACCTCACGTTGGCCATAGCGCTCACGGCTGTACTTTCCGTCGGAGGCGTGCTCGAGTTTCTCGCCATCCATCTTCTGTGCGCGTGCACCCTGGAACTCGCCATCAGGCATAACCACGCCTGCGCCCGCCTCAAAGACAACGTCCCCTATAACGTCGTGCTGTCGGCGAGCTTGGCCGGGGCGACACTTATCGCGATCTTGAAAGGTAATCTGCTATGAGGTCAAAAGATACGGGGCTCAGGGCTGTCATGGTGACCCAGCTCGTCCTTCTCCTTCCCATCATGATCGCCATGCTAGCGCTCGTCGTGGATTGCGCGAACATGAGCAGGTGCAAAGCCCTCGCGTCCTCTGCAGCGTCCGAGGGCGCACGCTACGCCGCGGCAAACCCCGATCTAACCGATTCAGAGGTCGAGGCCTACGTCAGGGGGGCAATCGGCCTCGATGACAGCTGTACGGTCGCGATCGTGCACAATTCGCTCGCAACAAAGGACGTGACACTCAGGGTGGGAGACAAGTCCAGGGACTCCTCCATCGAGCGCAAATCGGTGACGGTCAACGTCCAGATTCCGTGCCGTCGCGTCTTCACCTTGGCCGTCTTCGACGGCCTTGCCGAAAGCGAGCCTGAATCCTCTTCTGCCACCGCGATCTCATCGGAGGTGAAGTAATGGTGCGCTGCAACCGTGTGCCCAAGGCACTCATCTCGACCGAGTTCATCTTCGTGTTCCCGATCGCCCTCACCGTCGTACTCGCCATCATGGGCTTCGGCTTTACGGGCTACCAGCGGGCGAGAATCGACTATTCGCTGGCGCACCTCGCAGACCAGCTACCCGCTGGATGGGATTCCATGGACGCGAACGCTCTCGTGACCGAGCTCGTGAGCGCGTCTGCCGATGTGGACCCCGACTGCCTCACGGTGAAGAACGCCTCCGTCACCCTCGACTCCGACGAGGACCTCGGGCAGGGAAGCGCCGTGGCAGGCGACCTGGGCACCGAGAACCTCAGGACCGAGAGCAGGACCGTTACGGTATCGGCAGAGATCGTCTACGACTACCCGGCACCCTACAACGTGTTCGGGAAGAGGTCCGTGCGCAATATCACGCGCTCCTACATCAGCTACTCTGACTGGGAGGTCATCTAGATGAAGTGCCGTGTGTGCAGGGGGAGTGGGGCACATGCCCAGCTCACGACCTTCTTCGTCGTGATGCTCATTCCCCTGTCCCTCCTTATTGCCCTTGCCGTCGATCTGGGCGGCGCGCTCGCCTACAGGACATGGCAGGGCTCGCTTCTCGAGAGCACGCGACAGTCCTGCTTCGGCGAGGCCAATGCCGTCAAATACGCCGACAATCCGGGCGAGGAGGCCCGCTCCGAGGTGCTCGAGATGCTGAAGGCCAACGGCTATACCGGAAAGGCCACGGTCTACTACGTCGAAGCCCCCGAGAGCCTGTGTGGGGCTGCAGACCGCTACGCAGGCGTCTATGTCGTCCTCGAGGGAACGTGGCCGTCGACCTTCGCGAGGTTCGCCGGCATCGATGAGCTAAAGGTCCGCTCCGATGCCGTCTGGACGCTCCATCCCTATTCGTCCACGACGGTGTGGCGCCCGGCCGATACCGGAAACGGCTGGTGCGAGTACACGATCGACAAGGACGGCAACGTTTCGGCAAATACCGGCGTCTGCTCGCTCGACGATGCGCCCGAAAGCCTCTCCAAGGCCGTGAGGGATATGCTGCCGGCCTCTACGGGAGGCGCCGGTAAGTCCGGTGGAACGACACCTGACGGCACCGAATAGAGCCAGTCGCGAGCCTCGCCCAGATTGTCACCCGATGGCACCAAATCGCCCCGCACGATAACCCGTGCGGGGCGATTCTTTATGTGTCGGAATAGCACGACAGATCGGAGGACCCTTGGGTCTGATGTACGACCTGATGCGCCAGGGGAGATATGACCTCATGCCGGCGCTTTTGTCGTCGCGTGAGGCGGCAGACGCGGTCGGCGTCACCCCCAGGACCATCGAGAGGATGTGCGCGGCGGGAAAGCTCGAGGGCGCCCGTTTCGGTAACCGCTGGCGCGTCAACCGTGACTCGCTGCTCAAGTATTCGGGACTCATCGGTCCCGGGAAGGAAGCTAGACGATGAAGAAAAGGTCCCAGGAGGAGATCAAGGCCGAGATCGCCCAGGTCGAGGCAGAGGAGCGCGCGGCCGTGGAGGCTGGGCGCATGCGTAGCGTCGACAGGCTCCGCGGGCGCAAGCAAGCGCTCGGCCACGAACTTGAGCGCGCCATGGCGCAAGAGGCCGCCATGGGTGCGACCAAGTCGAGCCCCATGCCAAACACGGCCCCCAAGAACGCAAAGAGCGGCCAGAGGACGACAGCCACGGCAGGGGCCGCGACAGCACGCCGACAGCGCGGGCCGCAGCCCGGAGGTACCCGCAAGGACCGCAGGCTCGCTGCAGTGGCCGGCGTGGCCATCGCCGTCTCCGTCGCGACGGTCGGCTTCTCCGGTTGGCGCTGGACCCAGGCACAGGGTGAACTGACGCGCCTCGAGCAGTCGACCGTCAAGGTCGTCACCGTCACGCGCGACATCGCTCCCGGCGAGATGATCTCCTCGGCAGACCTCACGGTCGCGAGCGTTCCCAAGGCGTTTGCGCCCAAGGACGCGGCAAAGAAGGTCTCAGATGTGGCAGGTCGCCAGACCGTGACCCAGCAGACCTCCGGTACCGCGGTCTCGCTCTCGTCCGTCTCCGGCTCCAAGAAGCCGGCCTCGATTACCACAGCCGTGACCGAGGGGCACGTCGCCTACACCGTCGCACTCGACAGCTCGACCGGCCTCTCCCCGCTGCTCTCCGTCGGCGATAAGGTGGATGTCCTCGCGAGCGTGAGCGACGGCCAAGTCGTGACGACCGAACGCGTGGCCGACTCCATCCGCGTCATTGCGCTCGACGGAAACCTGTCGGGCTCCAAGTCTGACGGCTACTCGAATGTCACCATCGAGGTGACCGAGGACCAGGCCCTCGCACTCTCCAGCGCGAGCGGCATCAGGCTCGTCGCCCTTCCTGAGACGGGGGAGACGAACAATGCTGAATAGGGACCTGCTCCGAATCGAGCGCGACGCCGTGCGCCAGGCGACCGGCGTGCTGACGGCAGCCAACGACGCATCCGAAAGCAATGAGCAGAGAGACGCGCGCGCACGCGACCTCCTTGCCGAGATTATAGATTCCGGCCCCGAGGGCTCACGCCTGGACGACGACTCCTTCGACGCGGTTATCCAGGCAGGAATCAATGACCTGTACTATCTCGGACCCATCGAGGAGCTGCTTCCCGATACCACGATCTCAGAGATTATGGTCAACGCCCCGGATGACGTCTGGGTCGAGCGCGCGGGCCTGCTGCAGAAGACCCCGGTGACCTTCGAGGACGACGAGCATGTCAAGTTCGTTATCAACCGCATCGCGTCCGCCGACGGCCGCCGCTGCGACGAGGCGCAACCGCTGTGCGACTGCATCCTCAACCGACCCGGCGCCATCTTCAACGGCTCGCGCGTCGCGGCGACGGCCAAGGGCATCGCCGTCGACCACAACATCCTCAACATCCGAAAGTTCCGACCGGACGCGGTGGAGCCCGAGGACCTCATGGCGCTCGGCACCTTCGACCAGCGCATGCTCGAGTTCATGGAGGCCATCGTCCTGGGCCGCATGAACGTCGTCATCGCCGGCGGCACGGGCTCGGGCAAGACGACCTTGCTCAACGCCTGTTCCTCCTTCATCCCGGACAACCAGCGCATCGTCACGATCGAGGACGCGCCGGAGCTGCGTCTCCAAAAGCCCCATGTCGTGCGCAAGACCGCACGCCGCCCCAATATCGAGGGCGAGGGCGAGATCACCATCCGACAGCTCGTCATCCATGCGCTGCGCGAGCGCCCCGACCGCATCGTCGTCGGCGAGTGCCGCGGCGGCGAGGCTTTTGACATGATCCAGGCCATGATGACGGGCCACGAAGGCTCGCTCACGACCGTGCACTCCTCCAACGCGCGCGAGGCAACGACCCGCCTGCGCTCGATGATCCAGCAGACCGGAACCGAGATGCGAAGCGAGCAGATCATGGAACTCATCGCCTCGGCCATCGACTTCATCGTCTTCGTGAACCGCTTCGACATCGACGGCTCGCGCAAGATCACCGAGATCGCGGAGGTCCAGGGCATGCAGGGCGATGTCATCACTATTGGCACCATCATGCGCTTCGAACAGACTGGCTTCTCCGAGGACGGCAAGGTTCTCGGCGAGTTCATGCCCACCGGCGAGCGCATCACCCCGGCGCATCGCGAGAAGCTCTTCGCGCGCGGCGTTTACGTCGACGACGACTTCTGGTTCCGTCGATGAGCGGGCAGATAACCCCGGCGGCCCTCATTCCCGCGCTGCCGGCGCTCCTTATGGGAATAGTCCTGTTCCTGACGGCCAGAAAGCTGCGCGTCGAGCGCGAGCGCGCGGAAACCGGCCCCATCCCGGAGAACCCAACCGAAGATGCCGACGGAAACCGACTCGTCGGCACACTCCGCCGCGTGTGCCAGGGAGCCGCTCCCCAGCTATCGGTCTCCGAGGCCGCGCAGCTTTGGGCCGTTATCGCCTTCGCCCCTTCCGTGCTTATCCTCGCCACCGGCTCGGCGGTGGGTGCGCTGGCCGCACTGCCGCTCGGCATCGCGGCGTTCCCGATCTGGGTTAGGCTGAAGCGCGGAGCGGAGCAGGGCCTTTTCGAGGAGCAACTCGGTGAGGCGATGCCCCTGATCGCGTCGAACCTGCGCACGGGCGCCTCAGTCGCGCAGTCGGTCGCACCTGTCGCCGAACACATGGCAGAGCCCCTGAAATCGGAGTTCGCCATCCTCGAACGCGACCTGCGCAACGGCCGCCCCATCGAGCAGGCCCTCGACGACATGGCCAAGAGAACGGAAAGCTCGAACTTAAGGCTCTACTCCACGGCCGTCTCCGTATCCCAGCAGACCGGCGGCTCGCTCTCCGAGATCACTGAGCGAGTGGGCGAGGCCATCCGTGCAAAGGTCAAGGCCAAGCGTTCGGCAGAGGCCAAGACGTCCTCGGCACGATTCGAGGCGAAGCTCGTCGGCTTCGCGCCGGTCGTCATGTTGCTGCTCATGTCCTTCAGCTCGGAGATCCACCGTGAGTTCTTCATGACGCCCGCCGGATGGGCGTGCCTGGCCGTCGGCGCGGTTCTCGATATCGTGGGCTTCTTGGTCCTCAAGCAAATCAGCAACATCAGGTACGACTAGGGGAGCTCAGATGTTCGAAACGATAACGACCGGCTTTATATTTCTTCTCTTCGGAGTCGTCGCGGGCCTTGGCGTGGATATCGCCCTCAAGCGGATCTTCGAACTCGAGTCGCCTGTTGACGAGGGATCGTCCTCGACTCTTCCCGGCATCGCCGAGAAGGTGTCAGACGTCGTATCGCAGCTCGCGCCGATCTCACGCTCGGTCATGGAATCCACGCGGGACTCCCTCGACCGCGCCGGCCTCACCATGCAGCCGGCGACCTTCTGGGCCTTCCGCGTCGCGAGCGCCGCAGGGTTCATCGCAGCGGGCCTCATCGCCTCGGTCTTCATCGGCGGCCCCAAGGGCCTCGGCGTCTTCGCCGCGATGGTCCTCATGGGGCTCGCGGTGCCGCAGCTGTGGCTCTTCAACGAGCGCTCGAAATGGCGCGATGAGCTTGACAGGCAGCTCCCCGACGCCCTCGACCTTCTCGCGATCTGCATGTCGGCGGGCTCGTCCATCGACTTTGCCCTTCATACGGTGGGTAGCAGGATGGACGGCGCCATTGCGCGCGGCTTCGAGCGCGTGGCCAACGAGGCCAGCTTCTCGTCTCGCACCGAGGCGCTCCTGCGCTTCGCGGAACGCGCGCGGGTGCCATCCCTCACCATCTTCGCGGCATCGTTCGCTCAATCAGAGCGTGCGGGCGGCTCGCTGGTCGACATCATCCGGGACCAGGCCGAGACCGTCCGCGAGCATCGGCGCCTCAAGGTGGAGTCCGAGATCGAGAAGCTGAGCTCCAAGATGCTCTTCCCGATCATCCTGTTCATCCTGCCCGTATTTCTGATTGTCGTCCTGGCGCCCGTGGTGGCGCAGATCGCCCAGACGTTCACCTCTCTCATGTAGGAGACGGCCCATGAGCTTCAAATACGATATCCCCTGCGTGGCCACGACCAGGTCCGGTGCCGACGTCCCGCTGTCCCTGAGGGCCGCCAGGACCTTCGGGGACAAAGCCATCGGGTATATGGGCGCAAGGTCGATAGAGAAGTCCTGCGGAACGATCTACGCGAGAGGCAGGTCCCTTCACACCCTGTTCATGCGCATCCCGGTCGATGTGTGCTGGATAGGCCGTTTCGACCCCTCGAATCAATCCTGGCCCGTCGTCTCGCTTGATGCCACGGTTGCCCCCTGGCGCATCCTCTTCGCACCGCGAGGGGCAGTCGGGGGCATCGAGGTCGCACCCGGTACGTTCACCGAGTCAGACCGACCTCTCTTGATCAGGAGACTCGATTGATGCGAATTGATGCAGAAAGGCTCGTTCATGGAGCCTGCACGGCGCTCGCCCTTCTCTTGTCCATGGCAATCATTGCCATGATCCCTGCTATCAGGTCGGCGGGGACGCTGGATACCGACGGCTGGTTTCTTCTCGCCTCGGGGCGCGAGGTCGTCGAATCCGGCATCCCGACAACGAACCCCTTCACCGCAGTCGAGGGCCAAGGCATCGTGCTCCAGCAGTGGCTCCACGACGCGTTGCTCTATCTGTGCTGGAAGGTGGCTGGCTACACCGGTGTCGCCGTCTCCGTGGCGATTCCCGCCGCGCTGGCACTGTGTACCTATACCGGCGCCGTCTGCCGGCTGGCGCGAGTCCCGCGCTATCCATGGGTGCCGCTGCTAATCGGCGCGGTCGGGTTTACCCTCATGGCCTCATATCTATCCATCCGTCCGTCAATCTGGACGGCGGCGCTGCTGTTCGTCGCCATATCAATCTGCCTGGAGTGGCGACGCAGCGCTAACCCGCGGTGCCTTCTGGCGCTTCCGATCGTGTCGCTGCTCTCCGTGAACCTGCAGGCCGCGCTCTGGCCCCTGCCGGCGGCCGCCGCCGCATGCTTCCTGCTCCCCGAAAAGGGTGAGATCTCGACACAGGCGACCGCCGAAACGCTTCGCGCATGGTGGCGTTCCAGGCTGCCCCTGCTCGCGGCGGTTGTCGGCATGGCCGCGGAATCGCTTGTAAACCCGTATTGTATCGACGGGTCGCTCTATGTGCTCCGCTCGCTCGGGGCCGCATCCTACGGCGGGGTCATCCTCGAGCTGAATCCGGTTTGGGTAATGCCTGCCGCGGCCCTGTTCTGGGGCGCCTCAATCATTGTGGCCTTTATATCGTGCGTCCTTGCTCGGCGGTTCCCGCCCAGGTGGCTTCTGGCCTTTTGGGCGGCGTCAGCAATCGCCGGGGCGCTTGCCATCAGGTGCCTTTGGATAACGTGGACGGTTTCATTTCTCGTTGTCGCCGCATCCGTCGGCCAGAGCGACGCAATCAGCCCCCGAGTACATCGCCTGTTGATTGCCGAGAGAGCCGTTATGGTCCTTGTCCTAGCGTTCTCCGTCATCAATAGCGGCCTAAACTCACTTGATTCGGATACCCGCGGAGTCGAGACCGGATGGAGGGACATCGACTCGGATATGGCACAAATCGTCGAGACCCTGGGCGACGACCCGGGGCGCATTTGGTCCGAGGACGCAACCGTGATGAACTACCTCGAGTGGGCGAAGGTGCCCGTGACCTACGATATGCGTCCCGAGATCTGGTCTGAGGCGATCTCCGGTACCGGCAAGGCAAACGACTACCGCGCTTACGTTGACAGTCTGGAAGGGGGCTACGAGGTCCTTAAGGAGGATGGCTGGACGTGGGCGATCGTGCGGGATTCCAACATAAAACGCTTTGGAAAAGCCTGCCCCGGCGCCGAAAAGACGGCAAACGGCAGGGGATACGTGCTCTATCGGTTGTGACATTTAAATTAATTGATGGGTGGTAACTCATGGGTATCGTCAACGTCAGCAGGAGGGCCGTTCTGGCTGCCATGGCCTCGCTAGCCCTCACAGGATGCGGCGGCTCAAAGAAGGCAAATGGATCGGACGATTCGAAGAAGAAGAATAAGGATTCCGAGAAGAGCGAGGACGAGGCGTTTTCCTTTGGAGGGATAGGCGATACGAGCTCCTCCGATGCCTCCAGGGGGCTGTCAGTCGATAGCGTCTACAAAAAGGTCGCCACGGACTCGAGCGGCAAGGAATACCGGTTTCTCCTTGTCGGCATGACATTCGAGAACAGCCTCGACCATGACAGCCGGGCACCGATGTCATACGTCTCGTGCTACCAGAACGGCGTGAAGCTCTCCCAGTGCACAAAATATAGCGATTCCAACACGATGAAGACACTCGAGCCCGGCTATTCGATTTCGGTCTGCAAGGCATTCCTCCTAGAAGATGAGGGGCAGCCCGTGAAGGTGAAGATAAAATCTTCGAACTCATCGGACTACGTCTACGAGAACACCTACCCGATCTCTCACTTGGACTATACAGCCCTCTAGGAGTCCTCTCCTGCGCGCACGATAAAGTACTCGTTGTCATCCCTGACGATGAAGCGATGGACGGGCCTGCCCTTCCACTCGATTTCAACGCTCCAGATACGGGCGAGACAGCCCGTCTTGCGCCCGGGGCAGGGGACAGATGCGCCCGTGGAGCGGACCTGGAACCTACGACCGTCGGAAAGCTCGATCCACCTGAACTTCGGCTCCCGACCGGGCCTCTCCACGAGACTGACCGTAACGGGAGTCATTTTCGCTCCAAAAGATTCTCATGGCCATAGGAAGCCGTGAAACTGCCCAGCGGGCGCACCTGCGCACTCATGGCTGTTTCTGCCTATATACGGGCCGAGGCCGAACGGGCGTCAAAGCAACCCTTTCCCCGGGCTCCGGCTCGCTCTTGAGCTCAGCCATTCTCGGATTACCATAGAAATCCCCTGCGACCCAGCGCATATTCAGGCCCAGATGCTCCTTGAACATCGGTGCGACATGTTGATCCCATATCTCGAGATCGGCATCGAAAAGCTCACGTGCCTTCCTGAGGATCGAATCACGGTACTGGGAGGGTACCCCTTCCGAGATGAAGCCAGCCTCATTCATTTTACGTATGAAGTCAGGTGAGGAACCGGCGCCCAATACAAGCTCGACTCTCTCCGGGACGGTGACCACATTCCCGTTGGCGGGGCCGAGCAGCTCCTCAGCGTAAACGGGGCTGAAAACGGCAAGCCTGTGCAGTCCTGCCAAGTGGTTGACTATTTCACGTTTCTCACAGCAGACTTCCGTCACCTTGCGATCCGGCATGATTTTTATATTTAGGCCTTCGGTCTCCAACCGGCCTTCACTGGCCTCACGTCTACGGGGCTGATCAATAAACTGCCTCTGATCCCTTCGGTAAAGTTTTCCATAGCATAGGGCTTCAGCAGGCATACCTACAGCGACATCATAGGTTTTTAGAGCGCAGGAGAGGATGGGAAGCTCCAACTGCTCCAAATCAAACCCTTGGGGCAGGCCCTTGTCGTCCTTAGCGCGAGCCTCCCCCTTGCGAAGAGGAGTCGGATGATCTCGATCATAATCCACGCTGATAACATATCCGGCTGATATGGAGCTGCTCAGGAACGGCAAAAGGGTTTCGAATACCTTTGACTCGACCAGTGCTTCGTCCTTGAAGGAAACGCAATTCTCAAATCGAATTGTCCCCGGGAACGCATCGTCTCTCGTAACGGTCATCTTGCCAACCGAAGTCCTCAAGGGATACGGATCATATATGCCCTCGGCATCGAATCGTGGCAGCAGCGGAACCAGTATGCTCTCAGTTTTTTTCTTTGCCATAATCGTTCAGCCCTTTCTCCCAGGGGTTTCCATGAGATAAGAATCCCACCGTTGGAGCTCTTGCGCGGGGCCGTTTGGTGCCATCTGGTGACACCTCGGCACGCAATGCCATGTCTTGCAGATGTCCAGCATCCGCTCTATTGGTTGTGTGATAATAGAACACGCGTTCGTTCGTAAATAGGAATAGGGAGGCGGCGTGGGGGAGAAGTCAATCAGGCTCGTGACGGCCCTGGTCGAGTGTCGGCCGGATGGGGAGTACGTGCCTTGGGGTATCAAATGGTACGACGGCAGGATCTTCCCCTTCGCGGAGGTCGGCTGGCACGAGACGCGATCGTGGGTGCTGGGGGAGGGGCGCGTGTGCGAGAGCTGGCGCGTGAAAATGGGGGATGGAACCCTGCGCGACATCTGCCACCACGGCAACAGCTGGTATGTGGTTCATGACATGGATGACGACAGACCGGATGACGGATGGTCTCCGTAACCGAGCTATCTTATCGGCAATAGTCGAACTTCGACACAACGTAACTACGCAACAACGTATGATCGCTGCTTCATAACTGTGCAATAACGTGATTACGCAACCGCACAACAACGGAACTACCCAATAACGTAACTGCGACATAAAGTAACTGCGTAATAACGTGACAGCGTAATTGTCGATTACATGATTTACCATGCTCATGAATAGCGAAAAGCCCCTGCTCAGGACAGGGGCTTTCCATCTGGCGAAACGTTTAATGGTGTGTTGAACGCTCTCTCATCTCGACCGATTTTGTAAGGCTTTTCGTACCGGCAACGCCATGACCCAAAAGGACATCGAGGCTCGACCGCAGCGCCGCGACATCTGACGGCGAGGCCCCGTCACGCAAGATCTTCGAGTCGAGTAGCGACCTCATGAAACGCTCTGGCGTCTTCTCCGAAAGAACTGCAGCGGCCTCGTTGGAAATCCGGTTTGGGTCGCGGGTAACGGGAATCGTCGGCATTTCCTTGGATGAGACAGGGTGCGATCCGTTATTCCTGAGCCAATATCTGAACTCGATATCGATATCTTCAGGAACCTCGACCCTAATCTCCCTAGCCTCCTCGTCGACCACGAGCGCGCCGTAAAGCGAGTCACGCTCGGCGTTCTCCACCATCCCCTCGAGCTCTAGGATGCCCATGAGGATCGGGAGTTCCATCAGGCTTTCATGTCCGGCACTGAAGCTCCCGATTTCCTTGGCACCATCATAATGGCCGGGAAATTTGACTACATAACCGTTGGGCGAAAGCTCCGGCCATCCGAGCGCAAGGGCGGCCTCCACCTCATGCGAGACGTGGGCCACAGGAGAGATGCCGTCACGCGAGAAGGGCTGGATGAAAACGCCCTCGCGGCCTTTCGGATCCCTCTTGAGTTTGAAACAGGCGTCATGGGGCCGACAAGGATAGTCACTGTACTTAGGCGTGTACTGCACACTGAATAAGGCGACGTAAGGCTCTCCGTAGTCATCCACAAGGTACATATCAGCTCCTCCTAATATTCGTTCGCTTGACCGTAGTTTTTTCGTTTACCGCGATGCCGCGATCAGCCTTCTGCGCGCGCTCCGCATCGAAGGTCCTGACGAGCGCGGGCGCGTACTCCTCAGCAAGTGATGCGGCCTGCAGCTTGAACATGCGGGAGATGACACCCGCATCCTGCTTTGCCTGCTTGCCTGCGAGCGCGATGGCGGCCTCGCAGATCTCGTTGGTCGTCGGCTCCCTTCCGCCGAACTCCGCGAGCTCATTTCTCACGGTATCCAGCGAGCCGCCGTCATTTCGGGCATAGGCGGCGATATAGGCCTGCTTGAGCGCTTCGACCAGTCTCTCATCAGCCGCAATCCCAGTCTCGGTGCCACCGCCATCCCGATAGTAGGCCGTCGTGGCCCCCTCAATCGATTCGGCGAGACTTTTCCCTACATCCATCCCGTCTCCAATCTCATTCAACCTCAATAGGTCCTATAGCATCCAAACGATCGAAGTCTTTGGAAGCCGATTTTGCCTGTCGTTTAAAATCCATGACTGTTCGTGTGGGGATGCTCGTCTCCATCCCGCCCCTCAACACTGACGGGAGATTCCGTGATGGCATGGCCGTCTTCGTCCTGGCAATCATCTCCGCTTGACTCTTCCTGACCCTTTTGCAACTCCTTCTGCTCCAGCTCCGCAAGCTCGTCCTGCAGCTTCTTGAGGTTCTCCTCGCCGTCCCAGGGCTCGGCAACGATCTTGGTGGCATCCTCGAGCTGCTTGTCGGCACGCTCCATAAGGGCCCTTGCCTGGTCCAGACCGCCCGCCTCCTTCTCGATAATGCCGTCCATCTGCTGCAGCACGGTGTGTGAACCGGAAGTGGCCGATGGCAGCATATGATTCGACCAGTGCGCGTCGGCTGTACCCTTGACCCTCAGGCCGATGAAAGGGTCGTAACGGAAGGTGCCGCCTCGCTCGAGCAGCGTCTGCTCCTTCTTCACGACAATCTCAAGACCGCGGAACTCTCCGATGGCCCTTATGGGACCGATGGGGCAGTCTCCGGCCGCCGCCTGGATCATCTCGATCGCATTAGCTCGATTTTGCGCCGACGTGCCTCCGACCGAGACCCTTACGATATCTGTGCCCTTGTCGAGCTCCCTTTGCCTGTTCGCGCGCTCGAGGACATCGTGGTCGCGTTCGAGCAAATCGAATCGTCGGCGGTTGCATGCAGCTGAAGGCTCATAACGAGATTCGATCTGGTGGCGCATGTTTGCCACCATCTCGGCATGAGACTGCTTGAGCATGGACTGCGCCATAATCTCGCTTCTTAGCTCCTGGATCCTCTTGATATCGGGATTGCCGGACGCCACGGCGGCAAGGTCTGAGTAGGAGATTCTCGTCTCATCGATGTCATCCATGCTGCGCACGGATGGCTTATTCGAGAAGACCTGTCCGATGAAGCGCTGCTTATGCTCGACGGTGGAGTAGAGGAAGGAATCGAATGTTCCCTGGGCGACGTACTTGAAGTCCTTCACGCTCTCGAAAAGGTTTCCCTGGCGCCTGATTCGACCCAGGCGTTGCTCGAAATCGGAAGGCCTCCATGGGCAATCGAGGTTGTGGATGGCCGCGAGCCTCGTCTGGACGTTCGTGCCCGTGCCCAACTTCTCGGTCGAGCCCATAAGAACGCGAACCTCGCCCGTACGCACCTTCTCGAAGAGCGTTTCCTTCTTCTCCGGGTCGTTGCCGACGTCGCTGACGCAAGCAACCTGCTCGGAGGGGATTCCCGCCTCGATGAGACGTCGCCTCATATCGTCCTGGATATTCCATTTTCCCGAGGCCGGGGTCGAACGGTCGCAGAAGACGAGCTGCGCGCCTCGCATGTCGGCCGTTTCCTCCCAGATCTTAACTACTTCATGCGCGCACACCTCGCACTTGCCGCCCTCCATCGGCTCAAGCTCGGGGTGCATCAACTTCGGGTCGAGGGCGACCTTCATTCCGTCGCCCGTGATCGCAAGCAGGTTATCGTTGTCTTCGGCAGTTCCGGCGCGGACGCGCTCACCGCGGATGCCGAGCTTTTTGACCTCCTCGACCTGCTCAGGCGTGGCGGGCACGGTGATATGGATCTCCTCGCAATCGGGAACCTTGAGGTTCACGGTCTCCTGCGTGACGATATCCGCAAAGGTTCGATAGGCGCTCATGAGCTCGGGGAGGTTATGGAACTTCGTGAAGCGCTGCTTCAGCTGGAAGCCGTTGCCCTCGGGCTTGATCTCCATCGAGTCCTCTATCGTGCCGAACGTAAACGCCCAGGACGGGAACGATGACAGGCCCTGCCTCTCGAGGAGCTTAGGCGCGAGATAGCGCTGCATGTTGTACAGCTCGCCCATCGTATTGGTGACGGGCGTGCCCGTGGCGAACACGATGTTGCGTCCACGGCCAATCTCACGAAGGTAAGTGCACTTTTCAAGCAGGCTCTCGCTGCGGTTGGACTTCGAGGAAGTCATTCCCGCAATAGCGAGGCCATACGTAGGGAGATTCTTATAGATGTGCGCCTCGTCCACAAACAGATAGTCGAAGCCGATCTCCTCGAATGAGAGCCCTTCGGTCTTCGGAGAAGAATGGAGCTTCGAGAGCTTATCATTGATTTTCTTAACTTCTTCCTCGAGCTTTTTAACCGAGAAGGTTCCGCCGTTTTCTTGCGCATCTGCTTTGGCCTGCAGGAATTCCGTTCTTCGGCGTTTGAGATAGACCTCCTTTCGCTCCTGCGAAAGGTCGAGCATATCGAAGCGCGAGCCCGATACGATCACGGCGTCCCAGTCCCCGTTTGCCGCGCGGCCGAAGAACTCCCTCGCCGCATCCGCGGAATCCGACTCAGATTTACCCATATAGAGCACCCTCGACCCTGGATAGAGGTAGGCGAAATCCGATGCCCACTGTTCGGTTAGGTGCTTCGGCACGACGACAAGCGGCTTGTTGGCCCGACCGAGACGCCTGGCCTCCATGCACATGGCGATACCCGTATAGGTTTTTCCGGCGCCGACGACATGGGCCACAAGCGTGCCCTCATCTGCCTGCCCGGCTCGCGCGACGGCGGCACGCTGATGCGGCCTCATCTCCACGTCGGGATTCATGCCGGGAAATGTGAGGTATGAGCCGTCATACGTTCTTGGAGCAAGACGGTTGTACCTATCGTTGTAGATTTTGCACAGAACATTTGCCCGATCCGGGTCTGCCCACACCCATTTCTCGAAAGCCGACGAGATCAAACGCCTCCTGTCCCATGCGGCCTTAGTCCCCTGGGGGTCGGGAACCTTCTTGCCCGTGGACAGGTCGGTCTTGTTCAGCTTCGTCTCACTGCCGTTGAGGACGGCCGAGATGACCTTGAGCGGCGAATAGCTGCTGATGCCGTATCTGGCCAGCACCTCGAGTGAAAGCTCGGTCGCGTTTCCCGTCAGCCGCCATTTTCCGGTACGAGACTCATGGGCAACCTCGAATTTCCTCTGCTTTGCGGCAGTCATCTCACCATCAGTTAACTCGAGCTCCTCCTCGATGAAGCTCATGACGAAGGAGGGGGGAATCCAGGGAGAACCTAGGGTCGCCGCGATCTCTCCGGGACCCAGCTCACGTGGAAGCACGGCTTTCAGTTTCTCTTCGCAGGTGTGCAGCGCGGCGAGCCTCTCGACATCCGACTCGGTTAGGCCGAAGGCTGCCATATGTCGCTCGCGTCTAGCCCTGTACTCGGCAAGATCATCTGTGTTGACGAGCTCCTCGTGGGGAATAGGCTGATCGACGTCGCCCATCCAGTCGACATGGGTAGTCCTCATCACGGCCTCGTCACCAGCCTGGCGATAGCCGAGCGAGATAAGGAATTCGGCCGGCACGGGGTCTGCCTTCATCGCAGCCGCCAAAACACTCGATAGGGGCTCCTGCTCCGACTTCCGGGCAACAGAGATCCCATACGCGCGCGCCAGGTTTTTGATCGGATCGGGAGTCTGATATGTGTTGTCAGCATCGGCACGCCCAAGCGCGACGGCAAGGACATCGGGCCCCACGCGGGGATTGGTGGACAAACGCCAGAGAACCTCCTCAGTGTTCATCCCATCGGTTGCGAAATCTCGTTTACTTGCCTGATATCCGAGCGACCTCGCGACAAGCGCCGCGATGAGCGGGTTCGATATGGCCGTGTAGCCGTTCCTGCTCTCGGTGGAAATGCGAACCCCCTCATCGAGCTCTCCCAAGGCGGCAATTAACGCCTCTCCGGTCCACGTGCTGAACGACCTGTCGCGCCAGCTGTCGGGGAGGCTGCCGACATGCGCCGAGGCGATAACGGCACGGTCGGCCGTCAGGGGATGGATGCAAGTGTCCCACAGGCCGCTTTTCGTGAGAACGGTAACGGCTCTCGCCACCTCCGCATTTGCCTCGGGAGTGCGGACGGGAGGGATCGAAACAGATTCGAACCAGGAGCTTTCCCCGACATCGAAACGCTCGTTCTCTATCTTCTTTTGCATCGTATGGATTGCATCGAGCTTCTCGCCGATATCGCCGGAAAGATATGCCTCGGCACTCTCAATTCTCGACGTGATCGGATCGCGGACGACGAGGTCTCCGAGCTTTTGCTCGGCCTCGGCGACACTGCAGCCGAGTAGTCGCCCGATGAGTGCCAGATCGACGCCGTCCGTTCGGTCATATGAGACTGCCAGGGCATCGGCTGGGCTCTCGGAACGGTCGGGAAGTGGTGCCTGGGGGCGCACCGTGCGCCTCGAGAGGATGTCGGCCTTGCGGACGAAGTTCTTTTTGGTATCCAGCACCTCGAGGCTGAACAGGTTGATGCCGAGCGAGCAGTCGTGGTAGCCCTTCATGGTAAGGACCCTGCGGTTCTTCTGATCATTCAGGCGACCGTATCGCTCGGCGAAGCGGTCATAGCGGTCGTTGAGCGCCTTTATTCCAGATTCGATTGCGGCATCAGTCGATTTGGGGTCACGCTCGAGCGAGATTAGTGCTCGCGCGGCATCCCTGATCTCGAGCATTGCGCGGGCACGATCCTCTGCCCCCCGGCCTGTGGGCCGGAAAAGCTCGACCGTGTCGCCGTTGCCGTACCAGATCGATCCGCCGTCGCCCAGTGTGAACTCATAGAGCGCAGGGTCGGCGGGAACCGGCGCGACCTCGGGTACGGCAGACCTATCGGGCATCCCCTCGAAAGTATGGTAGATTGCAGCGATGGCCTGATCTGCCAGGGCCTTCCTGGCACCATCGGCGATACCCTTGACGTCAAGACCGCTGGTCAGCGCATATCCGGGGCCGTACGCGGTCATTTCTGAACCCTGCTCGCCGACGGCCATGGACGGATTGGAGGCAAGCAGTGCGTTCACGCGGAAGCCGTCCGCGTTGGTCGCCGTGTGGACCCAGGCCGGCGCACTTTCGCGCTCGACCTCACGCGGCTTCTCAAGTTTTCTCAGGATGACGAGGTCGCACAGCGCGCTAGTTCCAGCCTGCCTCTCGAATGTCTCCTTGGGGAGTCGTGCCATACCGACAAGGTCGCACTCTCGCGCAAGGTACTCACGCGTGGCCTCGCGTGCCTTATCCATTGTGTAGCGGCTCGTCAGCACGGCGACGATACCGCCGGGGCGCACGGCGGCCATGGCCCTCTTGATCATATAGTCGTGAAGCGGTACCCCATCTATTTTAATAGCGTCGGAGTAGGGGACGTTGCCTATGGCGGCGTCAAATGACCCATCGGGGATCTCGCATTTTTCGATATCTGCGGCGACGATCGTATGGTCCGGGCAAAGCACACGAGCAAGTCCCGCGCTCACGGGGTCGATCTCCACGCCGGTCACATGGACGTCCATGCCCTCAGGCACGCAGCGCATGAAGTTGCCCGTGCCGCAGCCCGGCTCCAGAATCTCGGCTCTGCCCCCATCGCAGATACCGGCATCCCTCAGCGTCTCCCAGATAAGCTCTACGACGGGACGGGGGGTATAGAAGGCAGTGAGGACCGTCGCGCGCTGCTCAGCGAACTCATCTTCGCTCAGCAGCTCTTTCAGCTCCCGTGATAGCTCGGCCCAGCCGCCGGTCTGGTTTTCGGCAAAGGCGTTCGCGGCACCGCCCCAACCGGAGTAGGCTGAAATGGCGCGCGCCTCCTCTGGGGTGGCGTCTCGCCCCTCATCCATGGTCGCCTTGAGGGCGCGCAGAGCGGCCAAGTTCAGTCTCGCGCGCTCCAGCGGCGAATGGTCGGCCTGGGCATCAGGGTTTAGGTATTCGGTGTTGCGGCGGGTGGCTAGAGTGTGAGCACCGTCTCGTTGAGGGCGATCTCTTCGGCCATCTTCCGGGCGCTGTTGGCCCTGCGAATGTAGTCGTCGTACCGGCACTCGGCCATCGTGAGTTGTGCGAACTCCGGCGTCGCCCCGCAGCTCTCCATGCAGCTGTCCTGAAGCTCCGCGAGCCTCGTCAGATAGTTGCGCTCCACTGCCTTGAGATACTCCTCCGTCTCGCCGGCCGCATCTATCCTGGCCAGTTCCTCCGGAGCGTTCTGCTCCATGAAGGAATACCGGAGTCCCCTCACGCCCCTGTACGGGTTCTTCAGCACCGACATGCGCTTCCTCCTCGGAATCATCCTTGCGGGCGGCCTTATCGCCTCCCGTTTGGCTTACATAAGATTCCTGTTGCGCACCAAAGTCAAGTGCCAACCTTTGCTGTGCATCCACGTCATCTATTTGTTTTTCGGCTGGCGCCTCGTAAATTGAGGGGTCGTCCATCGCGAAGAGGGAGATTTGCCCCTCAACCGCGACAAAGCGCCTCGACGTTCTCCTGGCCATGGAACTACGCCCCCTTTCGGGCGTTGTTGGAGGCTCCGCGCGCGCCGGCATCGAAGGATGCGAGCATACTCTTCAGGCGCTTTGTCGTCATGGTTGCCGATTGGCCGCACTCGACCGGGCTGTTCTGCGAAGCTCGCGTTCTCGGCTTGTGTTCAAACCCCGCCCGCCTGAGGGCGCGGTCGATTCTGTTCGTGGCGCCCCTCACCTGGGCGCAGACGCGCTCGATGCGGACGAGGAGCAGTTCGGTGTCCTCCATCGGCACGCGAATCTCCAAGCCGTCATCGATCCCGTAGCGGCGAAGCGTCACATGGGAGGCCATCGGGTCCATGCCCTCAAGGTCGATGTCTTCGGCGGCCTTTGTGACCGCGTCGAGTGCGACCGTATCCCCCTCGACCACCCTGATTGGAGCGGCACCGGGACACGAGGTGAGGCCCGTGTAGGCTGAGGCGGGGTAGACGGTCTCCGGCACGAGCTCGCAGTCTAGAGTCAGCTCTTCACCGTCTCGTTTTGCAAAGGGAACGAGGATCTCGAACCCTACCGGATGCTCTTTGATTTTGCCACCCAAACTATCGGCGCGCTGCCTGCTGAGGACAGCGGAGGTATCGGCCTCGGGATGGTCGAGCTTGAATGCCGCGAGGGCGAGAATACTCCTCGGGCCCAATTCGGGATGCTCGGCCATGGAGTCGAGAATCGTGTCCCAGCCTCGCGGATGACCCATCACAGCCGCGAGTATCTCGACAGGCGCTTCGATTAGCCTCTGCTGCATTATTTCCTCCCCGTCTCAGTCAACTCCCATCGATGATGGGGGAGTGCGCCCATGCCGTCCGGTGCGGGAACAAGTGTTCATCATGATTAGGCTGCTGAGGTACACTCAATCACTGCTGACAACGATGCACCGCCGCTCCGCAAGGGGCATCTAGTCCCCGGCCCTCATAGAAGGACGCATCTTGAAGCTCGTGGAAGCATATGACAGGTACGCCGTTATAGACACATGATTTAGCCGATTTGCTATTCCACCTTCCGACGCATGGGTCATGGGCGAGGTCAAATAGGGGAGGCCATTTCTGAATCGCAAGGTCAAGGACATCCTCCTCGTTATACTCGCCGTTATGGAGGAAGGCGAAGTGAGGCGCGCCGTGTTTTGCGCCTCCGCAGATTTCAACAACTGAAACCTGGCTGAAAGATTCTGAGCTTTCGCCGTCACCAAGCAATATCCAAGACGATGGGACGACAGCGAAATCATTGTCGGCAAGATCAATCCGCCGCATGTCGCGAGGCTCATTCTCCGCCACGTCCATGTAGTAAAGGGAAAAGTGTTCGTGAAGGCGCAGGAACTGATCATAGTCACGCTCAAGTTCCGCTACGGACAATTCCTCTGACCCATCAAATGAGAGGTGTCTCATTTCTTGCGCAGTAAGTTGTAGCTCTTTTTGGCAGGCTTTATCCATGGCCTCTGCAACTCGAGGCGTAAGACCGGTAAACATAACAGTCAGATAATCGATCGCCTCACCGGTACTCCGAATTGATTCGGGGTTCTTGCTGCGTAGCTCCTTGATTCTATCCGGCGTGGCCACCTCAACGGTCGTACCGAATTTAATCTTATTCATCTTCGAGACCTGTAACGGTAGTCTTGCCATGGTCTGTCCATTCACAATCGGTATTTACGTTGAACTCGCGCCCAACGATAGAAAGGTCGCCCGCGCCTTTAGTCCGACGCCTTATCTGCGCCCGCGATCTTCGGCGCCGAGGCGATCTCCGCGAGCCTCGTGAGCCCCGAGGCTATCTCGACCGCGTCCGCGCCCAACAGCCAGTCTGCAGGCACGCCGAACGTCCTCGAGAGGGCCTTGAGCGAGACCGCCGAAGGCAGTCTGACGCCCGTCAACCAAAGGGCGATAGAGCGCGGCGATTGGCCGATCGTTGCCGCAAGCTCATCCTGGCCGACACCCGTCACTCTCATGAGGGCGGCCAGGCGCCGGCGAAAGAGCAGCAGGGACGGTTCTGTTGTGTAGGGTCCGGGCGCATTCTTCATCTAAATCAGTACGTCCCGACGTTGAAGCCCTCGCCCTTGGTGAAATCGACGGTCACGGGAATCTCCGTCTCGTTTGGGAAGTAGGCGCGGATGACCCAGTAGGGGATATCGGAGCCATCGGGGCCCATTCCCGCATTCACGTCGCTCGACTCGATAAGCGTCTTCTCGGGAACGCCGTATTCTGAGGTCAGGGATGTGAGGTATGCGGCGACAGCGTCCTGGAAACCTGCCTGGGTCGCTTCCTCCGGCAGGTTGTCGGGCACGGACACGATCGAGGGGTCAACCTGGGCCGTCTCGCCCTGCCCATCCGCAACGTCGGTTTCCTGCCCATCATCTGACTCGTCACCTGAGACTTCGGACGCGACGTCGGTTCCAATTGAGGATTCCTCGCTCGAGGTACCATCCGACCTTCCCATGGGCGGGAATACCGCGAAAGCGATATTGATTGCGATGCAGACCGCGATGATGCCGACGCAGGCGAGAATAATCCCCTTTGAGTCGAGCTTCTTTCCCTTATCGTACATGGCACAAATTCCTTTCCTTTTAGAGCTATTTGAGCTCCACTCCGCCCATCCAGCCCCAGTAGACGCCGGAGCCCTTTCCGTAGAAGGCTATGAATTCGTCAAGCGTTTTTGTCGTGATAGCGCCCTCGTTGCTCATGACCTTGCCGTCACCGACGTAGATGCCGACATGGCCATAGAGAAGGCCGGGCGTTCCGGTGCCGGGGTGGCTCGTGTCGCCCACGATCATGCCGACCTTGAGGTCTGCTGGGTTGTTGCTATGGCACCAGGCCTTGACCATGTCGCAGGCGTTGCCGCCGTAGTAGCCGACGCCGGCGGCCTTGAACACATTAGTCACCCAGGCGGCGCACCAGTTCTTGCCTGGCGAGGGTGTCGATTTGCATGCGCTCACGACGGCCAGCTGGGTGCCCGTGGCGCCCGACAGTTCCTGGCCGGAGCCGCCGAGGGAGCCCGAAGTGATGGCGTTGTAGAAATACTCCGCGTTTGGGTACCTTGAGTCCCAGCCGTGCGGCTTGCCTCCCACCATCGCGCACCGCTCCCATCCCATCGCATAGTGCATCGTCGCCGACTCGAGATCGTCGGTCTCCATGAATGTCTGGTAGGTGTACTTGCCGTTCGCGCTGGTGAACGAGCCCCACTCATCGTGGTCCGACCAGAACTCGAGCTGAACGTCGAGTTCGTACCAGTTCCTTCCCGTCTCCTTAGCGAACTGGGCAAGGCGAAGGCGACGCCCCCCGTCCCATTGGCCGATGCCAACCGCCTTGTTGTAGACGGGACCCCTCGCGATGATCTCGTCATTGGTGCAAGGACTGATACCCTCTTCCCAATAGGCACGACCGCCCTTCGCCTGGTCGGCCATCGGGTATATCTTTTTGGCTGCGGTGCCCGCGGACTCATGGCAATAGTTGCCCATGATGGCCGCAGCGTGGATGTCGTCGCAGCCGTGGTCCTTGAGGTACAGATATATCTTGAGCTCGTCGGAGCCCAGGCTCGCCGTACTGCTAGCGCCGGCGGCCTGGTTGCCGAACAGAACGATGCCAAGCGACGAGGCTAGGACCACGCCCATGAACAGTAGGCAGCCGAGCGAAAGCAGGGAGGTGAACAGGGCGACCCTGTTCCTCCATGCCCTCATGGAGAGGAACTTCTGCCTTCCCTTTCGCCCTTTGAATACTTTTCGAGAGATGCTGCCGCCGACGGCGCGGCTCGCCTTCTTCCCGAGCGAGGCCTGTTTGAGTGCCGCCTTGCGTTTCCTGCGCAAAGAGCGCTTGCGGTAGTCCTTGAGCTTTTTGACGGCGGCCGGGTCCTTCTTGAAAGAACCGGGGCGGCGCTTCATGAGGATATCGAGCTCGACCGCATTGGCGCGATCAAGCGCCTTTGAGGCGCTGCCGGCAAACGGGGCGACAGGGACCGTCGTCACCTTTTTCGCGAGTTCCGAAGACGCCACGAGCTGTGCCGAGGGCGTTGCGCCCGACACAGTGGCCCCGCGTCGGGAAGACGAGGCCATAGCGGAGGGGGAGAAACCCGATCCCTCCGCCATATCTGTGTCGGGCGCATCGGCTTCGGATGCACCTGCCATCGTGGATCGCGCGGCGGCTGCAAAGGCGCCGCCGTAGGAGGCTGCGCCCGCGGCGGCAGATGCCGCACGCGAGCGCGTCGTTTTCTGTGCGCCGAGACGAGAAAGGTCGGATGAGTTCGCGCGCGAGCCATTCTTGCGCGAAGAGGATCCTGCCGATGCCGTGGCATACCGCGACTCCGATTCGAGCATGGCGGCGACGGTGCCCGCACGCCTGCTAGCGGCAGTACGGGCATCCGCATGAGCAAGGTTGGAACTGTATCTCGTCGAGCGCATTTTCTAGCCTACGAAACCGGAGCCGCTAGCATATTCGCCGAGGCCCTCGGGGCTGATCTCATCGGGATTCGTGAACACGCCACCGATATCCTCGCCGCTGTCATTTTGGTAGTTAAGCAGGCCCTGCATGGCCCCCGCGACCGATGCGCTCGTGAAGCGCTGCTCAGCGGGCTGCTGGGGAGCAGCCGTCGCCTGCATCGCGGCCTGATGGCGGCGCTGAGCCGCGCGCTGGTTTGGATACATGCCGCCAGTCTGCATGAAGTCTGCAGCGGAAGCCTGCTGGGGCGTTGCGGAGTGTGCCGGCTGCTGAGGGACTTGCGCCTGAGTGCGCGGACGGGCCGGCGATTCCACCGGCTGCTGACGGACACCATCGAGACGAGAGGCAGCCTGCTCGGTATCCTCCTCGATGGACTGAGCCTGCTCGGGGACAGCGGCACGCTGGGGCTCCGCTACGGCATCAAGGCCGTTAGCGCGCTCGGACATGGCCACGAGCGTCGGCAGCGTGTATCCGACCTCGGAACCGGAAAGGGCGACCGTGCCGTTCGAGAAGGCGATGTCGCCGGAGGGGTCGGCGCCGAGCGTGATGCCGGAAGCGGAGAGCGCCAGCGCGAAATCGTCGAAGTGGGTGTCGCTCTCACGGGTGAAGACCTGATCGATCGCGTTCAGGACAAGTTTCTTGAGCTCGGCTTCAGCCTGTGCGCGCAGCTCCTCCTCGGTCGGGAGTCGACGGGTGTTGAAGCGCGAGTAGCTAACGCCCTCCTGGAAGTCACGAATATCCATATCTTCCATCCTTTCGTTTTTGGCGGCAACCGCGTCTCGGTTGTCGCCGCCGTTGAAACCAAATTGCTCGCTCGCAGGTCGATCGGAGGATCGGACTTGCGGCGGGGGAGCCATGTGCGCGGGCGACGGCACACTGCGGCCGATCTCCTCACGTCTCATGCGCGAGGACGATGACGGGGCGTCCTCCGGCTCGTCGAGCGTATCGACGTCGGGCCTCACCGGCACCGGCCTCGCCACCCGGCGCTTGATATCGGCGGGACGGGTCGTGCAGATGTCGTAGAGCGTCGGGCAGATCTTCTGGTCGATCGGAAAGTCGAAATGGACCACGCGGTTCTTGAACACGTAGAGGCCCTCGCCGGGATGCGCGGTTGCCAAAACCTTCGTCTGGCTCTCGGAGAGGTTGAACAGCTCCTGGAAGTCGGGCAGAAGGTCGCTCGTCTGCTGCAGGACCGTCACGAAGGGCGAGTTCTGGAACATGTAGCGCGTCTCCTCGCTGTTGAGGACGCGCGAGAGGTTCTGCGTGATGGCGTTGATGTAGAAGTCCCATTTGCCGCCACGGGTGAAGAAGCGGTCGATCTGGCTGCGCGCATATGGGCTGTCGAGCAGGAGCTGGAACTCGTCGATAACGAGCCAGGTTCGCCTTCCGGCGCGGCGGTTTGCCGAGACGCGGACCCAGATATGGTCGAGGATGATGAGAAGCGCCAGCGGCTTGAGCTCGCTGGACAGCTCATGCAGGTCGAAGCACACGAGGTTCGACTGGAGGTCCACATTCGTCGGATGGTTGAACAGCGACAGCGTGCCCGTGACGTAGCGACGAATGAGCTTCGCGAGGTCTCGGGCGTCGCGCATGTCGGAGCCCTGCTCGGACATCAGGAAGTCATAGATATCCTGAAGTGTCGGCAGGTTCTCGGGGCGCGGGTCGTCCAAGTATCGGTTATACGCGTAGGCCGCGGCGGCATCGAGCACGTTTGCCTGGGCGTCGTTGACGCTGCTCGCCATCATGCGAACGAGCGATTGGATGAAGGACACTTTCGCAGGAACAGGGGAGGACTTCGTCTCCGGGTCGTCCGAGCCGTAGGCAAGGGAGATGTCGAGGGGGTTGATGTAGTCGCCGGAGTTTTCCGCGATACGGATCACCTGACCGCCGAGATACTCGGTGGGGGTGACGTACTCGCCCTCGGGGTCGATAGTGATCACGTCGTCGTCCGGATGCTTCAGGTGCACGGGGATGATGCGGGTGATCTTCGAATTGAACGACTTGCCGGAACGGGGTTGTGCCAGTGTGAAGCTGTTCGTGTGCTCATGGGAGACCGGATCGTAGACGATAAATGAGCGGGTCTCGGCATTGAGGCCCATGATGTTGCCGCCCGGGTCATTCATCTCCGCCGCAACGAACATCATCATGTGCGCCAGGGGATCTGTCGTGAGGGTGCGCTCATACGGGATATAGGGGGTACCGATAGGCAGGGCGGTCGAGAACGATTCCTCGCGAAGCGCGCGCCAGGAATCGGGATAGGGCTTCCTGTGCGTGGAAAACACCTTCTCGACCTCGCGGCATGCCTCCTCGAGCTCCGTCTCCGTGCGACCCTGGACGGCAACGACCGTCGTGACTCCGAACGCATGCATTTCCGCGCTTTCGAGGTCGTCTCGGAAGGCCTCGGCGTCCTCCTGGGCCTCACGCATGGCAGGCGGCATGTTACTCTGGTCGACGAAGTAGCCGACCTCGGGACGGCTCGTGTTGAACTGATAGGTGTTGTTTTCCTCGGTGATCTCATGCAGGTGGTTCTCTGCAGCGGAGATCGCGGCAGAGAATTCCCAGGGCCGGATGTGCCAGGCGACGGTGAGGTCGTAGGGCAGGCCCGTCAAATCTGAGATAAAGGAGTCCTTCATCGTCTTTCCGTACCCGTCGAGGGTGACGTCATAGGTCTTCACCCAACGGCGCCCGACGATCATCCTCGGATCGCCGCGATAGCCGTCTGCCGTGAGGACGGAGGAGGGGGCCACGAGCTCGCGGGTCGTGAGGCCGACGGTTCCGGAAAGACGCTCGAAGTTCGCCGTGCCCGGGTTATCGTCCTGACGCGTCATGGCTTGGATGATATCGAGACGCTGCTGGCCGTCGAGGATATGCGCGTCGGATCCGAGGTCGCGCATGAAGCGCAGGAAGGAATCGGCCTCTTGTGAAAGGCGCGGGACGGCGCGCTCCATCGTGTCGGCAGACACCGCGATCGTCACGATGCGGTCACGGCGAACGGATCTGGAGGATTTCGCCAGCATGGAGTGAGTCCAAGCGTTGTACTCGCGGCGCAAGACATTGCCGCGATCGTCACCGGGCACCTCGCGGAATAGCAGGTCGGAGGCGAACTCCTCCGGGCTAACACGCTTGTTCATGATGAAGATGCCGAGGCGCACCGTATGGTCGAGGGAGTCGAGATACGCCGCCCATGCCTCGCGAACGCGATATTGGTCCTCGGGTCGTGCGCCTTGATAGTTGACGTCGTCGACCCGCAGGGCGATGGAGTAGGTCGCCGAATCGATACGCATGACGCCGTCGACCGTTAGCAGCTCGTAGGGCACGAGTTTCGTTGTCGTCCACTTGGGTTGGACGAGCTTTACGTCGGTCGACAGGGCGGTGTTGACGCCGAGATCGGCCTGGTCCTCATCCGTCTCCCAGGAAGAGCCAAGGGGGATGGATGGCACGTCGGAACCATATTTCGCAAGATGTTTGTCGCGTTTCTTATTCAGCTTTTTCAGACGCTTGTCCATTTGGCGCACGCCCTTCGGCCAACCAGCCTCGACGGCGTTCGCGCGGCGCTGTTCCGCCTCCGTGATCTCACGGTCGAGATCCTCAATCGTCATCCTGCTCATCTCGGGTTTCTCCTATCGTTATCAATAGAGACCTCTGCCATCGCCTGGGCGATTCCCGCCGGCACGGTCTCCTGTTCTACCTTTCTTGCTTTCTTCGCAGCCTTTTCACGGCGCTTCTCCTTACGCAATTCGGCCCGAGTCTTCTTTGGCGTCGCGACCTCAAAAGTCGGCACCGCGAGCATGAGTTGATCCGGCTCGGCCCGGTCCTTCAGCATGAGGGGCAGCCATTTTTCCGATTTGAGGCCATGGTGCGAATGGAGGCCGATTACGCCGATCGCGACGCAAACCGGTATCGCCAGATAAGTGACGGCTTCGAGATTCCAGCCCCATGCGTAAACGCCGTAAATGCCGACAGATACGACCGAAGCGGCAGCCAACGCCGCCACAGCGGAGCGCTTGGAAAAATGACCGAAAATATTTCTCGCGACATAGTTGTTGATATCGTCGCGCACGAATGTCTCTGCCATTTCATCACCTTCCCTAGGCAAGGCCAAACAGGCTGTTGGCGACCAACTTGGACTTGTTGACGATTTCCGTGATGCACAGGACAGCGCACATCGACGGGATCAGGGCGGCGACGGCATCCCCAAACCCGCTTAGGCTGCTCGTGTCAGACGTGATCGGCGCTATGAGCTCGGAGGCCACTGTCATGATCAAGGGGATCATGCCGATGGCGATGACAATCATGACCGCCTGGAAGCACACCGCAGCGAAGCGCTTGAGGTACCCGACCCCCATTGCCCTGGACCTGTCGTCTGCGAAAAATGCAAGGCAGAGTGGGCTCGCCGCCGCCCTGAGATATATCTCGCCGACGCGTACAAAGATGGTAGTGAGTACGCAAAATAGGCAGGCAACGCAGGCGACAAGGGCCACGATCGCAAGGAGCAGCAGGATAAAGGACGTGCTCGCCTGGGCATACGTCAGAGAGTCGAACGAGGCGATCACTTGCTCTTTTATGCCGAGGGACTTTGACGCCTCTATGCCGACAGACGCGAGCGCGATGTTCACGACCCTTACCAGATTCTGGGCGAGGATATATATGCAGGCGCAGATATCCATCGCGTGCACGATGAGGGTGTAGCTCACCGCGAACATCATCACGACGAAGGCGAGGCTTGCCATGATGTCGATACCGGCCATCTTGCGGCGGACATCGAGCTGGTGCATAAGGGCGACGCCGAAAGTCAGGCCAAGAAACGCAAAGGCGTAAGGCTGGAAGGCGTTTTTGGACAACGTCGATGCCATGGTGTAGAACTGGGCAAAAGGCCCATTGGTGAAATCGGAAGTGAAAGCCGTATCCGCCGTGGAGGACACCAACGAAATACACCATTCGGCGAGACTGGTAGCATTCTCGGCAAGTCCGCGGCAGAAGGACCATGCCAAATTTTCGGCAGAATACTTAAAGAATTCAAAATTTAGAGCGAATTTGGGCGGATGATCCTTGATTAACTGGTTTTCCAAGTCCTCCGGGTCCTTTGCTGCCGAGTCTTTGTCGGTATGAGGTCCGCCACCGGTTCCAGTGGATTCCTGTCCAGTTGCCGCGGCTTTTGCTATCTCCCAGCCATCAGGGGCCCAACTTGGCGCCAAGCTCTTCAGAAACTCACTATCGCTCAAACTTCCGCTCAGCTTTTTTGTTTTGGCGGTTTTTGAACTTACAGTTTTACCGTTCTTATCGACATAGATCGGGCCATAAAGATTTGCGCTTCCGTTTCCGATTTTCACCTCATATCTGATTTCATGAGCGGTGATGTTGCCATGTTTAAAGTCTATAAACTTGTCTTTTTCAATATCTGACCAACGGATGACGACATAGCGCTTAGAGTCTGTTGCCTGGGAACCTGAAACATCAAGCGAGTCTCTTACAGACCACTGACCCTTTTGCGCAGCATATGCGATGCCAGACAGCGCGCAGCCCAGCACCAGCAGGGCAACGCTGACAACCGCGAAGCGAAAAATGCACTCCGACCACTTTATGCGTCGCCTGTCGAGCTCGTATTCCCCGTATGGTTCCGTCGGCCTTGGCGACCGGTCATCCCCGATAGGGGAGCCGGCGGCGAAGGCGAGCAACCTCTCCCGAATACTCATTATTGAATGATGCCGTTAAAAAGCTGGGAGATGATGTGGGACACGCCGCATCCGGCAATGAATACGCCGGCGAGCACCTGCCACCATTCGGTACCGTGGCCGGGACGTCCCTTGGTCTTTTCCTCAAGCAGGTTGTATACACCCCACAGGGCAAACAGAGAACCACCGGCAATCATGAGATTCTCGAAGGATGTGACGATTTGTGTAAGCTGTTCCATTTAAATGTCCTTCCCTAGGATTTGCGATATCTATTCATGCGCCCTAATAGGCGTCGATGACGATGGTCTTGGGGTTTGCTCGGTCGATGAGCACGACGTCCTCAGGTGTGGACGCGTCAGGGTCCTTCGCATGCTTCCTTGAGCGCGCCCACTCGAGCATGTCGGTCTTGCCGGCGGCGAGATACTCCTTGCGCCGGGGGTGGATCTCCGGGTCGGCCTTGAGGTCGCGGAACCACATACCCTGCTTGTAATGGGTCACGCACTCGTCAGGGGACAGGCCGTCTTCCTCGTTGAAGCTGTAGAGCTCCTCGGGGCTCATGAGCGGGACCTTGACGTATCTCGTACTCTCATTGATGGATTTGCCGCTTGCGGAATTCGAGACGGAGTAATCGGTGAACTTCTTCGTGGTGTTGCCCATCTCACGAGATATCTGCTCGCAGTCGGAAAAGAGGGAGGAACCCATGTACATGAAAATGGCCGAGTTTGCACGGATGGATTCCGACTGCTTACCGTACCGGGCCTCGAGCTGCTTGCCGTCCTGTACGATGGCGCAGAGGTTGATCCAGAACTTACGGCTCTCGGCGAACAGCTTCTCGAGGTCAGGGATCTTACCTATCTGGGCGAGCTCGTCGAGATAGCAATAGAGGGGGATCTCAAGATGGCCGATGCCGTTCGTGGATCCGATATCCTTCGAGATATCGAACAGCTGGTTCAGGGCCATCGCGGCGACAAAGTCATAGGGGCCGCCGCCGGACTTGATGCAGAAGAATATGGCGCGCTTGCGCTTGTCGATAGACTGCAGGTCGAGCTCGTCGCGACCCAGCATCTTCCTGATCGCGGGGTTGTTGAGTCTCTGCAGGCGGGCCGCGCACGAGGACACGACTGCCGCCATCTGCTCGGGGGCGCCGGCGTTGGCCTTGAAGGTGCGGTAGTTGGTGAGGACGGAGTTCTCGGGGAGGGACTCGTCGTCGAGCGCGTCCTCGCCGTAGGTATCGATGATGTACTGCGCGAACCCATCAAAGCCGTCGCGCTCGCGGGTACCCTCGAAGACGAGGTCGAGCTTGTTGATGCCCTCGGCGCCGTCGGCCTTGGCCATCGCCAGGTAGTCGATAATGCCCGGAAGGGTGCAGTCCGCGGTATTGCCGTTGGCCTTGAACCAAAAGACGAACATGCCGCAGACGCAGGTGTAGAAATTCTTCTCCATGTCGATGAAGAACTGCTGGTCGCCGCGCGTGTCCTCACCTTTGGTGTTCGCAATGAACATATTGACCAGCGAGTTGATGGACGTGACGTCACGGCAGTTGATGAGCGGGTTGTAGGGGGTAGAGGCCAGGATGTGCTCCTCGTCGCGCAGGTCGATGACCTGCACCTCATAGCCGTTTTTCTCCAAAAAGGCGGCAGATGCGCGGAAAAGCTCGCCAGACGGATCGGTGAAGACCATGTTGCCGTTCATCTGCATGATCTGGTTGGTCACGAATCGGTATGACTTGCCAGCACCCGATCCGGCCATGATGAACATGTTGCGGTTAGGCACCTGGCTCTCACGCCTGATCGGGTCCTTCTTGTCATTGACGATTGAGGTACCGGCAACCTTGCTGTTGAGCGACAGGATGATATTGTCGTCCTCGACCGTCTCGCACCAGTCGGGGACGGGCCAGTCGTCAGTCGCCTTGTTATGCGAGTACAGCAGGCGCTCCTGGGCGGTGGAGAAGCGCTGGGATCCGTATTGCTTGGCGGGAGAGATGTCCTCGCCGGGCGCCTCCTTCTTGAGGAAAGTGGCCAGCGCGAACGCAAGGGACGTTGCGGCAGAAATCAGCAAAGGGGGCCCACCGAAGTAGACGCCGAAAGGCCGCCTGGATGCCGACCATGCGATGAAGGCCACGACGTCATCGGGTGTGTCCATGCCGTTGATTCCGAGCATGACCTTCTGGACCGTAAGGTTTACGATCCAGAAGGCGGCCGCCCCCAGCACGACGGCTCCGATTGCCCTCGTTATGTCCAGCTTGGGCAATTTCATGAATTACCTCTTGACCCGCTTGTTGAGAGTTCGGGAGTGCGTGGCCGGACGGTTCTGATTTCCGATCTGGTGACGGTTCGCCTTGCGGTCGGCGGCGTCGCGCATATTAGCGGCGCGAATGACCTCGTGCGAGCCCATCTGCTTGGTGCGTCCTGGGCGCTGCTGCAGCTTAACCGACCCCTCGAAGGCCTCACGGTCCTTCAGGGTCTCGATCTGGGAATGGCATCGAACGAGCGCGTCGGAGCGTCCCTCGATAAACGCCCCCTTGACGTCTCCCTCGCAGACCTGGTTTCCGATTTTCGCCAGACGGCCGTCGGAATCGGTAATCCTGAAGGCACCGGCCGTTGTCATGGCGGCGGTGTAGGCAGTGCCATCCCAACCGGTGAATTTACGCTTGTACATGCCATCGGACTGGTCGAGCTTCCAAGACTCCCCGAGGTATTCGATGCTTTCCGGCGCGGGCGGCAGGCCAACCGGAGGGAGGCCAACGGCGGGAAGCCCGATTGCGGGAAGCGCTGGATACTCTTTTAATTGCTCAGACGAGCGCTCATTACGCGGATTGACCGACTGGGGGCCGTTGCCCTTCTCGACCGGTCCCCTCATGGCGCCATCCACGTCGGCATTCGAAATCAGCTTTCTCTGGATAGCCGTCTCGATGCAGGCGGCAAGGGCCTCCTGGTCCTTCATCTTGTATTCGATTGCGAAATAGCCGGTCGCCGGGTCTTCGAAAACCGCGAACCCGATGCGGTGCCTGCGGCAGATGTCGGAAAGGAGCGACAGGTCGCTGCGGTCGAGCGCGCCCTCCTTGCCGAGGTTGACGAGCTTGATGACGTCGTTTCGGTCGCGCCTCAACGTATGCTCGGTCACAAGGCCGTAGCGTCCGAGGCCATTTACATGGCTGAATGCATGGTTCGCGCCGCGCTGGGCCGTTCTGCCAGCAGTGCCGGCAACCTTGCCGGTGCCGCGCGCCAGCGCCCTCATCGTAAGAATGAGAACCTCACGCGCCGGCGGCAGAGCAGCCTGCCCGAGCATGAGCAAGACACGCATGGCTTCTTCGTTCTCTCCGGGCATTGCTGGTACCTCCTTCCGGCGATGTGCATTGGGGCCGCACGCTCGGGCGGCCCCAAATACAGTTTTCGCCATATAGGCCACCCGTGCAGACCGGTTTGGTGCCACAGGGTGACAATTTCCTAGATATGCCTGTAAGCTCCGGGGCGTTTGACATTTGCCCCCGGATGTCTATGGCCTTCGATGATCGATTCGGCGTGTCGATATAAATACCTGGTAGCCAAGGCATCGGCGAGAGCGGTATGGGGCGCCCCCTCGAAGCTATAGCCCACGGCATCTGCCGCAGAGGTCAGCCTCCATCGGGTATGAGTCTCCGAAAACGGGCCGTATGCGCGCCCGAAGGCCTCCATCGCATCGACTACCTTCGTCGTCTGCGGTATGACGACGCCCTCGTTCTCGAGAAAACCAAGGTCAAAGTTGACATTCCATCCGACAATCTTCTCCGTACGGTCGAATAGGAACTGAACGGCCTCGAGATACCTTTCAAAAGGCTTATAGTTAGCCACGGAGGCGGGGGAGATGTGGTTCACGCGCTCGGCGTCGGGCCATTCCGTCTTATGCTGCGGCCTGACACGTAAATGAACCGTCGAGGGTGAGTCTTGGCCATCGATATCGAGAACCATGGCGAGCGTCAGGATCCCATCGCCGCCGGCTGGATCGAGCCCAGTGGTCTCCGTGTCGATTGTCATGCACTCGATAGGGGAGTCGAATGGGATAAGGTTAATACTCATCGTAGTGCGCCTCGCTTATGACTGCCCATAGTGAAAGTAGGCGGTGCGGTCGGGGGCCGTGGTGTGAAGCGCTCCCTCGGTGCCGCCGCCTAGCTTCTTGCTGATCTGCGCGATGAGGTTTTTCGTTCCCGGCATCACGTGGGCACGTTCGGTCTTGAGTTCGCTCTCTTCGACAAAGCCATCATTGAGAGAGTCCTCCCATTCATCCTGCTCCCCCTCGGTGTAGTAGACAGGGGCATCGGGATCGTTATCGATAGCCTGAGAAGCAAGTGTATCGATGTAGCCGGCTTCACCCCTCACGGCAGCGCTGATAACCTCGTCTGTTAGCGCGCCGCCGTTCGCGATGTATTCGTAGAGGCTCTGGTCGAGGGGGTCTGGAATCACGCGCACGAACTGCTCGTCTGTGACATAGCCATCGTCGCCGATTCTGTACTGGCCGTAGGGGCCAGCCGGCCAGTTCATGGCGATGTGCGTAAGTTCGGTGTCTGCCATGACATAGAATTTCATGACAGCGAGCTTCTGGTCACGCGAGATGTAATCCTGGACGGCAATAGGGGCCTTCGGATTGATATGGGCGCGATCGGACGGCGAGAGTTCAAGACCGCGCTCGACCTCATATGCGGCCTGGGCGGTTGAAGCTGTGAATAGGGCTTGCGCGAGCAGCCAGGACTTCTGGTCGGCATGCGTATTCGGAGCAATACCGTCAAATGCGACCTCGGCCGCGGCCGCAAGAAGGCTCGGCTCCGCCATAATCGCGCCAAGCGTGGCGATGGCCGGCCACTTAAGGTGGCTCTCGCATTGCATCGGGTCCATGATCAATTCGCACACGTTGTTGTAAATGCGGTCGAGATTGAGCAGGCCTAGCCCTGCCGCCGCTCCCGACCTGTCCAGCTTATCCATACGGCTCTCCCTTCGGTCATAGTTCCGTTGGTGTTATCGTCAGCCCTGGAGCATGGCGATGAGAGCCGTTGAACAAGTGTTCCTAGCTTTTGGTTAATGCTTCAGCGATTGAACGTGGGGGAGGGCCACATCACGCTCCATCGTTACGACGCCACCGGGCGATGCCGTGCTTTTAGTCGTAAGCCGGAGCGAGTCAATAATCTTCTTGGTGCTGGGGCTGCAGTCTAGCCTGTGGGGCGCCACGCTGAGCTCATCGTACTGATCGAGGATCGCGTCCACCTTCTGAGACTCTTCGAAGGTCTGCCCGCGATAGAGCGTATAGTCGTGCCCGCCTACGCTGACGAGGCCATCAGACATGAGGGCGATGTCTTTGGCTTCAATCGCCGGCACCACGGCGAACTTAACGCCCGCGGCAACGGCGATATCCTTGTATTCGGAGGGAATGACCATCTCTCGGAATTCCGGCAGGTCCCTCATCGAGAGGAAGGCGTTCGAGCTGATCTCGACGGCCTCATACCCTCCGCGTCCGGCGCCATCGATAACGGTACCGAACACCTCCGAGTCCATCAGGATCCCGGGCAAGGGGTCAATGTCGGATCGCTTCATGTAGACAGTTCGATCACCTTGCGCCGGGCCGTCAAGGTTAACGGTGACGTCCGACCAAAGAGCCCCGAACGAGTCGGAGCCCTCGGTCACATCAAAGGCCTGGATGCAGAGTGTGTCGTTCTCTTCGTAGATCTGCTTCACGAGCTCCACGGTCTTCGGCTCTCCATCGACCGAATAGTTGACCTTGATGCCGCCTTTGGAGGTTGCATCCACATAGAGGCTGCTGTCCTCGATGCGCTTTTCGACGTTCTCCCTATAGGCGACCAACGAACCGGGGCACGCCTGAATCTGAGATAGGCCTTCTTCCAGCTGGCAAATATCAACAACGACAGGCTGTTCAATCTTAGGGAACAGGCCCTTCTCAAAAGCCTTTAGTGCATAGTTGCTGCGGTCCTCCCTCACAGTCATGACGAGCGCGGCATCGCTAGGAAATCGAACAGTGCCGTCAACTCTGACAATTCTTACGGTATCTTGCCTGATAGCCGCAGCAACGGACTGAAGGACATGGGACGAGGCCTGGTCGATATTTCCCAAAACGATAGCGCCACCGCTTACGGTCGAAATGACACCAGGCAGGATCGGGCGTCCCCCGCCGACAATGCCCGCAATGCTTGCCGTTCCGACATCGGGCACGACGGCGACGTTCCCCTTAGTGCCGGCGCGGGCGAGGTCTCTCATGAGTGTCGCCTCGTCACTCTCGCCGACACAGAAGAACGCCCGGAGCGCCTCGCCCGCGCGTTCCGGGCTATCCGTCTCGATGAGGATGGGTCTATGGGTCGCAAGTGCCTCAGCCACAGCGGAGACGGCAGCGGGCGGATAAACTGGGCTCAATTGCCCGGGTTCGGCCGGCATGGTTCTTCCGATGAGCTTCTCGGGATTACCTAGGGCGTCAGTTGAAATCGAGTCCAAAGATTGAAGGCTCGAATGATAAGACCTGATTCCGCGTGGAGTTGCAGCTGAGACGATTCCTTGGAGACTCAGCTCTTGGCAAAGGTTCTCGACGGCGATAGTACCCCGGCATGAGGTGACGTTACCACCGAAATCGAGCGAACCGAAAAACAGCCTGTCCTCGATATACGTAGGGTCAAGTTGCCCCGAAGCGCTTAGGATTCCGAGTGCGATGGGCAGCGCGAGGGAGCCTGCATCTCGGATTCGACCAGAGAAGGCCCTGCTATAGCCAGGCGAAGGCTTGACATCGATAGAGCCACTGTTTCGAGGCAGGGTGTATCCCTGCGCCCTGAGGGCGCACCTGACGATACCTCGCAGCTCTACGGCGGCATTATCCTGAATGCCCAGAATGGTCAAGCCGGGAATTCCCGGCTTGAGTTCAACCGCGATGTCGATGGGCACCGCCGAGGCGGCTTCCACAATAGCGCCATGGACAACTGTACGATTGGTCATAACCCGCTCCAATCCTCAAGGGTATTGAGACAAGTCTGATGGCGGGAAGTGCCAATATGGCCTTGCTGAACAACTGTTCCAGGCCTTCATTGACTTGGCGGCCAACAACCGTATCGAAATGGATCATCTCGCAAGCTAAACTGAGATCATCTAGTTCCAGTGCGGCAAATGCTATCCATGAATTGCCGAGAGCGTTTTAGGACCAACTATTAGAATTTTTATTACACCCGAAAGTAAAAGCTCCAAAACGGTCTTAAGGCACAGGGAAGGTACCCGCGGCCCCCATCCCGCCGCCGACTCAGAACGGCGCTCCTTAGGGCCTCCACAATGTATATACAGGCGAAACGCCTCCTTATACATTGGGTTGTGGTGGATAGTGGTGGATAGCCAGAAGAAACCAGTGGATTCGAGAAGGTAAAACCAAAACGAAAGCGGTTCCCCTGATTGAATAGATTTCAGAGAAACCGCTGGTAGATAGTGGTGGGCCCTCCGGGATTCGAACCCAGAACCCAGGGATTATGAGTCCCCTGCGCTGACCGTTGCGCCAAGAGCCCTTATGAACGGTGAATGCAATTCTAGCAAAGGCAACTCAGGCCTAATTTCTTCGCTTCACGTCGTGAAATACTACCATGCACGAGCAAGTCGCACAACGCAAGATCAAGTTCGATGCTAAACAACAGCTAATCTAGGCCCGTCGCAGATAAGAAGTGTTTTATAAAAAGTTAAGGCCTTAAATTCAGGGCTTCAAGACATTTCAGCGTGAAATCAACCTGATGCCATTTCAAAACCATGCTGGTTTACTACGACGGATCGGCGACCTTCGACCACCGCGTGTTCTCAGTTTGCAAAACAGCAGGTAGAGAGTCCGACGGTTAACGAAAAGACGTGCGTGGTCGAACATTCCAGATTCATCGTAGTAAACCGGCATAGTTCTGAGGCGCGGATGAGGGACGGTTCGCAATCGGACCCGATAATGGGACTGGCGACGCATAGGAAATCCGGTTGCGCGGGGAGGGTCGCGTTCCGCGCGCCAAGTCGGCCGGCGTAGGGGCCGTGCGGGGGCCAGGCGCTCCGCAGGCTGGCCCGGCCCCGCGGGACTCCGGCGCCCGCCCCCCGGAAAGTTTTTCCAAAATTGTCCTTGCATCGCCGTCCGAGTTCCCGTATAGTACTTCTTCGCACGGGGGCGTAGCTCAGCTGGGAGAGCGCTTGACTGGCAGTCAAGAGGTCAGGGGTTCGATCCCCCTCGTCTCCACCCGAGCATTGAATGAGGCTCCAACGCAAGTTGGGGCCTTTTTTTATATAGGCACACAAGGTCAAAGGCGGCACCATGATCCTCCTGGTCGACAAGATCGAAAAAAGCTTCGGCGCTCGCGTCCTCTTTAGCGGCGCTTCCTTCCAGATAAATCCCGGCGAACGCTTTGCGCTCGTGGGCCCCAATGGCGCCGGCAAAACTACCATGCTCAAGATCATCATGGGCATCGACAGCCCAGACGCTGGCCAGGTCCAGTACGCAAAGGACTGCCAGGTAGGCTATCTAGAGCAGGAAACCAACCTGGAGCAAAAGGACACCACCATCCTTGCCGAGGTCATGGCTGCCGCCAAGGAAATCCGCCGTATGGGTGAGCGCGCCAACGAGCTGCAGGCCCAGATCACCGAGCTCTCCGAGCAGGGCAAGGACGTCGACGCACTCCTCAACGAGTACGGCCAGGTCCAGGACCGCTTTGAGCACCTGGGCGGCTACGAGCTCGAGAGCAACGCCCGCAAAATCCTGTCCGGCCTGGGCTTTAAGGTCACCGACTTTGAGCGCCCGTGCTCCGAGTTCTCGGGCGGCTGGCAGATGCGCATCGCGCTCGCCAAGCTCTTCCTGCGCCATCCCGACCTGCTGCTTCTGGACGAGCCCACTAACCACCTGGACCTCGAAAGCGTCCAGTGGCTGCGCGGCTTTATAGCCAACTATGACGGCGCCGTCCTCATCGTCAGCCACGACCGCGCCTTCATGGACGCTTGCGTCGACCACGTCGCCGCACTCGAAAATCGTCGCGTGACCACTTACACCGGCAACTACAGCAGCTACCTCAAGCAGCGCGAGGACAACCTTGAGCAGATGCGCGCCAAGCGCGCCGCCCAGGAGCGCGACATCGCCCACATGCAGGTCTTCGTCGACAAGTTCCGCTACAAGCCCACCAAGGCAGCCCAGGCCCAGGAGCGCATCCGCAAGATCGAGCAGATCAAAAAGGAGCTTGTCATCCTACCCGAGGGCCACAAGCACATCGACTTTAAGTTCCCTGACCCACCGCGCTCCGGCGATATGGTCGTGGGCCTGGAGGGCGTCTCCAAGTCCTACGGCAACAAACACATCTACAGCGATATCGACCTCAAGCTCTACCGCGGCGAGCACGTGGCGCTCGTCGGCCCCAACGGCGCCGGCAAGTCCACGCTCATGAAGATCATCGCCGGACTGGAGCCGCCCACCACCGGCACCCGGGACCTGGGCACCAACGTAGGCGTAGCCTACTACGCCCAGCACGCACTCGAGGGCATGACCGAGTCCAATACCGTCCTGCAAGAGATTGACACCGTCACGCCCAAGTGGACCGTGCCGCAGCAGCGCAGCCTGCTGGGCGCCTTCCTGTTTAGCGACAACGACGCAATCGAAAAGCAGGTTCGCGTCCTCTCCGGCGGCGAAAAGGCGCGTCTGGCGCTCGCCAAGATGCTCGTAGCACCCGAGGCGCTCCTGTGCCTGGACGAGCCCACCAACCACCTAGACATCGACTCGGTGGACATGCTCGAGAACGCCCTGCAAAACTTCCCCGGCACCATCGTGCTGATCAGCCACGACGAGCACCTGGTGCGCGCCGTGGCCAACCGCGTCATCGATATCCGCGACGGCAAAGTCACGGTCTACGACGGCGACTACGACTACTACCTCTACAAGCGTGAGGACCTCGCGGCCCGCGCCGCCGCCGAGGCGTCCACGGAGAGCGCGCCGGCCACGACCAAGTCCGCCAAGGCCAGCGCCGCCCAGGCCGACACCCCCGCCGCGGCGCCTAAGCCTGCCGAGGGCAAAAAGACCAAGGAGCAAAAGCGCGCCGAGGCCCAAGCCCGTGCTGCGCTCAACAAAAAGCTCAAGGGCGTGCGTAACCAGCTCAAGAAGATCGAGACGGAGCTCGACAAAAAGCGTGCCCGCTATGACGAGCTTATGGAATTGATGGCGAGCGAAGAGCTTTATGCCGATCAGGATAAGTTCAACGCCGCGCTGGGGGAATATAACGGCCTTAAGCAAGAACTGCCCAAGCTCGAGGACGAATGGCTGGAGCTTTCCACCCAGATTGAAGAGGAGACCGCGCGTGAACTCTCGTAAGGCCGCTGCCGTGGCGATGAGCATCATCGCCATCGCCTGTCGCATCTGCGGCATCTTTATGAGCGCGATGACCGTGCTGCTGTGTTTTAGCGGCCTCACCGCCAAGCTGCAGATCGTAGGCTTTGTCGTTGAGCTTTCGCGCGCACTGCCGAGCGCCATCGCCGGCTATGGCGTCATCACGTCGCCCTTTGGCGGCGTGTTCCGCCTGGATTACGCCATCGTCGCCGTCATCCTGTTTGCGGCCGACTACCTGCTCACGCGCGCCTCGCGCCGCGTCCGCTAGAGGAGCGCCATGTCCAGCAGCTACTTCATGAACCTGCTCGCGAGCGCCGTCGCCGTCATCGTGGGCATCGTGATCCACGAGAGCGCGCACGCCGCTGCGGCCTGGGCGCTCGGCGACAAGACGGCCCGTTCGCGCGGGCGCGTCTCGCTCAACCCGCTCAACCACATCGACCCGTTTGGCACCATCATCCTGCCGCTGCTCATGCTCGCGGCCGGCGGCCCGGTGTTCGCCTTCGCCAAACCCGTGCCCGTCTACCTCAACAACCTCAAGCACCCCAAGCGCGACGAGGTCCTGGTGAGCGCGGCCGGCCCCGCGTCGAACATCGCACTCGCGTGCCTTGCCGCGGCACTCATGCACGTGGCGTACGGCAACCTCTACACCGGCATCTCCTCTGCCCTGGCGTCACAGATCATGAGCTTCGGCGCCACGTTTATCGTTGTCAACCTGTCACTCGCGTTCTTCAACCTCATCCCGATCCCGCCGCTCGATGGCTCGTCGATCATCGTACCGTTCCTCAAAGGCAAGGCGCTCGCCAACTACTACCGCCTGCAGCAATACGCCATGCCCATCCTCATCATCGTGCTGTATCTGCTGCCTATGTGGACCGGCATCGATGTAATCAGCCGCTATTTCGACGTTACCGTGTATCCGCTTGCTGAGCAGCTGCTCAACTTCGCAATCGCCGGCATCTAAGGTAAACTTACAGGTCGACCGTGCAAAACGGTCGTAACATGCACCCAAACCGCGCCGCGAAGGCGCCGTCAAAGGAGGTCGAAGATGTCGTATCGCGTGTCGACGCAGGTCTACAGCGGACCGTTCGACCTGCTGCTGCAGCTGGTAACCCGCCAAAAAGTAGATATCGGCGCCATCTCCATCAGCGAGGTGGCCGAACAGTACCTTGCCGAGGCCGAGCGCATCGAGGCGCTGGACCTGGACGTGGCAAGCGACTTTTTGCTGGTCGCGGCAACCCTTTTGGACATCAAAGCCGCCTCTCTGGTACCGCAGGAGGCACCGCGCAAAGTCGGTGACGACGATGACGAGTTCGACGAAGACCTCGAGGAACTCAGCACGCTCGACGGCGACGCCCTGCGTGAGGTCCTGATCCAGCGCCTGATTGCCTACAAGCAGTTTAAGGGCGCGGCTGCGGCCCTCGGTGCCCGCATGCAGGCCGAAAGCCGCATGCATCCGCGCGTGGCCGGCCCCGACCCCGAGTTCTTGGGCCTTATGCCCGACTACCTGGCCGGCATTACCCTGCGCGGCCTGGCCGTCATTTGCGCCGACCTGGACGGCAAGCGCCAGACCTTCCTGTTGGAGGCCGAACACGTGGCGCCGCATCGCGTTCCGCTCGACCTGACTGTGGCCTCGGTCGACCGCTTTACCATGGCGCACCAAACCTGCACCTTCCGCGAGCTGCTGGATGGCAACGCCACCACCGAGCAGCTCGTCGTCACCTTCCTGGCCATGCTCGAGCTCGCCAAGCGAGGCTCGCTCACGCTGAGCCAGGACGAGATCTTTGGAACCATCCGCATCAACCGCGTCGAGAGCGCCGAGGCCTACGTACCCGGCGAGGGCCCCGAGCTCACCGAATAGGAGCGGCAACCATGTCAACCCTTTCCACGCTGGAGACAAACAGTCTCAAAGGCGCCTTGGAGGCGCTCCTGCTGGTGTCGAGCGATCCCGTAAGCGCACCCGCGCTGGCAGGTGCGCTGGATATCGCCCCCGGCGAGTGCGCATCGCTGCTCGCCGAGCTCAAAGTTGAGTACGAGGAGGCCAACCGCGGCTTTCAGCTGCGCGAGGTCGCCGGCGGTTGGCGCCTGTTTACGCATCCCGCCTATCACGACGTGGTCGAGGCCTACGTGCTGAGCTGGGACACGCAAAAACTGTCGCAGGCGGCACTCGAGACCTTGGCCGTCATCGCATACCACCAGCCCGTGACGCGCGAGGTGGTCAAGGGCATCCGCGGCGTCAACTCCGACGGCGTCATCGCATCGCTTGTGGACAAGGGCCTGGTGCGCGAGCTCGGTCGCGACCCCGAGCGCGGACAAGCCATTATCTACGGCACGACAAATGCCTTCTTGGAAAAGTTCGGTCTGCGCTCCACCCGCGACCTGCCCGATCTGGAGCAGTTTGCCCCCGACGAGCAGTCGCGTCAATTTATCCGTGAGCGCCTGAGCGGCCGCAGCATTCAGTCCACGCTCGAGGAACAGGCCGAGGATCTGGACGAAGAGCGCGAGCTGATCGATATCGATGTTGAAGATATTGAGGCAGTCGAGGACTCGGAGACCCTGGTCGTCGACGAGACCTCGGAGGATTTACATGACGAGGACTAACGAAGTAGGGGAGACGCGCGTCGGCGCTGCGGTGCCCAACGCGGATACGCACGAGTCCGACGCCCAGCCCGTCTACCCGCACACCATGCGCCTGCAGCGCTTTTTGGCGCGCGCGGGCGTGGCGAGCCGCCGCGGTTCGGAGGACCTGATGACCGCCGGCCGTGTGACCGTCAACGGCCAGGTCGCGACCGAGCTGGGCACCAAGGTCGATGTCGACCGCGACCATATCGAGGTCGACGGCATGCCCATCAAGCTCAACCAGGGCGCCGTGTACTTGATGCTCTACAAGCCGACCGGCTACCTCACCACCATGAGCGACCCGCAGAAGCGTGCTTGCGTGGCCGACCTGGTCCCCCGCGACCGCTTTCCGGGACTCTTCCCGGTGGGCCGCCTGGACCGCGACACCACGGGCCTTTTGCTCTTTACTACCGACGGCGACCTGTCGCAGGATCTGCTGCACCCCAGCAAGCACGTCTACAAGACCTACCAGGCACTCGTGGACGGGCAGCTGACCGACCGCGATCTAGACCCGCTCCGCCGTGGCATCGAGCTCGACGACGGCCTGTGCCAGCCGGCAATCTGCCGCGTCATCACCGCACGCGAGGCCGAGGCCGTAGCTCCCCAAGACATCAAGCCCGGCACCACCGCCGTGGAGGTCATTATCCGCGAGGGCCGCAAAAATCAGGTCAAGCGCATGCTAAGCAAGATCCACCACCCGGTGATTCGTCTGCACCGCTGCAACTTTGCCGGCCTGGAGCTCAAGGACGTGGCCAAGGGCTCGTGGCGCGAGCTCACCGACCGCGAGGTGCAGATCCTCAAGGCCGGCGGCATCCCGCCCAAGCAGGCGAGCGCCAAGCGCAACGGCGACAAGCCCCAAGATACGCCCGCCAGCCGCACGCGTCACCACGGCAGCCACGGCTCCGCACCCAAGCGCAACACCTACCGCGAGCGCTACACGGGCTAGGCAACCCGCCGTGCCCCAGCGCCCACGAACCATACCAGCACGTCAACCATCGAAAGGAAGCATTGCATGATCGTCGCCATCGACGGCCCCGCCGGTTCCGGCAAGTCCACCATCGCCAAGGAGATCGCCCGCCAGCTGGGCTTTAACAAGCTCGACACGGGCGCCATGTATCGCGCCGTCACCTTCGCCGCGCTCGACCGCGGCATCGATCTAGACGACGAGGCGGCCATCGACGCCCTCGCCGAGCAGATCGAGATTCGCTTTACCAACGGCACCGGCGAGGACACGCGCCTGACCATTGACGGCCAGGACGCTTCGGCCGCCATTCGCACCCCGCAGGTCGACGCCAACGTGTCCAAAGTCTCGGCCTACCCGGGTGTGCGCGCCGCCATGCTCATCCACCAGCGCCGCGCCGCCGAGGACCGCGATATCGTGGCCGAGGGTCGCGACATCGGAACCGTCGTGTTCCCTAACGCGCAGGTCAAGGTCTTCCTGACCGCCGACCCGCGCGAGCGCGCCCGCCGCCGCGTGCTGCAGCGCCACCAAAACGACGCTCAGCCGCTCACGCCCGCGCAACTCGAGGCCGAGGTCGACGAGACTCTCGACGCCCTTAAGCAGCGCGACAAGCTCGACAGCAGCCGCGAGGTCGCCCCGCTCATCCCCGCCGAGGACGCCGTGCACGTCGACTCCACCGCCCATACCATCGACGAGGTCGTCCGCATTATCGAGGGCCTCATCAACCAAAGGAGGTAGCCCATGCGCCTGTTTAAGCAGACGCCCGAGGACTATTACAACGCCCCCTACGCCGAGTTCCCGGCGCTCATCCGCGGTACCGTCGTCGTAGTCATGGCCATCCTTTGGGCCTTCTCCAAGCTCATGTGGCGTTGGAAGGTCGAAGATGCCGATCTGCTGTTTGAGCGCCAGGACGGCCGCGGCAGCGTGGTCATCTGCAACCACACCTCGATGGCCGAGCTGCTGGCCGTGGAGACGGCGCTGTTCTTTGGCGGCCGCCGCATTCGCCCTATCTTTAAGTCCGAGTTCGCCAAGAGCAAGATTGTGCGCTGGGCTTTTAGCCGCGTTGGCGGCATCCCCGTGGAGCGCGGTACTGCCGATATGAAGTGCCTGCGCGCCGCCCAGCATGCGCTGCAGCGCGGCGAGGACGTCCTGATCTTCCCCGAGGGCACGCGCATCCGCTCGCGCGAGATCAAGCCCGAGGTCCACGGCGGCTTTGCGCTCATCGCTCAGATGGGCAAGGCGCCCGTCAACCCGCTCGCCATCTGCGGCTGGTCCGACATCACGCCCGCGGGCAAAAAGCTCATGCGTCCCAAGAAGTGCTGGATTCGTGCCGGCAAGGCCGTCTCGCTTTCGGACGCGCCGGCCGGGCTTAGGCGCACGGAGCGCCTGGCCTGGTTTGAGTCCGAGGCCATGAACCGCGTCTACGCCATGCGAGACGAGCTGTGCGCCGAGCATCCGGGCAGGTTCTAGCCATGAGCGAGAACGTGACGAACACTGCCGTGACCGCGTCCGACCAGGCAACCGCGCCTACCATCGAGATCGCCGCCCACGCCGGCACTTGCTACGGCGTACAGCGTGCGCTCGACATGGCGCTGGCCGCTGCGCCGCAGGCAGGGGAGTGCACTCAGGTCCATACCTTGGGTCCGCTCATCCATAACCCTATCGTGGTGCGCGAGCTCGCTGAGGCGGGCGTTAGCCTGGCTGAGAACCTGGATAGCGCCGCAACCGGTACCGTGATCATCCGCGCCCACGGCGTGGTGCCGCAAGTGATCGATGCTGCCCGCGAGCGCGGCCTTACCGTGGTCGACGCCACCTGTCCCTACGTGAAGAAGGTCCATGTGGCGGCCGAGCGCCTGGTGCGCGAGGGCTACCGCGTGATCGTCGTGGGCGAGCCGGGTCACCCCGAAGTCGAGGGCATCCTGGGCCATGCCGGCGATGACGCGCAGGTCGTGAGCTGCGCTGCCGATGCGGACGCGCTGTCGCTCAAGGGTAAAGTGGGCTTGGTTGTGCAGACCACCCAGACTGCGCAGAACTTGGCCGAGGTCGTGGCTGCTATCACCCCGCGCGTGCAGGAGCTGCGCGTGATCAACACCATCTGCGCCGCCACGAGTGAGCGTCAACAGGCAGCAGCCACACTTGCCAACCGCTGCGACTGCATGGTCATCGTGGGCGGCAAGAACTCGGGCAACACCCGCCGCCTGGCGCAGATTTGCGCAGACGCCTGCGAGCGCACGTATCACATCGAGGAAGCTTCTGAGCTCCAAGCCGCGTGGTTTACCGACGCTCACCACATCGGCATCACCGCCGGAGCCTCCACCCCGCAAGAACACATCGAGCGCGCCGTCGAGCGCATCAAGGAGCTTTGCCGCTAACCATGGACCAGACCGTACCCGCATACGCCGCCGAGGTGGCCGATTACGGGCGCAGCCGCGACCCCGAGCCGGGTGAGGGCGCGCTCGTAAAGAACGTGCGTCCCGAATCGCCCGCGTGGGATGTGGGTATCGAGCCGGGCATGCGCGTGCTCACGGTCAACGGTGAGGCGCTCACCGACATGATCGTTTGGCTCTGGGAGGCCGACGATGATACCGTCGACCTCGAGGTTTTCGACCCGCGCGACGGCACCGTCACCCCCGTCGAGCTCGACCGCTTTCCCGGCGAGGATTGGGGTTTGGAGTTCGATGGCCCCATCTTCGACGGCATGCGTACCTGCGTCAACGCCTGCGTGTTCTGCTTTATGACCATGCTCCCCAAGGGCGGCCGCTCCACGCTCTATATTCGCGACGACGACTATCGCCTAAGCTTTTTGCAAGGCAACTTTGTCACGCTTACGAACCTCACCGACGAGGACGTGCAAAACGTCATCCAGCGCAACATGAGTCCCATGAACGTGTCGGTCCACGCTGTGAGCCCCGACGTCCGCCGTCGTATGATGGGCCGTAACGCCCAGCGAGGCATGGACGTACTCGAGACCATCATGGCCGCCGGCATCGAGATTCACGCGCAGATCGTGTTGTGCCCCGGCATGAACGACGGCGAGGAGCTGGAAAAGACCCTGCGCTTTTGCGAGGAGCACGAGCAAATCACAAGCCTGGGCATTGTGCCGCTTGGTTTTACCAAACACCAAAACCGCTTTAGCTGGTCATACAGCGACAAGCCCGAACTGGCGCGCGAGACCATTGCCATGATCCGTCCCTACCAGGATCGTGCCTACGAACGCTTTGGCCGCCACACCTTCCAGATGAGCGACGAGTTCTATCTGGACGCCGGCATCGATCCTCCCGAGGCAGACTTTTACGACGGCTATCCGCAGTACTACGACGGCATCGGCATGATCCGCTCGTATCTGGACGAGACCGACGACGTGCTTGCCGCCGACGCCGAGCGTCTGGCCCGCGTCCGCGCTGGCATCGCCGAGCGCAACCAGCGCCTGCTGTGCCTCTCCGGCGCCAGCGCGCGCGACACCGTGGCGCGCTTTGTGGAGTCGCCGCATGGTCTCGGCGGCACCGTCACAGCCATCAAGAACCGCTACTTTGGCGGTAACGTAGACGTGACCGGCCTCATCGTCGCGTGTGACATTCTGGAGCAGCTGCCGCAGGACCTCTCTGGGGTTATGCTCTTTGTGCCTAAGCTCATGTTCAACGCTGACGGCATGACGCTTGACGAGTATCATCGTGACGATTTACTCGCAAGCCTTACCAGTCGCGGCGCCGAGGTTCATGTGGTATCGACCATGCCGCATGAGCTGCTCGATACCCTGGAGCACATCCTTGGCATTGTGCCTGCCGACTCTACTAATTCCGCTGACCCTACCCATTAAAGGAGAGCAGATGAAACCTATCGTCGCCGTCGTCGGACGCCCCAACGTGGGCAAGTCCACGCTCGTTAACCGCCTGGCCCAGACCTCGGACGCCATCGTCCACGAGTCCCGCGGCGTCACGCGCGACCGCTCTTACCACACGGCCGATTGGAACGGCCGCGAGTTCACCATCGTCGACACGGGCGGTATCGAGCCGCTCAAGAGCGACGACGTCTTTGCCACGTCCATCCGCGACCAGGCGCTCGCCGCCGCCGAGGAAGCCGCCGTCATCCTGTTTGTGGTCGATGGCCGCACCGGCGTCACCGAGGAGGACGAGTCGGTCGCCCGCATGCTCAAGCGCTGCGACAAGCCGGTCTTTCTGCTGGTGAACAAGCTCGACAACCCCGATCGCGAGAACGACAGCATCTGGGAGTTCTATTCGCTCGGCATCGGTGAGCCCACGCCGCTCTCGGCCCTGCATGGCCACGGCACGGGCGACCTGCTCGACGACATCGTGGCCCTGTTACCCGAGGAGGAGGACGAGGTCGCCGATGAGTTCCCCGATGCGCTGAACGTGGCCATCATCGGCCGCCCCAACGCCGGTAAGTCCTCGCTGTTCAACCGCATCCTGGGCGCCGACCGCTCTATCGTGTCCAACATCGCCGGCACGACGCGCGACGCCATCGACACCGTCGTGGAGCGCAACGGCAAGCACTACCGCATGGTTGACACCGCTGGTATTCGCAAGAAGAGCACCGTGTACGAGAATATCGAGTACTACTCCATGGTCCGCGGCCTGCGCGCCATCGATCGCGCCGACGTGGCGCTGCTCGTCGTCGACGCCTCCGTGGGCGTTACCGAGCAGGACCAGAAGGTCATGGGCCTTGCCATCGAGCGCGGCTGCGCCATCGTGGTGCTGCTCAACAAGTGGGACCTGCTCGACGACGACCGCAAGCGCGAGGCCTGCATGGAGACCGTCGACCGCCGTCTGGGCGTCATGGCTCCCTGGGCCCAGTACCTGCGTATCTCTGCCCTCACTGGCCGCAGCGTCGAGAAGATCTGGGCGATGGTCGACGCCGCCGAGAAGACGCGCTCGCAAAAGATCACCACCTCGCGCCTCAACACGTTCCTCACCGACCTGCGCGAGTTCGGCCATACCGTGGTGGACGGCAAGCGCCGCCTGCGCATGCACTATGTGACCCAGACGGGCGTCAACCCGCCGACGTTCACGTTTTTCGTCAACCACAGCGACCTGGTCAACGACACCTACCAGCGCTATGTAGAGAACCGCATGCGCTCGACCTTCGACTTCGCCGGCACACCCATCCGACTCTTCTTTAGGAAGAAGGAACAGAAGGATGCATAATCCGATTCTGCTGACCGCCATCTGCGCCGTGGTCTCGTTCTTTATCGGGGCGATTCCGTTTGGCCTGATCTTGGGCCGTGTGTTCAACCACACGGACATTCGCAAGGCGGGCTCCGGCAACATCGGCACCACCAACGCGCTGCGCGTGGCCGGCCCCAAGGTGGCCGCACTCACGCTGCTGCTCGACTGCCTTAAGGGCGCCATCTGCGTCCTTATCGCCCGTCCGCTCATCGCCGACTTGGGCTATGGTTTTCCGCCGAACATCATGGCGCCTGGAGCCCCCGGCGACTGGATGCTCGGCGTCATTTGCCTGGCAGCTGTATGGGGCCATATCTTCTCGCCCTACCTCAACTTCCATGGCGGCAAGGGTATCGCCGTTGGTCTGGGCGTGATCCTTGCCTGGTACTGGCCCATTGGCCTGTCGCTGCTGGGCATGTTTATCGTGGCCGTCGCCATCACCAAGTACGTGTCGGTGGGCTCGCTTGCCGCCGCCATCGGTCTTCCCATCGCTGCCTGCGCGGTCTTTCCGTACAGCAGCCTGGGTCTCAAGTTTTGCATGGCGATGATCGGCATCACCGTGGTGTGGGCCCATCGCTCGAATATCCAAAAGCTCATGGCCGGTAAGGAGTCCAAGCTCTCGTTTACCAAGCGCGTCACCGAGCCCGACGATAAGTAGGAGAGAGTCATGAATGTTGCGCTGATTGGCTCAGGCTCCTGGGGAACCGCCGTCGCCGGCCTTGCCGCCGCGCGCGCCGAGCGCGTGACCATGTGGGCCCACAGCGAGCAGACGGCCGCCGGCATTAACGGCGAGCACCGTAACCCCCGCTATCTGGTGGACTACCTGCTGCCGGAAAACGTTGTCGCCACGACGGACTTAGCCCAGGCGTTCGACGGCGCCGAGGCCATCATATTTGCCGTGCCTTCGACGCACCTGCGCGACGTCTGCCACCAGGCGGCGCCGTTCATCGCGGACGAGATGCCGGTTCTGTGCCTCACCAAGGGCATCGAGCCCGAGTCCGGCTTGCTTATGAGCGAGGTCATTGCCAGCGAAATCGGCAACGAGCGGCGCGTGGCTGCCCTCTCGGGCCCCAACCATGCTGAGGAAATCTGCCGTGGCGGACTTTCTGCCGCCGTCATTGCCAGCGAAGATCCGCAGATAGGGGAGACCTTTAAGGACCTGCTCCTGTCCACGGCATTCCGCATCTACCTGTCGCAGGACATGACCGGTGTCGAGGTCTGCGGCGCCATGAAAAACGTCATCGCCATCGTGTGCGGCATCTCCGCCGGCACTGGCGCGGGCGACAACACACTTGCCCTCATCATGACGCGCGGCCTGGCCGAGATCAGCCGCCTGGTGCACGCCCGCGGCGGCCAGGCCATAACCTGCATGGGACTTGCCGGCATGGGTGACCTCATCGCCACCTGTACCTCGGAGCATTCGCGCAACCGCACCTTTGGCTACGAGTTTGCCCACGGCGTGTCGCTCGACGAGTACCAGGCACGCACGCATATGGTGGTCGAGGGTGCCGTCGCCGCCCGTAGCGTCAGCGAGCTCGCCCGTTCACTGGGCGTAGACATTCCGCTCACCTTTGCCGTGGAGCAAACGCTCTACAACGGTGTTACTTTGGATAGGGCGCTCGAAATTCTCACCGACCGCGTCCCATCGCAAGAGTTCTACGGACTCACCGACTAGCGCAGAAAGGCTACTACCATGGGTTCCATCAAAATCGCTCCGTCCGTCCTCTCGGCCGATATGGCCAACCTCAAGGGCGAACTCGACAAGATCGCCGGCGCCGACTACGTGCACTTTGACGTTATGGACGGTCACTTTACCGGCAACCTCACCTTTGGCGTTGACATCCTTAAGGCCGTCAAGCGCTCCACCGATGTACCGGTCGACGCGCACCTCATGGTGTCGAACCCCGACGAGACGGTCGATTGGTACGCAGACGCCGGCGCCGATATGATCACCGTACACTACGAGGCCTCCACGCACCTGCACCGCACGCTCACCCATCTGCAGCAGCGCGGCGTTAAGGCCGGCGTGGTGCTCAACCCCGCCACCCCCGTGTGCGTGCTCGAGAGCATCATCGACGTCGTCGATATGGTGCTGCTCATGAGCGTGAACCCGGGCTTTGGCGGTCAGAGCTTTATCCCGGGCACCATCGCTAAGCTCCACGAGCTCAGGGCCATGTGCGAGCGTCACGGCGTTTCGCCCCTCATCGAGGTCGACGGTGGCATTTCTTCCAAGAACATTGTCGAGGTCGTCAAGGCCGGCGCCAACGTGCTCGTGGCCGGTTCTGCCGTATTTAAGTCCGAAGATCCCGCTGCCGAGGTTGCGCTGCTGCAGAAGCTGGGCAACGAGGCCGCACAGGAGGCATAAACCCTTATGACCGCAGGTCAAAACCGCATACCCGTGAATCTTGACTATGCCGCCTCGACGCCCATGCGCGCCGAGGCGCTCCTTGCGCAGCGCGAGTACGACGACAGCGAGCTTGCCGGCGTCAACCCCAACTCGCTGCATTCGCTCGGCCGCAAGGCTGCCGCGCGTCTGGAGGTTGCACGTCGCGAGATCGCCCGCAGCTTTGGCGCGCGCGTCCGCCCGTCCGAGATTGTACTGACCAACGGCGGCACCGAAGCCAACCAGCTGGCGCTGCTCGGTCTTGCCGAGGGCGCTCGTCAGCGCGATCGCAAGCGCGATCGTGTAATTGTTTCGGCCATCGAGCACGATTCGATTCTGGACAACCTGCCGTTGCTGCGTGCCGCCGGCTTTACCGTCGACCTGGTGCAGCCCTGCCGCATGGGCTACATTGAGCCTGCCACGCTTGTCGAGCTGCTAGGCGACGACGTGGCGCTCGTGAGCATCATGGTTGCCAACAACGAGACCGGCGTGGTGCAGCCCATCCGCGAGCTTGCCGCGGCCACGCATACCGTTGGCGCCCTGTTCCACACCGATGCTATCCAGGGGTATCTGCATATTCCGCTCGATGTCACCGAGCTGGGAGTTGACGCCATGACCGTTGCCGCGCACAAGATCGGTGGCCCCGTGGCATCCGGCGCGCTCTACCTTAAGAACCGCACGCCGCTGCGCCCGCGCATCTTTGGCGGCGGACAGGAAGCCGGACGTCGTGCCGGCACGCAAGACCTGCGAACGCAGCTCGCCTTTGCCGCTGCCGCCTCGTCTCTGACGCCCCATGTGGCTCAGGAGCGCGCGAAGCTGCAAGCCCTTTCCGACAAGCTCTACGCCACGCTTACGGCCCACCAGCGCATTCACGCCACCATGGGCGACTACGCACAGGCCGACCGTCTGCCGGGTATGGTTTCGATCTACATTGACGGCATGGACTCCGAGGAACTCATCATCAAGCTCGACGCCGCCGGCTTTGAGGTGTCGGCAGGCTCGGCATGCTCGAGTGGCAGCATGGACCCGAGCCACGTGCTCAGCGCGATGGGCATCGGCCGCGAACAGGCGCTGGGTGCCTTGCGCATCTCCTTCGATGATCGCGTGAATCCAGGCGATCTGGACGACTTTGCCCAGACGCTGCTCTCGATCGTAGGTGCCGCATGATTGTTGCCGATCTCGCGCGTGCCTTGCTGGCACGCTATCCCAAAGCAAATGCCGAGAGCTGGGATCACGTAGGACTTTCCGTAGGTGACCCTGCCGCCGAGATTACCGGCGTGGCCTGCGCACTCGACGCGACCGAAGCCAACGTGCACCGCGCCCAGGAGGCCGGTGCCAACGTGTTGTTGACGCATCATCCTATCTACATCAAGGCACCCGAGGCGTTTTGCCCGGCGGATGCGTCGCGTCCCCAGTGCAGCGCAGCACTGTTTGAGGCCGCCCGCTGCGGCGTGAGCATTATTTCACTCCATACCAATCTAGACCGCTCGCACGAGGCGCGCGCCTGCCTAAGTGAGCTGCTGGGCGCCGCGCCCGTGAGCTCGCTGGAGCGCAAGGACGACCCCGAGGCCTGCGGACTGGGCGTACTCGCGACCCTCCACGACCCCTGCAGCCTGCACAACCTTGCCGCACGCGCCGCAGCGGCGTTTGGCAGCGACCCGCGCGTGTGGGGCGAGGCCGATCACCCGTGCCGAACCATCGCAATTTTGGGCGGTTCGCTGGGTGACTTTGGCGAACTTGCCATCGCCGCCGCTGCGGATGTCATCGTGACCGGAGAGGCGGGCTATCACGTGGCGCAAGACCTTGCTTTACGCGGGCTGCCGGTGATCCTGCTCGGCCACGATCGCTCCGAGGAGCCGTTCGTGGATATCTTGATGAACTCTGCGGTTGACGCCGGGGTCGACCCCCGTCATGCGATTAAAATACTGAACCCTTGCCAATGGTGGACTGTGACAAAAGGAGAGAACTTATGAGCGCCGGCGCTACGCTACTCAAGCTGCAACAGATCGATTTGGAGCTCGCCCGCAACAAGAGCGAACTTGCCAATATGCCGGAGCTCAAGGAGCTCGCTTCCAAGCGCAAGACCTATGTGAAGCTCAAGTCCGAGATGACCAAGCTCTACGCCCAGCGCAAGGATCTGGACATTGAGCTCGACGATCTCAACACCACCGAGATTCAGACCAACAACGCCATCGAGGCCGCCAAGAAGCGCCACGTGGACGGCTCCGACTACCGCGAGGTTCAGGACCTGGAGAACGAGCTCGCCACCCTGGCCAAGCGCTTGGACAAGATCGAGCACACCCGCAAGGACGTCGTCGTCGCCCATAAGGAAGCGCTTGACCGAGAGGCTCGCGCGCAGGCCATCATCGCCAAGTTCGAGGAGGGTGTGAAGGCCGATACCAAGGCTGCCCGCGCCAAGGCTGCCAATCTGCAGGCTCAGATCGATGCCGCCACCAAGGAGCGCACCGCCCTTGCCGCCACGCTGCCGACCGACGTGCTCACCGATTACGAACGTCTGCTCAAGCAGTTCCGCGGCCTGGCCGTCGAGACCATCAAGGGCAACATCCCCACGGTCTGCCACACCGCGCTGCAGGCATCGTCCATGAGCGACCTCAACCACGACGGTAGCGAGATTACGCACTGCCCGTACTGCCACCGCCTGCTGGTGCTCCCGAGCAAGGAAGCTTAAACGATGGCGGCACCCAACAATTCAATGCAACTTGAGGGAAAAACGATCCTGCTGGGCATTACCGGCGGGATCGCCGCCTATAAGTCGTGCAATATCGTGCGCCTGCTCCAAAAGCGCGGCGCGCACGTCAAGGTCGTCATGAGCGAGCATGCCACTGAGTTTGTGGGGCCGCTCACCTTCCGCGCGCTCACCAATGAGCCGGTCGCGGTTGGGCTATTCGACGACCCGTCTGACCCCATCCACCATATCTCGCTGGCGCAGGAGCCCGACTTGGTGGTCGTGGCGCCCGCGACGGCCAATATCATCGCCAAGATGGCCAACGGCATCGCCGATGACCTCATCTCCACAACGTTGCTTGCGACACCGCGGCCCGTCGTTATCGCGCCGGCCATGAACAATGGCATGTGGAAGGCGTCGGCCACGCAGGCCAATATGGCCACGCTGTGCGAGCGCGGCGTCCACGTGGTGGGACCCGGCAGTGGCTACCTTGCCTGCGGCGACGTGGACACGGGGCGCATGAGCGAACCCGAGGACATCGTCGAGGCCGTCTGCGAGGTGCTCAATCCCGTGCAACAAGACCTGGCGGGCAAGCGCATCGTCATTACCGCCGGCCCCACGCATGAGCCGATTGACCCCGTGCGCTTCATTGGCAACCGTTCTTCGGGCAAGATGGGTATCGCCCTGGCGGGGGAGGCCGCACGTCGCGGTGCCGCCGTCACGCTCGTGCTGGGACCGACATCGCTCGACGTTCCCCACGGCGTGGAGTGCGTGCGCGTGCAGACCGCCGCTGAAATGCTGAAGGCAGCGCTCAGCGCCTTTCAGACGGCCGATGTGGCCATTTGTGCGGCCGCTGTCGCCGACTACACCCCCGTATCCCCTGCGGACCATAAGCTCAAAAAGTCTAACGAACGCTTGGATCGCATCGAGCTCGTCGAGACGGTCGATATCTTGGCCGAGCTCTCGCGCCAAAAGGGCGAGCGGTGCGTGATCGGCTTTGCGGCCGAGACCGATAACGTCCTGGAGTACGCACAGCGAAAGCTCGACCGCAAGGGTTGCGATGCCATTATCGCCAACGATGTCTCACGCGCCGATTCGGGCTTTGGAACCGATACCAACAAGGCCTGGATCGTGAGTAAAGCGGTTACGCAAGAACTTCCCGTTCTAACAAAACCCCAGCTCGCAGATACAATTTTGGACTTGCTTCAAAATTTGTAAAAAAGTTCTTGCACAAGGACAAAGTTTCGGGTTAATATACTCCCTGTTGCAAGCGAGAGCAGAGCAACAAACAAAAGCTTCGGGACGTGGCGCAGCTTGGTAGCGCACTTGACTGGGGGTCAAGGGGTCGCTGGTTCGAATCCAGTCGTCCCGACCAGAAGTTTGCAGGTCAGGCACCTAGTGCCTGACCTTTTTTGTTTTAAGCAATTGCTTAATTTTGTTTAAGCAACAGGGTGCCAAAAATCTACCTGCGCGATAATCGCCTTTTGCGGCTACTTGCGCGTTTTGCACACGCTTGAGCCGATTTATTAACGCGATATGAATCTACATACGCGTAGCTGGTATGCAGCCGAGTACAGGCTGTATTTATCGCGGCGATTAACACAGATATAGCGACTATAACGGACAAGCGTGTCGCTGTATTTATTCCAGTAGTTCACTTGATCGGTGGACAAGTGGGCTGTTGCAACGAAACGCCAAGCAGGATGGGCTCTATACGAGGACGCCGCAGGGTAATGGCGGGGGAGTGCGGCGGGCGCTCTGAGAGCCGCTGTATGACCCCATGTCTCCTCAACTCGATAATTTGTGTTTCAAGCCACGAATCAGTCGAGCAATTGCCAAAAGAAAGGCCCATGCAGGATTGCACGGGCCTTACATCAGATCAAATTTGAGCTAGAAGCACCAAGCGGGGCAGACGCAACACCATCTCGTCGCGGCCTCGGCGAGCGACATATCGCAGTCGAGGTAGACATCGAGGAAATCGTCAGATCCCGCACAGGGGGACCGCGATGGTGGCCACCGCGCCGCCCGAGGGACTGTTGGCGAGCGAGACGGAGCCCCCGTGGGCGCTCGCAGCCTCGGAGGCGGCGTGGAGGCCGAGCCCGTAGTGGCGGCCCCCGTCGCGCAAAGAGCGGGAGGAGTCGTCTGTGAAGAGGCGCTCACAGCCGCGTTCGAGGGCAGCGGGAGAGAAGCCCGGTCCGTCATCGGCCACCTCGATGACGAGGTGTCCGCCCGCGACGTCGCAGGAGACCGCCACGCGCGAGCGCGCGTGCTCGGCGGCGTTGACCACGAGGTTCGCGGCGGCTCGCGCCAGGGCGGTTCGGTCGAGCGGGGCCTCGGGCGCGCCCGCGACAGCGGGGCCCGTGGCCGCGTCGAGCGTCACGCCTCGCGCCCGGGCGATCTGGGCGGCCTCGGCGAGGACCTGTTCGCAGAGCTCGGCCGGCCGCATGGGGGCCCTCTCCGCCCCGCCGGACCCGCGCGAGGCCTCGATGAGCAGGCGCACGTAGCCGTCGAGCCTTTCGACACCGCCGGCTATGTCGCGCGCGGCGGCCGAGAGGTCGCTGTCATTCTCGTCTTCCAGCTCCTCCGCCACGAAGTCGGCGTTGGCGCGCAGCACGGTGAGCGGCGTCTTGAGATCGTGGGCGAGCGACGCCATCTGCTCGCGCTGCCCCCGCTCCGCGGCCCAGCGGGCCTCGAGCGACTCGGCGAGGGAGGCCCGCATGGCGTCCATCGCGGCGAGGACGTCGTTCACCTCACGCACGTTGGTGCTGCCGACCGCGAAGTCGAGCTCCCCCGCGCCAACGCGCCCCGCCGCCTCCGCGAGCGGCGCCATCTTGCGCGAGATCACGCGGCTCGCACGGCGCGCCACGAGCGCGAGCGCGAGCGCGCTTCCCGCAGCGGCGCCGACGAGCATGAGGTTCTGCGGGTTGGGAAGCAGGCTGGCGAGATCGCGCGAGACCCACTGCGGCAGGTACTCGCTGACGAGTGCGCAGGCCCCGCCGCCCTTGAGCGGGAACGCAGCGTAGGTGAGGCCCGAGCCCCCGCCCTCGATCTCCACTGTGCCCGGATCCGCGGCGAGTGCCGTACTGGCCATTTCCGTCGCATCCTCGAGCCGCGTGCCCTCGAGATCTGTCATCAGCACGTATCCGTCCTTGTTCAGGATGAGGTAGCGGTAGGCCGTCGGCACGTCCTGCTGCCCGCAGACGCCGTCGCGTGCCAGGCCCTCCGCGACCTCGCGCGCATTGGCCGGCCCCCAGCTTGCCTCGTAGACGAAGCCCGCGTTGATCGCCACGGAGAGCACCATGAGCGAGGCGAGCCACGCCGTGGCGACCGCCGCGAACGCGTAGGCGAAGTAGCGCGCGATGACGAAGGAGAGCGGCATGCCCCCGCGACCTCGCGCCCCGATCCTCAGAGCTGCCACTTGTACCCCATCCCCCAGACGGTCGCGATCGGATCGGCGCCGGCCTCGGAGAGCTTCCTCCGGGCGCGGCTGACCTGCATGGATATGGCCGCGTCGTCGGCGTCGCTCTCCCAGCCGAGCACCGCCTCGCGTATCTGCGCGCGGCTCATGACCTGCCCGGGGTGGCGCGCGAGGTACTCGCAGATGGCGTACTCGGTGGGCGTGAGCGGCACGGTCTCGCCGCCCACGGCGAGGTCGCGCGCCCCGAGGTCGATCCGCACCTCCCCGAAGGAGAGGGCGTGCGAGCGCGGCCGGCGCTCACGGCGTAGATGGGCCGCGACCTTGGCGCGCAGTTCCGCGGCACCGAAGGGCTTGCGGACGTAGTCGTCGGCGCCCAGGCCGTAGCCGGCCACGGCATCCTCCTCGGCCACGCGCGCGGTCAGGAAGACGATGGGCCCGTCGAAGTCCGGGCGGATCTGCCGCACGAGCTCGAAGCCGTCGAGCCCCGGCATCATGACGTCGCAGAGCACGAGGTCGAAGCGCGAGAGGTCCATCCCCGGGACCGCCGTCGGGTCCGTCGCCCTGACGACCTCATGGCCGTCGCGGCCGAGGACGCGCGCGAGCGCGTCGAGGATAGCCCGTTCATCATCCACTGCCAGTATCCTCGCCATGTTCGACCTCCTGAAACTCTCGTCGGAATTGTACTAGCGCCGCACTCAGCGGTCCAGAGCCCTACGCGCAGCCGCGGGTGCCTCGGCCGCTTCGCACGCGCGGTAGCGCACGCCCGAGCCGCCGCGCGCCTCGATCCCGAGCCAGCCCTCGCCGTCCGACTCCCGCCCGAAGAAGATGAGCTGGAGCTCTCGGACATTGCCCCTGTCGTCCGCAGCGTCCACCAGGTAGACATAGTTTGTCCCCGCCCCGGTGGCGTCGGCGTAGGAGCTCGCGTGGCTGCCGGGCTCGGGCGCGGGCGCCCACATAGCGATCTCAGGGTTGGGCAGCACGCGGTCGGCAATCGAGCGCAGTGCCGACCCCCAGCCGGCGTCGAGCAGGGCATCCCGGTCAGGACGAGCGCTGCGGAGAGGAGGACGAGCATGGAGGCGAGCGGCCTCCTACGCATCTGCCCTCCCGTCCTCGAAGCGACAGAACCAGGCGAGAAGGACGGCGTCGGCTGCCAGGGTGAGCACGAGGCCAGCGAGCGCAGTCGTGAGGAGTGGGCCCGCCGCGCGTGCGGCGTCGATGAAGGCCTCCACCCCGAGCGACCCCAGGCGCGCGGGCCAGGCGAGCGGCACCCAGCTCAGGGGCGTCGCCAGGGCACCGGTGAGCTCGCCGGTCATGAGACCGTGCGCAAGTCCGCCCACTGAGAAGAACGCGAGGAGCATCCCCGCCGCGCCGGCGCCGATGGTGGCGTTGCGGCCGAGGCGCAGGGCCACGCCGAGCCCCAGCGCGTAGAGGGGCAGGCTGCCCAGCACGATGCCCGCCCAGGCGGCCGCAAGCGGAGCGGGCCCGAGCGGCAGGCGCCCGGCGACGGCGAGCACGGCCCCGAAAACGCCGAGCGCCACGGCCAGCGCGCCCGCGCCGAGCGCCGCAAGGGCGAGCAGCTTCGCCGCGACGGCGCGCCCGCGCGAGGGGACCGCCGTGAGGTTGGCGAGGCGCCCGGCAGCGCGCTCCTCGTCCACGGCGAGCCCGCAGACGATGGCGCACATGAGCGGCATGAGGGCGCCGAGGAACTGGGCATAGGCGTCCGCGCCCAGCGCCGGGTCCCATCGGGTTACGGAGAAGTACTCGCCGCAGGCAAGACCGGCTGCCAGGCCGCAGGCGAGGTGCACCGCCGAGAGCGGGGAGCGCGCCAGGCGCAGGGCCTCGGAGAGCAGGGCCCGCGGGAGAGTCATGCGCGGCGTCGGGTCGGAGAGTCGTGTCATGGCCATCACCTCTCCTCGGAGCGCGCGAACCAGGCCGCGCCCGCCGCCGTGAGCGCGGCGAACGCGAGCGCACAGACCGCAAGACCCGCCAGCGTGAGCACGCCGTCCGCCGTGAGCGCCCCGCCGAGCGCCATGTCCGCCGCGAGCGGCTCGCCGCTCGGCAGCACGGGAATGAAGCTCGTGGGGATGACCATGCTCGCCGACGGCGGAAAGAGCTGCGGCAGCGGCATCAGCGACCAGGCGAACCCACCCACGAGCTGCGCGGCGAGCGGGCAGAAGATGCCCGCGAGCATGCCGAGCCTCGCCGTGAGGAAGAGCCCTGCGGGGATCATCCACGCCGCGGTCACCGTGTTGGCGAGCGCGCAGAGGAGCATCGTGAGCGTGCCCGCGGCCGTGAGACCCTGCGAGGAGAACGCCGATCCCGCGAGGTAGATGCCGAAGACCACGAGGTTCGAGAGCGTGCAGAGCGCGAGGCACCAGAGCGCCTTGGCCCACCAGGCGCGCCCGAGCGGGAAGCCCAGGCCCAGAAGCCCCCGCATCCGCGTGCGCGCGTCCGCCCGCGCGACGCACGCCACCACGAGCGAGAGAGACACGGGCAGGAAGAGCGCGTACCAGTAGTTCCACGCGCTGAAGATCTGCACGCCCCGGTAGGGCATCGCGCCGAGCAGCGGCATCGGCAGCGCCATGAGCACGGCCAGGCGAACCGGTGCCGCGTGGCGCGACTTCAGGGCCTCGGCGCGCAGGGCCGCAAGCAGGCCGCCTTTCTCGCCCGTCATGCCGCCACCTCCTCGCGCGCTCGTCGCCCTTCCCGGCAGAAGCTCATGAAGAGTTCCTCGAGGTCCTGCCCGGGACGAAGCGCATCCTCGTAGGCGAGGCGCCCCCCGCAGATGATGCCGATGGTGTCCGCCATCTGCTGCACCTCGGAAAGGATGTGGCTCGAGACGATCACCGTCGTACCCGCCGCCGCGAAGCCGCGGATCTGGTCGCGCAGCTCCTCGATGCCGATGGGGTCGAGGCCGTTGGTGGGCTCGTCGAGCACGAGCAGGCGTGGCCGGGCGATCAGCGCCAGCGCGAGCCCCAGGCGCTGGCGCATACCCATCGAGAAGCGCCCGGCGCGCTTCTTCCCGGTGTCCGCGAGGTCCACGGCGGCGAGCACCTCATCTATGCGGCTCTCGGGAAGGCCCAGCAGCGTGGTGCGCACGCGCAGGTTCTCGCGCGCGGTGAGGTTGGGGTAGAGCGGCGCCTCCTCGATGAGGCTGCCGATTGCGTAGAGGTCCTCGCGGCGCCAGGCGTGCCCGGCAAAGAGGATCTCCCCGGCCGTCGGCCGCAGCATCCCGCAGATCATCTTGAGCGTTGTCGACTTGCCGGCACCGTTGGGGCCGAGCAGCCCGTACACCTCGCCCTCGCGGATATGAAGGCTCACGTCGGCCACGGCGTCCTGCGCCTGGTCGCCGCGGCCGAAGCGCTTGGTGAGCCCGCGCGTCTCGAGCATGTAACCCATGGGTTCGTCCTTTCTCTTCCGGGCGCGCGGGCCGAGTCGCCGTGCCCGCGCGCCTCACCTTTCGGGTTCACCATCCATGGTGGGGCGCGTTTCTAACGAAGCCGTAACGGCCGTTGGGTTCTTTTGGCGCCAACCCTTCTCGACCCGCACATCATGATTAATTTGCTTAAGGCAACAACTTTCCCGATCGATGTAATCACCGAATCAAAACGTGTACGTCAGCCATCAAAGATGCCGAAAAATGTCATATTTGGAGGCTGATGTACACAAATGCAGAATCCCGCACAACCCAGTAGCATCCTCCATATGTCTGGACTCTCTATGCTTACGCTGGATAGACATCGCCGGAACGGGTATAGTAGCGAAAGTTTTGTCGTTAACCAGCGGGGGAGTCCTGTGGGCATCAAAAAGAAGATCAAAAAGGAGCTTATCGGCACTTCCGATTACCCGTCGAATAAGATCTTTACGATCTCCAATTTCATCACCTTTACGCGCCTGATCCTCACCCTGGTATTTCTGTACCTGTTTGTGACGGATAACAACCGCGTCATCGCCATCGTTATCTACGCCGTTGCCGCCTCTACCGACTGGATGGACGGTCAGATCGCCCGCATGACCAAGACGGTCTCGTGGCTCGGCAAGGTCATGGATCCCATCTGCGACCGTGCGCTGCTGTTCACCGGCGTACTTGGGCTGGTGGTCCGCGGAGAGCTGCCCATCTGGGTCTGCGTGCTCATTATTGGCCGCGACATCTATCTGGGCATCGGCACGCTTATCGTGCGTCATTATCACCGTCGCCCCATCGATGTCGTCTTTCCCGGAAAGATTGCCACTGCACTGCTCATGACTGGCTTCTCGCTCATGCTGCTCGGGTTCCCCGTTATTGACGGCCTGCATCTTTTACCTTCAACCCTTACGGCCTTCCCGGGCCTCAACGGAAGCTCGGTGCCCCTCGGCATCTTCTTTGTGTACGGCGGCGTGATCTTCTCCATGCTCACGGCTGTCATCTATTCCATTAAGGGCGGAGTGGCCATTAAACAGGCTCTCGCGCATCCCGAGGACGAGGACATCGACTTTCTGAACCCTGAAATCGAAGACTGATTCGTTGGGGTATGATTACGTACGGTTCATTATTTGCGGCACGTCCGCGATAAGTTAGGGGTTGTCATGGACAACATGGTTAATAATATGCCTCAGAATGATAAGACTGCTGACGCTACCTGCGTATTCCGCGTGCCTTCAAGCGACGTCACCGTTCCCGACCTCATGGCCAACGTGCGCATCACCGCCCCCGTTCTGTCCATCGTCAAGGGTCCGCAGACCGGTGCCGCCTTTGAGCTCGAGGACGACGTGACCACCATCGGCCGCGATCCTGCAAACGGCATCTTCCTCAATGACATGACTGTTTCGCGCAGCCACGCGCGCATTATTCGTGAGGGCCTCGGCGCTCGCATCGAGGATCTGGGTTCGCTCAATGGCACCTGGGTCGACGGTGCCATCGTCAACGCGGCCCCGCTGCACGACGGTTCTTCCGTCCAGATCGGTACGTTTACGCTCATCTATCACGAGAGCACGCCGGAGCGCATCGAAACCGGTGAGTAGGGCATGGCCGAACGCAACTATCTGAGTATCGGCCAAGTCGTCAACCTACTTCGAGGCGCATACCCCGATCTTTCGAACTCAAAAATTAGATTTCTAGAAGATGAGGGGCTCATTACCCCTCATCGTACGCCTAAGGGATACCGTCAGTACTCTAAGGAGGACGTTGATCGCCTGGAGGTCATCCTGCACTTGCAGAAGACCCGCTACATGCCGCTCAACGTGATTAAGCAGCGCTTGGAAAACGCCACGGACCTGTCAACGCTCGCCTACGAGGTGGGCTTGCTGTCCGATGTTCCGCTTAAGACGGAGCCCAAGGAGACCAAACAAAAGCTGCATCCCATCGAGACCATTCCCGATATGCTGGGCGTCGAGATCTCGTTTATCCGCTCGCTCGCCGAGAACGATCTCATTCGCATCATCAAGAGTCCGCAGAACCGTGAGCTCGTCGATGGTCGCGATTTTCCGATCATCCGCTACTGCTCCGAGCTGTCACGCTTCCATATCGAGCCGCGCAACCTGCGTCAGTACGTGTCTTCCGCCAACCGCGAATCCTCGATGTTTGAGCAGGTGCTCGTGAGCATGCTCGGAATGGATACCTCCGATGACGAGCGCGACGCCAAGCTCGAGCGCGCTTTTAAGAAGCTGCACGACCTCACCGAGGGTGTGCACACCGCGCTCCTTAAGAACCGTGTCTTTGAGTCGCTCAACGCCGTGGTCGAGGACGCTGACATCGATGCACTCGATGAGGAAATCACTCGCTCCGAGTTCACCAAAGCAAAAAACGAAGAAACTGTCGCGCCGGCTTCGCACGAGGATTCTCTCGTAAAGCCGCTCAAGGTCGTCGCCCCTTCGCAAACCGGCACCGCCACCGCGGGCAAATAACAGCTGCCGCTTATCCGGCAACCCATTGAAAGGTCATGCAATGTACGACTTCGAATCTCAAATCGTCGACATCCCCGACTATCCCGAGCCCGGAGTCATCTTTAAAGACATCACGCCGCTCTTTGGCAATCCCGAGGCGCTCAAAGCCATGACCGATTCCCTCGCCGAGCACTTTGCCGGCAAGGGAATCACCAAGGTCGTGGGTCCCGAGGCCCGCGGCTTTATGGTTGGCGTACCGGTGGCTGTAGCCCTTGGCGCCGGCTTTGTTCCCGCACGTAAACCGGGCAAGCTGCCGCGCGAGACCGTAAGCCAGAGCTACGAGCTCGAGTACGGCACCGATTCAATTGAGATCCATGCCGACGCTATCAGCTCTAAAGATACCGTGTTGATTCTGGACGACTTGGTCGCGACGGGCGGAACCGTCGAGGCAACAGGTAAACTGGTGCGAGATATGGGCGCAAAGCTTATCGGTTACGGTTGTATACTTGAGCTTGCGTTTCTCAACCCGCGCGAGAAGCTCACGCCGTCTGATGACGATGTGGAGCTCTTTAGCCTGGTGACGGTAGACTAGCCGTTACCCTTAGTTACTGGAAAGGAAGCTACATGCGCACAGCAAACACGCACAAAAACATGGCACGCTGCGCTGCTACGGCAACCCTCGCTTGTGTTTTGGGCTTGGGCCTCGTGGCTCCTGCCTACGCCGATACCGCATCCGACCTTGCCGCTGCTCGTACGAAGCTCGAGCAGATCGGTACCCAAACCCAGCAGATTTACGATGAGCTCGCCACGCAGACGCAGGCGCTCGATCAGACTGCCGGCGAGATCACGCAAAAGCAGCAGGAGATCGCCGATGGTCAGGCCAAGCTCTCGACCTATGTCGCCGGCGAGTACAAAACCGGCGGTCTGAGCCTGCTTCAGGTTCTGACGGGTGTCGATGATCTGAGCGATATGCTCAACCGTCTGTTCTACTACGGCAAAGTTTCCGATAAGCAGGCTCAGACCATTCAAGAGGTCAAGGAGCTTAAGCAGCAGCTAACCGATAAACAGGCCGAGCAGGAGAAGAACGTCGCCGCCACGCAAAAGAAGGTCGACGAGCTTAATGCTCAGCAGGCTGAAGCCCAGAACGTCGTAAATTCCCTGGATTCGCAGCTGCAGGCCGAGCTTGCCGCCGAGGCCGAGGCCAATGCCGCGCTGCAGGCCGGCATCAACGCTAGCACCGCCGAGAAGGCCACGGTGAGCAACGAGACTGCCGGTACGACCGAGAACACCAACAATGGCGGCCAGACCAACAATAACAACAACCAGGGCGGCAACACGCCGGCTCCCGCACCGCAGCCTGCCCCCACGCCCGCTCCGGCTCCCACGCCTTCGGCACCGAGTCAGTCTGTTGATGGTGGCTCCGTTGTTTCGCGCGCCTACAGCAAGCTCGGCTATGCGTATTCTTGGGGCGGCATTGGACCGAACAGCTTTGACTGCTCCGGTTTTGTAAGCTATTGCCTCACGGGACGCTACTGCCGTCTGGGCACCACGGTCGACTTCATGGGTTGGACCCGTGTGTCCGATCCGCAACCCGGCGATGTTGTGGTTAACTCCTACCATACCGGCATTTATATCGGTAATGGTCAGATGATCCATGCTTCCGACTACAAAACGGGCGTCATCATCAGCTCCGTTGCCGCCGGCATGAACAACAACTATATCTTCGTGCGTTACTAAGTCATCTTACACAGCGTGTGAATGTGGACCTCGTGGCTTAAAGTCGCGAGGTCTATTCTTTTGTCTCTAATCTTGTACGGCTATCTAGTATTCAAAACTAGATAGCCGTACATTCGGTTTGCAAGATGGCTATAATTGTTGAGGAACAATTAGAAAGGACCCTCTATGAGCTGGGCACTTATCTCCGATTCAAGCTGTAACCTCCGCGATTGGCAACCGACCGCGCCCCATACCACATTTGCATTTGCGCCCCTCAAAATTCGAGTGGGGGAGCGTGAATTCGTCGATGACCTTTCGCTCGATGTACATGAGCTCAACTGCGCTGTTCAGGCGGAGACGAACGCTTCTTCGAGCGCTTGTCCCAGCGTAGGGGAGTGGGTCGAGCTCTTCAAATTGGCAGACAAGACCATCTGCATGCCGATCTCTGAGGGCGTGTCGGGCAGCTACAATGCGGCAGCTACGGCTCGCGATATGGTTCTTGCCGAGGAGCCCGACCGGCAGATTCATCTAGTCAATTCGCGCGCAGCTGGCGGCAAAATGGACCTCATTTTCTTGCTGTTCGACCGCTATCTTGCAAGCAATCCGGATGTCTCATTCAAGGACGCTTGCGCATACTTCGATAGCCTTGAGCAGAACAGCAAAATCCTCTTCAGCTTGTGCAATTACGAAAACCTGGCCAAAGCCGGACGTATCCCTAAGGCAGCCGGCGTCATTGCCAACAAGCTCAATATTCGCATTTTGGGCACGGCGAGTGAAGCCGGTAAAATCGAACTCGTCGGACACACGCGTGGCGAAAAGAAGATGCTCAACAAGATTATCGACACCATGGAAGCCGAAGGTTTTACGGGCGGCGAGGTCGTTATCGACCATGTCGAGAATGAGGCAGGCGCCCAAGCACTTGCCAGCCGAATTGTGGAGCGCTGGCCAGGCTCCAAGACTATCATCATGCCCTGTAACGGGCTAGATTCATACTATGCCGAAATGCATGGGCTCATTATCGGCTACGGCATGGGCGTAGCTTCGGGCAAATAAAGTCCAACCAAGCAAAAATATGGGCGGGACAAACCGACAGATGGCTCTTTGTCCCGCTCGTTTTATACGTCGGCTAGCTATTAAACCCGTTGAACTTGAGATAGCTCATCAAGTAAGCCTTCGAAACAAAGGATGAAACCGCGCTGCGCACAAGCAGCGACTCACGCGTTACCTGATGCGCCGTATCGGGAACCGGCGTCGGCTCGACGGAAAACGCCGAACGAATCGATGCCTCGAGCTGATCAACCACATAGTTGAAGGCCGTCGGGGCATCGTAGCTCAATCGCTGAATGTTAAAGAGTGCCTGCACCGCAGCAATAGGTAGCACCTGCTTAAAGATGCAGATAGCGATCAGACGGGCAATCTGCTCGCGGCCATATTGCTTTTTAACCGGAGCAGGCACCAGGCCGACCTTCACGTAGTTATTGATCATCGATGGCGTAATGACAGGGTGCTCAACGCAAATGGACAGCGGCTCCATCCACAGCGCAACATACTCAATGACCTGGTCGCGGTAGAGCGTCACATTGGGCAACTGGTTATAGCGCGGCAGACTCAACGTATTGAGTTTACGCACGATATCGGACTGAATGAATGCATCGGGTAGCACCGTGGGCTGAATATCCTCGGGCTTAATGCTGGCCGACGAATCGGACATCGGAATAACGTATTTAGCGTGGTTCATAAGAGGCCTCCATTCGTTTTCTATATTGTATTCTAGGTTATCTAGTTTTGCATACCACATAGCCGCCAAGAAAATTGGCGGGACAGTGCACTGATGCTTCGTCCCGCCATTTAGTAAATTGATAACAACCTTACATAAGATATATTATCGTACTTATCCGCGTAGGAAAGCGTATGAGCTGGTTGCCGCTATGGCTCCGTCCGAAACGGCGGTCACAACCTGGCGTAAACGCTTGGAACGGATATCGCCGGCTGCGAATAAGCCGGGCGTACGGGTAGCCATCGAATCGTCGGTGACAATGCCGCCGTCGGGAGCCAGATCGACGAGATGCTCAACCAGCTCGGTATGCGGCTGCGTCCCCGTAAAGACAAAGATGCCAAACGAGCCGGGCTCAAATGACTCGGCATGAGTTTCCCCAGATGCATTGTCCTTAAAGGTAATCGTCGTTGGCATGGCTTCGCCCGATAGCTCCACAATACTAGTTTGGTACCTAACTGTAATATTGTCCTTTGCGAGTACTTTCTGAACAACACCATCCGGCGCACGGAACTGGTCGCGGCGCAGCACGATGGTCACACTGCTGGCAATGTCGGACAGGAACAGCGCCTCTTCGCATGCCGAATTGCCACCACCGATTACAAAAACCTGCTTGCCGCGGAAAAACATGCCGTCACATGTTGCGCAATATGAAACGCCACGACCGCGATACGTATCCTCGCCTGCGAAACCTGCCGGACGCGGCGTGGCACCCATGCAAGCGATAACGCTCGAGGCCAGCGTATCGCCCATATCGTGATGCACCGTAAACAACGCTGCATCGGCATCGTAATCGATACCCGTAACCATGCTCCATGTAACCTGTGCTCCCAGGCCCTCTGCATGCTGCTGAAAACGCTCGCCGAGTTCGGCGCCACTCAGGAGCGGGAAACCCGGATAGTTCTCGACCTCATTGGTTGTGGCGATCTGCCCTCCCGACATGCCCTGCTCAATCACGGTCGTCGTAAGGTTGGCACGCGCAGCATAAATGGCGGCAGCATAGCCCGCGGGGCCGCCACCGATAATCGCAACATCGATCGGCTTATCGGTAGTCATGAAGCGTCCTTTCGTCGAAACGTTGTCGTTCTTTGCGCTCGTACCCAAATTTACGTGAACGTGACACTCATGCACTACAATGATAAATCCGTATTACAAAGCTGAAGGGGAGTTATCGATGGACCAGGCGCAGACGAGTGACGACGCTCCCCTGCTCACGCACAGCACTCCCCAATCGGAGCAAACCACGCTCCTGGCTCAGCAAAAACCTCTCGTGACCATCGTGCACGCCTCCGTTGGCTCGGGCCACAAGGCCGCCGCAAATGCGATTGCGCAGGCATTCGACCTCATCCGCGGCACCAATGGCATCCCCGAGGATATTGAGATTGAAGTGCTCGATATCCTTGATTTTGGACGTATTAAATTCGACGGCAATAAGACCGCGGCTTCTTTTACGGGAGCCACGCGCCCCGTTTACGACCTGACCTGGCGATATACGCTTACGGGACATCTTCTCTGGGGTGGCGGAACGGCATGGTCGCGAATTATGTTCCCCGCCTTCAACGAATATATTCGTAGCCGCAGGCCCATAGCCGTGGTTGCAACGCACATCACGGCAGCCAATGTTGCCGTGGGCGCCCGCGTAATTACGGGTATCGATTATCCGGTCATCTGCGTACCGACCGACTACGAAGTCGAGGGATGGTGGCCCCACAAGGACACCGATTTATTCTGTGTTGCCAACGAATTTATGGCCGAAACGCTGCGTCCGCGCAAGGTGCTCGAAACAAAGATTCGCATTACCGGCATTCCCATTCGCGCCGGATTCGACACGGATTACGATCGCGAGGAAGAGCTAGCTAAGTTCAACCTCCCCACCGACAAGACCGTCGTGCTGGTAATGGCCGGTGCCAGCTTGCCTCAACCGTACGTTCGCTTTCGCGCGGAGATGGACCGCACCCTCCCCTTCCTACGCAGCTTCGAAGACATGCACTTTGTCTTTTTGCCGGGCAAGGATAAGGAATACGCCGCCCGTCTCAAAACGCTCTTCGAGGCCATGAAACTCGAGAACGTCACGGTTCTTGACTATGTCGATGATATGGCAGCGCTTATGCACGGCTGCGACCTGGCAATTCTCAAATCGGGCGGACTCACCGTCACCGAGTGCCTATGCGCACATCTGCCGATGATCCTGCTGGGCAAATCATACGGCCAGGAAAAGGCCAACACCACGATGCTCACCGGCATGGGCGCCAGCATGCACGTCACCACGGCACGAGAACTCATCGTTACCCTACGTCACTTGCACGACCATCCCGAATCACTCAAAGCGCTACTCATCAACGGCGAAGTACTACGCCGCCCCCACGCAGCCGAAGACATAGCCATCGCAACCATGGAACTCGTAGGCAAACCCCAAAAGCGCAAACGAGCCTTCTGCCGCTTCTACTGGGGCGAAAAACCTGCGCATATCAGGTAGCGTCTTAATGTCCGCTTACCTGTGGGAGGCCCCTATATATCATCCCGTGCTCAAACATTCTCGCTTCGCTGCGAAACTGCGCGCGGGACGATATATAGGGGCCTCCCACAGGTAAGCTGCGTTAACGTACTAGCAGCTTTACCAGATTCCCCACCACTAGAACCTGCAAAGGCGAAACCAGAAAATATGAATATAGTAAGCCGATGCGAGAAAGGAGGTGTCCCTTTATCGCATCGGCTTACTAGAAAGAAAGGCTTTTATTTTTCAAGCTAGTAACCGCCCGCCCGCCTCTCACACATATCGTTCCACGCGCAGTTTCGCAGCGAGCGAAGCGACGCGAGAATGTTTGAGCATGGAATGATATGTGTGAGAGGCGGGCGGGAGGGATAAGAGCGTCCCTAGGCGACGCCGCTGGAGCCGAAGCCTCCTTTGCCTCGGTCGGTTTCGTCTAGTTCTTCTACTTCTATGAGATTGACCGTGGGGACTTCTTGGATGACGAGTTGGGCTATGCGGTCGCCTTTGTTGATTTGGATGTCGTTGGTGGGATCCAGGTTGATGAGGATAACCTTGAGTTCCCCTCGGTAGTGGGCGTCGATGAGGCCCGGCGTATTGACTATAGACAGGCCCTGCTTGATGGCCAAGCCGCTGCGGGGCTGGACGAAGCCGGCGTAGCCATCGGGCAGGGCGATGGCCAGCCCCGTAGAGACCAGACGGCGTTCGAAGGGCTTCAGGACGCAGTCCTCGTTGGAGCGCAAATCCAAGCCGGCATCAGTGGGATGGGCGTATTTGGGAAGCTCAACGGTGGGATCGAGACGCTTTATGTTGACGGTAATGTTGAACATGGAATCACCTTAGCTTGTCGAGCTCTTGCAGAAACTCATCGACGTCTTTGAAATCGCGGTAGACCGAGGCAAAGCGGATGTACGCCACCTTGTCAATCTTGGCCAAGCGCTTGAGCACCATGTCACCCAACTCATGGGACGTGACGGCCGTCAGTGTGCGAGAGCGCAGCTCGACCTCGATGTCGTCGATAATCTCATTGAGCTTCTTAGTGTCGATATCGCGCTTGATGGTGGCGCGCATCAAGCCGACGAGCAGCTTATTGCGATCGAACCGCTGCTTGGTTCCGTCTGACTTAATGACCTCGATTGGGTCTTCGCATCGCTCGAACGTTGTAAAGCGATAGTTACACGAGCAACATTCGCGACGGCGCTTAATGGTGTTATTTGACTCCTGCATACGAGAATCAACGACGCGGGTATGTGCCTTGCCGCATTTGGGACAGCGCATGGTACCTCCTCTTAAACGATAACAAGGGTACCATGCGCAGCGCGATAATGATTACGAACGAGCAGGAACCTTAAGATGCGCACCGGCGGCGAGCGAACCATGCTCCAGATGATTGACGTTACGGATCATGTCGGAAGTCTCTTGCGTGGAAAGGCCTTCGATTGGATATTCCTCGGCAAGCGACCAAAGAGAATCGCCAGTCTGAACGCGAATGGTCTCGTAAGTAATGTTGGAAACGGACTCGGCATACGCGGCGTGACGAGCGCTAAAGACCGAAGTAGCGAGGACAAAGAAGAGCGTAAGCGCAACGGCGACGGCGACAATCGTCGGAACCTTCAGGGCAACGCGGGCCGGCGCGACTACAGCCTGCTGATTGCGAGCAGGCTGTACGGTCAAAGGTTGAATGCCGGAGCGGCCACCCTGAACAACCGTAAAAGTGGGTTCTACAGGCGTCTCGAGCTTAAGGGCGAGGTTTCCCTGGACCATATTCGTTACGTTCATCATGTTCTCCTCTCGCGTGTTTTGCTGAGAACAGTTTTATCAAGCCGCGCGGACAAAAATGTCTAGCGCGAGAACGAATGTTCGGTTATTATTATCTTCGAACAGTTGTTCCTGTCAAGCAAAATTCGAACATTTGTTTGACATGGGTAGAGAGGATGCCCTGATGGCTCGCAAAATTACCAAGCGTCAGCAGCAAATTTACGACTTCATCAAGGAATATCAGCAGGAGAAGGGTTATCCGCCCAGCGTGCGCGAGATGGCTTCTGCCGTGGGCCTTTCCTCCCCCAGCACCGTGCACGCCCATCTCTCTGCCCTGGAGGCGCGCGGGCTACTCAAGCGCGATGCCACCAAACCGCGCGCCCTGGAACTCTTTAACGAGGATGGTTCCTCTGTCTCAATTTCCAAATCTGACGAGCCCACCGCACCTCGCGGAACGGTCTCGCTACCGCTCGTTGGTCGCGTCGCGGCTGGGATTCCCATTCTGGCCGAGCAGAATATCGAAGACACGTTTACTATCCCGACCGAAATCGCCACTGATCAGGGTTCCTTTATCCTTGAGGTGCATGGGAGCTCAATGATCAATGTCGGCATCTTCAATGGCGATTACATCATCGTCCGTGAACAAAAGAGTGCCATGAACGGCGAAATTGTCGTGGCCATGATTGATGGTTCGGCGACCGTCAAGACGTTCTACAAGGAGCAGGGGCGTGTGCGCTTGCAGCCCGAGAACGACACCATGGAACCTATCTATGCAACGAATCCCGTTATCCTGGGCAAAATCGTCGGCTTGATGCGCCGGTTCTCGTAATGCAAAAACGCATAACCATCTTTGATACCGTCCGCGGGTTTACGATGATTTCTATGGCAGGTTTTCACGCTTGCTATGATCTCGCCTACCTGTACGGCTGGGATATGCCTTGGTTTACCCAGACTGTCTTTCAAGACGTCTGGCGCGCCAGCATCAGCTGGGTATTTTTGTTTATCGCGGGTTGGATGTGCACGCTCTCACGCAACAATGCCAAACGAGCGGCTAAGTACGCTGCCGCAGCTTTGGTCGTCTGGATCGCAACAACGCTCGTATCGGTCGACGATTCAGTGAACTTTGGCATCATTTATTGCATGGCGGTGTGCACCGCGGTGGTTGCGTTCACCCGTCCGTTACTCCAAAAATTACCGGGCTCATGGGGCATCGCAGCGTGCCTTGTTCTTTTTGCCCTAACCTGGGGCATTCCAAAGGCGGTCTACCCACTCCCCTACCTGGCATGGCTTGGATTCCCAGGCCCGGGTTTTGTTTCGGGAGATTACTATCCGCTCATACCGTTTGTCTTTATGTACCTTACCGGCTTTTTTGCTGCCCAGGCAGCACAAGCATCAAGTCTCGAAGCGCCAGCATGGGCATACGCCAATCCTATCCCGGCGCTCGCAGTCCTGGGTCGGCATGCCTTACCGTTCTACCTGCTCCATCAGCCAGTCATTCTAGGCGTGCTAGAAATCGTTTATTCCGTACGATAGCGCTCGAGCCGCGGTGCAATACGAGCCGGCAACTTCGCCACAATGCGAACGCCGTCCTCGAGATATTCCTCATGCAGAAGGGTTCCCTGCTCATGCACCAGCGTGATGAGAGCGCCCTCACGATACGGGATATCAGCGGAGAGCAACACATCGGTGGCAGCTGCCTCGCGAGCAATCCGGTCGACGAGATCGTCGAGCCCCTCGCCCGTTTGGGCCGAGAATAGAACGGCCTCCGGATAGCGACGACGGAAACTCAATCGATTGACGCTATCGAGAAGATCGATTTTATTGAACACCGTAAGCGTTAAACGCTCTCCGGCGCCGATCTCATCAAGCACGCGGTCGACAGCCTCCAGCTGCCGCTCATAATCCTCGTCAGACGCATCTACGACTTTGAGAATTAGATCGGCACCCAACACCTCGGAAAGCGTCGATTTAAAGGCATCGACCAGACCATGCGGCAGTTTTTGAATAAAGCCGACGGTATCGGTAATCGTCATGCCGCGACCGCCGGGCAGGCGATACGAGCGCGTCGTCGGATCGAGCGTAGCAAACAGCTTGTCCTGCGAAAGTACCGTAGAGCCGGTCAGACGATTGAGCAACGTCGATTTACCGGCATTGGTATAACCGGCTAACGCGACGCGAAACGCCGGTGACTCAATGCGGCTCTTGGATTGAACATCGCGGCGCTGTTCAACCTGCTTGAGCTCACGACGAAGCGCAGCGATCTTATTACGAATGAGGCGACGGTCGACCTCGAGCTGACTTTCGCCCTGACCAAAACGTGAGCCGATGCCGCCGCGCGTCTGCTCCTTGGCGAGATGGCTCCACATGCCACGCAGGCGAGGCAACAAATATTGAAGCTGTGCCAGCTGTACCTGCAGGCGTCCCTCACGCGTCTGAGCATGCAGGCCAAAGATATCCAGGATCAGTGCTGTACGATCGATAATCTTTACCGGCTCGCCCACGGCTTTCTCCAAATAGGATTGCTGCGAGGGGGTCAGGTCGTCGTCAAAAATAACGACATCGGCGTCCATGCGATGCACCAGGCCGCACAGCTCTTCAACCTTACCGGAACCGATAAACGATTTAGGATACGGCTTTACCAAACGCTGCGACAAACGTGCCACGCACTGGGCACCAGCTGTGTGGGCAAGACGCTCCAGCTCATCAAGCGAGCGATCGTGTGGCCATGCATTGTCGCGCCACTCAACACCAACTAAAATGGCACGCTCGGGCTCGGGTGCCGTGGGAACAAGGGGGAAACGGGCCATTAGGCAGCCTCAATACGATGCAGGATATCCTCAACGACCTCATCGATCGTACATTCATCCATATCAAACCACACGATACGGTCATCGCGCTTAAACCACGAAAGCTGACGCTTGGCATAACGACGCGAACGCATCTTAATGAGTTCGCGGGCCTCATCCATGCTCATCATGCCATTGAAAGCATCGATGATCTCTTTATAACCAATTGCCTGCATCGACGTCAGGGCATCTCCCAGCCCTTGGTCCATAAGACCACGGACCTCATCGACAAGACCCTGCTCAAACATCAGATCGACGCGCAGATTAATGCGCTCGTAGAGCACCTCGCGATTACGCGTCAAACCAAACCATAGGGCATGATAATGCTCGTGCGGAACACTAAACTGACTTTTTTGCTGTGCATAGGAGATACCATCATCATTCATCTCGAGCGCACGAATCACACGGCGCACGTTATGGGGATGAATAACAGCAGCCGATTCTGGATCGCGCTCGGCAAGCAAGGCATGCAGTTCTTCCTCGCCAATACGCTCGGCAAGCTCCTGATAGCCCGCACGGCGATCGTCCTCAAGTTCTCCCGAGGGAAAGTCCATCTCATCGAGGGCGGCCTTGAGATACAGGCCCGTACCCCCGCAAAACACCGGAAGACGTCCTGACCCGAGCAGGCGCTCAACATGCGCGCGAGCGTCGGCCTGGTAAAGCGCTGCAGAGTACGCTACGCCCGGCTCTACGATGTCAACGAGACGCAGGGGCGCCGTGCACTCATCGGGCGTCATCTTTGCGGTGCCGATATCCATACCGCGATAGATTTGCATCGCATCACACGAAAGCACTTCAGACGAAAGGCGAGCGGCCAAACGGTCAGCGACGTCACTTTTACCAACCGCAGTCGGACCGACAATCGCAACGGCGGAAAGACCTGCCCCGGGAGAAATCATTAGCGCGGCTCACCCACAACGGAACCTGACAAATACCAAGTCTTAGCAACGTCGACGTCAACATCAACGATCTTACCAATAAGCTGGTCGATGCTATATCCCTCGGGAATGGGCGCATGAACGGTCTGATTCTTGGGGCTCTTGCCCAGCAGCACCGCATCGTTCTTTTTACTCGTACCCTCAATGAGCGCCGGCACCACGGTATGGAGCTCACCCTGGTTATACTCGTGTGCCGTGGTCTCGATAACCTTAACCAGACGGTTGAAACGCTCGAGAATAACCTCATGCGGCGTAGGATCGTCAATCTCGGCGGCCGGGGTACCGGCGCGCTTGGAATAGATGAAGGTATAGGCCTGAGCATAGCGGACCGTCTCGGCAAGTGAGAGCGTCTGCTCAAAGTCTTCTTCAGTCTCGCCCGGGAAGCCAACGATAATGTCGGTCGAGAGCGCGATATCGGGCATGCGGTTGCGAATGCGATCGACCAGGCCCAGATAGTCCTCGCGTGTATAACGACGATTCATCTCTTTGAGGATCCGCGTCGAACCTGACTGGACGGCCAGGTGCAGTTGCGGCATAACGGCAGGTGTCTCGGCCATGGCATCGATGGTCTCGGGCAGCAGATCCTTGGGATGCGAAGACGTAAAGAAGATACGCTCCACGCCCGTATCGCCCACGGCACGCAGCAGATCGGCAAAACGCGGCTTGCCAAACAGATCGCGACCATATGAATTAACGTTTTGGCCCAACAGCGTAATCTCACGCACGCCCTGGCGCACCAAACCGGTCACCTCGTCGACAATCTCCTCGAAGGGGCGGCTCTTTTCGCGACCGCGCACGTACGGCACGATGCAATAGGTGCAGAAATTATTGCAGCCCGTCATGATTGGCACCCAGGCGTGATACTGGGTCTCGCGATGCCACGGCATGCTCATGGCGTCCGTATCTTCATGCTCATTGGTGCGGATATGACGCTTGCCATCAAGGAACGCCTCGGCAATGAGCTCGGCCACATGCGCGATGGAATGCGTGCCAAAGATAACATTGACGTTATCGACGTTGGTGAGCAGGCCCTCGCCATCGCGCTGCGCGATGCAACCACCAACGGCAACCACGCGCTTGCCCGAAGGCGAAGGCGGCAGGCTTTTGCAGGAATTGCACTGACCGTACAGGCGAGTATCGGCGGCCTCGCGCACGCAGCACGTCATGAAGACAACGATATCGGCATGCGCGGGATCGAGCGCCATGAGGCAGCCAAACGAATCAAGCAAACCGCTCACACGCTCGGAGTCGTGCTGATTCATCTGGCAGCCGAAGGTGCGGATAAAGTAGGTTTTACCGGCAAGAATATCGCGTACGGAACGCTGGTCCATGTGCATAAGTCCTAACGATGGGGAGCGAAACGAGGCAAGCAGAAGCTATGCCACAGGCTTAACATCATCCATGACGACGTTATCCATAGCAGCTCGATTGATCTGGTGAACGTAGATAGAAAGGCGGATGGCCGTGCGCGACTCCCCGTTAATGAGGATGTCGGAGAACACGGGCGCGCAGGAAATATCAAAACCGGTTGGAATCAAAAAACCGCGCGCGATAGCAACGGCCTTAATGGCCTGGTTGACGGCGCCGGCGCCGACACACTGGATGTTGACGGGTACACCATCCTTGACCATGCCGGCGATGGCGCCGGCAACGGACGCGGGCGATGATTTGCTTGATACCTTCAGGCAATCCATGAAGAAACTCCTGCATTTAAAAGTACGTTTTAACTGCAATAACTGTATCGTACCGAGTGGACTCGGTAAAGGCACTATTCCTCTTTGGCAAGATCGAAGGTCACGGTGATTCGATCACGCGAAACGCGAATCTTTGGGTCGCCGCAAAGGTTGAGATAGTACCGGGCAGCAAGGTCATTAAAGTCGCGCTCCACAGCACGCGAAAACTGTGCCATGTCATCCTTGGCAATACGTAGCCCGCGACGATCCTTCGCGAGATCGACAGGAGCCGGCACATGCGAGGACGAATCACGCTCGCGCAGCAGGCGCGCGGTCACACCGCGAACGGGCTTAATCTGCCCTGCCAAAATGCGATGGGCCGTGCGCTCGGACATCTCAAGACCCAAACCCGAACAGATACGGATAAAGTCCTCGGCATCAGAAGCAAGGCCTAAACGATCGACAACCGGAAGCTCGCTCTCGTCATCAATGAACAGGAGACGAGACGTATCAAGCCGGCTTGACGCCTGAGCATAAAGGGTCGCGGCAATCTCAGACGGAGAACCAAGATAGACATCGCAACCACGCAACTCCTCGAGCGCAAACTCACATGCAGCGCGAATAATATTATGCGGACCGCGAGCACAGACATAACGTCCGTCCTCATCCTTGACGGCCTGGGGCCAGCTGGACTGATCGGCACGCTCACTGAGGCGGTCGACCGCAACGCTCACCTTAAAGGCTGAACCAAGATCGACGTCGGACGTGACCACACGGGCCTCGTCGGTGTTCTGCTTAATCGAAAACAATGCCATGCCACGACCGTGAACGCCCCAACGGTCCATCTTCATGCTCTCGAGCTTGGAGGTAACGCGGGCATCAAAGATTCGCTCTTGCATATCCTGCGGAACGCCAGAACCGTTATCCAGAAAGACAAGCGTGCGGACGCCATCTTCCTTGGTCGTGGCGAGATAGACCTTGTCGGCGCCGGCATCGCGAGCATTACGGAGCATTTCGATGACGATGTCCTCGACATGCTGAATGTCGTGCTTAGCCTGGCGCCGCTCGGCCTCCGAAACGCGGAGGCGGACATACCCCTCGCCAAGGTTCTCCTCGACGCGAAGGTTGCCCTCCCCCGACATCGACGCGATAAATGAGATGAGCTCGTTCGCGTCGCTCATGTTATTTAGCGATATCGACAGCGCGGCTCTCGCGAATCACGACGACGCGCACCTGACCGGGATACTCCATCTCTTCCTCGATCTGATGGGCGATATCGTGAGCCAGGACCGTGGACTGGGCATCGGAGATCTTGTCCGGCTGGACCATGACGTGGACCTCGCGTCCGGCCTGCATGGCATAGGTACGTTCGACGCCGTCATGGGAGTTGGCGATCTCCTCAAGCTTCTCAAGACGCTTGATGTAGTTCTCGGCAGACTCGCGACGGGCACCGGGGCGAGAGGCAGAGACAGCATCGGCGGCCTGCACCAGGACATCGAGCACCGTGTTGGGGTCGACATCGGCATGGTGAGCCTCAATAGCGTGGACGATAACGGGCTTCTCGCCATAACGGCGGGCAAGCTCGGCGCCGATGACGGCATGCGGGCCCTCGACGTCATGGTCGATTGCCTTGCCCAGGTCATGAAGCAGGCCGGCGCGCTTGGCGGTCACAACGTCCAGGCCAAGCTCGGAAGCCATCACGCCGCACAGATCAGAGACCTCGAGGGAATGCTGAAGCACGTTCTGACCAAACGAGGTACGGTAGCGCAGGGCACCAAGGGTCTTGACGATCTCGGGGTGCAGGTCGTGGATGCCGGTATCGAAGGCAGCCTGCTCGCCAGCCTCGCGCACGCGCTGCTGAACCAGGTCGGCGGCCTTGTGATACATCTCCTCGATACGGGCAGGGTGAATGCGGCCGTCGGCGATGAGGTTCTCGAGGGCGACACGGGCGGTCTCACGACGGACCGGGTCGAAGCTCGAAAGAACGACGGTCTCGGGCGTGTCGTCGATCACGAGGTTGACGCCGGAAACCTGCTCGAAGGTCCGGATGTTGCGACCCTCGCGACCGATGATACGGCCCTTGAGGTCATCAGAGGGAATGTGCACGGAGGTAACGGTGACCTCGGCAGTGTGGTCGGCAGCGCAGCGCTGAATCGCCAGGGACAGAATCTCCTGGGCGGTCTTGTGGCACTCGGCGCGAACCTGCTGCTCAGACTCGCGAATGATCGTGGCAGCCTCGTGGGTGACCTCGCCACGAACCTTATCGAGGAGCTCCTTGTGGGCGTCCTCGCGGGTAAGGTCGGCGATACGCTCGAGCTCGGAGGTCTGCTTTGCGCAAAGCTCCTCGAGCTCTCGGGAGCGCTTCTCGACCTGACCGGCCTGACTGGACAGCTGATGCTCGCGCTTGTCGAGAGCGTCGTTACGGCGATCGAGGGATTCCTCGCGCTGCATCACGCGGTTCTCGAGCGTACGAATCTCGTTCTTACGCTGCTTGTCCTCGGCCTCGGCGGCCTGCTTGTTCTTGATGATCTCCTCTTTAGCCTCGAGCAGAGCCTCTTTTTTGAGGGTCTCGGCCTGACGCTTAGCATCACCGATCAGGGACTCAGCCTGTGCGTGTGCCGACTGAATCTTTTCGTCGGCCTCGTGAAGACTACCCTGCTTGGCGGTGCGCATGTAGGCAATGGCGGCGACGGCACCCAAAACGATGCCAACGAGCGCTGCAATGATAGGCATGCTCACTCCTTTTTATGGATTCGTTACACAACAAAGCGAACCGTCCTTACGAACGGCTCGCGACATTTGAGTAATATGGGCGCAGCTTATGCGGGTCGGATACAGATAAACATATAAACAAACTCATCACAGATGAGCACATATCACAAAGCAAATGACAGTGTTTATCGTACGTTGAACCACAACAACTGTCAAATAAATGGCCCCAGCACGGCGGCTAAAACGCGGTGAACGGCAGGGCCACAAAACGCATACGCCTAAACCGCACATTCCTCACGTTCGGCATCGAGACGTGCCTTAACGGCATCGGCGGCGATGTGATACGAGAAGCCCTTGCCCATCAAAAACCGAACCAGTTTTTCGAATCCGCGCGTCTCTGGAACACGCCGCTTGGCGAGCAGGGCTGACGCACGCGCCAAATCGTCTTCGACGGCAAAATAATCCTCGGGATAACCGGGAATGTCATCGAGCACGACATGACGGCGCTTGAGCTCGGTCTCGATTTTACGCTGTCCCCAACCGCGCCGCTTGCGTTCCTCGATAAAGTACGAGCAAAAGCGGTTCTCGTCTAAAAAGCGATACTCGGTGGCGCGCTCGACGGCGAAATCGATCGCGGGCTGGCGAAAGCCGTAGCGTGCCAACTTGTCACGGACCTCACCCGTCGCATGGTCGCGTCGCGATAGCATCTCGGTCACCATGGTAAGTGCACATTTACGCTCGATGAGCTGCACCGCTTCACGAAAGTTATCCCAATCACAGGGAAGATCGGGGCGATTTTTGACATACAGGCGCGCGACCCGCACGGGAATCCAAATGGACCGCTCAAAACCGCCCTCAAGCTCACAATCGATCTGTGCGCAAGGCTTTTTGGACGCATACCCGCTCGAGAACGAGGAGGCCGCCTTCTTATCGGGAAAGACGACCGTGGCCTCGGTCACCGTATACGACATGAGCGTAACCGCTACTCGTCGTCATCATCGAGCATGGCGGAACCATCGATGGCGTAAAGCTCGTCAAACTCCTCAGGCGCAGGCTGATCGGTCAGCTCGACCTCGGACGGAGCATCGTCATCAAACTCAAGCCCGCAGGCAAGGCGGACCTTATGCTCAATCTCGTCGGCGCAATCGGGGTGTTCGCGCAGGAACGCCTTGGCGGCCTCGCGACCGTTGCCGAGCTTGTCCTCGCCATAGGCAAACCAGGAGCCCATCTTCTTGCAAATGCCGCACTCGACAGCCATGTCCAGAATCGAGCCCTCCTTAGAGATGCCCGTACCGTACATGATGTCGAACTCAGCAGAACGGAACGGAGCTGCCACCTTGTTCTTAACGACCTTGGCGCGCACGCGGTTACCGATAACCTCATCCTTAAGCTTAATGCTGTCGATGCGGCGAATGTCGATACGCACCGAAGAGAAGAACTTAAGGGCGCGGCCGCCCGTCGTGGTCTCGGGGTTGCCGAACATGACGCCGATCTTCTCTCGCAGCTGGTTAATGAAGATGCACGTCGTGTTGGACTTGGACAGCGAACCGGCGAGCTTGCGGAGCGCCTGGCTCATCAGGCGAGCCTGAAGACCGACCGTAGTGTCGCCGATCTCTCCCTCGATCTCGGCACGCGGGGTCAGCGCGGCGACGGAGTCGACGACGATGGCATCGATGGCGCCGGAACGCACGAGCATGTCAACGATCTCGAGCGCCTGCTCACCCGTATCGGGCTGGGAAATCAGTACCTCGTCGATATCCACGCCAATGCGCGCGGCATACGTGGGATCGAGCGCGTGCTCGGCATCGATAAATGCCACAACGCCGCCCATAGCCTGGGCCTCGGCCAGGATCTCGAGCGAAAGCGTCGTCTTACCGGAGGACTCAGGACCGTAAATCTCGACGATGCGGCCGCGCGGCACACCGCCGATACCCAGAGCGGCATCGAGGGCCAGAGCGCCCGTGGGAATGGCCTCGACCTCGAGCTCGGGACCACCGTCGCCGTACCTCATGATGGAACCCTGGCCGAATTTCTTCTCGATCTCTGCCTTGGTGGTGGCGATCATCTCATCGCGCTCTTTACCCGTCGTGCGAGCATGAACGGTACGTACGGGACCTGAATTCTTGGCCATGAATAGCCCTCCTCTTAACAACCTGTATCGATAATAAACGAACGGCTGTTCGTGGTCAACCGTTCAGGCCAATCATATGCAGGCGGTCTTTCCAAAAACCAACCAAACGCCGACCAAACACTGACCAAATGCTTGACCACAAAGGACCAAATATGAACAAGGCAGGCAAAAATTACGTCTACAACCAGCACAAACGCCAAATGAGCCTAAGGTCCCTATCTCCACAATTAAGGGGCCCGGAGGCCCCTTAAAACACGTCTATTCCATAGAGTTAAGCACAAGGGCAATGCGTCCCAAAGCCTCCGCGACCGCATGGGCACGAACGCACGACCGATCGCCCTCGTAATGACAGCGCGCAGACTCGACAACCGGCGCTCCCCCATCGGCCGCGCGATACGCCCAGCCAATATAGAACGTGCCGGCGGGGTCTTGCTCGGTGCCACCACCGGGCCCAGCGTAGCCCGTTGCGCTCACGGCCACATCGCTCTGATAGAGGTCCAGCGAGCCCGCGGCCATCTCGCGCGCCGTCTGGTGCGACACGGCGCTAAACCGATCGAGCGTCTCCTGCTCAACACCCAGAACACGATGCTTGATCTCATCGCAATAGGTCACCGCACCGCCGCGCAGCACCGCCGAGGCGCCCGGGATATCGGCAATCGTCGAGGCGATCATACCCGCCGTCAGCGACTCAGCCGTAGAAACCGTCACGCCCCGAGCGCTCGCGCGCTCGACAGTATCGCGCGCCAGCTCCTCGTTATGTGCGGAAATCTGCTCAAAAGAGTCCGCCATACCCACCAGGACCTAGACCGAAAAGACGATCTTGCGGCAGTTCCAGAAGTACTGGGCGCCCGAGATAACGGTCAGGACAACGGCAACAGCGTACAGGAAGCGTGAAACGCCATAGACACCGAGCAACAGCTCCGCAGGCCCCAACTGGAGGCCGGTCATCGCAAAGACGCACAGGTAGCCGCAGATGGAGACCATCGTGGTCGCCGTCTTGTACTTGCCGAGCTTATCGGCGGCAATGACCACACCGGCCGCACTCGCGACCATGCGAAGGGCGCTCACCAACAGCTCGCGGAACAAGATAATGAACACGGACCACACGGTCACCGCGCCAAAATCGAGGAACAGCAGCAGGGCCGAGAACACGAGTAGCTTGTCGGCGATGGGGTCCAAGAACTTACCGAAGTCGGTGATCTCGTTGCGCGAGCGCGCCAGATAGCCGTCGACCTTATCGGTGCACGACAGGATAACGTACAGAATAAAGGCGGCGGCGGCGAGCGGGCCGTCGAAGGTGCTCCAGTCCGTACCGGCAACGCTCGTGTGAGACAGCGCCGACACGATCATGAACACCGGGATAAAGACGATGCGAACGCACGTCACGATGTTGGCGGGCGTCCAAACACTCGTCAGTTCCTTATTGCTCTCGTTTGCCACGACGCTCTCCTACTCCACAACATGTCCGATAAGCTCATAGCAGAAGCTATCGGTAAACTCGACGGTCAGAATATCACCCACGGACGCCTCGCTGGCGTCCAGATGCACCGCGCCATCGGAATCGGGCGCCTGGAACCAGGCATGGCCGATCAGCTCGGCGCCGTCCTCGGTTTCTTCGATACCGTCGACGATCACCTGGGCGCGCTCGCCCACATGTGCGGCGGTGGCGGCAAAACCGAGCGACTCAGCCAGGTCCATGGCCTCCTGGGCGCGCTCGAGCTTGACCTCTTCGTCGACCTGACCCTCCATCTTAGCGGCCAGGCTGCCCTCCTCCTGCGAGTAGGCAAAGACGCTCGTGTAGTCAAAGCCGACGGTGTCCATAAAGTCGATAAGGTCGCGGAACTCGTCGTCGGTCTCGGTCGGGAAGCCGACCATGGCCGTGGAACGGATCACGATGCCGGGGATACGCTCACGCAGATCGCGGAACAGGTCCTCGAGCTCCTGGCGCGAACCAGAACGGCGCATAGCCTTGAGAATGCGCGCGTCGCAGTGCTGCACGGGGATATCGATATAGGGAAGCACCTCGGGCGTATCGCGAATCGTCTCGATGAGCTCATCGGTCATGCCCTCGGGCTGCAGGTAGAGCACGCGGACCCAGACGTTCTGCGGGCGCACGGCCTCGGCGACGGCACGCAGCAGCTGCGCCAGATTGCGCGGCGAGCCCTCGGCGACGTCCTCATCCGCAAAGTCGGTGCCCCAGATGCCCGTGTCCTGGCCGATCAGCACGATCTCGCGCACGCCACCGGCAACCAGGTCGCGCACCTCAGAAATAATGCTCTCGGCATTGCGCGAGTGATAACGACCGCGAATATAGGGGATCATGCAGAAGCTGCAAAAACGATTGCAGCCATCGGAAATCTTGACGTAGGCAACGGCACCCTCGACGGTACGCTTGACCTGAGGGATATAGGCCGCGATCTCACGCTCGACACCCAGCACGCCATCGATGACTGCCACGATGCCGTCTTCCTCGTCGGCCTTCACAAAGGCAGCGACCTCGGGCAGCTCGTCAGGCAGGTCGTCGCCATAGCGCGACGGCACACAGCCGCACATGACGATGGGGCAAGAACGAACGCCGTCCTGCACCTCGTTGGCGAGCTCGAGCGTGGTCTCGATGCTCTCGGACGTTGCGGAGGCGAGGAACGAGCACGTATTGACGATGGCGATATCGGCCTCCTGCGGGTCGAATGCCTCCTCGTAACCTGCGGCGGTCAAAAGAGAACGCATGCGGTCGGTATCGACCTCGTTCTTGGCGCACCCGAGGGTGATGTAGAGCACGGAGCCCAACGGTGTATCCATGTTGGAGAGCGGTCCTTTCGAATGATATTAGCGGTAGTTGGTGAACTGCAGCGGCTGGCCGTAGTCCTGGTCGCGCAGGAACTGAATCACGGCCTGCAACGCGTCCTTCGAAGCAGAGGAAACACGCAGCTTGTCAGCTTCGATGGTCACCTTGACCTTGAGCTTTTGGTCCTTGATGTCCTTGTTGATCTTCTTGGCGGTCGCCTGGTCGATACCCTCGACGATATGGCCGAGCACGCGCACGGTGCCGCCCGATGCCGCCTGCGGAGCATCCCACGAAACAGCCTTGAGGTCGATGCCGCGCTTAATGAGCTTGGAGCTCAGGACATCGATGATCTGCTTGGAGACAAAGTCGGCCGGGGCGTTGATCGTAAAGAGCTTGTCGCCCTTCGAAAGCTCAATCGTGGCGCCGGAATCCTTCAGGTCATAGCGCTGGGAAATCTCGCGCGTGGTCTGCTGGAAGGCGTTGTCGACCTCTTGCATATTGACCTCGGACACGACGTCGAAGCTGGAATCTTTAGCCATGATGTTTCCTTTCGCGTACGAGCGGCTTAATAGCTATCGTACGAATAGTCGGTAGAATCGGTGGGCGCCTGACCGTCAGTTGCGGTATCGGCGCCATCCGTGGACTGGGCATCGGTGCCGTCGGTGGTATCGGTACCGTCGGTGGTGTCGGCACCATCAGAACTTTCACCATTCTCGGAATCGGTCGTCTCCTTCTTGGGAACGGTGATCGTCACACGCGCCACGCCCGAAGTCTTGGTATCGTAACGGACCTTTTCCCCATTCTTGGTAACGGTGACATCGGAAGGCTTGGACGTGGTGATCTCGATCGAGGACTCGGGCGTGTACTCCTGCTCAAAGGGGCCAGTCGCCTGGGCGCCATAGACCGACTTTCCGTCGACCTTGACCTCGATCCACGCGGTCTTTCCCTTGGCAACGGAGACCTTGACCTTCGTTGCCTCGTTCTCTTCCTTTTTAGCCGTCGTCTTGGTGGCGTCCGAACCGGTCGACTCATCCGTCGCCTCATCGGTGTCTTCGTCCTCGTCGACCGTTTCGGTCTTCTTAGAAGACTTCTTGGTCGTCGTCTTGGTAGCAGCAGGCGTCTCGGGCGTGGTTTCGGGCGTCGAAGATGCGCAGCCGCGCAGAAGTACCACGATGAGCACGATCAGCAGCAGCGCCACGGCACCAATGCCAGCGTAGACGATACGCGGATCGAGCCCGTTGTTTTGAGGAGTTCGAGATCCGCCGCGTCCACGACTGGAACTGCTGCGGCCGCCTCCCTGAGGCATACGACCACGATTGCTATCGGGACGACCACGATAGCCACCCTGGCCCTGAAGGCTGCGCTGACCCGAGCGGGGCGCAAGTTCACCGCGGCCTTGATAGCCACGCTGGCCCGAACGCGGAGCCGAAGGGCGCTGGCCATACGGCTGAGACTGAGAGCGAAGACGCGGCGTCACCTGCGTGGTATCGGCATCTGCATAGCCGCCACGCGGACGACCGGAAGAAACGCCACGGTGCCCGCGATCGGAATAACCACCATCGCCGTAGCCGGCACGAGGGTCTCGTGCGACACCGCGGGCAGTGGGAAGTGCGCGCTCCTCGGGCGCCGGCGTGCTGCGAAAACGGTCGCGCTGGGAACGAATCTCCTCGCTCGAGCCCGTCTCGGTAATATAGCCAGCCTGCTGCGGACGCTGACCATAACGCGTTGAGCGACCGCCCTGAACCATCAGAAAGCGCCCGTTATCCACCGAGGAACGCGAATTGACATAGCCGGCGGCGTCCTGAAAACGACCGCCCTGCTGCGACGTCTCGCGCTCGTATGCCATCAGCTCGTCAAAGTAGGCATTGACGACCTCGCGCGGATTGAGGCCCAAAAAGCGTGCATAGCTCGAAATCATGCCCTGCGCATAGCCGCGCGGCGGCATCGAGGCAAAGTTACCGGTCTCGAAAAACTCGATGATCTGCGGTCTGATTTTGATGGTGTTGGCGACCTGCTGAATGGAAAGGCCCATTCGGCGACGCTGCTCGAGCAGCATGTCACCAAAGCGTGCAGCCATCAGAATCCTCCAAACTCACGATCTTCACGTGCCATCTCGGCGTCGACAGATTCCAGCGCGGCAAGCCCCTCCTCGTCCAACAGGACCTCGCGCGGCTTGGAACCGTCGGGCGGGCCGACGACACCCTTTTCTTCCAGCATGTCCATAATACGCCCGGCACGCGCATAGCCAACCTTCAGACGACGTTGCAGGCCAGATGTGGAGCCAAGCTGCGATTCCACCACAATATGGGCGGCTTCCCAAATGAGCGGATCATCGTCTTGCGGCTCGGCGACTCCGGTGCGGACAATGCCGCCGCCACCCGCCATGGACATGGAAGCGGGGGCCACGGCAGACAGAATCTCCTCGTGGTAGTCGGGCTCGCTCTGCGACTTGACGAACTCGACAATCTCGTTGATTTCGTCATCCGAGACAAAGCAGCCCTGGATACGGCGAGGCTTACCCCAGTCGACCTTGGAGAACAGCATGTCGCCCAAACCGGTGAGTTTTTCGGCACCCATCTGGTCGATGATGACGCGCGAATCGATGCCCGTGGCGACGTTAAAGGCGATGCGGTTGGTGATGTTGGCCTTGATGAGGCCTGTCACCACGTTGGAGCTGGGGCGCTGAGTCGCCACGATAAGGTGGATACCGGCGGCACGGCCCAGCTGGGCGATACGCACAATCGACGCCTCGACGTCCTTGCCGGCAACCATCATCAGGTCCGAGAGCTCGTCGATAATAATGACCAGGTAGGGCATCTTTTGCGGCGGGTTGTCGTAATGCTCAAACTCGCCGGTTGCCTGCTTTTCGTTGTAGGTCGAGATCTTGCGCACGTTGAGCCGCTCGAAGACCTTCAGGCGACGCTCCATCTCGGACACCGCCCACTGCAGAGCGCTCGCGGCCTGCTTAGGCTCGGTCACTACGGGCACGTAAAGATGCGGCAGACCGTTATAGCCTGCGAGCTCGACGCGCTTGGGGTCGACCATGATCAGGCGAACGTCCTCGGGAAGCGCGCGCATGAGCAGGGTCGTGATAATGGAGTTAATCATAACTGACTTACCGGATCCGGTGGTACCGGCGATCAGCAGGTGGGGCATCTTGGCGAGGTCGGCAACGACCGGCGTGCCCTCGGCATCGCGACCGATGGCCAGCTCGAGCGGACCGCCCTTCACATAGGGCAGCACATCGCCCAGATTGACGTTTTGGCGTTTGCGGTTGGGAATCTCGATACCGACGAGCGAAGTACCGGGAATCGGAGCAAAGATACGCACCGACTGGGCAGCAAGCGATAACGCGATATCGTCCTCGAGGCTCGAGATCTTGCTCACGCGCTCGCCCTCTCCGGGCTGCAGCTTAAAGGTCGTCACCGTGGGGCCGGCAATCCAGCCGACCACGCGGGCGCTTCGACCAAACTCCAGCAGCGTCGACTGCAGCGATTCGGCGGTCTGCTCCAGCTCCTTGTCCGAAGACGCCGCAGAAGCCGACTGCGGGTTGGCGTGCAGAATCTCGAGCGGAGGTAGCTTGAGGCCGTCCTCTTCTTCGCTCTCGGCATCCGCGGAAGCGCGGTCCGCTCCCCCATCGCTGGCTGCCGGAGCATCGGTAGCGCTCGCAACAGACGCGTCGACAACCTTGGGATGCTTAAGGAAATCAGGAATCTGCGGAGCAGCCGAAACGGGATTCACGGCAAACGGCGGCTCGGACTCGTCGGCCTTGTCCGGGTCGTCTTCCATCGAAAACTGTCCAGTGACCTGTCCCGCATTGGCACGGCGACGCGGCAGCAAGGTTGTCTTGGCGGACTCGAGTGGAGCCTCGTCGTCCTCGTCATCGCCTTCGGTGAGTTCGATTTCGCTATCGGACCAAGAGGGATCCGGCTCGCTTGTATTGAGCTTAGGCACGGCCTTGCCCTTCTTGGCGTGACGGCGCGGCAGCAGCGTCGTCTTGGCGCGCTCGGCCTCCACAGCCTCGGACACATCGACAAACGGATCCTCGTCCTCGTCGTCATCCAAAACCGGGTCGACATCGTCACCTATGACCGTGGTCACCGCAGTGTCAGTACCCTTTTGGCGCAGAATGCTCAGGTGCGGGCGGGCGACACCGGGAACCGAAAGGGCCTCGTCGTCACCCCACGGGCTGGCGTTGACATCGGCGCGGCGGCGCTCGGCAAAATCGGCCGCACGGTCACGGGCGGAGCGCAGCACACCGCCCACCGAAAAGCCAATGATGACAAAACCAACGACGGCCAAACCCAACAGGACCACCATCGCGATAGGCTTACCCAGGGCATTCTGCAGCGCACTCGCAATAAACGCACCAATGTAGCCACCCGAGGCGGACAGATTTTGCGGCGTGAACATGAGGTCACACGAGCCACTCGTGCCCGGCACCATCAGCGAAAGAATGGAGACGACGGCGATAAAGACCACGGCACCGCCCGCAACAGAGCGCACGTTGAGCGGCGAGTCCTCACCCAAAAAGAGCGTGGCGGCAAACAGCAAGATGACGATCGGCAGTACGTAGGCGCCCAGGCCAAAGCCCAGGTGATAGAACCCGGCAACAGCAGCCGTCACGGGCGCTGTTGCCGGTGAGATCACGGCAATGAAGGAAGCGATCGCCAAAACGGCAATGACCACGCCGGCGATATCGCGATTGGCCGAAGGCTCGACCAAGGGTTCGAAATCGTCGAACTCATCCTCGTGACCCTTATTGGCACGAAGATGGGAACCGGCACCCTTAGCAGATGCCGGCTGGTTGTTGGCCTTATTGCCTTTGGCGTTTTGTGCAGATCCGCGCGCCAAACTAAACCTCCATGACGACCGGGATGATCATCGGGCGAGTGCGCGTACGGCTCCAGATAAAGTTGGAGAGCGAGTCGCGCACGGCCTTGCGAATGGCGTCGGAACCGCTGCTGGTGAAGCTGAACTTGCCCTTCTCGATCGTCTTCATGATGGACGCGGAGGCATCCTCGGAGAACTGGTCGTCGATGGCAAACGAAACACCGCGGCCCGAGAACTCGATGGCCTCGATCTTCTTGTGCTTAAGCGAGACGATGGCGACAGCCGTAACCATACCGTCGTTGGCGAGCTTCTGACGATCGCGCAGGACGATGGGGTCGGTATCGCCGATGCGCAGGCCGTCGACGTAGACGACGCCGGACTCGACCGGAGTGCCGCGCTTGACGATGCCGCCACGCATCTCGAGCGTGTCACCGTTATCGAGGATAAAGATATGATCGTCCTTGAGGCCCATCTTGCGGGCAAGCTGGGCATGGGCGCGCAGGTGCACGGCCTCGCCGTGAACCGGCATGAAGTAGGTGGGCTTGGCCATGGCCATCAGAAGCTTGAGCTCCTCCTGGCTGCCGTGACCCGAGACGTGGACGAGCGCGCGATTCTTATCCCACACGTCGCAGCCAAGCTTGGCCAGGCTGTTGACGACCTGCTGGACGGCCTTCTCGTTGCCGGGAACAGGCGTAGCGGACAGGATGACGGTATCGCCCTCGTGGATGGAGAGCGTCTTGTGCTCGCCGTTGGCCATGCGGGACAGGGCCGACAGCGGCTCGCCCTGAGAGCCGGTGCACATGACGACAATCTTATCGTCAGGCAGGTTATCGATATCGAAGGCATCGATGATATCGGCGTCATCGATGTTGAGGTAACCCAACTCGCGCGCCACGTGGGTGTTGGTGAGCATGGAGCGGCCGGTTACGACGACCTTACGACCGCACTTGCGGGCGGCGTCGCAGATCTGCTGCAGACGATGGATATGGCTCGAGAACGACGCGACGAACACGCGGCCCGGGGCGTTCTTGATGGCATGCAGCAAGTTGGGACCGACCTCGGCCTCAGACTTGGTAAAGCCAGGAACCGTGGCGTTGGTGGAGTCGGACAGCAGCAGGTCGATGCCCTGCTTGGCAAAGCGGCTGATGGCGGCATAGTCGGGCGTGACGCCATCGATGGGCGTCTGGTCGAGCTTAAAGTCGCCGGTGTGCATGACGGTGCCCTGGTTGGTGCGAATGAACACGCCCAGCGCGCCAGGGATGGAGTGCGTCATCGAGAAGAAGTCGAGCGAGATGCCACCGAGGTTGACGTGGCTGCCGCCCTTGACCTCACGAAACTTGGGCGCGCGGATGCGGAACTCGGAGAGTTTGCCCTCGATAAAGCCGAGCGTGAGCTTGCTCGAGAAGATGGGCACCTTATTGTTGAGGTCCTGCAGCAGGTACGGAAGCGAACCGGTGTGGTCCTCGTGGCCGTGGGTGACGACGATACCGCGGAGCTTCTCCTCATTCTCCAAAACATAGGTGTAGTCGGGAAGCACCAGGTCGATACCGGGCTGGGAGTCGTCGGGGAACATGAGGCCGGCGTCGACGAGCACCATATCGTCGCCGCACTCGAAGACCGTCATGTTCTTGCCGATGCCGTCAAGGCCGCCGAGCGGAATGATCTTCAAGGGAGATGATTTTTTAGCTGCCATAGGTAAGTGTGGTTTCCTTTCTTCGAAACGGGTCTGGAACAACCGACGGGGCGCTTCTGGCAAACCGACCGCCGGGAACGTACAAACATGCATCGCAGAGTCGATGCAATAACCACAGTATGATACCCATTTGCCCACCAACAGACCACCCATGCATCAAAGACCCATCTAACCGGTCTACCCCGCCGGTCTGTGGCCATCGGGGGCCGGGGCGGGTTAAGTTTGCTGCTCTACAGTCCTGCGCAAGACGGAAAGCACATTAAGTGCTTTCCTTTGCGTGCGGAACTCGCGACAAACTTAACCCGCCCCGGCCCCCGATGGCCACAGACCTGCCAAAAAGGGACAGGTTTATTTTGGTCGGTTTATCTGGGTCAATGCCGCACATGCGATTATCTAAAGATCTGAATTCAGATAAGTGAATAGACTGTCTGACAAAATCGCAGCCCGCAACCACCAGCCCTTTTGCTATTCCCGGCGGGGGCCGCGGGTAAAGTTTATCGCGAGTTCCGCACGAGCCGGAGAGCACTTAATGTGCTCTCCGTGCGAGCAGGACTGTAGAGCAGGAAACTTTACCCGCGGACCCCGCCGGGAATAGCAAAAGGGCGACCCCTGTCCGGAGTCGCCCTTATTGAGCAGTGTATGTGCGGCTGTTACTCGGCGTCGTGGTGGCGGCGGGGCTTGCGACCTCCGTTGTCGCCGGGACGGCGCGGACGGTCGTTGCGCTCGGAGCGCTCGCGACGAGGACGCTCACGGCGCTGGAAGTGCTCGCCATCGCCCTCGGTGGCACCCTCGGCGCGAGCCGGGGCCTCGGGCTTATCCAGACGGTCGAGCGAGATCTTACCGCGATCGTCGACCTCGATGACGACGACCTTGACCTCGTCGCCCACGTTAAGGACATCCTCGACCTTCTCCACACGACCCTTGGCGACGCGGGAGATGTGCAGCAGGCCGTCCTTACCGGGCAACAGGTTCACGAAGGCGCCGAAGGGCTGGATGGAGACCACGCGACCGGTGTACTCCTCGCCCGGCTCGGGAACCTTGATGATGAGCTTGATGCGCTCGACGGCCTGGTCCACGGACTCGCCGGTGCCACCGACAAAGACGGTGCCGTCCTCCTGGATGTCAACCGAAGCGCCGGTCTCGTCCTGGATGCCGCGGATGACCTTACCGCCAGAACCGATGACGTCGCGGATCTTATCGGTCGGAACCTGGATGGAGACGATGCGCGGAGCGGTGCTGCGCGTGGTATGACGCGGCTCGGGGATCACATCGAGCATCTTCTGCAGGATGAAGGCGCGACCCTCCTTGGCCTGCTGCAGAGCGCGGGCCAAGATGTCGAAGGTAAGGCCAGTGGCCTTATTGTCCATCTGCAGAGCGGTAATGCCCTCGGTGGTGCCGGTGACCTTAAAGTCCATGTCGCCCAGGAAGTCCTCAAGACCCTGGATATCGGACAGGACCACGGTCTTGCCCTCCTCCTGGATCAGGCCCATGGCGATACCGGAGACCGGGCGCTTAATGGGCACGCCGCCGTCCATAAGGGCGAGCGTGGAGCCGCAGGTCGAAGCCATCGAAGAGGAGCCGTTGGACTCCATGACCTCGGAGACGACGCGGATCGCGTAGGGGAACTCGTTCTCGTCGGGGAGCACCGGAAGCAGGGCGCGCTCGGCCAGGTTGCCATGGCCGATCTCGCGGCGCTTGGGGCTGCCCATACGGCCGGTCTCGCCAGTGCAGAACGGCGGGAAGTTGTAGTGGTGCATGTAGCGCTTGCCCTCGGTGGGCTCGATGGTATCCAGACGCTGGCCCTCGTTGAGCATGCCGAGCGACAGGACGGAGAGCACCTGCGTCTGGCCGCGCTGGAACAGGCCGGAGCCGTGAACGAGCGGCAGGTAGTTGTCCTTCACCATGATGGGACGGATCTCATCGGCGGCACGACCGTCAACGCGCTCACCAGTCTCGACGACCATGGTGCGCATAGCCTTCTTCTCGAGCTTCTTGAGCGCCACGGGGATCTCGCGCTCCCAAGCGGCCTGCTCCTCCTCGGTAAACTCGGCACGGATGGACTCCTTCAGAGCCTCGACCTTGCCGATACGGGAGAGCTTGTCGGCGTCGCGCAGGGCGGCTGCCATCTCGTCGTAGTGGGCGAAGATGCGCTCCTGGACCTCCTCGACGGGCTGATCGAGCGGGTACTCCTTCTTGACGATGGGGCCGTTGACCTGCTCCCACTCGGCGACGAACTCGTCCTGAGCCTGGCAGAAAGCAGCAAGGGCCTCCTGGCCAAACTTCATGGCAGCGAGCATGTCGTCCTCGGAGATCTCCTCGGCGCCGGCCTCGACCATCGAGATGAAGTCGGCGGATCCGCCCAGCTCCAGGTCCAGATCGGAGTTCTCGCGCTCCTCATAGGTGGGGTTGACGATAAACTCGCCGGTCTCCACGTTGCGGCCGATGCGCACGCAGGCAAGCGGGCCCTCGAAGGGCACGCCGCCGAGCGTCATGGCCAGGGATGCACCCATGACGTTGATGACATCGAAGGGGTTGACCTGGTCGGCGACAAGCGAGGTGGCGACGATGTGCACCTCGTTACGGAAGCCGTCCGGGAAGCTCGGGCGAATCGGACGGTCGATCATGCGGGCCGTGAGCGTGGCCTTCTCGCTGGGACGGCCCTCACGCTTGAGGTAGCCACCCGGGATGCGGCCTGCGGCGTACATCTTCTCGTTGAAGTCGACGGTCAGCGGGAAGAAGTCGTAGTTCTTGCGCTCCTTGGAGACGACCACGGTATCGAGCATCGTGGTGTCGCCCTGCTTGACAAGACAGGCGCCGGTGGCCTGCTTGGCAAGCTCGCCCGACTCGAAGGTGTAGGTCTTGCCGTACAGCTCAAAGGTCTTGGATACGAGTGTCATTGTTCTCCTTTACCCCACAGGCCCCTTGCCTGCGGGCTTCTCATGTGACGCGGGCCCCCTGCCCCCGCCACGCTTCAGAGCGTGATTGTTCGCGCCCTTACACAAAAAGAGCGCCCCGCTGCGCAGGACGCTCTTAGCATGTACAAATCCTACTGGATGTTGTCGCGGATGCCCAGAGCCTTGATGAGCTCACGGTACTCGACGATGTCGTTCTTCTTGATGTAGGAGAGAAGACGACGACGACGGCCGACGAGCATGAGCAGGCCACGACGGGTGTGGAAGTCCTTCTGGTGGGACTTCATGTGCTCGGTCAGCTCCTTGATGCGCTCGGACAGGATGGCGACCTGAACCTTGGGGTTGCCGGTGTCGACCGGGGTGTTACCGAACTGGGCAGTCAGCTCCGCCTTGCGCTCTTTGGAAACAGTCATTGTTTCACCTTTCGTTTTGCGTCGCCATCGGGCGACTCGATTCGCCTCGGACTGGGAAGCCGCCGGTGGAGCGAGCAACCAAGGTCGAGGTACCAACAGGTCGGTATGTTACCACAAGCAGCCCGCGCCTGCGCATCATCACCGACCCAACATGAATTCCATCGCACGGAGGCGCTGATCGGTGTGCGTGGCGGCCCAAACATGCGAAAGCCCGAGCAAGAACGCCGCCGTATGCGGGTCGATTCGCTCGACCATGAGTGCATCGAAGGTCATGGACATGAGGGCGCGCAGCCACGCGACCTCACCGGTCGACACCAGCTCGGCACCCGGAACGCTCGATGCGCACGACCCGCACATGAGACCGCCCGCCTGGGGCGAAAAATACGACAGCATGGGGTCTCCGCACAGCACGCAGGCCGAAAAATCGGGTCGGTAGCCAACGTGCGACAGCAATTTAAAGACAAAGGCCGCCACGAGCAGGTCCATATGTGCCGCGTCGAGCCCGCTGCCGACAAGTGTGAGCGCCCGCTGCGTGATGGCAAAGGTAAACGGATCCTCGGCGTCCTCGAACGAGCACACGCGCGCGACCTCGGCGATCGCGCTTGCGGAGCATGTCATCTCGTAATCGGGCGCGGCGCCGAGCGGCGCCTCCATAAGCTCGGCCTGGGAAACCACGTCGAGCGACCGTCCATGCGCAAGCAGCAGATCAACGGTACAGAACATCTCGCAGCGCGCAGCCAGGCGTCCGCCGGGTTTGCGGGCGCCCTTTGCCACGGCACGAACCTGCCGACCCCGCTCGTCAAGCATCGTCAAGATCAGGTCGGTCTCTTTGAGCTTCGTCTTGTCGAGGACGAGCACCTTGGTGCGATATGTCCGGGAGCCTGCCATGCGCGCCGCGCGTCCTTAGTCCTCGGCGTTGTAGCCAAAGCGGCGAATCTGGGCCTCGTCGTCACGCCAGCCGGCCTTGACCTTTACGTCCAGCTCCAAAAAGACCTGCGTGCCAAAGATGCGCTCAAGATCGCGACGGGCGTCGATACCGATATGCTTGATCATCTCGCCGCCCTTACCGATGATGATGCCCTTTTGGCCCTCGCGCTCGACGTAAATGGTGGCGTGCACGCGCAACACCTTCTTGGTCTGCTCGAGCGCATCGCAGATCACGCCAACGGAGTGCGGAATCTCATCACGGGTGCGGCGCAAGACCTTCTCGCGCACAAACTCGGCAACGAGCGTCTCATCGGAAGCGTCGGTACCCATGTCCTCGGGGAACCAACGCGGACCCTCAGGCAAAAAGTGCGCAACGGTCTCGATGAATGCATCGACGTTGAAGTTCTTGACCGACGACGTCACGATCTCGTCGTCATATTCCATGAGTTCGTGGGCTGCCTTAAGCTGCTCCATGACCTGTGCGGGGTCGGCCTCATCGGCCTTGGTGAGCACCAGGACCTTCTTGGAACGAGCGTTCTTGACGCGCTCGGCAACCCAGGCGTCTCCCCTGCCGATCGGTTTGGTGGCATCAATCAAAAACGCGACAACATCAACATCGTTCAGCTCGAACAACGCGCTCTTGTTGAGCTCGGATCCCAAGCCGTCCTTGGGCTTATGAATACCGGGGGTATCGACAAAGACCAGCTGATAGCCGGGGCGGTTGACGACGGCGCGCATGCGGCGGCGGGTCGTCTGGGCCACCGGCGAGGTGATGGCGACCTTTTTGCCATAGCAGGCATTAAGCAGCGTAGACTTGCCAGCGTTGGGACGACCGACCAGGGCCACAAAGCCGCTGCGGAAACCGGGCTCAACGTCACCAAAGCCCGCGAGGTTGTCGTCCTCGTCGCACAGGGCATCGAGTTCCTCGTCGCTCATACCCTCAAACGGGTCGAACTCCTCGAAATCCTCGAGCTCCTCGGTATCCACCGCGTCCAGGGACTCGTCGTCCAAAATCTCATCGGCAGGCTGCATATTGTCGGACATGGGAATCCCTTTCTAAATAAAGCCGAGCGCGTGGGCAAATACCAGCAAGCCCACAATCGCGGCGGTGATGGAAAGAACGTATACAGAGGCGGCGGCGATGTCCTTGGCGCGTTTTGCCAGCGGATGGAGCTCCTGGGTCGCCAGATCGACAATGGCCTCCATGGCGGTATTGCACAGCTCGCCGTGAATCACCAGGCCGCAGCAGATGATAATCGTGGCCCACTCGGCAATGTCGAGCCCCACGATGCAGCCGGCAATGACGGTGCACACGCCCGCCACGAGCATGACCTTAATGTTGCGCTCGGTCTTGACGGCGGTGACGAAGCCCTCCATGGCGTAGGAGAACGACTTTAAAAAGGACGGATGGTCCTTGTTCGATCCGGGAATCATAAACGGCTCCTAGTCGTGGGCATGATTGGTGATGGGGCCGACGTGAACGAGTTTGGGATCCTCGCCGCGCTCGAGCGCCAGATCGCGCAGGACAGCGTCCTCGCGGGCCTCCATAACCTCGGCCTCGTCGTCCTCGATGTGGTCATAGCCCAGCAGGTGCAGCATGCCGTGAACGAGCATCAGACGGCACTCGTCAGCGGGGCTATTGCCAAAACCGGGGGCCTGACGGGCAATAACCTGCGGGGCCAAGATGATATCGCCGAGCTCGAGCGTCTCATCGGCGGGAATGTCATCGTCAAAGGCCGAATCGCACTCAAACGAGAGCACATCGGTGGTGCGGTCGATACCGCGCCACTCGTGGTTGAGCTCGTGCATCTCGTCCTCGTCGACATACGAAAGGGAAATCTCGACTTCACGCTCAACGCCCTCGGCGGCAAGCACGACCTCGCAGATGTGCTCCACCTCCTGAGCATCGAGCAGCGTATCGAGCTCGGCATCGTTGCTGATCAATACACTCAACGGGACTCCTTTCGGTCGCGTGAGCGTTGCTCACGCACGTCATCATAAGCATCGTATGCCTCGACGATACGACCCACCAAGGCATGGCGCACCACGTCGGCACGCTCGAGGTGAGAAAATGCGACATCGTCGACACGCCCCAAAATCTGCTCAACGTCGGCAAGACCGCCACGACGACCCACCAGGTCGCGCTGGCTCAGGTCGCCGGTAATCACGAACTTGGAGTTGAATCCAAGTCGTGTCAGGAACATCTTCATCTGCTCGGGCGTGGTATTTTGCGCTTCGTCGAGCACCACGAAGGCATCGCTCAGCGTACGACCGCGCATATAGGCAAGCGGGGCGATCTCGATCACGCCGCGCTCCATAAGCTCATCGGTGCGCTCGCGATCCATCATGTCAAAAAGGGCGTCGTAGAGCGGACGCATGTACGGATCGATCTTTTCCTCGAGGGTGCCGGGCAAAAAGCCCAGGTTCTCCCCTGCTTCGACAACCGGACGCGTCAAGATCAAACGGCCCACCTCGTGGCGCTTGAGCGCGGCAACGGCGAGCGCCATGGCCAGATAAGTCTTACCGGTACCGGCTGGACCCAGGCCAAACGTGATGGTATGCGAGCGGATGGCATCCACATAGCGCTTTTGCCCGAGCGTCTTGGGGCGGATAACGCGACCGCGATACGAAAGCAGCACGTCATCGCGAAGCGACGTAGCCTCGTGCTCACCGTCGCGCAAGACGGCCAGGCAGCGAGAGACATCGTCGGCAGACAGGGTACGACCGGCCGCCGCCTCGCGAAAAGCGTGTTCGAAAAAACGCGCCACGAGTTCGACCTCGTCCGGGTCACCGCTCACGGCGATGCTATCGCCACGGGCGACCACGTGAGCGCGAACCAAACTCTCGAGCGCACGAAGGACGCCGTCGCCGGCGCCCAAAACACGCGAGGGATCAACTCCCTCGGGAACGGTAAGTCTAATCTTCGAGGCTTCCATGGACCTCCCTGCGCGCATGGACCAAGCCGGAATCATCGACTCCGATGATAGCAACATCGAGCAGGCACGGGGCTGTAAGTCCACAGGTATCGTCAAGACGGGCATGATGGAACGAACCGAGCGTCAGGTTGTCACCATACTCGAGCACGGCACGCTCGACAGTGCCCACGCGACGACGAGCATCGGCAATAGCGAGCTCCTGCGCCGTGTCTCGCATACGACGGCTGCGCTCGGCCATAACCTCGGGCGGCACCTGGTCGGGCATGTCGGCAGCAAGGGTACCGGGACGCTTGCTGTAGCGGAACACGTGCATACGCGAGAAACCCACACGGCGGCACAGCGCCAGCGACTCCTCGAACTCCTCGTCCGTCTCACCAGGAAAACCGACGATGACATCGCACGAAAGAGACGCCTGGGGCAAGTTGGCGCGAATCATACGCACCGTGTCCTCAAAGGCCTCCGCGCTATAGGGACGACCCATGCGATGCAGGGTCGCCGTACAGCCGGACTGCACGGGCAGGTGCAAAAACGGGGCGATACGCTGCGGATAGCGCGCCATAACCTTAAGCAGGCGCTCAGAGATATCCATGGGCTCGACCGAGGAAATGCGCACATGCGCAATAGTCGTGCGCTCCATGATGGCCTCGAGCAGCTCATCGATTTCGACATGCTCGTCGGTCGCGCTCTTGCCATCGTAGGCACCCAGGTTCACACCGGTCAGCACCACCTCGGGCACGCCGGCCTCCTGGGCCTCGCGAACTTGTTCAAGCACGGACTCGACGGGCACGGAGCGCTCGGGGCCGCGCGCCTTCCACACAATGCAATAGGTGCAGCGATGGTTGCAGCCGTCCTGGATCTTCACGCCCAGGCGAGAGCGACCGAGCGCATCGACCACCTCGCCATCGCTGCAGGCGGGAACGCTATCGGACTCAACGCCCAGCACCTCGCAGACACGTTCGGCGACATCAATCTTGGACGGCTCGGCGATCACGCGATCCGAGAGCTCCAACAGCTCCTCGGGATGCAAATTGACCACGCAACCGGTCACGAGCACATAAGGCTCGTTTGGATGGGCCAGCGCATGACGGACGGCCTTGCGGGTCTTAGCCTCGGCCTCGCCCGTCACGGCACAGGTATTGATTACGATCAGATCGGCATCCTGGGGCTCTACCATAGCAAAGCCCAGGCGCATAAGATCGGCAGTGATACGGTCAGACTCAACCCGGTTGACACGGCAACCGAGGTTGACGACGGAAATATGGGGTGCGAGCACACGGGCTCCTTAATCGAGGATGTCGTCGAGGGCACTCTTGATACGGTCGGTCACCGACTTCTTACCGGATGCGACGTCATCGCCCATCTCGTCGGCGAAGGCGCGAAGCAGCTCGCGCTGCTTGTTAGAGAGATTGGTGGGGACGACCACGCGCAGCTGCACGACCAGACGACCGCGCGAACCGCCACCGCCGATACGCGGCATGCCGTAATTATTGACGCTCACGGTGTCGCCGTACTGGGCGCCGGCGGGAACCGTCACCTTAACGACCTCGTCGGGCATAATGCCCTCGACCTCGATCTCGCAGCCAAGCGCAGCCTGCGCAATCGAGATATCGCTCACCAGGTACAGGTCGTCACTGTTGCGCTTAAAGCGCTCATGGTCGGCAACGCGCACGTTGACAATCAGGTCGCCCGAAGGCTCGCCGCGAAGGCCGGCCTCGCCAAAGCCGCTCACACGCAGCTGGCGACCGGTCGAAACGCCGGCGGGAATATCGATGTCGATCTTTTCGTGCGAAGGCGTGCGGCCCTGACCGTCGCAGGTCTCGCAGGGATGGTCGATAACCGTGCCCTCGCCATGGCAGTCGGGGCAAGGCGAGGAAGACTGAACCTGGCCCAAAAACGATCGCTGAACCGTCGTGACGTAGCCCGTACCGTGGCAGCGACTGCACTGCTTTTCCTGTGCACCCTCGGCCCTACCGGTACCGTTGCAGTCCTCGCAGGGAGCAAGGCGATCATAGCTGATCGTCTTTTTGCAACCGAGCGCCGCCTCCTCGAGCGTCACCGAAAGGGAGATGGCCATGTCACGTCCGCGACGACGCTCACGACGGCTGCGGGCGCCACCACCGGCGCCACCGCCAAAGAACGACGAGAAGAGGTCGTCCATACCCATGCCGCCAAAGATATCGTTGATGTCGACATAACCAGAGCCACCGGGGCCGTCCGCGGTGCCGTAACGGTCGTAGTTAGCACGCTTCTGCTCATCGGAAAGAACGGAATAGGCCTCGTTGAGCTCCTTGAACTTGGCCTCGGCCTCGGGATCGTCCGAAACATCCGGATGTACGGTACGGGCCTTCTTTAGAAACGCACGCTTAATCGTCCGCGCGTCGGCATCCCTGTCGACGCCAAGCACCTCGTAGTAATCCCTATTTTCCGACACGACCGAATCCTTCCGACTTTCATTATTGTCACAGTGCGTCCTATACCCAAGCTGGGCCGACCGCAAACAAAGGGTTTGATGTTATTGCATTTGATACGGCGAAAGCATGGCCCGTTGCGAGCAGCTCGCGAACCAAACCGACACGAGCGCGAACATGAAGCCGTTGGCAAAACCGTTGGCAAACTGCATCGCACCGCGCTTCCACCACAGCAGGCTGCGATGAAGCACACCGTCCGAAAGCACCATGAACAGGCCCATGGTAAAGGGGATAAAGCACATCACGGCAAAGGCCGAGAACACGCCCGAGATGGCCGACAGCACCAAAAACGGCGCCACGATGCCCATCAGGTAAAAGCCAGTACGGGCCTTGCCTTCCAAGCGCTCGGCCTCAACATGGGCGCGGCCGACCAAGTCGCCGCCCGCGGCACCGTTAGTGCCAGCATGGCCCATGCCGCTAATGCGGACCTCGTCGCCATCGTGCGTGCCGGCAGGAAACTCAATCGTCTGCTCGGAGGTTACGCGAGTACGACCGCTGCCACCGCAATCAGGGCAGGGATCGGCCACGACTTTACCGGAACCGCCGCACTCGGGACAGACCGACTGGAACGTGCCCGCACCAAACAGGAAGGACAGGTCGACGTCGATGTGGCCGCGGCCACCGCAGCTCGGGCAGGTATGTGCATGCTCGGACGAAACGGAGCCCGAGCCGCCGCAGTGACCACAGGTATCGAAGCGCGTGTAGCGGACGGTCTTGCGGGCACCGCCCTTGGCCTCCTTGGCGTCGAGTTTGATATCGACGACCACGTTGGCGCCGTTCTCGGGATTGTAGGCAGCCTGGCCGCGACGCTGCTGGCCCCAGGCGCCACCAAAGGGAAAGCCGCCCTCAAAGGGATTGCCATAGCCCGTGCTGCCGGCGTAGCCGCCACCATAGGGCGAAGCCGTAGGAGCACCGGCAAAGGGATTGCCAGAACGCATGGCGTCGTAGCGCGCACGTTTTTGCTCATCCGAAAGCACGGCGTAGGCCTCGGAAACCTCTTTAAACTTTTCCTCGGCATCCGGCTCTTTATTGACGTCCGGATGGAGCTTACGGGCCTTTTGCTGGAAGGCCTTTTGAATATCACGCGAGGTGGCGTCCTTGGAGACACCCAGAATCTCGTAGTAATCTTTTTCGTTCATCGTCGCCATGCGCGGCAACCTCCTGCTCACAGCAGCGTATATATTCCGGTAATTCTACCCGAGCGGCCTAAGCTAGATCCCAAAACAGCTCGAACAGAACATTTCCATCGAGCCAGCCCAGATGGGTCGGCGCCAAACGAGCTCGAACATGACCCGCGACGACATCTGCCGAAGTGAAGGGTCCCTCATGACCCCAGAGCGTCTCGGGCACCCAAGTGGCAAGACCCAATTCGAGCGCGCGATCGCAGGCAGCTGCCAGCTCGCCCGTTGGGATGACGCAAGCTGCACGAGCCAACAGGTCGGACGCAACACCGCGCGTCATGCGACAGGCGAGCATCAAGTCTTCGGCGACAGCCTCGCGCTGCGACAGATATTCGGCCTCGAACGCCGTCGCGTCATCGTCACGTTGCACCAGACGCACGCGGTACGCATCGCCTCGAGAAGACACGCCGGGGAACAAACCTGCAAGACGGTCGAAATCCTCGTCGTCGAGCATGCCCGCGGCAGAACGACCCAGGCCCAGGTAGCCCCGACCAGTCCAGTAGGCGATATTATGGGCACATTCATGCCCATCGAGCGCGTAGCTCGCCACCTCATACGGGTGATAGCCGGCGGCACCCAGGAGCTCGCGTGCCACATCCATGCAGGCGGCCTGAAAATCCTCATTAGGCTCGAGCGACTCGTCACGGCACGCCATGCGATAGAGTGGCGTCCCCTCCTCAAGCGTGAGCGGGTAGATCGACACATGATGAGGCGCCGCCGCCAGCACGCCATCGAGCGTGCTCCGCCAGCTTGCGGCCGTCTGCCCGGGAAGGCCGCACATCAGGTCGCACGACACATCGAGGCCAGCGTCCTTCACCGTCGCGATAGCCGCAAGTGCCCGATTGGCATCGTGAATGCGGCCAATAGCAGCCAGCTCGGTATTGTCGAGGGTTTGCACGCCCAGAGAGATGCGCGTGACACCCGCCTCGGCAAGCGCGGTGGCGAGCTCAGCGGTCAGGGACTCAGGATTGGCTTCGCAAGTAAATTCAACGGGTTTGCACCACATGGAGATACGACGGGCAAGTTCCACCAGGCGCTCCCCAGCAAGTGACGGCGTGCCGCCGCCAGTATAGACCGTGCGGACCTGCGCAAGCGCCCCGGCGTCGCCAAAGGAATCGAGGCGCGCATACAACTGCTCAAAATACGAATCGAGCGCGGCATCCAAATCACACGCAGCAAAGCTGCGCGAGTCAAAGTCGCAGTACCGGCACTTTTGGGCGCAAAACGGCACGTGCACGTACAGCGCGGTAACGGCCACCGTTAGGCCTCCAGCGGATGAGCAGGCACCGACTCGCCGGCGGCAAGCGCGGCCTCGCAGGCCACCACGTCGCGCTCGATATCATCGACCAGCGCCATAAACTCCTCGTACGTAGAGCAACGCACCACCTGAGCGCGCCAGGCGGCGGCATGGGGCATGCCCTTTAAGTACCAGCTTGCGTACGTGCGAGCACGCGACATGAGCGGCAGAAGCTCATGCGTCAACGTCAGGTGCTCGCGCAGAGCCTCCAGGCGCTCGACCGAGGAGCGAGAAGGAACCGGCGTGCCATCGAGTGCAAGGGCTCGGGCATCGCCGAACACCCACGGATTGCCGTAGATGCCGCGCGCGATAAACACCGCGCTGGCACCCGAGCCGTGCAGATGCTCAGCGGCCTCCTCGGCCGAGAACACATCGCCCGAACCAATCACGGGAATCTCGACAGCGTCGGCAACCTCATCGACGACCGACCAATCGGCCTGGCCCGTGTAGAGCTGCGTGGCGCAACGACCATGCACGGCGACTGCGGCAGCCCCTGCACTCTCAAGCATCTGGGCAAATGTCGCGGCATTGCGGTCCTCGGCATAAAAGCCCTTGCGAATCTTGACGGTCACGGGCACGTGCGCCGCGCCAACCGTGGCCTCGACGATCTTCTCCGCCAGGTCGGGCGTGCGCATGAGCGCCGAACCCTCGCCCTTGGTGACAACCTTGCGGGCGGGGCATGCCATATTGATATCGATGAGCGACAGGCGATCGCCAACGCGCTCCTCGACGGCGACGACGGCGCTCGCAAACTGCTCGGGCTTGGAGCCAAAGAGCTGCACGCAAATCTGCTGCTCCTCGTCGGCCGGCAGCACCAGGCGCCACGTTTTTTTGCTGGCATAGGCAAGGCCTGCCACGCTCACCATCTCGCTGTAGGCAAGGTTGGCACCACGGCGGCGACACATGATGCGATAGGCGGGGTCGGTAACGCCCGCCATGGGAGCCATAAGGAACGGCTGCTCGGCATAGGCGCCCAGCAGCCGCTTGCTGTAATCAGAAAGCGCCATGGACCTACTCGTCCACCTTGAGGATCGCCATAAAGGCCTCCTGCGGGACCTCGACCGATCCGATGGCCTTCATACGCTTCTTGCCCTCTTTCTGCTTCTCGAGCAGCTTGCGCTTACGCGAGATATCGCCGCCGTAGCACTTAGCAAGAACGTCCTTGCGACGCGCCTTGACGGTGGAACGGGCGATGATCTTGTTGCCGATAGCACCCTGGATGGGAACCTCGAACAGCTGACGCGGGATGATTTCCTTGAGCTTGTCGCACAGGCCACGGGCCAGGCCATATGCCTTGTCCTTATGGACTATAAACGAAAGCGCGTCCACCTCGTCGCCCGAAAGCAAAATATCGAGCTTCACGAGCTCGGAGGGACGGTACTCGTTGAACTCGTAGTCGAGCGAGGCATAGCCCTTGGTGCGGCTCTTGAGCTGATCGAAGAAGTCCAAGATGAGCTCGGCGAGCGGCATATCGAAGCGCATCTCGACCGATTTGCTCGTCAGGTGGATCATATCGGTTGTGACGCCGCGGTGCTCAATGGCGAGCTGCATGACGGCACCCGTGTACTCAGGCGGGCAGATGATCTTTGCCTTGAGGTAGGGTTCCTCGATACGATCGATGCGTGTGGCCTCGGGAAGGTCCTGCGGACTGCGGACATCGATCATTTCGCCGTCGGTCTTGTAGACGTGATAGTCGACCGAGGGACTCGTGGCAATGAGGTCCAGGTTGAACTCGCGCTCCAGGCGTTCCTTGACGACTTCCATGTGCAGCAGGCCCAGGAAGCCCACGCGGAAGCCAAAGCCGAGCGCCACCGAGGTCTCGGGCTCCCACACCAACGACGGGTCGTTGACGTGCAGCTTATCGAGGGCGTCGCGCAGATTCTCGTAGTCCTTGTTGTCGATCGGGAACAGGCCCGTGTAGACCATGGGCTTGGCCTCGCGGTAGCCCGGAAGCGGCTCGGGGCAGGGGTTCGACGCCCACGTAAGGGTATCGCCCACGCGAACGGCCTCGGGATCCTTCAAGCCCGTGACCACATATCCGACCTCGCCGACCGTCAGCGCGTCGACCGGAGTCTCGGCAGGACGCTTGACGCCCACGCCGTCGACCAAAAAGTCGCCCTTGGCTTGCATCATAAGCAGGGTATCGCCCTTTTTGATGGAACCATCGAAGACGCGCACCGTAGCCACCACACCGCGATACTCGTCAAAGTACGAATCCAAAATGAGCGCTTTGAGCGGAGCGTTTGCATCGCCCTTAGGCGGCGAAATCAAAAAGACAATGGACTCCAGCAGATCGTGAATGCCCTCGCCGGTCTTGCCCGAGACGCACACAGCATCATCGGCAGGGATCGCCAGGTCATCCTCGATCTCGGTCTTAACCTCATCGGGATGGGCCGAGGGCAGGTCGATCTTGTTGATGGCCGGCACAATGTCCAGATTGGCGTTCATGGCGAGCGTCGCGTTGGAAACGGTCTGCGCCTCGACGCCCTGCGTGGCGTCGACAACGAGTACCGCGCCCTCACAGGCTGCCAGCGAGCGCGAGACCTCATAGGTAAAGTCAACGTGGCCCGGCGTATCGATCAGATTGAACTGATACGTCTCACCATCGTCGGCGTCATAGGAAACGCGGACGGCATTGGACTTGATCGTAATGCCGCGCTCGCGCTCGATATCCATGGTGTCGAGCAGCTGCGACTCCATGTCGCGTTCGTCGACGGTATGGGTGAGCTCGAGGATGCGGTCGCTGATCGTGGACTTGCCATGGTCGATATGCGCAACGATCGAGAAGTTGCGGATGTGGGAAATGTCAATTGAAGTATTCATGCGGACTATCTTACCCGAGCGGTACAAAAAATGGAGCCTGTTCCATAAAACAGGCTCCATTTATGCGCGTAATCTGTGTGGTGTGAAATTTACAACTTAGGCGTTGATGCTGTTCACGAGCTTGGCAAGACCGGACTTGCGGTTGGAAGCCTGGTTCTTGTGGATAACATGCTTGGCGGCAGCCATGTCGAGACGCTTGGTGACGGTCTTGAGGGCAGCCTGGGCCTTCTCGGCGTCGCCCTCGGCGACGGCGGACTGGACGTGCTTGGTCAGCGTCTTGAGCTCGGACTTGACAGCCTTGTTACGCATGCGAGCTGCCTCATTGGTGCGGATACGCTTCTTCTGAGACTTGATGTTTGCCACTTCTGGAGTTCCTTTCGAGTTCCTTGCAAAAAATGTATGACACCTCTGAGACACGGTGAGGTCATGCAAGCGCCTACTATAGCACGCTCCCCCTCAAAGGGATAGAACGAATTTGTCAAATAGGCAGGTATCATCACGATTTTCTCAAGATGTTCGTAATCCAGAGCAAAAGCGCCGTCTGAGAATCGGCCGAACCCTTGAGCGCGAGCTCCACATCAACGGCACCCTCGAGCGCTGCGACGAGCTCTGCCATCGAAAAGCGACGTGCCCAGGTCAGGTGATTCTTGACCTGCCAGGACTGGAGCTTGAGCGTTGCGGCCAGCTCGCGACCCTGCCCACGCGCGTCGAGCGCCTTGGCGACGATAAGCTCGCGAATGCGACCGCACAGCAATGTGTAAGTCCACACGTAGCTCTTGGAGGGCAGGAGCTTAAAGAGCTCGAGCGAACGCCGCATATCGCGAGCCGAGACGGCGTTGAGGAAGTCCCAGGGTTGAACCTCGGCCGTACGTACAATCCAGCGCTCAACGTCGGCAAGCTCAATCTGGGGTGCCTCGACCATCTGGGCAAGCTTAGCCAAGTCGTTATCGAGCATGCGCGTGTTTTCGCCCGAACGCGAGACGAGTTCCTCGGCGGCCGCCGTCGAGATCGACTTGCCGTGCTGCGTCGCCATCTGCTGCACACGGCGCGGTAGCTCCCAGCGCTTGGTGCCGGAGCAATCGATCACGGCCTTCTTGTCGATTTTGGCGATCGCCTTATACAGGCGCGTGTTCTTGGCAAGCGAGTCGGCGATGATGAGGCAGACCGTTGTGGGGCTGGGACTCGCCAGATACTCAACGAGCGGCTCCGAGACCGCCTTGGCGAGCTTTGAGCAGCCATCAAGGATTACTAAGCGAAACTCGCTGCCCATCGGAAAGGTGTTAAGCGATCCGATAATAGACTCGATATCGGGGTCCTTGGTCATATCGCGCTCGTCGAGGTTGAACTCGACCATACCCGACTTTTCCAGACGCGCTTTCATACGCGAGACGGCGTGATCGCGCTTGACTCCGTCGGTACCGACGATCAGATATGCCGGCAGCAGACCGGTTTCGGACATTGCACTCCCCTCCCGCAGGCCTTCGCATTCGTTCCGTGCCATTCTAGCCCAGGGGCCCACCACACGCCAACGACGTCGTCACGGTCTCTGGCATCGCATCGCAAAGCCATTCACAGTCGGCGTGACGGTAATGTCGCCGTGTTCGATGGTGCACGTGAACACGCCGCCCGCTTCCTTAACGGCATCGATGCAGGCATCGGACGGATGGCCGTATCGATTCCCCTCGCCCGCGCTCGCGAGGGAAAGCTCGGGCTTCAGGACGCCCAGCAACTCGCCATCGACTGAAACCTTGGAGCCGTGATGCCCAAGTTTAAGGACATCGATATCCCCCACCTCCTGCGCGAATTCCCGTTCTTGGTCGAGCTCGGCATCACCGGTGAGGAGCATACGAAGGCCCTTGCCTTCCTGAACATAAGAAAGCAGCAGGACGAGCGAATCCTCATTTCCCTCGCCATCCACGGACTCGAATGGCCACATCACGCGGGCGCAAAATGAGCCGATATCGACCGTATCCCCACGGCGCACCTGCCGATACTCCACGCCAGGTCGGTTCAATACCTCGGCAGGGGCATCCTCCAGCGCATCCGCCGCCACGGCAATCGTTCCGACCGAAAACTGTTCGAGCACGGCAGGCAGACCACCCCAGTGGTCCTCATCCCAATGCGTCACAAAGACGGCATCGATATGGTGCACGTTATTGCGAACCAACGCCGCCACCACACGCTCGTCGAGCCCACAGTCGACGAGCGCTACTGTGCCGCCCTGGCGGATAAGAATCGCATCGGCCTGGCCCACATCGAGCACCGTCACCGAAGGCGGAGCAAATCGATCCCAATAGACGTACGGAATCGCAGCCAAGAGCACCAGGCATGCAAGCCCCACCGCCATAGGACGTACACGGGGACGCGGCCACCAGACCAGCAGAACCGCCAGCAAACACGGCACTAGGTAAATCCACATGCTATCGGGCGGCACGCCCACGGATGCACCCGGCATGGCGGCAAACAGCTGCTCGAAGAACAGCGCGCAACGGGCGGCAATCATGGGCACAACGAGAGCCCAAGTCCGCAACGGTCCCACGAGCGAAAAGGGAGCCAGCACGATCGACACAGCGAGCAGAACGCTCACCACCGGACCGATGACCGCATTTGCCAACGGAGCAATGAGCGAGAATGTACCGAAGGCAGGAATGGTAATGGGAAGTGTCGCCAGTTGCGAGCACAGCGTGACGGAAAGCACGCTGGCAACGCCCGATGGCACACCTAGCTCACCCAACGCGTAGGTCGCATAGGGACAAAAACACAGAATGGCTAAGACGCTGGCGCATGAAAGCTGAAAGCCCATCTCGAACAGCACCGTCGGCCGCAGTAGCACAAAGATGGACATGGTTACGAAGAGCGCCGAAAGGCCGTGCCGACGACGCCCCGCGCCGTTTACGACAAGCGTCACGAACACCATGCAGCACGCGCGCACGGCCGAGGGAGACGCGCCCGTAAAGGCAGCGTAGCCCACAAGCGTTATCGCCAATATCGCCCGCTGAAGACCACGTGAGCACCGAGTCTTTTGCAATACACCCTCGATTACAAACCCCACGATAGCCAAATGGCTGCCCGAGACTGCGATAAGATGCGCCGTTCCCGTCACCGAAAACCAGTCGCCCGCCGGCTGGGCGCGCAGCTCGGCCGAACGACCGCAGACGACACCGGCTATGAGCGCACGCGCCGGGTCGGTCGCAGGCGCGATGGACGCAAGCAGCCCATTTCGCAGCCGAAGCAGCGGCCTCGGAGAACCCTCATCGACCGACACAATCCGAACGGCTTTGACCTTACGCACCTCGCCTCGGAGCACACGCGATCGTCCATACGCATCGTTCTCAAAACGTGAAACGCGACCGATAACACGCACGTGCGCCCCGACCTTGAGCTCACGATCACACGATAGGCGAACCGTTGCCAAGTTCTTACCGTCCGAGCGTGCCCCGCAGGTATAGGAATACACGTCGTCGTTTATGGATGGATCGCCCTGCACGACAAACTCGAGGCCGCTTGCCGCTCGACCGTCGAGTGCCTTCGAGGCGCTGAGCACACCCACAGCCCACCACGCCGAGACGACCGCTCCCGCCACGAGACCGGCGGACGCGGCATACAGCCACCGCTTCAAAGGGGCAAGCCGCGCACAAGAGTGAGCCAGCACAACGAAAACCGCTGCCGCAACGGGAATGGCCCATAGCGGCCCGACCGCCGTCGCCCGCTCCCTCAGCAGCGCATCAGCGGCTATGCTGAGCACCAAGGCGCAGCTCACGCACATGCCGGCACACAGGGCCATCGTCCACGGAATCAGGGGTCGCGGAGGCATCACGTGCTCGCGCTCGGTCGCGCTCATACGCAGATGCAATCTTTGATTTTGGCAAGCTTCTTCTCGCCGATTCCCGACACACGCATCAGATCGTCAACCGAGGCGAAAGCACCGTTCTTTGTCCGCTCATCGATAATCGACTGGGCCATAGAGGGGCCGATGCCCGAAAGCGTCTGCAGCTCTTCTGCGCTTGCCGTATTGATGTTTACTAGGCCTGTTGCGCCACTAACGCCCGACGATGCGGAAGTCCCACCATCAACACCGGCTTCCGCAATGGACGCCTGCTGCTCCCCTACCGTTGGAACGTGAATTTTTTGTCCATCAGTGACCTTGGATGCACGATTAAGCCCCGTAACGTCTGCTTCGGGCGCCAGCCCGCCGGCGGCATCAATCGCCTGAGCCACCCGCGCCCCGTCTTTGAGGCGATATACACCGGGTGACACCACGGCGCCATCAACATCGACATAGACCTCTGCCGCGGCAGACGCCTTAGGCGAAGAGCCTTCGGATGTCTTTCCGCTCGAAGCATCGCCGGATCCCGGCTCCACTAACGTGCCCGAACCATCAGTGCGCTCAAACGACACACCGCCGGCACCGCCGCCAAGGTTCGCCATCGCCAGCCCACTCGCCATCGCAATGACGACCAGTATCGCCATCACCACTGCCTTATGACCGAGCAGTTTGCCCGCCCAGCGGTCCATCTTTTTGACTCGTTCGTGTTGTTCGCGCTGCGCCATAGCAAAACCTCCCAACACCATCGTGTCAGGAAAGGAGCTCCACAACAGCCAAGCCCCAAAACCGGTTTTTGCGGTCAAACCAAAAACCGACCAAAACCTTGCACAAATCTGTCCATTTATTCAGGCACACGTCAGCAAATGAACGCTTAGCCGCAAAATGCCCAGATAGCAAAAGACCGACGATGCAGGCGCATCGTCGGTCTATGCACAAATTTACTCGTAATCTTGGTAAATCTCACGCGGAGCAAGCTCCGAATGTTTGCGTTTTAAGGTCTTAGGGGCCTTATACGTGTTGCTCTCGAAGTCGATGTACTCGGTCTGCTTGAGCAGGCGCTCGATCATCTCCTCATGATCGAACAACTCCCAGGCCTCATGCACGGCATCGAGTTTAGCGTGCGTCTCGGGTCGGCGCGGCATAAACAGCGTGCAGCAGTCGGGAGCGGCCTCAGTCGAGATATCGAACGTACCGATCTCCTCAGCACGCGCGATGATCTCCTGCTTGTCCGAACCGATGAGAGGACGGAACACGGGGATCTTCACGGCCTCGTTGACGGCCATGATGTTCTCAAGCGTTTGGGAGGCAACCTGCCCAAGCGATTCGCCCGTAACGATGGCCTTGGCGCCCTCGATGTGCGCAATGCGCTCGGCAACCGAATACATAATGCGACGATACATGATCACACGCAGGTTGCTGGGGCAGGTGACCGAAATCTCACGCTGGCAGTCGCCAAACGGCACCACGTACAGGCGGCCGATCTGGACACCCGGCTCAAGCGCACGGATGATATCCTGCACCAAATACTCACTCGTATCGGGCGTCTGCGGACGACCGGAGAAATGTACCGGCACGCAAACCGCGCCGCGGCGCGCGAGCATCCAGGTCGCCACCGGAGAATCGATACCCGAGGACAGCAGCGTCACGACCTTGCCGGCAGAACCCACCGGCAGACCGCCCACGCCGCGCTCGGAGCGTGCGTACACGTAAACGCTACCCTGGACCACCAGTACGTGCACCATTGCATCGGGGTCGTGCATTTGAACCTTTTTATCGGGGAAGGCCTCACACAGTACCTCGCCCACCTGACGATTGATATCGATCGAGGTGAGCTCATAGTCAGTATTGGAGCGCTTGGCGTGCACCTTAAACGAATCGAAGGAACCAAACTCGCGCAGCGCCTTCACGGCGGCGGCGCAGTACTCCTGCGGGTCGCGGTTGGTGTGATACGCCAAAGACACACGAGCAACGCCGGGGACGGTGCGGATGACACGCGCCGCCTCGTCGGCCTGATGCTCGTTAAAGGTCACGAGGATATAACCGGAAATTCGAGACACGGCGTTCACGGAAAAGGCGGCCAAGGCCGCCTTAATGTTATCCATGAGGATATGCTCAAAATGTGCGCGGTTCTTGCCCTTCAGTCCAACCTCGTGATAGTGGACTAGGCAGACGCGAGCCGCCATTTAGGCTTCAGCAACCTTGTGGCCGAGCGCCTTCTCGTAACGGGCCTCGTCGTAAGAGATGTCGCCGTCGACAATCTCGTCCATAGCCATCGAGATGGTATCGGCACCGGAAAGCCCGATGGTGATGTCATCGACATCCTGGACGGCAAGCACGCGGTTGTGCTGGCCACGCAGCATGCTATTGATGTCGCAGGCGCGCTTGGAGGCAAGCGAAGCGAGCAGGAAGCGGTTATGATCGGTCTTCTCCAGAAGATCGTCAATGCAAGGCTTTACAACGGACACGGACCTCAGATCCTTTCATGCATATCGAGAACGCGAACGAGCTCATCGGTCGCGCGGTCGAGATCGTCATTCACCACGACGTCGTCGTAGCGGTCGGCAAGGGCAAGCTCGTCGGCGGCGTTTGCCATACGCAGCTCAATCGTCTCGGGCGTCTCGGTACCGCGACCGACTAGACGCTCGCGGAGTACCTCAAGCGAAGGCGGCTTGATAAAGATCAGCACGGCCTCGGGGAAACGCTCCTTCACCTGCAGGGCGCCCTGGACATCGATCTCCAAAATCAGAGATGCGCCAGAGGCGAGCTTGGATGTGACCTCGCTCACCAACGTGCCGTAGCAGTTACCGTGGACCTCGGCCCACTCAACAAACTCACCGTTTGCCACGCGGCGGTCGAACTCCTCGCGCGTCAGAAAAAAGTAGTTGACGCCGTCGACCTCACCTTTGCGTGGTGCTCGCGTGGTAGCCGAAACCGTCAGACCCAGGTTCGAGCGGCGCTCGCGCACACGAGTGACGAGCGTACCCTTGCCTGCGCCTGACGGTCCAGAAATCACAAAGAGCTTGGAATCCTGAGCGCTCACTTATTTGGTCAGCTGCTCGAGGAGCTGCTCGCGCTGACGGACACCGAGGCCCTGGACGCGACGAGTAGCGGAGATACCGAGCTCCTCCATGATCTTGGCGGCCTTGGCCTTGCCATAACCGGGGAGAGACTCGATGAGGGTGGAAACCTTCATGCGGGAAGCGATGGGGTCATCGGAGTTGAGCACGGACTCGAGGGACTTCTCGCCCTTCTTGATCTGCTCGCGAAGCTCAGCGCGGGCGTGACGTGCGGCAGCAGCCTTCTCAAGAGCCTGCTTGCGCTGCTCGTCGGTAAGCTGAGGGAGTGCCATTCGTACCTCCAAATAGTTGGGTTATATCTGATTCAATAATTGGCATTTTAGCACGTAGAACGCACAAAAAGCCTAATCGCGGCTCCATAGGTTAGACGATACCCGCAAAAAGTGCAATATACTGCGCCCAAAGTTAAGCCCCTGACCTGCGATTCCACACAAAGGATGGGAAAGTTTACGCAGGCACAGGGGCTATTTTGTGCTAATGAGACCCAAAAGTGGTGACTTAGGGGAATCTTTTACGCGACGTTTTCGACCAGCTCGGCGACGATGGCGTCAAAGGCGGCAACCGGATCGTCGGCACCGGTGATGGGACGGCCCACCACAATGTGGCTTGCGCCACGCTCGATAGCCTGGGAAGGCGTCGCCACGCGGGACTGGTCACCAAGGGCGGCACCCACCGGACGCACACCCGGAGTCACGATCAGGGCATCAGGACCCAGCAGCTCACGCATGTCGTGAGCCTCCATCGGTGAGCACACGATGCCATCGATGCCGTTGGCCTGAGCAAGCTTTGCCAAGCGGGCGGCCTCCTCGGCCACGGGAGACTCGACGCCGATCTCGCTCAAGGCATCCTGATTCATGCTCGTGAGCACGGTGATGGCGACGAGCTTTGCGCGGTCCTCACGCGCCTCCTCGGCACCCTCGCGGCAGGCAGCGAGCATAGCACCCGAGCCCAGGCCGTGGACCGAAAGCAGGTCGGCACCGGCAAGCGAGGCCGAGCGGGCAGCGCCGCGCACCTGATGCGGAATGTCATGGAACTTAAGGTCGAGGAAGACCTTAAAGCCAAGGTCCTTAAAGGTCTTGACGATCTGGGGACCCTCAGCGTAATAGAGCGTCATGCCGACCTTGAGCCAGGCGGCATGGCCCGAAAGCTCGTGGGCGAGCTCGAGCGCGCGCTCACGGTCGCAGTCGAGGGCGACGATAACACGGTCGCGGGCATCATTCTCTAGCATTCGAAAGCACCCACCAGCTCGTTGATGTCCTTTACGCCCTGGGACTCGGCCCAGGCCTCGAGCTCATGCGCGATCTTAAGCGAAGCACACGGATCGACGAAGTTGGCCATGCCGACCGACACGCAGGTGGCGCCGGCCAGGATAAACTCAGCCGCATCCTCGCCAGTCATGACACCGCCGACACCGTTGATGGGGATATCGACGGCCTGGGCAACCTCCCAGACCATGCGCACGGCGATGTGGTGGCACAGCGGGCCCGAAAGGCCGCCCTTGGGCTTGGCCACGCGGGACTTGCGGGTATGGACGTCGATGGCCATGCCCTGGATGGAGTTGATGACCGAAAGGCCGTCGGCGCCGGCAGCCTCGAGGGCCTTGGCGATCTCAGCGACGTTGACCGGCGCCATCTTCACGAACAGCGGCTTATCAGTCACCTTGCGGCAGGCGGCCATGACGGAAGAGGCGCCCTCGGGCGTGGAGCCCATGGCGGCACCGCCGGCGGCGATGTTGGGGCAGCTCACGTTGATCTCGTAGCCGGCAGCCCAGGGGCATAGCTCGACATACATCTCGAGTGCGCGGACAAACTCGTCAACGGAGTGACCGGCAACCTGACAGATGACCTGGCAGCCGTCCTTGGACAGCTGTTCGAGCCACGGACCGGACTCGCGGGCAAAGGCGGCCACGCCGGGGTTCTGAAGACCCACGGAGTTGATCATACCGCCGGGAATTTCGGCCATGCGGGGCGCGGGATTGCCGGGCCAGGGCTCGGCAGCGCAACCCTTGGTGGTGATGGCGCCCAGCTGGGAAACATCAAAGAAGTTCTGGAACTGCCAACCGTAGCCAAAGGTACCGGCTGCGGTGTTAATGGGGTTCTGCATCTTGACGCCGCCGAAATCGACGGCCATGTTCACGGTACCCACTAGAAGACCACCACCTTGGAAGCATCGAACACGGGGCCGCACATACAAGCACCCTTCATACCGTCAACCGTCTCGACATTGCAGGTGTTGCAGGCGCCAAAGCCACAGCTCATCATGCGCTCGAGCGACACCTCGCAGTACACACCGGCCTCGGCGGCAGCGGCGGCGACCTTCTTCATCATGACGGCGGGGCCGCAGCTGGCGACGTAGTCGTAGCCGCCCTCTCCAAGCAGCTCGGCTGCCGGATCGGTGCAAAAACCGTGCGTGCCGAGCGAACCGTCGTCGGTGCACACGTTAACCGTGGCGCCCAGCGCACGGAACTCATCGACACCCACGACTTTGGAAGCGGTGCCAAAGCCCAGGCACACGTCCACATCAACACCCTGCTCGGCAAGCATGCCGGCAAGACACAGCACAGGCGGAACGCCGATGCCACCGGCGACGAGCAGTGCCTTCCTGGTGCCCTCGGGTACCATCCAGCCACGGCCACCGGGGCCCAACAGGTTAGAGGTGGAGCCAGGGCCCATCTGGGACAAACGGCGGGTATCGTCGCCCACGGCGGCGTACCACAGCTCGACGGTGCCGGCCTCGGCGTCGGCGCGGTAGAAACTCAAGGGCACACGAAGCAGAGAAGACGCATCGCCGGGGACGGCGATGTTCACAAACTGACCGGGCTTGAGCGCACTTGCAAGCTTGGGGGCCGAGATGACGAGCGAGAAGATGCCGTCGGCGATCTCCCGGTTCGAGACGACCTCGAAGTCGTGCATGCGTGCAGTGGAAGGTGTGGGCATAGACGCTCCAATCCCCCATGCGGTTGCATGGTCTAAACGAACAGAAAGCGCGGCACCGCAAGGGCGCCGCGCACAAAAGCGATAAGGCTATGCTAGCAGATGCAGCCGTCGGCGAGCGTCTGCTTGCCACCGACAAATACATCGGTGGCACGACCGGTGAGCGTGCGGCCGGCAAAACCGGAGTTCTCGGCGCGCGACTCGTAACCGTCCTCGCCAACCGTCCAGGTTGCGGAGGGGTCGAACACGGTCAGGTCGGCGACAGAGCCCGCCTTGACCTGAACCTGATCGAGGCCCAGAATCTCACGCGGCTTGATGGCCATGAGCTCGACCATGCGGCTCACGCTCATCTTGCCCGTGTTGACCAGCTCAGTGAGCACGAGCGACAGCGAAGTCTCGAGGCCAATCATTCCAAAGGGCGCGAGCTCGAACTCGCGGGCCTTCTCCCACGGGGTGTGGGGAGCGTGGTCGGTAACGATAGCGTCGACGGTACCGTCGATAACACCCTGACGGATGGCCTCGGCATCCTCGTCGGTGCGCAGCGGCGGATTGACCTTGAGCGAGGTGTTGTAGGTCTCGTCCAGGTCGTTCTCGGTCAGGAACATGTGGTGCGGGGTGGCCTCGCAGGTCACCTGGACACCGGCAGCCTTACCGGCACGCACGAGCTCCAGGCCATGAGCGGTGGAGATGTGCTGGATGTGCAGCTTGGCACCGGTCAGCTTGGCAATCTCGATGTCGCGGGCAATCTGAAGCTCCTCGCCGGCGGCCGGCCAACCCTCGAGGGCCAGACGGGTCGAGACCTTGCCCTCGTTGATCTGGCCGTGACCGACCAGATCCTCGTCCTGGCAGTGGCTCATAAAGACCTTGCCGAACATCTTGCCGTAGTCCATGCAGCGACGGAGCATGCCCGCACCCTGCACGCCGCGACCGTCATCGGTGAAGGCGACGGCGCCGTGGGCGACCATATCGCCCATCTCGGACATAGCCTCGCCCTTAAGGCCGCGAGTCATAGCACCAGAAGGATAGACGCGGCAGTGGCCGACCTCGGCAGCGCGGGACTTGACGAACTCAACGACGGTTCCGTTATCGGTAACGGGGTCGGTGTTGGGCATGGCGCACACGCCGGTGAAGCCGCCCTTGGCAGCAGCGCGGGTGCCGCTCTCGATGTCCTCTTTGACCTCGTAGCCAGGCTCGCGAAGGTGAACGTGCATATCCACCAGGCCGGGGACGAGGTACTTGCCGGAAAGGTCGCGGACCTCGGCTCCCTCGACGGCGAGATTCTCGCCGACCTCGGCGATCTTATCGCCGTCAATCAGGACGTCAACGACACCGTCAAGCTCGACGGACGGGTCGACGACGTGGGCATTCTTAAGAAGCAAGGCCATTATCGGCACCTCCAAGCAGCAGATACAGGATAGCCATACGCACGCAGATACCGGCGTAGACCTGCTCCAGGATGACGGAGCGTTGCGGGTGGTCGGCCATATAGGAGTCGAACTCGACGCCGCGGTTGATGGGGCCCGGGTGACAGATGATCGCGTCGGGCTTCATGAGCTTCTCGCGGTCCTTGGTCAGACCGAAGAGCTTGTGGTACTCGCGAATGGTCGGGAACGGGGCACCCTCGAGGCGCTCCTGCTGCACGCGCAGCATATAGACGACGTCCAGCTCGGGCAGGACGGAATCGAGGTCGCTCGTCACGTGGTCGCAGCCCAGAACCTCGGGCGCCGGCGGCAGCAGCGTGCCGGGGGCGACGGCGTAGGTCTCGCAGCCCATAATCTTAAGGGCAGGGATCAGCGAGCCGCAGACGCGGGAGTGCGCGATATCGCCGACGACGGCGACCTTCAGACCGTGGAAGTCACCCTTGTGCTCCCAGATGGTGTACAGGTCGAGCAGGGCCTGCGTGGGATGGTTGTGCTTGCCGTCGCCGGCGCAGATAACGCTCGCGGGCGAGTTCTGCGTGACGATGTAGGGAGCACCGGCGTGCTTATCGCGCACGACGATGCAGTCGATCTTGTAGGCGTTGAGGGTCTCGACGGTGTCGACGAGGCTCTCACCCTTGACCGTGGAGGTCGAGGAGCCGCCAAAGTTGAGGCTGTCGGCCGAAAGACGCTTCTCGGCGAGTTCGAAGGAGCTGCGGGTGCGCGTCGAGGGCTCGTTGAACATGTTGACGATGGTCTTGCCCTTGAGCGTGGGGACCTTCTTGATCGCACGCTCGTTGACCTCGGAGAACGCCTTGGCGGTCTCGAGGATGAGCTTGATGTCCTCTTCGGAGTACTCGGTAATGTCGATCAGGTGCTTATGGTTGAACGCCACGGTACTACTCACCTCCCAGCGGCGCGGAGCCCACGTGGGAACCCGGCGCGACGTCGTTAATCTCGACAGCGGTGCGGCCGTCTACTTCCTTCATATATAGGTGCACGTTCTCCTCATGCGACGAGGGAACGTTCTTGCCGACAAAGTCCGGCGAGATGGGGAGCTCACGGTGACCGCGGTCAACGAGAACTGCCAGCTCGATGCGGCTCGGACGGCCCAGGTCCATAACGGCGTCCAGAGCGGCGCGGATAGTACGGCCCGTATACAGGATGTCGTCCACCAGCACGACGCGCTTGCCGTCGACGCTGAAGGGAATGTTGGTAGCGTGGATCGCGGGAGCGAAATTGGTCGCATAGTCATCGCGGTAGAAGCTGATGTCCAGGCTGCCGAGCGGAACGTCGACGCCCTCGATCTCCTTGATCTCCTCGGCGAGCTTCTTTGCCAGAAGGTCGCCGCGCGTGACGATGCCGACCAGAGCGAGGTCTTCACAGCCCTCGTTGCGCTCGAGGATCTCGTGCGCGATGCGGGTCATCGCTCGATTGACGGCGGTCTCGTCCATGATGACCGCCTTGGGGGAAGTCGTGCCCATCGATCTCCTTCCTCACATGTCTTGACTGCTGACACAGTCAAAAAAATAGATGCCCGACCGCTTAAAGCGGACCAGACACCCACAGGAAGGGCTGCTCTTTGGCAGCTATGTAATTCCATGTGGGTATCTCGTACCCCTTTAATGGTCAAGGGATAGTGTAGCCAACCTCGAGCTTAATTGCGAGCATAAATACAGAACAATCCGTAAACGGAGCCCAATGCTCCATAAACCTATATATATTTGTGGGACGAGCTTGAAAACGCACGCACGAGCTGGCATAATCCCCTCTGCTGCACGCAAATCGGATCTACGTCCAGGGCCGTGGCGTGAGCACTATCGCCAAAAGAGGAATATCTCTGTGTAGATTACGCACAGGGAGCTGCTTCTGTGCTATAGTTCAGGCTTGTTTGTTAACGCGACATGTTCGTTTGTCGCCCAAGGAGGGTCAGTTATGTCCAAAGTTTGCGAAGTTTGCGGTAAGCACCCCGTTGCCGGTCGCTCCATCAGCCACTCTCACCGCGTCACCAACCGTAAGTTCCGCCCCAACATCCAGCGCGTTTACGTCGTCGTCGATGGTCACCGTCGCAAGATGAACGTTTGCTCCACCTGCCTCAAGTCCGGCAAGGTTGCGCGCTCCTAAATAAGGTCTTACCAACAAGTACCTCGGACTCTCCGGGTCAAAGACCTCGCGTTCATATAGAACTTACCAAAGGCGTCCTCCCCCACGGAGGGCGCCTTTTTGCACTCATTGGGGACAGACTTACATGAGTGTTTACAGATGTCAAAGGAATCATAGCCCAGCTGATATGCCTTGAAGCTTGACCAGCGGTACGCATCGAGCGAGTCGAGCGCGCCTTTCACAGGATTGAGATGGATATAATCGAGCAACTGGACCGCCTGCGTGTCCGACTCGACCGCGACCCGCGAATAGCGATTGTCAAACAGGTGCCCCGTTCTCCCCGTTTTCCCATTGAAATACTCATATAAGTCTGTCCCCAATGAGTGGGACGATGCGGCAAACGGGAAGTTAAAAGTTATAGTTGAAGCGTTTCAGTTAATTGAAGCGTTTTAGTGTGCCTTTTACGGGAATCTTACCGTTTACCGAATTATTTCTTGCTATCATGCTAGACGTAGGGTAAATCTCCGATCGCAAGGAGACGCAAATGGTGAAAAAGTCACCGGAAAACACTACTCCCGCAATTGTGGACAACGTAGAGGCGCTTGAGGCTAAGCTCGCTCAGATGCGAGAGGCCCAGGCGCTTTTTGCTACGTACACGCAGGAGCAGGTCGACAAGATCTTCTATGAGGCCGCCATGGCCGCCAACAAGGCTCGTATCCCGTTGGCGAAGATGGCCATCGAGGAGACCGGCCGCGGCGTTCTTGAGGACAAGGTCATCAAGAACCACTACGCCGCAGAGTACATCTACAACGCTTACAAGAACACCAAGACCTGTGGTGTCCTGGAGCGCGACGAGGCTTATGGCATCACCAAGATCGCCGAGCCCATCGGTATCGTGGGCGCCGTCATCCCGACGACCAACCCCACCTCCACTGCGATCTTCAAGACGCTGATCAGCCTGAAGACCCGCAACGCCATCATCATCTCCCCGCACCCGGCTGCCGCCAAGTGCACCATCGCCGCCGCCAAGCTCGTGCTTGACGCCGCCGTCAAGGCCGGCGCCCCCGAGGGTATCATCGGCTGGGTCGATGTCCCCTCCATCGAGCTGACCAACATGGTCATGCGCGACGTCGACATCATCCTCGCCACCGGTGGCCCGGGCATGGTCAAGGCCGCCTACTCCTCGGGCAAGCCCGCCCTAGGCGTTGGCGCCGGTAACACCCCGGTCGTCATCGACGACACCGCCGACGTGCTGCTCGCCGTCAACTCCATCATCCACTCCAAGACCTTCGACAACGGCATGATCTGCGCTTCCGAGCAGTCCGTGACCGTCATCGACACCATCTATGACCAGGTTAAGGCCGAGTTCCAGAAGCGCGGCTGCTACTTCGTCAAGCAGGGTGCCGAGATGGAGGCACTGCGTGCCGCCATGTTCAAGAACGGCGCTCTCGACCACCGCATCCCCGGCATGGCTGCCGCCAAGATCGCCGAGCTCGCAGGCATCGAGGTTCCCGCCAAGACCAAGATCCTGATCGCCGAGGTCACCTCCACCGACCCCGCCAAGGAGGAGTTCTCCCACGAGAAGCTCTCCCCGGTCCTGGCCATGTACCACGCCAAGGACTTCCAGGAGGCCGTCGACAAGGCCGAGCACCTGGTGCTCGCCGGTGGCCCGGGCCACACCGCCTCTCTGTACGTGCACCCCGCCCAGGCCGAGAAGATCAGCCTGTTCGAGCACGTCATGAAGGCCTGCCGTATCGTCATCAATACCCCGTCCTCGCACGGCGGCATCGGTGACCTGTACAACTTTGGCATGAAGCCGTCTCTGACCCTGGGCTGCGGCTCCTGGGGCGGCAACTCCGTCTCCGAGAACGTTGGGGTGAAGCACTTGATCAACGTTAAGACTGTGGCCGAGCGCCGTGAGAACATGCTGTGGTTCCGCGCTCCCGAGAAGGTCTACTTCAAGAAGGGTTCCACGCCCGTCGCCCTCGACGAGCTCGGTACCGTCATGGGCAAGAAGCGTGCCTTCATCGTCACCGACCAGTTCCTCTTCAAGAATGGCAACACCCGCGCCATCGAGGCCAAGCTCGACGAGATGGGCATCGCCCACGACTGCTTCTACGACGTCGAGCCCGATCCGTCGCTGCAGTGCGCACGTCGCGGCGCCAAACAGATGGCTCTCTTTGAGCCGGACGTCATCATCGCCGTCGGCGGTGGCTCCGCTATGGACGCCGGCAAGATCATGTGGATGATGTACGAGCACCCCGAGTGCAAGTTTGAGGACATGGCCATGGACTTCATGGACATCCGCAAGCGTATCTTCACTTTCCCCGAGATGGGCAAGAAGGCCTACTTCGTCGCCGTCCCGACCTCTTCGGGTACCGGCTCCGAGTGCACGCCGTTCGCCATCATCACCGACAAGGAGACCGGCATCAAGTGGCCGCTCGCCGACTACGCGCTGCTCCCCAACATGGCTATCGTCGACGCCGACAACTGCATGACCGCCCCGCGCGGCCTGACCGCTGCCTCCGGCATCGACGTCATGACCCACGCCATCGAGTCCTACGTCTCCATCATGGCTTCCGACTACACCAAGGGCCTCTCCGAGCGCGCTGCTAAGCTCGTCTTCGAGAACCTGCCCTCCAGCTTCACGAACGGCGCCAAGGACCCGCACGCCCGCGAGGAGATGCACAACGCCTCCTGCATGGCCGGCATGGCCTTCGCCAACGCCTTCCTGGGCCTCAACCACTCCATGGCCCACAAGCTCGGCGCTTTCCATCACCTGCCCCACGGCCTCGCAAACGCCGTCATCCTGACCCGCGTCATGCGCTACAACGCCGCCGAGGCTCCCGTCAAGATGGGCACGTTCTCCCAGTATCCTTACCCCAACGCGCTGCACAACTACGCCGAGATGGCCAAGTACTGCGGCATCGAGGGCAAGGACGACAAGGAGGTCTTCGAGAACTTCATCACGAAGCTCGAGGAGCTCAAGGACTTCATCGGCGTCAAGAAGACCATCGCCGACTACGGTGTTGACGAGCAGTACTTCCTCGACACCCTCGACGAGATGACCGAGCAGGCATTCAACGACCAGTGCACCGGCGCAAACCCGCGCTACCCGCTCATGAGCGAGATCAAGGAGCTCTACCTGGACGCCTACTACGGCCGCGAGCCTCAGGACTACGCCGTCTGCTAGTTTTAGCACGGTTTTTAACGGCGGGGGTGCACGGGTGTTTCACACATCCCCGCCGTCGCTTCTATCGCATCGTTGAAAGGATGCAACCATGCTGCTACCCGATTCCAAGACCGAGCTCGTCCGCCGTGGCAACAAGGTCGTTTACGACCTGGGCGACAAGATCGTCAAGGTCTTTAACGAGACCAAGCCTGTCTCCGACGTGTTCAACGAGGCTTTGAATCTTGCCCGCATCAATGAGTGCGGCATCCGCAGCCCCAAGGCTCTCGAGGTTTCCCAGCTCGAGAACGCCAACGGCTGGGCGCTCGTGACCGAGAAGGTTCCGGGCACCACCCTTGCCGAGAAGATGACTGCTGAGCCCCAGCGCTTTGGTGAGTATCTCGAGATGTTCGTCGACCTCCAGATCGAGATCCACGGCTATACCTCCCCGCTGCTCAACCGTCAGCGCGACAAGTTCGCCCGCATGATCGACAGCCTTGATCAGCTCAATGCCACCACGCGCTACAACCTTCAGGAGCGTCTGGACGGCATGACCAAGGAGTTCAAGGTCTGCCACGGCGACTTCAACCCCTCCAACGTCATCGTCGGCGACGACGGCCAGCTCTATGTGTGCGACTGGGCACACGCCACCCAGGGCTCCCCTGCTGCCGACGTTGCCACCACCTACCTGCTCTTCGCCCTCAACAGCAAGGATCAGGCCGAGGCCTACCTGGAGCTCTACTGCGACCGCGCCGATATGCCCATGCAGGTCGTGCGTCAGTGGACGAGCATCGTCGCCGCTTCCGAGCTCGCTCGTAAGCGCAACGTGAACGATGAGTTCCTGAAGAACTGGATCGACGTCGTCGATTATCAGTAATATCTGAGCGATTTATTTCGCATCGGAGGCACAAGAAAACCCCGCAGCTCATATAGGCTGTGGGGTTTTCTTTACCCATCGAGTTTATTCCAACAAAATAGACTGCTCCGCATCTCATCCTAAGAGAGATACGGAGCAGCCCCGCAATTACATCTAATAGCAGAAACGTCGATTAACGGCGGGCCGCCTTAACAAGCTCGGCAATCTTGGCGACGACCTCGTCGATCGCCACGTCCTCACGCTCGCCCGTGGCACGGTCCTTGAGCTCCACAGTACCATTCTTGAGGCCACGCTTGCCAAGCACGACCTGATACGGGAAGCCCATGAGGTCGTTATCGGCAAACTTAAAGCCAGGACGCTCGTCACGGTCATCGACGACAACCTCGATACCCTCGGCGCACAGGCCCTCGACGATTTGGTCGCAAACGTTAGCGCACTCCTCCTTCTTGGGATCGAGCGGAATCACCGCGACCTCGTACGGGGCAACGGAGACCGGCCAGACGATGCCGTGTTCGTCGTTGTGCTGCTCCACGACGGCAGCAAGCGAGCGGGACACACCAACGCCGTAGCAACCCATGATAAGCGGCTTCTCCTTGCCGTCCTCGTCCATAAAGGTGGCGCCCATGGCCTCGGAATACTTGGTACCCAGCTGGAAGACCTGCGAGACCTCGATGCCGCGAGCAGCAGAGAGCGGCTTGCCGCAGTGCGGGCAGGGATCGCCGGCAACGACGGTTACCAGGTCGGCCCACTCGTCGACGGTAAAGTCGCGCTCGGGGCAGGCACCGGTAAAGTGATAATCGACCTCGTTGGCACCGCAGGCCCACTGCTTGGACTCGCGCAGGCTCTCGTCGCACACCAGGCGAATGCCCTCGGGCAGGTTAACCGGTCCGATAAAGCCCTTATGCAGACCGTAGGTCTGGAGCTCCTCATCAGTCATCATGCGATAGCCCTTGCCAAAGACATGCTCGGCCTTGCAATCGTTGAGCTCGTGGTCGCCCGGAACAATGGCCACGACGGGCTTGCCCTCGGCGTCGAGGAGTGCCAGAGACTTGCGCGTGCCGTTCTCGGGGAAGCCGAAGAACTTTGCAACGGCCTCGATGGTGCCCATGCCCGGAGTCTCGACCTTGGTAAGCGTACCGTCGCCAGGACCCTCGGTCACAACGACCTTGGTGCTTGCGGCCTCATCGTCGGCAGCGAAGCCGCAATCGTCGCAGTAGACGAGCGAAGCCTCGCCAGCGTCGGCCAAAGCCATGTACTCGACGGAGGTATCGCCACCGATCTCGCCGGAGTCGGCGACAACGGGCAGAGCCTTGATGTAGCAGCGCTCGCAAATGTTGGCATAGGCCTGCTTCATCTTGTCGTACTCCTCCTGCAGGCTCTCCTGCGTAGCAGAGAAGCTGTAGGCGTCCTTCATGATGAACTCGCGACCGCGCATCAGGCCAAAACGGGGACGGAACTCGTCGCGGAACTTATCCTGGATGTGATAGAGGTTCACTGGCAGCTGCTTGTAGGAACGCAACTCATTGCGCACCAGGGCAGTCACGGTCTCCTCGTGCGTGGGTCCGAGCACAAACTCGCGGCCGTGGCGGTCATCAAAGCGCACAAGCTCCTTGCCATAGGCATCGATACGGCCGGACTCACGCCACAGCTCGGCATCGACCATGATGGGCATCATGAGCTCCTGAGCACCGGCGGCATCCATCTCGTCGCGCACGATGTTCTCGATCTTGCGGATCGAGCGCCAAGCGAGCGGCAGATAGGAATACAGGCCGGCGGCCTCCTTGCGGATCATGCCAGCGCGAAGCAGCAGACGGTGGCTCGCTAGCTCGGCATCCGCCGGATCCTCTTTGAGCGTCGGCGCATAGAGCTTAGACATATACATTGCTCGGGTCATTTATTTCTCCTCAATAAGTTTGTCGACCTCGGCCATAAGCGCGTCGACAATTTGATCCTCAGCTACTTTACCAATGATCTGGCCATGCGAAAAGAGCAGACCCTGACCACGTCCGCAGGCAACACCCAGGTCGGCGTCAGATGCCTCTCCGGGGCCGTTGACCGCACATCCCATCACGGCGATCGAAAGCGGCGCGGAATAGTTCTTAAGCCGCTCGGTGACCTCCTCGGCGATGGGAATCAGGTTAACCTGGCAGCGGGCGCACGTGGGGCACGAGACAATCTCGGGACCACGGCGACGCAGGCCCAGCGACTGTAGAATTCCCCAGGCGACCGGCGGCTCCTCAACCGGATCGGCCGTGAGCGACACACGCATGGTGTCACCGATGCCTTCGGAAAGCAAGATACCCAAGCCTACAGAGCTCTTGATGGTGCCCTGAAGCTTGGTCCCCGCCTCCGTCACGCCCAGGTGGAGCGGAACATGCGGTATCTCGCGCGACAGGGCGCGATAGGTATCAAGTGTCGTCTGTACGCTATGGGCCTTGGCGGATAGCACGATGTTGGTAAACCCACGGTCCTCAAAGTGCCGCACAAAGCGTTCGCTCGACATCACGAGCTTTTCGGGCTGCGTGAGGTCGTCGCGCTCGGTAATATCTTGCTCAAGCGAGCCCGCGTTCACGCCAATGCGAATCGCGCAGCCCGCGGAACCCGCGGCATCGATGACGGCATCGACCTTAGCCCAATCGCCGATATTGCCGGGGTTGATGCGCAGCTTAGAGGCACCAGCCTCGACAGCGCCAATGGCAAGCTTATGGTTAAAATGGATATCGGCGACGATTGGCACCGGAGACTCGGCACAAATCGTGCGAAAGCCCTCGAGCGCAGCCTCGGTAGGCACGCTCACGCGCACGATATCGCAGCCAGCCTGCGCCAACGCGCACACTTGCGCAAGCGTTGCCTGGGCATCAGCAGTATCGGTGCAGGTCATAGACTGAACCACGACCGGAGCGCCACCACCGATCTGCACGCCGCCCACATGCACGGGGCGCGTCAACTCGCGAGGCAAAGGATGGGATAAAGACAATCCAAACACTCCCCTACAGAATAAATCGAAGGATGTCGGAACGAAGCATATAGACAAACAGCAGTGCAAAGAGCGCGATGCCGACATAGCTGACGATTGTCTGCACTTTGAGCGGCAGCTCGCGGCCCGCAATCTTTTGAATGATCTCGATGACCAGCTTGCCGCCATCGAGTGGTGGGATGGGCAGCAGGTTCATAAAGCCAAGCGAGAACGAAATGAGGGCGGCAAAGGAAAGGAACGTGGCAGGGCCGGCAGCAGCGGCCTGTGAGGACATAACGCTAATACCCACGATCGAAGAAGACTGATCGAGAATCTCCATCGTATGCTGCGGCTGGAGCAGGCGCATCACGCCATCCGCTGTCTGCACGACATAGGAGAACGACAGGCGAGCCGACGTGATGGGGTCTAAACGGACCACCTGCGTAGAGGCATACACACCTAGGCGCTCGTCCTCTTTGAGCGCAACCGTGGTCGAATGCTGCTTGCCGTCACGCTCGTACTCGATGGCGATATCGTCCTTACCGGCAGCCTTGCCGATGGCATCGTAGACATCCATCCAAGTGGAACATGAGACACCGTCAACCGAAAGGATCGCGTCACCGCCCTCGATACCCGCCTTGGCGGCAATAGACCCATCGTCAACCTGACCGATCACGTTGGTATCCATCGGCACGGTGACACCCGCAATGGAATAGATGCTCATAAGGAGCAAAAAACCCGTCAAGATATTGACGATAATGCCCGCGAGCAGCATAAAGGCGCGCTTGAGAAAGCCTTGGCCAAGATAGGTGTGCGAGCGCTCTTGCGCAAGGAACTCGGCCTCGCCGCACGGCAGCTCCCACACATCGCCCTCGGCAGTCGCATGTTCGCGATCGAAACGGCGACCATCAAAGGTGGTATAGCCTGCCTTGTCTCGCGGCAACGTCTGATATTTGGTGGGATAGTAGCTCGGCGAGGGCTTCTCCCCTTCCTCATACCAGGGCGCGATGGAGCCCCAGCCCAGCAAAAGGGCGCATGCCTCGAGCACATCCTCCTCGGAAAGCTCGAGCTCGACAGCAAGGTCGGCCACGGTCACGCGACCATGACGATAGATAGCCGCGAGCACGCGGTCGGCGCACGAAACATCGGTCGGATCCATACCGCAGATGGCAGCGTAGCCACCCAGCAGCAGCGGGGTCACGCCAAACTTGGTTCCAATGCGACGCGACGTGTAATGGATGTCAAAGCGGCACGGCAGACCCAAAAAGAACTCGGTCACACGGACGCCGCAGGCACGCGCCGCCAAAAAGTGGCCGCCCTCGTGCAAAAACACGAGGACGGAAAGCATCAGCAGGCCCCAAAAGACCGATGAGAGAACGCTCAGAACAGTATCCATAAAACGAAAAAGCAATCCTTATGGGTTAGGAACGGGTTGCGGCGAGCACCTGCGCAGCCTTTTCACGCGCCCACGCATCGATGTCGCGAAGCTGCTCAAACGAATCGACCACCTGCATATCGTGGGCGTCCATGCAGGATTCCACAATGCGATCGATATCGGTAAAGCTGCAGCCATCGTGCAGGAAGGCATCGACGGCGACCTCGTTGGCGGCATTGAGCACGCACGGCATGGTGCCACCCGTCTTGCCGGCACGCTCGGCCAGTGCCAGACAGCGGAAGGTATCCATGTCGGCAGCATCAAACGTGAGCTGCCCCAGCTCGCGGAAATCGATACGAGGCGCCGGAGTATCCCAACGCTCGGGATACGAGAACGCGAACTGGATGGGAATACGCATGTCGGATGCACCGAGATGCGCCATCACGGAGCCGTCGGCGAACTCGACCATAGAGTGAATCTTGGACTGACGCTGCACGACCACGTTAATGAAATCGAGGTCGCAGTTAAACAGATGCATGGCCTCAATGCGCTCCAGGCCCTTGTTCATGAGGGTGGCGGAGTCAATGGTGATCTTGGCACCCATGGCCCACGTGGGATGCGCGAGGGCATCGGCACGCGTCACGCGATCGAGCTCGTCGCGCGTGCGGCCAAAGAACGGACCGCCCGAGCAGGTGAGCCAAATGCAGTGGGCCTCGCGCGGGTTCTCCCCCAGATAGCACTGGTAGATGGCGGAATGCTCAGAGTCGACCGGAATAAGCTGGCCCGGTTGCGCCAACGGCATAAGCAAGTCGCCACCGACGACGAGGGACTCCTTGTTGGCAAGGGCAAGGCGCTTATTCGAGGTCAAGACCGCATGGCTCGCCTCGAGACCGGCGGCGCCCACAATAGCGACGAGCACGCAGTCGACATCGTCGCGACGCGCGAGCTCGCAAACCGCCTGCGCGCCAACGCCGAGCTGTGTGCCCTCGGGCAACTCCTGCAGCACGGCGTCATCGCCATGAGCGACATCGGCAACGGCAACCGCCGGAACCGAGAACTCGCGGGCAGCGGCAACGAGCTCCGAGGTGCTGGAATTAACGGACAGCGCCGTCACCTGCAGGCGATCGGCATGCTGGCGGCACACATCGAGCGCCTGGGTGCCGATAGAGCCCGTACAACCCAGGATGGCAACGCGAAGGCGTCCATCGGGGCCATACGTCGTCTGGAAGGACATTACAGCACGCCTCCGATCATCAGCAACAGCTGTGCGGTGATGCAACCGAAGATAAGCGAATCGCTACGATCGAGCATTCCGCCGTGGCCCGGGATAAGGTTGCCGGAATCCTTGACGCCCACACCGCGCTTGATGCGCGACTCGATAAGGTCGCCGATAACGCCCAGAATGGACACGACCACGCCGCATAGCAGCGCATAGGGCAGGCTGAGCTTGTAGAAGTGCGTCGCCCACAGGATGAGCCAAATCAAAACCGAGCCCAAGATGCCGCCGGCAAACCCCTCCCAGCTCTTTTTGGGGGAGATCTTGGGAACCATCTTGTGCTTGCCGATACGGCTGCCCACGATGTAGGCAAACGAATCGGAGACCCAAAGGGACGCGCAAACGCCCACTGAAAGGAGGGCGCCGGCAAAACCGGGCACGGCATCGCGCAGCAGCACGATAGCCGACAGCATAAAGCCAGTGTAGATGGGACCCATGAGCGTCACGGCCACATCAGAGATGCGGGTACGCGGCGACCAGACATACCAAATGCCCACAGCGAGCATCAAGGCAAAAAGCAGGGCATTCAGCAACATCGAATCGCCCAACGCCGACAGCGGAAAGAGTACGGCGGCAGCGATACCCATGCGTTCGTTAGCCATCTTGCCATCGAGCCTTGTCATACGGAAAAACTCATAGCAGCACAGACCGCTCATGACAGAAACAAAGATGGCCGTGGGCACGATACCCAAAACCAGGCACAGGATAAAGACAACGGCGTAGACGATACCGGCGGCGGCACGGGTAATAAAGCCCGCCAGCCACGAACCGGTGCCGCTCTTCGCTGCAGGCGCTCCCGCAGTGGCAGCCTTGCGCGCAGGCGCCGCGGAAACTGGCGTCTTGGGAGCAGATGCCTTGGGACGATCGGACACGATTAAGCCTCCTCGGTCTTGCTCAGTCCACCAAACCTACGGTCACGGCCCTGATAGGCCAAAATGGCGTCGACAAGGCCCCAACGATCAAAGTCGGGCCAATAGGTATCGGTGACGTAGAATTCGGAATAAGCCACCTGCCACAGCAGATAGTTCGAAAGGCGCAGCTCACCAGAGGTGCGAATCACAAGTTCGGGATCGGGAAGACCGGCGGTATAGAGGTGGGAAGCCACCATGTCGTCATCAATTGCGGCAGGATCGATCTTACCGGCGGCAGCGTCGGATGCGATCTGACGGACAGCGCGGGTAATCTCGGCACGCGCGCCGTAGTTGACGGCAAGCGCCAGCGTCATACCGGTGTGATCGGCGCACTCGGCAAGACCGCGCTCAAAAACGTCGCGAGTCTTCTTGGGCAGCGCGGAAATGTCACCCAAAAAGACTACGCGCACATTTTCGCGCTTCAGAAGCGGCAGCTCGTCGATAAACGTCTTGGCAAACAGGTGCATCAGAACGTTGACTTCGTGCTGCGGTCGATTCCAGTTTTCGGTCGAAAATGCATAGGCCGAAAGCACGTCGACGCCCAGGCGCACGCAGGCGGTAATGATCTCGCGCAGCGAGACGATACCCGCCTTGTGGCCCTCGGTGCGTGCAAGACCGCGCGACGTGGCCCAACGACCGTTGCCGTCCATGATGCACGAGATATGGTGCGGAATGTTATTGAGGTCAAGGTCGGAAAAACCGACGCCCGCAGGGGCGTCGGCAAAGTACTCGACCAGTTTATGCTCGTCGTATTGCACCTTAGATCTCCATGACCTCGGCTTCTTTTTCCTTCAGAAGCTCCTCGACCTTGGCGACATATTCATCGGTATGCTTCTGGACCTTGGCCTGCTCGCGACGTACGTCGTCCTCGGTGAGCTCCTCATCGCGCTCGAGCTTGTTGTTGAAGTCGCGACGGATGTTACGGATAGACACCTTGGCCTGCTCGGCGTACTCGCGGCACTCCTTGACGAGCTCGCGACGGCGCTCCTCAGTGGGAGCCGGGAACGGAAGACGAACGACGGTGCCATCGGAGTTGGGGGTAATACCCAGATCGGAAGCGCCGATGGCCTTGACGATAGCATTGATGAGCGCCTTATCCCACGGCTCGATGAGCAGCATGTGAGCCTCGGGGGTCTTGACGGCGGCAACCTGCGTGACCGGCGTGGGGACACCGTAATAATCGACGGTGATGTCGGACAGAATGTTGGCGTTGGCACGACCGGTACGGACCTTGGAGAAGTTATGCTTGAGGGACTCGAGCGACTTGTCCATATGGGCGGTGATGTTCTCTGCCATGCTTAATCCTCCTGATAGACGAGCGTGCCGACGGGCTCACCCGCGAGCGCGCGCTTGACGGTGTCCTCGCCATCGATGTTGAGGACCAAAATAGGCATACGGTTATCCTGGCACAGGGCCGTAGCCGTGGAATCCATAACCTGCAGACCGCGAACGAGAACCTCGTGATAGGTAATCTTGTCAAAACGGACGGCATCGGCGCACTTGACGGGATCCTTGTCGTAGATGCCGTCAACCTTGGTGGCTTTAATCAGAATCTCGGCGCCGATCTCGCACGCACGAAGAGCCGCGGCGGTGTCGGTCGTAAAGTACGGATTGCCCGAACCGGCGGCAAAAATAACGACGTTGCCCTTGGAAAGGTGGTTGATGGCGCGACGGCGAATATAGGGCTCGCAGATCTCGTTCATCTGGATAGCGCTCATCACACGGCAGGGAACGTCGTTATGCTCGAAAGCATCCTGCAGGGCGAGCGCGTTCATAACGGTCGCGAGCATGCCCATGTAGTCGGCCTGAGCACGCTCCATGCCACCGGCAGCGCCTGCCATGCCGCGGAAAATATTGCCGCCGCCGACAACGACGCCGACCTCATGGCCAACGGCGAGCAGCTCCTTGACCTGCTTGGCAAGATGATCGGTAACCTTGGGGTCGATGCCATATTGGCCGTCGCCCATCAGCGCTTCGCCGGAAAGCTTAAGAAGCACTCGTTTATATCGGATGTCGGACAAAGCGATCCTCCTTTAATTAGACTCTCAATATGATATCAAAGGCTCTGATAAGAGCCATGAAAAAGCAGGCTGTGAGTAAAACCCACAGCCTGCTCATTACCAGCTACAAGAGCTTATTTACTCGCCACGGACCAGACGGTCAAAGGCAACGACGGTAATGGTGTCGCCGAGCTCCTTGGAGACCTGCTCAGCGTACTTCTTGATGGTGAGGGAGCTGTCCTTGATGAACTCCTGCTCGGTGAGCACGGACTGCTTGTAGAACTTCTCCAGACGGCCAACAGCCATCTTCTCCTGGATAGCCTCGGGCTTGCCGGACTCGGCAGCCTGGGCCATGTAGATCTGCTTCTCGTGCTCGACGGTCTCGGCCGGAACCTGATCGCGGGTAGCGCAGATCGGGGCGACGGCGGCAACCTGAAGGGCAACGTCGTGAGCGAAGGTCTTGAAGGACTCAGCCTGAGCGGTCTCGGCCTTCTCGAAGGCGAACTCGACGAGGACGCCGATCTTACCACCCATGTGGATGTAAGAAGCGAGCGCGCCGTTCTCGGCCTTGCGGGCAGCGAAGCGGGAGATCTTCATGTTCTCGCCCATGATGTGAATCATCTCGGTGAGCTCGGAGGAAACGGTCTCCTCGCCCATCGGCTTCTCGAGCAGAGCGTCGACGTCAGCAGGCTCGGTGGTAGCGACAACCTCAGCGACCTTAGAAGCAAAGCCGGTGAACTTGGCGTTGGAGCCAACGAAGTCGGTCTCGCAGGAGAGCTCGAGCAGAGCACCGGTCTTGCCATCCTCGGAGACGAACGCGGCGACAGCGCCCTCGTTGGTCTCACGGCCAGCCTTCTTGGCAGCCTTGGCAAGACCGTTCTTACGCAGAACGTCGACAGCGGCGTCCATGTCGCCGTCAGCCTCGACGAGAGCCTTCTTGCACTCCATCATCGGGGAGTCGGTCATCTCGCGGAGCTGCTTGACCATAGCGGCGGTAATCTGGGCCATTGTGGTTCCTTTCAAAGAGATGAAAAAGAATTAACTAAGACTGATTTACTCGGCCTTGGGCTCAGCGGCCATCTCGGCCTCGGAGACCTGCTCCTTGCCGGAGCCAGCGAGGCAGGCGTCAGCCATGAGCTCGCACATAAGGGTGACAGCAGAGATAGCGTCATCGTTGCAGGGGATGCCGTACTCGACCTCGTCGGGATCGGAGTTGGTGTCGATCAGAGCGACGACGGGGATGTTCAGGCGCTGAGCCTCCTTGATGGCGTTCTCCTCGCGCTTGGTGTCGATGACGAAGAGAGCCTGGGGCAGACCCTTCATGTCGCGGGCACCACCGAGGTTGGTCTGGAGCTTGGTGAGCTCCTTGCCGAGCACAGCCTGCTCCTTCTTGGGGAGCACTGCCATGCGGCCGTCCTCGACCATGGCCTCGAGCTCCTCCATGCGGTTGATGCGGGAGCGGATGGTGACGAAGTTGGTCAGCATACCGCCGAGCCAACGCTGGTTGATGTAAGGCATGTTGGCGCGCTCAGCAGCGTTCTTGACGGCCTCCTGAGCCTGCTTCTTGGTGCCGACGAACAGCACATTGCCGCCCTTGGCGACGTTCTTGACGAAGGTGTAGGCCTGATCGGCGTCGAGGATGGTCTGCTTGAGGTCGAGGATGTAGATACCGTTGCGCTCACCGAAGATGAACGGCTTCATCTTGGGGTTCCAGCGACGGGTCTGGTGACCGAAGTGGCAGCCGGCCTCGAGCAGGGTGCGGATATTAATCTTGGTAGCCATGTTAAACCTCCTGTGGTTTGCCTCCGCGCGGGGTCATCCTCCAAAACCAACCCGGACATGTGCTACCAAAGCCCGGGCACCACGGTATGAAGTAGCCGCGCGTGCGTGATAAAAACCTGTTGCCGTGAAGCAACCCGATGAATGATAGCAGGAATGCATCTTCCTGCCAACCCGCAATCAAAACCACACACCTGAGCGCGGCGCGGGACGTCCCAGCCACTATTCGCCGCGGGGATGGGCTTGAGCCACAGCCCGCTTAAGCCGATCGGGTGTGAGATGCGTGTAGATCTGCGTCGTGGACAGGCTCGCATGGCCCAGCAGCTCTTGAACCGAGCGCAGGTCCGCACCGCCCTCGAGCAAGTCGGTCGCAAAGGTATGGCGCATCGCATGCGGGGCGATGTCGGCAGGCATGCCGGCGAGCGTCGCCAGCGTATGAAACCGCCGCCTGAGCATGGCGGCACTCATGCGATTACCGCGCGCCGATATAAGCAGCGGATGCGGCCCGGTAACGGGGTCACGACGCTTTGCCTGAGCGAGCAACTCCGGCCTCCCCTCCTCAATATAGAGACGCGTCGCCTCGAGCGCACGACGATACAGAGGGACGATACGTTCTTTGCTCCCCTTGCCCCACAGGCGCAGCGTGCGTTCGGACCACGCAATGGACTCCACATTGAGTGCTGCGAGCTCAGAGATACGGGCGCCCGAGGCATAGAGCAGCTCGAGCATCGCCGCATCGCGCAGTCCCGCGGGTGTTGAGGTATCAGGCGTCTTGAGCAGCGCCTCGACCTGCTTGGTCGTAAGGACGCCCGGCAGGTCACGCGGCAGCTTGGGCGATGCGATCGCCGAGACTGCATCGCCCTCCACGACCCCCTCGGCAGCCATCCATCGATAGAGCGATCGGATAGCCGACAGATGCGCCGCAAGCGTTCGGGGAGCCACCTGCTCACGCGAAAGCTCGGCAAGATAGCGACGAATGGTGCGCACGTCGGCAGCGAAAGCATCGATATCCTCGCGCTCGCACCAGGCAGCAAAGCGCTCCAGCCTCGAGCCATAGGCCGTCACCGTATTGGGAGAAAGCCCCTCGACACGTGCGATATAGGCGATAAACGAGTCGACGGTGTCGTACAGGTCAAAGGCTATGACCGGTCGCCTCCAAACAGATCAGGACGAGTGGCCAGATAGGCATCAAGGGCCTCGAGCGCACGGTCCGCATAGGCCTGGTAGCGGTCGCGCTTGCTGCGGCGCTTACCATCCTCGAGTGGCGGCACCAGGCCAAAGTTGACATGCATAGGCTGATAGCCCACCGTGGCCGGATCGGTAGCATAGCCCACGAGCGCGCCCAAAGCACCCACGCGCGGCAACTCGACGCCCGCGACACCGATAGCCTCGGCATAGGTGTTGAGCGCCGCGAGCAGACCGGTCGCCACGGCTTCCATGTACCCCTCGGTGCCGGTGATCTGACCGGCCAGGCGCACGCCGGTACCGGGCACGGCAAAGGTGCCATCGAGCACGTGCGGGGCGTCGACAAAGGTATTGCGGTGCATGACACCGTAGCGGAAGAACTCAGCGTTCTCCAGGCCCGGCACCATATGGAAGACGCGCTTCTGCTCGCCAAAGGTCAAGTTGGTCTGGAAGCCCACCAGGTTATAGGCGGTCTTCTCCTTATTCTCGGCACGCAGCTGAATCGCCGCCCAGGGACGACGACCGGTTCGCGGATCGGTGAGGCCGACGGGCTTCATGGCGCCAAAGCGAATGGCGTCCTTGCCGGTGCGCGCAACTTCCTCGGCAGGCTGGCAGGCCTGGAACAGATCGCCGCCCTCAAAGTCCTTGAGCACCACGCGGTCGGCCGTGGTAAGCGCCTCGATAAAGGCCTCGTACTCCTCCTTGTTGAGCGGAGCGTTGAGATAGTCGCCGCTCCCCTGCTCCTCGTAGCGCGACTGCGAGAACAGCACGTCCATATCGAGCGTGGAGGCATCGACGATCGGCGCCGCGGCATCGAAGAACGCAAGGGCGTTGCCACCGACGAGCTTCATGACCTCTTCGCTCAGCGCCGGCGAGCACAAGGGGCCGGCGGCAATGACCACGTGACCTTCGGGAATCTGCGTGACCTCGCCGTGAATGATCTCGATATTGGGACGGGCGGCAACCTCGGCCTCGACAAGCTCGGAAAACTTGACGCGGTCGACCGCCAGGGCACCGCCGGCGGGAACAGCCGCGCGATGGGCGCAATCGAGCAGGACTGAACCCATGCGCTCAAGCTCGGCCTTCAGCAAACCAGCCGCGGAATCCGGACGGGTCGACTTAAACGAATTGGAGCAGACGAGCTCTGCCAAGTGATCGGTATGGTGAGCCGGGGAGCTCACCTGGGGGCGCATCTCGCACAGCTTAACGGCAAAACCGCGGTCTGCCAGCTGGATCGCGCATTCCGAACCCGCCAGACCGCCACCGATAACCGTCACCTGATCAAACAGCATCTGCAAACACCTTTCTAATTGACATGTTTTCCATTGTGACCGAAGGGTGTCTGGGCGTGAAGGGCAAACTTGGAGGGCGCATACCTTCCATCCATCATGCGCTCGATAAGACCCTCGAGCTCAAGCGAACCCAGGAGCTTAAGTACGCCGACGGCATCGAGCGAGACGAGCGCCGCAATGTCGTCGACCTTGAGCGGAGAGGCGATGAGCGCATGCATCACGGTCTGCTGTGTTGGATCCAGGTCGGCAATGCCGGGAGCATCGGGGCGCGAGTAGCGCAGGGTGCCGTAGATGCGTGAGATAGCCATCTCGATAGATTCCTCGTCGATGATGCAGCAAGCACCGTTCGCAATGAGGTAATTCGTGCCACGCGACTCGGGCGATAGGATCGACCCCGGCACGACAAGAAGTTCGCGCCCCAAATCCATAGCAGCCTCGGCTGTAGAAAACGTCCCGGAAGGCATACCCGCCTCGGAAACAAAGAGGGCTTGCGACAGGGCCGCGATCACGCGATTGCGGCGCGGAAAGGCAAACTTGCGCGGACCCATGCCCCACGGAGAGATCGACACGACCGCGCCACCCGTATCGAGCGTGCGCATAATAAGCCCCGCGCTCGAGCGCGGATAGACCACGTCGGCGCCCGTCCCCAGCACCACGACGTGTTTGCCGCCGGAATTGACCGCAGCCCAACCCGAGGCCTGGTCACAACCGACCGCGCCGCCCGAAACTACCGTCACGCCCGCCTCGACCGCAACCTTTGCCGCAAGCTCTGCCACGGCAAGACCATACGGCGAGGCCTTGCGCGCGCCGATGATGGAGAGCGCGGGCGTCGAAAGCACCTCGGGGTTGCCGCGCACATAGAGCGTCTGGGGTACATCAGAAAGCTCCAAAACGGTCTCGGGATACAACGCATCACCTGGATGCAGCTCGTAGATCCCCTCGGCCATCATTGGTCCCTCCTTCCCTGGTACATCGCTGCCTCGAGCACGTGGTCCTGCGTCACTTGCTCGCTCTCGGCGACGTCGGCGATGGTACGCGCGATACGCACCAGTCGCACGATGCCGCGACCCGTGAGATGTGTGCGCTTCGACAGGCCGAGCACACACTTCTCCGCCGCATCATCGAGCTCAAAGGTCGAAACGACGCCGTCAATGGACCGTGTCTCGTCATCCTCGGCCTCGGCATCCGCATCGTCCATACGGGATTCGCGCCAGGCGCGAAAAGCGCGACCGCGCACAACGTAGTCACGTAACTCGGCAGACGACATACCCTCCGCACCCTCGATAATCACTTGGGGGTCGGGACGGGTCACATCGATCATCATGTCGATACGGTCGGCCAAAGGACCGCGCAGTTTAGACCGATAGCGCTCGACCATCGCCGCTGAGCAGCGACACGGTACCTCGCGATCGCCCAAAAAACCGCAGGGGCAGGGATTGCTCGCAGCCAGCAGCTGAAAGCGCGACGGGAAGGTAAAGGCCCCGTCGACGCGCACGATCCTCACATAGCCGCGTTCGATGGGCTGACGCAGCGTCTGCAGCACACCCGTGGGAAACTCAGCAAGCTCGTCCAAAAAGAGCACGCCGCCATGAGCAAGGCTGATCTCACCTGGGTGCACCGGGCGCCCACCGCCGATAAGACCTGCGGTCGAAATACTATGATGGGGACTGCGGAAGGGCCGGTGCCCCGCCAACAAGCCATCAATGTTCTCACCCAAAACCGAATGGATGCACAGCGCCTCCTGTTGATCCTCAACGGAAAGCTCGGGCAGGATGCCGGTCATACGACGCGCGAGCATCGTCTTGCCCGATCCCGGGGACCCGATCATAAGCAAACCGAGCTCACCCGCTGCCGCCAGCGCCATGCCGCGCTTGGCGACCTCCTGCCCCAGTACGTCGGCATAGTCGAGTTCGGGCTCAAAGGTCGCCTCGAGCACTTCAGAATCCAAGTAGTGCCGCGCGGCATCGCCCATGCCATGGGCAAGCTGAGACAAATGATCGATGAATCCGCAATCCACGCCCGCGAGCGGCACATGCTGATCGGACCTGCCGGCGATAAAGGACAGCCCCATATCACGCGCCAATAGCTGAAACGCCACCTCGCCCTTGACGGGAAGCACCGTACCGTCCAAGCCGAGCTCGCCGGCGATAAGGCAGCGATCGAGGTTGTCACGGGGAATCTGCCCATCGGCCGCCAGAACCGCGATGGCGATGGGCAGATCAAAGCCGCTACCGGTCTTGCGAATATCGCCGGGCGCTAGGTTGACCGTAATGCCCGAGCGTGGGATCTCGAACCCGGCGGAGCGCATCGCGCAGCGAATACGACCGCGTGACTCCATCACCTCCATACTCGGAATGCCGAGCATTTGGATGCCCGGAACACCACCGGCAAGCGAGACCTCGACCGTGACGTGAATCGCCTCGACGCCACGGATGCAGGCCGCGTGAACGGCAAACGTCTCGAACGCCATCACGACACCTGCCAATCGAACGCGTTGTACTGATGCTCGATCTCGGCGATATGCCTGCCACGAATGGTGACGCCCACGGCATCGAAGCGAATCGCCTTGAGCGGATAATGCTCCATGAGATAGCAACTTGCGATGCGGCGGTAGCGGCGTTGCTTTTGGGCGTCCACGGCCTCCTCGGGAAAGACCCGCGTGCTGCAATCCAGTGCGACGCGTCTGGTCTTGACCTCGGCCATCACCACGACATCGTCGAGCTCATCGAGCAGCACCAGATCGGCCTCGCCCTCGGTGCAACGATAACCCTGCTCCAGCAAGGTGTAGCCGCGCTCGTTAAAGTAGTCGATGGTGATCAGCTCGCCCAGCATGCCCAGCTCGCGGGGACTGAGTCCCTTGATAAACTCGGGCGTCATCGCCCCGCAGTCGAGCTCGCCGTTTTCCCAACGCTCCTTGAGCTGCTGCGTCTTGCTCTTTTTGCTTGCGGCACTCATGGGGTCTCCTTTCCCGCACACTGCATTGCCCCGATGATGAGGGCACCTTTCATGCGGGTAAGTACCGGAAGCAAACCAAAAGCTGACCAAATGCCGTCAAAAAACGGGCCGTACGCAGCAATGCTGTTGCATACGGCCCGCTGCCAGCAGGTTTATAAAACCCCTGAGGTCCCTGTCTCCACAATTGACCTAGAAAAGGCGCTCAGTCTGCAGAAAGTTTCCGCAAAAGCTCACGCGGTGCAGTGGACAAAGTCCATGTTTGCGAATGGCCTCGATGTGCTCGGGGCTTGCGTAGCCTTTCGATTCGGCCAAATGGTACTCGGGATACTCGGCATCGTACTCGACCATCATCTCATCACGCGTGACCTTGGCCATGATGGACGCCGCGGCGATACAGGCGATCTTGGCATCGCCCTTCACCACGTCGCGCTCGTTGGGAACGGCGCCCAAGGGGTTACCGTCCATAAGCACGCAATCGGGCTCGAGCCCCGTATCGGCCACGGCGCCCGCGACAGCGGCTCGAATGGCGCGGGCCATGCCCATCTCATCGATATCCTTAGGCGCGATATGGCAAAAACCAATTGCCGTCGCCACCTCGGCAATCTTCACTGAGAGCAACTCGCGGCGCGCCGGCGTGAGCTTTTTGGAATCGTTGATGCCCCAGACGCGCGGCTTCATGGGAAGGCACACGGCGCACACCGTCAAGGGACCGGCAACCGATCCGCGACCCACCTCGTCGACACCAACGACTACCCCATCGCCGCCAAGCTCATGCATAAGCTCGTACATGTCATTGACGCGCTCGCGCTCGGCAAGTTCCTTGGCATGGCGCTTAAGAGCACGCTCGCAAGCCTTGATCACCTGCTGGCGCGGGTCCTCGCGATAATGCTCCACGAGGGCGGGGATCTCCTCAAACGTAGCGCTCGCCAACTCACCGGCAACCTGCGATGCCGAAACCGAGCTCGTCATATTGGCCATACCAGGCCCTCCTTGCATGCAAATCAGATAAAAAGAAGGGCCACCCGAAGGTGACCCTTGTGTCCAAACGAGTGGACAGACGCTGCGATCTTCTTAGCGCTTCTCGGGGATGCGAGCAGCCTTGCCCACCTTGTCGCGGAGGTAGTACAGCTTGGCGCGACGGACGCGACCATGACGAACGACCTCGAGCTTGGCGATCTTGGGGCTGTGAAGCGGGAAGGTACGCTCAACACCGACACCGAAGGACATCTTGCGGACGGTGAAGGTCTCGCGGGCACCGGCGCCGGCCATGCGGATGACGTCGCCCTGGAAGACCTGAATGCGCTCGCGGTCGCCTTCCTTAATGCGGTAGTGAACCTTGACGTTGTCGGCGACGCGAACCTGAGGAATGTCCTCGCGGATCTGCTGACGCTCGATTGCGCGGATGTAATCCATGTGCAATTCCTTACTCTTCTAGAGGTGCCGTACCACCTTGGCCGGCACGTAGTTGAACAAACGTATTCGAGTATACACGCGCGGGTTTCTGCTGCAAGAACAATTTTTTGCGCAGACAAAAAGACAAAACCCGCACATGATAACCGCCCGTCTCACGAATGAGACGGGCGGCATGAAGGGGGACTACGCAAGGCGTCGATGCGCAGGGGGCTAGGCATTGCGCTTGGCCTCGAGCTTGGCCTGGGCGGCAGCCAGGCGCGCGAGGGGCACGCGATAGGGCGAGCAGGACACGTAGTCCACGTCGGCCACGTTAAACAGGCCCTTGATCGACTTGGGGTCGCCGCCGTGCTCGCCGCATACGCCAAAGTGCATGCCGGGGTTGGTGGCGCGGCCCTTCTCGACGGCCAAGCGCACGAGCTCCAGCACCGCCGTGTCGATGGTCTCGAAGGGGTTGTCCTTCAGGATCTTCTTGTGCAGGTACAGCGGAATGAACTTGGCCTCGGCATCGTCACGGGAGAAGCCGAAGGTCGTCTGGGTGAGGTCGTTGGTGCCAAAGCAGAAGAAATCTGCGTGATGGGCGATCTCGTCGGCGACCATGCAGGCGCGCGGCAGCTCGAGCATCGTGCCCACGGGAATGTTGAGCTCGACACCTTCCTCGGAGGAAACCTCGGCGATGGCACGCTCAATGACCTCGCGGGTCTGGACATGCTCTGCCGTGATGGAAACGAGCGGAACCATGATCTCGGGGCGTGGGTCGACACCATCCTTGATAAGGCGGGCAGCAGCCGTGGCCACGGCGCGGACCTGCATGAGCGGCAGATCGCCAAAGACGACGGACAGGCGCACGCCGCGCAAGCCCAGCATGGGGTTGGACTCGACCATGCCGTCAATGCGACGTAGGCGGGCGCGCAGGGCAGTGAGCTCCTCCTCGGGAGCGCCGGCGGCCTCCTTCTTGGTGATGGCGACCTCGAGCTCGCGAGGATTATCCAGGAACTCGTGCAGCGGCGGATCAAGCAGGCGAACGACCACATCGCGACCGGACATGGTCTTGAACATGGCTAGGAAGTCCTCGGTCTGGACCTTGAGCAGGTCGGCCAGGGCCTGCTGCTTCACGGCCTCGTCGTCGGACAGGATGAAGCTCTGGATGATGTTCTTACGATCGCCCAGGAACATGTGCTCGGTGCGGCACAGGCCGATGGCCTCGGCGCCAAACTCGAGTGCGAGCTCGGCATCCTCGGGGTTGTCGGCGTTGACGCGCACGTGGTTGGCGTGGCCACAGGTCTCGTCCAGGCGAATCTCGTCGGCCCAGGACAGGATGGTGTCCAGATCGCCGGTGAGTTCAGCGGAGACCAAATCGACAGCGCCATCGACGACGATGCCCTGGGTACCGTCGATGGAGATGACATCGCCCTCGTGCAGTACGCGGTCGCTGCCATCGATGTGCACGACCTTCTCGGCGGCGTCGATGTGGAAGCGCTCGACACCGCAGACGCAGGGTGTACCCATGCCGCGGGCGATAACGGCTGCGTGGCTCGTCTTGCCACCATGGCTGGTGAGGATGCCCTCGGCAGCGACCATGCCCTTCAGATCGTCGGGGTTGGTCTCCCAGCGAACCAGGATAACCTTGTGACCCTCGGCGGAACGCGCAACGGCGTCATCGCTCGAGAACACAACCTCGCCCACGGCGGCACCGGGGCTGGCGTTAAGGCCGGTAGCAAGTGCCTCATACTTCTTGGAGGCATCGAACTGCGGGTGCAGGAGCTGATCGAGCTGTGCGGGGTCGATGCGCCCCACGGCTTCCTCGCGCGTGATCAGGCCCTCCTCGACCATCTCGATGGCGATGCGCAGGGCGGCCGTGGCGGTACGCTTGCCCACGCGGGTCTGGAGCATCCAGAGCTTGCCCTGTTCGATGGTGAACTCGATATCGCACATATCGCGATAATGATCCTCGAGGGTCAGGAACACGCGCTCGAGCTCCTCACCTGCAGACTCGAGGCCCGGGGTGGTCTTGAGGTCGGCGATGGGCTCGGTATTGCGGATGCCGGCGACGACGTCCTCGCCCTGGGCGTTAACCAGAAAGTCGCCGTAAAACTCCTTGGTGCCGTCGGCCGGGTTGCGCGTGAAGGTGACGCCGGTCGCGGAGGTCTCGCCCTTATTGCCAAAGGCCATAGCCTGAACGTTGACGGCGGTGCCGAGTTCGTCGGAGATACCATGCTGCTTGCGGTAAATGCAGGCGCGCTCGTTCATCCAGCTGCCAAAGACGGCCTGGATGGCAAGACGCAGCTGGAGCTCCGGGTCGTGCGGGAAGACGGGCTTGCCGTCAGCGACCTCGAGCTCGGGGTACAGGGCGGCCTCGACGTTGTCGGAGAAGATCCCCTTGAAGGTCTCGACGAGCCCCTGCAGGTCCTCGGCCGAAAGCTCGGAATCGACGCGAACGCCGGCGACCAAGCGTGCCTGGGTCAGAGCGTTCTCGAACAGGTCGGCGTCGACGCCCATGACGACGTTGGAGAACATCTGGATAAAGCGGCGGTAGCTATCCCAGGCAAAACGCGGGTTTTGCGTCTGGGCGATAAGGCCCTGAACGGAATCGTCATTGAGGCCCAGGTTGAGGACTGTGTCCATCATACCGGGCATGGAGAACGGAGCGCCCGAGCGAACCGACACGAGCAGCGGGTCGGAGGCGTCGCCGAGCTTCTTGCCACAACGGGCCTCGAGGTCGGCCTCAGCGGCAACGATCTCATCGAGTGCGCCCTCGGGCCACACGTTGCCGGCACCGGAGTACTCGACACAAGTCTGGCAGGTAATGGTAAAGCCACCGGGAACCGGCAGGCCGATGCGGCTCATCTCGGCAAGGTTTGCGCCTTTGCCGCCAAGCACGAAGTTCATGGACTTGTCGCCCTCGGTGACACAGGTGCCCTGGGCGTCGGTTCCAAAACGGTAAACCCTCTTGCAATCGCTCACGATACTTCCCCTTCCATGCGCTTACGCGCACGACCGTGGTAACGAATCGACCCGCCGGATGCGGGCCGTGAGGGAACTATACGGCGGGTTTTGGGCAGGCTTGAGCAGAGGGTGCGCGGTTTGGTAAACGTGCTAAAACTAGCGGTAAACGGTAGGTAAAGTTGGTTACCTTATGAAGATACCACTACAAGAAGAATGCAGGTCAGATGCGATGTTTTTGCTAAATCGCTTTATCAATTCAGGCTATTTAGCCACTCCGATGATTTTTCTGGGACGGGGATTAAAAAATCATTGAGTACCTAATGATTTTTTAATCCCCGTCCCAGAAAAATCGTCACAGAAAGGACTACTGCTGTTGAGCGCGGCGGGCGGCACGGCGGGCTCTTGCCTCTTGAATCTCTTCGAGATGAGCAATGATCTCGGCAGCGCTTTCCTCGATGGCTTTGCCGTCGGTACGCACTACAAAGCAGCCCAGGCGTTTCATGAGCGCGCGGGCTTCCGCAAGCTCACTACGCACGCTCTCGGGCTCGGCATAGGAGCCTGCGACGGCGCGGGCGTAGTCGTCGCCCAAGCGGCTATCGCGAATCTCGGAAATCACATCGACGGTCGAAATCAAGCCGAACAGGCGCATCGGGTCAACCTCGTAAATCGACTTGGGCGGCTCCATGCCATGCGCCAGTGGGACATTGGCGACCTTGTAGCCCTGATAGGCTAAATACATCGACAGCGGCGTCTTGGATGTACGCGACACACCCAGCAGCACGATATCGGCACCCGACAGATCGTCGCAACCACGACCGTCATCGTGCTCAACGAAATACTCCATGGCCTCGATACGATGGAAATAGCGGTCATCGGTCTTGTGAATCACGCCCGCAACGCACTTGGGCGGCACACCGATGAGCGACGACAGCACGGCAAGCGTCGGGCCGATCAGGTCGACCGAACGGATATGCAGCATACCCAGGTAATCGAGCACGCGGGCGCGAAGCGCCGGATCGACAATGGTATGGAACACGGCGACATCGCGATGGTCGGCATCGACGCGCGGCCCCACAAATGACTTGACCTGCTCCACGGAGGTCACCTTGGGCAGGCGCAAAAGACGAAAAGCCCCTTCATCAAATTGCCCGGACGCCGCGAGCACCACCTCACAAGCGGTATCGCCGAGCGAGTCGGAGATAACGATAACGGTGGGACGAGCGGTGACCGGGCAATCCATGCGGGGCTCCTTTTGCGCTTATGCGCAGGCTGGCTTACTTTTTGCGGGCAAGCTCACCGATGTTGGCAATGCCGGAGAAAACGGCCTCGAAGCGGTTGAGCAGCTTAAGGCGATTATCGCGAAGCTGCTCGTCCTTGTCCATGACCATGACCTCATCGAAGAAACGGTCGATGGGCGCGCGCAGGGCGGCGAGGGCGGCAAATGCGGCCGGGTAGTCCTCGGCAGCAAGGGCGGCATCGACGGCGGTCTGAGCAGCCTCGGAGGCGTCGGCGAGCGCAAGCTCGACCTCGCCCATCAGGCTGCGGTCATACTCCGCACCCAGCTCGGGCTTGGAGATGTGCGCGGCACGGGCATAGGCGGTAGCCAGGTTGTCAAAGGTCTCGGCATCATTCTTGCGGGCCTCGTCGAGGGCGGCGCAGCGGGCAAAGAAGACGGACGGGGCGATGATGTGCACCGCGGAGACGGCGGCGACGGTATCGGCCGGAATCTTTTCGTCGCGGGCCATGCTCACCAGGCGGCCATGGAAGAAGTCACGAACCTGCTGGGCGACCTCGGCGGCGTCGAACTCAATGCCCTGCTCACTGTAGAGTTCGAGGGCAAAGTCGATGAGCGACGTGGGGTCGATCGGCAGACGGTCGCGCAGGATGTTGATAATGCCGATAGCGGCACGACGCAGCGCGTAGGGGTCGGAGGAGCCGGTCGGGGGCTCGCCGATGGCAAAGATACCGGCGATGGTATCGAGCTTGTCGGCGCAGGCCACGATGCAGCCAGCGGTGCCCTCGGGCAGCTCGTCACCGGCAAAACGGGGACGATAGTGATCGCGAATAGCATGGGCGACCTCGTCGTTCTCCCCCATCGCGGTCGCGTAATAACCGCCCATCACGCCCTGCTGGCTCGTGAACTCGACGACGGCGTTGGACACCAGGTCTGCCTTGCACAGGTGTGCGGCGCGAGCAGCGTCGGCGGCAAGATGGGCGCCCAGGTGAGCCTCGCGGGCGATAGCGAGCGCGAGCTGCTCGATGCGCTCGGACTTGGCGAGCACGCTACCGAGCTTCTCCTGGAAGGCAACCTTGGACAGACGCTCACGGAACTCGTCGAGGGAGATCTTCAGGTCCTCCTCGTAGAAGAACTTAGCGTCGTCCAGACGGGCGCGCACGACGCGCTCGTTACCGTCGATCACGCGCTCGGCGTTCTCGGGCTTGCTGTTGGAGACGACCACGAACTCACGCGTCAGCTTGCCCTCCCCGTCATAGATCGGGAAGTAGCGCTGGTTGGTGAGCATGGACTCGCAGATAATCTCGTGCGGGACCTTGAGGAACTCCTCGTCGAAAGTACCGACGAGCACTGTCGGCCACTCGCAGAGGTTAATGACCTCCTCAAAGACCTTCTTGGGCGTATCGACATGGCAGCCGGGGCGAGCGGCCTCGACCTCGGAGATACCGGCAAGGATGGCCTCGCGACGGCGCTCGGCAGAAAGCACGCCGGCGTCCTCGAGTACCTGCTCGTAGGCGGCGGGGCTGGCGACAACGTGGTCACCGGGGCCGAGCACGCGATGGCCGCGCGTGGTGTTGCCGCTCGTCACGTCGGCAAACGACACGGGCACAACATCCTCGCCCAGAAGGCAGCAAATCCAGCGGACCGGACGCACGAACGTCGCGTGCTCGTGGCCCCAGCGCTGGGAGCGGTAGTTGGGCCACTGCAGGCCGGCAATGGTCTTCTCGCACAGGGCCGTCAGGATCGGGGTTGCCGGTGCGGAAGGGATATTCTTCTCGGCAAAGACGTACTCGCGGCCGTCGGTGTCCTCGCGACGGACCAGGTCCTCGGCAGCCACACCGCACTTGCGGGCGAAGCCCTGGGCGGCCTTGGTGGCGTTACCGTCAGCGTCGAAGGCGATGTTTGCCGCGGGGCCACGCTTGACCTCGTGAACCTCATCGGTCGCGGTGGCAACGTCGGCAACGAGCGCAGCCAGGCGACGCGGGCTCGAGATCACGCGGACCTCGCCGTGGGCCAGACCGGCCTCGTCGAGACCCTTGGCGATCATGGTACCAAGCTGCTTGACGGCATTGTTCAGCGGTGCAGAGGGCATTTCCTCCGTACCGATCTCAAACAGGAAATCCTTAGCGTCTGCCATGGCTTACGCCACCTCGCCTTCCTGGTCGGCATTCTCGTTGACTCCGGCGACCTCGGCCATGTAGGCCTCGCAGCACGCCTTGGCGACGGCGCGGACGCGCAGGATGTAGTTGGCACGCTCGACCGCGGACAGGGCGCCGCGGGCATCGAGCAGGTTGAAGGCGTGGCTGCACTTCATGACACAGTCGTACGCCGGCAACGGCAGCTTGCGCTCCAGGCAGGAATGGCACTCGGCCTCGTAGTCGTCAAACTTCTGACGCATCATCTCGACGTTGGCGACCTCAAAGTTATAGGCACTGAACTCGCGCTCGTTCTCGAGGAACACGTCGCCGTAGGTCATGGGCGTGCCGTCGGGCAGATAGCTCCACACCAGATCGTATACCGAGTTGACGCCCTGAGCGTACATGGCGATACGCTCCAGGCCATAGGTGATCTCGACGGGCACGGGGTCGACCTCGATACCGCCCACCTGCTGGAAGTACGTGAACTGCGTGACCTCCATGCCGTTGAGCCAGACCTCCCAGCCAAGGCCCCAGGCGCCCAGCGTCGGGCTCTCCCAGTCGTCCTCGACAAAACGGACGTCATGGTCGTTGGGGTCCAGGCCAATGGCAGCAAGAGACCCCAGGTAAAGCTCCTGAGCATTAACCGGAGAGGGCTTAATGAGCACCTGGAACTGATAGTAGTGCTGCATGCGGTTAGGGTTCTCGCCGTAGCGGCCGTCGGCGGGACGGCGGCAGGGCTGCGCATAGCAGGTGCGCCATTCGGCGGGACCGAGCGAGCGCAGCGTGGTCGCGGTATGGAAGGTACCGGCACCGACCTCGGAGTCATAGGGCTGCATAATGACGCAGCCCTGCTCGCCCCAGTACTGCTGGAGGCGCAGGATGATGTCTTGGAAGGAAAGCGATGAAGCGTTCATGCCTCTAATATCCCCTCGTCGAAACGATTACACGGTTAGGTACTGTACTATAGCGGTTTTTAGTCGATAGCGCCGATGCGGTTGAGCGGCCAGTAGCGCACAAGCGCCACAGCGATCAAATCAGAGCGATCGACGGGACCAAAGTAGCGCGAGTCGGCAGAGTTTTCGCGGTTGTCGCCCATCACCCACACGCACCCGTCGGGAACGGTGTAGGGATAACTCACCTGGGCGCCAGGCGCTTGGACCGAAAGCGGCCAGCTCATGCCCGTCGTATAGTCCTCATCGAGCGCTTGGCCGTCAACGACCACCTTGCCGTCCTGCAGGTCGACCGTCTGGCCGGCCGTGGCAATAACACGCTTGACAAGAACATCATGCTCGGAAGTGACATCGGGGTTGTGGAACACCACGATATCACCCTGTTTGACGGGCTGACCGAGCTCGAGGCTCACCTTTTGTGCCAGGATCTGGTCGCCAATCTCGATCGTGTCCTCCATGGAGCCGGTGGGTACCACAAAGGGCTCGACCACAAAGGTGCGGATCAGGAAGGTGGCCACGAGCGCGATCGCGATGACCGCGACCCACTCAAAAGCGCCCCTCAACGCGGAATGCTGCGATGGAACCATTCTCACTCCTCGCTCTGCGAATACGAAGCGTCCAGAATCTCCTGCGCGTATGCGCGCTCCTGGGGCGTAAGCCGTGCCGTCTCGATCAGGTCGGGACGCCAGCGGCAGGTGCGCTCGATGGCATTCTTACGGCGCCAGGCGTCAACCTTGGCATGGTCACCGCTCACGAGCACCGGCGGCACGCCCTCGCCGTTGAATTCAGCAGGGCGAGTGTACTGCGCATACTCGAGCAGGCCTCCGTCCTCGGCGGTCGAGAACGACTCGTCGACGTTGCTCATCTCGTCACCAAGGGCGCCGGGAATCAGGCGTACGACGGCATCGGCAACGACCATAGCGGGAAGCTCGCCGCCCGTGAGCACGTAATCGCCGATCGACAGGCGCTCGTCGGCATACGCATAGGCACGCTCGTCGACACCCTCGTAACGGCTGCACACAAACAGCAAGCGCTCGCTTTTGAGCAGGCGCTCGGCCACATGCTGTGTAAAGGGCTCGCCACAGGGGGTAAAAAACACCACGGTGGGCTTAGGACCCTCGGAGCTAATAGCCTCGATGGCCTCGACAATAGGCTCGACCTTCATGAGCATGCCCTGCCCGCCGCCGTACGGCTCGTCATCGACGGTACGATGGCGGTCGTGCGTCCAGTCGCGCAGGTTATACGCCTTAAAATCAAAAAGGCCGGCCTTGCGGGCGCGGCCCAAAATCGATGTGGACATGACGGGCTCAAACATCTCGGGAAAGACCGAAAGGGTCTCAATCAGCATGTTGTCCTCCCTACTTGTCCATATCGATCAGGCCGTCCATAACGTGGACGGAAATTGTTCCTGTGTCGGGAAGATCGAGCACAACCTGCTCGATCACGGGAATCAGTACCTCGCCGTACCGATCGCCCTCGACGACCCAAACATCGTTAGCGGGCGTCGACATGATCTCGACGATCGTACCGAGTGAACCGAAGCGCTCGTCGACCACCTCGCGACCCATCAGGTCGGAATAGGCGGCGTCGAGTGAATCGAGCTCAAAATCGTCACGATTTGCCAACACATAGCATCCCGTGATGCCCTCGGCGGCCGTCAAGTCGTCAATGCCCTCAAACGAGACCAGATCGCCATCGCCCGTATCGGTGACGGACACGACCGTGCAAAAGCGGTCGCGCTTGAGCGCCGGCGGCGTCAGGGCGACGCGCATACCCGGCTCTAATACAGAAGGAAGCCCCCGCAGCGGCTGCGCGAGGACCTCCCCCTTCCTTCCGTGCGGCTTGACCACACGGGCGATGTTTTTGTACTGGGACCTCAAGGTCCTAGCCCAGAACCTCTACCTCGACAGCAGTGTCGAGGCGAGCGGCCAGTGCACGGGCGAGCGTGCGAATGGCCTTGATGGTACGGCCACGACGGCCGATGACCTTAGCGACGTCATCCTCGGCGACAGAAACCTCGATCGTAGAGGCGTCGTCACCATCGATGACCTCAAGGCTCACGGAATCCGGGTCGTCGACGATCTGAACAACGAGATATTCGACGAGATCGGCGATGCGATCTGAGAGCATTGCCTCACCCTCGAGCTGTGCAGCGTCAACCTCAGGCACGATTTACTCCTCGGCGCCCTCAGCGGCCTCAGCGGCAGCCTTAGCGGCCTCGGCCTCTTTGGCGAGCTGCTTCTTGGACTTCTTGACGACGGTCTCGGTCTTCTCGCCCTCGTTGGCGGCCTTGACCAGAGCGGCGACGGCGTCGGTGAGCTGAGCGCCCTTGGACTGCCAGTCGGCGATCTTCTCGAGGTCGAGATTGATGGTCTTGGGGGCGGTCATCGGGTTGTAGCGGCCAACCTCCTCGATGATACGACCGTCACGCGGGGCGCGGGAATCGGCGACGACGACACGGTAGTACGGACGCTTCTTAGCGCCGTGACGAGCAAGGCGAATCTTGACTGCCAAAGGAAACTCCTCCAACCAAGCAGCTTTAGGCTGCAACTACAAACAAACAGTTGAACATAATACGCCATCGACGCGGGCAGGTGAAGTCCGTGAGACCAACTTCTTCGGTGTAGTCGAGGGCAAATCCATATCTTAGACAAGAATTCGGGATTTGCAAGCACATACACGCACCCCACATGAGCTGCGCGGTATACTCATGACATGGAAAGACGCGAACATACATACGGTTATGAGGATGCCATGGGCGTCACGCCGCCGCCCTGGACGGGTCCGGCGGTGGGCCTCATGGACCTCGATGCGTTTTTTGCGAGCGTGGAGATGCTCGATCATCCCGAATGGCGCGGAAAGCCGCTCATCGTGGGCGGAGACGCCGATTCGCGTGGCGTCGTGTCCACGTGTTCGTATGAGGCACGTCGCTTTGGCGTGCACTCTGCCATGGCCTCGGCCGAGGCGCGGCGCTTGTGCCCGCAAGCCATTTGGACGCACGGGCACTTTGATCGCTACCGCGAGGTGAGCGCGCAGGTCATGGCGATTCTTGCCGAGGAGACGCCGCGCGTTGAGCGCGTATCCATCGACGAAGCCTTTATCGATATCACACCGGGTCGCTTTGCGCCCGAAGACCCGCTACTGGTTGCGCGGCGTATAAGCGACCGCGTGGCAGCGCTGGGAGTGACCTGCTCCATTGGCGTGGGCTGCAACAAGACGGTCGCAAAGATCGCAAGCGAGCGGGATAAGCCGTTTGGGCTGACCATCGTGCGCCCCGGAACCGAGCAGCGCTTTTTGGCCGCGCTGCCGGTATCTGCCATGAGCGGCATCGGGCGCTCGGCCGAGGAGCGACTGCGCCGCATGCGCATCTACACGCTCGGCGAGCTGTCACGTTCACCGGAATCAACCTTGGCCTCTATTTTTGGCGTCAACGGCGAACGCATGCGCCAGCGTGCGCTGGGACTCGAAATATCCGAAGTAACAAGCCTCGATGAGGAACGCGAGGTTAAATCCGTGAGCAATGAGCGCACCTTTGCGAAAGATTTGACTGAGCGTGGGGACATCGAAGCGGCGATTGCGCTGTTGGGAGAGTCGGTTGGACGCCGCCTGCGCCGTCAGGGACTGACGGGCGGCACGGTAACGCTCAAGCTTAAGTATTCGTATGGCAGCGGACGCACGGCGCAGCGGCGGCTTCCCCACCCCACCGACGATGAGAACATCTTTGTGGCGGTTGCGCTCGAACTGCTCGACAACATCTGGCAGGAAGGCATGCATGTGCGTCTGGCGGGTATCGGGATGAGCGACTTTGACCATCAGGGCGGCATCCAGACCGACCTGTTCTGCGAAGTCGACGACCGCGGAGCCCAATCAAGCGACCGTCGCGACCTCTCAGTCGCGATCGATGCCGTCCGAGACAAGTTCGGCGACACCGCCCTATCTTTCGGCCGCCAATCCCGCTTCAATGATTAACCGCCTTTGTAAAAATAGAAAGCCGGGCAGGTGCGGAAAACCGCAACTGCCCGGCGAAATGCGCGAGGCTAGCTAAAAGCCCCATATCAAATGAGCCACTAGAGGAGGTCGAGGGGGAGCTGGGGGGCGTCACCCCAGAGCTTTTCTAGGCGGTAAAAGTCGCGGGCTTCGGGAGTGAAGACATGGACGACAACCGAGCCGTAGTCCATGAGCATCCAGGTCTTCTGCTCGCGGCCCTCGATGGAGAACGGATGCTCGCCGCAAGCCTCGGCGACCTTCTCCTCGATCTCGTCGACAATCGAATCGACCTGGCGGTTGTTGGTACCGGTGGCAAGCACAAAGTAGTCGCACACGTCGGAAAGCTCGGTCAGGTCGAGCACCTGCACGTCCTCGCCCTTCTTGTCGTAGGCGGCCTGCGCGGCGGCGCGGGCGACATCCTCGGCGGCGACACCGCTCGCGGACAGCGAGGCGGCGGTGCGGTCGGACGTGGCAGCGAAACTCTTGTGCTCCACACCTTCAAGAATCTGCTCGTCAGTCATGGTCTCGTCGGCCATGGAATACCTCTTTCTAGACACACCCGAGCTAGCGCAGCTGGGCGTAATGGTTGTAAATCGTAATAGCCGTGGGATAAAGATAGCGCCCGGACTGGATCACAAAGACCAGACCCTGCGCAAAACAGGAGAAGAACAACTCGTCGAGCGAGGACTTCCCCACCATCTTGCGCAGCGCATGGGCATAGTCGCCGTGGCGGTTGGGCTCGATGGCATCGGCCACAAAGACCACCATATCGAGCGGCGTCATGTCGCAGGCACCCACGGTGTGACGGTCGACAGCCTGGAAAACGGCCGGTGACAGCTCGGGAAAAAGCTGCGGAAGCTCATAGGCGGCAACAGGGCCATGCAAAAGCGGCGTCGCGGCGGAAGGAGAGCCGGCAACTTTGATGCCATAGTGAATCGCGCGGGCCACGAGCTCGTCATCGGAAAGCACCTTGTCCCAGTCGTGAATTAAGCCGGCGGCAGCCGCATCAAAGCGGTCAACGCCGTAGACCTCGGCCAGATGAAGTGCGGTCTCGGCAACACCCAGCGAATGCACATAGCGCTTGCGCTTATCCTTCATGCGAACATCGAGCAGCTCTTGAATGCGCTTGAGCAGCGCGCGCTCATCGCCCTCAAACTGATCCTCTACCGACAACGTAGCCCCCATCACTCAAAATCTTCTTGGCCCAAATCGGCATATAGCCTGCGCTTGCGAATGTAGCCGAGCACAGACTCGCTCGTAAGATAGCGCACGCTCATGCCGCGGGCAACTCGCTTACGAATGTTCGTCGAGCTGATCGCCAGCGCCGGAATCTGAATATAGCGCACGTCGAACGGCAGCCCCGACTCTTTGATTCGGGCACGCGCCGTATCGATATCAAAGCCCGGTCGCGTCGCCGCAATAAAGGTAGCAAGCTCAGCGATTCGTTCGGCATCATGCCAGGTCACAATATCGATAATCGCATCGGCGCCCGTAATAAAGTAGAGCTTTACCTGCGGCGGGTAAAAGTCGCGAAGGGCATGAAGCGTATCGGCCGTATAGGTTACGCCCGGACGGTCAATCTCGAACCGGCTCGCCAAAAAGGCCGGGTTCGCGGCGGTGGCGAGGACCGTCATGGCATAACGGTCCTCAGCAGGCGTCACCGGTTTGTCGAGTTTAAAGGCAGGAGAGCCGGCCGGCATAAAGAGCACAGCGTCCAAGTCGAGCGACTCGCGCGCCTGCTCGGCAGTCACCAAGTGCCCGTAATGAATCGGGTCGAAGGTGCCGCCCATAATGCCAAGCCGAAACTCTTTGCCCTCTTTTATGGGCAGCTCGGGCAAACCGATTCCACCGCGCAGCGACATGGCTTACTCGCCCTCCGAGGTCTCGGCATCGTCCGCGGCATCCGCCGCATCGACAACCTCGACGCCCTCATCCGGAGCATCGGTCACGTCAAGGGCCTCAACGGCAACGTCCTCGCCAGCGTCCTCGAGCTCCTCGTACTCCGAGAAGTCCTCGGCGCCCTCAAAGTCAAAGGCGCGCTGGCAAATGCGGACCTCGTCGCCCGCACGGCAACCGGCCTTCTCGAGCGCGTCGTCAACACCCATACGCGCAAACTTATGCTGCAGGTAGATGACGGCTTCCTCGTTTTCCCAGTCGGTCTGGATGACCATGCGCTCGATGGCACGACCGACCACGCGGAAGGCACCGGGCTCTTCCTGGACAATGCGGAACCGCTTCTCGCGCTGCAGACGGCGGCGCTCCCACTCCTCGTCGCGCAGATCGACCGGCTCATCAGAGACCGCCAGCTCGGCGCGAAGCTTAGCCACCTGCTCGCCTACGGCAAGCATCAGCGTATTGAGACCGGCACCCGTCACGGCGGACACGGCAAAGAACATATGCCCGTCGTCGAGCGCCGCACGCTTAAGGTCGGCAATCTTGTCGGCCGTGCCCGGCGCATCGCACTTGTTAGCGACGACGATCTGCGGACGCTCCGAAAGCTCGGCGCCATACTGCTCGAGCTCACGGTTGATGATGCGGTAATCCTCAACCGGGTCGCGATCCTCAAAACCGCCCGTCATGTCGACGACATGCATGATCAGCGCCGTACGCTCGATGTGGCGCAGGAACTGATGGCCCAGGCCCTTGCCCTCGCTCGCGCCCTCGATAAGACCGGGGACGTCGGCAACGACGTAAGAGTACTCGCCGGCACGCACCATGCCCAAGTTGGGCACAAGCGTGGTAAACGGGTAGTCGGCAATCTTGGGACGGGCGGCACTCATGCGCGCGATGAGCGAGGACTTTCCCACCGAGGGGAAGCCCACGAGCGCGGCATCGGCCATAAGCTTCATCTCGAGCTCAATCCAGTGCTCCTCTGCCGGTTCGCCCAGCTGAGCAAACGCGGGCGCGCGGCGCACCGACGTCACAAAGTGCGTGTTGCCCAAGCCGCCGGCGCCACCAGGGGCCACGACAACGCGCTCGCCATCGTGCACCAGGTCGGCAATCTCGAACATCGGGGTCTGCGTCTCGGGGTCGAGCTCGCGGACTACGGTGCCCATGGGGACTTTCAAAATCAGGTCCTCGCCGCTCTTACCGTTACGACGGGCACCCTGCCCGTGCGTGCCGCGCTCGGCGCGGAAGTGATGCTTAAAGCGGTAATCGATCAGCGAAGACAGCTGAGCATCGGCCTGGATGACGACATTGCCGCCACGACCGCCGTCGCCGCCATCGGGGCCGCCCTTGGGGACAAATGCCTCACGCCTAAACGACATGCATCCGGCTCCGCCGTCGCCGCCGCACACGTTAATGCGGCTGATATCGGTGAACTGTGACAACAGAATCGCCTCCTACAAAAAAGAGGGAGACCCTTGAATCCTAAAACTCAAGTGCCTCCCACATATGTGCTCTATGAAGGGTGAATTACGCGTTCGCGAGCGGGCGTACGCTGACCCTATGCTTGATACCCTTGTGGAACTCAACGGTACCGTCGACCAGCGCGAACAGCGTGTCGTCCTTGCCACGGCCAACGTTCTCACCCGGGTGGATGTGAGTGCCGTGCTGACGGACGAGAATCGTGCCCGTGGTTACCGTCTGGCCGGCATAGCGCTTCGTGCCAAGGCGCTGACCGCGGGAGTCACGGCCATTACGGGAGGAACCGAGTCCTTTTTTGTGTGCCATTGTGTATACCTACTCTTTCGTTACGAGTGTAATCTACTCGGCGACGGGAGCCTCGGCAACAGCCTCGGCCTCTGCCTTGACAGCCTTCTTGGCGCGGGACGTAGCCTGGACCTTCACGATCTTCAGCTTGGTGAGCTGCTGACGGTGACCCTTCAGACGACGATAGCGCTTACGCTTGTGGAACTTGAAGACCAGCTGCTTCTCGCCCTTGAACTGCTCAACGATCTGAGCGGTAACCTTGGCCTTGGCCAGCTTGTCGGGATCGGTGACGATCTTCTTACCATCGTTGAGGAAGATAACCGGCAGGGTGACCTTGTCGCCCTCATTGCCCTCGATCTTCTCGACGGTGATGACATCGTCGGTGGCGACCTTGTACTGCTTGCCGCCCGTGTTAACGATTGCGTACATGTTTACTTGCCCTTCATGCATCAGTTAGTGCAACAGCCGAATATAGTAGCAGGCGAAAATACCCCCGTCAACGAGTATGTGGAGCAAATCCACAAGTTCGCACAGGTATGGGGCTGACGAGTCGGCCCTCGTCGTCCTCGCATGCTTGATTCTGACGCTCGACATCGTAGGAGCAGATGGTCACGAGGTCTTGCATACCGGTGGAAACAATAGGTGCATCCACGCCCGGGGTCAAGCCCTGCAACAAAACATCAGCAGCGGAAAGCAAAATTTCCGGACGCATGGAGCCCTCGTTATCGGCATGGGTGTCGAGCATGAGCACCAAATGGTCCGGGCGCTCCCCCGCCGTGAGCTCATAGCCCACGAGCGTGTGATCCAAATCCAAGCGCTTGCTCTTTTTGCCGCGCGCGTAGTCGATGCCATGGCCCGCGCGCAGCGTGTCGATCGCACGACGCACCTCGTCGGCGCTTACGGGCGCCTCGGGATCCAAGTGCAGGTCGATGCGATACGACAGACGCGTAAGCTGAGCCGTCAACGCCGGCGTATGCACGTCGATGTACGCCGCCTCGATGGGTGCCAGATCGACCGGAGACGCCGCAACCAGGCGCCCAAACGCCTCGTCGAGCGCCACGAACTCGGTCATAAACAGGTCATACCACTCGCAAGTCGACGACGTACCCACCGGTAGCGCCGAAGAGAAGCCCACGCGCATGTGCGGAGAGAAGCCCTGCGTGACGGCATAGGGAAGCCCCGCACGGCGCACGATGCGCTCAATGGTATGGATTACTTCGAGATGGCCCAGGTACTTAAGGCGATCGCGCTTGCCATAGCGAACACGAAGCCTAAAGAGCGTGGGGTTGTCGGTCAGGCGCTCACTCATGCGCGATCACCCATCAATACATTCTTGGCGTGGAGCGTGGGGCAGATCCCGCAGCCGGTGCACGACGTGCGGGTGCAGTCGGGAGTCGTGACGCCCTCAAGCGAGCGACGGTACTCGCGCTCGAGGAAGCCGCGCGTGCAGCCGGGGCTCACGTGCTCCCACGGCAGGCGCCAGTCCAACTCGTAGGGCAGGTGCACGAGCTCATTGAGGTCGATGCCGTTTTTGGCAGCAGCCTCCTTCCAGTTATCGAGCGAGAAATGCTCTACCCAGGCGTCAAAGCGAGAGCCCGCGCGCCAAGCATCGATGATGACGGGCGTCATGTCACGACCGGCGCGGGACAGCGCGGCCTCGATGAGCGAAGTCTCAGCATCGTGGTAATGCACGCGGACGGCACGGTTGCGAACGCTCGTGATAAGCAACTTCTGGCGACGCTTGACGTCGTCGTAGTCGAGCTGCGGGCACCACTGGAACGGCGTGGCAGCCTTGGGGATAAAGACCGAAACCGAGATGGACACCGAGATCGAGCCGCGACGAGCCTTGGGCACCACGGAACGACCAAGCTCCAGCACGTGATCGGCCAGATTGGCGATGGCCACGATGTCCTCGTCGCGCTCGCCGGGAAGGCCCATCATAAAGTAGAGCTTCATGCGGTTCCAGCCGGCCTCGAAGGCCGCCTTGGCCGCACGGTCCAGGTCCTCCTCGGTCACGTTCTTGTTAATGATGTCGCGCATGCGCTGGCTGCCGGCCTCGGGCGCGAACGTCAGGCCGCCCTTCTTTTCGCCGGCGACCGACTCGGCCATATCCACGCCAAACGAATCCAGGCGCTGCGACGGAATAGACACGCGAATACCCGTATCCTCCAGGCGACGGTTGAGCCTGCCGAGCACGTCACGAATGCAGGAGTGGTCGGTCGTGGAGAGCGAGGTCAGCGACACCTCGTCATAGCCGGTCTTTTCCAGACCCTGAATCACCGACGAGACGATCTGGTCGGCCGAGCGCTCGCGCACCGGGCGATACGTCATGCCGGCCTGACAAAAACGACAGCCGCGGGCGCAGCCGCGCAGGATCTCGATAGACAGGCGGTCGTGAACCAGCTGCGCATAGGGTACGCACGACTGCGACAGCGGATTCGTGGCGCCGAAATCCTCGACGACGCGCTTGTAGACCACGGTCGGCGCATCCTTGCCTTCACGCGGCACGGTGTAGCCATGCGGCGAGCAGGGCTCGTCGTGACGAACCTCATAGAGCGACGGCACGTAGTTGCCGGCAATGGATGCAAGCTGCTCAACAATCTGCACGCGCGGGACCCCTTCGTCACGCAGGCGGCGATGCAGCTGGCAGGTCTCGAGCAGCGATTCCTCGCCCTCGCCGATGAGGATGGCATCGAAGAAGGCCGCGTACGGCTCGGGGTTGTACACCGAAGGACCACCGGCGATGATAATGGGATCGTCCTCAGTGCGGTCGGCCGCTAACAGCGGAATGCCAGCGAGGTCGAGAGCCTCGAGGAAGTTCGTCACCGCCATCTCGTGCGGCACATGTAGGCCGACAATATCAAACGAAGCGACCGGCGCTGCACCTTCGAGCGACAGCAGCGGAATACCCGCCTCACGCATGGCGTCACCCATATCGGGCCACGGCACATAGCCGCGTTCGCAGGAGATGCCCTCGGCCTGGTTAAGAATGTTGTAGAGGATGGCGATACCCTGGTTGGGCAGACCGACCTCGTATACGTCCGGATAGATCAGGCAACAACGGTAATCGGCATCGGCCTTGGAAAGCGTGCCCCACTCGTGATCGATATAGCGGCTCGGTTTCTCGACCTTGGCGAGCAGCGGCTCAATTAAATGAAAACAGTCTTGGTATGCAACGCGCAACGGAAAACCCCTAAGCAGCGAGATCGGATGCGTCCTGATAGGACGCCATAGGACGGGTAGCGCCCGCGACCGTGGTCACCAGATCGCGAACGCGGGAGAACGTGGCAGTGACTACCTCGTTGGCACGGCTGTAGTCGACATCGCGCTCGTAGAGCGAAACGAGCGCACGGCCCATGCCGTAGGTGCCCGCGGCAGCAGTGAGCGCCTTGACGGCAAACCCAATATGCGGCGTCTGCTTGACGAGCGCACGGGTGACCGCGCGGATCACAAGACCGCCGGCAAGCACGCCCGCGACCTCGTAGCCGCGCTCAGGCTTAATGCCGCGTCCAAAGACGGCAGCGAGCTCAAAGAGCATGCCCACCTGCGCCAGCGCCATAACGGGATAGTCGGCGCCCGGCAAAAACACCAGCGCACCGGTCGCCATATTGGTGAGCGCGCACGAGGTGATGATACGATTGGCCGCCGCGATGCGCATGAAGGCAAAGTTCGCCGCAAAAGCCGTTTCCTTTTCGGTGCGATCGAGAATCCAGCGGGCAAGCGTCTCGAGCAGATACGTCTTATCGGTTGCCGCTACCACGCCGAGCATGGGCGTGGACTCCTCGATAAACGGCACCTCCACAGCAGACTCGGCAAGCACGCACACGGGCGCGCCGGCGATCACGAGCTCCTGCACGGCACTCTCCAAGCGGTCGGAACCGCACGAGAGCACCAGTACCACATCGGTATCGGTCTTTGGAGCAATTCGCTCCTCCCCCAGACGCTCGACGCGCACAATGCCCGAGGTCGTCTGCGGCACAAAGGCGTCACGCACCGTCTCGGCCAGAAAGCGCGAGGCGGACGAATCCAGATAGACCGAGACGCGCACCGGCGTATCGGAATCCTTCTTAACGGACGCGCCCATCTTAAAAGCGCGGGTCAGCTTATCTACCGGAATTTTCATAGCAAACCCCTCCAGCGGTTACGCGGCGCCCGAACGATGCCGCCATATGGATTGTACGATACCCACCGTCAGCAGCTGAATCATCATCGAAGACGAACCGAAGCTAATAAACGGTAGCGGAATACCGGTAATCGGCATCATGCCGATGCACATGCCGATGTTTTCGAAGGTCTGAAACGCCCACATGCCAACGATGCCCACACACGATAGGCGCAAGAACAGCGACTCGCACTTAAAGGCGACGCGAATCGTCGAAAAGATCAGCAGCACGTAGAGGCACAGGAGCAAAAAGGAACCGCAAAAGCCAAAGGTCTCGGACAGGAAGGCGAAGACGAAGTCGGTGTGGAACTCAGGCAGAAAGCCGCCGGCCGACTGCGTCGCATGGCCCAAACCCTTACCAAAGAAGCCACCCGAACCAACGGCGATAAGCGACTGCTGCAGGTTGTAGGCATCGTCCGAATCGGCATTATCGGGATCGATAAAGACCGTCAGGCGGTTCATCTGATACTGCTTGATGAGCACATCGTGGCCGAGCAACGAATCAAAAACCGAATCGAGCGCCAGGACGAGGGCCACCAGGCCCACGAGCAGGGCCAGGGTCGACAGCACCCATTCGCGGCGTGCACCGCTCATACAAATGACGATGGCGCCCGAAACCAGCACGACCAGGCCCGAGCCCAGGTCGCCCATGGCGACAACGGCCAAAAACGGAATGGACAGCATGCCGCAGAGCTTGACGTAGTCGCGAACGGTATCGATGCGACCGTTATACTGCGAGCCAAGCGTGGCAATAAAAAAGATGGTGATGAGCTTGGCAAGCTCAACCGGCTGGAATGTCAAACCGATACCGGGAATCTTGATCCAGCCCGTCATGCCCAGACCGCCCGTATAGGACAGACCCGGAATCTTGGGCGAGAAGATAACGATCAGGTCGATGACGAGCAACGCCGTCGAGAAATTGGAAATACCGCGCAGGTCGGTACGCCAGACCAGCACCGCCAGCACCGCCCCGATGCCAATTCCCAGCAGATGACGTGAGAACGAGGCATCGGCCTTAAACTGCGAAGCCGACCAGATGATGATGGCGCCGTAGGCAACGAGCGCCACAGTAGCCACGAGCACGCCGATATGCACCTTTTGGCGAAACGTGCCGCGCGAGGCCGAAAGTTGCTTGTTGACGCGGTCCAGGCTGCTGCGAGAGCCGGTCTTGGTTGAACGGAACAGATCCGCCGGAGAAAAATCCATCGCAACCTCCTATCGAACCGAAGAATCGCCCGAGGCCGAAGAGGTATCGGGCTCGTCATAAATCGCGCCGAGCACGTCGCGCACGACATGCATCGCGGTATCTGAGCCACCGCCGCCCTGCTCCAGGACAGTAGCGATGACATACTTGGGATCATCGGCCGGCGCATAGGCGCAGAACCACGCGTATTCGTCCTCGCCGCTTTTCTCGCCCGTGCCCGACTTGCCGTATACCTGCGGCGTCAGGGTGCCAAAGTGAGCCGCCAGGGACGTCGATGCCGTGTAAATCACGTCGTGCATGCCGTTGCGAACAAGAGCCAAATCCGAATCGCTGTTGATCTTGGCCTCCAGGCGCTTCTTCTTGCCTTTGCCGTTGTACTTATAGGCATCGCCGTCGCCATCGCGCGACACGGCAGACAAAAACACGTGAGGCACGTACTGCTTACCGCCGTTGGCAAGGCCCATGTAGGCGCATGCCATCTGCAAAGGCGTCACCAAAATGTCGCCCTGGCCGATGGCAATGTTGGTCATATCGCCGGCATTCCACTTGCGGTCCTCGGCAGAGGCGTCGGTAAAGTACGACTCTTTCCACTCGGCATCGGGAATACGGCCCGCGCCCTCACTCGGCAAATCGATACCGCAGGTCTTGCCTAGGCCCCAGCGACGAAAGACCTCCTGCAGGCCCTCGGAATGTTGCTCGTCATAAAAGAACGCCTTGCCCATATCGTAGAAGACGGGGTCGCACGAGTTGGCAATACCCGACTGCAGCGTCATGGTGCCGTGTCCAGACGTCAGCCAGCAGCGCTTGCCCCAAGCCTTGCCCAAGCCCGTCCAATAGCCCGTGCAGTTGGTTGTCTGCGTTGAAGTGTAGGTTCCAAACTCAAGACCGGCCAGTGCCGAGAGCGGCTTGATGGTCGAGGCCGACATGTACTGTCCGCTAATGGCGCGGTTGAGCAGCGGGTGCGAACCCTTGTCATCATTGAGCTCGGTCCACACGTCATTTGAGACGCCGCCGATAAAGACGGACGGATCGAACTTGGGCTCGCTCGCCATGCCCAGGATCTCACCATTGTTGGGATCGAGGCACACCACAGCGCCGTTGCCGGCATTGCTGTAGCCGGTGGTCTTGGCAAGCTCGATGGCGCTCGCCAGCGCCGTCTCACAGGCCTGTTGGATCTTAAGGTCGAGCGTGAGCTTAATGTCGGAGCCGGCCTTGGCGGGCACGGCGCCGGCCTGACCGGTCACATTGCCCGAGGCATCGACCTTGACGGTCTGCTCGCCACGAATACCCTGCAGCAGGTTTTCGTAGTAGCTCTCAACACCCGCCTGGCCCACGATATCGCCCGACTGGTACGTAATCCGGCCAGCAGAAGCATCATCGTCGCCAGAGGTTTTCTTATTCTGGGCCTCAAGCTGCTCGGAGGTAATGGTGCCGGTATAGCCCAAAATGTGACAGGCCGTCTCGCCGTACGGGTACTGGCGCTCGGTACGCTCAGCAATCTTGACGCCCGGGAACTCGCCGGCGTGCTCCTGAATATAGGCAACCGTGGAGCGACGGACGTCCGTCGCGATGGTATGGAGGCTCTGGGCGCCCTCGGAATTGTCCTGAATATTGCGCAGAACCGCCACGTAGGGCATACCGAGCACGTTGGCAAGATGGCGAACCAGAACCTCATCCTCGGCAAGGTCGCGGTAGGCCACGACAGCAAGTGAGGGACGGTTCTGGACAAGTGCCACGCCATTGCGGTCGAGGATGCGGCCGCGCACAGCGGGTGTGGTAACGGTGCGCGTCTGATTGCTATTAGCCTGCTTTTCGTAATAGTCCGACGAGACCATCTGCATGCCCCACAGCTTGACGGCAAGCGCCGCGAACATCGCGCCCACACCCGTGGTGAGGATGGAGAAGCGGCCCTTAAAGGCGGTCGCCGCGGTATTGCCCTCGCCCTCGGTGGCGCGCGGGGCCGTTCCATGCTGCGTATCGTAGGTAAAACGAGAATCGCCGCGACGCATGATGACCAGTGCGACCACGATGGCCACAACCAGCACGATACCGGCGATAATAACCGTCATCTGGGAAGACATCTACGAGCCTCCCCTATTTGAGCTTACGGGTCTTGGGCTTAAAGCGCATGCCCGTCTGGCGTCCGCCACGTGCGGAGAATCCATAACCGGACTGCGGCACGACGCCGGACATCAAAAACGGAATGGCAACCAGACCCGTCAGGATCGAAGACGGCAGCGCATGGCCGAAGATCGCCACGACAAAGCTCGTCTCCATACCCATAAACAGCAAGATGATGCTGTAGATCACATTAATGACGAGCGCGAAGGCGCCCACAGTGATGCCGCGCGCACTCGGGGTACCGCTCGTTTGACCGGCAGCGCTGTGCACCAGGGCAAAAGAACCCACGGTCAGCAGGAGCGACATAACTCCCACCGGCACGGCAGCGGACAGGTCATAAAACAAGCCGCTGCAAAAACCGCACACGACGGCACGGGTCGGGTCGCCCGAGAACACGCTTAGGCACACCAGGATAATCATGAAGTTGACGCGACCGCCCGCAATGGAGATCTGCGGTGCCAGGCCTGCCTGCAGCAGCACGCACACGATGGCGGCGATTACAAACGTGCGGGAGCTCATCCCCTGCTCGTGTAGATCCATGGACATGCCCCCTATTCGCTCGAGCCGGAATCGGTCGTCTCGGACGTGTCGGAACCGTCATCCGAGCTCTCGTCCTTCGTCTTGGTCGCAGCATCGCGCGACGTTCCCTGCGGCGTGCTATTAGCGGTGCTCACGTCCTCATCCGAGGCCGACTGTTCGTCGGTCAGCGAGGTGATGACCAGCACTTCCTCGTTGTTCTCGGCCGTCGTCTGGGCGCGTACCACAATGGTGTAGTACACGTCGTTTGCCGATTTCTCAACCGACGAGACGGTGCCGAGCGGAAGGCCCTTGGGGAACACACCGCCAATGCCCGAGGTCACGATGATGTCGCCAACCTTAACATCGGAGTCGACGCTCACGTACTCAAGACGCAGCGTGCCGTCAGCCTGACCCTGCAGCATACCCTGGGCGCGCGTGTCCTGCACCATGGCGGATACGCCGGAGTTCTCGTCGCCAATCAGGCGCACGGTAGAGGTCTTGGCCGATACCTCGATAATCTGGCCGATAACACCGGCAGAACTCGTCACGGGCATGTTGATGGCAAGGCCGTCGGCAGAGCCCTTGTCGATGGTAACGGTCGAGGTCCAGGCATCGCCGGAGGCACCAACGATACGAGCAGCGGTCGATTTGAGGTTATAGGTCGACTGCAGGCCGACCAGCCCCTCCAGACGCTCGGCGGTCTTTTGAGCCTCGGAGAGCTCAGCAACCTTAGAGGTCAGTTCCTCGTTTTGCTTCTTAAGCTCGTCAAGCGTGTCCTGCGACGCCGTAAGGTTAGAGAACACGTTACCGATCGCATTGAAGGGAGCCGCCACAGCCGAGCCCACAAAGCGCACCGGCGAGGTAATCGTCGTCACGCCCGAGCGCACGGCATGAATCGGTCCTGCCTCGCCCTCACGAATATAAAACGTGAGCAGCAACACCGAAATCAGGCTGAAAACAATCAACGGGCGCATACCCGTTGATCGTCGCTTGGTATTCAGATTTGTGGAGAAACCCGAAGATCGTGCCAAATGGAATCCACCTTTTGGAAATTAAGCATTGGTCTGGACGAAGCCGCCATCAAACGCATTGGCCTCGAGCACGCGGGCACAGCCGTTAACAACGTTATCGAGCGCCGTAGGGCTAACATTGACCGAAACGCCGGTCTCATCGCGCAGGCGCACGTCGAGACCGCGCAGCAGCGCGCCGCCACCAGTCAGCAAAATGCCGTAGTACATAAGGTCCGAGGCAAGATCGGGAGGCGTAGCGTCGAGTGCGTCCTTGACGGCCTTGGCCATCTCGTCGAGCGGCTTGTTGAGTGCGCGACGAATCTCCTCGCTCTCGATGCGCACGGTCTTGGGCAGACCGGTGATCACGTCGCGGCCGTTGACCTCGACGTCGAGCTCATCCTTGAGCGGCACGGCGGAGCCGACCTTGATCTTGATGTCCTCTGCCGTACGCTCGCCGATGGCCAGGTTGTAGGCATCGCGAACGTGCGTGAGGATGGCCTGATCGAACTCGTCACCGGCAATACGAATGGACTGCGAAACGACGATGCCGCCCATAGCGATAACGGCAACTTCGGTGGTACCGCCGCCGATGTCGATGACCATGGAGCCGGTGGGTTCCTCGACGGGCAGGTCGGCGCCGATAGCAGCTGCCATAGGCTCTTCGATCAGATAGGCCTGGCGGGCGCCGGCCTGGATCGTGGCCTCAAAGACAGCGCGCTTCTCGACCGACGTGACACCGGAGGGAACGCAGACGACAACACGCGGACGCGGAGTCCACGGATAGCGCTTCTCGGACGCCTTGTCGATAAAGTAGCGAAGCATGGCCTCGGTAACATCGAAGTCGGCGATGACGCCGTCCTTCAGGGGACGAACGGCCACGATGTTGCCGGGCGTACGGCCGAGCATGCGCTTTGCCTCGATACCGACCGCCAGGATGCGCTCGTCGTTCTTGTCGATGGCAACAACAGAGGGCTCGCGAATAACGATGCCCTTGCCGCGCACGGAGACAAGCGTATTTGCGGTGCCGAGGTCGATGGCAAGATCGCCCGCATAGCTACCGAAGAACATATCCATCAAAGAAAACAACGCAACTCCTGATGTGTTGGATGATTGCTGGAAAACTACTAGCTCATAATACTAGCGCAAGCCCGGCACCTCACTTGCGGTGAAGCGCCGGGCAAAGCTAAATCCCATAAGGTCACTACTGGTTGTCAGCAGCCGAGAAATCCATATCGAGCGAAGAAACGGCCCAGCCGATATGGTTGTCGGAGCGCACGAATTTGACGGTGTACTCCTGCACGCCGCCCTTGGACAGCGATGCCTTCACCTTGGCGGTCGTCTCGGTCATGGACTGATCCATGCCCTCGACGGACACGGTGGCACCCTGCGGAATCGAGGAGATGATCATCGACTTAGCGTCCTCGGACAGGCTCGAGGCCAGGCAAGACTCGGCCTTTGCGGCGTCACCGTCGCCGGCAGCCTGGAACAGATCGGTAACGACAGACTCCTGAGACGGGAAGCCAAAGCCGCGCGTGTAGGCAAAGCCCAGACCGCCCGCGGCGATCAAAATGAGCAGAAGCAGTACGATGAAGACTTTGAGACCCGTATGGCGATGGCGACGACGGACCTTGGCCTGCTTGCGATCCTGACGGTCCTGCTGGACCATCTCGGACTCGGACAGCGTAAAGAAGCCGGTGTCCGAGGGATCAGGCATAAACTGACCGGTCGCGCCCGTAGGATCGAGCGGATCGACGGCAGGAGCGTCCATCGCGGGCGCCGGAGCCGTGGCCATAGCCGTCTGGGCAGACAGCGCGGCAAGCGAATCCTGCACGCGGGCAAGCTCATCGGCCTGCTCGGAGGTGAGCTGGTAGATGCCATCGGCAGTAGCGGCATTAAAGGCGTCGAGTGCGTCGGAGGGACGGCCGGCGGCAGAAAGCGCCTGACCCATGCCGGCGTTGAGCGCACGCGTGTCGTCGCGGGGGCCGGCAAAGTCGATAGCCGTGCGATAAGTCTCCACGGCATCCGCCGGACGGCCGAGCTTAATGAAGCAACGACCGAGCTCGCCGAGCGCGGCGGCAGGAGCCGGATTGGCGCCGTCGATGGCAGCCTGACGGAAGGCGGTTCCCGCGTTGGCATAGTCGCCCGACTGGAACAGCGCATTGCCCAGGCCCAGATAGGCCTTGAACGGCGTGGCATAGGAAGCATCCTGCGTAGCAGCTGAGAACGCCTGGGCGGCCGTCGTGTAGTCGCCCACGGCGGCGAGCGCCTTGCCGCGGTTGGTGAGCAGCGCGCCGCGCTTGCCGTAGGTGCCGTCGTTGAGGGCGGCGGCATAGGCCTCGGCGGCCTCGGCATACATGCCCAGGTGCATCAAGGCGTTGCCACGAAGGTGATCGGCCTCGCCCATAATCTCATCGGGAGTCTTTGCCGCCCCAAGCATCTGGGCTGCAGCAGAAAAATCACCCGCGCGGTAAGCGGCGCGGCCCTGTTGGATCAGCTGGCTATTCAAGAAAGTCCCCTTTACTCGTGAACAATCTCGACATGGACGATCTCGTCGCCGGCACGCAGCTGCGAAATCACATCGAGACCCTCGACCGTGGTACCAAAGACGGTGTAACCAGAATCGAGGTTATGCTGGGCACCCAGGCAGAAGTAGAACTGCGAACCCGCGGAATCGGGATCCATGGAGCGTGCCATGGCAAGGGCGCCATCGACATGGCTGTTGCGCGGATTGGTGGCAAACTCGCCCTTGATGCAGTAGCCGGGGCCACCGGTACCGGGCATGCCGTCGGGGCCCTCAAGACCGGCGGCGACGTCGGCGCCGGACATGTCGCGGGTATTGGGGTCGCCACCTTGGATAACAAAACCGGGCACATAGCGATGGAACTTAAGGCCATCATAGAAGCCCATCGTGGAAAGCTCGCAGAAGTTCGCGACATGAATGGGAGCGCCCTCGCCGTCAAACTTGACCTTGATGGTACCCTTCGACGTCTCGATTACGGCGCACTCGTCGCCGACAAGCTGATACTCGGGCGTGTAGAGCTCTTTCTTAAAACCAAACATGTGGTTCCTTCCTCGTGCGTTTAAAGCATATTTGTACGAATTGTAGCAATAAGCACGGGCTTACATCAATTGCGCACGTAGGTTATGCCGACTATGGCGAACTAATTTTAGGAACGCTGCTGCGGCTTCCAGGAACCCACATTGGCATCGTACTGGTTCAGCGCGCTGTTGCCACCCTGCGCGATGGGCGCCAGGATCTCGCTTTGGTGGGAACTCATCGACTCGCCATCGGGAATGGCCAGCGAGATATCCCAGCTCTGGCAGATCACGTCAACGCGCTCATACATCCACTCGGCAAGCTGCTTTAAGTGGGCGATGTCATCCGCATAGACCGTATCGTCCTGGTACTTAAGGTTGTTGAGCTCATCTTGCGTCTTTTTGATCTGGTCGCGCAGGGCGTAGGCACTCTGCGACAGCTCCTGACGGGTGGACAGCGGCGTTCGGAGATAGCCGTTGTTAAAGGAATCGATGACCTCGCCGATCTGGTCCTCGTCAGCGTAGGACACGATGGTCTGATACAGACCGTCGAGCCTGGTATAGAGCTGATCATCGGTGAGCACGGTTTCTTCCTGGACCACCTCCGCAGAATCGTCCTGCTTGGTATCGTCCTCAGTGGCCTCGCCCTTTTGGCGCGTGGGGAAGGTGGTCTGTGCAGCTTGGCCAAACTGGTCGTAGAAGCCGGGCATAACACCCATGGGATCGGTCGTCACGAACCAATAGGCACCGCCGCAAACGACGGCAAGGACCGCGATGATAATGAGCGGCTTGGGAATATGACGCTTATGCTTGTGATAGGCGTCCTCGTCGGGGTGCACCTTGCGCTTGGGTTTTTGAGCATCGTCATGCAGGGAAACGGGCGTGGGAATATCGACCTTGGGGATACCGAAATCCTTATCGAAAGCCGGCAGCACGCAGGTCTCATTGGGGTCAGCGGCGTCCGAAAGCACCGCAGCGGCAGAGGCCGGCGCATGCGGCACCTCGGTATCGATCTGCTCTTGCGTTAGGCGCGGAAAGCCCGCCGTGCGGCCCGCTGCCAGGTCGGATGCGGCCGCGTCCTCGGAGAGGATACCCGGAGCGGGGCGTCCGCATTTGGGACACGTACGATCATGCGGAGAAAGACGGGCACCGCAGCCCTCACAGAACACGAACTCGGTGTGCTCGGGACCATCGCCCGGACCCACATAGGCGTTGCAGTAGGGGCAGAACGAGGCGCCGTCCTCGATAGTCTTAAGGCAATGCGGGCAGATCACGGCATCCTCTTTTCGAAGCAATTCAAATAATCGAGGTTAGAGCATAACATCGCCACGGCCCCACAGGAGCAAGGCACCAATTCAACATCGCCAGGGCGCGTAGTTACTTCTTCTTTTTGCTCGGCATCGAGACTTTGATGCCTTGGGCGGACTTGGTTACGCGAGAGCGCTTGGCTCCGCTACCCTTCTTTTTCTTGGGCTGGGCCTGGGCCACGCCCTCGAGTGCGCGGGCCTCGGCCTCGCGAGCGGTGCGATCTTCGCGGCGCTGCGCCATGTCGGCGGCGACGCGCTTGGCAAAACGCTCGGCCGTCGAACCCGTCGAGCTCACCTTGCCGCCACCGCGACCCAGGTGGACGCGCACACCGCGGCCAAAACCAGTTGCGGCATGACGACGACGCGGCTTGAACGAATCCATCATTGTAGCGAGCTTAAAGAACACCGAGCAGGTAAAGGCCACGATGACAGCCAAGATAACCATCTGGCCCATTGACAGGTTGGCAATAGACAGCAGCTCTGGGAATCCGATAACGCCCACCAGGATGCCGGCGACTACAAACACAAAGAGCACCACACGTAAGGGCGTGAGAGGCTGCGAGATGCGCCAGATCAGGCTGACGCTCGCCGCGCACGACGTAAGCAGGCACATCGTAGACAGCGTAAGTTGGCTAAAGCCAAACACGCGCGCCACAAAGATATCGAGCGCCGCAGCCAAAATGACCGCAATCGACGCCGGCAGTGCCCGCTTGAGCACGTTCGTCAGGAACGACCCCTTCACGCGAGCATTGTTGGGCTCCAGGCCCAAGACAAAGCCCGGCGCGCCAGTGCAGAAGAAGTTGATGAGCGTCATCTGGATGGGCTCGAAGGGGTACGGCGGCAGCGCGATGCACAGCGCCGCCAGGCCCATCGAGAACAGCGTCTTGGTCAGGAACAGCGAGGCCGAACGCTGCAGGTTGTTGATGGAGCGACGGCCCTCGGCCACCACGGCGGGCATCGAGGCAAAGTCGTTGTCAACGAGTACGATCTCGGCCACGTTGCGCGCGGCATCGGAGCCGGCTGCCATGGCCACGGAGCAGTCGGCCTCCTTGAGCGCCAGCACGTCGTTGACGCCGTCGCCCGTCATGGCCACGGTGTGCTCGCGGCGCTTGAGCGCTTGCACGAGCTCGCGCTTCTGCTGCGGGGTCACACGACCAAAGACATGGTAGCGGTCCACTGCGGCATCGAGCTTGGCCGGCGTATCGAGCGTCGTGGCGTCCACATAAGCGTCCGCCCCCGGCACGCCCACCACGCGCGCGATCGACGACACCGTGCGCGGGTCGTCGCCACTGATCACGTTGAGCGTCACGCCCTGTTCGTTAAAGTAGCCGATGGTCTCGGCCGCCGAGGTACGAATCTCGTCGCGGATGGTCACAAAGCCCACGGGCTCGGCCTCGCCCACCATATCGCCATCGGGCGTAAAGCCGTCCACGCGCGCCACCACGAGCACGCGGCAGGTATCGGCAAGCTCGGCGACACGGTTCTCGACCTGCGAAAACACACGCTCCGAAAGCACAAACTGCGCCGCGCCCATCACATAGGAGCCCTGCGCAAACGAGGCGCCACTCCACTTTTTGGAGGACGAGAACGGAATGACCGACAGCGGCTCAGACACCTCGACCGGGCGATCGGCGTAATAGTTGAGCAGTGCCTGGCAGGTCTCGTTGGCATCCGCAGAGGTCGCGCGGGCAACATTGGCAAGCGCAAAGTCGAGCACCGTGGTATCGACGGGGACAGACGCCTCGCTCTCCCCCGCGTTCAAGCCAACGCCCTCAACCGGCAGCGGATACGTGCCCTCGACCTCCATGCGGCCCGACGTGATGGTACCCGTCTTGTCCAGGCACAGCACGTCGACGCGGGCGAGCGTCTCGATGCAGTAGAGCTGCTGTGCCAGCACCTTGCGGCGGGCCAGGCGCACCGTGGCGATGGCGAGCACCGACGAGGTCAGCAGCACCAGGCCTTGCGGGATCATGCCCAGCAGGGCGCCCACCGTGGACAGTAGCGCCGACGAAGGTACATGACCAGCCAACAGCTCGGAAAAGCACCACGAAAGCGCGCTATCGCCTGGAGTTCCCGCGGCATCCCACAGCTCGCTCACACTCGAGGCAAACAACGCCAAACCGAGCGGGATCATGATAATGCTCGCAAAGCGCACGATGGCGTTAAACGCGTTCATGATCTCGGAATTGACCTTTTTGACGTACTTGGCCTCGTTATTAATTTTGGCCACGTAGTTGTCGGCGCCGACATGAATCACGCGGGCGCGCAGCAGGCCCGAGTCGATAAAGCTGCCGCTCATGAGCTCGGAACCGGGCTGTTTCTTAATAAGGTCGCTCTCGCCCGTCAGCAGGCTCTCGTTCACGAGCGCCTCGCCCGAAACCACCACGGCGTCAGCGGGAATCTGATCGCCGCGCCCCAGGCGGATGATGTCATCGAGCACGATCTGGTCCAAGTCGAGCTCCACCTCGGCACCGTCGCGCACCGCGATGGCCTTCTTGGAGGTCAGCAGCGTAAGCTTATCGACCATCTTCTTGGAACGCATGGACTGGATGACACCGATGGCGGTATTGAGAAACACCACGAACAAAAACGTCAGGTTCTTAAACGACCCGGTCACAATGACCAGGAGCGCCAAGATCACGTTGATCAAATTGAACAGCGTGCAGAGGTTCTCGATGATGAGCTCTTTGACCGATTTGGTCTTGAGCTCCATGTTGCGGTTGATCTTACCGGCGGCGATGCGCTCCTCGACCTCGGCGGTCGAAAGCCCGCGCTCGATATCCGTTGCTGCCATACCACGTCCCATCACGTCGCGTCGGTATAAGAAAACCGCCCGGACCATGCGAGGTTCGGACGGTCTTACGTTCGATGGTGCCCCATGTTGGATTCGAACCAACGGCCTTCTGCTCCGGAGGCAGACGCTCTAATCCCCTGAGCTAATAGGGCGAACGGTTGGCATTATACCCAAGTGCGCCACGGGCTAACGAAATAAAAGAAAAAGCTTTGCAATTACGTGGGAGACGTGGCTCAACGGCACACTTTAGAAGGCAAAAGTGGACCAATTAGTATAAACTCTCATGCACCATATATACACGGCTCGCGATGCGAGCCGTTTTTGCAAAGGTTATCCATCGAGGTGAGAGGCACACCATGATTGCAATTTTAAAGCAGAGCGCCAGCGACGAGGCCGTCAGCCACATCGTCAGCTGGATTGAGAAGAAGGGCCTGAAGACCGACGTCTCGCGCGGCGAGAACGAGACGATCATCGGCCTGGTGGGCGACACGACCAAGATCGACCCGTTCCTGCTCGAGTCTATGGATGTCGTCGAGCGCGTGCAGCGCGTCTCCGAGCCTTTTAAGCGCGCCAACCGCAAATTCCACCCCGAGGACTCCGTCATCGACTGCGGCCACGGCGTCAAGATCGGCGGCGACCAGTTCCAGGTCATCGCCGGCCCCTGCTCGGTCGAGGGCGACAACCTCATTCGCATCGCACGCCGCGTGAAGGCCGCCGGCGCCACGATGCTGCGCGGTGGCGCCTACAAGCCCCGCACCTCCCCTTACGCCTACCAGGGCATGGGCCCCGCCGGCCTGGACCTGCTGTGCGAGGCATCCGCCGAGCTCGACATGCCGATCGTCACCGAGATCATGGACCCGCGCGACGTGCAGGTCTTCCTGGACAAGAAGATCGACGTCATGCAGATCGGCGCCCGCAACGCGCAGAACTTCCCCCTGCTCAAAGAGGTCGGCAAGACCAAGACCCCGATCCTGCTCAAGCGTGGCATGGCCGGCACCGTCGACGAGCTGCTCATGGCCGCCGAGTACATCATGAGCGAGGGCAACGACAACGTCATCCTGTGCGAGCGTGGCATCCGCACTTTCGAGACCCGCACCCGCAACACCTTCGACCTCAACGCCGTGCCGGTGCTGCACCACCTGTCGCACCTGCCCGTCGTCGCCGACCCCAGCCACGCCACCGGCTACACCCGCTATGTCGAGCCCATGGCGCTCGCCGCGACCGCCTGCGGTGCCAACGGCCTGGAGATCGAGGTCCACGACGATCCGAGCCATGCCTGGTCCGACGGCGCCCAGGCGCTCACGCCCGACCAGTTCGACGACACCATGCGCCGCATCCGAGCCATCCGCGAGGTCGTCTGCCAAGAGACCATGGAGTAGCCCATGGGTACAGTGAGAAACGCGCGCGTCAACCAGGGCGGCCCCAAGTGCGCCGGCATCGTCGGCCTTGGCCTCATCGGCGGCAGCTTTGCCCGCGGCTATGCGCAGGCGGGCGTCCGCGTGCTGGCCTGGGATCCCGATGACGATGTCATGACGGCTGCCAGCATGGGCACCGTTGCCGGCGAGCTCAACGACGAGACGCTCGGCGAATGCGACATCATCGTCCTGGCTTGCTACCCCGAAGCCTGCATCGAGTGGCTCGAGGCACACGCCCAGGCACTCGCCGACGCCACCGATACCGAGGCCATCATGGGCCCCGTGGTAATTGACACGGTGGGCGTCAAGGGTATCGTGTGCGAGCGCGCCTTTGAGCTTGCCCGCGAGCACGGCTTTTACTTTGTGGGCGCGCACCCCATGGCGGGCACGCAGTACTCGGGCTATGCACACTCCCGCGCCGACCTGTTCCAGGGCGCCCCGCTGGTGCTCGTACCGCCCGCGGTGGACGATGCGCTCAAGCTGGAGCTTTTGGGCCAGGTGCGCGAGATGGTGCGCCCCTTGGGCTTTGGCAAGTTCAGCGTGACCAGCGCCGCCGAGCACGACCGTGTCATCGCCTTCACGAGCCAGCTTGCGCACGTGGTATCCAACGCCTACGTCAAAAGCCCCACTGCCCAGGTCCACCACGGCTTTTCGGCCGGTAGCTACCGCGATCTCACCCGCGTGGCGCACCTCAACCCCCAGATGTGGTCCGAGCTCATGATCGACGACGCCGACGCGCTCGCCTTCGAGATCGACCATCTGATCGAATCGCTTGGCGCCTACAGCCGCGCGCTCAAGGACCGCGACCAGCGCTATCTGGAGAATCTCCTTGCCGAGGGCGACCGCATTAAGCGCGCACTCGACGACGAGGCCTCCCACTAGACAACCCATCACGCCAGGTCGAAAGGACCGAAGCTTATGGCGATTACCATCGATATCGACACTGCACGCCCCTACCAGGTGCATGTTGGCACGTTTTTGCTGGAGCAGGCGGGGCCGCTCGTGCGCGCCACCGCCGGCGGCACCAAGGCCGTCATCGTTACGGACACCAACGTGGGCCCGCTCTACCAGATGCCCGTTAAGCAGAGCCTGGAGGCGTCAGGCTACGAGGTGAGCATCTGCACCTTCGAGGCCGGCGAGGCCCATAAGCGCGCCGAGACCTACGTTGCCATTTTGGAGTTTGTGGCCGAACACGAGCTTTCGCGCTCCGACGTGATCGTGGCACTCGGCGGCGGCGTCGTGGGCGACGTGGCGGGCTTTGTGGCCGCCACCTACATGCGCGGCTGCAAGTTTGTGCAGATCCCGACGAGCCTGCTCGCCATGGTGGATTCGTCGGTGGGCGGCAAGACCGCCATCGATCTGGCTGCCGGCAAGAACCTGGCCGGCGCCTTTTGGCAGCCGAGCGTGGTTATCGCCGACGTGGGGTGCCTGGCCACCCTCACGCCCGAGCAGTTCGCCGATGGCTGCGGCGAGGTCATCAAGCACGCCGTGATCGCCGACCCGGAGCTTTTCGCCGAGCTGGAGAAGACTCCGCTCACGCTGGAGCTGCTCAACCGCGATGTGGCCCGCGTAGCGCTCATCATCGCCCGCAATATCGACATCAAGCGCGCCGTGGTCGTCGCCGACGAGCGCGAAACCAACCAGCGCAAGCTCCTCAACTTTGGACACAGCGCCGGACACGCCGTCGAGGCCTGCGAACACTTTGAACTCGGACACGGCAACTGCGTGTCGATCGGCATGGGCATCATCACGCGCGCCGCGGCCCTGCACGGCGCTTGCGATGCTGCACTGCCCGGTCGTATTGAGGAGCTCTGCGCCCGCCATGGCCTCAAGACCCGCTGCGACCTAGATGTCGATGCCGTCTTTGCCGAGGCGCTGCACGACAAGAAGCGCGCGGGCGACACCATTGACCTGGTGATTCCGCACGGCATTGGCCGCTGCAGCATCGACCGCACGCCGCTTTCCACTTTCCACGAACTCATTGCCGAGGGCCTCGGCCAGAAGGGAGACGCATCCGCATGCTAGCCCGCATCACCCCGTCCCCGCTCAAGGGCACCGTTCCCGCCATCGCGTCCAAGTCGATGGCGCACCGCCTCATCATCTGCGCCGCGCTTGCCAACGGCGAGACGCACGTCACCTGCAACACCACCTGCGCCGACATCGAGGCCACGGTGCGTTGCCTTACGGCCCTGGGTGCTCGCATCGAGACCGTCGAGGACGGCTTCCAGGTCCACCCCACCATGAAGAGTGTTGAGTTTGGCCTGCTCAAGGCCCTTGCCGGCAGCACGCTTGACTGCGGTGAAAGCGGCTCCACGCTGCGCTTTATGCTGCCTGTCGCCTGCGCGCTGGGTGCGGATGCCACCTTCGTAGGCCAGGGCCGCCTGGACGCCCGCCCGCTCTCCCCGCTCTCGGACGAGATCATCGCCGCCGGCTGCGATCTACAGGGTCTGGGCGGTTTTCCGCTCAAGACGAGCGGCCGCATGCGCCCGGGCACCTTTGTGCTTCCGGGCAACGTGAGCTCGCAGTATATCTCGGGCCTGCTGCTGGCAGCCCCGCTGCTGGCCCAGCCCTCCTGCGTGCAGGTAACCGGCCTCATCGAGAGCCGCCCCTACATCAACCTGACGATACAGGCCATGAAGGCCTTTGGCGTCGAGGTCAACGTCGAGCGTATTCCGGCCAAGGACGGCCAGCCCGAGGTCACGAACTTCCGCGTGAGCAGCGGCTCGTACCGCACGCCCGGCAGCGTAGCCGTCGAGGGCGACTGGTCCAACGCCGCCTTTTGGCTGTGCGCCGGTGCCATCGGCACCGACCCAATCACCGTCGAGGGCGTGTCACTGAGCTCCGCACAGGGCGACCGTAACGTGCTTGCCGCGCTTTCGCGCTTTGGCGCCCGCATCGTGCGCTCCACCAACGCCGCCACCGTGCAGTCCGACAAGCTCGCCGGCTTTGAGATGAGTGCCCACGACATTCCGGACCTGGTGCCCGTCATCTCGGCCGTGGCCTCGCTGGCACAGGGCCGCACCTTTATTCGCGATTGCGCCCGTCTGCGCATCAAGGAATCCGACCGTCTGGTCACCACCACCCGCGAGCTCACCGCGCTGGGCGCGCAGGTGCGCATTGCCGGCGATGACCTCATCATCAAGGGTGTCGATGCCTTCACCGGCGGCGAGGTCGATTCGCACAACGACCATCGCATCGCCATGATGGCCGCTATCGCCGCGAGCCGCGCCACCGGCGAGGTCGTGATCCACGGCGCCGAGGCCGTCAACAAGTCCTATCCCGATTTCTTCGACCACTACCGCCTGCTGGGCGGCAAGGTCACACTCGAGGAGGAATAGCATGTCCTCGACCTTTGGCAACGTCTTGCACTTAAGCATCTTCGGCCAGTCGCACTCCCCCGCCATCGGCTGCTCACTCGATGGCATTCCGGCGGGCATCGCCGTGGACCAGGAGCAGCTGCAGGCCTTCCTCGACCGTCGCGCCCCCGGTCGCGACGAGACCGCAACCAAACGCCGCGAGGCCGACGCCGCGCACATCATCGCCGGTGTTGTCGATGGACATACCACCGGCGCGCCCATCGCCGCGATTATCGAGAACACCAACACGCGCTCCAAGGATTACTCCGAGCTGCGCCGCAAGCCCCGTCCCGGACATGCGGACTTCCCTGCGCGCGTGAAGTATCACAACATGCACGATGTCGCCGGCGGCGGACACTTCTCCGGCCGCCTAACGGCACCCCTGTGCATCGCCGGCGGCATTGCGCTGCAGGCACTCGAGGCCCGCGGCATTAAAGTGATGGCGCATGTGGCGCAGATCGGCGGCATCTCCGACCTGCCGATGGACGACATAGTCTATCGCGAGGCCGACCGCAAGGCGATCCTTACGAACGATCTGCCGTGCATTGACGCCGCCGCCGCCGGCCGCATGCACGAGGAAATCCTAGCCGCGCGCGACGAACTCGACAGCATCGGCGGCATCGTGGAGTGCGGCATTTACGGGCTTCCTGCGGGCATCGGCGACCCCATGTTCGATGGCATCGAGAACCGCATCGCGCAAATCGCGTTTGGCATTCCCGCCGTAAAGGGCGTGGAGTTTGGCATGGGCTTTGCCGTGGCCGCCATGCGTGGCAGCGAGAACAACGATCCGTATCGCATCGATGCCGAGACCGGCGAGATCGAGGTCGAGTCCAACAACGCCGGCGGCATCCTGGGCGGTATTTCGACCGGCGCGCCCGTCATGTGGCGCATGGCCGTAAAGCCGACGCCCTCAATTGGCCGCGAGCAGCAGACGGTGGACATGGACGCTATGGAAAATGCCGAGCTCTCGGTCCACGGCCGCCACGATCCCTGCATCGTCCCCCGAGCCGTCCCCGTAGCCGAGGCAGCCGCTGCCCTCGCGATTTGGGACGCTCTCCTCGAGGACGCAGGCCAGCTCTAAAAATCTCCGGGGGCCAACTCCGGCCCCCACGCCCACCCAGTGATTTTTCTGGGACGGGGATTAAAAAATCATTGTGTACCTAATGATTTTTTAATCCCCGTCCCAGAAAAATCACCGACTCGTGAAAGGGGTCTCCATGGACCTTGCCGATATTCGTCAGGCCATCGATGGCATCGACGCCACGCTCCTCAACAGCTTTGTCGAGCGCATGGACATTGCCACCGAGGTCGCCAAGTCAAAAATCGAGATGGGCAAGGCCGTCTTCGACCCCGCCCGTGAGCGCTCCAAGCTCAACAACCTCGCCAGCCGCGCGCCCGAGCGCTATGAGGCACAGACCATCACCCTGTTCCGCTTGCTCATGAGCATGAGCAAGGCCGAGCAGCAGCGCTACATCAACGAGCTCAAGGGCATCACCGTCTCGCAAAAGGCCCACGCCACGGCTACAGCCTCCGACACGCCCTTCCCTCAAACGGCCACCGTCGCCTGCCAGGGCGTCGAGGGCGCTTACAGCCAAATCGCCGCGTGCAAGCTCTTCGACGTGCCCGACATCGCGTTTTTCGAGACCTTCGAGGGCGTCATGCGCGCCGTACGTGACGGCTTCTGCGAGTTTGGCGTGCTGCCCATCGAAAACTCCACCGCGGGTTCCGTCAACGCCGTCTACGACCTGCTCGCACAGTTCGATTTCCATATCGTGCGCTCGCTGCGCCTCAAGATCGACCATAACCTGCTCGTCAAACCCGGCACCAAGCTCGCAGACGTGCGTGAGGTCTACAGCCACGGCCAAGCCATTGCCCAGTGCGCCGGCTTTATCGAAGCCCACGACCTGCACGCCACCAAGTACCCCAACACGGCCATGTCGGCCGAGATGGTCGCTAACTCCGACCGCACCGACGTTGCCGCCATCGCCTCGCGCAGCTGTGCCGCACTGTATGGCCTGGAGATACTGGAATCCAACATCCAGGACTCGGACAACAACTACACGCGCTTTGTCGTCATCAGCCGCGAGCCGCGCGTCTACCCCGGTGCCAACCGCACCTCGCTCATGATCACCACGACCAACGAGCCGGGCGCCCTCTACCGGGTGCTCGAGCGCTTCTACGCCCTCAACATCAACCTCATCAAGCTCGAGAGCCGCCCCATCCCCGGCCGCGACTTTGAGTTTATGTTCTACTTTGACCTGGACTGCCCCTTTGGCAGCAGGGCCCTCGACGACCTGCTCGATTCCATCGACGACGTGTGCGAGAGCTTTACCTACTTTGGCAGCTACACGGAGGTGCTCTAGATGACCGATGTCGCCGCAACCCGCCCCTACGGCGTGCTGGGCCGCGTGCTGGGCCACAGCTACACGCCGACCATCTACAAGGAGCTCGCGGGGCTCGAATACGTGCGTTTTGAGCGCGAGCCCGAGGACCTCCAGGCCTTTATGACGGGCGACGAATGGGAGGGCACCAACGTGACCATCCCCTACAAGCGCGCCGTCATGGAGTATCTGGACGAGCTGAGTCCGCTCGCCGAGCGCATGGGCAACGTCAACACCATCACACGCCTGCCTGACGGTTGTTTGCGCGGCGACAACACCGACTACTTTGGTTTTCAGTGTCTGGTCGAGGAGTTGGGCGTAGAGGTTGCCGGCAAGAAGGTCCTCGTGCTCGGAGCCACCGGCGGCGCGGGTACTACGGCCAGTATGGTGCTCGGCGATCTGGGCGCCACCGTCGTGCCCGTGGGCCGCACGAGCCAGGTCAACTACGACAATATCTCGCAGCAGTCCGACGCTGCCCTGCTCGTCAACTGCACGCCCGCCGGCATGTTCCCCCACTGTCCCGACGCCCCCTGCACACTCGAGGGGCTCAATGCGCTCGAGGGCGTTATCGACATTGTCTACAACCCCGCTCGCACGGGACTCATGCTCGAGGCCGAGCGCCGCGACATCCCCTGCATCGGCGGTCTGCTCATGCTCGTGGCCCAGGCGGCGCAAGCCGTTGAGCGCTACACCGGCCAGGTCACTCCGCGCGAGCGCATTCTGGACGTAACGGAGCGCCTGTCACGCCGCGAACAGAACATCGCGCTGATCGGCATGCCGGGCTCGGGCAAGACCCGTGTGGGCGAGCAGATTGCCCTGCTCACGGGGCGAGAGCACATCGATCTGGATCGCGCCCTCGAGGAGCGCCTGGGCATGCCCTGCGCCGACTTTATCGTCGAGCGCGGCGAGGCGGCGTTCCGCGAACAGGAGACGGCGGCGCTGGCCGACATCTCCAAGCGCAGCGGCCTGGTGCTTTCCACCGGCGGCGGCGTGGTCACGCGCGACGAGAACTACCCGCTGCTGCACCAGAACAGCCAGATTGTGATGCTCAATCGCAAGCTCGACGAGCTCGCCCACAAGGACCGCCCCATCACGGCGCGCGATGGCATCGACAAGCTCGCCGAGCAGCGCATGCCGCGCTACCGCTCCTGGGCCGACTACATCATCGACTCACGCGACTGCGCCGCCAACACCGCCCAAGCCCTCCTCGACACCCTCCCACCCGCTCTCTAACCAAAACAACCACAAAGGGGACAGGCGCCTTTGTGGTGGTTTTCCAATCGCAAAGGAAGCAACCATGAAAGCACTCGTCATCAACGGCCCCAACCTCAACATGCTCGGCATTCGCGAGCCGGGCATCTATGGCAGCGACAACTACGACCGCTTAGTGCAGATCTGCCAGGAGGCAGGTGCCGCACAGGGCTTCGACGAGATCGAGGTCTTCCAGTCCAACCACGAGGGCAGCATCGTCGACAAGATCCAGGAGGCCTACGGCAAGGTCGACGGCATCGTCATCAACCCGGCCGCTTATACGCATACGAGCGTGGCGATCCTCGATGCCCTCAAGGCCGTCGCCATCCCGGCTGTGGAGGTCCACATCAGCGCCGTAGAGACACGCGAGGACTTCCGCCAGGTGAGCTATGCACGCCTGGCCTGCTTCGCCACCATCACCGGCGAAGGCCTCCAAGGCTACGCCCACGCGTTGGAGCTGCTGAGGGAGCGTATCGAAAAGTAAAATGCCAACCCCAACAAACAGCAGCGGCTTGCTCGCGCTCGGCTCCAGCAGCACACAAGATGAAAAAAGCCCAGACCACCAAGCGGTCCGGGCTTAATAAACGATGGTGCTCCATGGCGGATTCGAACCGTCGACCTTGGGATTAGAAGTCCCCTGCTCTATCCAACTGAGCTAATGGAGCATATAACCGCACGCCCAAGCAAGCGCAAGCCTGTCAGGCGCAAGTAATTATAACCTAGTTGAACTGCTCGCGGTACGCCTTGCAGACCTCATCGACCGGGCCGTCCATGCGAAGGTCACCCTTCTCAATCCAAACGGCACGCTGGCAGATGCGCTCAACCTGCTCCATGGAGTGCGAAACGAACAGAACCGTCACGTCACCGCTCTGGATAAAGTGCTGGATGCGGGCCTCGCACTTCTGCTGGAAGAACACGTCACCGACGGACAGCGTCTCGTCAACGATCAGAATATCAGGCTCGGTAATCGTTGCGATTGCAAAGGCGATACGCGCCACCATGCCCGAGGAGAAATTCTTGAGCGGCATATCGACAAAGATCTGAAGCTCAGCGAACTCGATAATGCCGTCAAAGTTGGCGTCGATGAACTCCTTGGTATAACCGAGCAGGGCGCCGTTCAGATAGATATTCTCGCGGGCGGTCAGCTCGGGGTCGAAGCCGGCACCAAGCTCGATCAGCGGCGCGATGTTACCGTGCACCTTAACGCTGCCCTCGCTAGGCTCAAGCACGCCAGCGATAATCTTGAGCATCGTAGACTTACCGGAACCATTGGTGCCGACCAGACCCACGACCTCACCGCGATGAATATCGAACGAGATGTGCTTAAGCGCCCTAAACTCCTCAAAGAACAGCTCGTGCTTGGCAAGCTTAATGAAGTACTCCTTGAGGTTGGTCAGCGACTCGGACGCCATGTTAAAGATCATGGTGACGTCGTCGACCTCGACAGCCAGAGGCTGCTCGCTGTAATCAACAACAGATTCAGTCATCACAGCACTCCTTAGATGTAGAGGATGAACTTGCGCTCGGACTTATGGAACACGGTATAGCCAATAACAAGCGCAAGAACCGCCCAAGCAGCGCACATACCAAACGTCATAAGCGAGGGCGTAGTCTGGAACAGAAAGATATCGCGCATAAACTGCAGGTAGTTGTACATGGGGTTCGCATACATCAAGATACGCACGAGATGCGGCATTTGCGCAATATAGTCAGTCGTCCAGAAGATGGGCGTAATATAAGTCCACGCCGTAATGACGACGCTCCACAGATGCATAACGTCGCGGAAAAAGACCGTAAGGGCAGAAAGCATCATGCCCAGGCCCATGCAGAAGCACATAAGCAGCAGCAGGCAAACCGGCAGCAGAATCAGATGCCAAGAAGGCATAACGCGGAACCACAGCATAACGATGGCGACGGCGACCAGCGAGAAGGCAAAGTTGACCAGCGAGAAGAGCACCTTCTGCACCGGGAAGACCCAGCGGTGCACCTTAACCTTCTTGAGCAGAGGGGCAGCACCCACGATCGACGTCAGGGCCTGGTTCGTAGACTCGGACATGACGGCAAAGGTAACGTTACCCACGATCAAGTACAGCGGGTACATCTCGGGCGTCATTGATCCATTGCGGCCCTGGCCAAAAATCGTCGAGAACACGATGGCCATGACGATCATCATCAGCAGCGGGTTGAGCACCGACCATGCGACGCCCAGAACGCTACGGCGATACTTGATCTTAAAATCCTTGGTAACCAGCTGACGAAGGATAAACGCGTCCTTCTCAAATTCGTTCTTAGCAAACGTCGCAGGCAGACTGCGAGCTTCTTGTTGCTTTGTCTGATCCGACACGGATGCAACTCCTTTACTCGTAATCGTTGACAAACGAACAGTATAGACCCGACGGCCATGCAAACGATTCGCGCAACAAAACTGGAGAACTAACCCACATCTTAGGATGCCAAGCCCAAACGGCTATACTTTCAAGGATTGAATGTATAAGGAGCATTGAGTGAATTCTGAATCCATCGCCGTCATCATCCCCTGCTACAACGAAGCCCTCACGATTGGCAAAGTCATCGACGACTTTCACCGCGAGCTTCCGCAAGCGACGGTCTATGTCTATGACAACAACTCGTCGGACGACACCTCACGCATCGCCACCGAGCACGGCGCCACGGTCCGCCTTGAACCCCGTCAGGGAAAGGGCAACGTGTGCCGTCAGATGTTTCGCGACATCGACGCCGATTGCTACCTGATGGTCGACGGAGACGACACCTACCCCGCCGAGGCGGCCAAAGCCCTCTGCGAGCCCATCCTTAACGGCACAGCCGACATGACCGTAGGCGACCGCCTTTCCAACGGCACCTACGCCGAGGAAAACAAGCGTGCTTTCCACGGCTTTGGCAACAATCTGGTCCGCGCCATGATCAAGTGGATCTATGGCTACAGCTTCGATGATGTCATGACCGGCTACCGCGCCATGAGCCGCCCGTTCGTCAAAACCTTCCCCGTGCTTTCCGAGGGCTTCCAGATCGAAACCGAGCTCTCGATCCACGCCGTCGACCACCGCTGGCGCATCAAAGATGTACCCATCGAGTACCGCGACCGTCCGGAAGGCTCCGAGTCCAAGCTTAATACCGTCAGCGACGGCATTAAGGTCGTTGCGATGATCGGCACGCTGTTCAAGGACTACCGCCCTCTGAAGTTCTTCAGCCTGGTTGCGCTTCTGTTTGCGGTGATCGGCCTCGCCCTGGGCATGCCCATCGTTGTCGAGTATTTCCAGACCGGCCTCGTTCCGCGCTTCCCCACCGCCATGCTCGCCGCGTCGTTTATGTTCCTGTGCGGTCTGAGCCTTGCAACCGGATTCATCCTGGATTCCGTGGCAAAGGTCGAAAAAAAGCAGTGGGAGGTCAACGTATACAGCAAATACACCTACGACGACCAGCCCGACCACCCTACTTCCAAGCCAAGCAAGAGGTAAACCACCATGCCGCTCATCTCCATCGTCGTGCCGTGCTACAACGAGCAGGAATCACTTCCGATCTTTCTCAAAGAGCTCGATGGCGTCGTTCGCATCATGACCCAGCAAGATCCCGGCATTTCCTTTGAAGCCGTCCTCATCGACGATGGTTCGGCAGACAAAACGCTCGCCGTCATGAAGGCAGAAGCCGCGGCGGCGCATCCATACGCCATCCGTTGGCACTCTTTCTCGCGCAACTTTGGCAAGGAGGCGGCACTACTCGCCGGACTCCAGCACGCAAAGGGCGGCTATGTCGCCACCATGGATGCCGACATGCAGGACCCGCCCTCGCTCCTGCCGCAGATGTACGAGATCTTGCAGACCGAAGACTGCGACAACGTCGCAACGCGCAGGACCACCCGCGAAGGCGAGCCTCCCATCAGGTCGTTCTGTGCCCGTATGTTCTACAAGATCATCAACCGCATTTCCAAGGCCGACATCGTCGACGGAGCACGCGATTTTAGGCTCATGAAGCGGCCTATGGTCAACGCCATCATCTCCATGGGCGAATACAACCGATTCTCCAAAGGCATTTACGGCTGGGTGGGCTTCAAAACCAAATGGCTCCCCTACGTAAACGTCAACCGCGTGGCCGGCGAGACCAAATGGAGCTTTTGGTCGCTGCTCCTCTATTCCATCGACGGCATCGTCGCGTTTTCCACGGCGCCGCTCTCCCTCGCCGCCCTCACAGGTATCGTCTTCTGCCTCATCGCCATCATGGGATTTATCGTCATCCTGGTCAAAACGCTTGTTTGGGGCGATCCCGTAGGCGGATGGCCCTCCCTTGCCTGCCTCATTACGCTGTTTGGCGGCATGCAGCTCCTGTGCCTGGGAATCATTGGCGAGTACCTAGCAAAAGCCTACTTGGAGGCCAAGCACCGCCCCATCTATATCATTCGAGAATCCAACGAGGAATCTGATGACACGGCCCAATAACAGCACGCTCAAGAATGTGGCGTTCTACGCCGCCTGCTTCACGTTTTCCATCGCATTATTTGTCGCACTTGCAGAGGCGGGGCATGTCTACCCCTTTGGCGACAACTCGTTTCTCATCAACGATCTCAAATACCAATACATCGACTTCTTCGCGTGGTTTCGCCGCGTCCTTTTAGGCGAGGCAAACCTTCGCTATTCCTTCTCACAGGGCCTCGGTATGAACACATGGGGGCTCTATAGCTACTACCTCGCCAGCCCCTTCAACCTGCTCTGCGTGCTGTTTCCCGCAGACAAGCTGACGCTCTTCGTATTTGCCATAACCGCGCTCAAGCTTGGCTGCATCCACATCAGCAGCGCTTGGTATGTGCAAAAGCGCTTTGACCTTTCCAAGCCCGCCGCATTCTTGCTATCCCTCTCGTTCACGTTTTGCAGCTGGACCATCAGCAACCTGCGCAACCCACTCTGGATCGATTGCCTCATCCTGCTGCCCATCTGCGCCTACGGATGCTACGAGCTCATCCGCAAGCAGCGCATGATCCGCCTCGTCATCGCAACGGCGCTCAATGTCATGTTCTGCTGGTATACGGCCTACATCAGCATCCTGTTCCTCTGCATCTTCGTATTGGTCGAATTTGTCGATTATGTTGCAGAAGAAGGTTTTAGCTGGAAGCTCATGCTCGATCGGGCCCTGCGATTCGCCGGAGCTATCGCGCTCGGACTGCTTCTGTCCGCCTGGACCTTTTTGCCGACCATCCTTGCCATGTCCAAGGGCGGTCCCGTTCTAGCACTCGGCCCCCTACTTAAAACCAGCCTCAAGTCGCTCATCAGGGGCTTTCTTCCCTGCATGTGGGTAAGCAACGAAAGCACACCGCAGTTCTATTGCGGCATCGTCATGATGCTGCTTGCGGTGAGCCTGCTGGTTAACCGCACGGTTTCGATCAAGACGCGCATCGCAACACTCGTCGTCACGATAATCCTGGTCGCAAGCTCCGTTTTGAGCCCGCTCGAGTACATCTGGTGCGGCATGCGCGTTCCCAACGGCTTCTACTCGCGCACGGCTTTTTTGCTGAGCTTCTTTGCGCTGTGGGCCGCAGGACACGCGCTGCAGGCGCTCAAAAACCAGCCCAAATTGCGTCAAGCCTATCGCCCCGTCGTCATCATGCCCCTCCTGGCACTAACCGCCATTGAGTTGTTTGCCAACGCCCATGTTATGTGGAACCAGCTGTACACAGGCTATTCCGAAAAAGCCAACAGCGCCTATGTCGCCACCGCAACCGACACTATCACGACCATTCAAGACCAGACTTCGGCGTCGTTCTATCGCATTGACCGCACAACCACACGCGTCGACAGCGCCGCCCTCAACGAAGGCTTGGCGCTTGGGTACAACCAGTTGTCTTCGTATTCGTCTGCCAACAACCCGCAGGCCATCGCACTGCTCAACTCCCTTGGATACAGCAGCGTCGGCGAATTCTCGACCCGTTATGCCGAGCCCATTCTTGCCGTTGATGCCCTGTTGGGAGTCAAGTACGCCATCGCCGAGCACGCGCCTTCGGGATACGCGGCAATGACTGAAATAGCCGATACAGCAAGTGCGGTGTACGAGAACCCCTATGCGCTCAGCGTTGGTGTCATGGCATCCAATGACATTCAAAACTGCACGTTGAAGGGCGAGAACCCCTTCGAAAAGCAAAACGACCTCTACAGCAAAATCCTAGGCCGCGAGGTAATGCTCTATACCAAAATCGAGGCCGAAAACACGGAGGATGACGAGAACTTAAGGCAGTGGAACGCCACCGTGCCGTCGGGTTCCATCGGGTATCTCTACATCAACAAAGATGCGACCGCCGGCAGTTATTGGCCCGTCACCCTTACCATCGACCAGCGAACGATCGGAAACGAGGCCTGGAGATTCGACAATAATATCCGCCAGATTGCGGATGCATCGGACTCCCCGAGCCAGCATACGGCGTCAATCGGAGTCGCAGAGGGCTATACAGACATGCCCCAAGACAATGATCCGGTCTTTTACGCCCTCAATCTGGACGTTTTCGAGCAGATTATTAACGAGCTTAAGATGAGCGAATTTGTTCCGACGGTTTTTGAGGACGGAAGGATAGAAGGCGAGTACACCGCCAAGGATGACGGCAACCTACTGCTGAGCGTTCCGTACGATGAGGGCTGGAACGTAACGGTAAACGGAACCGCCACAGAACTAACGCCCGCCGCCGATAAGGGCTTGTCATCCCTGAACATGCAGAAAGGCGCGAATAGGATCGTGATGACCTACAAGACTCCGGGCGCCCTTGCGGGGCTTGCAGTGAGTCTGGCGACCGCCGCCGCCCTTGTTGCAGCGGGTCTATACGCCAGGCATAAGAAAAGCCGCCGTTAACAAGCGGCGGCTTTTTCTCTCGAAAAGTTAATAACGGCTAGAGCGTCTTGAGGTACTCCCCCAGCTCTTCCTCCCAGTCGGGCATGTGGAAGCCCGTCGACTCGAGCCTGGACAGGTCGAGCGCGGAGTGGACCGGGCGCGGGGCGACGGGGCCGGCGGCGTTCGCGTAGTAGTCGGCGGTGCTCACCGGCACGACCCTCTCGCCGTTGCCGTTGGCGGCCTCGAAGACGGCGCGGGCGATGTCCGCCCAGCTCTTCACGGCACCGGAGCCGGTGCAGTCGTAGGTCCCGTAGGGGGCATGCGTCCCCAGCACGTGGAAGATGGCCCGCGCCATGTCGCGCGTGAAGGTCAGGCGGCCCAGCTGGTCGTCGACGACCGTGATCTGCTCCAGCTTGTCGTCCGGGTCGGCGACGCGGTCGGAGAGCGCCTTCATGGTCTTAACGAAGTTGTGCCCCTCGCCGATGACCCAGCTGGAGCGCATGATGTAGTGGCGGGGGCACCCTGCCACGGCGATGTCGCCTGCGGCCTTGGTCTGGCCGTAGACGGACAGCGGGCTGAACGGCTCGTCCTCCGCGTGCACCTCCACGGTACCGTCGAAGACGTAGTCGGAGGACACGTGGACCAAGGTGATGCCGTGCTCAGAGCAGGTGCGGGCGAGCAGGGCGGGGCCGGTCGCGTTGGCCTTCCAGGCGATGGCGCGACCCTCGGGGGTCTCGGCCCTGTCCACCGCGGTGTAGGCGCCGCAGTTGATCACGGTGCCGTAGAGCGACCAGTCGTACTGCGCGTAGGCCTCCGGGTCGGACATGTCGAAGGTGTCGATGTCGCAGAAGTCGAAGTCCTTCGCCACGCCGCGCTCCTCGGCGAGCGCGCGCACCGCATGTCCCAGCTGGCCGTTGCAGCCGGTGACGAGGGTGCGCTTCGGCGCCATGGGGACGACGTCCCTGAGCATCGGGTGGTTGAGGTCGGCCTCGGAGACGGTGGCCTCATCGAGCGGGATCGGCCACTCGATGGCGAGCTCGGGGTCGGCGAGGTTCACGAAGGTGTAGGTCTTCTTGAGCTCGAGGGACCAGTGGGCGTCCACCAGGTAGGTGTAGGCGGTGCCGTCCTCCAGGGCCTGGAAGGAGTTGCCCACGCCGCGCGGGACGTAGATGGCCCTGGACGGGTCCAGGGTGCAGGTGTAGACCTTGCCGAAGGTCTCGCTGCCCTCGCGCAGGTCCACCCAGGCGCCGAAGACGCTGCCGCGGGCCACGGAGATGAACTTGTCCCAGGGCTCGGCGTGGATGCCGCGCGTGACGCCGCGGCTGTCGTTGTAGGAGACGTTGTTCTGGACGACGCGGAGGTCCGGGATGCCCAGCGCGCACATCTTGGCGCGCTGCCAGTTCTCCTTGAACCAGCCGCGCGAGTCGCCGTGGACGGCGAGGTCGACAACCTTCAGGCCCTCGATGCCGGTCTCGGCGACGGAGAGGTCCTTCTCGAATGCGATGTCTGCCATGTGGGAAAAGCTCCTATCGAAGAGGTTGGGTAACCGGGGGCGCCCGCGCGGGGACGCAGGATCATCCCCATGCCCTGCGGCCCCGCGCGGGCGCCCCGCGGTGCGGTTCGCCGGGGTCCGGCCTACTGCCCCTGGGCGCGGTAGCGTGCCTCGGTGGCCTCCTTGGCCGGGCGCCACCAGGACTCGTTGGCGACGTACCAGT
>CAJKHC010000003.1:0-218738 GCA_905199605.1 uncultured Collinsella sp.
CATGGTCGTGGGCATCGTCGGCGCGTTCTTCGGCGTGCTGGCGTAAGGGCCCGGCTGCATAGACTGTCATTGCAACCTGGTAAGGGGATGGAGCGGGCCTATGCCCTCCATCCCCTTACTTGTATAGAGGGAGTTCGTATGTTCGCGAAGGATCGCGAAGCAATGCGCCTGACGCCGGCAGAGGTCAGGCTGATTCTTATTGAGTCCCTGCAATGGTGCGCCAACAACGCGGTGTACTTTTTAGGGCTTATCGGCGCGGCGACGTATGATTTGGCTGGCACGGCCTTTTTGGTTGCTGCCATTACGCTCGTACGCAATCTTATGACGTCGGCGGGCAATATGGTGTCGGGCTCGGTCATCGACCGCTTTGGACCGCGCCGGACGTCGTTTGTGACGTGCGTGATTACGGCGGTGCTATCGCTTGGCGTGGGGTTGGCGCCGTTGTCTGTCCCCGGGCTTGTGTTTGCCGCGTGCGTCTTGGGGCTTGCGGGCGGCTTTATCAACACCTGTACGCATGCGTTTCCGGGATACCTGGAGTCGACCACCGAGGGCCGTACCCGCGTGAACGGTCTCATGGTGTTCTACAGCAATATCGCCTATACCGCTGGCCCGCTGCTCGGTGGTGCCATCGTGAGCTGTTTTGCCACGCAATCGGTCTATCTGCTCATGGCGGGCATGATGGGTGTGGCGGCCGTGCTCTCCTTGGGCTGTCACGAGTGTGTTGCTCCCGCAAAAGGGGAGAAGCCGAAGGGCGGCATTCTGGGCGGCATGGCCGAGGGCGCGCGACTTACGTTTCGCGACCACGACCTGCGCCTTATCTTTATCTCGGGCTTTCTGGGCTTCTTTGCGTTTGGCGCGTTCGATTCGCTGGAGTCGTTGTTCTATCGCGATGTGCTCAACGTGGATATCGTCTGGCTGGGCTGGCTGTCCTCGGTCGTGGGCCTCACTTCCTCGGTGGGCGCGTTCATCCTGACCAAGCTTTCTGCCCGCCATGTCAACCTGCGATTGCTGCTCGGCGCGCTCATGGCCGTGGGCATTGGGTCCATGGTGTACGTGGGCACCGATATGCTGGGGGTCGCGATTATCGGTCAGGCGATTAACGGTCTGGCCTGGGGATTCCTGGAACCGCTGCAGATGATCTTGATTCAGGAGCGCGCTGACATCAAATACCTGGGGCGCATTACCGGCTTTGTGCGTTTTGGCCTGATGAGCGCCGGCGTGCTGCCGCTGCTGGCGGCTCCGTTTTTGGCGGAGGCTTTGGGTGTCCAGACGGTACTGTTTGGGGCATCGACCATTATTGCGCTGGTAGGAACGCTGTTCTTTGTCACACAAGGGAGGCGCCAGAGGCGTTAGCTATACATTCAATTCTAATTTAATACCACTCACCAGAGAATTTCGACCGTTCACCGAGGATTGGAGCAGATTGATAAGTGGTATTAAAAACACATTAGGTGTATGTCTATAATTGGTATCGAAAAGAAACGCGATGTATAGAGTTGCGTGCAGGACAGAAAGGAAAAGCCATGAAGGAAACCGAGAAGATCGAGATCATGCACTTTAGCCAGGAGGGCTACGTCGAGGACGGCAAGAACGTCTACGAGACCGGCAAGAAGATGATTGAGCTCGCCGACAAGGTCGCCGACGAGGGCTACGACGCCGTGTTCCTGATGGGCGTCGGCGGCACCTGGGACGAGCTCATGCAGCTCGAGTACCTCATGAACAAGTTCGGCGACCGCGACCTCGAGGTCTACCTGATCCACGCCGCCGAGTGGAACGTCTCCGGCCACAAGCGCATGACCGAGAAGTCCGTCGTGCTCACCGCCTCCGAGTCCGGCACTACCCCCGAGGTCCTCGAGGCCGTCAAGAAGATGAAGGGCATGGGCGTGCGCGTCTACGCCATGACCAAGCCCGAGGGCCCCATCGGCCAGGCTGTCGGCGCCGAGAACTGCGTCGCCATGGCTTCTGACCATGGTTCGGGCGGCTGCGAGAAGGGCTACTACCTCGCCGACTGCTTCGGCCTGCGCCTGCTCAATCGCCGTGGCTGCTTCCCGCAGTTCGATAAGTTCATCGAGCAGACCAAGGACGTTTGGACCCACCTGGTCGACATCCGCAAGAGCTTCGAGCCGCGCGCCGAGGAGCTCGCCAAGAAGTACGCCCTGGCCCCCTACACCATGTTCATCGGCTCCGGCGCCCTGTGGGGCGAGACGATCCTGTTCTCGATGTGCATCCTGGAGGAGATGCAGTGGAAGCGCACCCGCTACATCACCTCGGCCGACTTCTTCCACGGCACCCTCGAGCTCGTGGAGCCGGGCGTCCCGGTCTTCCTGTTCATGGGCGAGGACGAGAACCGCAAGCTCGACGAGCGCGTCCGCGCGTTCCTGACCCGCGGCGTGACCGGCGACACCGACATCAACGTCATCGACACTGCCGAGTTCGCGATCCCCGGCCTTGACGACGAGTTCCGCGTCATCGTCTCCCCGTGGATCCTCTCCTCGCTGATCACCGATCGCCTTGCCGCTTACTACGAGACGGTCACCAAGCACAACCTCAACTACCGTCGCTACTATCACCAGTTCGACTACTAAGAGCAAATAACGTTTGTGTAATCGGGCCTCGCTCCTATATGGAACGGGGCCTCGCTTGGGTTGGAGAGTAATTATGAGCTATCCCCAGCTTGCCGTCATGAATATCAGCCATCGTTATTTTGACCTTGAGGAGTTCTTTTCTTCGGCGTCGGCTTCGGGCTACACGTGTTGCGAGCTTTGGACCGGGGCGATGCATCTGTATGTCGATTGCCATGGATACGATTCGCTCGAACGGGTACGGGAGCTGTCGCAGCGGTATGGGGTTCGGATTGTGGGGCTTTGTCCCGAACAGAACAACCCCAAGCCGTGGAATATCGCGGCGCGCGGGAATGAGGCGCGTGCCCGCACGCTCGCGTACTTTAAGAACGTTGTAGATATCGCGGCGGAACTTGGAGCCGAGCAGGTCATGGTCTCGAGCGGCTGGGCATTTTTGAACGAGCCGATCGAGGACGCGTGGGGTCGCAGCGCCTCGATGCTGCGTGCGATTGCCGAGCATGCGGGAGAGCGCGGCGTGCGACTGGTGCTCGAGGCCCTACAGCCGGTTGAGTCGATGATCGTGAACTCGGCGGCCGACACGAAGCGCATGATCGAGGCAGTTGATCATCCGGCACTTAAGGCGTGTCTGGATTTGGGCGCTATGGCGGTGGCAGGGGATACCATCGACGATTATTTCGATCTGCTTGGCGATGATGTCGCCCACGTGCATTTTGTCGATGTTGCGGCAGATGGCACGACGCATCTTGCCTGGGGTGACGGCGACCGCGATATGCGCGCCGACCTGGATAGGCTGGTGGCGCGCGGCTATCGCGGAGTTGTTTCGGCCGAGACCTATGACTGGCGCTATTTTGCCGACCCCGCAGCTGCCGATGCGCAGGTAATGGCAGAGTATCGTCGTGCGATTGGCGTCTAGGTGGGGTTGGGTTGCGACAATCCGCTCCTATGTTTCCAAATGAATACGGTGTGAGCCGAGGAGGACGATTCTCCCCGCAAGCACTCTAGTATGCTAAAGTACCCAGAAGACCGGCGGAGCTATGCCGGTCTTCTGCTCTATATGAAACACAGCATGAGGAGGCTCACCAGATGACGGCCACACCGTGGGGATTCCGGGACATATTGCCCGAGGAGGCTCAGGCGCGAGAGGAGATTGCGCTGACGGTGAAGGGCTGCTTCAGGGAGCATCATTACCTTCCGGTCGAAACGCCGCTGCTCGAGGACAAGGGTTCACTCGAGGAAGGCGGCCGCATCGCGGACACGCCGTTTAAGCTTTTTGACGATGATGGCCGTCTGCTGGTGGTTCGTCCCGACAACACATTGCCGATCGTGCGTCTGGTCTCGACCCGCATGCACGCGGCCGACCTGCCCCTGCGCCTGCGCTATGAGGCGCCGGTGGTTCGCGAGTGCCAGCGCAACGCCGGTGGCTCGCGCCAGTTTACACAGCTGGGCTTTGAGCTTATCGGTGCGGGCGATACCGCGGGCGATGTCGAGATTGTCTCGCTGGTCGCCGAGGCCGTGCGTGAGCTGGCACTTCCCGATGCGCGCATCATCGCAGGCAGCGTGCGTCCTTTTAAGGAATTGCTCGCGGTATGCGAGGATCGTGAGCTGGCTGCTGAGGCCCTGCGCTGCGTGCACGCCAACGACTTTGTGGGCCTCGATGCCCGCGTGGCGGCAAGCGCCGAGTCCGATGCCGTCAAGGCCGCCATTAGCGAGCTGCCGCGCTTGCACGGCGGCGCCGAGGTACTCGACCGCGTGGACGCGCTGCTGGAGGCCGCCGGTATCGTCGCGCCGCTGACGCGCGAGCTGCGTGCCCTGGTCGAGGGCCTGGCACCCGAGGACGCCCAGGTGCTGTCGTTCGACTTCTCTATCATGAACTCTTTCGATTACTACACGGGCCTGGTCTTTAAGGCCTATGCCGGCGGCTTGCCCGATCCGGTCGGTTCGGGCGGACGCTATGACTCCATCTTTACCGGCGCATTTGGCGACGGTATCGAGGTGCCGGCGGCGGGCTTCGCCTTTTCGCTCGAGCGCCTGGAGGCCGCGCGCACCTCGGCCGAGGATGCCGCTTCCGATGGCGACCATGCCGCGGGCCGTGGCGCCGAGGGCCCGCTGCGCATCGCCGTGCCCAAGGGCTCGCTCAAGGCCGACACGCTCGACGTGCTCGAGGCCGCGGGTCTGGACGTCTCTGAGCTGCGTGATCCCGGCCGTCACCTGATCGTGCGCGGCCGCGACACGCGTGCCGGCGAGGGCGCGGTCGGCGATATCGAGTTTGTCATCGTGCGACCCAGCGACGCGCCCGCTTTTGTGGGCTGTGGCGGTGCCGACTGCGGCATTTGCGGCTGGGACTCGCTCATCGAGGCCGACCTCAACTTGCTGCAGCTGGTCGATCTGGGCTATGGCCTGTGCACCTTTATCGAGGCGGAGCCCGCATGGCGCGCCGGTCAGGCCGAGCGCAACTATGCTCGCCGCGGATCGCTTCGCGTGGCCACCAAGTACCCGCGCATCGCGAGTGCCTGGTATGCCGAACGCGGCGTGAATGCCGATATCGTATCGCTGCACGGCAATATCGAGCTGGGACCCATCGTCGGCATGACCGACCGCATCGTGGACATTACCGCCACGGGCGCCACTCTGCGCGACAACGACTTGGTCGTTACTGGTCGCATCATGGACTGCACGGCCCGTTTCTTTGTCAATCCGGGCGCCGCACGCCTGGATCCGCGCGTGCGCAACCTGGCCGATCGCCTAGCCGCGGCCGTGAAGGAAAAGCATTTTGAGCCCGTTGCGGGCTCGGCACAATAGCGCGAGCACGCACGGGCGCCCCAACGTCCGGGCCGCGGGCCGATTGGCGCCGCTGCCCGGTCTCTCGTTTTTCGAACGCAACCTCGACCGATAGGGGATACCGATATGAAGACCATCAAGCTTGCTCCCGGTGAGCGCCTCGCTACCAACCAGCTCAACCGCAAGGGCGTGCTGCCGCAAAACATTGTCGACGCTGCCCGCGATATCGTGGCCAACGTGCGCGCTAACGGCGATGCCGCGGTGCGCGATTACTGCCAGCGTTTTGATGGTGTTGAGCTGCAGAGCTTTCGTCTGCCGCAAGAGCAGATTGACGCCGCGCTCGAGGGCCTCGACCCTGCCTTTGTCGCCGCGCTCGAGAAGGCCGCGCGCCAGATTCGCGAGTTTCACCAGCGCGAGGTCGAGCAGAGCTGGTTTACCACGCGCCCGGATGGCACGATGCTCGGCGTCAAAGTGACCCCGCTCGCCGCGGCCGGCATCTACGTGCCGGGCGGTCGCGCGCAGTATCCCTCCACCGTGCTCATGAACGCCATTCCCGCCAAGGTGGCCGGCGTCAAGCGCGTGGTCATGGTGACGCCGCCGCAAAAGGACGGCCTGATCAGCCCTTATACGCTCGCCGCGGCCAAGCTCGGCGGCGTAGACGAGATCTATATGGTGGGCGGCGCCCAAGCCGTGGCCGCGCTGGCGTACGGTACCGAGACCATTCCGTGCGTCGACAAGATCACCGGCCCGGGCAACGCCTTTGTCGCCGCGGCCAAGCAGATTGTCTCGGGCGACGTGGGCATCGACATGGTCGCCGGCCCCTCCGAAGTCTGTGTGCTGGCCGATACCACGGCTAAACCCATGGTGGTCGCGGCCGACCTGATGGCCCAAGCCGAGCACGATCCGCTGGCGGCCTGCTATCTGGTGACCTGCGACGAGCAGTTTGCGCGTGAGGTCGAGGCGGGTATCGACATTCTGGTAGCGCAGTCCCCGCGTGCCGAGATTACGTGCGCTTCGCTCGATAACGAAGGCGCCATCGTGGTGGCCGCCGACATGGCGGCCGCCGTCGAGGCCGTGAACACCGTGGCGCCCGAGCACCTTGAGCTGCACTGCAAGGATGCGATGGGCCTGCTCGGCGGCATTCGCAACGCCGGCGCCATCTTTGTGGGCGCTTGGAGCTCCGAGCCGCTCGGCGATTACGTTGCCGGTCCCAACCACACGTTGCCGACCGGCGGCACGGCCATGTTCTCCAACCCGCTTTCGGTCGAAGAGTTCGTTAAGCGCTCGAGCGTTATATGCTATACGCCCGAGGGCCTGCTCTCCGACGCTCCCGCTACGCAGCGTCTGGCCGAGGCCGAGGGCCTGTGGGCGCACGCGCTTTCGGCCGCACTGCGTCGCCGCGTGTTGGAGCAGGGCGAGGATGCCGTGAGCGCCGAGTCGCTCGCCGCGGCCGACCTGACCAAGGTTGCCTGGCCGGGCGACGCCGTGGCGACGGTTGCCGAGGGCGTGGACCTGGCGGCTGCAGGCGCAGATGGCGCTGGCGTAACCGGCGGGGAGGCCTAATATGGCCGAACTCACGCCTCGCATGAAGGAGCTCGTCCAGCCTTACCTGGCCGGTATTGAGCCCTACGATCCCAACTTTACGCCCACGCGCATCAACCTTTCGGCCAACGAGAACACCTATCCCGTGCCGGCTGGCGTGCGCGAGGCGGTCGACGCCGCCCTGGCTGCCACGCCGCTCAACCGCTATCCCGATCCCATGTCCAACGATCTGCGTGACGAGCTTGCCGCTTGGCATGGTGTGGCGCGCGAGAATGTCTGCGTGGGCAACGGCGGCGACGAGCTGCTCTATAACTACCTGTTGGCGTTTGGCGGCGCGGGACGGACCCTGCTCAACTGCCCGCCGTGCTTTAGCGAGTATGCGTTCTTTGCGTCGCTCTGTCAGACCGAGGTGCACGACGTGTGGCGCGACCCCGCGACCTTTGAGCTCGACCAGGCAGCCGTGCTTGCGGCGGCGTCCGAGTGCAACCTGGCAATCGTGACCTCGCCCAACAACCCCACGGGTGACGTGGCACCGCTCGACTTTGTCGCGGCGCTGTGCGATGCGTGCCCCGGCATGGTAATGGTTGACGAGGCCTACGTGGAGTTTGCCGACGATTCGTTTGGCGCGGTCACCACGGCGCAGGGGCTTATCGCCGAGCATCCCAACCTGGTGATTCTGCATACGTTGTCCAAGGCGTTTGGCGCTGCCGGTACGCGTCTGGGTTACGTGATCGCGGCGCCGGAAGTCATCGACGTGTTCGCGGCGATTCGCCAGATCTATTCAGTTAACGTGCTGAGCCAGGCGGCAGCACTTGCCTGCGTGCATGCCCGTGATGCCTACACGCCCGTGGTGGCACAGATCGCATCCGAGCGCGAGCGCGAGCTGTGCGCCCTGCGCGCAATGGCTGCCGATGGCATGCCCGTGGAGGCATGGCCGAGCGCGGCGAACTTTGTGCTCGTGCGCACGCCGCATGCCACGCGCGTGCGCGAGCGTCTGCGCGACGAGTATTCGATTTTGGTGCGCGACTTTAGCTACGCGCCGGGGCTTGCGGACTGTCTGCGCATCACTGTGGGTACGCCGCAGGAAAACGACGAGGTGCTGGCCGCGTTTGCCGCGCTGGTGAAGGAGGAGATGTAGATGGACCGCTATGCCGAGGTAACCCGCAAGACGGGCGAGACCGACATTGTCGTAAAGCTCGACCTGGACGGATCTGGCGTGTGCGATATCTCGACCGGCGTGCCGTTTTTCGACCACATACTCAACGCTTTTGGCCGCCATGGCCTGTTCGATCTGACGGTGCATGCGGTGGGCGACGTCGAGGTCGACGCGCACCACACCGTTGAGGACACGGGCATTGTGCTGGGCGAGGCGTTTTGCCAGGCGCTGGGCGACAAGGCGGGTATTACGCGCTTTGCCGACGCGGCGATCGCCATGGACGAGACACTCGTGATGGCCGCCGTGGATATCTCGGGTCGCGGGCAGGCCTATTGCGAGCTGCCCGTGCCGACTGAGCGCGTGGGCAGCTTTGATACCGAGCTGGCCGTCGAGTTCTTCTATGCCTTTGCGCGCGATGCCAAGCTCACGCTGCACGTGCGCGAGCTGGCGGGCGGCAATTCGCACCACATTATCGAGGCCGCCTTTAAGGCCGTGGGCCGCACGATGCGCCGCGCCTGCGAACTCGATCCCCGCGTGCAGGGTATCCCCAGCACCAAGGGCTCGCTGTAACCGTCACAAGGGTAAAACCACCACGAAGATGCCTGTCCTCTTCGTGGTGGTTTTGGATGATGAGAAGTGGAGGGGTCGCGTGGGCGAACCGAAGATCGTGGTGGTCGACTACCACAAGGGTAACTTGTCGAGCGTCGTGCGCGGGCTTGCGCGCGCCGGTGCCGCCGCCTGCACGTCGGACGATCCGGAGCAGATCCGCAACGCGGACGGCCTGGTCATCCCGGGCGTGGGCGCGTTCTATGACGCGATCGCCTTTATGCGTCAGAGCGGCGAGGCGGACGCGGTGCTCGATGCCGTTGCCGCCGGAACTCCGCTGCTCGGCATCTGCCTGGGCCTTCAGCTGTTTTTTGAGCGCGGCAACGAGGGCGTGCCTGCGGACGAGGGCGTGGTCGCCGACGGTAACGCCCCCGAGCAGGCTGACGGCCCCTGGGTCGATGGCCTGGGCATCATGCGCGGTTCGTGTACGCGCCTGGAGTCGAGTCGCCTGAAGGTGCCGCACGTGGGCTGGGACCAGGTGCACATGACGCCCGCCGGTGCGGCCGATCCGCTGCTTGCCGGTTTTGCCGAGGGCGCCAACATGTACTTCACCCACAGCTACGCGGTGGCCGACGACGCCGATGCCGCCGATGTGCTGGCGCGCGCACACTATACGCGGAGCTTCCCATGCATTGTGCACCATGGCAACGTGTGGGGCTGCCAGTTCCATCCCGAGAAATCCTCCGCGCTGGGTCAGCGCATCCTTAAGAACTTCGTCAACATCGTCGAGGAGTTTGGCCGATGATCCTGTTTCCCGCAATCGATCTGATCGACGGCAAGGTCGTGCGCCTGGAGCGCGGCGACCGTAGCCGCTGCAAGGTATATTCCGACGACCCCATGGCCGTTGCCCGCTCGTTTGCCGAGCAGGGCGCAAGCTGGGTGCACGTCGTCGACCTGTCCGCCGCCTTTGGCGAGGACGAGGACGCGTGCGCTGCCAACTCGGCGGCGATTAAGGCTATCTGCGGCGTCGACGGCCTGTCCGTGGACGTGGGCGGCGGCGTCCGCTCGCTCGCGCGCATCGACGAGCTGGCTGGCTTCGGGGCACGCCGTATCGCACTGGGCACCGTACTGGTGACCGAGCCGGGTTTTGCCGAGGTGGCGGCCCAAGGCTTTGGCGAGCTGCTGGTGGCAGATATTGCCGCCCGTGACGGCCAGGTTAAGGTGAACGGCTGGCGCGACGGCGTGGGCGTGGCGCTCGACGATGCCGTGGCGCAGCTTTCCGAGCTGGGCTTTAAGCATCTGGTGTATACCGATATCGCGCGTGATGGCATGCAGACGGGCATCGATGTGGCGGTGTATCGCCATGTGGCCGAGGTCGCGGGCTTTCCCGTCGTGGCTTCGGGTGGCATCTCGACGCTCGATGACATCCGCGCGCTGGCCGCGGTGGGTGAGGGCGCGATTGAAGGCGCTATTACCGGCCGTGCACTCTACGAAGGCAACTTTACGCTGGCCCAGGCGCTGGTCGCCGCCCGAGGGGAGGAGTAGCCCATGCTTACCAAACGCGTAATTCCCTGCCTAGACGTCAAGGACGGCCGTGTGGTCAAGGGCGTCAACTTTGTGAGTCTGCGCGATGCGGGCGATCCGGTGGAGCTGGCACGTGCCTACGACCGCGAGGGTGCGGACGAGGTTGTTTTCCTGGACATTACCGCCACGAGTGACAACCGCGCGACGACTATCGAGATGGCGGCGCACGCGGCCGAGGAGCTCGCCATTCCCTATACCGTGGGCGGCGGCTTTCGCGACCTGGCGGGCATGCGCACCATGGTTGCAGCCGGTGCCGACAAGGTGTCGCTCAACTCGGCGGCCGTACGCGACCCGTCGCTGATTAGCCAGGCTGCCGCGGCGTTTGGCAGCCAGGCCGTGGTCGTGGCGATTGATGCCAAGCGCGTGGGGCTGCCCGGGGAGCCGGGCGCCGATAAGTGGGAGGTCTTTACGGCGGGCGGCCGCAACGCTACGGGTATCGACGCGGTGGCGTGGGCCGAGGAGGCGGTTCGTCGTGGCGCCGGCGAAATCCTACTGACCAGCATGGATCGCGACGGCACCAAGGCCGGCTTTGACCTGGCGCTCACCCGTGCTGTGGCCCGCGCGGTACCGATTCCCGTCATCGCGAGCGGTGGCGTGGGCACGCTCGAGCATTTTGCCGAGGGTGTGATCGAGGGCGAGGCCGATGCTGTGCTGGCGGCGAGCGTCTTTCACTTTGGAACCTTCAGCATTCGCCAGGTGAAGGAGTATATGGCGTCGCAGGGTATCCCTGTGAGGTTGGACTTCTAGTGCTGCGGCTTGCCCAGGCACCGCATCTTGCCGTTCAAACCGTCGCTCGCGTACCAAAGTACGCGTCGCTCCTCTTTCGCGGCAACCTGCGGCGCCTGGACAACCCTCGCCGACCTGTGGGGTTTCGTTTATGACTTGGGAGAAATGATGACTGAGGTAGTAGAAGCTGCTGATCTTAAATATGACGCCAACGGGCTGATTCCTTGTGTGGTTCAGCAATATGACACCGGCGAGGTGCTTATGGTTGCTTGGATGAACGAGGAGTCGGTGGGGCTTACGCTTAAGACCGGCACCACGTGGTTTTGGAGCCGCAGCCGCCAGGAGCTCTGGAGCAAGGGCGCGACGAGCGGCAACATGCAGGAGGTCCGCGAGCTCTGGGCCGACTGCGATAACGATACGCTGCTGGTCAAGGTCGACTCGCCCGGCCCGGCCTGCCATACCGGCAACCGTACCTGCTTCTTTAAGCGCGTGGAAGGGGGAGCGCGATGAAGGTCGTGACGCCGTTCGAAGTTGCCGACTGCAACGCCGAGCTCCTCCGCGCGGGCGTGCCGTGCCGCGTGCACCTGACCGATGCCTGCGGGGCGCAGTCGCTTTGGCTCGAGGCCGAGAAGGAAAGGCTCGATGAGGCCCATGCCGTTATCGTCGAGTTCTTTGAGAAAAAGGGCGCAAAGCCTCGGTTCGATGAGACCGGTACCTACTTTACGCTGCAGTAACGAGAGGAAATAACCATGGGAGTCAGAACAGCTAACGTGCAGCCGGGAAACATCGGCGAGACGCTGACGGGACTGGCCGAGGTGATTCACGGTCGTCGTGACGCATCGCCGCAGGAGAGCTATACCGCCCGCCTGCTGACCGATGTCGAGGACGAGCTGCTCAAGAAGCTTGCCGAGGAGGCGAGTGAGGTGATCATGGCCTGCAAGGATAACGATCACGATCACATCCGCTACGAGGCCGGCGACCTGATCTACCACCTACTCGTGACGCTCGAGCGCTACGGCATCACCCTCGACGAACTGGCCGGCGAGCTCAACGCCCGCCGCCACTAGTCGTTTAAGAACGTCCCTAACGGCTAGTCTTAGGCGAGGGGCGTGGATTCCCATTTGCCGGTGGGGTGGGGGATATCGAAGGCCCGGTAGCCGCAGTCGTAGGCGTGGGCCTGGGCCTCGCGGATGTTCCAGCAGATGTCGCAGGCGCGGTGCGCGTCCGAGCCAAAGGTGATGGGCACCTCGGCATGGGCGAAGCGGCGCAACAGCCCGGTCGCGGGGTAGTAATCGTCGAGCCCCTTGCGCGGTGCGGCGGTCGAGACCTCAACGCGGCGACCCGTATCGTGGGCGCATTCGGCCATCTGCTCCCAAAACGGCGCGGGGTCAAAGTCGGGTGCAAAGCCGTCCTTCGAAAAGCGCATGACCAGGTCGGGATGGGCCATCGCGTCAAAGTTGAGTGAGCTTTCGCAAGCACGGCACCAGTCGTCGACGTAGCACTCCCACACGCCGCGCACGCCTAAGTTTTCCCAAACATGCAGGTTGGTATCGTCGTCGATCCAACCGCAAAGGGAATCGGGTGTATCGGGGCGCGCGACGTCCTCTGTCCCTGCCGTGCCCGCGGCGCCTGCCGCAATATCGCCCGGGTTGCCAATCCAGTGCACGCTGCCCAGACGTACGACGGCGCCCTGGGACCAGTGCTCTACCAAGGGCTCGCAGCCCTCGTACCAATCACATTCAAATCCATAGATAAGCTCGAGCTCCGGCGTGATCTGCGCGGCAAGCTTGCGGGCATCCTCAAAGGCCAGGCGATGTGCCGGCAAGTCGCCCTCGACGACCTGCACCTCGCAGTTAGCATCCATGCTGGCAGGCAGGGTGAGGTGGTCGGTCGAGACCATGACCCGACAGCCAGCGGCCGCGGCAGCGCAGACGTTTTCCTCAAACGAGGCATGGCCGTCCGAAAACGAAGTATGAGTATGGCAATCGACCAGCGGGCAAGCGGACATGGCGGCTCCTTTGCATTTGGCGAATCCGCTCCATTGTAATGGCGCAGCCTCGGCGCGGCGGGAACGCTGCAAGTCGAAACCGACTGGAAAGGGCAGGCGGCGCGTGCCGGCGCCGGCGACTACTTGCTTCGTGCCGCCGCTCGTTTGGACTGCACGGTTATAATCGCGTGCCGCACGGCGGTGATGGGGCGATAGCGGATCATACGCGGTCCCGACCAGCGCATGACCTCGCGGATCTTCTCGCGCATGGCAGGCCGGTAGCAATGCGAAGGACAGGCCGAGCAAAATGTCTTGGTGCCCATGTGCGGGCAGTGCTCAATGCGCGCGATGGCGTATTTCTGCAGCTCGGCGCATTCGGGGCAGAGCGTAATGGTCCGAAGGCCGAGCTTCACGCGCACGGGCTCATCGTCGCCAGCCTGTTCGACCGCATGCCCGCCGCCATGATGCCCACGACACCACAGCGCAATCATCTGCGACACCATTTGGGCCTCGCGCTCACGTTTGCGTGCCAGCTCCGGTGTGTCGGCGGTGCGCGCCATCTAGCTCAGCCTCCCGTGCTCGACCGAAAGCGAGCAATCGGCAAAGGCGCAGGTGCTGGCACGGTGGCTTACGAGTACGATGGTCTTGCCGCGGCGCTTGAGCTCGTCAACGGCCTGCATTACGGACGCCTCGTTGAGGGCGTCGAGTGCGCTGGTGGGCTCGTCGAGCAAGATGAAAGGCGCGTCGTTGAGGAAGATGCGCGCAAGGCCGATGCGTTGGCGCTCGCCGCCCGAGAGCGAGTCGCCCAGCTCGGCAACCGGGGTGTCGAGACCCTGCGGCAGGCGGTCGATGAGGGCGGTAAGCGAAGCGGAGCGGCAAGCGTCGAGCAGCTCGGCATTGGTGGCGTTGGCGTGCGCGACCAGCAGGTTCTCGCGTACGGTGCCGCAGAACAGATGCGTGTCCTGGGTCATATAGGCCTCGTGGCTGCGCAGGCTCGCCGTGTTGATGTGGCGGGCATCGACACCGCTCACCGTGATGGTGCCGGCTGTGGGGTCCCAAAAGCGCATGAGCAGCTTAAGCAGCGTCGACTTGCCCGAGCCCGAGCGCCCCATGATGCAGGTCATGGTACCGGGCGCAAAGGTGCAGGTCACGTCGTCGAGGATGAGATTCGCAGCGGCGTCGTTCGCGACCTGCTCTGTGGCGCCGGCACCGCCCGCGTCCACGCCGCCCGCATAGCTAAAGCTCACATGCTCGGCTGCGGCGCCGGCAAACTCAACGTCCTGTCCATCGGCGACCTCGGCGCACTGGGGCTGCTCGTCGAGCAAATCGAGCACGCGTGCGCCCGAGGCGAGCGTCTCCTGCAGTGAGGTGCCCAGCCGGCTCACGGCCATCACCGAGCCAAACGACGACACAAAGGTAAAGACGGCGACAAACGCTGCGGCAAAGTCAATCGTTCCCGCAGCCACCAGCTGCAGCGCACGCCCGAGCATTACCAGATTAGCCACAAGAATAAGCGCATCGGCTACGGCCTCGCTGACCGCCTGGCGGCGCTTGAGGCGCGCGTCCACGGCGCCGACTTGCTCGGTCAGCTTGCCCAGGGCACGGCTGCGATCGGTGCCACCGGCAAACTGGATGGTCTCGCCCGCGCCGCGCAGACTGTCGAGTACAAAGGCGCCCAGCTTACCGGCGCCCTCGCGGCTCTGGCGGCCGGTGGTGCCGCATGCCTTGGCCGAGGTCAGGGGCAGCAGCACGCCCAGGACCGCGTAGGCCACGAGCGCGATGCCCGCGAGCTCGGGGCTCACAGCCAGCAAAAAGCCCTCAAACACAACGGTGCAGACCAGAGCTATGGCAATGGGCGAGATGGTGTGCGCGTAGAAGACCTCGAGCAGCTCGATATCCGAGGTGACCAGGCTCACGAGCTCGCCCTTGCCGCGGCCCTCGAGCTTGGCGGGGGCGAGCTGGCGCAGGGCGCCAAACACCAGGTCGCGAATGTGTGCGAGCAGACGGAATGCGATGTAATGGTTGCAGAGCTGCTCGCCGTAGTGGAGCGGCCCGCGCGCGATGCCGCAGACGGCGCAGGCCGCGCATGCTGCGATAAGACCAAGCCCCAAGGCGTTGCGGCCCAGCGCGGCCATAAGGCCGAGGGCGCCAAAGGCCGGCACGAACGCGGCGGTGAACATGCCAATGCTGCCCAGCGCGACGGCTAGCACAAGCCAGCCGGCAAGCGGTCGGACGAGCCCCATCATGCGCCACATGATGGACGGCGCCGAGTGACGGGCGCGGCCGGAGTCAGGCGCCGCGGTAGCGGAAGACGAGCCGGCACCGTTGAGGCCATCGGTACAGGCAGTACTGCCGCCAACAGCCTCAACCGCGCCGGCATCCTCGGCATCATCCTCCGCATACGCATATGCCGAGAGCTGCTCCTGGCTGTTCCGCATGCGCGCATAGACGCCCGCGGTGGCCAAAAGCTCGCCGTGAGTCCCGCGTTCGGCAATACGGCCACGCTCCAGCACCAGAATCTGGTCGGCGTCCACGATTGTCGACAGGCGATGCGCCACCACGATTACGGTGTGCTCGCCGGCGAGTGATGCAATGACCTCGCCGATTGCGGCTTCGCTTGCGGCGTCCACATTGCTCGTCGCCTCGTCAAACACATAGATGGGCGAGTCGTGCAGCAGGGCGCGGGCCATGCACACGCGCTGGCGCTGGCCGCCCGAAAGGTTGGTGCCGCCCTCGTTAATCACCATGTCGAGCCCGCCGTCGGCCTGCACAAAGGCCGCCACGCGCGTGCGGCCGAGCGCGCGCAAAAGCTCGGCGTCGGTGGCGTTGGGCTGGGCGAGCAGCAGGTTGTCGCGCAGGGTGCCGGTAAACAGGTAGCCGTTGGTGGGCACCAGCGTGACGGCGCGCATGAGTGAGGCGGCCGTGGCATCGCACAGCTCGACGCCGCCGATGCGAACGCTGCCACGGTAGGCACCCTTGCGGCCCGCGATAATCCCCGCGAGCGTGGACTTGCCGCCGCCGCTTTCGCCCACGAGTGCCACGAGCGAGCCGTGCGCAATGGTCGCGCTGGCGCTGTCCAGCACTGTGCGGTCGCCGTATGCATAGCTCACGCCCGCGAGCTCGATATCGCCGCGACCGTCAAGCTCAACATCGCCGCGCTCGGGCTCGGGCGTATCCAAAATGCCAAACATGCGGCGCGAGGCGGCCATGCCGTTCATGGCCGTGTGGAACAGCGATCCCAGGCGGCGCATAGGCAAAAAGAACTCCTGCGACAGAAAGACGATGAGGAAGGCAGCCTCAAAGCCAATCTTGCCCGTGGCGAGCTGCAGCGTGGCTACGATAATGCCGAGCGCGGCGCCCATATAGACGACCAGGTCCATAACGCAAATGGAGCGCAGCTGCATCACCAGCAGGCGCATGGTCGCTGTGCGGAAACGCTCGGACTCGGCGTTGATGCGCTCGTGCCAGCTGCGATCGGCCTGGTAGACCTTAAGGGTGGTGAGACCCTGCACGGCCTCCAGGAACATGCCGCCCAGATCGACATAGCTGCCCCAGTACTCGGCACCGATCTTTTTGGCGTTGCGCATGACCATCATGATGGAGACGGGGATGACCGGAACGCAGGCGAGCAGCAGTGCGGCGGGAAGACCCGCCTGGCCCACGAGCAGTACAAACAGCGTGATGGGTGCCAAACCGGCAAAGAAGAGCTGCGGCAGGTAACCGCCAAAGTACACCTGGAGTTGCGTGGCGCCCTCGACGCTGGTCTGGACGGCCTCGGCGGTGGGGACGGTTTCGGTGTAGGAGGGGCCGAGTGCGGTGAGCTTGTCGTAGACGAGCGAGCGCACGCGGCGGACGGCCTCGAACGCGGCCTTGTCGCCGGCGCGTTGGGCCAGGTAGATGGAGGCGGCGCGCACGATGATGGCGGCGGCGAGCGGCAAAGCCGCCTGTGCGAGGGCATCGACAGCGAGCGCGGCGGAAAGACCGTTCGTGACGATGCCGCCCAAGATGCGCGCAAGCATCCACATCACCGTGATGTTTGCCATGAGCGCGATCCACTTAAACAGGACGCTTGCCATAATGTAGGGCGTTACCTGCGGAGCCAGGGAGAAGAGCCGCTTCTCGAACATGAAACCTCCTATGCCGTAACGGTGCCGGGCTGGGTCCTCGGCAGCCGCTTAGTTAGCCAAATGCAACTAGAGTAACATCGTGCAGCGGGTAAGTATGCCGAGGGTAATTTTTAGCCGATGAACTGCGTAGAAAGTTCAAAATTGTTGAGTGCGGCGAACTTTGTGGTGGACGGAATGCGGGCGCAATTTTGATCGTGTGCGGCCCGCTCCAAAACGTGTACGTCAGCCTCCAAAACCGACAAAAAATGACATGTTTGGAGGCTGACGTACATGTTTGGATAGGGGCAAGGGCGACGACGGACGAAAGTCACGCCTGTGCCACGTTCGATGTGCTAGCGTTTGGGTGAATAAAACGAGCCCGTGCGGAAAGGATCCGGACCGTATGCAACGTGGAAGTACATCTCCGCTGTCCCGCGAGACCGATGCGCCCGAAACCATCGTCAAGCTGGAGTGCGACATCGATGATGCGTCGCCCGAGGTACTCGCCTATGCCGCTGACCGCCTGCGCGAGGCCGGCGCCCGCGAGGTGCACTGGCTGCCCCTCTACTGCAAAAAAGGCCGCCCCGGCTGGCAGCTGCAGGTGATCTGCACCCACGAGGATATCGAACGCCTGCAGACGATTATCTTTTTGGAAACCACGACCAATGGCATCCGCCGCCAGGTTATGGAGCGCGTTTGCCTACCACGCCGCTTTGAGCGCGTGGCGACGCCATGGGGCGAGGTATCCGTTAAAGTGGCCACTCTGCCCGACGGTAGTGAGCGTGCGGCGCCCGAGTACGAGGACTGCGCCCGTCTCGCCCGCGAGCACGACGTGCCGCTCCAGCGCGTGATGCAAGCGGCCCAAGCCGCGGCGTTGCGATTTGAGTGATGCGGGCGAGTGACGCGCCGCGCCAATCCAATTAACCCCACCGAAAGGACCACCCATGAAATACCTCATCGCCTCCGACATCCATGGCTCGGCATACTGGACCGAGCGCCTCTGCGCCGCCATCGAATCCGAGCAGCCCGACCGTATTGTGCTGCTGGGCGACCTGCTCTACCACGGCCCGCGCAACGACCTGCCGCGCGACTACGCTCCCAAGCGCGTGATTCCGCTGCTCAACGCCTTGGCCGACCGCATTATCGCGGTGCGCGGCAACTGTGACGCCGAGGTCGACCAGATGGTGCTCGATTTCCCGGTCATGGCCGACTACGCCACGCTGTTTGACGAGACCGGCCGTGAGCTGTTCCTGACGCACGGCCACGTCTTTGGCGCCGGCATGCACAACAGCGTCGACCACGCGCCCGCGCTGCCCGAAGGCTCCGCGCTCGTCTACGGCCACACGCATATCAAGGTTAACGAGGCAAGCGAGGCGCACCCGGGCCTGTGGCTCTTCAACCCCGGCAGCGTGAGCATTCCCAAGGACGGTACGCACAGCTACGGCATCTACGAGGGCGGCGCGTTCCGTCACGTGATCCTGGAGGAGGAGTAACCATGGCCGAGCATATGGCTCAGCAAAATGCCGAGGGTTCGCGCGACCTGTCCACGCTGGTCGACGCGTCGGCCGAGCTGCAGCATCTGGTGCAGACCATCTGGCGCCTGCGTCAGCCCGATGGCTGCCCGTGGGACCGCGAGCAGACGCACCGCAGCATTGGCAAGAACATGATCGAGGAGGCTTACGAGGCGCTCGATTGCATCGAGGCCGACGACGCGGCGCATCTTCGCGAGGAGCTGGGAGATGTGCTCATGCAGGTTGTGCTGCATGCGCAGATTGCGGCGGATGCCGGCGAGTTTACGCTTGCCGATGTGGCGCGCGATATCGACGCCAAGCTCATCCGTCGTCACCCGCACGTGTTTGGCGATGCGGATGCCGAGAGCTCCGACGAGGTGCTCAAGATTTGGGACGAGGTCAAGCTTGCCGAGAAGGCTGCCAAGGACAAGGCTGTGGCGGCGGACGAGGCTGCGCCCGAAGGCCTGCTCGACGGCGTGCCCACGCACCTGCCGGCGCTGATGCAAGCTCAGAAGGTGTCGCGCAAGTCGGCGGCCGTGGGCTTTGAGTGGGAGACGGTCCAGGATGTGTGGGACGAGGTCGCCGAGGAGCGTGCCGAGTTTGAGGCCGAGGAGCCCGGCTCGCCCGAGCGCGAGATGGAGTTTGGCGACCTGCTCTTTGCCCTAGTCAACGTTGCGCGCAAAGAGGGGATTGACGCCGAGAGTGCCCTGCGCGCGAGCACGGCCAAGTTCCGCCGCCGCTGGGCTGCGATGGAGCAGATGGCGGCTGACGCCCACGTGGATCTTGCCGAGCTTTCGACCCATGGCCTTAACGACCTGTGGGATGCCGCAAAGGCGGAGGAGTAAGACTGCGGGAACGATGGGCTGACATGCCTCATCGTTCCCGCTAAATTTTTCGAAAATCAAGTGTATCCCTCGGCTAACTTAGGGCATAATGCAAAAAGTGCGACATGGCTAACTTACGGAGGCGCACCGACGGTGCACGGTCAGCCGGTCGCTTGCATCCACTATGTTTCCAAGTGAGAGGGAGACAACATGAGCGATATTTTGGACGTCTACGGTCGCGAGGTGCTCGACAGCCGCGGCAATCCCACCGTCGAGGTCGAGGTCGTGCTCGAGGACGGTAGCTTTGGCCGCGCAATGGTGCCTTCGGGCGCTTCGACCGGTGCCTTTGAGGCCTGCGAGCTGCGCGATGGCGACAAGGGTCGCTACCTGGGCAAGGGCGTTTCGCAGGCCGTCGAGCACGTCAATAACGAGTGCGCTAACGCCGTCGTGGGCCTCGACGCCTTCGACCAGCGCGCCGTCGATGCCGCGCTGATTGCCGCGGACGATACCCCCAACAAGACCAATCTCGGTGCCAACGCCATTCTGGGTGTGTCGCTGGCAGTTGCCCGCGCCGCTGCCGAGTCGGCGGGCCTGTCGCTGTATCAGTACCTGGGCGGCGTCAACGCCCACCTGCTGCCCACGCCCATGATGAACATCCTCAACGGCGGCGCGCATGCCGACAATAACGTCGACTTCCAGGAGTTCATGATCATGCCGGTGGGCGCCCCGAGCTTTGCCGAGGGCCTGCGTTGGTGCGCCGAGGTCTACCACACCCTCAAGGGTGTGCTGCACGAGGCCGGCCTGGGCGGCGGCGTGGGCGACGAGGGTGGCTTTGCGCCCAACCTCAAGACCAATGCCGAGCCGTTCGAGTACATCACCAAGGCCGTGGAGAAGGCCGGCTTTAAGCCCGGCGTCGACTTCATGTACGCCATGGACCCGGCCTCGACCGAGTTCTACAACGCCGAGACCGGCATGTACGAGCTCAAGGGCGAGGGCGTGGAGTACACGAGCGCCCAGATGGTCGATTACTGGGAGAAGCTCGTCGACACCTATCCCATCATCTCCATCGAGGACGGCATGGCCGAGGAGGACTGGGACGGCTGGGTTGAGCTCACCCGTCGCATTGGCAACAAGGTGCAGCTGGTGGGCGACGACCTGTTCGTCACCAACACCGAGCGCCTTAAGAAGGGCATCGAGCTGGGTGCCGCCAACGCGATCCTGGTCAAGGTCAATCAGATCGGCACGCTCACCGAGTCGCTTGAGGCCATCGAGACCGCCAAGGAGGCCGGTTACGCCTGCATCGTGAGTCACCGCTCCGGCGAGACCGAGGATTCCACGATCGCCGACCTGGTCGTGGGCGTCAATGCCGGCCAGATCAAGTCGGGCGCCCCGTGCCGCAGCGACCGTATCGCCAAGTACAACCAGCTCATTCGCATCGAGGACGAGCTCGAGGGCAGCGCGCGCTACGCCGGCAAGGCCGCGTTCTACAACATTCGCTAAACGGGCGAATTTGGCGAGGAGGAGGCTGACTCGGTTCCGCCCCGCCTTGGCTGGACGCCGCAAAGCGCTGTGGGCGCTGGGCCATATGGCTCAGCGCCTTTTTTATGTCGAGCAAAGGCTGGCGAAGGCGGTGCGGGCGCTCGTGCTATAACTAAAGGACTTAGCGCAAACAAACCTCAACCGCACAAGGCGCACATGGATCAGATTTACGACAACAGGTACTATTCCGCCGGTTCGCGCGAGCCGTCGCCTCGCCGTGCGCGCACGGTGCAGCTCGGTGGGTCCGCTTATGCCGGCGCCGACCGCTCCACGCAGCGCCCGGCAAGTACCTCGCGCCCCAATGCTCAATCAAATACCTTGGCAGATGGACCGGTGCGCCCGGCACGTTCGTCGCATGCGTCGCGTCCCTCGACTCAAGCACACGACAAATCGAGTAGGCCCTCGAACCGTCTTTCGGGCTCGGACTTTATGCATTACGCCAACGACAACGCGGTTGTCAAGGCGATCTATGACTTTACGCATGGCCCTCTGCGTCCGCTGTTTATCGGTATCGTGGTGGCGCTGGTGCTCGTGAGCCTGTATTTCCCCGTGCGCGATCTGTACGTGGCAAAGCGTTCGAGCGATATCTTGGCCAAGCAGGTCGAGATTCGCCAGCAATACAATGATGAGCTGCAAAAAAGCGTCGACAAGCTGCTCTCGGAGGAGGGTATCAAGGACGCGGCGTCCGAGGTCCTGGGCCTGGTGATGCCCGGCGAGAAGAAGATTGACGTGCTAGGTTTGGACGACGATTCGGACTCGTCGTCGAGCAAAAAGTCCTCAAACGCCAAGAAGGCCAGCGAAGTGGCCAAGGAAATCGAAGAAGTCGGCAAGGACGCGCCGTGGTACATCCAGGCGCTCGACATGCTGTTTGGGTTTAACGGCGTCGAGGGTCAGACGGTCGTGTCCAACGGCAAATAGCGCCCGGAGGGGAGCCCGCAATGACAAATTGCAAACGCTATAAGGTAGCCGCGATCGACCTGGGAACGGTGTCGTCGCGACTGGTGTTGGCCCAGGTCGAGGGCGGAGCGATTGTGGAATCGTCCAAGCATACCGAGATTACCGACCTGGGCGAGGGCGTGGACACGACGGGGCGCTTTTGCAAGGCGGCTGTCGAGCGTGTGCTCGCTGCGTGTCACATGTTTGTGGACGAGGCCCGTGCCTTTGGGGCCGTGTGCGTCTGCACCACGTGTACGAGTGCCGCACGCGATGCGTCCAATGCCGCGCTGCTGTTGGACGGCCTGCGCGATCTGGGGCTTGAGCCACAGGTGATTCCGGGCGAGGTCGAGGCGCGCCTGACGTTTTTCGGCGTGGCGCACGACTTTGCCGGCGAGCGCATCATTGTTGCCGATTCGGGCGGCGGATCCACGGAGCTCGCGACTGGCGTGTACGCGCCGGAGCGCGGCGTCTTTGCGCTGGAGGGAACGCGCTCGCTGGACATCGGTTGTCGCCGCGTGACGGAGCGCTTTTTCTCCGCGTTGCCGCCCGCGGATGGCGAGCTTGCTGCCGCTGCCGCGTGGGCAGGCGAGCAGTTTGCCGCCTATTTTGAAGGCCTGCCCAGCGACTTTGAGCGCGCCGAACGCCTCGTTGCGGTGGGCGGCACCGTCACCACGCTCGTGGCACTCGTTCACGAGCTGGAGCCGTATGATTCGAGCTTTGTGCACCTGCGCGAGCTTTCGATGGAGCAGGTTTCGGCTGCCATCGAGCGTATGTCCGCGCTGGATGTGGAGGGTATCGCCGCGCTACCGGGTGTACAGCCCAAACGCGCGGGCGTGATTCTGGCCGGCGCCGTGGTGATTCGCGAGCTCATGCGAGCCGGCGGCTACAAGACGCTCACCGTAAGTGAGAACAGCCTCCTCGCCGGCATGGCCGCCACCATCAACGAGGTTCTCGACGGCGCGACCCCCACCATCGCCTGGACCCCGAGCCTGAGCACCCTTTAAAAGTAGTCAAAAAAGCTCTGTCCCAAATGAGCTGCTCTGCAGTTGACGGCACCTAAAAGAAACGAGCCCGCATCCCTTGGGGACACGGGCTCGTAGACAATACGTGGTAGGGGCGGTGGGACGTCTGCGCATTTGCTGCGCAAATGCGCACCGGCTTCGGCCGCCTGCCGGCGCCCTTGCCGGCTCGCTGCGGACGCTGCGCGTCCGCTTGACGCTCGCCCCCTCGCGGGTTCGAGCCCCACCGGCGTCCGAAAAAAACGGGCCCGCATCCCAACGGGACACGGGCTCGAACGCTTCATATGGTAGGGGCGGTGGGACTCGAACCCACAATCCTTGCGGCGAGAGATTTTAAGTCTCCTGCGTATGCCAATTCCGCCACGCCCCCGTGAGACTAGAAGTCTAGCACAAGCCGTCCGTTACGCGTTGACGGCCATCGAGTGCTGGCCTGACTTTTCCAAGTACTCGGCAAACTTGGCTTCGTCGCCCTTGTTCTGGTACTGCAGGGCCAGCAGGTACTCCAAGCGGCAGCGCTTGACCTTGTCGTCACCGGCTTCCTTGAGCATGCGCTCCAGCTCGGGAATGTCGTTGTGGCGCTTGAGGATCATCGTGTCGTACATTAGCTGGCATTCGTGTGCGACCGCCTCGGCCTGACCGCCCTCAAAGCCCTTGATCTCGTGCAGCAGCTCCTTAGACTTTTTGCGGTCCTCCTGGCCAACGTAGTAGTTAAAGGCCTTGATCACCAGGTCGACGCGCTGCATCTTGGGCAGGTTGAGCCCCAGCAGCAGATCGAACATCTCGTCAGCGCGCTCATGGTCCTCGCGTAGCAGATAGGAGTTCAGGCGCAGGTAGTCGCGGTTGTAGCGCGGGTACAGCATGCTGGTGAGTTTGCCGTCGAGCAAACGATCGAACTCGTCCCACTGCTTGGCAGCCATAAGCTGCTGCAGACGCTTGAACGTGGTGCGTTTTTTGACGCTAAAGAACACCGACACGCCGATGCAGATGATAACGACGGCGGTCCAGAGTGTGCGGGAATCGGGCATATTGGGATCCTTAGTCGCTCATATAGCGAGCGGTATGACAACACGTACTAGATGTATTATACGCAGCGCGCAAGCAAACTGGCATAAAAGCTCATCGAGGCTGAGTGCCATCGCTCGCTGCGGTACACTTACCTAAAGTAAACCATGAAGGGAGACATTACCTATGAAGAAGATCGTTTTGGCTTGCGGTGCTGGCGCTGCTACTTCCACGCTCGTTGCCCAGAAGGTCGCTACCATGCTCGACGCCAACGGTTATGCCGGCAAGTATGAGATCGTGCAGTGCGCCATCTCTGAGGCCAAGGACGCTTGCGACGAGGGCGCCGACCTGCTGATCGCCACCACCGTTGCTCCCGAGGGCCTCACCTGCCCGTACGTGAGCGGCGTGCCCTTCATGACCGGCATGAACCGCGTCGCTGCCGAGAAGGCCGTCCTCGACGTCATGGCTCAGTAGGCGCTGACTGTATGAGTGAGCAGAACGCCAATCCGGTCGAGCTCTTTGGCATGCGCGTTGCCCATGTGGGCATTAACGCCACCGACCCGGCAGATGCCCTGGGGATCGCGGAGCTGTTCTCGACGATGATGGGCCTGCCCGTTATCGAGACCCCGGTTTCGTACTTTAACGATTCGCTGATCGAGGTCATGAAGCAGAACGGTCGTGGCACCAAGGGCCACATCGGCTTTGCCGTCAACGACATCGATGCGGCCGAGAAGTGGTTTGCCGAGCGCGGGCTCGAGGTCAACGAGGAGTCGCGCGTGTTGCTGCCCGACGGCGGCACCAAGCTCGTGTACTTTAAGCGCGAGTTCGCCGGCTTCGCCGTGCACCTGTGCCGCGAGTAGCGCACAGGCTGCTATAGCTAGCAAAAAGGGATAGGGCCGCATGGCCTTATCCCTTTATTTATGCCGAGGGGCTTTCTATCGTGGCAGGCGAATCGTAAAGCGGCTGCCGACGCCCTCGACTGAGGTCACGCCAATGACACCACCATGGCTATCGACGATCCACTTGGCAATGGCAAGTCCCAGACCCGAGCCCTGCGCGCCGGCATCGCGCGCGTTGTCGGCGCGGTAGAACCGTTCGAATGCGTGAGCTGCGGATTCCTGGTCCATGCCGATGCCCTCGTCCTCAACACTTATGTCGATCGTGCCCGCGCCCGCATCCGGCACTACGCCAAATCTGATGGACGTGCCCGCGTCCGAATACTTGGCGGCGTTTTGCACGATCACGCGCAGAGCCTGCTTCACGAGCGCCACGTCAACGGGCGCGTCGCAGCGCGGGTCGCTGACAAGCGCAGCGTCGTACGCCGGTCGATACGTGTGCGCGGCATCGATCATCTGTGACTCCTCGCATACCTCGCCGACCAGCGCGGCCAGGTTGGTATTCGCACGCCGCAGGACCGTGCGTCCGGCGTCGCCGCGCGCCAAAAACAGCAGCTGCTCCACGAGCTCCTGCATATGCTCGCTTTCGGCCTTGAGGGACGCGATAGACTCCGCCAGCACGTCCGGGTCGTCTTTGCCCCAGCGGTCGAGCATGTTTACGTAGCCCTGAATCACCGCGATGGGCGTGCGCAGCTCGTGGCTTGCATCGTTGACAAAGCGCATCTGCTGCAGCTTGGCTTCTTGCATCTGGCGCAGCAGGCGGTTGAGCGCGACCTCGATGCTCGCCAGGTCGGCGTCGCCGGTGGTGACGCTCGGCGAGTCGACGCTCGCGCGCTCGATGGCCTGCTCGAGCGTTTCCATCTTGCCGCCGGAGAGCTGCATACGGCTGAGCTCGTCTACGCGCAGGGCCAGGTCGTTGAGCGGTGCCATGGTGCGGCGCACGCGGCGGGCGCCGCCGAGCATGTTGAGCACGCTGATGACCTGCCCACCTGCAACGACAAGATAGAGGGGCCACAGCGCGATGAGGTCCTGCGCGAGGGGGAAGGTCTTGGTGGTGCGCGCAAGCTCGACGGTATAGGTGAGCGTGGCGGGGTCCCAGCCGTGCGCGGGCGTCAGCGACATGCCGTGGACGGCGGCACCGGGGATCCATCCCGCGGTAAACGCGCCGTCGGGCAGCGTTTGGTTATAGCCATAGATGAGGATCGCCGCCGCAGCAACCAGCAGCCACAGGTCGAGCCAGATGTAGCTCGCCAGGCGGCGCCACATGTAGCTCCAGTTGATGGCACGGGCGATGGAGGTGACGCGCTTGGTCTCGGCGTTACGCGCGGCAGACATAGCCCACCCCGCGCACGGTTTGGATGATGCGGGCACCGCCGGCGTCTTCGATCTTGGCACGCAGGTGCGCGATGTGCACGTCGACGTTGTTGGTGTCGCCCACGTATTCGTAGCCCAGCGCCTCGTGCGCGATGCGCTCGCGCGTGAGCACGGTTTCGGCATGCGTCATAAGCAGGGCGAGGACGTCGAACTCGCGGGCCGTGAGCGCGATGGGCGAGCCGCCGACCGTGACTTCGCGGCGGTCGGGATCGAGCGCGACCGAACCCACGGCGAGCGCGGCGGGGGAGGGCGCGGCAGCGGTCTGGGCCGTGTCGGTTGCCGGGGACATTGTGGCGATACCGGCGGCCGTGCCGCTCGCTACGCCAGCCCCGGCGCTGGCGCCGCCAACGCCCGAAGCCGCCCGCACGGCCTCCGAGCGCTTCAGCGCCACGCGGATCCGTGCGAACAGCTCCTCGATCGCAAATGGCTTGGTCAGGTAATCGTCGGCGCCGGCATCGAGCCCGGCCACCTTGTCCATCACGGCATCGCGCGCGGTGACCATAATCACCGGCACACCCTTGTGCTTGCGTACGCGCCGCAGCACCTCCATGCCGTTGAGCTGCGGCAACAGTACATCGAGCAGAATCAGATCGTAGTCGCGCTCCAACGCCAGGTCAACGGCGGTGCGGCCGTCAGCGGCGTGCTCCACCTGGTAGCCTTCGTGCTCCAGCTCGAGTGTCACAAAGCGGGCGATTTTCTCCTCGTCCTCTACGATCAGGATCCGTGCCATGCGTGCCCCCGTCTGCGATTACTTGTCGTCGTTGAGATTTTGCTTGATGTCGTCCGCGGCGTTAGCAGCGCTATCCATAAGGTTGTTGATGCTGCCGGGCACGTCGCCGTCGCTGTCGATGCGGTAGCGCATGCCAAAGAACAGGCCAATCAGCATCAGCCATATCGTGGCGCCCCAGGCAAACAGCGCGACGATGGGAATCAGGATAGGGATGTTGAGGATGATCGCATCGCGGCGCGTGGCGATAAACTTGGTGTCCAGACTCAGGCGGAAGAGCTTTTTGAGGTACTCCCACACGCTGTCCATCTTCTTGGAGAAGTCGGTCTTTTCGCTCGACTTTTCGTAGGCTGCCTGCGCGGCGACCATCTCGGCAGAGGGCTCATCGACTGGCGCGGACTCGGTGGCGGCATGCGCCGACGTGGTCTGGGTCTTGCCCTGCGACTCGAGCCAAATGATGGCATCCAAAACGTTGCCGTCGGCAGCGTCGAGCGCCGCCTTGGCATCGGTGTAACTCACGTTGCACTTGGTGCGGATGGTTTCAACTTTTTCGAGGTCGTCCATGACCTGTCCTTTCGTTCGATGGGCGCGACGCCGGGCAATTTGCTCGGGCGCGAGCGTTGCGTTCGGCGGTTTGCGTTGCGCCGCCCCGCCCTTGGTCGAACTCTATAGTGCAGGTTATAGATTAAGCGATTCTTGAGCCAAGATTAATGTTGGATGAGTTTTTGGGTGGTGCGGAGGCGGGCAGGGGCAGAAAAGGCAGGTTTTGCGTGGCGTGAAGGAGGGGCGGTCTGATCTTTGGGATAGCTGATAGCGAGGTCTAATACTTTTCCGAGAAGTGAATGAGTGAAAACGGACCCCCGAAGCATCGACACTTTAGAGGTGCCGCTTCCTGCGGTTTCAATGCTGAAATCCCACGATTTTGCCGCCGAAAAATGCGGATGTTTCAGGGGTCCAAAAACAGCCGTTCACTTCGCGGAAAAGTATTAGACCTCAATAGCGGGGGATGGGGTGCCGGTGCAAAACGGCGTCAGAAATGGGGTAAACAAGGCAAACGGATCTAATGGATCAAAAATCACGTTGCAAAAGTATGAAAATATCCTACAATTGCAGCATGAAGTACTTTAGCAACATAGCGGCGATAAGCGAGCTTTCCGAGAGCGAGGGCGTGTTCACCACAGCCCAGGCGGCTCGCATGGACATCTCTCGAGATGCGCTGGCGCACTCATGCCGCGCAGGGCGTCTTGAACGGATATGCCACGGCGCCTACCGGATGTCTGGAACGCAGCGCCGAGACACCGACGAACTCAACGCCTTTTGGAAGCTCACCAATCCCTCCCTTTGCGCGTGGGAGAGAAAACGTCAGTGGGATGGCATCGCCGTGAGCGGTACGACAGCGGCGAACCTGCAGCAAATGGGCGATTTCTATCTGTCCCCCTACAGGATGACCGCGCCCATGCGTATCAATACAAGAAACGAATCCCTTTCTTTTGTAAAGCGCGAGATTGCTGAGCGGGACATCGTTTGGCTCGACGGCCTGCCGGTAACTAAACCCGAGCGCACGCTTGTCGATCTTTGCCTCGATTGCGAGGATCCCTCATTAATTATCGATGCCTATTACGACGCGCTTGGACGTGGACTCGATATACAACGGCTGAAGGATCTTGTAGAGGAGAACTCTAAAACCGCCAAACGACGCGAGCTGATGGCGCCTTTGCTGATGGTACTGAACGGGTAATGCGAAACGGAGGACATGGTGAAGTACAAAACGCCTGCCGCATTGGAGATGGCTGTTAGGAATGCCGCAAGAGAATCACCAATGGATACTAATCGGGCAATCGTCGGTTTCTACTTTCATCGCTTCCTATGTCGCGTTTTTTCAGAAGATGACGGCAGCTTTGTGCTCAAGGGCGGTCAAAGCGTCCTGGCGCGAACACTCGATGCACGTGTCACAAGAGATATTGACTTGGTTGCTCAAGAGGAGAGTCTCGAAGAGGCTATTGTCGATCTGGTGCAGGCTGCTTCGATTGATCTGGAGGATTTCGTTTCGTTCGTCTTTGATCGTGCAGAGCAAATCAAAGAAGAAGATGAGTATCGGTGCGGTGCGAAGGTGTGGTTCACCCCCTTTATGGGAACCAAGAAGCTACAGCCAATTTCAATTGACTTGGTAATTGATGAAGTGCGGGGACTTGAGCCTGAGGTTCTTGCGCCGATCGATCGTCTGAATATCGAGGGGCTCCCAGTCTGCGACTATCGAGTATGCCGAGTGGAGAGTGCCCTTGCAGATAAATTGCTCGCAATGATAGAGATGCATGAGGGCCGTGCTTCATCGCGAATCAAGGATATAGTCGACATCTTGGTGTACGCGAAAACTTGCTTCGTCGATGGGGCTACGCTTGTCGAGAGGGTCGAGAAAGAAGCGTCTGCCCGCAAAGTGGCAATGCCGGAAGAGTTCGTGGCGCCTCTCTGGTGGAAACAAAATGGTTCTGCACAGTACGTAAAGATGGCGAGGCAGGCGGGGGTACTTGATCTCGCGGGGAACATTGCTGGGGCAGAAGAGGTCGTCAATCGGTTGTATACACCGTGCTTTAATCATTCGGCGAATGTGTGCAAATGGAATCCTCAGACCACGGGATGGGAATAGGCTAGATAGTTAAGCCGGCGGCAGAATTAGTTCCTGTCGCCGGCTTAAGACGTTTCTACTGCCTATGCGCTATTCGCAGGTCTGGTCGACCACCTGGGTGACGGCCTTTTTTGCGCCTTCGAGGTCGCGCTGGGCTTGGGCGACAGTGGCCTCGGCTTGTTTCTTTGTCCTTACGACCTCGGCAAAGCGGTTGATGGATTCGCTATACTCGCGTGTGCGCGGGTCGAGCGCCGGCGGGACTTCGATCTCAAACAGGTCGCTAGGACGGATGGCGCGGATGCTGGCTGCTTCAGTTAATGCTTGAATCAGCTGCGCCCCGTGGCCTTCGGTAAGGTATCCAACAATTATCTCCGAAAACACTACGCGCTCATCTTCGGTCATCGTTTGGAATGACGGGCGAATGACGGTGGTGTTATGCGAAGCAACCAGATGCTGCTTAGCGTCATCGGAGCTGACGACGAGCAGGTTGGACGCGCCGTAGCGACCCAGCATGCGCGGCATGACGATATCTCCAGCGCGGAGCTCATAACGATCGAGAACGCTGGGGTCCACCTTTACGAATTTAGAATCCGAGCTATTTTGATTATCTGAAGCATCTACGGGCAGAAGATTGCCGTCCTGAAAATCTTGAGATGAGATTCGGCGCACCTCGACTGCGTCAATGTCGTTCGATGTCGTGCTCTCGCGGGGCATGAATGGCGCGACTCGCGTAAAAGAGTCACCGAGTGTGGCGCTGTAGTTTCGGGTGATGGCGATGAGGCTGATTTTGCCTTTTGAGAGAGCGGCGTGGTGTTGGAGCAGCTCGCGCGTGGCAAAAGTGGACGTTTCGATTGGCGTCGATCTTGGCGTATTGGTATCAATGCGGGCCCAGTCAGGAGAGATAGAAAAGGTGATATCAGAGTAATACGATGTTTTAGTCACATATTGAAAACGCGGTCCGGGCTCAATTGCGCTGCGAAATGCAACGCTGCGATTTCCTGAAGACAGTAGGAGGAGCGCGCTTGTCATGTAGGGCCTGGGCTCGGAAAGTGGCAAATAAACGACGCTCTCGATGAGCCCTTCGCGTATCAAAATCGTGCGTGCTTGTTCAGCTTTATCAAGTAAATCGGCGGGAAGTACCACGGCTGCTCGAGTGCGGCCCGAAAGGGCGAGAGCATACAGGCACCAAATAAAAGGACCCCAGTCGCAAAAATCAAGGTAGCCAGGCTCCAAATAATCGATGAGCGCGGCACTGTCTTTTTCGATATCGTGCTTATTTGCGCGGTAGTAGTTTGATGCATCGACAAACACCGGCGCTGCATCATCATCGCTTGCATTCTGCTTTCCGGGTTCAAGCTCACAAATATCGGGCACGCCGTTACCGTTTAGGGTAAAGCACTTAGCGAGATCTTCGGCATCCACAGCGCCAGGCAGACGGACAGTGAGCAGGCGACTGCCTTGTTCCAGGTTAAGCGCGCGCGAGAGGGCGGCGGCGGTGAGGCGTGGCAATGATGATGTAGTTTCACGCATGTATAGAGCCCTTTCTTCTCAGTGGGTTTATATTAGCAGAAAAATATTAAAATTTCTAATGACGAGAACAGCACGCTGTGCTATCCTCGAAGCAATCCAAAGCCAACTCAATAGCAATTGCTTGATACATTCGCTTTGTAGCCTTTAGGCAAACTAAGCAATCGAGCAGGATGATTTCACTTATGAAACTACAGGTTAGATCAATAATCATCGTTCTAGCGTCAGAACATTCTAGAACTTAGAACAGACTTACATCAACCACCTGAAACCGGATAGAAAGAAGCATTCATGAAGAAACGGGACAGTATTTACGAGGCATTCCTCAGTGCGATCGACGAGGATCTCCGCGGTATGTGCGAAGTGAACAGGAAGGCAGAGCTGCCACTTCCGTGTCCGTACTGCGGCGAGAAGAACGTCGAGCGCCTGGCTAAATCGCTCGTTGGCGTGCTGGAAGAGCGCTCGCCCGATATTCCCGGGCTGGTGCCCGAGCAGTATCGAGCCGATGTACACGAGGCCCGCGAGCTTTTGACTGCTGCGACGCTCGCTTTGCTTTCGCTGTATTTTTCCCCGCGCGATAGCTGCATGGGCAGCGTGGCAGCCGTGGTGAGCATGTTTAGGCATGGATGTAATGCGGCTTTTAAGTCAGCTGGCGTTCTCTTGTTTGAGCAGGTTACGACAGGGATGAAGTACAACGTCAAGAAGGATGCCTATATTCCGTCCCCATTCGTGCGCCATATCGATAGCAAAAAGCCTTACGACCGGCTGCACCGCGATGGATCGCGTGGCTTTACGGCGGATGAAGATGATGCCGTCATGTTTTATAAGCGCTACCTCAAGGTGCAACGACGCGTGTTCGATACGAGTCCGCGTTTCAACTTTGAGTTATGCGTCAAACGCCCGTTTGAGGCACTTTTGGACGAACGACACACTTTTTATTACATGGAGGAAAAGATGGAAATCGATTTGGCAACTAAGGTACGGGGGCTTCAGGACCGCTACCTCCTCAACTGCGCTCGGGCCAAGGGATACGACCTGCTCGACAAGCTGATGATTAATGCATTGCTTGCGTATCTGCGCGACGGGACGGTTTCAACTGCTGCTCGCGAGAGTTATCTGGCGCAGGCCGAGCGCCTGATCGGCCACGCGACCAAGTCGTCGCGCTCGGCACAGCTCAATGAGGACGACGGTGTCGATCGCATTGCTTAACAACCACCAACGTCACGGACAAGAAAGGAGCCACGCCATGTCAGTCATCAAGATGTACGGCTACGAGGCCGCGCAGCAAACGGAGTATCAGACCAAGAAGTGGGCGACTAAGGAGGAGATGCAGGCGCTGTCATCCGGCGATGAGCAGCGCGATGTGATCTTGGCGCAAGGTGCCACGGTGGCTTTCTACGAGGGCGACAAGCACTGGGAGACAAGCGTGTCCAACAATGTTTTTGCCTTTGGCGGTACTGGTAGCGGCAAAACAGCGAGTTTCGTTTTGCCCAACCTGCTCAACCACCACGAGTGCTGCTATGTGGTCACAGACACCAAGGGCGAGTTACTGCGCCGCACGGGAAAAGGCTTTGAAGAGGACGGCTACGAGGTAACGGTTCTCGACACCATCAATCCCGAGCAGTCGTCCGGGTACGATCCCCTGCGCTACGTGATGGATGTCGAGGATATCCCCACCACGGTGGCGGCAATCATGGAGGGGATCGATCCTGACAGGCGCAGCTTTAGGAACGACCCGTTTTGGGACAACGCGAACGACCTGCTGCTTCGAGCGATTGTTGGAATCCTGTTCCTCCTGGAGTGCCTTGCTGGCACATTTGCGCCAGGCGGGGATCCTGAGGCTCCGCGCCGCTACCTTAAGATGAACAACGTCTTTAAACTGGCTGCGCTCATCAAGGTTACGGGAGATGGTGAGGGGCGATTCCCGTTGGACTACCTTGTAGAAGAGGTAGAGTCCAGGGAGTTTCTCGATAAGTATGGTGCGGAGAACGCTGATCTGTATGGCGTTGAGCAGTATCGCGATTTTCGAGGTGCGGCAGATAGGACGCTTAAGAGTATTCTGATCACGCTCAATGCAACTATCTCGCGGCTTAAGACGCCTCAGCTCATGCGCGTTTTTGAGAATGACGAGATGCGTCTTGATCGTATTGACGAGGGCAAGCGCGTGATCGATCTTAAAGTGAGCGACAACGATTCGGCTAATGCATGGCTTGCGAACGTTGCCCTTAAGCAGCTGTTTAACCTTGCCCAGCGCCGTGCCGATGCCAGCCCCAGCGGCCATTTGCAGCGTCGCGTGCAGTTTGTGCTCGATGAGTTTCCCAATGTGGGACGCATCCCCGATTTTGAGCGCAGCATTGCGACCGTGCGCAGTCGCGGCATTAGCTTTTTGATGTGTGCGCAATCGCTGAGCCAGCTCGATGTCGTGTACGGCAAATCAACGGCGCTTACCATCCTCGATAACTGCGATAGCTTGGTCTATATGGGTGGCGGCAGCAACATCGCGACGCAGAACTACATAAGCGAACTGTGTGGCGAGTCGGTTTTGGGCACCAAGTACGTGGGCGCCGAGCGCACTGCCGTAGATGTGCGCGGTTGCGTGATGACCCCAGGCGAGGTTGGGCTTATGCCTCGCACCGATTGCCTGGTCAAGGTGACCGGCATGCGTCCCTTCCGCGCCAAGAAGTACTTTTGCGACGACCATCCCAATGCAGCTAAGTGGCTAAGGGATTAGTCCCTGCAGCTTTGTGTATCCCATCTTGCATATTTTGTCGCACGGCTTCCGTTAGCCGTAAGCCGTGCGGTCCAGTTTTTGCCTCCTTACCGATTCCGTTTAGAAGGGAATTGCCATGTCCGTTATGTATCGTGAGCCCAGCATCATCAAGAAGTCCAAGGACGGCCGCGTTGCCGCCGTCGATGCAGTTGATGCGGCGCGCGCTAAAGCTGCTACCGCCAAGGCCGATCTGGAAGCGGCTGCCGCTCCCTACGATGCTGCCGCCGTCAACCAGCAGCAGGCGCGGGGCGCCTGTGACGCGGCCCGCGGTGCGAGCGATAGCGCGGCCTCCGCTGCTTCGGCCGAGCTGGAAAAGCAGCTGGGCGCTGCGCAGGACAAGGCCGATCAGGATGTCAAGGCGTTTGAGGACGCTCAGGCTGCGCTCGATGCTGCCAAGAAGGAGCTGGCGGACAAGGATGAAGCCCTGACTGCTGCCCAGAGGGCATCCCGTGATGCCCAGTCTGCGCTTGAGGCCGCACAGGCTGCTGCATCCGATGCTACGCCCGAGGCTGTAGCTGCCGCCCAGGCTGCCGCAGGGCAGGCTGCGAGTGACCTGGAACAGGCGAAGCAGCAGGTCGTTGATGCGCAGGCCAAGCTCTCGGATGCTCAAGACGCTGCCACTGCCGCCGCTGCCAAGCAGCAGGACGCGCAGGGCAAGCTTTCGGCAGCTCAGCAGGCAAAGGCCGCGGCAGATGCGGACGTGGATGCCGCGTAGACGAGCTATGACGCGGCCAAGGCCGATCTGGATCGAGCCGAGCAGGGCGCCGCGGGCCCGGAGTACGAGGCCGCCAAGGCAAAGGTGGCTGCTGCGTCCGAAGCGCTGACGGCCGCCAAGGCCGCGCAGTCGAAGTGCGAGAGCGAGCTTGCTGCCGCTGAGCAGGACGTTGCCGCCGCCGAGGGCGAGGTTCAGACTGCTCAGCAGGCAGTTGCCGATCAGCAGCAGGCCGCTGCCGATGCCCAGTCAAAGCTGGATGCCGCCGCTGCTGCCAAGACCGCTGCCGACGCCGCTCTTGACCAGGCCAAGACCGATCATGCCAGTGCGCTCACGGAGCTGGCCGATGCCCAGGCCAAGCTTTCGGCGGCCAAGGACGAGAAAGACGCTGCCGACAAGGCGCTCGATCAGGCGAAGGCCCAAAAGCAGCAGGCCGACCAGGCTGTGGCTCAGGCCCAGGCAAAGCTCGATGCCGCTCAGGCAACGGCGAATGCATCGGCGGAGAACTACCGCCAGGGTGCCATCGCATTCTTTAAGAGTGTGGGTGCCGACGATGCGGCGGATATCATCCTCAACTGCAAACTCGCTGGCTACAACAAGGTGGGCGAGGAAGTCGACGCGACGAACCTGACCAATATGAAGCAGGCGGTTGTGTGGCTCAAAGCGTGCAACGAGTATCGCGCAAGCGTTGGCCTAGGCGAGCTCAAGGTGACATATGCCATGATGGCGACCGCCATCGCCGACGCGAACTTCTCCGATACGAAGGTCGCGCACGCTCAGCAGTTTAACGTGGGCGAGAATGTGGCGTGGAACTACGGAAGCAATCCGTTTAAGCAGTGGGTCGATCAGGAGAAGGCCATCTTTGATGCTGCCGCCGCCTCGCTGGGCGCGTCGGGCCTTACGGGAAAGGCCGCTTACGATTTCTATACAGCGCATAGCTCCCAGATTGATAACTACGCCGCACTGCACGGTGGACCAAACCCTTCGGTCGGACATTACATCAACGTGATCAACCCCGATTACACCGTGACGGGCATGGGCGTTTGCACGCGAGGGACGCTGTACGGGAGTACACAGGCGCAAACATTTGTATATTCTGGTCAATGGTATAAGCCGTATAACCTCAATCCGATGACGGTTGCAGAGTATGAGGCTGCGTTGAATGCGTGGTGTGACTCGTTGGCAAATCCCGAGCAGGGCGTGGATGCGGCACGCAAGGAGCTTGCTGTGGCGCAGGGCGTTGCCGACGATGCCGGCAGCAAGGTGAGTGCAGCATCGCAGGCCGTTGCAGCAAAGCAAACCCAGGTTGAGCGCGCTGCCGCTAACGTTGATGTCGCGGCAACCAAGGCCTCGGAGGCCCAGGCTGCCGTGGCGCAAAAGCAGGCTGCAGCTGACGCCGCCGCGCGTGCCGTCAGCGATGCCCGCGCCGATTTGAGCGCTGCCAACGCCGCTGTTGCGGCAGCGCAGGACGCCGTGGCCGCCAAGTCTGGCGAGCTCGACATTGCCAAGGGCAAGGTGGCTGCTGCCAAGCGCGCACTGGACGCCGCTCGTGCCGGTGTTGGCGACAAACGGGATGCACTTGCCGCGGCCCAGGATGAGCTAGCGGCGTACTCAGCCGATATCGCCGCTGCTCAGCGTGCGTTTGATGCGGCGTCGTCTGCACTCGAAAGCGCGCGTGCCAATCAGCGCGAGGCGGAGGCCGAACTTCTTGCCACCCAAGGCGATGCCGATCAGGCAGGCATCGATGCTGCTGCCACTCAGGTGGAGCTCGATATGGCGCAGCGGGCTGCAAGCGATGCCGACGCCGTCGTGGCAACGGCTCAGGCAAAATCTGATGCAGCTGCCGCCCGCGCCTCTCAGCTTAAGAATGCCGCCGCAGCACTTGCCAAGGCCACTGGGGACAAAGCGACTGCCGATGCCGCGCTCGATGCAGCGGCGATGGCCGTGAGCGATGCCGAGTATGACGTGGTGGAGGCTGACGATGCCGTGGTGGATGCGACTGTCGCGCGCGACGCCTCTGCCGCCGCGGTTGCCCGCCTGCGCAGAATCAATATTGCCGAAGCCATTGTCAACGGCAGCACTGACGATGCGGACGAGGTACTTAACGCCAAGATCGCTGCGGCCCACGATGCCGCCGAGCGTGCCGCGACCGCCAAGGCCGAACTCGATGACGCCGTGGCTGCGACGGATGCCGTGGCGCCGGCATACTTGGAGGCGCTCGCCAACTACACCGCCGCCAAGGTCGAGCTCGACCAGGCTATTGCCGAGCTTAACGCCGAGATCGCTCGCCAAGAGGCCGCCGACCGCGGAAACGGCGAGCAGACCCAGCCCGTCACGCAAGTGACGTACCAGGCCAAGCATGCGGAGGCAAAGACCGAGGCCACGACTTGGCAGACGGCGATGCCCGCCACGGGCGATGCGTCCGAGCTGCTGGGTGAGACCTTCGTGATCGGCGGCACGGTCCTGGTGGCCGCCGGCGTATTCCTGTCCGATAAGCGCCGCCAGCTGATCCGTTAGGGACAGGGAAGCGCGCTGTTTTTGGCGCGCACCGCAGGGGCATGGGCTCTGCGGCGCGCGCCGCCTTTTTCTTCAAGATTGATTAAGGAGGGATATATGCAAATAAGAGGAGAGGCCGCGATCGCCTGCGGATTCATGGCGGGTCTGGCAACGGGGTTGCTGTTCGATGGATGTTTCGACAGCTATATCAATCGATTCTGCGATTTTGGTTTTTCGAGAGGCAAGCCTTGGAAAACAGCGCCAGCTCGTCAAGAGGTGGCTGCGCCCATCGAGCCCCGCAGCGTGGATACCTCAAAAATCAAGGTAATCGTCACTAAGAACGGCAAGATTTACCACCGTTCTACGGGGTGCAAAAGCCTTCCTCAAAACGCCATTAAAACAAGCGTACCATTAGCGGCTGCACTCAAGCGAGGCAAGACGCCCTGCCCAACATGCTGCCCGCCAACAGTGTGCTCGATCTAGTTTTTTGGGTGTTTGATCCGTTTGGATGGAAGAACGAAGGGTAAGCCCTAAGGGATACAGATGCCGGCCCGGCCTGCAATTTCTTCCATTGATTTGTCCAGAGTCGCACAGCACGGAGGTGTTGTTTGATGTCTATTTTCGTTACCGGAGACGTTCACGGTGTTGCCGAGTATGGGGCGAGTCGCTTCTCGTCGCGCGTTTGGCCATTGGGTCGAACGCTGACGCGCGATGACGTTGTCATCGTTGCCGGCGACTTTGGCTTTATATGGAGCGGCTCGAACACCGACAAATACTGGCTCGACTGGTTTGAGTCCAAGCCCTGGACCACGTGTTTTGTCGACGGCAATCACGAGAACCATCATCTGCTGGCGGGGCTGCCAATGCGTGAGTGGAACGGGGGCCTCGTTCACGAGGTTCGCCCGCACGTGCTGCACCTGATGCGCGGCGAGGTGTTCGACATCACGGGGACCACGGTGCTCGCCATGGGTGGCGCCGCGAGCCATGACAAACAGTGGCGTCAGGAGGGAAAGACGTGGTGGCCCGAGGAGATGCCGAGTGAGCGCGAGATCAAACACTGTCGCGCCTCGCTCGATCGCGCGGGCTGGAAGGTCGACTATGTTGTGACGCACGAGGCGCCGGTCGATTTGGCTGACGAGCTGTGCATGGAGTGCAATCGCGAGTTCTACGACGATTCGCTGCAGGCCTTTTTGGGCGAGCTCGACGGGCGGCTCGACTACCGCACCTGGTTCTTTGGCCATTACCATGACGATGAATGGCGCGATGACAAGCATCGCCTTATCTACCAAGATATCGTGCCGATCGAAGCGCGATGTGCCGATGGGCAGGATGAGACGGCGAGTGACTATTTTGAGCAAGAGCGTTAGGAGGTCCCCATGATCTGGTTTACCAGCGATACCCACTTTGGGCACGAGAACATGCTGCGGCTCGCCGACAGGCCTTGGTCGACTGTTGGGCAGATGAACGACGCCATGGTCGCTAGCATTAATAGCAAGGTCGCTGCGGATGACGAGCTTTACATTTTGGGTGACTTCAGCTTTAAGATGACGGTCCAAGATGCCTACGAGTTGCGCAAAAGCATTGCATGCAAGCGCATCCATCTGCTGCCCGGCAACCACGATAAAGACTGGACGCAGCCTGCGGTGGCGGATGCTTTTATCGTCGAGCCGCCCATTTGCGTGCTCAAGATCGACCGTCAGAAAATCGTGCTGAGCCACTATCCCATGGTCGACTGGCAGGGTATGTCGCACGGCGGCTGGCATTTGCACGGGCATATCCACAGCTGTGGCGACGCGTATAACAAGTTCAACCTTCGGCAGGGGCTGCTGCGCTACGACGTGGGCGTGGACGCCAACGGCTACGCCCCGGTGAGCCTGGAGGAGCTCAAGTCGTGGTTTGCACAGGTAGACGAGCCGGTGTGTTGCGTTAAGTGGCCGTGGTGGGTCAACGCCACGGGCGACGAGCAGGTCGAGCGCGATCTCGAAACCTATAAGAGGGAAGTGGTGATCCGATGACGGTCTATGTGACGGGCGACGTCCATGGCGGCGCTGACATGCAAAAGCTGCGCGATTGGGATCTTGGGGAAAGCCTGACGAGCGACGACTATCTCATCATTGCCGGCGACTTTGGCCTTCCGTGGGATTTCTCTGCCGAGGAGTGCGCCGACATCGCTTGGCTGGAGTCGCGCCCCTATACCGTGCTGTTCGTCGACGGCAACCACGAACGTTTCGACCACTGGGCGGAGCGACCCATGGAGTTGTGGCACGGCGGACTGACACAGCGCCTGTCGGACACCTCGCCCATACGGCGCCTGACGCGCGGCGAGGTTTTTGAACTCGACGGCTCAACGGTCTTTACCATGGGCGGCGCCACGAGCGTGGACAAGGAATACCGCATTCCGTATTCCAGCTGGTGGCCGCAGGAGCTGCCGGACGAGCGCAACTTTGAGGAGGCGCGGACAAAGCTCGACGGCGTGGGCTGGAAGGTCGACTACGTGGTCACCCACACCTGCTCTACGCGCATGCTTTCGCCCACGCTTTATCCGGCGCCCGGCTGGAATTGCCCCGCCGTTGATCGGCTTACGGCGTTTTTCGATGAGCTGGAGGACCGCTTGGACTACAAGCGCTGGTACTACGGGCATTTTCATCGGGATGCCAACCCGGCCGAGCGCCACACCGTGCTCTACGACTGCATCGTTCGCCTGGGCGGCGAGCTCCAGCCCTGGGACGTTGCGTAGGGGCAGGCATAGCGAGCTCTTCGTATGATGCCTTGGGTAGTTACCCTACATTTTGGCAATAGTCATTATCTGTAGGGTAACTTAAGACATACTGGGAGCTGGAGGAGATGCTGCTGGCGGTCTAGAGTTTCAACGCCATTCGGTTGGTGCCGGGTAGGGCTGCAAAGCCGAAATGCGCATAGAACGCTGCCGCCTCATCATCTACTGGATCGACAACCAAAGCTCGCGCTCCCGCTAGGGCAGAAATTTTCAAGGCGTTTTCGATGGCATCTTTGAGCAACGATGCTCCCAGACCAAGCCCCTTGAATTTCTCATCAACCCCCATCATTCCAAGCAACACTGCGGGAACTTGGGAGGGGGAGTTCCGAACGAACCATCCTCCGTCAACATTTTCGCGAGCTACGGAGTGCGTACATAGCGTATAGAACCCGGCGACTGCGCCGTCGTAATACGATGCGTATATAACCGCCGACCCTCTTCTTCGCGCCGAGGCTGATCTGTTTTTAGCCCATCCGTCTACAAGGGTATTACCGCAGTGGAAAGCCTCGATGCCTTGACCGACGGGGAGTTGAACGGGCTTGGTAAACGTGCTCATTCCCAAATCGCTTTACGGTCGAGCAACGCTTTTGCGGCTTGGGGCATGGGTGAGTCGAGCATTTCGCAAAATGCATCAAAACCATCAGGAGAAAGATAGGTTGTTGACGCCTCGGCGATGTCACGTGCGGAGCTCTCGTCAAGGTGAGCCGTGGCCCATTGGGTGAGAGTTTGCCCGCGCAAGGCCGCGGCGCGCTCGTAAGTAAGGCGTTGACGCTCGGTCAGCCTTAGATCCATACGGCGCTGTTTCTCAATCGTTGGCATGGTAAAACCTCCTTTGCATCATTGTACGGAACTATTCCGTACATAACAAGATACAGAATTACGCACTCGTCGGGGGGGGTAGTGAAGGGGGCAGGGCGTTTGACTACTCGGCCATTACGGTGATGTTCTCGCGGTGCGCGCGGATGACGTCCCAGCTAAAGTGCTCGACCAGCTGCTCGGCGGTACGCGGCGTGGTGTCCGGCGCGATGCCTGTTTGCCCGGCGAGCCATCCCAACAGTGCCTCGGGTGTGCCAAAGCGGGTGCGGAGCTCGCCCAGGTCCAGATCGCGATCGCGCTTGGAAAGGCGGCGGCCGTCCGGCGACATGAGCAGCGGGATGTGCGCGTAGCGCGGTGTGGGCAGTCCCAGCAGATGTTGCAGATAGATCTGGCGCGGCGTGGAACCAAGCAGGTCGCATCCGCGTACGATCTCGGTGACGCCCATGGCAGCGTCGTCGACCACCACGGCCAGCTGATAGGCAAACACGCCGTCGCTGCGGCGCACCAAAAAGTCGCCGCACTCGGTGGCGAGTGCCTCGCATTGGGCTCCGTACGTGCGGTCAACGAATTCGATCACGTCGCCGGCGAGGTCGTCGACGGCGGGCACACGCAGGCGCGTGGCGGGAGCGCGCAGGGCGCTGCGGCGGGCAACCTCCTCGGCAGAAAGGCCTCGGCAGGCGCCGCGGTAGATGGGCGTGCCGTCGCTGGCGTGCGGCGCGCTTGCGGTGTGGAGCTCGGCGCGCGTGCAAAAGCAGGGATAGGTGAGGCCGGCGTCTTGCAGCTGGTGCAGGGCGTCCTCGTACAAGTCCAGGCGATCGTGCTGGCAGTAGGGGCCTTCGTCCCACTCAAGCCCCAGCCAGGCTAGGTCGTCAATCAATTGGGCGGCAAGTTCCGGGCGCTTGCAGCGATCGTCCAGGTCCTCGATGCGCAACACGATGCTGCCGCCCTGGCTGCGGGCCGAAAGCCACGCGCACAGGCAGCTGAACACGTTGCCCAGATGCATGCGGCCCGAGGGCGACGGGGCAAAGCGGCCCACGACGGGCGCGGGAGCGGCCGCTGCTGGTGCGCCCGCGGCGTGTGTTGCTATGTTGCATGCGTTGATATCCATGCGGACGAGTATAGCGCGGGGCGCGATGGGGAGGCGTCACTGTGGTCCGCAAGTTGTCGAGGCCCCTCATTGCGTATGGCGGGTCGCAGACTCGGTGCTTTGATACCTGTCCATCAACTCGGCACCTAAGACGACAGAAACCCCGGCAGCTCTTCGCAACTGCCGGGGTTTCCGCGGAAAAGGGGGACATGATCCTCGAGCGAACGGGAAAGGGGCAAACCGTTTTCGCTCAACTGCTTTATGCCCTTCGCCCGCAGGCTCAATCAGCGTTTTAGCGGCAACACAAAGCCGCTACACCTGTGACGGAGCTGTGAAGTGGTGTCTGCTGCTGGCGCGGGCCATGGCAAGGAGTGTCCCAGACTGCCGGCAGATAAGGAACGTCCCCAAGTGCCGGCCGTGGACGTGACTTTCGTCCCGTTTGATACTCCGCTGGCCTAGATGTTCGTCACATGAGCCCGCAAACGTGGGACAATGACGCTACTGGTACCACAGACAAAGGATGTGCCTATGAACGCCCCCGTTGCCAATGCCTGCCGGCAGCGCCGCTTGTTTGCGCGATTCGTTTCCGTCTGCGCGTTTGTCGCGTTTGCGTTGCTGCTGCTTCCCGCCGCCGCGTGCGCCGACGGCTACTCCATGACCCAAACCTATATCGGCGCCACGGTCGAGGCCGATGGCTCGCTGACCGTTGTCGAGGGACGCCAGTTCGATTTCGACGATGACATTAACGGCGTGTATTGGGATATCAATACAGGCTCTAACCAGCAAGGCGGCTCGGTGGTCGTCAATGTGCTGAGCGTCGAGGAAGACGACACTGCGTTTAACAAGGTCGACAGCGCAAATAAAGGCGACGACGGCGTTTACACGGTGGAACAGTCCGACGACGGCGTAAAGATTAAGGTGTTCAGCCCTCACGAGAGCGGCGACAGCGCAATCTACTACGTGAGTTATTCCATGACCGGTGCGGTTATGAACTGGGCCGATACCGCCGAGCTCTACTGGAAATTCGTCGGCGACGGCTGGTCGGCGGACTCCGATGACGTCGAGATGGAAGTCTACTTTGCAAATGCCGCTGCCGGGACGGCTGCCGTCAAGGGCGATAACTTCCGCGCATGGGGCCACGGCCCGCTGACGGGCGACGTGTCGCTCGATGCGGACGAGCCCATGGTCACCTATACCATTCCCTGCGTGCATGAGGGCGAATTCGCCGAGGCACGTATCGCCTTCCCCAGCGACTGGGTGCCGCAGCTTGCCGTCTCGGGCGAAAAGCGCATGTCGACGATTCTGAGCGAAGAGAAGGAATGGGCCGACGAGGCCAACGCTCGCCGTGAGCACGCGCGTGCGGTTGCCGGCGCGATTGCCGTGGTGTGTGTTGTCGTGGCGGTTGCCTATACCGGTGTGATCGTGATGCTTAAGCTGCGCAGGCCCAAACCCAAGCCGCTCTTTCAGGACGAGTACTTCCGCGATGTGCCCTCGGCCGACCATCCCGCGGTGCTTGCAGCTCTCATGAGCTGGAACGACGTGCCCGATCAGGCATATATCGCCACGCTTATGAAGCTCACCGACGACCGCGTGATCAAGCTGGAAGAAGCGACCGAGACCAAGAAGAAGGGTCTGCTCCGTCGCGAAAAAGAGGAGCAGACGTATCGCATCACAGTGACCGACGAGGCCTGGAAGGCTGCCAAGAAGGACGGCATCGATCGCGATGTGCTCAAGGTCTTCTTCGCCGGCGTTAAGCCCGATAAAGACGGCGTCCGTTCACGCACGTTTAGCGAGCTGGAGGAGTATGCCAGCGAGCGTACTGAATCTGTTGGCAACAAGCTCGAGGACTATCGAAGCACGGTTAAGGGCAAGCTGGAGGCGCGCGAGCTTATCGCCTCGGACGGCACCATCGCCCTGGTTGCCGGCTTGGTTCTCGGCATCATTATTGTCTGTGGCATTTTGGGCTCTCTGTTCTATGCCGACTTTGCGGATGCCAATGTCGGTGCCGCTATGATCTCGATCCCCGTCACGATCGTGGGCTTTGTCCTGAGCTGCACCTTCCGTCGCTACACGCCGGAGGGCGCCGAGGTGGCGGCTCGCTGTAAAGCGCTCAAGCATTGGCTTGAGGACTTTACGCGCCTGAAGGAGGCCATTCCCAGCGACCTGATCTTGTGGAACAAACTGCTGGTGATGGGCGTTGCCCTGGGCGTTTCGAAAGAAGTGCTGCGACAGCTGGCCGAGGCCGTGCCTGCGGACCTGCGCAACAGCGACGATTTCTACGACAACTACCCCTGCTACTGGTGGTATTACCATCACTACGGCAACGAGTCCCCGCTCGATTCGTTCAACGATGTGTACCACGAGACCATCCGCGAGCTGGCTTCGAGTTCCGATAGTTCGAGCGGCGGCAGCGGCGGCGGCTTTTCCGGTGGCGGCGGTGGCGGCGTCGGCGGAGGCGGCGGCGGAACGTTCTAGCGAGCGCTTGCTTTGGGGTGGATCTTTCTGGGCGGTTGCCAGGGAAGATTCATCCCATTTTTGTGCATCGAAACGGGTCAAACTTTCCGCTGAGGACCTTCGCGCAAGGGGCAGTGGACAAAAAATGCCAAATATGAGTACTGTTGCTGCGTTGGTCACATATGTTTGCACATAATAATGGGCTCCTAATGAGAGTACTTCTCGTTAGGAGCCCATTCTATTGAACATTTGGGGAGTTACGTCAGCTCGTGCAGCTGGTCGTCATGCCTATAAGCATCAAAAATGCCCTGAATCGCTGCCACTAAAAAGGTAACAGTACTCATATTTGATGTATTTTGCCCACGGCTATCTACAAACCCCCTAGGCCACTCATTGGGGACAGACTTAAATGACTAGTTGTTGGGGATCAGTCATTGGGGACGTTCTTAAATGACCAGGTGTGGCTGCTTGGGCTAGGCTGTTAGGTCGAGTTCGTAGAGAAAGCTTTCACGCGGCATGTCGTGACGACGCTCTTCGCGGTTGGCGCGGTGCGTGGCCGTGCGCTTAAAGCCGTGCAGCTCGTAGAACTTCCACGAGCAGTTGGAGTCGGTGTACAAGTGTGCCCTTGTCGCCCCGCGCGAGGACAGGTACGAGACCGCGGCATCGAGCAAAACCGAGCCAACGCCCAGGCCGTGGACATCGGGATCGACGGCGAGCAGCGTGACTTCGTTGTCGTGCGGCAACGGGCTGCTCTCGAGCAGGCGGTTGTTGGTTCGGATGGTTGCACGCACAAACGAGAGATACTCGGCGCAGGCATCAGGCTCCAGTTCACGCATCTGCGATAGCAGCGCGCGTTCGGTATCCATCCAATGTTCCTTAACGGTGGCGCCGGAGCTCTGTCCCGCACGCGCGAGCGAAATGCCACGCGCCTGACCGTCGATTACGGCAACCTGCGAAAACGTCGATGACGAAAGGCAATAGGCGAGGTCGCACGCGGCCTCAAGGCGGCTGTACTCATCGTTATCCGAATTGTTATGCCAAAGCTGCTGCAGAATCAGCGCGATGGCGTCGAAGTCTTCGGTATCAAACGGTCGGTAGAGAACCCGCGAGACCATGGTGCCTCTTTCTTTTGCGGATGCATATCGAGCACAGTTCTACCACGCTATTGGCATCTAATTATGGTGCCCCTGTGTTCCATGAACTCACCGTGCCCGGTGCCGTGCCCATCCCCTCCGCTCGCAAACTTTTTCTGCACATGCGCTCGTTGCGGGGTGCATCGATGCGCTCGATGCGCTACATTGAATCAGTATTTTCAATGCCGCTGCGCGAGCGCTGCAGATCGACGTATCACCGACTCACAGAGCACGGCGGCGTACCAGACAGGAGGACTGCATGGGATCTGATGTGAAGATCGCACGCGCGTTGATCTCGGTTACCGATAAGACGGGCGTCGTCGATTTCGCACGGACGCTGGTTGACGACTTTGGCGTCGAGATCATCTCTACGGGCGGCACGGCTCGTGCCATCGAGGACGCGGGCGTTCCCGTAACCCCCATCGAGGAGTTCACGGGCTATCCCGAGATGATGGACGGCCGCGTTAAGACCCTGCACCCCAAGGTTCATGGCGCGCTGCTGGCCCGCCGCGATTCCGAGCAGCACATGCAGGAGGCCGCTCAGCACGGCATTAAGCTGATCGACCTGGTCGTCGTCAACCTGTATGAGTTCGAGAAGACCGTCGCTAACCCCGAGGTCACCTTTGCGGACGCCATCGAGCACATCGACATCGGTGGCCCCTCCATGCTGCGCTCTGCCGCCAAGAACGCCGCGAGTGTTACCGTCATCTCCGATCCGGCCGACTATGATGCCGTCCTGGCCGAGATGCACGAGACCGGTGGCTGCACCACGCTTTCCACCCGTCGTCGCCTGCAGGTGAAGGTCTACCAGACCACCGCCGCCTACGACACGGCTATCTCCCGTTGGCTTGCCGCCCAGGCAAGTGACGTGGCGGATACCTCTGCCAAGCTCGAGATTTCGCTGGAGAAGGTCGACGACCTGCGCTATGGCGAGAATCCTCAGCAGAAGGCTACGGTCTACCGCTTTGCCGAGGGTTGCGAGAACACCGCGAGCTCGCAGTTTCCGCTCGTGGGCTCCGAGCAGATCCAGGGCAAGCCGCTCAGCTACAACAACTATCTGGATGCCGATGCCGCTTGGAACCTGGTCCGCGAGTTCGACGAGCCTGCCTGCGTGATCCTCAAGCACCAGAACCCCTGCGGCTCCGCCGTTGCCGAGGACATTACGTCCGCTTACGACCGCGCCTTCGCCTGCGATCCCAAGAGCGCCTTCGGCGGCATCATCGCCTGCAACCGCGAGGTTCCCTTTGAGCTGGTTGAGCATTTTGCCGATCAGAACAAGCAGTTTGTCGAGGTCATCATCGCCCCAAGCTACACTGCCGAGGCGCTCGAGCGCATGGCCAAGCGCCCCAACCTGCGCGTGCTGGCTACCGGCGGCGTGGACCACGGCGCCCAGGTGGAGCTGCGCTCCATCGACGGCGGCATGCTGGTGCAGGAGGTCGACCACGTGACCGAGGACCCCGCGACCTTTACGTTCCCCACCGACCGCAAGCCCACCGACGCCGAGATGGCCGAGCTCGAGTTTGCCTGGAAGGTCTGCAAGGGCGTTAAGTCCAACGCCATCCTGGTCTCCAAGGGTAAGGCCGGCATTGGCATGGGCCCGGGTCAGCCTAACCGCGTTGACTCTGCGCTACTTGCTTGCGAGCGTGCCGAGGACTTCTGCGAGCGCGAGGGCGTGGAGAAGGGCGGCTTTGCCTGTGCAAGCGACGCGTTCTTCCCGTTCCGCGACAACGTCGACGTGCTTGCCGCGCATGGCGTGACCTGCATCATTCAGCCCGGCGGCTCCAAGCGCGACGACGAGAGCATCCAGGCCTGCAACGAGCACAATATTGCTATGGTCTTCACAGGCGCTCGCCACTTTAGGCACTAAGTTTCGCCTCGGGACAAAATAATCTCTGCAAAAGACGGTCGCTCCGTTTGGAGGGCCGTCTTTTTGGTATAAGAGGACGGAATGACTAACACGAAAGGTATGACCATGCCCCAGATTGATGATGCCGAGCTGTTTGGCAATGCCGAGGACCAGCGTGCGTACGAGGACTTTTGCGCCAATCAGGAGGCGGTCGAGAAGTTCACGCTCGACAAGCCCGCGCTTGTCTGCCGTTGGCGCATGTCCAACAAAAAGGTGCCCATGCTCAACCGCCACATCCGCGCGCTGTCTGAGCGTTTGGTGCAGGGCGAACCGCTTACCCATAACATGCTCAGCTGGGCCAAACAGCACGTTGAGTGGTCGCTTGCCGAGGGCGATTACACTGCGCGCGACGGCGTACTCATGCTGGTGATCGACATCAACGGCAACGCTGCCATGACGGTGGGGGAGTACGAGCCGCTAGCCGATACGTCGGCCAAGGCGCTGCGTGCCCGTTCCGCCGAGGCCCGCTCCGAGGCCGACGAGACCGGCGTGGCGCCCGAGCTGCTTGCTGCTGTCAACGACGGCGAGCTGGCCTTTGTGGCGCCGGCGGACGAGTGCCTGTGCGGCACGGCGACGCTCATTGAGCAGCTGGCCCAGACCAAGGGCATCCCGGTCACGCGCGTGGACATTCCCGCACAGCTCAAGGGCGCGCTGTTCCTGGTGAGCGACGAGCACGGCGTGGTTCCCGCCGCCGACGCTGATGCCGCCGAGTCCGACGCCGCGACGGTCACCTTCTTCGCCGACGGCTACGAAAAGCTCCGCGCCCGCCGCTAAATGATTTTTCTGGGACGGGGATTTAATAATCATTTGATCCCCGCGCCCGTTGCGAGCGAGGGACGAGCAAAACGCCCCCGCTCGCGAACAGTTCTGTCACCTTAATGCCGCGCGAGGCGCGCACCGGCGACTTCGCGGCAATAATGGCAGTAAGACAACCAAGAGGGGAGCGGAATCCATGGCGCTGATCTATATCGTTGAGGACGACGAGCCCATTCGTCGCGAGCTTGCCGACATCCTTGCCCGTGCCGGTTTTGAGGTCGAGGCCTGCGAATCGTTCGAGCACGTCTCGCGCGATATTCTCGCCGCCGCGCCCGACCTGGTGCTGCTCGACCTGACGCTTCCCGTCAAAGACGGCCAGCACATCTGCCACGAAGTCCGTCGCGAATCCGAGGTCCCCATCATCGTCCTCACGTCGCGCACGACCGAGATCGACGAGGTCATGTCCATGACGCTCGGCGCGGACGACTTTGTTCCCAAGCCCTATAGCGCGCGCGTGCTCGTGGCGCGCATCAACGCACTGCTGCGTCGCACCGCGGCGGCAGGCGAGCGCAGCACGCTCGTCCACAAGGGATTGGAGCTCGACCTCGCCCGCTCCATGGTCACCAACACGCAAACCGGCACTAGCACCGAGCTCACCAAAAACGAGCTGCGTATCCTCTCGCTGCTTCTGAGCCGCGCGGGCAAGATCGTTTCGCGCTCGGCCATCATGCAGGACCTGTGGGACTCCGATGCCTTCGTGGACGACAACACGCTTACCGTCAACATCAACCGCCTGCGCACCACGCTCGAAAAAATCGGCATCAAGGGGTATCTGACGACGCATCGCGGCCAGGGCTATTCGGTCTAGGGGCCGGCTATGTCATTTGGCAAGTTCTTTAAAGATGCGCTGCTTCCCGTCGCCGTGTGGACGTGCGGTGTGCTGCTGAGCTGCTTTGTGCTGACGGTCGCCGGTGCTCCCGTTTCCATCGTGGTCGTGGCGGTCGGCGTGTCCTTTATCTTTGGTATGCTCGGCATCGTGATCGAGTATGCGCGCCGTCGTCGTTTTCTGCATCAGCTGGGGCGCGCGGCCGAGGAGCTGGAAAGCCCCGCATGGGTACAGGAGATGGTCCAGTGCCCGACCTATGCCGAGGGCGAGCTCGAATACGAGGTCTTGCGTCGCGTGGGCAAGGCGGCATGCGATGAGGTGGCGGAAGGCCGACGCCAGACCGATGACTACCGCGACTATATCGAGAGCTGGGTCCACGAGGCCAAGTTGCCCCTGGCGGCGGCCCATCTGATTTTGGAAAACCTGGACGGCAGCGAAGACGACCTGTCGCGCGTGGATGATTTGGGCCGCGAGCTGGCTCGCGTGGAGCGTTATATCGACCAGGCGCTGTACTACGCGCGCTCGGAAGTCGTGGAGCGCGACTACTTGATTCGCCGCTGGGATCTCAAGACCTTGGTGACGGGTGCGATTAAAGCCAACGCACGCGAGCTCATCGCGGCGCACGTGGCTCCGGTGTGCGAGAACCTCGACTTTGAGGTCTTTACCGACGAGAAGTGGCTCGAGTTTATTCTGGGCCAGCTCATTCAGAACAGCATTAAATATGCGCGTGAGGACGGCGCAAAGATCGTGTTTTCGGGTGCGTTGTTGGACGAGGGCCTGGCGAGCGAGCGTATCGAGCTTACCGTCGCGGACAACGGCTGCGGCGTGAGCGCGGCCGACCTGCCGCGCGTGTTCGAGAAGGGCTTTACCGGCGACAACGGCCGCACCACCAAGCGTGCAACGGGCATCGGCCTTTACCTAGTGGCGCGCCTGTGCTCCAAGATGGGCATCGACGTCACCGCGGCATCGGAGCCGGGCGAAGGCTTTGTCGTAACATTTGCCTTCTCGACCAACAAGTTCCAATATTTCGAGTAGCGCACGCGGCAGAAGTCCGCCCAAACAAAAACGTGCAGCCCAAACAAAACGTGCCGCCCCAACCGGGGCGGCACGCCATCTTTTATCAGCTAACTCGTTGAAGTATGGTGACGAAGGCGCAAGGCCGGGAGGGGTTATCTAAGCCGACATCCCGCAGCCGCGAAGCGGCGAGGACGTCGGCGTGATAACCCCGCAGGCCTTGCGCCGACGGGAAGGAACCTACTTCACGACCAAAATGTCGCAGTCCGTGTTGCGCAGCAGGAACGTCGAAATCGAACCCAGTAGCGCGTACTTAATCGAGGACAGACCGCGGGCACCGCAGAGCACCAGATCGGGCTTGACCACGTCGAGCATCTCGTCCTTCAACGTCTCACGAATACGACCGGCGCGAATCATGACTTCGACCTCGGGGATATCGGGATTAGCCTTGGCCTCCTCGAGCTGCTTCGCGATGGAGTTATTAAAGGCCTCCTCCAAGCCGTTGACTAAGTCGACTGGGTAAGCCCCCGCGCTCTCGAGCGCCGTGGAGTCGATCACGTGACCGATAATCAGCTTTGCGCCGTTGTTTGCGGCCACCTTGATGGCGCGTGCGAGCACAAAATCCTGCTGCTCAGTACCGTCGAGTGAAACAAATACCTTGGTGTAGCCCTCGTTCATGGTTTCCTCCTTGGTCTATCGCACGGGCGCGGGGCTCGTGCGTCGGGCGGCCACGGGTGCGCGGACCGCCGGACACTTTACCTTGTTGCAGTTATACCCAAGGATTTCGATTTGACCGCCTGCAATTCTGTGAACGGACGAGATTTTTGGTAAGGGTTGGCATGTGCACGTCGTCAACGGTTGATAATGGGACATCGCCCGCACCGTCCGCGGAAGCATCTATCGGCGGGTGTTAAACGAGGGGGTCCCTTTGGATATTATCGAGCTTCTAAAAGCTGCCTTCATGGGCCTGGTCGAGGGCATTACCGAATGGCTGCCCGTTTCGTCGACGGGCCACATGATCTTGGTAGACGAGTTCGTCAAGATGAACGTGAGCGAGACGTTCTGGAACATGTTCCTGGTCGTGATTCAGCTTGGTGCCATATTGGCCGTCTGCGTGCTGTTCTTCTACGATCTCAACCCGTTCTCGCCCAGCAAGGGCAAGGAGGGCCGTCGCGACACATGGGTACTGTGGGGCAAGATTGTGCTCGGATGTATTCCCGCTGCGGCGATTGGCCTGCCGCTCAACGACTGGATGGAGGAGCATTTCTACAACGCTCCCGTCGTGGCGCTGGCACTCATCGTCTACGGTGTGCTGTTCATCGTGATCGAGAACTGGCGCGCCCGCAAGCGCGAAGAGATGACATTCGCGGGGTCGTTTGGTTCACGCGCCGTTGTGGCGGGCGGGCGTCCCGCCGGTGCACACTTTGCGGCGCCTGCTGCGACTGCCGTCGAGGATTCGGGCAACGATGACGAAGACCTCGACTTTGGCTCCATTGCGACGCTTGAGGACCTAAGCTGGAAGACCGCGCTGGGCATTGGCTGCTTCCAGGTTCTGTCGCTGGTGCCGGGCACATCGCGTTCCGGCTCCACCATCATCGGCGGCCTGTTGCTGGGCTGCACGCGCTCGGTGGCGTCTAAGTTCACGTTCTTCCTGGCTATCCCCGTCATGTTTGGTGCGAGTGCGCTCAAGCTGGTCAAGTACTTCGTTAAGGGCGGTACGTTTGGTGCCAACGAGATCGCTATCCTGGGCGTGGGCTGCATCGTCGCCTTTGTGGTTTCGCTCATCGCCATCAAGTGGCTCATGGGCTTTGTCCGTCGTCACGACTTTAAGTGCTTCGGCGTCTACCGCATTGTTCTGGGCATCGTGGTGCTTGCGTACTTCTTCGTCCTGGAGCCTATGCTCGGCCTGTAACTTGGTTGACGCTGCGCGGCGGCCAGAGCGACAACTTGTTATTCAAAGAGGGTGGCATGACCAAAAGGTCTATGCCGCCCCCTTTTCATGCCAATTTGTTCGCTCTGGCCGCCGCTCGCTACCGTTGCCATGACATCGGCGGTTTCGTGATTGTCAATAGATTGGTTCAAAGTAACCTGACGCCTTTGCACCAAATCCGCTGGGGCGGGCCTGACAGCGGCGGACGGAGTCGCGGTGTGATTTGCGTCGGTGTCCGCGCGGCTCGGTATACTGGTACGGCTCAAACTATGGCGCTGCCCGCAGGCGCGCCGTCCGTCAGATGAGGAGTCGCCCATGACCCAGCCCCTGCCCTGGGAAAAGAACACTGCCGCGCCCGTGCCGCCTGCGCCGGAACCCGTGCCGCTCGATGCGTACACCGCCCCCGCCGCGCCGGAACCCGAACTCGTTCCGCTCGACATCTACGACGCCCCGGCTCCGGCGCCCAAACCCGCCAAGCCGCTCGTCGATATCGATAGCCTGAACCCCGCCCAGCGCGAGGCGGTCCTGACCACCGAGGGCCCGCTGCTGGTCCTTGCCGGCGCCGGCTCGGGCAAGACCCGCGTCCTGACCTTCCGCATCGCGCATATGCTTGGCGACCTGGGCGTTAAGCCCTGGCAGGTTCTTGCCATCACGTTTACCAACAAGGCCGCGGCCGAGATGCGCGAGCGTCTGGCAGCGCTCATCCCCAGCGGCACCCGCGGCATGTGGGTGTGCACCTTCCACGCTATGTGCGTGCGCATGCTGCGCGAGGACGCCGACCTGCTGGGCTACACCGGGCAGTTCACCATCTACGACGATGACGACTCAAAGCGCATGGTGCGCGACATTATGCAGGCGCTCGGCATTGAGCAAAAGCAGTTCCCCATCAACATGATCCGCAGCAAGATCAGCTCGGCTAAAAACGCCATGATCGGGCCCGAGGACATGCTCAAATCCGCCGACAGCCCTAATGACAAAAAGACCGCGCAAGTCTACCTGGAGCTGGAGCGCCGCCTGCGTGCCGCCAACGCCATGGACTTCGACGACCTGCTTGTGCGCACACTCGAGCTGCTGCGCACCCGCCCCGAGGTGCTCGACAAGTACCAGGAGCGCTTCCGCTACATTAGCGTCGACGAGTATCAGGACACCAACCACGTCCAGTACGAGATCGCCAACCTGCTGGCCGCCAAGTACCAAAACCTCATGGTTGTGGGCGACGACGACCAGTCCATTTATAGCTGGCGTGGCGCTGACATCACCAATATCCTGGACTTCGAGAAGGATTTTAAAAACTGCAAGACCGTCAAGCTGGAGCAGAACTACCGCTCCACGGGTCATATCCTGAGCGCTGCCAACGCCGTGGTGCGTCACAACTCGCAGCGCAAGGACAAGCGCCTGTTTACGGCCGAGGGCGACGGCGAGAAGATTCAGGCCTTCCAAGCAAGCGATGAGCGCGACGAGGGCCGCTGGATTGCCGGCGAGATCGAAAAGCTGCACTCCAAGGGCACGAGTTACGACGACATCGCCGTGTTCTACCGCACTAACGCCCAGTCGCGTATTCTCGAAGATATGTTCCTGCGTGCGGGCGTGCCCTACAAGATCGTGGGCGGCACGCGATTCTTCGACCGCGCCGAGATCCGCGACGTCATGGCCTACCTCAAGATGATCGTGAACCCGGCCGACGAGATGAGCGTCAAGCGCGTCATCAACACGCCGCGCCGCGGCATCGGCTCCACCTCGATCCAAAAGATCGAGCAGCTGGCGCGCGACAACCGTTGCTCGTTCTTCCAGGCCTGCGAGATCGCGACGGCCGAGACGGGCATGTTTAGCGCCAAGGTCCGCAACGGCCTGTCGAGCTTTGTGTCGCTGGTGCGCGAGGGTCGCCGCATGGACGGCGAACTCAAGGACGTCGTCGAGATGATCGTCGACAAGACGGGCCTGCTGCAGGCCTTCCGCGCCGAAGGCACCATGGAGTCCGAGAGCCGCGCCGAGAACATCCAGGAATTCCTGGGCGTCGCTGCCGAATTTGAAGAGACGCACGAGGATATCGAGGGCACGCTCGAGAGCCTAGAAGAGCTGCGCGCGGCCGGTGTTGCCGACGTGCCCGCCGGCGCCGAGCTCGAGCCCGTCGTGGTGAGCGCGCCCGCGCCCGAGCCGGGACCGTCCGCGCCCGCGTCTTCGTTTGAGGCGCTGGTCGGCGCTCGCGACGCCGCTGGTTCCAACCCGCTCGATAGCCTAGCCGCTCCAGCGCTCTCGCCGCAGGATGCCCTGGCCGCCGCCATCGCGGGTAACGCCTATGCCACGCCAACGGAGATGCCGGCGGGTGCCGTGCATGCCGACGAGATCGAGCGCACCTACGGTCCGCTCACCTGTAAGGCACTGCCGGCACTCATGGAGTGGCTGGCCCTGCGCTCCGACTTGGATTCTTTGGCAGGCGAGACGCATGCCATCACCATGATGACCATCCACTCCGCCAAGGGCCTGGAGTTCCCGGCGGTGTTCGTGGCCGGTATGGAGGAGGGCATCTTCCCGCACGTGCACGATTTTGGCGGCAGCGATGATCCGGGCAAGCTCGAGGAGGAGCGTCGCCTGGCCTACGTTGCCATCACGCGTGCTCGCAAGCGCCTGTTCTTGACCTATGCGGCAACGCGTCGCACCTACGGCTCGACCTCTGCCAATCCGCGCTCGCGCTTCCTCAACGAGATTCCGTTTGAGGATATCGAGTTTAGCGGTATCGGTTCTGCCGGTTTTGAGGGCACGGGCTGGGAGAAGCGCGGCGACCGACACGGCACCTTTGGATCGGGCATGGGCTCGGACATGTATGGCGGCAAGGTGTTCGGTTCGCATACGCGCTCGACCGGCGGTTCCGGTTCGCGCGGCGGATCGAGCTTTGACGACTTCTTTGGCGGCAGCAGTTACGGGACCGAGCGCCATCGTGGGGTCTCGCCAGACGCCGGCCGTGTTGCCTCGACCTTTGGCTCGGGCGCACCGCGAGCCAAAAAGCCCTCGTCCAAGGTGTCCCCGACGGTGGAGCGCAAGGTCGATCGCGCCAGCGCATCGCAGGACTTTGCCGCAGGCGATACCGTGAGCCACAAGACCTTTGGCACGGGTACCGTGATCTCGGTCGCCGGAGACATGATCGAGGTTCAATTCGAAAAGACCGGCCAGACCAAAAAGCTTATGAAAGGTTTTGCACCGATCGTCAAGCTGTCGTGATCCCGGCGGACCTGGGCGGGCGTATGGGGCAACATCGCCTGCTCGGGCAGTCCTGCGCAAGACGGAGGCCACATTAAGTGGCCTCCTTTGCGTGCGGAACTCGCGATCGATGTTGCCCCATACGCCCGCCCGGGTCCTTGGGTAACGTTGCTGGACGAACGTCGCTTTGCTCGTTCGCTTTTTGATCTGGAGAGCCGGGTGGGCTGAATACTTAGACATGGCAAGGGGCTCCCCCGTTGAAGAACGGGGGAGCCCCTTGTCGCGTTTGGGTTGTTGTTGCGACCTAGAGGTGGCTGATAATCAGTTCCATATTGCCCTCGAGCTCGATCTTGTCCACGGTACTGGGGGCCAGCAGGTGGCTTCCCTTGTGGACGGGGTCGCCGCAGACGGTGCCTTTGCCGTCGATGACCGACAGGCACATGAAGGGCCAGCGCTGGTCGAGGGTCTTGCTGCCGTTGACGCGCACGCGATCGACGGTGTAGCAGGGGTTGGACTCGAGCTCGGTCACGCCGTCCACCTCGGGCGCGGTTATCGTGCCGTCGGTCGGAGCCTGAGCATCAAAGTTTATGCAGTCGAGGCTCTGCTCAATGTGCAGCGGACGCAGCTTGCCGTCGGTGCCGGGACGGTCGTAGTCGTACAGGCGATACGTCACGTCGCTCGACTGCTGCGTCTCCAAAATGAGCGTGCCGGTCTTGATGGCGTGCACGGTACCGGAATCAATCTGGAAAAAGTCGCCCTTGTGGATCGGCAGTACGTTGAGCATGTCGTCCCAGCGGCCGTCCTTGATCATCTGTGCGGCCTCGGCGCGGTCATGCGCGCGCTGGCCGACGATGATCGTGGCGCCAGGCTCGCAATCCAGCACATACCAGCACTCGGTTTTGCCCAGGCTACCGTTCTCGTGCTCAGCGGCGTACTCGTCGTTGGGATGAATCTGGATCGAAAGGTCGTCCTTGGCGTCCAGAATCTTAATGAGCAGCGGGAACTCCTTGCCCTCGCAGTTGCCAAAGAGCTCGCGGTGCTCGGCCCACAGCCACGAAAGCGTGTGGCCTGCATACGGGCCCTCCGCAATCTGGCAGTCACCGTTGGGGTGGGCCGAGATGGCCCAACACTCACCGATGGGACCATCGGGAATGTCGTAACCAAATACGGTTTCGAGTTGACGGCCGCCCCAGATCTTCTCGTGGAAGATCGGCGTCAGTTTAATCAAATCGGACATGTTCATACTCCCATTGTGCTGCGTGGGCGCCGCGTAAAACTGCTCAAAACGAGCGCCCGCATGACTACAAAAACCTATGCCAACGTTACGTTGTGCAACTCAAAGCGGTCGCCAACGTTGCGCGAGACCGAATACTCAAAGGCGGCGCCGCTATCCAAGAAGCCAATCTGGTTGAGTTCGAGCAGGGGAGAGCCGGGTTTGGTATCCAGGCGCTCAGCTTCTTCCTCGGTTGCTGCCACGGCGCGAATGGTACGGTGAAAGCTCGAAATCTTCAGCCCACATTGCTCGCGGATGAATCGGTAGAGCGATCCGTATAGGTCCTTCTTTTTCAGCCCCGGAATCAGCTCGAGGGGCATGTAGGTGTACTCGATAACGATGGGCTTCTCATCGGCCTGACGCACGCGCACGACGTGATAGGCAAAGTCATCCTCGGCAATTCCCAGCTGGGCTGCGATGTCCGCCGGTGGATTAACGATCGAGAAATCGTAGACCACCGAGGTCACCTTCTCCCCGCGGTGCTCATACGAAAAACCCTGGGCACGGTCGTTTTTGCCCTGGAAAAACGCCTGGCCGGGAAGCCCCGCCGTGTCCTTAACGTAGGTACCCGATCCGCGTCGGCTGGTAATAAGACCTTCCTCGGTGATTTGTTCAATAGCTCGTTTGACGGTGATTTTGGAAACGCTATAGAGCTCGCAGAACTCAACGACGGTGGGAAGCTTGTCGCCCGGTTTAAGAGCGCCATCCTCGATACTTCGACGAATATCTGCAGCTATCGCCTCGTATTTGGGAATCATGGAACCTCCTTTCCGACATATATGAATACAAAAGTAAGTATAACCCTCAACAGGGCACCCATATTACTTTTATCTAAGAAGTTCGAGAAAGAAAAAAGAAAAAGACGCTTTACTTTTAAAATTAGAGCGCTATAGTTTAAGCAACGAACGGAATCCTTCCGCACAACAGGATCGACCGTTTGGGGACGGTTTTGTTTTGGCGGGTTGGATATCGGTATGACCGGTGCGCGCCCGCGCCGGATAACCTGCCAAAGCAAACCCGTCTCCAACCGGAAGCTCTAGAACACGAAAGCGAGGACTTTGATGGCACAGTATCAGCTGCCCAACGACTTCTTCTTTGGCGCTGCTATGTCCGGCCCGCAGACTGAGGGTCAGTGGAACCAGGGCGGCAAGCTCGAGAACCTGTGGGACACCTGGTCCATCCAGGATCTGGGTTCGTTCTACAACTGCGTTGGCTCTTATGCCGGCAATGACTTTATGGCCAAGTACCAGGAAGACTTTCGCATTTTGAAGGACTTGGGCCTGAATACCTATCGCACTTCCATCCAGTGGAGCCGTCTGCTCGATGCCGACGGCAACCTTAACGAGGAGGGCGCCGCGTGGTATCACGAGCTGTTCCGCGCCTCTCGCGAGGCTGGTCTGGAGCCGTTCGTCAACCTGTACCACTTTGACATGCCCACCTACCTCTTTAACCGTGGCGGCTGGGAGAGCCGTGAGGTCGTCGAGGCTTACGCGCATTACGCCGACGTCGCCTTCCACGAGTTTGGCCAGGAGATTAAGTACTGGTTCACCTTTAACGAGCCCATCGTCGAGCCCGAACAGCGCTATCAGGAGGGCGTGTGGTTCCCGCAGCTCCACGACTTCAACCGCGCCCGCACCGTGCAGTATCACATCTCGCTGGCGCACGCGCTGGCCGTGGCCAACTATCGTAAGGCCTATGACGAGGGCGCTATTCGCGCCGATGCCAAGATCGGCATGATCAACTGCTTTACTCCGGTCTACACCAAGGAGAACCCCAGCGAGGCAGACCTCGAGGCCGTGCGTATGACCAGCGGCATCAACAATCGCTGGTGGCTCGACCTTATTACCAAGGGCGAGCTTCCTGCCGACGTGCTCGACAGCCTGGCCGAGGGCGGCGTTAAGCTCCCGTTCCGTGCCGGTGACCAAGAGATCCTCAAACAGGGTGTTGTCGACTGGCTCGGCTGCAACTACTACCACCCCACGCGCGTTCAGGCGCCGGCGAGCAAGGTCGACCAGTACGGTCTGCCGCACTTTGCCGACGAGTACGTATGGCCCGACGCCGTTATGAACGAGAGCCGCGGCTGGGAGATCTACCCGCAGGGCCTCTACGACTTTGGCATGGACTGCGCCAAGAACTATCCCGACCTTGAGTGGTTTGTTTCCGAGAACGGCATCGGCATCATGGACGAATACAAGAACCGTGACGCCGAAGGAACCATCCAGGACGACTACCGCGTCGACTTTGTACGCCAGCACCTGGAGTGGGTGGCCAAGGCCATCGACGAGGGCGCCAAGTGCCGCGGATACCATTATTGGGCTGTCATCGATAACTGGTCTTGGGCGAATGCCTTTAAGAATCGTTACGGCTTTGTCGAGGTCGATCTGATGGACGGTTATAAGCGCCGCCTTAAGAAGTCGGCGGCTTGGCTCAAACAGGTCGCCACGACCCATGTGGTTGATTAGCGACCGGGCGAACGCCCAGACCACGCGCCGCCGCGCGCAACACATGGCACATCTGGTGGCAGAGGGCGACAGACCACCGTGCGCATAGGAAAAGGCCGGATTTGATAGTTAGGAGCAATCATGGCCAGTGACAACGGAAAGAGCTTCCTCGACAAGTTTGCCGAGGTCTCTGCGAAGGTGGGAAATCAGGTTCACCTGCGTTCCCTGCGCGACGCCTTCGCGACCATCACGCCGCTCTATATCCTTGCGGGTATCGCGGTTCTTATCAACAACGTCGTGTTCCCCCTGTTCCCGCTCGATGCGGCGGGCCTTGCCAACCTTCAGACGTGGGGTTCGGCAATTACGCTGGGCACCCTCAACGTCTCTGCCATTATCTTGGCCGGATTGATTGGCTACAGCCTCGCTAAGAACAAGCGTTTCGATAACCCGCTCGCATGCGTGGTCGTCGCCATCTCTGCTTTCGTCATCATGATGCCGCAGCAGATCACCGCCACGCTTGCCGCCACGAGCCCGCTGCTCACCGACAAGATCACCTCCGCCAAGGTCACGGGCGCCCTTTCGACTGCCAACACCGGCACCAACGGTCTGTTCTCGGCTATTATCATCGCCCTGCTTTCCGTCTCGCTCTTCATCAAGATTTCTGGCGTCGAGAAGCTCAAGGTTAAGCTGGGCGAGGGCGTGCCTCCCGCGGTCTCCAACTCCTTCAACGTCATGATTCCGATGCTGCTCAACCTCGCGATCTTCGCTCTTGCCGCAGCCCTGCTCGCCGTGTGCGCCGGCACCGATCTGTGCGCCATCATCTCCACGTGCATCTCCAACCCGCTCAAGAGCATCATGAACGCCGGTCCGTGGGCTGTTATCCTCATCTACACCCTTGCCAACCTGCTGTTCTGCGTCGGTATCCACCAGTCCACCATCTCTGGCGCTACCGTCGAGCCGATCCTGACCATGCTCATCGTCGACAACATGGCTACCTTTGCCGCCGGTGGCACCATCCAGCCCGATCACTACATGAACATGCAGATCGTTAACAGCTTCGCCCTCATCGGCGGCTCGGGCTGCACCCTCATGCTTCTGCTCGACACGCTCCTGTTCTCCAAGAACAAGGCTTCCGAGACCGTTTCCAAGATGGCTATCCTGCCTGGTCTGTTCAACATCAACGAGCCGGTTATCTACGGTTACCCCATCGTGTACAACCTGCCGCTCATGATTCCGTTTGTCCTTCTTCCCGATCTGTTCATCGGCATCACCTATGGCCTTACCTGCGCAGGCATCATCAGCCCCTGCATCGCCCAGGTGCCCTGGACTATGCCTCCCGTCATCAATGCCCTGCTCGCTACGGGCTTTGACTGGCGCGCCGGCGTGTGGCAGGCTCTCGAGATTGTCATTGGCATGGCCGTCTACCTGCCCTTTATGAAGATTTCCGAGAAGGCAATCGCCAAGCAGGAGGCTCTCGCCGAGTAGAACGCCTAACGTTCGTCCCTTTCACCGCTGCGGGCGCCGGTACGCGGTGCCGGTGCCCGCAGCTCTCTCCCTTGCGTAAAGATGCAGGGGGTGGGAACAATAGCTGCAAAGAATGAAACCAGTCGTCGTCTGCGCGCCGCGCAGTTATAAGGAGGAAACCATGAAGAAGATCATGCTCTGCTGCAATGCCGGTATGTCCACGAGCCTGCTGGTCCAGAAGATGCAGGCCGAGGTCGCGAACCGTGGCCTGGAAATTGAGGTCGAGGCTCGCCCCATGAACGAGGCCCACGATCACCTGGACGAGTGCGACATGTTGCTGCTTGGCCCGCAGATCGGCTACACCAAGGGCGATTTTGAGAAGGAGGCCGCTGGCCGCTTCCCGGTCGAGGTCATCAACATGGTCGACTACGGCCGCATGAACGCTGCCGGCATCATCGACCACTGCGTCAGCGTGATGGGCTAGGTGCAGCATATGGAGGATATGAACGAGTTGCAGATGACCTGCTTCGAGATCATCAGCTACGTCGGTACCGCCAAGAGCATGTACATCAATGCCGTGCAAAAGGCCAAGGAGGGCGATTTTGACGCCGCCGAGGAGCTTATTAAGCAGGGCGACGAGGCTTACAACGGTGGCCACGATGTCCATATGGGGCTCCTTAAAAAGGAGGCCAACGGCGAGCGTAACGGCGAGGCCCCGTTGATTCTGCTGCATGCCGAGGACCAGATGGCCGGCACCGAGACCATGCGCGTCATGGCGACGGAGCTCATCGAGATCCACAAGCAGCTGCAGGCACTTAAGGCCTAGTCGGCGTTATCGCCGCGACGGACCGTGCGGTCCAACAGACAACAGAGCCCCTTTGACGGGCGCCGGGAGTCTCCGCCTCCCGGCGCCTTTTTTTGGGGATGGTCTTGCGCGGTCTGTTGAGCGGTCAATTGCGTTTCCCCAGATAAAACCTGCCAAAACAAACCTGTCCCTTTTTGGTAGGTTTTTGCCTTGGGAGCGGTACCATACTGGCAATGTTTAAACGAGAAAGGTGGGCTCCCATGGAACCTAAGCAGTACTACATCGGCATTGACGTCGGCGGCACTTCGGTCAAGGAGGGTCTGTTCGACGAGGACGGCAACCTGCTGGCCAAGGCCAGCGTGCCTACGCCTCCTATCGTTGACGCCGCGGGCTTTGCCGCGGTGACCGAGGCTATCGACCAGGTGGTCGCCAAGGCTCAGATTCCGCGTGCCTTTGTGGCGGGCATTGGTCTGGCCGTTCCGTGCCCCATCCCGGCATCGGGCGATGCCAAGGTCAAGGCCAACATTGCCATTAACCTGCCCGAGCTGAGAGTCGCCATTCAGGAGCACTGCCCCGACGCGGTCGTTAAGTACGAGAACGATGCCAACGCCGCTGCCATGGGCGAGGCCTGGCTCGGCTCTGCCAAGGGCGTGCAGAACGTGGTGATGGTCACCATCGGTACCGGCGTGGGCGGCGGCGTTATCGTTAACGGCGACGTGGTATCGGGTGTTGTGGGCGCCGGCGGCGAGATTGGCCACATGTGCCTGAACCCGGCCGAGGAGCGCACCTGTGGCTGTGGCGGCCATGGCCACCTGGAGCAGTATTCCAGCGCCACCGGCGTGGTGAGCAACTACCTTGCCGAGTGCAAGAAGGCGGGCGTCGAGCCCATCGAGCTCACCGGCCCCTCCGATTCCAAGGACGTGTTCCAGGCCTGCCGCGAGGGTGACAAGCTCGCGCTTGCCGCGGCCGATACCATGGCCGACTATCTCGGCCGCGCACTGGCGCTTATTGCCAACGTGGTTGATCCCGAGATGTTCCTCATCGGCGGCGGCGCCTCCGCCTCGGCCGATGTCTACCTCGACAAGGTTCGCGAGCACTTTAAGCAGTACGCGCTTTCCGCCTCGCGCGAGACACCCATCAATGTCGCTTCGCTCGGAAACGACGCCGGCATCATCGGTGCCGCCTGCGTAGCCCTGCGCGCCGCCGGTAAATAGCTGGTGCAAGGGGGACAGGTTACTTTGCACCAACATGGTGCAAAAGGGACAGCCTTGGCCCCCGTGCCTGCCCCAATTTGTGCCGCGGCCCTTCCATCTCATAGGGTTCGGCGTCAGCGTGCTACCATAGCTATGTCCAAGTACACATATCAAGTGGAGGATATCCATGGCAAACGTTCTTGTCTTTGGTCACCAGAACCCCGATAACGACGCCATCATGAGCGCCGTCGTCCTGTCCCAGCTGCTCAACCAGGTTGAGTATGCCGGCAACACCTACGAGGCCTGCGCCCTTGGTCAGCTTCCGGCCGAGTCCGCCAAGCTGCTCGCCGACGCCGGCATCGCCGAGCCCCGCGTGATCGAGTCCGTCGAGGCCGGTCAGCTCGTCGTCCTCACCGACCACAACGAGTCTGCCCAGTCCGTCGCCGGCCTTAAGGACGCCACGGTCTTTGGCGTTGTCGATCATCACCGCATCGGCGACTTCGAGACCGCCGGCCCGCTGCATTACATCTGCCTGCCCTGGGGCTCCAGCTGCACCATCGTCACCAAGCTCGCCGGCGTGCTCGGCGTTGAGCTTTCCGACGTCCAGGCCAAGCTGCTGCTCTCGGCCATGATGACCGACACGCTCATGCTCAAGAGCCCCACCACCACCGATGTCGACCGCGCTGTCGCCGCCAAGCTCGGCGAGCAGGTGGGTGTCGACCCGGTCAAGTTTGGCATGGAGGTCTTCCTCACCCGTCCGTCCGGCTCCTTCACCGCAGCCGAGATGGTCGGCAACGACATCAAGATGTTCGAGCCCGCCGGCAAGAAGCTGCTCATCGGCCAGTACGAGACCGTCGACAAGAGTCGTGCGCTCGGCATGATCGACGAGATTCGCGAGGCCATGCGCGCCTACGCCGCCGAGAAGGGTGCCGATGGCATTGTCCTGTGCATCACCGACATCATGGAGGAGGGCTCGCAGGTCCTGCTCGAGGGCGAGACCGAGGCCGCTCAGAAGGGCCTGGGCATTGCCGACGAGCACGACGGCGTCTGGATGCCGGGTGTCCTCTCCCGTAAGAAGCAGGTCGCTGCCCCCATCATGGCCGCCTGCTAGGTTTAGTTGACCAAACGCCACGACCGGATCGCGGACGTCCCGCGCTCCGGTCGTTTTTTGTGCACGGCGCCGCGTCGTCTCTTGGACAGGCGTGCCCGTGCCGTTGAGCAAATAATGTTCAACCTGTGGTTCCGCTTTTCGGCCACGCCTGCGTGCTTGTCGTGCAGGGTAGGCTAGATGCAAGCGTAATACGTTAGAGCGCGGCGCCGCCACTTGGGCGGGCCGTGCTTTTTTAAGACGGGAGCTTTCCCGTGAAAGGAGCCGCCCATGGCAGCAACTGAGCAGCTGTTCAACGTTCGTGAGCGCAAGCGCTTTGAACGTCACGACATTTGGGAGCGCATCGCCGAGAACGGCACGATTTCCGCCGCCGTCATGGTCTTCGCCGCTATCGCCGCCGTTATCTGCGCCAACACCGATGCCTACGAGGCCATCCATCACTTTTTGGAGACCCCGCTGTATGTGGGCCTGGGCAACCTTACGGCTGGTCTCACCGTTGAGCTTTTCGTCAACGACTTCCTCATGGCGATTTTCTTTTTGTTGGTGGGCATTGAGCTTAAGTACGAGATGACGGTCGGCGAGCTCAAGAATCCGCGTCAGGCCATGCTTCCCATGTTGGCGGCGGTGGGCGGCGTCGTCGTTCCCGCCTGCATCTACCTGATCTTTAACCATGCCGGCGCCCGCAACGGTTGGGCCATCCCCATGGCAACCGATATTGCCTTTGCGCTGGGCGTGCTGTCGCTTTTGGGCAACCGCGTTCCCAACGGCGTGCGCGTGTTCTTCTCGACGCTCGCTATCGCCGACGACCTGATCTCCATCGCCGCCATCGCCATCTTCTACGGTCAGAGCCCCAATCCGTTTTGGTTGGGCGCCGCCGCGCTTGTGACCTGCGCGCTCGTGTGGCTCAACAAGACGCAGCATTACCGCCTTGCCCCGTATTCGGTACTGGGGCTGCTGTTGTGGTTCTGCATGTTCAAGAGCGGCGTACATGCCACGCTTGCTGGCGTCATCCTGGCCTTCACCATTCCGGCCAAGTGCGGCGTCAAGCTCGATAGTCTCACCGATTGGCTGGGCGAGTGCCTGCCGCTGCTCGATGACCGCTACGACGACGAGGCACACATCCTGGGCCAGCATGACTTTACCGTCTCGACTACCAAGGTCGAGCGCGTCATGCACCGCGTGACCCCGCCGCTTATCCGCATGGAGCGTCTGATCTCCACGCCGGTCAACTTTGTGATCCTGCCGATCTTTGCGTTCGTAAACGCTCAGGTTCGTTTAGTGGGCGTGGACATGAGCACGCTGCTCACCGATCCGGTGACGCTCGGCGTGTACTTTGGCATGCTGCTGGGCAAGCCGATCGGCATCTTTGGTATGACGTTTGCCCTGGTTAAGCTTAAGGCCTGCGAGCTGCCGCACAATGTCAACTGGCACATGATTGCCGGCGTGGGCATTCTGGGCGGTATCGGCTTTACCATGTCGATTCTCATCAGCGGCCTTGCCTTCCCGACGGCCCAGTTTGAGGTTCTTGCAGCCAAGGCCGCTATTCTCGCCGGTTCGGTCACCGCAGCCGTGCTCGGCATGATCTACATGAGCGTGGTCTGCAAGCATCCCTCGCCCAAAGACGAGTAAGAGCGCGAAAACCGGCTCCAGAACCGATTCGGGCGCGTCCAAAATGCGGATTCTGGCGGTGCTTGCCGCCTGCCAGACACGCCAGTGGTCAAAAAACGCCGTTTGTGAGTACTGTCACAAACGGCGTATCATTTTAGGTGCGGAAAATAATGAACAAAGTTATAAGAACTGTACGTTAATGAGTGACCATCGACTTCCAATTTGGCGCTAGCTGACGGTGATTAGGAAGTTTCAAGTCGAGTTTTGCCGATTTCGACCAAAAATCGCTGCTACTAAAAAGGTAACAGTACTCATATTTGCCCTTTTTTGGCCACAAGCCCTAAAACAAGCCTCGCCAAGGTCGGGAAGCGGGCCAAATCGCCGGCCTCGAGGCTTATTCCACCGTTCCGTAGACGGCGCCCCAGCCGTGGGCGGCCAAGGCGGAGTTGAGCTGGTCGCAGAGTGACTGGCGGTCGTAATAGCCGGGCGGTAGCAGGTTGACGATTTCCATGAGATCGGGCGCCAGGTCCAAGATTTCGGCCTGTACGATCAGGTCCAGGCGGTCGATGGCATGGCGGTCGTAAAACAGCCCGTCGACCAGGCGCTGCAGGTCGCCGAATTCCTCGGCCCTAAACGATCCGTACTCCATAGTGCCTCCTTGGGCGCCCCACGCCGCCATGCGCGGCGATTCGTAATTCATTGCGATGAACTTAATCTATCACGGCTTCATACCGTTGTGGCGGTGGCGGTCTATACTTAGACGAACTGCAACGTACCGCTTCGCGAAAGGTCGCACCCATGCAGACGATCTACCAGAAGATGGAAACCACCGAACTCGATGCCGCCATCGAGGCGCTCAAAGCCGAGGTCGCCGAGGTCAAGGCCAAGGGCCTGGCGCTCGACATGGCCCGCGGCAAGCCGTCGCCCTCCCAGGTGGACATCTCTCGACCTATGCTCGATATCCTCAATGCCGATGCCGATCTGCACGACGGCAACGTCGACTGCTCCAACTACGGCTGCTTTGAGGGCATTCCCTCGGCACGCAAGCTAGCGGGGGAGTTCCTGGGGTGCCCTGCCGAGCAGACGCTCGTGCTGGGCTCGTCGAGTTTGCTGATTGAGCATGACATCGCCGGTATGTTCTGGCGTTGCGGCTCGTGCGGCAGCGAGCCCTGGGACGCCTACGAGGCCGCGCACGACGGCAAGAAGGTCAAGTTCCTGTGCCCCGTTCCCGGCTACGATCGCCACTTTGGCATCACCGCCGACTTGGGCATCGAGAACGTCCCCGTCGCGATGACCGACAACGGCCCCGACATGGACGAGGTTGAGCGCCTGGTTGCCGCCGACGATTCCATCAAGGGCATCTGGTGCGTGCCCAAGTATTCCAACCCCACGGGCATCACCTTTAGCGAGGACACTGTGCGCCGCCTGGTCGAGATGCCCACGGCCGCGCCCGATTTCCGCATCTTTTGGGACAACGCTTACTGCGTGCACGACCTGTACGACGAGACCGACGAGCTCGCAAATATCTTTGACCTCGCTCGCGCGGCGGGCACCGAGGATCGCGTGGTGGCCTTTGCCTCGACGTCCAAGATCACCTTCCCGGGCGCCGGCATCGGCTTTATTGGTGCGAGCCCCGCGGTTATCGCCGAGTTCTCCAAGCGCCTGAAGGCCGGCCTCATCAGCGCCGACAAGCTCAACCAGCTGCGTCACGTGCGTTTCCTTCCCACCATCGAGGCGGTCAAGGAGCACATGAAAAAGCATGCCGAGTTCCTGCGCCCGCGCTTTGAGGCCGTTGAGCGTAAACTCACCGAGGGCTTGGGCAACACGGGTTGCGCCACTTGGACTCATCCCCATGGCGGCTACTTTGTGAGTTTCGATGGCCCCGAGGGCTCGGCCCAGAAGGTCGCCGCGCTTTGTGCCGACCTGGGCGTCAAGCTCACGCCGGCTGGTGCCACCTGGCCTTATGGCAAGGATCCGCGCGACACCAACATCCGCATCGCGCCGAGCTATCCCACGGTCGAGGACCTGGAGGCCGCGCTCGATGTGCTGGTGCTGGCTGTCAAGCTCGTCGCTGCCGAGCTTGCGCGTGCCGAGCGCGCCTAACGCGTAGGGCCCCGCAAGTCCGCGCCTAGTACTATCCGCACTTTCGATACGTAAAGGAGCGTATACATGGATTTGGGTATTTCCACCAACCCCACGCCAGAGCTCTACACCATTAAGGTGACCGGTGAGATCGATATCTCTAACGCCGATAGCCTGCGCAATGCCATCGACCTGGCGCTCGAGCAGCCCACTGAGGCCGTTGAGCTCGATTTTGCCCAGGTGAGCTACATCGATTCGACGGGCATTGGCGTGCTTGTGGGCGCCGCACACCACGCAGCTGATCATGGTAAGCGTTTTAGCTGCGTCAACGTGCAGCCCCCGGTGATGCGCGTGGTTCAGCTGTTGGGCGTCGACCAGGAGATTTCGATCACCGCTGCATAATCTTTGCCCCCAAAAGGGCGTGCCGTTTGGCATATGTTTGTGATGCGCTCGGACGTTTTGGCGTCCGGGCGCTATACTTGACCGAATGAATAGACGAGTTCCGGCCGAATGGCGCGGTGCGGGCTCGACTCACATCGAGCCTTGGAGGTATGTGTGTTTGGTATTGGAGAGGGTGAGCTCGCGATCATCGTGGTCTTCGGCTTTTTGCTGTTTGGCCCGGATAAGCTCCCGCAGATGGGCCGCACGATCGGCCGTGCCATCCGTCAGTTCCGCGAGACGCAGGAAAAGATGACGGCCGTTGTTCAGTCCGAGATTATCGATCCGGTGAGCGAGGCCGCGTCGGCCCCGGTCAAGCCCAAGAAGGCCGCTGCGACCGACGACGATTCCGATGCGGACGAGGATGCCGCCGAGACGGCAGCGCCCGCCAAGAAGGAGACCTTTGCCGAGCGTCGCGCCCGTCTTGCTGCCGAGAAGGCCGCAAGCGAGGGTGCTGCTGAGGGCGAAGGCGCTGTTGATGAGGCCGAGGGTACAGAGCCTGCTGCTGCCGTCGAGCCCGAGCCTGCTGCAGAGCCCGAGCCCGAGCCGGCAGAGCCCACGACGGCTGACCTCTACGCCCGTCGTCCCCGCAAACGCAAGGCCGTCGTCGACCAGCTCGCTCGCGAGCTCGAGGTCGAGGACGATGCCGAGGCTGCTGCCGCCGACGCCCCGAAGGGAGGCGATGAGTAATGCCGATCGGACCTGCGCGCATGCCGCTCTTCGATCACCTGGGAGAGCTTCGTCGCCGCCTGACTATCGTGGTCGTATCGGTGTTTGCCGCCGCTATCGTGCTGTATTTCGCCACGCCTGTGGTGCTCGATATCCTGGAAGACCCCATCCGCTCCTTTGTGCCGGACGGTAAGTTCTACATCACCACCACGCTCGGCGGCTTTGGCCTGCGCTTCTCGCTGGCCATCAAGATGGCCGTGGTCATGTGCACGCCCATGATCATCTGGCAGATCCTGGCATTTTTCCTGCCGGCACTGCGCCCCAACGAGCGCAAGTGGGTTGTGCCCACGGTGCTCGCCTCGACGGTTCTGTTCTTCCTGGGTGCCATCTTCTGCTACTTCATCATCATCCCGGCGGGCTTTGAGTGGCTCATCGGCGAGACCTCGGCCGTCGCTACGGCGCTGCCCGACCTGGAGAACTACGTCAACATGGAGCTGCTCTTTATGATCGGCTTTGGCGTGGCGTTTGAGCTGCCGCTCATCATCTTCTATCTGTCCGTCTTTCACATCGTGTCCTATGCGGCCTTCCGCAGCGCCTGGCGCTACGTGTACGTGGGCCTGCTCGTGGGCTCGGCTGTGATCACGCCCGACGGCTCGCCCGTTACGCTGGGCCTTATGTACGGTGCCCTGCTTTCGCTCTACGAGATCTCGCTCGCCATTGCCCGCGTGGTCATTACCGCGCGCGAGGGCAAGGAGGGCCTGTTCGTGAGCCGTCTGGACCTGTTCTCGGACGACGAGGACGACGAGGAGTAAAACGGTATGCACGAGGTTGGCATTGTCAACGGCATACTCGATACAGTGATTCGCGCGGCGCGTGGGGCGGGGGCCTCGCGCGCCGTTTTGGTAACGCTGCGTATCGGGGATATGACCGAGGTCGTGCGCGAGGCGCTCGACTTTGCGTGGGGGACGTTTCGCGACGAGGACCCGCTCACGCGCGGCTGCGAGCTTGCCGTGGAGGAGGTCCATCCACAAAGCGAGTGCCTGGACTGCGGCGAGGTCTTTGAGCACGACCGTTTCCATTGTCGCTGCCCCCAGTGTGGCGGCGCCAACGTGCGCCTGCTGCACGGCCGCGAGCTCGATATCGCAAGTATCGAAATCGAAACCCCCGACGATTAGCCCGCTAGCCATCTGGTGATGGGGTATAAAGGAGCCAAAGTAAGGAGCGCTAAGTATGGCCGAGAAAACGATTGATATCGCGTCGCCGATCCTGTCGCGCAACGAGCGCCTGGCAGATCAGCTGCGTCAGCGGTTTGAGCAGACGAACACCTACGTGATCAATGTGCTGTCGAGCCCTGGCTCGGGTAAGACCACCACGATTCTGGGCACCAACGAGCGCCTGCGTGACAAAGCCAGCCTGCGCTGTGCCGTTATCGAGGGCGATATCGCCTCGGACGTCGACGCCATCACCATGAAGGAAGCCGGCATGCCCGCCATCCAGATCAACACGGGCGGCCTGTGCCACCTCGAGGGCAACATGATCATGGAGGCCGTCGACGCCTTCGACCAGGCCGTCGGTCTGGAGAACATCGACGTCATCTTTATCGAAAATGTGGGTAACCTGGTCTGCCCGGTCGACTTTGACCTGGGCGAGAACCTGTCCATCATGATCCTCTCGGTGCCCGAGGGCGACGACAAGCCCATCAAGTACCCGGGCATCTTCCAGCACGCCGGCGCGCAGCTGCTCAATAAGGTCGACGTGGCCCCGGCTTTCGATTTTGACATGGATAGGTATACTAAGACACTCGATGACCTCAATCCGCAGGCGCCGCGGTTTGCCGTGAGCGCGCGCAAGGGCGAGGGCATGGATGCCTGGTGCGATTGGCTCATCGGGCAGATTGAGCAAGCAAGGGCGTAAGTCGGCCGCCAAGAGGGCGGGCGCAGCCGCAGACACACGAGATAGGAGCCTCTTTTGAAGCTCATCATCGCTGAGAAAAACGACGCCGCGCGTCAGATCGCCGAGCGTCTGTCCACGGGCAAGCCCAAAAAGGACAAGGTGTACAACACCGCTATCTACCGTTTTGAGTGGAAGGGCGAGGAGTGCGTGACGATCGGCCTTGCCGGTCACATCCTGGCACCCGATTTTTGCGACAGTGTGCTGTTCGATAAAAAGTTGGGCTGGTATTCGGTCACGGAGGACGGCGAAATGCTGCCGGCCGATATGCCCGATGGCCTGGCCCGCCCGCCGTACGACACCAAGCGCAAGCCGTTCCTTGCCGATGGCATTGCCATCAAGGGCTGGAAGCTCGAGAGCCTGCCCTATCTCACCTGGGCGCCCGTCATTAAGCTTCCGGCCGAGAAAGAGCTCATCCGCTCGCTTAAGAACCTCGCCAAAAAGTCCGACAGCGTCATCATCGCCACGGACTTCGATCGCGAGGGCGAGCTGATCGGTTCGGACGCCCTCAACAAGGTGCGCGAGGTGGCGCCCGACTTGCCGGTCGCCCGCGCCCAGTATTCTTCGTTTACCAAGGCCGAGATCACGCAGGCCTTCGATAACCTTGTCTCGCTCGACCAGAACCTGGCCGACGCCGGCGAGAGCCGTCAGCACATCGACCTCATTTGGGGTGCGGTGCTCACGCGCTACCTGACGCTCGCCAAGTTTGGCGGCTTTGGCAACGTGCGTTCCGCCGGCCGCGTGCAGACGCCGACGCTTGCCCTGGTGGTCGAGCGCGAGCGCGAGCGCATGGCGTTTGTGCCCGAGGACTATTGGCAGATTCGCGGCATGGGCGCCGCGCAAGGCGCTGCCGAGGACGATCGCTTTAAGATCGCGCACAAGACGGCGCGCTTTACCGACAAGGATGCTGCTGAGACGGCGTACGGTCACGTTGACGGCGCTACGACGGCAACCGTCGCCGCGGTGACCAAGCGCTCGCGTAAGCAGCAGCCGCCCACGCCGTTTGCGACGACCTCGCTGCAGGCTGCCGCCGCGGCCGAGGGCATCTCACCTGCGCGTACCATGCGCATCGCCGAGTCCCTCTACATGGCGGGCCTTATCAGCTACCCGCGTGTCGACAACACCGTGTATCCCGCGACGCTCGATCTGGGCGCCGTGGTGAGCGACCTGGCAAAGATCAACCCGGCGCTGGCGCCCGTGTGCAAAAAGGTACTCGCTGGCCCCATGAAGCCCACGCGCGGTAAAGTCGAGACCACCGACCACCCGCCTATCTATCCCACGGGCGAGGGTGATCCGTCCACGCTCGACGGTGGCCAGCGCAAGCTCTACGACCTCATCGCCCGCCGCTTCCTAGCGACGCTTATGGGCCCCGCAACCATCGAGAACACTAAGCTCGAGCTTGACGTGAACGGTGAGCCGTTCGTGGCTTCGGGCGACGTGCTCGTGACCCCGGGTTTCCGCGAGGCATACCCGTATGGACTCAAGCGCGACGAGCAGATGCCGCCGCTGGAGCAAGGCGACACGGTCGACGTGTTCGACATTAAGCTCGAGGCAAAGCAGACCGAGCCACCCGCGCGCTACAGCCAGGGCAAGCTCGTGCAGGAGATGGAAAAGCGCGGCCTGGGTACCAAGTCCACGCGTGCGAGCATCATCGAGCGCCTGTATGCCGTGCGCTATCTCAAAAATGATCCCGTTGAGCCGAGCCAGCTGGGCATCGCCATCATCGACGCGCTGACGCAATTTGCCCCGCGCATCACGAGCCCCGATATGACCAGCGAGCTTGATGGCGATATGACCCGCGTCGAGCGCGGCGAGGATACCGAAGAGCATGTCGTGACGCACTCGCGCGCGCTGCTGGCCGGCGTGCTCGACGAGCTGCTCAAGCACACGCAGGAGCTGGGCGACGCCATCAGCGACGCCGTCACGGCCGATGCGCGCGTGGGCGCTTGCCCCAAGTGCGGCAAGGACCTGGTTATGAAGACGAGCGCCAAGACCCGTGGCAGCTTCATTGGCTGCATGGGCTGGCCCGACTGCGATGTGACCTATCCGGTGCCGAGCGGCGTCAAGGTGAGCCCGCTCGAGGGCGAGGCGGCCGTGTGCCCCGAGTGCGGCGCGCCGCGCATTAAGTGCCAGCCGTTCCGCCAGAAGGCCTTCGAGATTTGCGTGAACCCCACGTGCCCCACCAACTACGAGCCCGACCTTAAGGTGGGCGAGTGCAAGGTGTGCGCCGAGGCCGGACGCCATGGCGACCTGATCGCGCACAAGAGCGAGAAGAGCGGCAAGCGCTTTATCCGCTGCACCAACTACGATGACTGCGGCGTGAGCTATCCTCTGCCGGCGCGCGGTAAGCTCGAGGCGACGGGTGAGACTTGCCCCGAGTGCGGCGCCCCTATCGTGGTGGTCAACACGGCGCGCGGCCCGTGGCGCATCTGCGTGAACATGGACTGCCCGACCAAGGAGAAGAAGCCCGCCCGCGGTCGCAAGACCACGACCAAGGCGAGCACGGCCAAGAAGACGACGGCGGCCAAGAAGACGACGGCTAAGAAAGTCACTGCCGCCAAGAAGACGACCGCGAAGAAGTCGACTGCCAAGAAAGCAGCCACCGACAAGTAACAGCGCAGCCGAAACATTGACCAAAACAAAAATGAGCGAGGACCCCGCGATCCTCGCTCATTTTCTAGGCAGTCATTGGGGACGTTCTTTAATGACTAGTCGTTTGAGAACGTCGCATGCGACTAGTTCACTTCGACGGGTTTGGCGTCGGGATAGCGCTCCTCAAAGTCTAGGCGGTACTTATTGTCATTGGTGCCCGCCACGTTGTCGCGCGACAGCGGCGCCACGATCTCATTCTTGTGGTCCGCAGGCTTGGCGTATTTCAGGCTGATCTCCCAGGCATCACAGATTGCGTCAATGCGGTGATCCAGGTCGTCGTACAGGGCGATGATGTCCTTCCAGGAGCTGTAGTTCTTGGAGCTCGTCGGGACGTCCAGGTCCTCGACGATGTCGTAATACTGCTCGATGGTGCCCTCCGTGCGCTCGGCGACGTCGGCGAGATTTTGACGGGTGGTTCGATCCTCTTCCAGATAGCTGCCGTTGAAGTTCTGTGCGCAGCCACGGACGTAGTTGTCGAGGTCTTCGAGCAGGTCGTAGTATTCGCTCAGTCGGCGGTAGAGGTTCTGCTCGGAGAGCGTTGCTTCGCCGCCATCCTCGTCGTCATCGTCATCATCGTCGTACAGGCTGTTGGGATCGCCGAGAGGCTTTAGGTCATCGTCGTCGACGTCATGGTGCAGCTTAGCTACCTCGGCCGTCGTCTGCGTGGCGGCGTTGTCGAAAGGCTTGATCACAAAGAAAACGACCAGGGCGATGATGATCGCCACCAGCACAACGATAACGGCGATAAGCGGCCCGGTGCCGCTCTTTTTGGGAGCGGGGGTCTGTGGCGAAGCGGGCGCGTATGCGGGAGCCGGCTGCTGTTGGGACGAACCGCTCGCGACGGGTATACGCTGCGTGGTCTCGACGGCCGCGGGGCTTGCGGCGGGGTCGGGGCGATAGGCGAGGGGGTCGTCCGCCTTGGCTTGCGGCGTATCGAGGGAACCGGTCTGCTCAAAAGCGGGCTGGCTATCGCTCGCGGTTGTTGGCTCAACGGGTGCACCGCACGAGGTGCAGAACTTGGCATCATCTGCAAGAAGCTTGCCGCACGAGGCGCAATACCGAGACATTGCCACTCCTTTCGCCACATTTCAATGCAATACGACGATTATACCCATCGTCCAAAATTCCCCATCATAAGTTGCGGTGAAATAGGGACTGTTTGGCGGTCTCAGAGCTTCAATCAATCCCTATTTCACCGCAACTTTGGAAAGGCACCTTTAGCCGTTGGGGACTCACCGAGCACTGGGGTATCATGGCTTGGTTGCTATAACTTGCATTTTCGCGCCTTGTAGGAAGGGGCTGCGCCCATGGCTTTTGAGCCCGCTCAACATAGCTTCATTACGCTCGAGGGCGTCGACGGCGCCGGCAAGTCCACGCAGGCGCGCCTGCTGGCCCGCGCGCTCGACCTCGCTGGCTATCAGGTCGTAACTCTGCGCGAGCCGGGCGGCACCGCCATCAGCGAAAAGATTCGCGCCCTGCTGCTCGACCCCGCCAACACGGCAATGGGCGATACCTGCGAGCTGCTGCTCTACGAGGCTGCGCGTGCCCAGCTGGTGCACGAGGTCATCGCTCCCGCGCTCGCAGCCGGCAAGGTGGTTCTGTGCGATCGCTTCTACGATTCCACGACCTGCTATCAGGCATTTGCCGACGGCCTTGACCGCCAGATAGTGCGCGATGCCAACAACCTGGCCGTTGCGGGGACGCATCCGGCGCTCACGCTCGTCTATCACATCACGCCCGAGCAGGCGGCGCTGCGCATGGCAGCCCGTGGTGCGGCAGATCGCATGGAGGCAAAGGGCATGGCATTCCAAGAGCGTGTCTACCAGGGCTTTTGCGCAATTGCCGCCGAGGAGCCAAACCGCGTAAAGCTCATCGACGCCACCGCGACCATCGAGGAAGTCTTCGAGAAGACGGTCGAGCAGGTTCGCGCCTATGGCCTCGATATTTCCCAGGACGCCGTCACCGCCGCGCTTGCCCAGGAGGCCGAGTAACATGGCCCCCGCTCAGGCAAGCCTGCTGGCCAAGCTCGACACCCAAGAGCGCGTGCGCGACTTTTTGACCAGTGCCGTCGCCAGCGGTCGCGCATCGCACGCCTACCTGTTTTTGGGCGCGCCCGGCGCGGGCAAGCTCGACGCCGCGTGGGCGCTCGCCCAAGCCTTCCTGTGCGAGCAGGATGGCTGCGGCGCATGCGACAGTTGTGTGCGCGTTGCTCGCCATACGCACCCCGACGTGCACTATTACACGCCCGAGAGCGCCACGGGCTACCTCATCGCCCAGACCCGCGAGCTGCTCGATGACGTGCCTCTGGCGCCCATTCGTGCCAAGGCCAAGGTCTACATCATCGACCGTGCCGAGCAGCTGCGCGCCAACACCGCCAACGCGCTGCTCAAAACACTCGAGGAGCCGCCCGAGGGCGTTATGTTTATCTTGCTGGGCACCTCGGCAGACGTGATGTTGCCCACCATCGTGAGCCGCTGCCAGTGCGTGCCGTTTCGGCTGGTGTCGCCCGCCGTGGCCGCGCGTGCCGTGAGTCGCGCCACCGGTCAGGACCCTGCGCGTTGCCGCATGGCCGTCGCCGTAGCGGGAAGCCCCACGCGTGGCATCGAGTTCCTTAAGAGTGCCGAGCGCCAGGACGCCCGCCGTCAGATGGTCCGCGCCATCGACTCACTCATTGCTGCCGACGAGGCTGATGTGCTCAGCCGCGCCAAGTCGCTCATCGTCGCCGTTAAGGCTCCGCTCGCCGAGGTCAAGTCCACGCAGGAAAAGGTGCTCGAGCAAAACGCCGATTACCTGTCGCGTGGAGCATTGAAGCAGCTTGAGGACCGCAACAAGCGCGAACTCAACGCGCGCGAGCGTTCGGGTATCATGGAAGCGCTGGCGAGCGCGCGGACGCTTATGCGCGACGTGCTGCTGACGCTTCAGGACGAGGCAGCCGACGTAGTGAACGAGGACGTGCGCGACACGATCGGGCGGCTTGCCGCCGCGACCAATGTTGCGGGTGCCACGCGGGCGCTCGAGGCAGTCGCGACCGCCGAGCGCAACATTGCCAGAAACGTTACTCCCCAGCTGGCCATCGAGGTCATGCTGTTCGATATCAGGAAGGCACTGAAATGCCGTTAGTCGTACCCGTTAAGTTTACCTACGCCTCGCGCGACCTGTGGTTCGATCCGCAGGATTTGGATATCCTCGAGGCCGATTATGCCATTTGCTCCACCGAGCGCGGAACCGAGATCGGCCTGGTCACGGCCGATCCCTTCGAGGTGCCGCAAGACGAGATCGGTCAGCCGCTCAAGCCCGTGCTGCGCGTGGCGAGCGACATCGACCTGCAGCTTGCCGACGACCTGGCCATTCAGGGCGACGAGGCCATGGTCGACTTCCGCCGCCTGGTCAAGGAGCTCGACCTCGAGATGAAGCCGGTCGGCGTCGAGTACCTGTTTGGCGGCGAGAAGGCCGTGTTCTACTTTGCGGCCGAGGAGCGCGTCGATTTTCGCCAGCTCGTCAAGGACCTGTCCTCGACGCTGCACATTCGCGTCGACATGCGCCAGATCGGCGTGCGTGATGAGACCCGCCTGGTGGGCGGCTATGCTCAGTGCGGCCAGGAGCTCTGCTGCACGCGCTTTGGCGGACAGTTTGAGCCCGTCTCGATTCGCATGGCAAAAGAGCAGGACCTACCGCTCAACTCGTCCAAGATCAGCGGCGTTTGCGGCCGCCTGATGTGCTGCCTGCGCTATGAGTTCGAGGCCTACAAGGACTTTAAGAGCCGTGCGCCCAAAAAGAAGACGCTCATCGATACGCCGCTCGGCAAGGCGCGTATCCAGGAATATGACACGCCGCGTGAGCAGCTGGTGCTACGCCTGGAGAACGGCAAAGTCTTTAAGGTCAACCTGGCCGATATGACGTGCTCGGAGGGCTGCAAGAAGAAGGCTGCCGAGCAGGGCTGCAACTGCCGCCCCGACTGCGTGACGCGCGATGTGCTCGAGCGTATTGAGTCGCCCGAGATGCGCCTGGCGCTCATGGAGCTCGATCGCGAGAACGGCGTCGACGTGGGCGATGGCCTGTCGAGCGCCGACCGTCTGGCCGGCACTTCGATGCCCAAGCGCCGTCGTCGCGATGCTGAATCCGATGCTCGCGCCGGTCAGGGCCAGGGCGAGGGCCGTGGCCGCGGAAAGGGCCGTGGTAAGGCCGAGGCACCCGAGGCCGAGGAGGCCGCCGGTGCCCGTCGTCGTCGCAAGCGCGCGGGCTCGGGCGATGCTACCGAGGCTGCAGCCGCGGGCAAGAACGCCTCTCGCGAGCGCGAGGTTCAGCAGCCCCAGCAGCAGAATCGCGGCGGTGGCATGAACCCCACGCGTCGTCGCCGCCGTCATCTGTCGAGCGAGGAGCGCGAGGGCGCCTTCCGCGCCGCAGCTGCTCGCGAGACCGGTGCCGCTTCCAAGGGTCCCTCGGCCTCCGATGCGCCTGCCGACAAGGGCGGCAAGTCACGTGGCGAGGATGAGCGCGCGCCGCGTCCGCGCCGTCGCCATTCCTCGGGCACGCAACAGAAGCCCTCAGTGCCCTCCGTTGCCGATCAGGTCTCGGATGGTGAGGTCAAGGTCACGCGCCGTCGTCCCGGAGATGGCGGGGGAGCGGCTGCCAAGGCTTCGCGTGGCGCCGCTCGCGACGAGCGCGAGCCGCGCGAGGATCGCGGTGGCGAGGGCTCGGCCGACCAGGGTCAAAAGCGCCGTCGTCGTCGCCGTTCCCGCAAGCCGCGCCAGGATGGTGGCGAGGGCTCGACCCCGTCTTCGTCTGCACCACAACCGCCCGCCGGCGAATAACGCCCGCGAGCGGATTTAACCCGCCTTACCCCAATCGCGTCGGGGTACCATAGCGCTGAATCAACAACCCTCCCTGCGACCGAACGTAGGGAGGGCTGTGTCTTGAAGAGCCATCTGAACAAATTGAGCCGTCTGCAGGGTGCCGGCGCCCTACCGTTTGCGGACGAATTGCTGCCGTTTGCCGAGCGGGCGGCACGCGAGGCACTCGAGGCATTGTCGCCAACACGATGCGCCGGCTGCGAGCGCGCCGGTGCGCTTATTTGCCAAGACTGCCTGGCCGCGCTCACGCTCATCGACCCACGTCATAGCTGCACCCGATGCGGTGCCCCGTTTGGGGATTTGCTGTGCACTGAGTGTTCGGTCGAGGGCACGTCCTCGGCAATGGCGGAGGCGCTCGACCGCTGCCTGGCGTGCTCCGTCTATGCGCATCCGCTGCCGCGCATCATTAAAGCGTACAAGGACGCGGGCGAGCGACGCCTGGCGCCGTATCTGGCGGAGCTGCTCTACGACACCGCCCTGCATGCCCAGGTCGTAGCGCCCGATCGCTTAGGAGGTGTGCTGTCCGGTGCGGATGCGGTGGTGTTTGTGCCTGCGACGGCGGCAGCGTTTCGGCGGCGCGGTTTTGATCATATGGAGGCCATTGCGCGCCCATTTTGCGAGCTGTCGGGTGTTCCTCTGCTCGATGCCCTCGTCAAGTACGGGCATGGCGACCAGCGCGAACTCGGTCGTGAGGAGCGTCGCGAGCGTGCCCAAGGCATGTACGAGACGGTTGAGGACGTGCACGGCCGCCGCTTGCTGCTTATCGATGACGTTATCACCACGGGCGCGACGATGGCAGCGGCTTCGGCGGAACTCAAGCGCGCCGGCGCCGCAGCGGTCGATGGCCTCGCTATCGCACGCGTTTGGTAGGGGTGGTTTTGTGGCTGTAAAGATTGAGCGGTGCAACGAGCCGACAGACGAACAGCTAGCGGCTTCCGTAATCCTAACAGGCGCCTCGGCGCTACGCATGATGCGCGCCGAGCGCCGACAAATGGGTTACATCAGCTGGAGGGACCTCGATCCCGATGAAGAGCGCCGTGTGCTGTGCACATCGTCGCCCTCGACCGAGGACATCTATCTTCCCGACTTGGTGCGGATTGGGGCCGCAAGCGGCGAGGTGCAAGAAGATCTTTGCTTGCTGGTGGGATCTGCGGCGCAGCGCCGCCGCATGCCTGGCGTGGGCTGGTCCGTATGCTCCGGGTTGCCCGCCGGCTCGATTCTAGAGGTGGAACCGGGGGTGTACAGTCTATCTCCCGAGGCCCTTTGTGTTGCCGTCGCCCGCGAGGTCGGCTGTATCCAGGCATTTGCCCTGGCCCAGGAGCTGTGCTCTAAGATTTCGCTGAGTGACCGCGGGAAGTATCTGCCTCCCTACACCTCGCCTGTTACGAATAAACTTGCAAAGGACAAGGACCAGCCAGCAGACGTGGGCTACTTTGAGGTTGAGCCGGTGCTGATGCCCGATCGTCTGGCAGATTATCTCGCGGTATGCAAGGGGACCGCGGCCAAACAGCTGCAGCGTCTGTGTCCCTATCTTTCGGAAAACCTGCGCTCACCCATGGAGTGCATCATGCTCGCCCTGTTTTCGCTTCCGTTTTCCTATGGCGGGTTTGCCTGCGGGCCTTTTAAGACCGACTACAAGATCGAGTTCGATGACCGTGCGCAGGCAATCTCGGGGATGCCTCATGCAGTTTGCGATGCGTATCAAGAGGCAGCCCGGTTTGACCTGGAATACAACGGTGAGCTGGGCCATTCCTCCCGGAGGGGACGTATCCATGATGAAAAACGCAACACGGGCTTGATTACTATGGGAATCGAGGTCGCGACGGTCAACAACGAAATGCTCTGTGACATGGAAGCGGTGGAAGCGCTCGCATGGCGCATGCACCAGCGTATGCGAAAGCGGTACCGGAATCGTGTCGATGCCCGCAGGAAGAAGCAAGAGGCGTTGCTTAACACGCTGCGGGCGTGTTTTGGGCTTAAGCCGGTCTAATTCGCGTCGAAAATAGAGGGTTAATCATATACCCTGGCCAAAATATGGCAAATATGAGTACTGTCACTAAATCAGTAACAGCAAAATCAAGGAATTTAGGACTCGGAGGCGGCGTAAAGTAAGAAGATAATAAACAAATGTAGAATAACTAAGCATCAGGTTGGCGACACTGAGCGCAAAATCTGTCCGAGAGGCCAAAAGTGCCTGTTACTAAATTGGTGACAGTACTCATATTTGCCGTATTTTGGCCGGGGCACCCTAAGAAGGGCGCCCCGGAGCTCCCCGTAGGGGAGCCCCGGGCTTCATGGAGGCACGAATGGTCCGTCCCGACCTGCGAAATCTGTACTCGAGATGCGGATAGCGTCCCTAACCTTAAACTTTAGCTTGAACTTAGCTATAATGCGCTACGTTCCTGCCAGGCTGTGGTTGCGGACGGACGAAATGCCCGTCCTAGTCCAAGACAGACGCGGTCAAAGGGATCCACGTAAGCGACCGCGTGCGCGCGGCGCGATCATGGCGCGTCCTAGATGTAAGCCGCACCGTCCGTTCTACTTTCTTTGGGGCAATACCGCCTCGCGGGCGAGCGGGTCAGTCGTGAAGGTGGCTGCGGCCTCCCGAGCAAACACCCCGGTGCGCAAGTGTGGGGTCAAATACCAGGTCAGCTGGTGGGAACAACCTGATATTCCGCGCAACGCACGGATTGTATACGACACAGAAGGCAGGGTAGTGGACATGGTGAGGGGCAGCTTGATGCACGCGGCTCGGTTAGGTGCTGGGACCGCAGCGGTCATTGCCGTTTTGGGCCTGAGCGGATGCGCGTTCAACCCTCTGTCTACGTTCACGACTCCCACGATCGACCAGATCGAGTACGAGACCGTCACGCCGGCGGTGTCGGACGATGCCCTGGTCACTCCCGGAACCCTGACGGTTGCCCTCGATACTTCCGATGCGCCGCAGGCCATGCAGGGCGCCGACGGCGAGCTCACGGGATATGCGGTCGACGCCGCCCGCGCCCTCGCAAGCCGCATGGGCCTTAAGGTCGCCTTTGTCGATGCGTCCTCGGCAGGTTCCGCGCTCGGCGACAAAAAGGCTGATATCTTTATCGGCGAGATCAACTCCACGGACGGGGACGTTAGCTCGCTCGGCACCTGCCTGTACGATGCCGCTTCCGTGTTCGGTAGAACCAGCGATGGTGGGTCGCTAAGCGTTTCCACCGATACCCTTAACGCGTCTACTCTGGGTGTCCAGATGTCCTCGGCCTCGCAGGAGGCGCTTGCTAAGCAGAGCATCACCGCCAACCAAAAGACCTACTCCAACATCAACGAGTGCTTTGAGGCGCTCGAGTCCGGCGAGGTCGACTATGTGATCTGCGACTCCACAGCCGGCGGCTATCTTGCACGCCTGATGAGCGAGGTCTCCTATGTCGGTGCACTCGAGGCGCCCTCGACGCTTGGTGTTGCGGGCCTCTCGTCCAATGACGAACTGTGCCGTGCCGTGAGTGATGCTCTCGACGACATCACGGTCGACGGCACGCTCGAGGCGGTTCACTGCGTCTGGTACGGCCAGATTCCCTACGACCTCACCACTAAGACGGTTTCGGGCGCTAACGTGCAGCCGGGCGACTCTGAGTCCAGTGAGACCATGTCCTCCGGCAGCGAGTCCTCCGATTCCAACAATGAGACCGCATCCTCCGAGGACAAATCGTCCAGTCAGGAAGACACCATCACCGACGACGACATTAACAAACTTAATAGCTAGTTATTGCTAGGGGTGGTGTCTCCTATACGTTGGAAAGGACGCCTCTTCACGGTTTCAACACGCACTGCCGGGCTTCCCCAATAGGGGAGCCCGGCTTTTTCATCCCTATAAAACCAGCAGGTCAAAGCCAATTTTCGGGACCAAATACAAAGCTGCCGGCTCCCTCCTATAGCGCACTTTGCCACAGAAAAGTGCGAGACTTCGGTATGCGGTATCAAGCAATCGTTATTCGGGTCTTTGGGAATCCGCGTGATTAAATGCACGGCAATGGGTACATAGCCAGTACAGTAAGTCCCCGAGGCAGATTGGAGCCACGTATGGATATCAAGGTTTCTGGACGCAAGACGACGGTAACCGATGCTCTGCGTGCGCATGTGGATGAGAAGATCGGCGAGGCGCTCAAGGTTTTCGATATCGAGCCCATGACGGTCGACGTTGTACTTCGCTATGAGAAGAACCCCTCGAACCCCAACCCGGCAATCGTCGAGGTTACGGTTCGTGCCCGCGGTTCGGTGATTCGCGTTGCCGAGCACGGTGCAGATATGTACGCCGCCATCGACCTCTCCGCCGATAAGGTCACCCGCCAGCTGCGTAAGTTCAAGACCAAGGTCGTGGACAACCGCCAGGGCGGTGCCAGCGCCGCGGATGTCGCGCCGGTCGAGCGCGTCGAGGATCTGGCCGACCTGCTGCTGCCCGAGGAGGAGGACGACCTGCTCGTCCGCGAGAAGGTTATCGACGTCACCCCGATGACTGAGGAGCAGGCGCTGGTGCAGACCGATCTGCTGGGCCACGACTTCTACGTGTTCGAGAACGCGACGACCGGTCTCATCAATGTGGTGTATCACCGTAAGAATGGTGGATATGGCATCATCAAGCCCCGCATCGAAACACTTGACGAGTAAAATACGTTAACTTGCATGAGTTAACGGTTGGCGGCCATCCCATGCGGGTGGCCGCCTTTTTACGTAAGGAGTCGCTTTGATGGACAAGGCCGCATCCGCCGGTCATTCGGACCGTTGCCGCATCGTCGTCGATACCTGCTGCGACTTTAGCCCCGAGGTCGCCGCGAACCTCGATGTCGATATCCTGGGTTTCCCCTTCATTATCGATGGCGAGGAGCGCACGGATGACATCTGGTCGAGCATCACACCCAAGGAGTTCTACGACCGCATGCGCGCTGGTGCCCGCGTGTCCACCTCGGCTGTGTCGCTCGGTCGCTATATCGAGTTCTTTACCGAGTGCGCCAAAGAGGGTACGCCCACGGTCTACCTGTGCTTTACCTCGGCGCTGTCGTCGAGCTACAACTCCGCGTGCCAGGCGGCGGACGCCGTGCGCGCCGAGTATCCCAACTTTGAGCTGTACGTGGTCGACAACGCTCTGCCCTGTGCGACCGGCGAGCTCTTGGCGCTTGAGGCCGTGCGCCAGCGTTCGGCGGGACTGACCGCCAAGCAGCTGGTCGACTGGGCAAACGAGGCCAAGACCTATGTCCACGGTTACTTTACGCTCGAGAGCTTTGACGCGCTGGCTGCCGGCGGCCGCATTCCGCCCGCGGCGGCACAGCTCACGGCAAAGCTCGACGTCAAACCCGAGCTGTCCTACGACCTGGCCGGCTCGCTGTCGCTGATCGGCGTCAACCGCGGTCGCAAGAAGGCGCTCAAGTCCATTCTCAAGTCGTTCCGCGAGAACTATGTGCCCGATCGCACCATGCCCATCGCCATTATGACGGCCGATGCCGAAAAGGACGGCGACTGGCTCGAGGCCGCCATCCGCAAGGAGGAAGGCTGCGCCGACGTGACCATCATCCGCAGCTCTGTGGGCCCCACCATTGGCTCGCACGTGGGCCCCGGCATGGTGGCTTGCGCGTTTTGGGGCAAGAACCGCGCCGACAAGGCGTCGCTTTCCGACCGCATCGCCCGCCGCGTGCGCGGTCAGTAGGCAAGTAACGCGGCCGTAATCGATCCCAACTCACAGCCCAAACGCTGGCACCGAGTATTCAACCTGGTAATAACACCCAACCCAAAAGGAAAGGCTTCATGGCAAACAAGCTCTCTGTCGCATTCATCGGCACCGGAATCATGGGTGCCCCCATCGCCGGCCACATCCTGGATGCCGGCTATCCCGTCACGGTCAACAACCGTACCAAGTCCAAGGCCGTCGCGCTTATCGAGCGCGGTGCCGTTTGGGCCGATACCCCGGCCGATGCCGTGGCTAACGCCGATGTCGTCTTTACCATGGTGGGCTATCCCTCCGAGGTCGAGGAGCTCTACCTGGCGGGCGACGGCCTGCTCGCGTGCACCAAGCCGGGCGCGGTCTTGATCGACCTCACCACGAGCTCCCCCGAGCTGGCGCGCGACATTGCCGAGGCCGCCCAGGTTTCCGGCCACATGGCGTTTGACTGCCCCGTCACCGGCGGCGAGTCTGGTGCTATCGCCGGCACGCTCACGGCTATCGTGGGCGCCACCGAGAACGATATCGCCCCAGTCCGCGACATCCTTGCCACCTTCGCGGCCAACATCTGCTGCTTCGACGGCGCTGGCAAGGGCCAGGCTGCCAAGCTCGCCAACCAGGTGTCGCTGGGCGCCTGCATGGTCGGCATGGCCGATGCGCTGGCGTTTGCCGAGCTGAGCGGCCTTGATCTGGAGAAGACCCGTCAGATGATCCTGGGCGGCACCGGCAAGTCCGGCGCCATGGAGAGCCTGGCGCCCAAGGCGCTCGATGGCGACTACAAGCCCGGCTTTATGGTCGAGCACTTCATTAAGGACCTGCGTCTGGCGCTCGCCTACGCCGATGACCGCGAGCTCGCGCTGCCCGGCGCCGACGTGGCCTTTACGCTCTACGACATGCTCGACGCTATCGGTGGCGCCAAGCTGGGCACCCAGGCCATCACGGTCCTCTATAAGGAGGAGGCCGATGCCATCGCCGCCGGTCTGGACTGGTCGCAGTATCGTCCCGAGGAGCATGGCGCTCACGAGGAAGGTTGCGGTTGCGGCGAGCGCGGCGAGGACCATGAGTGCGGTTGTGGCCATCACCATGGCGAGGACCACGAGTGCTGCGGTGGCCACGGCCATGACGACGGCCACGAGTGCTGCTGCGGCCACCATCACGGGGAGTAGCGCCTATGAGCTGGACGTTCGTGGTGCTTGCGCTGGTGCTCTTTATCTTTGCAATCTACATTGGCTTTTTGTGCGGCCAGTGGGCCTGCGAAAAGCGCGTGATCACCAAGCGCGACTACTGGATTGCCAACTTTGCGGGTGCGGCGGCAGTCGTCCTGCTGACCTGGGTGTTCTCGCTGTTCCCGCTGGTGCAGTTTGCGCCGATCGGCTGGCTCGGCGGCTTTATCGCAGGCCTTAAGATGAGCTTTGGCGAGTCCGTCGGTCCGTGGCGCAAGCACGACGAGGTCTTTAACGTCAACAAGGCTCATCGCGCCGCCGCCGACGCGGGCGACGCCGAGGAGCGCCGCCGCGCACGTCGCAATGGCGCGGCCGACCGACAGCTCATCTCGGTCACCGATGAGAGCAAGGGTGCTGGCAAGCACGCTAAGAAATAGTAAGAAGAGGTAACTATGGCAGAAAATAAAGACGAACAGCTCACCGACGAGGAGCTGGCACAGCTCCAGCTGGCAGAGGAGAACGAGAACGCCGTCGACCGTCTGGTCCAGGAGCTCGGCTGCCCCACGCGCCGCATCCGCCAGTTTGCCGCCCGCGTGCTGCATCTGCTTGCCGAGCGCGATCCGCAGCGCGTCGTGTCCTGCGTGCCCGCGCTGATCGAGGCGCTCGACCGCCCCGAGGCGCAGACCCGCTGGGAGGCCCTCGATGCCCTGACGGCGCTCGCCACCACCTGCCCCGAGCAGCTGGGCGATGCCTTTGAGGGCGCCGAGACCGCGCTGTTCGACGAGATTTCCTCCACGCTGCGCTATGCCGCCTTCCGCCTGCTGTGCGTGTGGGGTGCCACGAGTGTCGAGCGTTCGCGCGAGGCTTGGCCCATCCTGGACGAGGCCATCCAGTGCTACCACGGCGACCTTGAGTATCGCGACATGCTCGGTTGCCTGTACGAGTTTTGCCAGGGCGAGATCGACGCCGAGGTTGCCGAGAAGCTTGCGCTGCGCCTTAAGTTCGATGCCGAGAACGGTAAGGGCAGCTATCTCAAGGCCCGTTCGAGCGAGATTTGCGAAATGCTTGTTAAACGTTTTGGCCTGGATCTCTCCAAAAAGAAGAAGCGTGCTAGCGTTAAAAAATCTGAGGCCGCCGAAGACGAGGAGTAACAGATTATGGCGCACGATGTAGTCCTGATTCCCGGTGACGGTATCGGTCCCGAGATTACGCAGGCCATGCGCCGCGTGGTCGAGGCCGCCGGTGTCCAGATCAATTGGAATGTCCAGGAAGCCGGTGCCGGCGTCATGGACGAGTTTGGCACGCCGCTGCCCCAGCACGTGCTCAATGCGGTCGCCGAGACCAAGGTTGCCATCAAGGGTCCCATTACTACGCCGGTCGGCACGGGTTTCCGCAGCGTCAACGTTGCCCTGCGCAAGCATTTCGACCTGTACGCCTGCGTGCGCCCTTGCCTGTCGCAGCCGGGCGACGGCTCGCGTTTCCGCGACGTCGACCTGGTCATCGTGCGCGAGAACACCGAGGACCTCTACGCCGGCATCGAGTTCGATGAGGGCGCTGCCGAGGTCGAGGAGCTCTCGCAGCTCGTCGAGCGTTCGGGCCAAAAGACCTTCGCCGCCGATTCCGCGATCTCGATCAAGCCCATCTCTATCGCCAAGAGCCGCCGTATTGTGGAGTATGCCTTTGAGTATGCCCGCCGCTGCGGCCGCAAAAAGGTGACGGCCGTGCACAAGGCCAACATCATGAAGGCGACCGACGGCCTGTTCCTGCGCGTTGCGCGCGAGGTGGCCGCCAACTATCCCGATATCGAGTTCAACGACAAGATCGTCGACGCTACCTGCATGGGCCTGGTCCAAAACCCCAACGACTTCGATGTCCTGGTGCTGCCCAACCTGTACGGCGACATCGTGAGCGACCTGTGCGCCGGCCTGGTGGGCGGCTTAGGGATGGCCCCCGGCTCCAACATCGGTGCCGACTGCGCCATCTTTGAGGCGACGCACGGCTCTGCGCCTGATATCGCGGGGCAGGATATCGCCAACCCCACGGCCGAGATTCTCTCTGCTGCGATGATGCTCGATCACCTGGGTGAGAACGACGCGGCCAACCGCATTCGCGCCGCCGTCTCTGCCACGCTCGACGAGGGCGAACAGGTTACCGGTGACGTGCGTCGTGCCCAGACCGGCTCCGTTGAGGGCACTGTGGGCACGCAGGCCTTTGCCGATGCCGTTATCGCGCACCTAGCTTAAGGCATGCAGGCTGCAAACGCCTAAATAGTACTTAAGTGTTTGCGTATAACCTAAGAATCAATACGCCCGGCGCCTCGTCGGGCGTATTCTATTGAAGACTATGTTTCCTAACAAGGAGTAACTGATATGGGTCTGATTCAAAAGAAGGACGAGAAGGACGAGATCGACGGCATCCAGATCATCGAGCGCGGCGAAGGCCCCGACGGTGATGAGGAGGAGAAGATCGATCTGGTTGCCGGCACGTCTGCCGAGCACATTGCTGCCGGCACGACCGCCGAGGAGGAGGACGCTCGCCTGGAGGCAAAGATCGCCGCGGACGCCACCGACGAGAACCTCATGCCCGAGGAACAGGACGAGGACGACGACTCCGATGAGGACGACCATGCATCCAAGCACAAGAAGATGATGATTGCCGCCTTTGTGGTCGCAGTCGTGCTCGCTGCTGTGGTCGGCTTCTTTATTGGCAATGGCGGCTTTGGCGGCAAGGGTGTCGGTTCGTCGACCCTGACCGAGGACCAGCTCGATTCGACCGTGGCAAGCTATAGCTACAACGGCAAGAAGAGCGACATCACCGCGCGCGAGGCCATCGAGAGCCAGTACAGCTTGGATACCGTCAAGGATGGCGATGGTAACTACACCGCTCCTTCTGCCGATGTCATCCTGTCCTACGTGCGCAACAAGATTCTGCTCGATGCTGCCGAGGACGAGGGCATTACCGTCTCTTCTAAGGAGATGAAGAAGTACGCCGAGGATTCTATCGGCACTTCTGACTACGACACCATGGCCAAGCAGTATGGCGTGTCCAAGGACCAGGCCAAGCAGATCGTCCGCCAGTCCGCGACGCTGCAGAAGCTCTACAAGAAGAAGGTGGGCGATAGCTCCGCAAGCATGCCGACCGCCCCGACCGAGCCTGCTGACGGCAACGAGGAGACCGCGAGCAAGGACTACGCCGACTACATCATCAACCTTGCCGGCGATGAGTGGGATAGCTCAAAGGGCACTTGGAAGGATGCCGACAGCACCTATGCCAAGGCCTTTGCCGATGATGCCTTTACGGCCGATAGCGCCACCTACAAGCAGGCCATGACCGCCTATTACACCGCCTACCAGCAGTATTCCTCGCAGGCCTCAAGCGCTAGCTCCAAGTGGACCGAGTATGCTAACGGCCTCTATGCCAAGGCCAACATCAGCATCTACGGCCTGTTTGCGTAAGATCTGTCTGCACTACTGCGCGCTAACCGATCTACCTGATTAAGCCCGCTAGAACGACAACGTTCTAGCGGGCATTTTGTTACCGAAACCACTAGGATAGGACTTGCGCCCGTGCAAGTGCTTCATCGGGTATCCTCAATTCATCCGGGAAAACGGCCGTAAACGATTGCAAATAACCGGTGAACGGTCGAAAACTACCGTTCACCGATAATATCGAAACTGGTTCTAACTGGTATTAAGTCAAAAAGACCAATTCACAAATCTTCACAATGACCTGCATTTTTTCTACACGCCATTTTTAGCCACCCTGCGTTGTTTAGACACGAAAAAAGTTCCGATCTTTCGTCAAATCATTTCGAAACGGTTTCAAAACCGCAGGTAGAAGTGTTAACGAGCGGTAAACGGTCGATTTTTCGCCGTGAACGGTGCAAAAACGTTTTACTGTATGAATCAACGAAAGCAACCTCTTCTGTGGTGATATAGTGACAACAACACGTCACGTGGTTACTACCAGTTGAGAGACCACTGGTTCTCAAAGAACGCTTTCCAAGAAGCTTTAAGGGCGATTGCCCGTTGGCTTCCGAACATCATCGGACTCAGATCGTACACACCTTCGGAAGGGAAATTTGAATGGTTGGCTTTATTCTTACCGGTCATGGACAGTTCGCACCCGGCCTTGCAAGCGCTATCGCTATGGTCGCTGGTGACCAGCCCGCTTTTACCGTTGTTCCTTTCGAGGGCGACCAGGCTGCTTCCTACGGTGAGGATCTCCGCGCCGCTATTACCGCCATGCGCGAGGAGTGCGATGGCGTGCTCGTCTTTACCGACCTGCTTGGTGGTACCCCGTTCAACCAGTCGATGATGATCGCCCAGGATGTCGACAATGTCGAGGTCCTGACCGGCACCAACCTTCCCATGGTTATTGAGCTTCTGTTCCTCCGCGGTAACGCCACGCTCGCCGAGCTTGGCGAGCAGGCCGTGACCGTTGGCCAGACGGGCATCACCGCCCAGACGGTCGCATCCGTTGTCGGCTCCGACGAGGAGGACGTCTTCGGCGACGAGGACGGCATCTAATGGCCGATTTCGGAGCCAGCGTCCTGAGCTCCTCGGTCGCCCTTTTAGGCCTGCTTGTCATCATGGGCTTGATTTACACCATCTGGTCGCAAATCAACATGAAGAAGAAGCAGAAGTACTTCAAGGAGCTGCACACGGAGCTCAAGCCGGGTCAGGAGGTTCTTTTCGCCGGCGGTATCTACGGAACCGTCAAAGGCATCGAAGGCGAGAAGGTCCAGATCAAAGTCCGATCCGGCGCCGTTGTAGATGTTTCGCGTTACGCGATTCAGGAGATCAAGTAACTGTCGTCAGCAAATAACGAAAGGAAGCTGATCAACATGGCAGAACCCAACATTCTTCTTACCCGCATCGATAACCGACTGGTTCATGGTCAGGTCGCTACCCAGTGGAACTCCACCCTGGGCTCCAACCTTATCCTCGTCGCCAACGACGATGTGTCGACCAACACCATGCGCCAGAACCTCATGAAGATGGCCGCTCCCGCCGGCGTCGCTACGCGTTTCTTCTCCCTGCAGAAGACCATCGACGTCATCGGCAAGGCGAGCCCGCGCCAGAAGATCTTCATCGTGGCCGAAACACCGGAAGACGTGCTTACGCTCGTCAAGGGCGGTGTGCCTATAAAGAAGGTAAACATCGGCAACATGCACATGTCGGAAGGAAAGCGCCAAGTCGCCACCTCCGTCGCAGTTAACGACGAGGATGTCGCTGCGTTTAAAGAGCTGCAGGAATTGGGGGTGGAGTTGGAGATCAGGCGCGTTCCGAGCACGCCTGTTGAGGACACGAGCAAGCTCTTCTCGTAGTCTTCGTGATCCACGTTGTCAGGAGTGAAACCCTGACACTCTGTACGTGAAATCCAAAGTGCGTACATACATTTTGAAAGGAGGAGCAAGATGGAATACTCGATCATCCAGGTCGCTCTGGTCTTCATCGTCACGTTCGTCGCGGCAATCGACCAGTTCAACTTCCTCGAGTCTCTCTATCAGCCCATCGTCACCGGCGCCGTCATCGGTCTTATCCTTGGCGACCTCAACACCGGTCTTCTCGTGGGTGGTACCTATCAGCTCATGACGATCGGCAACATGCCGATCGGAGGCGCTCAGCCGCCTAACGCCGTCATCGGCGGCATCATGGCAGCCATTCTCGCTATCGCTACGGGCCTCGAGCCCAACGCGGCAGTCGGCCTTGCCATTCCGTTCGCTCTGCTTGGTCAGCTCGGCGTTACCCTGGTCTTCACGCTTATGTCGCCGCTCATGTCCTCCGCGGACAACATGGCCCACAACGCTGACACCAAGGGTATCGAGCGTCTGAACTACTTCGCCATGGCTCTGCTCGGCCTGATCTTCGCTGTCGTCGTCACCCTGTTCTTTATCGCTGGCGCTACCATCGGTCAGACCATCGCTTCCGCCATCCCGACTTGGCTGCAGACCGGTCTCTCCGCTGCAGGCGGCATGATGCGCTTCGTCGGCTTCGCCGTCCTGCTCAAGGTTATGATGAACCGCGATATGTGGGGCTTCTTCCTCATGGGCTTTGGCCTCGCGCTCATCACCGTTGCCAACGATTCGCTGGCAACCCCTGCCCTGCTCATCCTCGCTCTCATCGGCTTCGGCATCGCTTTCTGGGACTTCCAGCAGCAGACCGAGCTGAAGGGTGCAGCTGTTTCTGACGGAGGTGACTTCGAAGATGGCATCTAATGAGTATGTGATCCCGGAGCACTACGAGGATCTCACTCCTGCTCCGCAGCTCGACCAGAAGACCCTCAACAAGATGGCTTGGCGCTCCTGCTTCCTGCAGGCATCGTTCAACTACGAGCGCATGCAGGCCGCTGGCTGGCTTTACTCCATCATCCCCGGTCTGGAGAAGATCCACACCAACAAGAACGACCTCGCGGCTTCCATGAGCCACAACCTGGAGTTCTTCAACACTCACCCGTTCCTCGTCACCTTTGTTATGGGTATCGTGCTTTCGCTCGAGCAGAACAAGGTTGACATCCCCACGATTCGCGCCGTCCGCGTCGCCGCAATGGGCCCGCTCGGTGGTATCGGTGACGCCCTGTTCTGGCTGACGCTCGTGCCTATCACGGCCGGCATCACCTCCAACATGGCCATCAACGGCAATGCCGCTGCGCCGATCATCTTCCTGGTGATCTTCAACGTCGTCCAGTTCGCTCTGCGCTTCTGGCTCATGAACTGGTCCTACAAGCTTGGCACCAGCGCTATTGACGCTCTGACTGCCAACATGCAGGCCTTCACGCGTGCCGCTTCCATTATGGGCGTCTTCGTCGTCGGTTGCCTGGTCGTCACCATGGGTGGCACCCAGATCAACCTCCAGATCCCCAACGGCACCACCCGTGGCCTCTCCGCTACTACCGTGATCGTCTCCGAGAAGGAGGCCGAGAACTTCACCGGTATGGAGGGCATCGATACCGAGACCGCTGAGGCCGGTACCATCGCCATGACCGATGAGGACGGCAACGCCCTCACCGCTTCCGATGCCGACGGCAACGCTGTCGAGTGCGGCGTCACCGATCTGGGCAACGGCATGGAGTCCGTTACCTACGGCACCGTCACCGAGGATCCGGTCAACTTCTCTGTTGCCGACACCCTCAACACCATCGTCCCGAAGCTCGTCCCGCTTATGCTTACGCTGCTGCTTTACTACATGTTCGCTAAGCACAGCTGGACCCCGACCAAGGGCATTCTGCTGCTCTTCGTCCTGGGCATCCTGGGCGCTGGCCCGCTTGGTCTCTGGCCGAGCATCTGGTAAGGCTCTAGCTTGAGGGGTGTGTCCCTGCGCGGCTCACACCCCGACCCCTTAAGCCATGTGTATGTTAAAAGCCGCGTGCTCGAAAGAGCGCGCGGCTTTTGTTTTCTTGATGAGTCGGGTGTTGCAGACCGATAATGCTTAACACCCTAGGTAGTTAGCCGAATTCGAGCAAAAGGGAGGATAGGATGGCGATCGGAGCGCGTAAGCAGCCGCTGTACGATCAGCTGGTCGATATTCTGACCGAAAAGATTGACCATGAATATCGCGCCGGTGACATGATTCCTTCCGAGCGCGAACTTTCGGAGCGCTATGGTCTCTCGCGCACTACGGTACGCTTGGCTCTGCAGGAACTGGAGCGTTTAGGACTGGTGGTTCGGCAGCACGGTCGCGGTACCTTTGTGACCGACCGTTCGGCAAAAGCAACCAATCTTATGCAGTCCTACAGCTTTACCGAGCAGATGCGCGCGATGGGTCGAGAACCCGAGACCACGATTCTCGAGTTTTGCGAGATGGAGGCCGATAAGAATCTGGCCGAGCATATGGGATTGCGTATCGGTGATCGCATTTTTAAGCTTAAGCGCCTTCGTTCTGCCGACAACATGCCCATGATGGTCGAACGCAGCTATCTACCGGTTCGTCAATTTCTGTCCCTAAAGCGACCGCTGCTGGAGCGTAAGCCGCTTTACGATGTGATTGAGCAAGACTTTCAGCAAAAGATACGCGTGGCTGAAGAGGAGTTCTATGCGAGCATAGCCCGTCCCACCGACGCCCACCTTTTGGGAATTGTCGAGGGCTCGCCTGTGCTCGATTTGGTCAGGACTACGTATAACGAGTCAAACGAGGTTGTGGAGTATACACTCTCGGTTGCTCGTGCCGATCAGTTTAAATACAAGGTTTACCACCAGCGTAGCAACTAGTGTCCGCATCGTTTCCATATGGTGATTCTTTGCATTTAACTGGTTACTACCAGATAACCAACCGAAGTGTATAATTGCACGTCAGAGGATTACTTCTAGAGAGAGGTATTAGAAATGTTCGAGAAGAGTGTCGAGGAGCTCACCGAGCTCGGCGCCCAGATCACCACGGCCGAGATTGCTCAGCAGCCCGAGCTTTGGCGTGATACGCTCAACATCTATCGCGAGAACAAGGAGGCCATCGAGACCTTCCTGGCCGAGGCTCGTGCTATGGGCGAGGGCCGTCTGTCCGTTGTCTTCACCGGTGCCGGTACGTCCGACTACGTTGGCGATACCTGCGCCCCGTACCTGCGTCACGCTGGCAACACTGATCTCTACGACTTTAAGCCCATCGCCACGACCGACATCGTGAGCGCTCCGCGCGATTTCCTGCGCGCCGAGGATCCCACGCTCGTGGTTTCCTTTGCCCGCTCTGGCAACAGCCCCGAGAGCCTTGCCGCCGTTGCCGTTGCCAAGGAGCTCGTCCACAACGTCAAGTTCCTCAACATCACCTGCGCTCCCGAGGGCAAGCTCGCCGTTGAGTCTGCCGATGATCCCAACGCGCTGACGCTGCTCATTCCGCGCGCCGACGACAAGGGCTTCGCCATGACCGGTTCTTATTCCTGCATGACCCTGCTCTCCACTCTTATTTTCGACACTGCCTCTGACGAGCAGAAGGCCGAGTGGGTCGAGACCATCGCCAAGATGGGCAAGGAGGTCATCGCTCGTGAGCCTGAGATCGCCGATTACCTGGCTGGCGACTTCAACCGCGTGACCTACTTGGGCTCTGGCTCCTTCGGTGGCCTTGCCCAGGAGAGCCAGCTCAAGATCCTCGAGCTCGCTCACGGTCTGGTCGCTACTTCCTACGACACCTCCATGGGCTATCGTCATGGACCCAAGTCCTTCGTCGACGACAAGACCCTCGTGTTCGTGTTCGTCAACAACGACGCCTACACCCGTCAGTACGACATCGACATCCTCAACGAGATCGGTGGCGACAAGATCGCTCAGCACACCGTTGCCGTTCAGCAGGATGGCGCTACTGTCTACGAGGGTGAGTCCTTCACCTTTAAGGGCCATGAGGCACTCCCCGAGGGTTACCTTGCTCTGCCGTTCGTGATGTTTGCTCAGGCTATCAGCCTGCTCAACTCCGTGCGCGTGGGCAACACGCCCGATACGCCGAGCCCCACCGGCACGGTCAACCGCGTGGTTAAGGGCGTGACGATTCACCCCTTCACCGCTTAATCGCGTCCCCCTGTAAGGGCGCCCGTCCGCTCATAACGGCGGGCGGGCGCTTTTTGTTTTTACTTGAACCGGGTATAAGTATCACCACGGTCAACTGCTTTAGAAGCAAGGAGTGCATATGAGCACGTACGCAATTAAGGCTGACAAGTTCTTCTTGCCGGCAGGTCCGCAACTGGGCGGCTATCTTATGGTCGAGGATGGCGTCTTTGGCGCCTGGCAGGCCGACGAGCCCTCTTGCGAGATTAAGGACTACACGGGATCGTGGATCGCACCGGGTATGGTCGACACCCACATCCATGGCTTCTATAACCACTCGACTACCGATAACGATCCCGAGGGCATCGATATCAGCTCGACCGAGCTCGCCCGTCGTGGTACCACCAGCTGGCTGCCCACGACGTTCACCGATGGCGTCGAGCAGATTAAGGACGCCTGCGCCGCCATCGCCCAGGCTGACGAAGGCCGCGGCCCCGACTTCTGCGGTGCTCGCATTCAGGGCATCTACCTGGAGGGCCCCTTCTTTACCATGAAGCACGTGGGCGCGCAGAACCCCGCTTATCTGATCGACCCCTCCGAGGAGGTCTTCGATCAGTGGCAGGAGGCTGCGGGCGGCCGCATCGTTAAGAGCGCCATGGCGGCCGAGCGCGACGGTGCCCCTGCTTATGCGGCTGCTTTGAACGCCAAGGGTGTGGTGACCAGCATCGGTCACTCCGACGCCACCTACGATGAGTGCATCGCCGCCATCAACGCCGGCGCCAGCTGCTTTACGCATACCTATAACGGCCAGCGCGGTCTGCATCACCGTGAGCCCGGTGTCGTGGGTGCTGCCATGTCCACGCCCGAGACCTACGCCGAGATCATCTGTGATGGCAAGCACGTGAACCCTGCCGCCATCAAGGCGCTGCTGCAGGCAAAGGGCTGGCAGCATACGGTGCTCATCACCGACTGCCTGGGCTGCGGCGGCATGCCCGAGGGCAGCTACACCAGTGGCGGCATGGACGTCATCATGAAGGACAACCTGTGCTGGCTCGCCGACGGCAAGAGCATTGCCGGCTCGGTGCTCACGCTTGCCCAGGGCGTCAAGAACATCGTCGACTGGGGCATCGCCAGCGCCGATATCGCCATTCGCATGGCAACCGAGGTGCCGGCGCGCTCCGCGCACATCGAGGATAAGTGCGGCAGCATCATGCCGGGTCGCGACGCCGACTTTGTCGTGTTCGACCGTGAGCTCACCCTCGTCGAGACGTATGTTGGCGGCCAGAGCGTCGGCAACGCCTTTACCGAGTAACGATAGAAAAAGACGGCGGGCCCGAATCTGCTCGGACCCGCCGTATGGGTTAAACGCTCAAAAGCACCTTTACAGTTACAGCTTGTTAGCGATCTTCTTTGCCGTGCGCTTAATGCCGGCCACCAGGCCTCCTGCAGGATGCTCCTTCTCGTATGCTAGGCGCTTCTCGCGCTTGGCGTACTCTTCGACGATGATGTCGCCATACTCGTCTTCGATCTTGTCGAAGAAGTCGACGGCGCCCTTAATTTCCTCAGCGGTCGGGTGTCCCTTTTGGACACCGCCAGCGAGCTTGAACGGCCCCCACGTGTCAAAGCCGGGGCAGCCGTAGACACCCATAAAGATGGCCTGCCTCATGCGGCAGATACCATCGATATCCTTGCCGTACCACTTGTTTTTGCCACCGTAGGTCATAAGGCCAAACACCTTGTCCTGCGGCTGCAGCACGTTAGTGAGCACGCGTGCCATGTCCTTGTCGATCTCGGAGTAATAGATGCCCGTGGCGACGCCGATCAGATGGTATTCGTGCAGGTCGGGGTATTCGTTTTTCCCGAGTGACTTCACGTCGAGGGTATCGATTTCGGGGTGCGCCTCGACGATGGCGTCTACGAGCTTTTTCGTATTGCCGTGGTGGCGTGAGGCATAGAGGATGATGGTTCGCATAAGAAGGCCTTTCAGCTGTAATTGCATCAATGTCTGTATGGTACCCCGTTGCATGGCTGGGATACCGGACGCATCGATGAACGTGCGGGTTTGTCCTTTGGTCAGGGCCGAGACGGGTTCTTGCGAGCAAAAAGCAGTTGTTCGAAAGGATGGGCAATGGAATACGCTCTCTCCAACGATTCGATTTCTATTAAGGTGTCCACAGCTGGTGGTTCGTTTACCTCGATTGAGGCTGGAGGTCGCGAGTATTTGTGGCAGGGCGATCCCGCCGTGTGGTCCGGCCAGGCACCGATTTGCTTCCCGATTTGCGGAGGCTTGCGCGATGGTAGCGCCATGACGTTTGCCGGGCATCATGTAAAGCTCGCTCGCCACGGCTTTGCGCGCAAGCAGGAGTGGAAGCTGCAGAGCCAAGGCGAGAACGAGCTGGCGATGTGCCTGGCTTCGGAGGATAACGCCGCGCTGCTGAGCGATTATCCGTACCCGTTTAAGCTCGTCGCCCGTTATACGCTCGAGGACGCCGCCGTGCGCGTTTCCTATGAGGTGACCAACGAGGGCACCGAGGACATGCCGTTCTTTATTGGTGGACACCCCGGCTTTAGGTGCCCGCTCGACGAGGGCGAGGCCTATACGGACTACGAGTTGCGCTTCGAGAAAGACGAGGCTGCGGAGCTTTGCACCGCCGTGCCCTCGACCGGATTGATTGATGTAGCTAATCGTTCAAAGAACCCCATGGTGGGAAAGACGCTGCCCCTGTCGCATGAGCTCTTCGATTTTGCGGAGACCATCTTTGACGTGCTTGAGAGCCGTCAGGTCACGCTTTCCAAGAAGGGCGAGGACAAGGGCGTTCGCCTGAGCTTTAAGGGTTTCCCGTATCTCATTGTGTGGAGTAAGCCCGAGGGCGATTTTGTGGCAGTTGAGCCCTGGGGCGGCCTTTCGACCTGTTCCGATGAGGATGACGTGCTTGAGCACAAGCGCGGCTGCCTTGTCGCCAAGCCTAAGGAGACCGTCGTTCGCTCGTTCACGATTGAGATTCTGTAATTCCGTTTTGTCGACTCGTATCGCGAGGCACAAGGAGCCTGCGAGATAAGGAGCTAAAAATGATCCTCACCGTTACGATGAACCCGTCTGTCGATACGCGCTATCAGCTCGATGAGCTCATTATCGACGACGTCAACCGTGTGACGCCCGAAAAGACCGCCGGCGGCAAGGGCCTCAACGTGGCTCGCGTCCTGGGTCAGCTGGGCGACGACGTTGTGGCAACCGGTCTGCTCGGCGGCCACATGGGCGCCTACATGGCCGAGCTCATGGACGCCAACGGTATTAACAACGACTTTGTGCCCATCAAGGGCGAGACCCGTATTTGCCTTAACATCCTCCACGCCGGCAACCAGACCGAGTTGCTCGAGAGCGGCCCGACAATTGCCCCTGAGGAGCTCGATGCCTTTACCGCCAAGTTTACTGAGCTTGCGGGCAAGGCCGACGTCGTCACCATCTCGGGTTCGCTGCCCCGCGGTGTCGAGGCAGACTACTATGCCAAGATCACGGGCATTGCCGAGAACGCCGGTGCCAAGGTGCTGCTCGATACCTCGGGTGCTTCGCTCGAGGCAGCCCTTAAGTCCGAGGTCAAGCCCGAGCTGGTCAAGCCTAACCTGACCGAGATCAACGGCCTTCTGGGCACGAGCTTTACCACCGACGATGTGGACGAGCTCCGCGCCGCGCTCGCCTCTGACGCCCGCTTCTCCGATATCCCCTGGGTCGTCGTTTCCATGGGCGCTGCCGGTTCCGTGGGCTTCCACAATGGCCGTGCGTTCCGCGCGAAGACGCCCGATATCCCTGCCGTTAACGCCACGGGCTCTGGCGATTCGACCATTGCCGGCTTCGCACATGCGATTGCTGCCGGCGCCGACGACGAGACGGTGCTGCGTACCGCCAACACCTGCGGCAAGCTCAACGCCATGGATCCCATGACTGGCCACTTGGTTATGGATCGTTGGGACGAGGTCTACAATGGCGTTGTCGTAACCGAGCTGTAAGAGCTTGGGCGTCGGCCCCGGCATCGGTTGCTTGCTTGTGGTTAGAGCCGATGACAAGTGCGGTAGCATTATGCCGGGGCGCGACGCCGACTTTGTCGTGTTCAATCCCGACCTTAGCCTGGTCGAGACGTATGTGGGTGGCAACAGCGTCGGTAACGTGTTTGCCGAGTAGCCGCCAAAGAAACGATCCGAGAGGGGATTTAGATGATTTACGGTGCACTGGGCGATATCGAGGAATACCGCGGAATGCTCAAGGGCCTCGACGTGCTGATTGACTGGCTCGAGGAGAACGACCCGGCGGAGCTCGAGGTCGGCAGCCATCCGATTCTGGGCGACAAGGTCTTTGCGAACGTCATGGCTCCCACGACGCGTCCCGAGGACGAGGCTCACTATGAGACGCATCAGCGCTATCACGACCTGCAGATTGACGTCGAGGGTCGCGAGGCCTTTAAGGTCGCTACGGGTAGCCTGACGCTGGTCCAGGAGTTTGACGAGAAGGACGACTACGATTTGGTCGATTCCGACGCTTCGATCGCCGGCGATCTTGCCGACGACAAGTTCGCGCTGTTCGTTGCCGGTGAGCCTCACATGCCCACGCTCGAGTTCCCGGGCGATGGCGCACAGCCGGTCAAGAAGATCTGCTTTAAGTTGCTTGCCGACGCCTACTGGGAGGAGTAGCGAGCTGCTCAGCTGAGCTGTTCGTCTGATGGCGTGATTTCCCTAGGGAAATCACGCTAGGACCCCGCCAAACGTGCTTTCCCTAGGGGAATCACGTTTGGCGGGGTTTTCGGTTTTTGAATAGGGGAGATGTCGACGTGGCGATGCTTGGATTGGCACACGCGCACTCAAAATCGGCAACAAAAAAGCCGCCTGAAGGCGGCTATCTTGTGCAATGGAGCCAGCGACCGGGCTCGAACCGGTGACCCCCGCTTTACGAGAGCGGTGCTCTACCAACTGAGCTACGCTGGCGGCCATGTGATGACGCAACTGAGGCGTCAACGGCTGTCTATGATACGGGACATCGCACGTCCGCGCAAGGGCTCTGACGGCTTTTCTCACTTTAAATGCACTAATATTGGAGACGCGATGTCTTGCTCTTACGGGTCTCAAACAGAATGGGGCAGCGATGGCTCAACCCAAGATTCTTCTCACACGCATCGACGACCGTTTCATTTACGGGCAAGACGTTGGGCTGTGGAACGAAGCCGTGGGTTCCAACCTCGTCCTGATCGTTAACGACGAGATTGCGGCGGATTCGCGCAAGTGGGCGCCTATGAGGGTCGCGGCGCCCGAGGGCGTGTGGACGCGGTTTTTCTCGGTGCAAAGGACCATCGACATCATTCATGCCGCAACGCCGCGTCAATGGATTCTGATTATGGTGGCCTCACCCGCCGATGCGCTCGCGCTGGTTAAGGGCGGTGTGCCCATTACCAAGATCAGCATAGGTCACATGTGGGCAGGGGAGGGCAAGCACCCCGTAACGCCCGCAGTCGCCGTAGACGACGCAGATGTCGCCGCCTTCAAAGAGCTGCAAGAGCTCGGCATAGAGCTAGAAATCCGTTATCTCCCCGGCTCCGACCCCGATCCCATCGAGAACCTGCTCACGTGATCTCCTGGGGACGGAGGAAAACGGATCATTTTGCCCTTGCGAGGGATGCGCGCGATGCCGCCTGTCAAAAACTACGCCCATTTACTACGTTTGGTCGGCTATCGCCGAGCATGTCGAATTTGAGAAAAACAAAACCGCAGGTAGACGGCTTGCGAATTAAACAAAAACCGGTGCATGGTCGAGCATCCCGGGCTAAACGTAGTAAATGGGCATAGTTTTGATATGTCACTCATACAGTCACAGCGAAAATGAGCAAAAAGATGAAAAAACGCCCGTCGGCGGTGGTGCCGGTGGGCGTTGCTGTGCGATATGTCGCGTTGCGGGCTTAGTGCCTCATAAAGTGGTACTCGATCACATTGCTGTAGGGGTGACCCGGGCCCACAATGCCCTGCGGGAACAGCGGCTGGTGCGGCGTGTCGGGGTACATCTCGGCCTCGAGGGCAAAGCCGGCGCCCCAGCCATAGTTGGCACCGTCCTTGGCGTGCTCGTCGCCCAGCCAGTTGCCGGTGTAGAGCTGCACGCCCGGTGCGGTGGTGTAGTAGTCCAGCTCGCGACCGGTCCACATCTCCTCGACGTGCATCGCGCGGCGCAGATTACGGCCGTACTGATAGCCATCGATACACAGGCAGTGGTCGTAGCCGCGTGCTTGCTTAATCTGCGGGTCGTCGGCTTCCATGCCGGGAGCGACGGGGCGCAGCTCACGGAAGTCAAACGGCGTGCCCTCGACCGGAGCGATCTCGCCGGTGGGGATGTTCTGCTCGTTAATGGGCAGGTAGTGGGCGGCGTTGGCGACAAAGAAATGTTCGCAGTCCATGCCGGCGTTATGGCCTGCAAGGTTAAAGTACGTGTGGTTGGTCATGGACACGTAGGTGGCGCGGTCGCTCTCGCAGCCATAATCGATGCGGAAGACGCCGGTGCGCGTAACGGTAAACACGGCCGTAAAGGTTCGGTTGCCGGGCAGGCCCAGCTCGCCATCCTTAAGCGAGGTGGTCATGCGCACGGCGTTATGGACCTCGTCGAGCTCAACATCCCACACACGTTTGTGCAGGCCGTGCTCAAGGTCGCTGTGCAGGTTGTTGGCGCCCTCGTTGGCGGGCATATGCCAGTCCGTGCCGTCGATGGCGATCGTGGCGCCAGCGGTGCGGTTTGCCACAGGGCCGATGGTCGCGCCAAAGCAGGCGGGGTTGTCAAAGTAATCCTCGAGCTTATCGAAGCCCAGCGCCACATCGCGCACGTTGCCGGGAATGTCGGGCACATCGATACCAAGCACCGTGGCGCCATAGTCCATAATGCGAACGCAGATCTCGGGCCCGTCGAGGGTGTAACGATGAACGGGGGTACCGCACGGCGCGGTGCCGAAAAGCTCGGAAGTGATCATTTAGTTCCTAACATCGAGGTATTTCCGACAAACTGTAGCGCGAACAGGCGAGATTATCACTACACCCCACTAAAGCAGGGGGTATTTTTCTCAAAAAAGTGATGATTGACTTACTGTGGACAAACAAAAAGAAACCCGCCGGGATGCGACGGGTTTCTTCCACAGGGGATATGTGGCAATGAGTTAGGCGTTTGCCTTTGCGGACTCGGCTTCCTTAGCAGCCTTGAGGTCCTCCTCGGTAAACTTGCCGGTGGTGAGCGGCGAGAGGGTGCACTTATCCTGCTTCGCGTACTCGATGTTACGGGCGATCATCTGCTTGCGATACCAAGCAAAGAGCACGACGTAGATGACGATAGCAACGACCGTAGCGATAATCATGGTCACATCGCCCGTGGTCGCCTTGCCCACGAAGAAGGCCAGGAACTTCTCGACAGGTCCTTCCATGGTGGTCTGAGAGATCAGGCCGGTAACACCATCGGGGAAAGCGCCGACAGTCTTAGCGGTGAAGGTAACGAAATCGGCGACGAGGGTGCCAGCGCCCAGGAAGACGGGCAACAGGACAGCACCGATAACGACCATGCGGATCACGCGGCCGCGGGTGACAACGAGCAGTGCCGGCGTCAGGCCCATGGCGATGATGCCGCCGAGCGGCAGCAGGCCGTTCCAAGTGCCAGTCGGGGAGAGGGGGCAGGGAACGTTGGCGAGCAGCAGTGCCTCACCCAGCATGATGGGGGCAAGGATGTTAGCGGCAGCCCAGATCTCGGCGCGGCCGGCGATGAAGGGCCAGTCGAGGCCGACGTTGAGGGTACGGCCCTGGAGCCACTTGCTGTTGTTGGCAAAGTCGGAGATGCCCTGAGACAGCGGCTCAACGGCTGCGATGAACCAAGAACCGATCATCGAGAACAGCTCAAGGCAGGTTGCGGCGGTAAAGGCGAGCGTGCAGATCTGCTGCGGGGTCTGGTGCGAAAGCAGACCGACGAAGACGCCCAGGTAAATACCAATAGCAAACTTGGAGCCCCAGAAGCCAATCATGTTGTTGAGCTTGGCAGCATCGAAGTCGTACTTATCGAGGAAGGGGAGCGCCTTGTCGATGATCTTGTTGAGCAGCATGGCCAGCGGGTTCATCATGTAGTTCATGTGAGTCGTGGTCATGGGGTTCTCCTCGGGAGCACCCAAAAGATCGTTGAACGTGGGCTTCATAAGGTCGGAGTTCATGATCTTCATGACGCCGACGAAGACGACGAGCAGCGTGGCGACGACAATGTTGGCACCAAAGTAGATGCAGGCAAGGCCGACAAAGGCGAGGTGCCAAACGTCAAAGATGTCGACGTCGATGGTGTTGGTCTTGGCGAGCACGATCATCGCGATGTTGACGATGACGAGAACCATCAGGAAGTACAGCGTGTAGGGAGAACCCCAGGTGATGGTGGCCAGCGGTGCCCAACCCACGTCGGTAACGGTGAGCTGAAGGCCGGTGGACTCAACGAACGTCGTCATGGCGCTCGAGAAGGCCGTCGTCAGAATGTTGATGATGGCACCGATGCCGGTAATGGCGATACCGAGCTTAAGGCCGCCCTCGAGGGCCTTGGTAAACTTTACTTTGAAGAGTAGGGCGATAACCGTCAAAACGATGGTCATCATAGGGGCTGCGCCAAGGTCGATCAGCGGCTGAAAGACGGCATTAGCAAACCCGATTACTGCGTCCATGTCTCCCTCTTTCCTAAAAGAGAATTTCCTTTTCCGTATGTTGCCTTAAAAAAGGAAGATGCCGTTCCCGGTCGTCATCTTCCTTAAAGCCAAAAATTGCGCAGAGCGAAGCTGCAAAAGATTAGTTGAGACCCTTTTCCTTGATAATGGCCTCGATCTTGTCGTAAACCGGCTTAGCCATGGCAGGCATGCGGTAAAGGATCGGGCCAGCGTCGACGATCGGGGTCTTAACCTCAAAGCCAAAGTCGGTCTTGGCGATCTGTGCGAAGATGTCGTACTGAGAGAGCATCTCCTCGTTGACGTCCTTGATCATCACGGCGTCGCAGTGCAGGTTGTAGCCGCGATTCTTGAACTCGGACTCGATGGCGTCCTTGATCTGATGGCTGGAGTTAACACCGGCGCCACAAGCTGCGAGAACCTTAATCATGATGAATTCCTTTCTCTATGCGGGTTATTCCGCGGATTCCTAAGGGTAATTGGCTAGTCGGCAGGAAAGTTGTCGACCAAGAACTGGTAGATGGCCTTGGCGTCGGTCATGGAGAACAGCTCCTTGACGCGATCGGTGCCAAGAGCGTTAACGAAGTCCATGATCTTGGCGAGGATGCCCACCTGGGCCTCCTTGTCGTCGTTGAGAATCATGAACAGGAACGAGACGGGGAAGGTCTGCGAGGGGTCGATCATGGAGTGCCACTCAACGGGGGTCGTCAGCTTGACGGGGACGATGCGACGGGTGTGAACGAACTCGACCTCGGTGTGAGGTACGGCAAAGCTGGGCAACTCGGGGTCGACGACGGACATATCCATGCCGGTGGGGTAGCCCTTTTCGCGCTCGATGATGTTCTCGAGAAACGCGGGCGCAACATAGTTTTTGAGTGACAGCTTATTGGCGATCTCGGTAAAGACCTCTTCTTGCGTGGTGCGGTCGCAAACAAACACGGTGTCTTCGAAGAACAGATTGCTCTCTGCGGACATGTCTGCAACTCCTTCCGTTCCATGCAGATCGAACGTGTTCGAATCTGTTTGTTTAAGTTGCTTATTATTTAAGTCTAAGAGAATTAGTGTGTCAATCTGTTTTCTACTGTTCGGAAAAGTTCAATTTGTTTTATTGAGGTGCATCGGATTGAGATGATCTTAAAATTGCAGCTTTTTGCCTATGTATAGCTGAAGTTGATGTGTCGGATACATTCGATATTCAACGTTTGGCGTTTACTATCCTACCGTTCACCGGGAAAAATCGACCGTTTAGGGTGAGTGAGCATAAATGTTCGATTACTATAAATGCGAACAAAACCACTCAAAGGAGTAAAAATGATCAAGGCGGAGCGTCAGGATAAGGTTCGTCAGCTGCTCGAGGAACAGGGGACGGTCTCGGTAAAAGAGATTTCTGATGCGTTAGGTGTCTCGGACATGACGATCCGCCGCGACCTTGAGGAACTTGCGAGCCTAGGCGAGATCGAGCGCGTGCACGGCGGAGCCCGCAGTGCACAGGGCCGTCCCCACGCTATGCTGCGCCATGAGTATTCGCACAGCGAAAAGCGCACTAAGCATGCCGAGGAAAAGCTGCAGATCGCGCGCCGCGCTGTGGAGCTTATCGAGGAAGGCTCGACCATCTTCTTGGGTACGGGCACCACGGTTGAGCAGATGGCCTCGATGCTGCCGGCGTTTCGCCTGCGCATTGTGACCAATTCGCTTTCGGTGTTTAACTTGCTCGAGGCGCGCGAAGACTGCGACCTGTGCCTCGTGGGCGGCATGTATCGCCGCCGCACCGCCGCCTTTGTGGGGCCAATGGCCGAGGATACCCTGCGCGCGCTGGGAATCGACGCAGCCTATATCGGCGCCAACGGCATTTTGAACGGCGACGTGTCCACGTCTAACATGGAAGAGGGCCGCATCCAGCAGCTCGCCTTTAGCAAGGCCGACTCGCGCTATCTGATCGCCGACTCCAGCAAGATCGGCAAGCGCGACTTCTACACCTTCTGCCGCCTGGACAATTTGGACGCCGTGGTGTGCGAGCCGGGTATTACCGCCGAGGACCGCACTGCCATCGAGGAACACACGCGAGTCATTTGTTAACTGGCGCTGCAGGCGAGGTAGTCATTGGGGACAGTCTTGGTGCGCTCCGTTGTCCTCCCGTTCGGTTTTTTACTGGGTGGGTATACTTCCATCCGCAATACAGACCGGACTGAGGAGGTATCCAAATGCCGGATAACGGGTCAATACAAAAAAGAGATGCGCGCGAGATGGCTCATGGGCGTCCTGTCCAGATAACCGAGCACACGACGGTAACCGAGCTGCAGCCCAGCCTGTCCGATGTCGTGTGCGCAAACAAAAAGCTGCAGATTGGCTTTATCGTTGCACTCGTGGTACTGGCGCTGCTGTCGGGCTTTGTGGCTCGTCCGCATTTTGCCGATACCAAAACATGGGACTCCACCATCGAGGTCATCGATCAAAAGAAAGGCAACGTACTGGCGCTCACGACCTCGTGCGTGGCGCTGTCTGCGGGCATTACCGCGCTGCCGGGTGATACGGGAACGCCGGTTGCCGAGCAGCTCGCGCAGCTTTCGGGTAACTTGGGCATCGTGCTTGCTGTGCTCTACCTCGAGAAATACCTGCTGACCATTTTGTGGTCGGTTGGCCTGGGCATCCTGATCCCGTTTGCGCTGGTACTCTTTGCGGTGTCGCTTGGCATTCACGGGCGCTGGAGCACGAGCGCCGTCCTGCGCCGCGTGGCGACTCGCGTGCTGGTGGTCGCCATGATCGGAATGGCCTTGGTGCCTGCAAGCGTATGGGTGTCGCAAAAGGTCGACGAAACGTATCGAGTGAGCATCGAGCAAGCCGAGCAAAAGGCGGCCGACGCTGCGGGTGCGGCAGATAGCGACAGCTCCAAAGCAAGTAAGAAAAAGACCGAGTCCACAGAGTCCAAGAATGTGCTTGAGCAGCTTGCCGACGGCGCCTCGGGTCTCGTCACATCGGTGACCAGCGGTGCCAAGCAGATGACCGATGAAATTGTGCAGCAGGTGACCGATCTGATCGAAGGTGTCATCGTGATGATCGTGACCTCGTGCGTGATTCCACTGTTGGTGCTCGCGGCGTTTTTGTGGCTGGGGCACGTGCTACTGGGGATTGATATTTCCGGCCCGGCGAACTATTTGACGGGCCGTTTTCTGAGCGCTCCGTCCAAACATGCCAAGAAGAGCGGGCAGTCTGAGTAGGCGGCAAAGCGATCTTTGGAAGATCAACCGTAAGAAGGGCGGCCGAGACACGTTCTCGGCCGCCCTTTTGTTTGCTGAACACATGGTCGCTACGTCTGCGCCGGGCTCAAACGGTCGCCAATCATCCGTGAACGGTATTTGTTCAAAAAAGAACAAAGATAAACAAATAATGGTTGCAGTCGCTGTTCGAATGTGTTCAAATAAACATGAACAGTGAAGAACCGCACATTCAGATGCCCGGACCTGAACGCGATTCAACACTTCCAAACAGAAACTACGCACCTGCGTATCTCTCAAGGAGGATGTCATGAGGGTTGTAATCGCTTCCGATGCCGACGGTATGTCGATGAAGGAGTCCATCAAGGAGATGCTCATCGCCGACGGTCACGAGGTCGTCGACTATTCCGAGACCCCTGCCGCGGACTTTGTCGATTCCGCGACCGCCGTTGCCAAGGACCTGCTGGAGCACAAGGATTCCCAGGGCTTCGCATTCGATAAGTACGGCGTCGGCTCCTATATGGCCGCCGTCAAGATCAAGGGCATGGTCGTCGCCAACATTTCCGACGAGCGTTCCGCTTACATGACCCGCGAGCACAACGGTTCGCGCATGGTCACCATGGGCCCGGGCGTTGTGGGCACCGAGGTCGCCAAGAAGATCGCCCGCGAGTTCCTGCGCGCCCAGTACGCCGGCGGCCGTCACCAGATCCGTGTCGACATGCTCAACAAGATGGCCTAACGAGAGCCACCGAGAACTCGAACTTCTACCTCAACTTGTGAATTCAGACGAAAGGACGTTCTGATGAAGAAGACCATCGCAATCGGTTGCGACCATATCGTTACGGACGAGAAGACCTATCTGGCCGACCGCCTGGAGCAGGCTGGCTACAAGGTGCTCGACTGTGGCACCTACAGCCACACCCGTACGCACTATCCCATCTACGGTAAGGCCGTGGGCGAGGCTGTTGCCAGCGGTAAGGCCGACTTTGGCGTGGCCCTGTGCGGCACCGGCATCGGCATCACCAACGCCGTCAACAAGGTTCCCGGCGCCCGCTGCGCCCTGGTCCGCGACATGACCTCTGCCCTGTATGCCCGTCGCGAGCTCAACGCCAACATCGTGGGCTTTGGCGGCAAGATTACCGGCGAGTTCCTGATGGCCGACATTATGCTTGCCTTCCTGGAGGAGCCCTACGAGAAGACCCCCGAGCACGATGCCCTGATTGCCAAGATCGACGCCTGCAACAAGGCCGACGCCGAGGCTCAGGCTGACCCGCACTTCTTTGACGAGTTCCTCGAGAAGTGGGACCGCGGCGAGTATCACGACTAAGGGGGTTCCGGCGTTTTAACAAACGCCGGACCGGTCGACGCTGCGAAGCCATCTGGCGGGCAATCTGCCGCTCAGCTTCGACGGCATGACCAGAAGGTCAATGCCGTCTCGCTTCACGGCACCTTGCCTCGCCAGCTGGCTTCTCGCTGATGTCTGAGTGGCCTGTGGGGTTACCGCTGTTGTTGCGAAGCGTTCTGGTATGGCAAGTTGCTCCGATAACACGTTTGCTTGCCGAGCTTGTGTGTTTCGTTTTGGCGGTACCCGGCATTCTGCAGCTTTTCAATTGACGGCTCGCGTTTCTGTGAGGGGGCGCGGGCCGGTTTTCTATCAGCCCTATTGACTTGGCGGGCTGTCGTAAGAAAGGGAAGGCTCCTATGGAGTTTGTTCTTGATAACGGTTTGATTCGTGTGGCGTTGACCACGGCGGGCGGGTCGTTCACTTCTATTGCGGCCAACGGCCGTGAGTACCTGTGGCAGGGCGATCCGGCGGTCTGGTCGGGCCAGGCACCCATTTGCTTTCCGATTTGCGGCGGCCTTCGTGACGGCCGCGCGATGACCATGGGCGGCCGCGAGGTCAAGCTTGCCCGCCACGGCTTTGCCCGCAAGCAGGAGTGGAAGCTCGAGGAGCAGGGCGACAGCATGGTTGCGCTGAGCCTAAGCTCTGCCGACCACGCCGAGCTACTCGAGCAGTATCCGTATCCGTTTAAGATCGTCGCGCGCTACACGATCGATGCGGCTAAGGTGGCCGTGTCGTACGAGGTGACCAATGAGGGCACCGAGGATATGCCATTCTTTGTGGGCGGTCACCCCGGCTTTAAGTGCCCGCTCGACGAGGGCGAGTCCTATGACGATTATGAGCTTCGTTTTGAGCAGCGTGAGGCCACCGAGCTCTGTACTGCCGTTCCCTCGACTGGCCTGATTGATGTTGAGCATCGCAGCAAGAACCCCATGATCGACCAGAGCCTGCCGCTTACCCACGAACTCTTCGACTTCGCGGAGACCATCTTTGACGTGCTCGAGAGCCGCGTGGTTACGCTGACCAAGAAAACCGAGGACAAGGGCGTGCGCCTGACGTTCCCCGATATGCCGTACCTGATTGTGTGGAGCAAGCCCGAGGGCGACTTTGTGGCTGTTGAACCGTGGGGTGGTCTGTCCACCTGCTCCGACGAGGACGATATTCTGGAGCACAAGCGTGGCTGCCTGGTGGCCAAGCCGGGAGAGACCGTCACTCGCTGCTTTGAGATCGAGATCCTTTAAAGAGCTATCGTATGTTTGGGGTCGCACACGTCGTGCCCCGGAAACAGGAGTTCAATATGATTCTGACCGTTACCATGAACCCGTCGATTGATACGCGCTATCAGCTCGACAAGCTGATCATCGACGATGTTAACCGTGTGACGCCCGAAAAGACCGCTGGCGGTAAGGGCCTCAACGTGAGCCGCGTGCTGCTGCAGCTGGGCGACGATGTGCTTGCGACCGGTCTGCTCGGCGGCCACATGGGTGCCTATATGGCCGAGCTTATGGATGCCGATGACGTCAAGAACGACTTTGTGCCCATTGCCGGTGAGACGCGCATTTGCCTGAATATTCTGCACGAGGGTAATCAGACCGAGCTGCTGGAGAGCGGCCCGCAGATCGCCCCGGCCGAGCTCGAGGCCTTTACGGCTAAGTTCGCCGAGCTTGCAGCGAAGGCGGACGTTGTGACGCTTTCGGGCTCGCTGCCGCGTGGCGTCGATGCCGGCTACTATGCCGAGCTCGTCAAGATCGCCGAGGAGGCGGGCGCTAAGGTGCTGCTCGACACCTCGGGTGCATCGCTGGAGGCCGCGCTGGAGTCCGACGCTAAGCCTGAACTCGTAAAGCCCAACCTGACCGAGATTAACGGCCTGCTGGGTACGTCCTTTACGACCGATGATGTCGATGCCCTGCGCGAGGCGCTTGCCGCCGATGGCCGCTTTGCCGATATTCCCTGGGTTGTCGTTTCGATGGGCGCTGCCGGTTCGGTGGGCTTCCATGAGGGTCGCGCGTTCCGCGCCAAGACGCCCGCGATTGCGGCTGTGAACGCGACGGGTTCCGGCGACTCGACCATCGCCGGCTTTGCGCATGCCATTGCTGCTGGTGCCGACGATGTCACGGTGCTCAAGACCGCCAATACCTGCGGCAAGCTCAACGCCATGGATTCCAAGACCGGCCACCTGGTTATGGACCGCTGGGACGAGATCTACAACAACGTTGAAGTAACGGAGCTTTAATAGTTACGCGGTTTTACCAAACCGCGTAACGGCTCGACGCTGCAAGCCCGCCAGAGCGGCAATCTGCCTTTCAACTTCGGCGGCATGACCAGAAGGTCAATGCCGCCTCGTTTCAAGGCACCTTGCTCGCTCTGGCGGGCTTTCGCTGTCGTTGCCAAAACATCGGCGCTGCTTTGGCCGACATTTGGCGCCACCTTGTCTCAAATGCGATCCGCTCGATGTCGTTGCCAAAACATCGACATCGAGCGAGTCGGCGATAACATGGCCACCCTCGTGGACGGTGTGGTTGCCGCTGATCTTGGAATGGCCAGGCGCGTGCACGTAGAGCACCTGGCGGTCGCCGATGGGGCGGTACTGCCGTATGGACTTATAAAGCAGAAGAGATGCAGATAGAAAAAGTAGAGTACGTTAACATGCGTCCGACGATAGTGGGCTTCGGCGCGGGGTGTATTTCTGCCCGGGCCGGCATTCACGCTATTCAGATCTCGCAAGGGTGAAGGTGATCCTGTGGCAAGGCGCCCGTCCAACGATACCAGTTCGCGTCCGGTCTCCATGGCCGACGTCGCCCGCGCTGCTGGCGTTTCACAGCAGACGGTTTCGCGCGTCGCCAACGGCTTGCCCAACGTTAACGAGCAGACGCGCCAGCGCGTGCAGGCCGCTATGCAAGAGCTCGGCTTCCGTCCGAGTTATGCCGGTCGCTCGCTGCGCGACGGTCGTTACCATTCGGTTGGCTTATGCGTCAACGATGTTACCAAGTTTGGCAACCTTTCAGTGATCGACGGCATCGCCAGCGCTGCTCGCGAGCATAATTGCGCCATCACGCTGGTCGAGATGTCCAAGACTGAGGAGTTTTCGCTTGCCGAGGCCACGCATCGTATGGCCGCGCTGCCCGTGGACGGCATCATTATCGGCATGAGTCGCATGGCGCCCGATTTTGAGACGTTTGATCCACTGCCGGGCATTGGCACGGTCATCGTTACCATGTACGCGCATCCGCGCGTGACCACGGTCGATTCCGACCATTACGGCTGCTCGCTGTTGCTCATGGATCATCTGTTTGAGTTGGGACACGAGCAGATTCGTTATATCGGTGGCCCGTCGTTCTCGGTCGATGAACAGTTTCGTCGCGCCGGCTGGCAGGACGCGCTCGAGCGTGGGCACATTAAGCCGCAGGCGCCGCTCGAGGGCGATTGGTCTGCCAACAGCGGATACGAAGCCGGCAGATATCTGGCCGAACACGACCGCACCATGACGGCGATTTATGCGGCAAACGACCAAATGGCAAACGGCGCCATCGCCGCGCTGCGCGATAGCGGCTTGCGCGTGCCCGAGGACGTGAGCGTGGTGGGCGTCGATGACTCGCTCGACGACTTTGTCGCACATAACGAGCTCACGACCGTTCGATTCGACTTGCATCAGCGTGGGCGCGAGGTGTTCGAGCATGCGGTTCCCGAGGCGGGTACGGCGGGCAAAACCGTTGCCATTCGTATTCCCGGCCAGCTCATCATTCGACATAGCACGGCGATACCGCGCTCATAGTTTGCGCAGGTAAACGGCGATTTATCGTATTTCAATAACAATCGGTATGGATGCCGGCAGATAACAGTTGGGATACTACCGAGTGTTATGATAGACGGGTTCTTTTGTCTATCTAGGAGGCTTTGCCTGATGGAGATCACCAAGGATATCCGCTACATCGGTGTCGACGATCACGACATTGACCTGTTCGAGGGCCAGTACGACGTGTCCGAGAATGGCATGGCATACAACAGCTATGTTATCTTGGGCGATAAAATCGCTGTCGCCGATTCGGTTGACGCTGGCTTTGTCGACGAATGGCTCGGCAACCTCGAGGCCGCGCTCGACGGCCGTACGCCCGACTACCTGGTCGTCCATCACATGGAGCCCGATCACTCCGCCGGTATCGCCGCCTTTATGGAGCGCTATCCCCAGGCACAGATCGTGGCCAGCATGGGCGCCTTCCGCATGATGGTCAACTTCTTTGGCACCGATTTCCCCGAGCGCAAGATGGTCGTCAAAGAGGGCGATGTGCTCGACCTGGGCGGCCACAGCCTGACCTTTGTTGGCGCTCCCAACGTTCACTGGCCCGAGGTGCTCTTCTCCTACGAGGCCACCGACAAAGTGCTCTTTAGTGCCGACGGCTTTGGCAAGTTTGGCGCCAACGACATCGAGGATCCGGAAGGGTGGGCTTGCGAAGCTCGCCGCTACTACTTTGGCATCGTTGGTAAGTTCGGCAAGTTCGTGCAGGCCGTGCTTAAGAAGGCCGCCGATCTGGACATCCAGATCATCTGCCCGCTTCATGGCCCCGTGCTGACCGAGAACCTGGGCTACTACCTCGACACCTACAACACCTGGTCGAGCTATCAGCCCGAGGACGAGGGCATCACGATTGCCTATGCGAGCGTGTACGGCCATCTGAAGGCTGCCGTTGAGGAGCTCGCATCCGCGCTTGAGGCTCGCGGTCAGAAGGTCTCCGTCTTTGACCTGGCTCGCGACGACATGGCCGAGGCCGTTGAGGATGCGTTCCGCTACGACCGTCTGGTGCTCGCTTCCATCACCTATCAGGGCGAGATCTTCCCGTTCATGAGCACCTTTATCCACACGCTTGCCGAGCACGCCTATCAGAACCGTACGGTGGCACTCGTCGAGGCCGGCTCCTGGGCACCTGCCGCCGCTAAGGTTATGACCAAGGAGCTCGAGGGCATGAAGGACATCACCCTGACGCAGAACAAAGTGACCGTCCTGGGTTCGCTCAACGACACCTCGCGCGCTCAGATAGAGGCCCTCGCCGACGAGCTTTCCAAGTAGCGATTTGTTAGCTTTTGATGTGAAAACCACCACAAAGGCACCTTTGTGGTGGTTTTTGTTTAAGCGCCGGCGATGACGAGATTTGGGCGGGCGTCGTCGGCGGTCTCGGCGATTGAGGTGGCGACGGCGCCATCGGGATCACGGTCCATCACGATGGTGTCGACATCGGTCAGCTCGGCAAAGCGGTACATGCCGCGTCCGTTAACCTTGCTGGCGTCCATAAGGGCGACGCTTTGACGGGCGGCACCGACCATAGCCGCTTTGGTCTCGGCCATCTGCGGAAAGTCGGTCGTAAAGCCGCAGCCGGGAACAAAAGCTCCAGGGCACATGACGGCAAGATCGGCGTGGACCATTTGGAGCGCCTGCATAGTGAGCGGTCCGTACAGATAACGATGGCCTTTGCGCAGCGCCCCGCCCGGCATGACGACATCGACTAAGGGCATGCTCTCGTCGATGTAATCGGCAATGGTAATGTCGGCCGTGATGACGGTGATGCCATCGCGCTGGTCGAGGAGCCGGACGAACTCGAGCGCTGTGGTGCCCGAGTCGACGAGCAGCGTGTCGCCGTCATTGACGAGTTCGATGGCGCTTTGTGCGATGGCCTGCTTGGCGGCGACATTGACGTTGATGCGGCGATCCTGGGTGGATACGGTCAGTCGCTTCTGGAGCGACACAGCGCCGCCATGCGTGCGGCGCAGCTTGCCGGACTCGGCGAGCGCGTCTAGGTCGGCGCGGGCGGTAACGGAGGACACGCCAAAGGTCTGGGCGATTTCTGCCACTTGCACCGAGGCGTTATGTTCGAGCATTTCCATAATGGCGGCACGACGCTCATCGGCGAAAGCTCGTGTTGTTGCATGGGCCATATCCGCTCCATCATCGTCTGAAATTTGCAGGAATTGTGTTGAGTCTATTTTCGTTCATTTTCTTTTTAAGTAAGAAAACGCCTTTCGATTACTTACTTTTTCTATAAAAGAAAGATGATCAAGGCTCAAAACTCAATTTCGAACACGCGCGTTCGGGTTCGACCCCTTCCGTTTACTTTTCAAAAACGACTGTATTGACCTGCATGGGCTCAATATCTCGCACATGCATACCCGCTGAATTTCATACAATGAGCGCAGAAAACGCAAGGTAAAACGCCTTGTGAACAGCTACGCCCGATGTCCAGATGCGGGCGAGGGAGAGGAGCAAACGCTCATGGCACTTGTTACCACCGAAAAGATGCTCAAGGACGCTCAGGCCGGCCACTACGCCGTCGGCGCGTTCAACGTCGAGAACCTCGAGTTTGTTATGGCCGTTCTGGCCGCTGCCGAGGAGACCAAGTCCCCCGTCATCATGCAGACCACCCCGGGCACCATCAAGACCGCTGGTCTGGACTACTTCTACGGCATGGTCAAGGCTGCCGCCGAGCGCGCTTCCGTGCCCGTCGCTCTGCACCTCGATCACGGCGATGGCTATGACCGCTGCATGCAGGCTTTCCGCACGGGCTACACCTCCGTCATGATCGACGGCTCGCACGAGTCCTTCGAGGACAACATCGCTCTGACCAAGTCCGTCGCCGACGCTGGCCGCGCCATGGGCGTGCCCGTCGAGGCTGAGCTCGGTAAGGTTGGCGGCAAGGAGGACGACGGTCCCGCGGTTGAGGGCGAGAGCCCCTACACCGATCCTGCCGAGGCCAAGGAGTTCGTCGAGCGCACCGGCTGCACCTCGCTGGCCATTGGCGTTGGCACCAGCCACGGCGTGTACACGAGCGATCCGCACATCGAGCAGTCCGTGGTCAAGGCCATTCGCGACGCCGTCGACGTGCCGCTGGTTCTGCACGGCACCTCCGGAGTGCCCGATGAGCAGGTTGCCGAGGCTGTGAAGAACGGCATCTGCAAGGTCAACTACGCCACCGAGCTGCGTCAGGCCTACACCAAGGGCTTCATGGCCTACATGGCCGAGAACCCCGCTTGCTTCGATCCTAAGAAGCCGGCCAAGGAGGGCATGCGTGAGATCACCGAGCTGGTTAAGATTCGCATGACCAACCTCAATTCCGTGGGCAAAGCAGAGTAACAACAAGGGTACTCTGATTCCACCGGACGGTTTGGGCGGGTCCCGTACTTAGTTTCCAAAACGTCCTCGCGCATGAAGGCCCCCGTTGTCTCGCTTCTTCGAAGCGTTGACAACGGGGGCCTTCGCGCTGCGGAATGATTTTGGAAACTAAGTACGGGACCCGCCCAAACCGTCCTGCTCAATCGCCCTTGTGGCGTTAGTGTCGGAAAAATAAGACGTTGCTTTTTGCCCCCTGCGGAAAGATTGGGGAACTAAGCCCTCGTCCCTCCCAAGTTGACCTTCTCGAGGTCGTCGTCCTTGTGGCGTTAGGACTGCGAATTTGGGATGGGAGGGTTACTTGGTTGTTAGGGTTAACAGGTCGTTGGGGGTTTTGAGGTTGTAGGTGGCATTTGGGATATCTTGGTGTGATCCCCATGCTGCTCGGGCAAAACTGACCCCTGCTGAAGTTGCGCATTGTTCGTCGTAGACGGTGTCGCCAACGTAGACGACGTTGCCAGGATTCGCGCCCGCACGTCGGAGATATTCGAGCATGGGTGCGGGTGCGGGTTTATGTTCGGTTGTGTCTTCGACAAGGATGATGTGCTCAAAATACTTATCGAAACCAAGGGGTGCAATTTCTTTTGCGTATTCGTCGCGCGCACGTGAGGAGACGATGCCAAGTTTGCAGCCGCTATCGGCGAGTGTTGCGATGACTTCAAGCAAACCTGGAAACACGCTGATGGTGCTTTTAAAGCTGGCGGCAACTTGGCACCAGCGATCCAACGTTGCCTGCGAGTAGATCCCAAGTTTCTCAAGGGCATCCTTGCCGGGTATGCCGAGGGCAAAGTCAAGCTCGTGTCGGGGAAGCGTTTTGCTGGTCTCTTCTTGGACAATCTGGACAAGCGATGACAGAACGCTTTCTTCTGTATCTGCCAATGTCCCATCAACGTCAAATACGATATGGTCAAAGTGCTTCATATGATTGCTCCTCTCTGTTGTTTGCCTGCAAGTTTGATGCAGTGACAGAAGAAGGGTTAGCGGGATTTCTGCCTGGTGCTATCGAGATTCTGCCTCGCTGCTCGATAGCTCGAAGGAGTGCACCCCATTTGTTCTTTAAATACCTGGCCAAGATGGCTTGCTGTTATAAATCCGCATTGGCGCGCGACTGTCTGTACCGTTCGCGTGGTGTGTGCCAAAAGTTCGCAAGCACGGTTTATGCGGTATGCGCGTAGATATGCCGCCGGGGTCGTTCCTGCACAAGTTTCGATAATGCGGTAACACTCTCTTTCGCTTACGCCGGCTGCAGATGCCATCTGGGGCACATCTATAGCGGCTGCATAGTTTGCGCGGATAAAGTCCAGGATTGCCTTGAACTGTACGTCGCGGCTGGTCATCCAAGAGGCGCCGTCGGAAGAAAAGAGCGGTTCGGCCTTGGCGTTAATCTGAATCCAGAGCTCTGACAAACTATTTCGAAGCGCCATCTCGTTCTGCGGCCGTTGAAGGTCGTGGCTAAAGGAGCTCTTTAGCAAATCGATAAAGGGCATATCGTCGGGATTGGTGGGCGACCATTTGAGCACATCGACGCCTCGACATTGAAGCAATGGGTTGATGTAGCGCTTTTGGAGACGTCCCGCGGGATCGCCGAGCATCGACGGCTGAAAGATATGCAGCATTTGAATGGCTGGCGCCGAATTGGGTGATTGCAGCGTGCTGTGCAAAACGCCGCCGTTGATAAAGCCGGCGGACCCTTCCTCAAAGCGTACGTGCTCATGAGCCGCGTGCGTTCGATAGTCAATCGCTCCCTGCTCCATGTAGAAAAGCTCAACTTCGGAATGCCAGTGCCAGGGGACGGAATTGCCCGGATAGCGAGCGAATTCTGCGCGTTCGGCAATATAGGGCCAGTCTTCGGCGATCTCGGGAAACGCTTCCTCGCGTCCTCCGCGGTGCAATTCTATGTGATCCATGTTTCGCATGGCATCAGTATAAAGCGCGATGGGCTTAGATTGCTCTTGCCTGTTCGGGGAACGCCTTGTCTAGGGATGCTTGGAGCTTTTCGAAGGATGCTCGTAAGTTGAGGCTCTGATCGGCTGAGCGCTTGGTTTTTGTGGTGGGGGAGTCGAGGAGGCCGTTTCTCTGTGTCGGGGGGAAGGAGAAAAGGTTTGCATGTTTTAGGGATGGCTGCTGTGCTGCGTCATTGGAAGAATGCATGCTTTTGCGGCCTCCTCGATATCCACCAAAAGGATGCGCTCGGGGTTTGCTGCTAGGTCCCGTGCGCTGGCTACATTATGCCGCGGCTGCTGCAAAGAAGCGCTAAAGAAAGGCTTAACCTGGTTTGGTGTTACGATGAAACTGCAGGTCAGAGGTATCGAGTAACACTCTTGAAAGGTTTTGAGCTTAAGGGCTTTCTAAGGTTTGTGACGTGGTTGTGGCGCGGACGTGCGGAGCGTGTGAATGCTCGCTGTTAGCGCTGCGGCTCTGCGGTGCGCACCTGCTCGATGACCTTTTCCATCGTGGCGTCGATGCGGTCTTTTTTGAGTTCGCATTCCCAGATGGTTATGGGCGTCCAGCCCATTTGAGTGAGTGCTGCCACGGCAGCGCGGTCGCGCTCGACGTTGCGACGGAACTTTGCCTCCCAAAACTCAACGTTGCGCTTGGGCTGGCTCGGATTGCACTTGGGGCAGCGGTGCCAAAAGCAGCCGTTGACGAAGATGGCGATCTTGCGGCCGGGGAAGGCGATGTCGGGCTTGCCGGGAACCTTCCATTCCAAGCGATAACCCGTAAGGCCCGCTGCGCGCAGACGCTGTCGTACGAGCAGCTCGGGCTTGGTGTTGGCGCGCTTGTTGCCCTTCATGGACTTTTTGATGGCGGCACGACGACGCACGAGCTCGCGTTCGTCGGCAGAAAGGTCCGAGGTGTCTATACCGTCTAGCAGGCCGGGCTTGGGACGCTTTTTTCTGCGGCGCTTAGGTTTGCGCTTAGGCTTGGTAGCAGGCTCGTCGGCCGTGGTGGCCTGGGCGTCGTTAGCGATGCCGTTGGCCTCAAGTCGGTCTTCCTTCAGCTCAATTAGCGCATCGATGAGCCCCTTGTCGGCGGGCATCCATTCCACCGTGGCAAGCGAGGTGCGTGGAATCCAGCGGATATCAAGCTGGCGGTCGTGTTTCTGGGGCTCATCGGATTCATCGGCGAGCGAGCAGTAGTAACACTCCATGGAGAGATGAAAATCGGGGTAGTCATACTCAACGGTGTAGAAATCACGCAGGTTGGTGACTTTTACCTGTAGCTCTTCCATAAGCTCGCGGCGCACGGCGTCTTCGGGTGTCTCGCCGCGCAGAAGTTTGCCGCCCGGGAACTCCCATAGTCCCTGCATGTTGCCGTAGCCGCGCTGCACGGCAAGCAGCTCGTCAGATCCTTCCTTGCGAATGATCCCAGCGGCAACATGAACAGTCTTCAACAGGAGCCCTCTCTCAACATCAACACATGGCAGACTACGCTTACCTTACGCAACGGTAAGGCAAGCGTAAGCCATATCGATGGTAGCCGACTCGGCTCCTTGCGACTATAGATGCCGTAGACTAATCGCAAGAAAGGACTCGGTATGCAAACCACGCAAACGGCGACCCCGGTACTGGAGGTCGCGCATCTCGAAAAGGTATATGGAGCACTGGGCAACGTGACCCGCGCGCTCAACGATGTCAGCTTTACCGTCAACCGCGGCGAATTCGTCGGCATCATGGGCGCCTCGGGCTCGGGCAAGTCGACGTTGCTCAACTGCGTGTCGACCATCGATGCCGCCACGAGTGGCGCCATCCGCATCAACGGCCAGGATGTGACGCGCATGAAGCAGGCCAAGCTTTCGCAGTTCCGCCGCGAGGAGCTGGGCTTTATCTTCCAGGACTCCAACTTGCTCGATACGCTCACGGCGCGCGAGAACATCGCCCTGCCGCTCACCATCGCCCGCACAAACTCGGCAGAGATCTCGACCCGCGTGCAGGACGTGGCCGCGCGCCTGTCCATTAGCCAGGTGCTCGACAAGTATCCCTACCAGATGTCCGGCGGCCAGCAGCAGCGCGTTGCCGCGGCTCGCGCGCTCGTCACCGACCCCACTATGATCATGGCCGACGAGCCCACCGGCGCCCTCGATTCCAAGAGCGCCCGCCTGCTGCTCGAGAGCCTAGAGGCCCTCAACCGCCGCCTGCGCGCCACGGTGCTCATGGTCACGCACGACAGCTTTGCCGCCAGCTACACGAGCCGTGTGCTGTTTATTCGCGACGGCAAGATCTTCACCGAGCTGCGCCGCGGCGACACCGACCGCCGAGAGTTCTTCGACCGCATTATGGAGGTCGTTGCCATGATGGGCGGTGAGGGCTCCGATGCTCTGTAAACTCGCTTGGGGCAACGTCCGCCGCGCCGGCCGCGACTACCTCGTCTACTTGCTGACGCTCACCCTGGGTGTCACGGTCTTCTATGCCTTTAACACCGTCTCGATGCAGGTCGACATTGCCGGCATCAAGGAGGAGGGACTGTCCGAGCTCATGGGCAGCATGCTCGGTTACCTGACGTACTTTTTGGCCGGCGTCATGGCCTTTTTGATGGTGTATGCCAACAACTTCATCATGAAGCGCCGCAAAAAGGAGTTCGGCCTGTACCAGGTGCTCGGCATGCGCCGCGGGCGCGTCGCCACGATCATGGCGCTCGAGACCGTGATCGTTTCGGTCGGCGCCTTTGTCGCCGGCATTGTGCTGGGCGTGGGGCTCTCCCAGCTCATGACATTCTTTACGGCCTCGCTCTTTAAGACACAGATCGCTAATTTCCACTTCTTTTTCTCGGTGCATGCGTTCAACCTGACCCTTGCCTGCATGCTCGTGATGTTTGTGCTTACGCTACTGCTGAACCTTCGCGCCGTGCGCCGTACCAAGCTCATCGAGCTTATGGGCGCCGAGCGGCGCAACGAGAGCATCAAGACGCGCAACCCCTGGATTGCGATCGCCATCTTTGTCGTGGGCGTGGTGCTGGTGGGCGTGGCCTATTACCGCCTGTTGCGCGATGGGTTCCCGCTCACCGCGACGGAGGGTAAGCTGCAGGAGGCCATGAACCAGTTTGGTATCACCACGGCCATGGTTACGGTGGGTACCTTTGCCCTGTTCTGGGGCCTTTCGGGCATGCTTATCAAGCTGCTGCAGAGCCTACGCAGCGTGTATTGGCGCGGCCTCAACATGTTTACCGTGCGCCAGCTTGCGGCCAAGGTCAACACGGTGTGCTTTTCGATGGGCGTTATCGCGATGATCCTGTTTCTGGCCATTACCTCGGTGACCTGCGGTATGTCGATCGCCAACGTGATGAACGAGAATCTGGAGCGCTATAACCCTGTAGACGTATCTCAGACGTATGTCTATTACACGCCCGATAGGCTCGACTACTACAAGGAGTATGTCAATCCGTCTGAGGCCGATCGTATGGTGCTGGCAGATGCAACGGTCGATTTGTACGCTGCATGGCATGGCGAGTGCAAGTCGGCGGACAACAACGACGAGACCGGCAAGAAGGTCAATATCGCCGATGTTGCCGGTGAGCATGTGCAGATCGATTCGTATCTGAGTTACCCGCTTGGCGGCTCGGGCCCCTCGGTGGTGGCAGGCGAGATGTGCAAGACCATGGGCGAAAAGCTTCCCAAGGCGCTCGAGGGTAGCAATGCCGATGATATGGGCCTGTTTGTGACGCCGGCGAGCCAGTACAACAAACTGCGCCAGATGATGGGCAAGGAGCCGGTGAGCATTGGCCGCGACCAGTACTTGCTTACGTGCGATATGGGCGGCGAGTTGGGCGACCTGTACACCAAGTACATGGCTGGGGGCCATACCCTCACCTTGGGCGGACATACGCTCAAGCCCGCAACCGATAAGTCGGACGAGGACACGGCTGCCATCGCCAACTCGGCACTCGGCAGCAATCCCGGTACCGTGGTCGTAGCCGACGAGCTGCTGTCCCAGCTTAACCTGCAGCCGTATTCCAGTAATCTGCTCGCTAACTACAAGCAGGGGATGGATGTGACCAAGGCAGACGAGAGCATTAAATACACCATGCTCGACAATCTGCTCGTTGACGGCAAGGAGCCGGGGTCGTGGGGAGTCTTCATCACGCGTTCCGAGATGTACACGCAAGCAGCGCAGATGAACGGCATGATTAGCTATCTGGCCATCTACATTGGCTTTGTACTGGTCGTCGCGTGCACGGCGATACTGTCGATCCAGCAGCTCTCCAATGTGGCCGACGGCAGCCGCAGCTATCGTGTGCTGGCACAGATCGGCTGTGACGACCGCCAGATTCGCCATTCGGTGATGGCGCAGCAAGCGGTGTTCTTCCTGTTCCCGCTGACAGTGGGTCTGGCGCACTCCTTTGTGGCGTTCAAGGTGATCATCGAGCTGGTGAGCACGTTTGGCAACATGAGCATCGGCGGCACGGTGGGCCTCACATGTGCGATTTTCCTGGCAGCCTATGGCGGCTACTTCCTGGTAACCTACCTCATGAGCACCGGCATGGTACAAGCTGCCATCGCCACCCGCTACAGTGAGTAATTCGTTCAGCTCGGAATTATCGTAGGTTGAGCATAAGTCAGCGAAAGCGCCCCTAGGCGAGCGAGGTGACGTGAAAGAGGAGGGAAGCGTACTTTGGTACGCGACCGACGATTGAACGTCAGATTGCCGCCTAGGGGCGCTTGCAGCGTCGAGCCGTTACGCGGTTTGGCAAAACCGCGTAACTCGAGCCCCTTCGTGGTGGTTTTTACGTTTATCTCAATCTGTAACATATGGCTGGCAAAATCGCCTCTATCTGTTATAGATTGAGATTGTTTGTTTCGAGCCATACGGTTTGTCTCGATCTGTAACAACAAGACGGGGATTCGGCCCCTAGATGTTACAGATCGAGACAACGGTCGTTCGATTTGGAGGAAGCCTTATGCGCACGATAACCGAGTCCGAGTCCACCCCCAAGGCCGACGGTTTCTTTATGCCCGCTGAATTCGCTCCGCAGGATCGCGTGTGGATGGGTTGGCCCCATCGCACCGACACTTGGGCCCATGGTGCCAAGCCGGCTCAGAAGCAGTATGCCGCCATCGCTCGCGCCATTGCCGAGTTCACCCCGGTTACCATATGCGCCAACCAGGCCGACTACGCTAACTGCAAGGCCTTCTTTGAGGAAGACGAGAACGTCACCGTTATCGAGATGACCACCGACGACGCTTGGTTCCGTGACACCGCTGCCACTTTTGTTATCAACGGCAAGGGCGATAAGCGCGCCAACCACTGGCACTTCAACGCCTACGGCGGCCTCGTCGACGGCCTCTATTTCCCGTGGGACAAGGACGAGCAGATCGCCCTTAAGATAGCTGAGCTCTCCGGCTGCCGTCGCTATCGTCCCGATGACATGATCCTCGAGGGCGGTTCCATCACCGTCGACGGCGAAGGTACCGTGGTCGTGACCGACCAGTGCCTGCTTTCCCCGGGCCGCACCTGCTCTGCGGTTCTGGAGGAGGAAGAGGATTCCGAGTCCATCTGGCCCAAGTTCAAGAGGAAGTTTGAGCCCTGGAGCGAGGAACTTCGCGCCTATATGGACGAGCACCTCAAGGATTACCTGGGTGTCGAGAAGGTCATCTGGGTCAAGGAGGGCATCGATCCCGAGGAGACCAACGGTCACATCGATGACGTCGCCACGTTCATCGCTCCGGGCGTCATGGCCTGCATCTGGACTGACGATCCCGAGTATCCGTTCTACGAGCAGTGCCACGCCATCTACGAGACCCTCTCCAACGCCGTTGACGCCAAGGGCCGCAAGATGAAGGTCTACAAGCTCTGCATGCCCGTGAACCCGCTGTTCATGGACCAGGCTTCCTGCGACACCATCGACGCCGACGAGAACGCCGAGCCGCGCGTCGCCGACGAGTCGCTGATCGCCTCCTACATGAACTACCTGGTCACCAACCACGGCGTTATCGTCCCGCAGTACGGCGACGAGAACGACCAGCTTGCCGTTGACACGCTCCAGAAGATCTACGACGAGGTCTGGGGCGAGGGCGTCTACAAGTGCGTCGGCGTTCAGTCCGAGCAGGTCGTCTTCGGTGGCGGAAATATCCACTGTATTACGCAGCAGGAACCCTCGGCGTAACTGTCTGTCTTCCCGAGGCACGGCACCTTGCCCTTCATTTGTCGCTTGCGTACCAAAGTACGCGGCGCTCCTCTTTCACGAGAATCTGCCGCACCTCAGAAACCCAGCCGGTCAAGCGGACAGGGGCTACTTGATTGCAAGTTGACGCGAAACGAAAGGGCGCTGACCTTCTGGTCGCGCCCTTGAAGTTGAACGTCAGATTGTACAGGTGCGGCCCGCGCAGCGTCGGCCGGTCCGCCGTTCGGTAGAACGGCGGAACTCTAAATACGTTCCGCGATCTCGTGGATGAGGTAGTCGGTCTTTTCCCAGCCTAGGCACGGGTCGGTGATCGACTTGCCAAAGACGCCGCCGTCGACCGGCTGGTTGCCGTCCTCCAGGTAGGACTCGATCATAAAGCCCTTGACCAGCTTGGAGATGGATTCGTTGCGGCGGCAGCTGTCGAGCACCTCCTTGCAAATGCGATACTGCTCCAGCGGACGCTTGCCCGAGTTGTCGTGGTTGCAGTCAATGACCGCCGCCGGATTGGCATAGCCGGTACGCTCGGTATAACGCTCGGCCAGGCGTTCCAGGTGCTCGTAGTGGTAGTTGGGGTAGGTGCGCCCATCGAGACCGATGTAGCCGCGCATAACGGCGTGCGCAAGCGGGTTGCCGTCGCACTCGACTTCCCAGTTACGGAAGATGAAGCTCTGGTGAGCCTGGGCGGCGTAAATAGAGTTGAGCATAACGGTGGTAGAGCCGGCAGTGGGATTCTTCATGCCGACGGGTACCGAAATGCCGCTCGACACCAGGCGATGCTCCTGGTTCTCGACCGAGCGTGCACCCACGGCAACATAGCTCAGCAGGTCAACGAGGTACTGGTAGTTGGACGGATAGAGCATCTCGTCGGCGGTGAAGAAGCCCGTTTCCTCAATAACGCGCAGGTGCATATGGCGGATGGCCTTGACGCCCTCGAGCAGGTCGTCGGGAGCCTCGGGGTCGGGGTTGTGCAGCAGGCCCTTGTAACCGGTGCCCTTGGTACGCGGCTTATTGGTGTAGACGCGCGGAATGATGATGAGCTTGTCCTTGACCTCCTCGGCGGTCTTGGCCAGTCGGTTCATGTACTCAAGTACCGAGTCCTCGCGGTCGGCAGAGCACGGGCCGATGATGAGCACCTTGCGTGCGTCCTCGCCGGTAAAGACCTTGGCGACCTCGGCGTCAAATGCCTGCTTTTTGGCGGTAAGCTCGGCAGAAAGCGGCATTTCCTCGCGGATCTCCATGGGGATCGGCAACTTGCGTTTGAATTCCATGGCCATAGGGGCCTCCTCAATCTATAGAAAGAGCAATAAGCGTATTGGCGAGTGCTCGGCATTATCCGCTGTCGCACGCTAAAGTGCAAGCCCTTGTCACCTCGAAACCTGCCAAAAAGAGACAGGTTTATTTTGGCAGGTTTTATCTGGGGAAACGTCGGTGTATACTGGGAGCGAGTGGCGCCACGCGGGACCCTAAGGCTGTTGTCGGTTCCCCGGGAAACACCCTGTGGGCAAAAAATGGCAAATATGAGTACTGTTGCTATCTTAGTGTCATATCGTCATCACAAGATAATAGACATAATAGTAAATATGTTCATTAACGTAAGCACATATAAGTCCGCTATTGGGCTGTTTGATCAATTTAGGAGCGCGTGCAAGCCGTGTGAGCAGCATTTGGGGCTGTTTTGGCTGTTACTAAAAAGGTGACAGTACTCATATTTGCCATCTTTTGCCCACAGGGCTTGGAGTGGGCTGTCAATCAGGTCCCAGGGGAGGCGGTTCGAGGCCCAAAGGACACAAAACGGGGGCGCAGGTTGTCCTGCGCCCCCGTTCTCGGGCGTCATCCGTTTCCTGCGGTCGAATCTACGCCGCTTCGTCGAACTGCGAGTTATACAGGTCGGCGTAGAAGCCGCCTTGGGCGAGTAACTCGTCGTGCGTGCCCTTCTCGACGATGTCGCCGTCGCGAATTACTAAGATCACGTCGGCGTTGCGGATCGTGGACAGGCGGTGCGCGATGACAAAGCTGGTACGGCCCTGCATCAGTGCATCCATGGCACGCTGGATGAGCTCCTCGGTGCGGGTATCGACGTTGGAGGTCGCCTCGTCCAGAATCAGCGCCGGGCGGTCGGCCAAAATGGCACGGGCGATGGTCACGAGCTGGCGCTGACCCTGCGACAGGTTAGTGCCCTCCTCGTTAATCATAAAGTCGTAGCCACCGGCGAGCGTATGGATAAAGTGGTCGCAGCGTGCGGCGCGTGCAGCGGCTTCGACCTCGGCATCGCTCGCGTCGGGGCGTCCGTAGCGGATGTTCTCGCGGATGGTGCCGTTAAACAGCCAGGTATCCTGCAGCACCATGGCAAACTCGCCGCGCAGCGCCGCGCGATCCCAGTCGCGCACGTCGACGCCCTCGACACGCAGCGAGCCGCCGTCCACGTCGTAGAAGCGCTGCAGCAGCTTAATGAGCGTGGTCTTGCCGGCGCCGGTGGGGCCGACGATGGCGATGGTCTGGCCGGGCTGTGCCTCGCAGCTAAAGTCGTGGATGATGGTCTTGTCGGGCGTGTAGCCAAACTTGACATGGTCAAATTCCACGTGACCGGGGCGCTTTTCGGGAATCTGCGCGTCGGCCTTCTGCTCCTCCTCGGGCGCGGCCAAAAACTCAAAGACGCGCTCGGTGGCAGCGGCCATCGACTGCATCGTGTTGCTCACGTTGCCCAGCTGCTGCACGGGTTGCGTAAAGTTGCGAACGTACTGGATAAAGCTCTGAATATCGCCAGGCGTGGCATTGCCGGTCAGCGCGAGCTGCGCGCCCACCACGACGACGCCCACGTAGCCCATGTTGCCCACCAAGCTCATAAGCGGCATCATCAGGCCCGACAGGAACTGCGAGCGCCAGCCACTAATAAAGAGGCGGTCGTTTTGACGGTCGAACTCCTCGATCGAGGCCTCGGCGCGGTCGAACACCTGAATGACATTCTGGCCGGCAAAGTCCTCCTCGATAATGCCGTTGACGGTGCCCAGGACTTGCTGTTGCTCGCGGAAGTACGGCTGCGAGAAGTGAATCATTACGGTCAGGATAATCGCGGCGGCCGGCAGCGTGAGCACGGTAACGCCGGTGAGCGGCAGGCTGATCGACAGCATCATGACGAGCACGCCGACAATCTGCGTCACCGACGTGATGAGCTGTGTCACGCTCTGGTTGAGCGACTGGCCGAGCGTGTCGACGTCGTTGGTGATGCGGCTGAGCACGTCACCCTTGCTGTGGCCGTTGAAGTAGCTCATCGGCACGACGGCGATCTTGGCGGCGATCTCCTTGCGCATGCGGTAGCAGATCTTTTGCGTGACGCCGGTCATGAGCCAGCCCTGGATGAGGCTGCAGACAGAGCTTGCCAGATACAGGCAGAGCAAAAAGCCGAGCGTCTTGGCGATCCAGGCAAAGTCGACATCGCCGGTACCGTTGACCTTGGCGACCAGGCCCTCGAACAGCTTGGTCGTAACCTGGCCAAGTACTTTGGGCCCCACAATGTTAAAGATGACCGAGCATACGGCAAAGGCGACGGCGGCAAACACGGCAATCTTGTGCTGGCCGATATAGCCGAGCAGCTGCCTCATGGTGCCCTTAAAGTCCTTGGCCTTTTCGCCGCGACGCATGCCGCCCATGCGGCCCATGGGACCACGCTGGCGGGTGGGCTTGGGAATCTGAGTCTTGGTCTCGTCTGCCATTAGCGCTCGCCTCCTTCCGTGACGGCTGCAATTTCTTCTTGGGTAAGCCCCAGCTCCTCGGCGGAAAGCTGCGACTGGGCGATCTCCAGGTACGCCGGGCAGCTGCGCAGCAGCTCCTCGTGCGTACCGGTGCCCACCACGTGGCCGTCGTCGAGCACGATGATCTGGTCGGCGTGCATGATGGTCGCGATGCGCTGGGCCACGACCACGAGCGCAGCGTCGGTGACGTTTTTGGCCAGCTCCTCGCGCAGGCGCGCGTCGGTCTTGTAGTCGAGGGCGCTAAACGAGTCATCGAACACCACGACCTCGGGCTTTTTGGCCAACGCGCGGGCGATGGCCAGGCGCTGGCGCTGACCGCCCGAAACATTGGAGCCGCCCTGGCTGATGGGGGAGTCGTAGCCGCCCTCGCGCTCGGCGATAAAGTCCTCGGCCTGTGCGATGCGTGCCGCCTGGCGCATGTCATCATCGCTTACCATGTCGCCGGCAAACTTGAGGTTGCTCTCCACGGTGCCCGAGAACAGACGCCCCTGCTGCGGGATGTAACCAATGCGGCGGCGAAGCTCGGAAAGGGTCATATCGCGCACGTCGATGCCGTCGAGCGAAATGCTGCCGCCGGTGACGTCGTACAGGCGCGGGATGAGCTGCACAAGCGTGGACTTGCCCGAACCCGTGGAGCCGATGATGCCGAGCATCTGGCCGGCATGTGTGGTGAAGTTCACGCCGCTGATGACATCGGCGCGGGCATCGGGATACTGGAAGCTCACGTCGTGGAAGGCGAGCTCACCGCGCGGCGCGCTGGCAGCAGGCAGTTTGGGCGAGGCGGGGTCGTTGATGCTCGTGGGGCAGGTGATGACCTCTTCCACGCGCTCGGCTGCGACCTCGGCGCGGGGCAGGATGACCGACACCATGGTGAGGATCATAAACGCCATGACGATCTGCATGGTGTAGGAGATAAACGCCATCATGTTGCCGACCTGCATCACGCCGTCCGAGACGCCCTGCGCGCCAAACCAGACGATAAGCACGGTGATGCAGTTCATGACGAGCATCATGAGCGGCATCATAAAGCTCATGGCTCGGTTGGTGTAGAGCTGCGTGGTCATCAGGTCGAGCGAAGCCTTGTCAAAACGCTCGAGCTCATGCTCCTCGCGGTTGAACGAACGGATAGGCATAAGGCCGTCGAGCAGCTCGCGGGCGGTAAGGTTCACACGGTCCACAAAGCTCTGCATCTTTTTGAACTTGGGCATGGTGAGGCCCATAAGCACGCCGACGACGGCCGAGACCGCGATGATGGCCACGGCGATGGTCCACTCCAGGCCGGTGTGGTTGGCCAGGACGCGCATGACGGCGACGATGCCCATGACGGGCGCCAGTAGGCACATGCGGATAAACAGGGTTGCGGCCATCTGAATCTGCTGAATGTCGTTGGTGCAGCGAGTGATGAGCGAGGCCTGGCTAAACTTGCCCACTTCGGCCGGCGAGAAGTGCATAACCTTGTTGAAGGTCTCGCGGCGCAGGTCGCGGGCGATGGAGCAGGCGGTGCGCGAAGCCACGGCACCGGTCAGGATGGTGGCGACCAGCGATACCAGACACAGACCAAACATCGTGGTCGCCATGCGGCCCAGGTAGGCGTTCTGCACGTCGGCGGGGTCGATGCCCTGCGCCTTGTACTCGTCTTGCACATAGCTCACGGCGCGTTGGGTCACGATGGAACCCGACATGGAGCCCATTTTGTCCGCCATTTCATTGGCGCCCTCGACGAGCTTGCTTTGGTCTACCAGACCGCCCTCGACACCTAGGCGCAGGCTCTTCACGGTGATCTTGCCGCCGTCGGCATCAATCTGCTTTTGCATGTTCTGCGCCGCTGCGGCCTTCTGCTGCATCTCGGCGAGCTGCTCGGGCGTCATCGCCGCCATCTGCTCGGGGGTGGGCATGGCCTGGGCGCCGCCGCCATTGCTTGCCTCGGTGGATGCGCCGGTCATGTCGCCCATGGAGCTGGCGTCGATGCCCTGGTTGAGAGAAAGGACGACGGTCTCGGGCAGGCTCATAATGTCGGCAATCTTGCCGCCATCGGCACGCTCTTCCTCGGTGCCCTTGTACGTTCGAATGCCTTTTTTGTCAGCCTTGCTAAACACGGCCTCCACAGCTTTGGCGTCCTTGGTGCTCATAAAGAGCTCAAGGTCATCGAGTGATTCGGCACGAATGGTGTCGGGCACGGGCGAGGCGATGCCGCCTTGCTGTACGCCCACGTCGACGATGTCGCTCATGTAGGTAGGCAGTGCCAGATCGGCGTTGCAGCTGATTACGATAAGTACGATAGCTGTGAACAGTGCCAGGACATGCTTTTTAAAGAGCTTGAGAATCCTCACTCGGCATCTCTCCTTTCTTGATTGCGGTCGATAATTTCGTTGAAACGCCTTAGAAGGCGCACCATCTCTTGGGTATCTGTTTCGCCGAGCTGCTCGAGGAAGGCCGCGGTGCGCTCCTCGAATTCCCGACGTTTGATTTCGAGATTCTGGAATCCCTTATCGGTCATCGTGACGTGTACACGACGACGGTCGGTCTTTGAGTGCTCGCGCTCGACCCAGCCCTTGGCTTCGAGAGTGCGTAAGATATTGGCGATGCGGGCACTCGAGACCCAGGCGCGATTTGCGAGTTCGCTCGGCGTGAGCGAACCGCCAGCGAGCATGAGGGCGCGCATGACAGCCATCTCGCCGCCGAGAGCTTTGTCCGCAGAGCGTGAAATGCGATGATGCATGCTGCCAAACTCAGTTAAGAGCTGACGCCCAAGCTCATGGAAATCGGTATCTTCCACCGAAAACCCCTAACACTAGAAACTATTTTCGGTGAAAGATGATACCCGCATATTCGGGCCTCATTCAGTGGGCAATATAAAGAGCGCATAAAGAGTCAAAAAATCAATTGCTGAAGCGTTTCAAAGAACTATTATGCCCGCGGTTAGGCGAGGGGTTGTCACCACCATGACGACTGGGACTCATTTATCGCCACGTGCGATGCTCCAACTTCCCGCAAGGAGACACCTTATATAAAGGGGGATGGAGTCATGGCATTTGACTTCACGGGCAAGACCGCGATTGTCACGGGTGGCACTCAGGGCATTGGCCTCGAGATCGCCAAGGGCATCGTCGCGGGCGGCGGACACGTCGCGCTCATCGCAAGGAACGCTGCCAAGGGCGAGGCCGCTGTGGCCGAGCTTGGCGAGGGCAACAAGTTCTATCAGCTCGATGTTGCCGATGCGCCTAAGGCGCGTGAGACCGTCGAGCAGATTTTTACGGACCTGCCGCAAACCAACATCCTGATCAACTGCGCTGGCGTCATCAGCACCAAGAAGTTCGACGAGATCGATGACACCGAGTGGCGTCGCACCATCGACATCAACCTCAACGGCACCTTTACCATGATGAACGCCGTGTACCCGCACTTTAAGGCGGCCCATGCCGGCACTATCGTCAACGTGAGCTCTGTTGCTGGCAAGATCGGCGGCGGCCTGCTCGGCACCGCTGCCTACGCCAGCTCCAAAGCCGGTGTTAACGGTCTAACCAAGGCAGTCGCCAAGGAAGGCGGCAAGTTTGGCGTCCGCTGCAACGCCGTGTGCCCGTCGCTCACCCTTACCGATATGACCTCGATTCTCTCTGACGAGAACTCTCAGCGCATCATCAACGGTATTCCTCTGGGCCGCGCCGCCCAGGCCAGCGAGCCTGCGCAGATGGTGCTCTTCTTCGCTTCCGACCTCGCTAGCTTCGTGAACGGCGAGATCGGTGACTGCGACGGTGGCATCGTTCTGGACGGGTAATACCCCGCGACGTTAATTCGGCGACGGCTCCTGCGACTCGGGACCGTCGCCTTCTTTCTGACAAAGGCGCGTGCGGCTACGATTCGCATGCATCCAAAGGAGATATATATGAGTGAATCGACTGCGGTGGAGGCGCCGGCGGCAAAGGAGCCGTTCTTTAAGATGTCCTCCATCCCGGGTGCCAATATTTTGGTGCCGCTTTTGTTGGGCTGCCTGCTCAACACGCTGTTCCCCGATCTGTTCAAAACGCTCGGCAGCTTTACGCTCGGCATGACCCAGCAGGGCGCAGGCCCGCTTGTTGGCGCTTTTTTGCTCATCGTCGGTACGACGATTTCGTTTAAGAGCGCTCCTGCCGCCGCTGCCCGCGGCGCCATCATCATCGCCGTCAAGCAGATCGTGGTCGTTGCCGTGTCGCTGCTCATCCTTTATGTATTCAACGACAACCTGTTTGGCATCTCTGCCATGGTGATGCTGGCCGCTTGCACCGGCGCCAACAACGCTATGTACGCTGGTCTGATGGGCACCATGGGCAATGAGGCCGAGCGTGGCGCCGTCGCCATCACCACGCTGGTTGTCGGCCCTCCGGTCACGATGATCGTGCTCGGCGCTGCCGGTCAGGCTCCGATCGGCTGGTCGCTCGTGGGCGCCATCCTGCCGATCGTCGTCGGCATTATTCTGGGTAACCTCTTCCCCAGCTTTAAGAAGATGATGGCACCGGCACTTTCCGCCATCATCGTGCTCGTCTTCTTTGCCATGGGCTCGACCATGACCTTTGGCCAGCTCATTAATGGTGGTCTTCCCGGTATTCTGCTCGGCGTGATCTGCTCGGTGGTCTTTGCAATTCCCGTTATCGCGGTCGATAAGCTCACAGGCGGTACGGGTGTCGCAGGTGCGGCCATTTCGAGCTGCGCCGGAGCCAATGTGGCCACGCCTGCTGCCATGGCAAGCGTCAACGAGGCCTTGTACGGCGGTGTGGTGCTCGCGACGGCCACGGCACAGGTTGCTGCCTGTGCAATCGTGACTGCTATTTTGACCCCGCTGGTCACCAGCTGGTGCTACAAGCATTTTGAGGGCCAGCAGAGCAACAGCAAGGCAACGACCGACAAGGCCGCCTCAGCCGCCTAATGCCAAGCGGCAATCAAAGCTAAAAACTAGTCACGCCACAGGGCGGCCACGGGGGATCCCGTGGCCGCCCTGCAGTTTCTGTAGGGTCTCTGGAACACTTTACCCTGCTAAAGCTGGCATAACAGCTAGAGTGAACGTCGTACAAAGGCAAGGAAAAATACCAAACAAATCGGTGAACGGTAGTTGTTCGCGCTCGCATTTCCTGCGGATTTGTTAAAAACGCCCTAATGGTATAAAAAAAGAAACATATAACAGCCCTGATGAAGGGGGTAGCTATGTTATCCTTCTCAAACGGGTGAAATCTTGGGTTTTGGGTTGCAGTTCCAAGGTGGACAAACGTTTTTCCCTGTACCAACGTGTGGTGAAGAACGGAAGAAGCCGGTAGTGCAAGCCGATAATTCAAGAATTCAATAAGCAGCGGTGTGAGAGAGCGCCGCATTACACGTAACTAGGAGCGTGGTTACACAATGCAGGAGGCATGGGAAGGCTTCAAGGAAGGCATCTGGACGGGAGAGGTTGACGTCCGAGACTTCATCCAGAAGAACTACACCCCCTACGAGGGCGACGAGTCGTTCCTCGCCGGCCCGACCGAGCGTACCAAGGAGCTGTGGGGCGAGGTTCTCGACCTGCTGCTTAAGGAGCGCGAGCAGGGCGGTGTCCTCGATATGGACACCAAGACCGTCACGGGTATCGTGAGCCACCCCGCTGGCTACATCGATAACGCCCACCGCGAGAAGGAGACCATCGTCGGCCTCCAGACCGACAAGCCGCTCAAGCGCGCTCTGCACGTCAACGGTGGTATCCGCATCGCTTGCCAGGCCGCCAGCCAGCACGGCTACAAGGTCGACGAGAACGTTGTCGAGCGCTACACCTTCGAGCGCAAGACCCACAACGCCGGCGTCTTCGATGTCTACACCCCCGAGATGCGCGCCTGCCGTTCGGCCCACATCATCACCGGTCTGCCCGATGGCTATGGCCGCGGCCGCATCATCGGCGACTATCGTCGTGTCGCCCTGTATGGTGTCGACTACCTGATCAAGGACAAGGAGGCCCAGAAGGCTTCCACCCCGACGGTCATGACCGCCGACAACATCCGCGATCGCGAGGAGCTGCAGGAGCAGATCCGCGCCCTCGGCGAGCTCAAGATGATGGCCGAGACCTATGGTTTCGACATTTCCAACCCTGCTACCAACACGCAGGAGGCCATCCAGTGGATGTACTTCGCCTACCTCGCTGCCGTCAAGGAGCAGAACGGCGCCGCTATGTCCATCGGCCGTACCTCCACGTTCATCGACATCTACGCTGAGCGCGACCTTGCCAACGGTACCTTCACCGAGGAGCAGATCCAGGAGTTCGTGGATCACTTCATCATGAAGCTCCGCATGGTCAAGTTTGCCCGTACCCCCGAGTACCAGGCCCTGTTCACCGGCGATCCGCAGTGGGTCACCGAGTCCATCGGCGGCATGGGTGTTGACGGCCGTACGCTCGTTACCAAGATGAGCTACCGCTACCTGCACACGCTCGAGAACATGGGCACCAGCCCCGAGCCCAACATGACCGTTCTGTGGTCGACCCGTCTGCCCGAGAACTTCAAGAAGTTCTGCGCCAAGACTTCTGTCGCCAGCTCCTCGATCCAGTACGAGAACGACGACCTCATGCGCGTTTACCACGGCGACGACTATGGCATTGCCTGCTGCGTGTCCTCCATGCGCATCGGCAAGGAGATGCAGTTCTTCGGCGCTCGCGCCAACCTGGCCAAGTGCCTGCTGTACGCACTCAACGGCGGTGTTGACGAGGTCTCCAAGAAGCAGGTCGGCCCCAAGTATCGCGCCGTCGAGGGCGATACGCTCGATTACGACGACGTTGTGGCCAAGTACAACGACATGATGAAGTGGCTCGCTGGCGTGTACGTCAACTCGCTGAACATCATTCACTACATGCACGATAAGTATTGCTACGAGCGCATTCAGATGGCTCTGCACGACAAGCACGTGCACCGCTGGTTCGCTACGGGCATCGCTGGCCTTTCCGTCGTGGCTGACTCCCTGTCCGCTATCAAGTACGCCAAGGTCCACCCCGTCCGTGACGAGAACGGCATCATCGTCGACTTTGAGACCGAGGGCGAGTTCCCCAAGTACGGTAACGACGACGACCGCGTCGACCAGATCGCTCACGACGTTGTGCACCAGTTCATGGAGTACATCCGCATGAACGACACCTACCGCAACTCCGTGCCCACGACCTCGGTTCTGACCATTACCTCCAATGTCGTGTACGGTAAGAAGACCGGTTCCACGCCTGACGGCCGCAAGGCTGGTCAGCCGTTCGCCCCGGGTGCTAACCCCATGCACAAGCGCGATAGCCACGGCGCCATCGCTTCGCTGTCTTCGGTTTCCAAGCTCCCGTTCCGCGATGCTCAGGACGGCATCTCCAACACCTTCTCCATTATCCCGAGTGCGCTCGGCAAGGAGGACCAGGTGTTCTTTGGCGATATCGACCTTGATCAGCTGGGCGAGTAACTATTGTTAGTGCTATACTAACAATAACGATTACTGATTAGTGCGCCGGTTTCGGCCGGCGCCTATCGATCGAAGGAGACACATTATGAAGGTTTCTGAAGTTTCCGAGACTCAGGCCGATAACCTGGTCCACATGCTCGACGCTTACGCCGAGAAGGGTGGCCACCACCTGAACATCAACGTCTTCAACCGTGAGACGCTGCTCGACGCTCAGGCTCACCCCGAGAAGTACCCGCAGCTGACCATCCGCGTTTCCGGCTATGCCGTGAACTTCCACACGCTCACCAAGGAGCAGCAGGACGAGGTCATTGCGCGTACCTTCCACAACAAGTTCTAAAGGGATTTAACTCCTGTAGGATTACTGGGGCCGGTTTTGGGTTATTTTCCAAAACGTCCTCGGACATGCAAAGAGGCTCTGCTGCGCGCGTTGCGCGGCGGGGCCTCTTTGCGTCCTGCGGGATGTTTTGGAAAATAACCCAAAAACGGCCAAGCGGGGTTCTTCGGAGTCGCCCTTTAGGCGGAACTCTCCTAATTATTTGGATGAGTCGTTTACTTACTTGTGCTGTTACCGTCTTCCCGCTGTTGTTGGGGTATGCTTTGTTCGTATGTAAACGTATGACATGTTGATGGGGGAGGGTGCTATGGCTCGCGAGGGCACTCGTTCTAAGGATTCTGCTAAGCCTGGCATCAAGGAAGTTGCAGCGGTGGCGGGGGTTTCGCCTACTACGGTATCTCGCGTGCTTAATAATCGCGGCTACATTAGCCAGGAAACCCGCGATAAAGTCCATGCGGCGATGGAGCGCATCAACTATACGCCCAACGATATCGCCCGTGCCATGCTCAACGGTCGCCTGAATCTTATCGGTATGATCGTTCCCTTTGTGAGCAGCCCGTTCCATGCTCAGGTTGTGCAGGCGGTCGAGCGCACGTTAGCGGAAAACGGCTTTAAGATGTTGCTGTGCAACAGCGCCAATCGACCCGATCTTGAGCGTTCCTATATTGACATGCTCCGCCGCAATATGGTCGACGGCGTCATCGTCAACTCCCTCAATATCGGTGCCGAGGCATATGCCGAGATGGGCTTGAGCCTGGTTGGCATCGACTGCGATCTTGGCGAGGGCTCTGTCCAGATTGCAAGTGACAGCTATGGCATTGGCGAGCTCGCCACGCGCCGTCTGATTGATGACGGCTGCAGGCGTATCCTGTGCCTGCGCAGCAATAGCCGCATGCGCATGCCTGCCAATAAGCGTACCGATGCCTACCTCGATGTTGTTGAGCAGGCCGGTTTGTCCGCGCTTGTCCGTGAGGTTGAGTTCGTTAAGCCCGACGACGAAAAGGGCGCGGTCGTTGCGAAGATCCTCGATGAGAACCCCGATATTGACGGCATCTTTGCGGGAGACGATACGATGGCGGCCATCTGTTTCAACGTGATGAAGCAGCGCGGCTTGAGCGCTCCAGACGATATTAAGGTCGTGGGCGCGGATGGTGCCCGCCGAACTATGACGTTTATGCCTGACTTAACAACCGTACGTCAAGATATCGATCGCATCGGAGAGCTCGCGGCGCAATCCATCATCGCTCTTATTAACGGCGATAATCCCGAATCGAATATCAAGCTCCCCGTTGAACTCATTGAGGGCAAAACCGCGTAGTTCATCCCGTGCCAAAAGAATTCCTCAAACGCCTCTGATGACCGTTCACCGGCATATGTCAACCGTTTGCCGACGACTGGAAATGCGAAAAGACGTATTGGTGTGAAAACGTTTGACATATGAAAACGATTGACATATCTTGCCATTGTACCGAGTTAGTATGTCGTGGAAAGGAAGTCTCGGATGCACAAGGTGTATTACCAGCCTGAGGGAATTTGGGTAGGCGACATCATGCCGTACGGCGAGGACGGCACGTTCTATCTCTATCATCAGCGTGACACGCGTAACCCCGAACCTTTCGGAGAGCCGTTTGGCTGGGCACTCGCTACGACCAAGGATTTCGTCAACTACAAGGACTTTGGCGAGAGCCTTGAGCGTGGCGGCGACGAGGAAGTCGACCAGTACATTTATGCCGGCACGGTGTTTAAGGTGGGCGACAAGTACCATGCGCTCTACACTGGTTGCAATCGCGATAAGGTCCGCGCACGTTTGATGAAGCAGGTTCTTCTTCACGCAACGAGCGACGACGCCGTCAAGTGGGAGAAGAACATCGCCGAGACGCTGCTTCCGCCCCAGGAGGGTTACGATGACCGCAACTGGCGCGATCCCTTTGTGCTTTGGGATGAGGAGAACGAAGAGTACATGCTCATCCTCGGCACGCGTGTGGGCGAGGACAAGCGTCTGATGACCGGCCGCCTGGTCAAGTTCACCTCCAAGGATCTGACCAACTGGGAGTTCCAGGGCGACTGGTGGAACCCGGGCCTGTACACCATGTTTGAGATGCCTGATCTCTTTAAGATGGGCGACTGGTGGTACCTCGTCTTTTCCGAGTACAGCGACGGCAACAAGACCCGTTACCGCATGTCCAAGTCCATCAACGGTCCTTGGATTACCCCCGCTGACGACTCCTTCGACGGCCGCGCGTACTACGCCGCTCGCACCGCATTCGATGGCGAGCGTCGCGTTCTCTTTGGTTGGGTTCCTACGCGTGACGAGGGCGGCGACCCCAGCTCTTACCTATGGGGTGGCACCTTTATGCCCCTCGAGATCGTTCAGCGTGCCGACGGAACGCTCGGCACCAAGCTCCCCGACAGCATGCTTGGCGCCTTTGGCGAGGCTAAGGCAGTCGAGACCTTTGAGCTTTCCTGCGAGTCGGGCAAGGTCGAGCAGGTGCTCGCCGCGGATGCCGGCTCCACCTACTTGCTCGATGCCGACATTGAGCTCGGCGGTAACGCTGCCGGCTTCTCGGTCAAGTTCGCCGAGGACGCCGAGACCGGTCTTGCCTATGAGTTCCGCGCCAACCTGCGCGAGGGCAAGCTCGAGTTCACGCCGGCTCCCCAGTACCCGTGGTTCCAGGTCAACAACATGGGCCTCGAGCGTCCGTTGTTCTTTAAGGGCGAGGGCACTCACCATGTGCGTCTGGTCGTCGACGACGACATCGCGACCATCTTTGTCGATGATGTTGCGCTCAACGCTCGCTTCTGCAACAAGCAGGGCCAGGGTGTGGCGCTTACCGTCACCGACGGTGCGCTCAAGTGCGCAAACGCAACGATCGCGTCTCTGTAGCGGCAACGAACCGTTTTATGATTTAGAAAAGGAATGGAGAGGAACATGGACTACAAGGCAGTGTCCCAGCAAGTCGTCGACAACGTCGGCGGACTGGAGAACATCGAGGGCGCCACGCATTGCGTGACCCGTCTGCGTCTGGTGCTCAAGGATACGAGCAAATACAACAAGGCCGAGCTCGAGAACATCGATGGCGTCAAGGGCGTGCTGTACAACAGCGGCCAGCTCATGATCATCTTCGGTACCGGTACCGTCAACAAGGTTTACGATGAGTTTATGGCTCTGACGGGCGTTAAGGAGATCAGTGCTTCCGAGGTCAAGGGCGCTGAGGCGGACAAGAAGGGCAAGTTCTTCTCGGTCCTCAAGGTATTCTCGGACATCTTTATCCCCATCATTCCCGCCTTCGTCGGCGCTGCAATCATCATCGGCCTTAAGTCGCTGATCGTTGCCAACGGCCTCTTTGGCATGGAAGGCAGCCTCGCCGATCACAGCGAGTTCCTCAAGAACCTCGCAAGCTTCTTTGCCATTATCGCCACCACGTTCGACTACCTGCCTGTCCTGGTTATGTACAGCGCGGTCAAGCGTTTTGGCGGTAACCCGATCCTGGGCATCCTCGTCGGTATCGTCATGGTTCACCCGAGCCTTATGAACCGCAACACGTTCGTTATGGACCCGACGGGTGCTGAGTACTGGAACTTCGGTCCGCTATCCATTCCCATGGTTGCTTTCCAGGGCGGCGTATTCCCTGCAATCCTGACTGCCTGGTTTATGGCCAAGGTCGAAAAGATTGCCCAGAAGTACATCCCCGAGGTCGTTTCGTTCGTCTTTGTCCCGACCGTTACCCTGATTCTCGCTAACGTCGCCCTGTTCACCGTGTTCGGCCCGCTCGGCAACCTGATCGGCGACGTCCTCGCTGGCGTAATCGATGTCCTGTACAACAGGATGGGCGTCTTTGGCGCCTTTGTCTTCGCCGCGTTCCTGCAGCCGCTCGTCGTTACCGGTACGCATCAGTTCATCCAGGGTATCGAGGCAAACCTTGTTGCCACGACTGGCTTCAACTACATCCAGGCCATCTGGTCGGTTTCCATCATCGCCCAGGGCGGCGGCGCCATCGGTATGTACCTCATTCACAAGAAGCACTCCAAAGAGCGCAACATCTGCATGTCGTCCTTTATCCCGACGCTGGTCGGAATCTCCGAGCCCGCTATCTTTGCTGCAAACATGCGCTATTCGATCATTCCGTTCATCTGCGCATGCATCGGTGCAGGCTGCGGCGGTGCCTTCGTCAAGCTCTTTGAGGTGCGCGCTATCGGTCAGGGTCTGACCGGCGTGCTTGGCCTGCTCATCGTCACGCCCGAGACCCTCGTGTGGTATGTGGCTGGCAATCTCATCGCCTTTATCGTGCCGATCGTCTTGATCTTTGCCTACAACAAGGCAAAGGGCGTGCCGACCACCGATGAAGAGGGCGCTGGCGCTGGCTTCGACGTTAGCTTCTAGTTGAGCCGTTCAGTGTAATCTGAGGATAAGTCCATTTGAGGAAGGGCGTTCGACTCGTGTGAGTCGAGCGTCCTTCCCCATAGACGAGAAAGTCAACGGCGATGTTAAATCAAAAAAACAAGGTGACACGCGCGGACTATGAGCAGTGGCGTGTCGGACAGGATGAGACGGCGGCTCGCATCGCGTCCGACCCCGATAGGCTTCTGTTCCATGTGGAGCCTGAGCTTGGCTGGCTCAACGACCCCAACGGTTTGGTTCAGATTGGTGATACGTATCACATCTATCATCAATACGATCCGTTCGATGCTGCGCATGGCGGTCCAGTGCTTTGGAACCATCTGACGACAAAGGATTTTGTGACGTACGAGAATCACGGCCCCGTGCTGTTCCCCGATTCCGATTTGGATTCGAGCGGAGCGTATTCTGGTTCTGCCTTTGTACGTGATGGCAAGATTCACTACTTCTATACCGGCAACGTCAAGCATTTTGACCGCGATGATTACGACTACGTGTTGACGGGCCGTGAGCAAAACCAGATTCATATGGTTGCCGAGAATCCCGACGAATTGGGCGAGAAGTGCATAGCTGTTGGACCGGTCGATTACCCCGACGATATCGGTACGCACGTGCGCGACCCCAAGATCCTTGAGCACGATGGTATCTACTACATGGTTCTGGGTGCTCGTACGAAAGACGACCGTGGCTGCGTGCTTGTCTATACCTCGCGCAATCTTGAGGACTGGAGCTATGCGACGCGCATTGAGTTGGGCGAGAAGTTTGGCTTTATGTGGGAGTGCCCCGATCTGTTTGAGCTCGATGGCGAGCTTATTCTCGTTTGCTGTCCGCAGGGTGTGCCTGCCGATGGTTGGCGTTACCGCAATCCGCATCAGTGCGTGTGGTTCCCCATCGAGGCCGATTGGGAGGCGCCGAGCTTTAAAATCGTCGGGCAGGGCATGCCCCCGATGGTCGATGCCGGTTTTGATTTCTATGCTCCGCAGTCCTTTGAGGATACTGCAGGCCGGCGTTTGATGATCGGATGGTCGGGTTGCCCCGATGCGACGGCAGAAAACCCGACGGTGGCGCGCGGGTGGCAGTGCGCGTTGACGGTGCCGCGAGAGCTGAGCATGCGCGATGGCAAGCTCTGCCAGCAACCGGCGCACGAGATTGAGAGGATGCGCGGCGACTGCGTTCGCGCGACAGGCGGTGAAACCGTTGAGGAGCCGGGCCGCCTGTTTGATCTTGTGGTTTCCTGTGAGGGCGCCAAGATGGTCGAGCTCGAAATCCGCAAGGGTGTCTTTGTGTGCTATGCAGACGGGATGCTTACCCTCGACATGGGTGACGAAGGCTATGGGCGCGACCAGAGGTCGATCGAGCTCAGCGAGCTTCGCGACCTGCGCGTGCTTTCGGACACTACGATGGTCGAGATTTTTGCAAATGGCGGCGAGGCGGCACTTACGAGCCGTACCTATTCGCCGGCGGTTCCGGCGATGGGGTTGCATGCCGAGAGTGCGGCGTTGATGGATTTCTACCGCCTCGCGCATTAACCATGCGTGAGGCACGATTGGACTTGCTGGGCGGAATGTGTTGCAGTTGCCGCAGCGAACTACCGTTTATCGCGTATAGCTACCGTTTGCGGGATAAGTAACACTCATTTATAAACCGTGTAAAATCTCAGCCAAGCACGGAGTTTTCCAGGGAGACGCTGTCCTTTGTTATGTGCAAGGGACGGCGTCTCTTTGGCGCTTGGACGCCGTTGTGCAACAGTGCGGCGGCGCGTGCCATGTATTGAAAAACCAATGTCGAGATGGGTCGTGATAAGAATGGGCAAGTACGTAATCGTGGTTGAATCTGGTTCGGATGTGACGCCAGAGCTCTGCGAACGCTACGGCATCGTGCGCGTGCCCATGCATGTCACGATTGGTGACGAGACCGTCGAGGACGGCTCGATCGATCCGCTCGAGATTTATTCGCGCTGCAACGAGTTTGGCGTGATGCCCAAGACCAGTGGCTGCGCACCGGCAGATTTCTCCCGTGTGTACGACCGCATTCACGCCGAGCAGCCCGACGCGACTATTCTGCATCTCGCGTATTCCGAGGCCACGACCTGCTCGCATCAGTCCTCAAAGATTGCGGCCCAGGGGCGCGACTACGTGTTCTCCATGGACACGCGCTTTGTCTCGGTGGGCCAGTCGCTCGTTGTCGTCGAGACCGCCAAATACATCGAGGCTCACCCCGATGCCACCGTCGACGAGATCTTTGCATTTACGAACTCCGTCATGGACCGCGTGCTGTTGGGCTTTGTTCCTACGGACCTTGCCTTCCTTAAGGCGGGCGGTCGCTTGTCCAACGTCGCGTTCCTAGGCGCCCATCTGCTCAAGATTAAGCCCTGCATTGAGGTGACGGGCGGCAAGTTCGTGGCGACTAAGAAGTTCCGCGGCTCTATGCTCAAGTGCGCCCGCGCCTTTATTGACCACATGGTTGCCAAGGGCGAGATCGACTACTCGCACATTGGCCTGGCGTATTCGGTGGGCCTTTCCCAGGAGCTGCGCGACGACATGGAGGTCTATGCGCATGACCTGGGCTTTAAGGATATTACCTGGACTCAGGTTGGCGGTGTCATCTCGAGCCATTGCGGCCCGACCGCCTTCGGTGCGGTGCTCACGCTTAAGGCGTAAGGCCTGGCGTCTATCGATTTCTATTGCCTCGGCGACGGGCGGGTTGTGACAACCTTCCCGCCGCTTTTGCGTGAAGTAAAATAGGACGACCTAATTGACCCCTAAACCGTTTTGCCATCATGCGTATGGGCTAGAATGGCTCTGACATTTATGTAACTAAAACCAATGAGAGGCAAGGTAGCGGGAATGGCTGAGATGACGCTCGAGGGTGTGGACGCTCGTCCCGAGGACTCTGCGTTTGCCCTGGGCCGCGTGCATTCGATTGAGACGATGGGTACGGTCGACGGTCCCGGCATCCGCTTTGTGGTGTTTGTTCAGGGCTGTCCCATGCGCTGCGCGTATTGCCACAATCCCGATACCTGGTCTGTTAACGGTGGCACGATGGTGACCGTCGAGCATCTCATGGACGAGTTCCAGAGCAACCATGAGTTCTACCGTAGCGGCGGCATTACCGTTTCGGGCGGCGAACCGCTCCTGCAGCCCGAGTTTTTGGCCGACCTGTTCCGTGTGATGCACAACAACCCCGATGGCCGCGTACACACCTGCCTAGACAGCTGTGGCTATGCATTTGATCCCAAGCATCCGGAGAAGTTCGATGCTGTTCTCAACGAGACCGATATGGTGCTGCTCGACATCAAGCATGCCGATCCGGTTGAGCATAAAAAGCTGACCGGTTGCGATCCTGCGCGCATCCTGGCGTTTGGCGATGAGCTTGCCCGTCGCAAGATTAAGGTTGTTATTCGCCATGTGGTGGTGCCGGGTATCACCGACACGGCGGAGGAATGCGAGAAGCTCGGTCGCCTGATCGCTCCATGGCACAACGTGGTGGGCCTGGAAATGCTGCCGTATCACACGATGGGTGTCGTCAAGTACGAGCAACTGGGTATTCCCTATAAGCTCGAGGGCGTGCCCCAGATGGATACCGCGCGCATGCCCGAGCTGCGCAACGCCGTCATGGCCGGCATGAAAAAGCGCCGTGCGGAACTCAAAAACGCCATCGGCTAGCAGCACTCATTGGGGACAGACTTAAATGAGTGCCCCGGGCACATAGTTGATCGCTAAAGAGCCCCGTCAAGTTGCGGTGGAATAGTTCTTGTGTATCGGCCTATGCCGTCCAAACAGGAACTATTTCACCGCAACTGCGTTTTGGGCAGAGATGCGCAACAGAATCGTGCCATTTGGATAAATACGCCTGTGGTTTCTTTAAAGACGCCTTAAACGGTGTCAAACAATTTGGGAAAGAAATGGCTGCTCAGTATTATGCTGCTCGTATATGAACGGGCACAATCAGGAGACCACGTGCGAAAGGGCAAATCGCGGGACGAGTATGTGCCGCAGCATGGCAGCAGATATGAGACGAAGGGCATGTCTTCGCGCGGCCTTGCCGACGCTCGCTTTCGCGGGGCGAAGATTGCCGCCATAGGAATGCTAGCGTTAGCGGTTTTTATCCTCGGAATTGCCGTTAAAACCCACGCCTTGGAGCGAACGGTGCGCTCAGATGCGTCAACGGTACAGCTGCAAAACGAGAAGGTTTCAAAGTCCAAAGCGTCGGCAGATCAAGCTCTGTCGACGGCAGATCTCAAGACGAGACTTTCGAAGGCGGACTTCAACGATATCCCTTCGGGTGATACCGTTCAAACCTTCTCGTTGGTGGATAACAAGACTCCTACCTTGGAGGATCAGAGCCTTACCTCGCTCCAGGATGCCCTGAGTCGGGCGCAGGAGCTGGGCGACGTAGGCGTAGTGTTCTACGACCTATCGAGCGGTAGGGGCGTGACGTATAACGCCGATGTCGCGGTGTATGGAGCGAGCAGTTACAAGGCGCTGTATGCGCTCTATATTTGCGAGACGTTGGTCGAATCGGGGCAGGTGTCGCTCGATTGGGCTTTAGCCACGTATGGTGGTTACAGCATGGGCTGGCAGACGGTACGCGACCTTATCGAGAATGCCGTCGTCAACTCGGACAACGATTCGTTTATCGCGTTACGCGCGGCGTTTGACCATGATGGCTATGAGGATTGGATTGCCAACCTGGGTGTTGATAACGAAACGGCACTGGATCCGATGAGTGATTTTCCGACCTACTGCCCGCGCACCTCGGCCAAGTTGTGGTGCGAGATGAGTGAGTATTTGAGCTGTGACACCGAGACGTCGCAATGGCTGTCGGGCCTTCTGACCTCTACGACCCGATCGTTTATTCGCGATGGCATTGCGGACGATCAGGTCTTGGTGCGCAACAAGGCGGGTTGGATCAGCGAGGACGGTTGCTATTCGACATGCGATGCCGGACTGATCGACGTCGACGGCCATAGCTATGTTATGAGCGTCATGACGTCGATGCCGTGGAGCGATCGCTCGAGCGAGGTTACGGCTGCGATTGCAAAGGCGCTCTATGATGTGCGGTCCTCGTTGGCCTAGCGACTTCGTAAAAAGTGAAAGAACCAAAATGCTGGTACCATACCGTGGATAAGCAATTTGCACGAATTTGGGGGGATGGCATGGCAACCATCGCGATCATAGGCGCACTCGAAAAAGAGGTTACGCAGATTAAAGAAGAACTGAACGGCGCTCATGTGTCGCAAGAGGCGGGCTTGACCGTTGTAAGCGGCGAGCTTGACGGTCTGACAGTAGTCGCCACGACCGCTGGCATGGGCACCGTGAATGCCGCCGCCGCAACGCAGCATCTCATCAGCAAATACGCCCCGCGGGCAGTTGTGTTTTCGGGTATCGCGGGCGGCCTAAACCCTAAGCTCCATATTAACGACGTGATTATTGGCAAGTGCCTGCGCTATCTGGATACTGACACGGCACTCATTGCCGAGTCGGCGCCGGGGCTCGAGGAGTTTGTCTCGACGCCGGCGTTGGTTGATGTTGCTGCCGCCGTGCTTGCCGAGCATGGATTTGTGGATGCCTCGACGGAGGAGACTTCTGCGGAGAAGGACCCCAAGCAGTTCCTGTGTGGCACTATCGCCACGGGTGACCGCTTTGTTACGGGTGACGCCATGCGTAACGCTGCGATTGAGGCCACGCATGCCGATTGCGTCGAGATGGAGGGCGCGGCAATTGCGCACATCGCGGCCAAGAATGGTGTCGATTGCCTGGTGCTGCGCGCTATCAGCGATAATTGTGACGAGGCATATGACGCGTTTTGTGAGCGCGAGTTCGATCTGGATGAGTACGCTCGCACCGCGAGCGGCATCACGCTTGACATCGTTCGTCGTATTGCCGCCGCGCAATAGCGCGCCCGTTTTGTAAAAACCTACGACCAAGGAGTGTCCATGGCCGATTCCATTAACTATCAGCTTGCCAAGTTCGTCGCCAGCTATGGCAAGGTTTCGCAGATTCCCGAGTCCACCTGCCCCGAGGTGAGCTTTGTCGGCCGCTCCAACGTGGGCAAGTCGTCGATTATGAACAAGCTTTTTGGCCGCAAGAACCTGGTCAAGGTTTCGAGTACGCCGGGCAAAACGAGCAACATCAACTTCTTTGAGGCCGATGACGTGCATTTTGTCGACCTGCCGGGTTACGGTTTCGCCCGTCGCTCCAAAGCTGAGCGCGATCGCTGGGCCGAGCTTATCGGCGACTTCTTTGACTCCGAGCGCAGCTTTAACCTGGTTGTATCACTGGTTGACATTCGTCACGACCCCAGCAAGCTCGATCATGACATGATCGACTACCTGCAAGGCAACGAGTTCAACTTTATCGTCTGCCTCACCAAAGCCGACAAGCTCAGCCGCACCCAGCAGGCCCGCCAGTCAGCAGCCATCAAAAAGCAGCTCAACGTCCCGGCCGAGAATGTGATCATCACGAGCTCCCAGACCGGCACCGGTATCGACGAACTCAAGCGCCGCATCGCCGAGGCCTGCCTCTAGTAAGGGTCCCATCCCAGTAAGGGCCCCCACCAATAAAAAGCCAAACCATCAGCCCGGTGCCCCTTCAAAGCGTGGGTTCCTATAGACATCGTCGACCACGTTGCTGTAGGGCCGCCCAAGGGTATCCCCTTAAAAACATTCCGCAGCACGAGGCCCGCTTATCCGTAGCTCCGAAGGAGCAGGATAAGCGGGCCTCAAGTGCGAGGACGTTTTTAAGGGGATACCCTTGGGCGGCCCGAAGGGATTAACCAGCGATGTCTACAGGTACTCGATTTGAGCGCCCTCGGTGTCGCACGTCAGAATATGCGTCTCACACTTGGGGAACTGCTCACGCAGCTTGACCTGCAGGAACTTGGCTACGATGGTGTCGTCAGTCACGGCCATGAGGGTCGAGCCGGAGCCACTGATCCAGATGGTCTTGGCGCCGCCGTTAAGGCAGGTGTCGCGCACAGCGTTGTAGTCGGGAATCAGGCGACGGCGATACGGCTCTTGGATGCGGTCGTCATTGGCGGCGGCAATCAGGTCCAGATCGCCGGTCTCGAGACCGCGCGTCATGCCGGCGATGCGGCCCATCTGCCACACGGCGGTGGAGAGCGGAATCTCCTGCGGCACGACCTTGCGCGCCTCGCTCGTATGTACCTCGTAGGGCGGAATCACGGTAATAAAACGCAAGCGATCGCTCACCTCGTAGCGCAGGCATTGGGGGAGCGAATCGGTCGGTGTAAAGGAGCAGACGGCGCCGCCAAGGATGGCGGGGGCGACGTTGTCGGGATGTCCCTCGACCTCGGTGGCGATGCGGACGAGCTCGGCGCGGTCGACGGTGTGGCCCGTCAGCGCGGCGGCTGCCATGATGCCCGCGACGACGCAGGTGGAGCTGGAACCCAGGCCGCGGGCGACGGGCACGTCGGTCTGGATGTCGATAGCGACGGGGAAGGCCGGCTCGCCCCAGGCGGCCAGAGCATCGACAAAGCTCACATAGACCAGGTTATTCTCGTTTTGGAACTCCTCGGGGCAGCCCGTGATGGTGAGCTTGTCGGCGCGCTCGAAGGTAAAGTGCGAGTAAAGGCTGACGGCCATGCCGAGGGTGTCGTAGCCGATGCCCAAGTTGGCGCTTGTTGCTGGGACGGTGATCTTGATCATGGGAATCTCCTGGGCGGTCTGCCTGTTTAGTTCGCTGCTCGGGCAGTCCTGGCTCGCTCGGAAAGCACATTAAGTGCTTTCCGGCTCGTGCGGAACTCGCGACGAACTAAACAGGCAGACCCGCATGTCAGCTCGTCATCATCCCGGTGGATTTCTGATAAAAGAAGGTGCGCCGGCTTTCGCCGGCGCTTAATAAGGGGTTTAGTTGGTGCTCATTCGTTTTGCTGCAGACTCGACGTAACTGTCCATCTCATCGACGTCGCAGACGTCTTCGAAGCGGACGGGCTTGGACTCGAGCTCGGCGAGCTGTGCCGGGGCGACCGTGTTGGTGGCCTGCTCGAGCACACGCATAGCCTCAAAGTCGTCCTCGGGCACGTCGAGGCCCAGGGCATCGCAGCAGGCGCGCGGGAACTTGTAGGGGCTGGCGGTCGAAAGCAGCACGCGGGCCTTGGCGCCCTCGGCGGGGGTGACTTTTCCAAAGACGTGATAGCCGCAGGCGGTGTGCGGGTCGATCACGTAGCCGTTTGCGTCCCAGCAGCTCTTGATGGCAGCGCGGACCTCGTCCTCGCTGGCCCAGCCGCAGCCAAAGACGCTCTGAATCTTTGCCAGCAGGTTGGCGGGAACTTCGTAGCGACCAGTCTGTGCCAGCTGCTCCATAAGGTCGGCAACAAGCTCGCAGTCGCCGTCGGACAGGAAGTAGAGCATGCGCTCCAGGTTGGAGCTGATGAGGATGTCCATCGACGGCGAGATGGTCGTGAAGAACGGACGGTTGCGGTCGTAGACGCCGGTGGTCAGGAAGTCGGCAAGCACGTTGTTCTTGTCGCTCGCGACGATGAGCTTGGCGACGGGCAGACCCATGCGCTTGGCATAGTAGCCGGCCAGGATATCGCCAAAGTTACCGGTCGGTACACAGAACTCTACGGCGTCGCCAGCCTCGATAGCGTCGGCGCGCAACAGCTGCGCATAGGCGGCAAAGTAGTAGACGACCTGCGGTACCAGACGGCCGACATTGATGGAGTTGGCGCTCGAAAGCACCGTGCCAGCGCCCTCCAGGCGCTCGGCAAGCTCCTTATCGGCAAAGATGCGCTTGACGGCGCTCTGGGCGTCGTCAAAGTTGCCGCGGATGCCGCAGACAGCGACGTTGTCGCCCTCCTGCGTGGACATCTGCAGGTTCTGGACGCGGCTGACCTTGCCCTCGGGATAAAAGACAGTGATGCCCGTGCCCGGAGCGTCGGCAAAGCCGGCAAGTGCTGCCTTGCCCGTGTCGCCCGACGTGGCGGTGACGATCATGATGCGCTCGGCGCCGCCGTCCTTGGCAGAGGTGCGGGCCATCAGGTGGGGGAGCATCTGCAGGGCGACGTCCTTAAAGGCGCTTGTGGGGCCGCCAAAGAGTTCCATCACATAGGTCTGAGGGGCATCGGCGCCCGGTGCGGCGTCGAGTTTGACGAGCGGCGTGACCTCTTCGCTCGCAAACGTGCTGCGGTAAGCCTCGTCGACACACGCCGAAATTTCTTCGGCCGTGTAATCATTCAGTAACATTCCCAACACATCTTGAGCGATTTCAAAGTACGATTTATCTGCAAGCGAGCTGATATCGACCTGCTGGGTGCCGAGCTCGTCCGAGACAAACAAACCCCCGTCGGGAGCGATGCCGGTACGGATTGCCACCTTACTTGAGCACGATAAAGTGCGTCCTCGTGTACTATGATAAGTTCCCATATAACACTGCTCCTCGGATGCCTTGGTCCCAATCGGTGAACCCATGGTATCAGAGCGCGCAAAATAGGTTCGCAGAGGCTTTTTAGAAAGGTAACCTCCAGCCCATGATTAAGATTGCCAAGTTTGGCGGCTCGTCGGTCGCCGACGCCGAACACTTTAAGAAGATCAAGGCCATCGTCGATGCCGACCCGGCCCGCCGTTTTGTGGTGGTTTCTGCCTGCGGTCGCCGCTTTAAGGGCGACACCAAGGTGACCGACCTGCTCTACCTGGTTAACGCGCACGTTAAGTACCACGTGTCGTGCGAGGAGCTGCTCGAGGACATTGGGCAGCGCTATTTTGATATCGCTGACGAGCTGGAGCTCACCTATCCCATCCGTGAGGAGTTCGCGGCCTTTGCCGAGCGTGCCCGCTCGGGTGGCTACTCCACCGAGGAGCTCGTGAGCCGTGGCGAGTACTTCACCGCTCGCCTGATGGCCGAGCACCTGGGCCTGCCGTTCCTGGACGCCGCGACGGTCGTTGCGTTCCATCACGACGGTACGCTCAGCATGAACCGCACCTCCGAGCTGGTGCAGGAGTACGGTCAGCAGGGTGGCTTTGTCATGCCCGGTTTCTACGGCGCGACGCGTGAGGGCCAGATCAAGCTGCTCGACCGTGGTGGCGGCGATATTTCCGGCTCGATTCTGGCTAAGTGCCTGGGCGCCGACCTTTACGAGAACTGGACCGACGTCTCGGGCTTCTACTCTGCCGACCCGCGCATCGTACCCGAGGCTCAGCCCATTGCGCGCGTTACCTACGAGGAGCTGCGCGAGCTTTCGTACATGGGTGCAAGCGTCCTGCACGAGGAGGCCGTGTTCCCCGTGCGCGAGGCCGGTATTCCGCTAGTCATCAAGAACACCAACGCGCCGCAGGACCCCGGCACCATCATTAGCGAGACGGCCGACGAGGGCGAGGCGGAGCCCATCATTACCGGCGTGACCGGCAAGCGCGGCTTTGTCGCCATCAACGTGGCCCGCGACCGCACCAAGCCCCGTGTCGGCTTTATGCGCCGCGCGCTTTCGGTCTTCGAGCGCTATGACGTTTCCGTCGAGCACATGCCCACTGGTGTCGACCGCTTTGGCGCCGTGGTGCAGGAGCAGGATGTGCACGATTCGCTGTACTCGCTTGTGGGCGACATTCAGCAGGAGGTCGAGCCGCTCGAGATCGAGGTTGTCGAGGGCCTGGCGCTCATCGCGACCGTCGGTCGTAACCTGCGCGGTCGTGCAGGTATCTCGGGCCATCTGTTTGGCATGCTCGGCCAGGCCGGCGTGAGCGTGCGCATGATTTCGCAGAGCTGTGACGAGATCAACATCATTATCGGTGTCGAGGAGAAGGACTTCGACTTGGCGATTCGGACCATTTACCGTGCCTTCTCCGACGAGAACGGCATTGTGAAAGTCGCGGACCTGGAGGCTCCCGCGCCGGTCGAACCCGCCCTGGCCGCCCTCCACAAGTAGCGGCCATTCCGGTAGATTTTGGGACATGCCCCAAAATCTACCGTGGGGCGTTTCATTTCGGTTTCGTTTCGACGGGGCGGGTTTCATATCCGTCCCGTTTTTGTATAAACTGGGCAAGACTATTCAGCCTGCTCGGCGTGCGGGCAAAAGCCACAACCTTTAAAGGGGGAAGCATGAAACAGTACACGGTTGCTATTTTGGGCGCGACGGGAGCCGTGGGCACCCAGATGCTCGAGTGCCTCAACGAGCAGGAGTTTCCGGTCGGTAAGCTCAAGCTTCTGGCGAGCGCGCGCTCTGCGGGCAAGACCGTTGAGTTCCGCGGCGAGCAGATCGTGATCGAAGAGGCTTGCCCCGAGGCCTTTGAGGGCTGCGACATCGTGCTCGGCGCTGCCGGCGACGATATCGCCAAGGAGCTGCTGCCCGAGGCCGTCAAGCGCGGCGCCGTCGTGGTCGACAACAGCCATGCCTTCCGTCTGGATCCCGAGGTGCCGCTGGTCGTGCCCGAGATCAATGCCGACGACATCAAGTGGCATCACGGCCTTATCGCCAACCCCAACTGCGCGACCATCATCGGCCTGGTTCCCACTTGGCCGCTACATCAGCTCGCCGGCGTGAAGCGCATGATCGTGTCCACGTATCAGGCAGCTTCGGGTGCTGGCGCTCCCGGTATGGCCGAGCTCGAGGCTCAGCTGGCCGCCCTGGGCCGTGGCGAGGAGATTCCCGAGCCGCGCGCATTTGCCGCCCAGCTCGCGAGCAACCTGATTCCGCAGATTGGCGGCGTCAAGGAGGAGGGCTTTACCTCCGAGGAGATGAAGCTGCAAAACGAGGGTCGCAAGATTATGCATCTGCCCGAGCTGCGCGTGAACTGCACCTGCGTGCGCGTGCCCGTGCTGCGCTCGCACTCCGAGAGCATTACGCTCGAGTTCGAGCGTGACATCACGGTTGAGGAGGCTCGTGCTGCGCTGGCTGCCGCTCCCGGCGTCAAGCTGGTTGACGACATGAGCGCCGAGGATGCGCACGATCGCTTCCCCATGCCGATGGATACGTCCGACCAGGACCTGATCTGGGTCGGTCGTGTGCGTCGCGACATCTCGAACCCCGAGGCCGCGCGTGGCATCACCTTCTGGTGCTGCGGCGACCAAATCCGTAAGGGCGCGGCAACCAACGCCGTCCAGATCGCTAAGCTGCTCTGCGAGTAGCGGTGGACCTGTCCGGCGGGGGCCGGGCTTAGTTTTCAGAACGTCCTCGACCATGTGTGGCGCCTTGTCCTGCTCCTTCGGAGCCGCGGACAAGGCGCCACACTGGTCTGCGGAGTGTTCTGAAAACTAAGCCCGGCCCCCGCCTGCGGTGACGCTGCTGCGAGTGGCCTGCGATGGGGTCGTTGTTGGTTGGGGCCGCTGGGCTGATGTGGGGGCACGTGGTTGTTGCGGGCCCTGGTCCCGGCGGCGGCCTCGGCGCTTTGCGCCTGCCGCCTTTGGGGACTGCGGAGCGCGGCCGGCAGCTGCGGCGCTGTCGCGCCTGCTGCCTTGGGTGACTTTGGGGTCGATTGAGGTTGTCTGCACAATTCGCGGTATTATGTTGCGAAGTTTTGAAAGGAGCCGCTGGTGGTCACGACGACGTTTGCCTCGCCTTTGGGCGAAATCTTGCTTGCCGCTGATGGCCGCGGTCTGACGGGGCTTTGGTTTGAGGGACAGGAGCATTTTGGCTCCACGCTTCTCCGGGAAGACTCCGAACATGTTGAAGGCGCCGACGCGGTTTCCGGTATTGGTGGCATGTCGTCGGTGAGTCCGGCAAATGGTGCGGCCTCTTCGGTGCTTGAGCGTTCCTGGGCTTGGCTGAATGCTTATTTTGCAGGGCAGGAACCTCGGTTTACGCCGCCGTTGCATATGATCGGTACGGCGTTCCAGCGTGAGGTTTGGTTTGAGCTGCTTTCTATCCCACGTGGCGAAGTCGCTACGTATGGCGAGATTGCCCAGCGTATTGCGGCTCGACATCGTGTGCCGGGAAATGAGGTGCCCGTTGTGTCTCCTCGTGCGGTGGGGGCTGCGGTCGCGCGTAATCCCATTTCGATTATTGTGCCGTGCCATCGCGTGGTGGCGGCCGACGGATCGCTCAACGGATATGCCGGTGGGCTCAATCGCAAGGAGTGGCTGCTTCGGCTTGAGGGCGCGTACGAGGAGTAACGCCAAGGCACTTTGCATAGCCAAGACGCCATGAAAGAATGGGACGCGCTTTCCGAATGGAGGCTCGGGCGGAAACCACGTCCCGGAATACAGCCTCAGAGTGGGACGCCGTTTCCGGTTGAGACCACCTGCTTGGACATCTTTCTACGCCCGCTCCTGCAGGGCGTAGATTGACTTATCCATGTTGAACAGGTAAGCCACGACGCAGACAATAAAGAACATCGGCAAGTTGCCAAAGCCGAAGACCTCGCAGCCAATGAGGATCGGCGCGAGTAGCGTGTTGGTGGCGCTGCCAAAGACGGCGGCGTAGCCCAGCGCGGCGCAGAGCTCGACGGGCATGCCGAGAATCCCGGCGAGTACGACACCCAGGCTGGCTCCGATGGAGAACAGCGGCGTGACCTCGCCACCCTGATATCCTGCGGAAAGCGTGGCGATGGTGAGTACGAATTTGAGCGCCCAGTCCCAAGGCATGATCGACGCCTCGCCGTTGTCACCCAGTGCCGCGGATATCAGGTTGGTGCCAAGGCCGCAGTATCGCCCCTGCCACAGCGCGAACAGAATCGCCGACAGCGCAAGGCCCATAACGGCAACGCGTATGTAAGGGCTGGGGAGCAGCCGCGCTGCAAGGGTCTTGGCATGGGCAAGGCACCAGGCAAAAGCTCCACCTACCATACCAAACGCGATACCCAACAGCGCCAGTCGTCCAAGACCGGGGAGGTCGAGCGCATACGAGGCGGTAATGGCGACCTCGAACTTCTCGAGTCCCAGAGCGCCGGAGGTCATGCTTGCGGCAAGCGAAGCCGTAAGCGCGGGAAACAGCGCGCGGTATTCCATGCGTCCTGCGACCAGTACTTCGATCGCAAAGACCGTGGCGGCGAGGGGCGTTCGGAAGAGTCCGGCAAAGCCGGCGGCCATGCCGATAAGCAAAAACGTGTTGCCGGGGTCTCGGAAAGGTAGACGTCGGCCGATCCAATGCGAGACGGTTGCGCCGATCTGCACGGCTACGCCTTCTCGTCCCGCGCTGCCGCCAAAGAGATGCGTGGCCCACGTGCTCAGCATAATGAGCGGCACCAAACGTGGGGAGATGGCGTCCTCGCGTCCGTGGCCTACGTCGAACACCAGACTCATGCCGCGGTCGGTGCCCTTGCCCCAGGTGCGGTAGGCAAACACGATGGCAAGGCCCGCAAGAGCGAGAAAGGGGAGCAGCAACGCGACGTGCGAGTCCCGGAAGGCGCCAATTGCCAGGAGCACACGACCAAAAAGGGCACAGATGGCGCCAACGATAACGCCGATAGGGATTCCGACGGCGCCCATGAGCACGAGACCGCTATAGGTGTTGACCAGGCGTTTAATCCTGCTCGATGCGCTGCTTTCTGACATTTTGCTTTCCGACACTTGCTCTCTTGATAGAAAAAGAGCTGGAGTTGCGCATCGTTGAGAGGCTTTCCAGCTTTAGCAAAACAAACTTATAAGATGCGACGGGCCGCGTCAAGATAATTACCGGACGGCCTAGGAGGCGGCTGGTTGGCTGGCTTAAAACCTAGCGCGTGAAATGACGCCCCACGCTATTCAGCGCGCTTGATAGGATGACGAACCACAGTCTTAAGTTTCTCCGGTGCACATTTGCGTGGATCGGAGAGATAGATTTCGTGATGTAAACGGGTGTCTGAGAAGTCGGGGGCATAGCCCTGTTCGGTCGCGTATTCATGCATGGCGTCTACGGTTGTCGGCTCGCTGTCATAGGGTCCGGTATGCATGCACTGAACGCAGAGACCCTCATCAACTTTAAGCAGTTCGACGGCGGAAAAGTCCAGTTTCTTTTTGGTCGTGGCTTCCGCGACTGCCCAGTCAAAGTCATCTCGGGTGACGAAATCAGGCAGGCGGATGCACGAGATAAAGTTGAAATTGTCCTTGTGTACATAATCGATGTCGCCGCTCGGGGACTCTTGCCACCAGAAACCCTCGAGCGGCGGTACCACAAAGTCGAAATAGCCCTCGATACTCCTTGAGCCTTTCTTCGACATCTTGACGGTATAGGCGATGCCGTAAAGTAGCGGCAGGGCGTTTTGATACTCGCCACCTTCGGTATTTGGGTCGCCCTTTCCGCGAACGGCAACGTAGCTCATAGGCGGGACTGTTACGATACTCGGCTTGCTTGCAGGTTTGTAGAGCTCCTTGCATTCCTTCTTAAAGTCGAACGCCATGTTGGCCGCCTTTCTGCGTATTGGCCTGCTTAGATAGTTGAATCATATCATAGAAACGAACAGCTGTTCGAATTATTTGGCTGACAGATTGAGATGCGTGCGTTGTGTTTGGCGGTCGGCCTGACCCCGTCGATGATTTCTCGGCCTCCCCGGCGCCTCATCTATAGCTGCCGTTTCCCCATATAAAACATGCCAAAATAAACCTGTCCCTTTTTGGTCGGTGCGAAATGGGTAATACTAAAGAGTTATCCGACCAGATGGGAATTAATCGATGGCCTATATCGAATTCAAAGACGTCATCAAGGCATACGGCGAGGGCGACGCCCGCATCCACGCGCTCGACGGCGCGAGCTTTACGGTCGAGCGCGGCGAGCTCGCCATCATTCTGGGTGCTTCGGGCGCCGGCAAGACCACGGCCCTCAACATTCTGGGCGGCATGGACACGGCAACTTCTGGCACCGTGACGGTGGACGGGCGTGACGTGAGCTCTGCCAACGAGGCTCAGCTTGTGGAATACCGTCGCGCTGACGTCGGCTTTGTCTTTCAGTTCTACAATCTGGTCCCTAACCTGACGGCGCTTGAGAACGTCGAACTCGCGGCGCAGATCTGCCCCGATTCGCTCGATGCCGAGCAAACGCTTCGCCAGGTTGGCCTGGGCGACCGCCTCGCTAACTTTCCGGCGCAGCTTTCGGGCGGCGAGCAGCAGCGCGTATCCATCGCCCGCGCGCTGGCTAAGAACCCCAAGCTGCTTTTGTGCGACGAGCCTACGGGTGCACTCGACTACAAAACTGGCAAGCAGATCTTGCAGCTGCTACAGGACACTTGCCGCAAGCAAGGCATTACGGTCATCATCATCACCCACAACTCTGCGCTGGCGCCCATGGCCGATCGCCTGATCCGCTTTAAGAGCGGCCGCGTGGAGAGCGAGACGGTCCAGCAAAATCCTGTGCCTATCGAGACGATCGAGTGGTAGCGCCCATGAATCAGGACCGCCAAAACAGTCAACGCCGCGACGCGCAGAACACGGAGCGCGAGCAGGATTTTACGACCTACCGTACCGCCCAAAGCTCAAACGATATGGTGCCGACGGTTTTTCGCCGTGGCATCTACCGCACGATTCGCGGCAGCCTCAAACGCTTCTTGTCCATCGTTGTGATCACCGCGCTTGGCGTGAGCGTGATGTGCGGCCTTAAGGCGGGCTGCGAGGACCTGTGTGATTCGGTCGACGCCTATTTTGACCAGCAGAATGTCTATGACATCAACGTGCGGTCGACCTATGGTCTGACCGATGACGATCTTGCTGCCATTCAAGAGGTCGATGGCGTCGAGACGGCCGAGGGCATCTACACCGAGACCGCCTACACCGCCGTGGGTACAACGCGCGAGCGCGTGGTCGTGCAGAGCCTTTCCAAAGAGAATATTGACCAACCGGTGCTAGTACGCGGCGAGCTGCCCGAGACTTCGGGCGAAGTGGCAGTGACCTCACGTTTTTTGAAGGCTTCGGGCAAGAAAATCGGCGATACGGTGAGCTTTGCCGCCAACGATGCGAGCTCGTCGAACCAAAGCGCCAAGGACCAGTTTGCCGATGGGGACTACACCATCACGGCCGAGGTTCTCGATCCTACCGACGTGAGCTCCGACTCGACCGTCAACGCCTTTCGCGCTGCTTCGACTGCGGACTACAAGTTCTACGTGAGCGAGGATGCCGCGACATCTTCTTCCTACTCCGCTGTCCACGTGGTCGTCGAGGGAGCCAAGAGCCTCAACTCCTATTCGGATGCCTACTCGGCAAAGATCAATGAGGTCAAGGGCAATATCGAGAAGATCCGCGAGGAGCGTGAGAAGGCGCGCGCCCAGGAGCTGACGGTCGACACACCGGCGAGCTTGGACGCGGCTGAGCGTCAGGCGAATATGGTCTTTGGGATCGAGCAGGACAACATTAATCGCATGGCCGAGGGCAGCGACGAGCGTGCGCAGGCGCAAGCCGACCTGGACCAGCGCCGTGCCGCCGCCGACCAGCAGTTTGCCGATGCCCGCTCCGAGCTCTCTGACCTGGGCGAATGCACCTGGTACATCCAGGACCGCGATAACATCGCAAGCTACTCGAGCGTGGAGAGCGATAGCTCGTCAATTGAGGCCATTGCCACGGTGTTCCCGTTCATCTTCTTTATCGTCGCCGTGCTTATCAGCCTCACCACCGCCACCCGCATGGTCGAGGAGGAGCGCACGCTTATTGGTCTGTACAAGGCGCTCGGCTATTCACGCGGGCGTATCCTGTCCAAATACGTGGACTACGCGCTGTGGGCGTGTCTAATTGGCGGCGTGCTCGGCAACATCATCGGATTTGTGGGCCTGCCGCTGTTCCTGTTTACGGTGTTCGATGATATGTACTCACTGCCCCAGATGCTGCTTTCGTACGATATCGTGTCCTCGATTGTCTCGGTGGCGCTGTTTGCCGTGGGCGTGGTGGGCGCTACGATTATCGCCTGCCGCCACGAGATGGCCGAGACGCCGGCTTCGCTCATGCGTCCCAAGGCGCCGCGCGCCGGCTCACGCATTCTGCTCGAGCGCATCGGCTTTATTTGGCGCCGCATGGGCTTCTTGAACAAGGTGGCAGCACGTAACCTGTTCCGCTACAAAAAGCGCGCCTTTATGACCATCTTCGGTATCGCCGGCTGCACGGCGCTCGTGATTTGCGGTATGGGAATTCGCGACACGTCGGTGGCGCTTTCGCCCAAACAGTACGGGCATATCACGCGCTATGACTTGCTGGCGGTCGCCAATCCCGACGATTTTTCGCAGACGTGCGCGGCATTGGATGAGCGCAGCACGGCCAATGATTCCAACGTGACGGTGACCTCGACCCTGCCGATTATGACCGACAACGTCACCTTTACGTTTGGCGGCAAGAGCGAGACCGTGCAGCTCATCGTGATTCCCGACGACCGCACGGGTGACTTGGGCGATTACGTGCGCCTGGAGGATGAGTCCAAAGAACCGCTCGCCCTGCGTGACGGAGACGTGTATTTGAGCAAGAGCTCTCAGCTGGTGCTGGGGATCAAGCCGGGTGACACGGCTCACGTCCAGGATTCGTCGCTCAATGTTGCCAAGGTCAAAGTCAGCGACATCTCGCTCAACTATCTGGGCAACACGCTTTATATGACGCAGGGCACCTATGAGCGTGCGTTCGGTCGAAGTGCACGCCTTAACGGCGTCTTTGTGCTGCTTAAGGGTTCGTCGGCCGACCAGATTGCGTTTAGCAAGAATCTTAAGAGTGACGGTTGGCTTGCGATTTCGAGTACGGCCGAGCATTGGGAGAATTATGAGGCCAACTTCACCATCATCAACTCGGTCGTGGTGCTTGTGACCTTTATGGCGGCGTGCCTGTCGTTTGTGGTGGTGTTTACGCTGTCTAATACGAATATTTCGGAGCGCGAACGCGAGCTGGCGACCATCAAGGTGCTGGGCTTCCGCCGTGGCGAGGTGCACCACTACGTCAACAAGGAGACGTTGATCCTCACGGCGATCGGCGCTGCGCTGGGCGTGCCGCTGGGCGGCTTGCTGGCCGAGAGTTTTACGTACATTTTGCAGATGCCGTCGCTGTATTTTGATGTTGAGGTCGAGCCGCTGAGCTACGTGCTATCCGTGCTTCTGGCCTTTGGCTTTACGTTTATCGTCAACCTCGCCACCAACCGTACCCTCAACAAGATCGACATGGTCGGCGCCCTCAAGAGCGCCGAGTAACCTGCCAAAAAGGGACAGGTTTATTTTGGCAGGTTTTATCTGGGCAAACGCCGGACAACCATTATGTGGCCCGGCGTTTGCCCCGTCAAACGGGCTTTTCCATTTGCCTTTCATTCTATTTGGTTTTCGCTCGCAGGCGTGGATGAGAGGCTCTCTTTAGCCTTCGAGATTGGGCTTGTATGGGTCGTATGCCACAAAATGGGCCTATCTACTACGTTTGCTACCACACCCTCGACCGTGACAAAGATTATGAAATTAAAACCGCAGGTAGAGGGCTTGCCAGTTTTCGGAAAAGGCGGGTATGGTCGGCCCTCTCGAGTTAAACGTAGTAAATAGGCCCTTTTCTTGGCGCGCGGTCAGCTCAATGCTAATCTCCGTGCCGGAACTGACCCAGTTGTTTGTAAGTTGCGGTGATATACGGACTGTTTGGCGCTTTGGAGCTTCAAAACAGTCCCTATCTCACCGCAACTTAGGAGAAGGGCGGGGGCGGTTGGGTGCTGGTGGGTCGGAGCGTGTTAGGCCTGTTTGCGGTGCTTCCATTGTTTGCGGCACCAGCGCATGAGCGCCTTTATGACGGGAATCGTGATGAGGATGATCCATGCAGGATGGGGCTGTCCCAAACAGAGCCACATGTAGAGGAACCAAGCGATGGCGGCTGCCGGGTAGATGGCCTCGATCAGCTTAGACAGGTGGCGCCGATCGATGAAGTCACCAATCGCGTAGTAGACGGGAACCAGAAAGACGAGGAAAAGCCCCATGCCCCATGTGCCGTAGACAATGCCGAGCACCAGATAGGCGAGAGTGACAAGTGCGGGGAAGGGGAATTTGTTCCATGCACGTCCGACCTTGGTGTGGAAATGCTTGCCATGATGGTCGAGCTTGTCGTGTGCTTCCTTCCAGCTGGAAAACGTCTCGCCGTCGATGGTGACGGTGCCGTCGTCATTGGTGCGTACGCTATGTCCATCGTCCTCAAGCGTATCGATATGCACGCCGTCCGGCCCCACATGCACCTCTTCGCCCTTGCGCTCGTTGGTCACATGGATGCCGCTCCAACCAACATGGACTTCCTCGCCTTTATTGGGATCAATGACGTGGATACCGCGCGCGAGGGAAATATCGACAAGTGGTTTGTCGCCGCAATCGGCGTGCTCGGCAGAATCCTCAGCCTCGTCAGCCACATCCGCCGTCTCGGTGTCGGCGCTACCGTCCTCCAGGTCGTCGGCATCGTTGGCCGCCTCCCCATATAACAGCTCGTCCAACGACACGTCATACAGCGCGGCGAGCGCAATGAGGTTATCGGTATCGGGTGAGGACTCGCTGCGCTCCCATTTACTAACAGCCTGGCGGCTTACGCCCAGCTGGGCAGCAAGCGCCTCCTGAGAAAGGCCGGCAGCTTTACGGCGATCGACGAGGCGCTGCGCCATCGCAAGATCCATGGTGGTTCCTTTCGTTTGATGGTCGAATCGAATGAGCCGAGTATGCCGAGAACAACCGGTAGCGACCACCATTTCTAGTTAGAATCTGCCCCAACCCTACCGCAACTACCGGTAGCAACCCCTAGCGACCAGCCATTTTAGGACAAATGTCAGTGCTACTCTCAGCTAAGAGCCTGCAACATCCCAAAATCTCAGCCCAGGCACCCGCAGCGAGAAGGCGAATAGCCTCGGCCTCCCTAGTTACCGCAGGAGGCCCCAGGGCTTTCCTCCCAAATCTTTCCGCAGGACGGAAGGACCCCGCCGCGCGAAGCGCGCAGCGGGGTCCTGACATGTCCGAGGACGATTTGGGAGGAAAGCCCTGGGGCCTCCGATGAGAGCAGTTCCAGCCGAGGCTATTCGTCGCCGAAGCTGATGCCCAACGCCTTGGCCTCGCGCACCAGGTCGCTCTGGGGGTCGACAAACTTGAGCTTGCCGGCGACCTCCTCGAGCGGCATGTGGCACATCTTGCCGTCACGCAGGGCAATCATGTAGCCAAACTCGCCGCGCAGGCAGCCGAGCGCTGCCTCGACGCCGCACTGGGTCGCAAAGATGCGGTCCTGGGCGTCGGGCTGGCCGCCGCGCTGTGTGTGGCCGGGGATGGCGACGCGGGTCTCGCGACCGGTCTTGGCCTCGATCTCCTTGGCGATGTCGTAGACAATCGACGGGCTCGTTCGCTCGGCGAGCTTCTTCTTGTACTCCTTCTTGGACAGTGCCGCGTCCTCCTTGGAGATAGCGCCCTCGGCGACGGCCACGATGGTAAAGCGGCTGCCGGTCTCCATGCGATGCTCGATGGTCTTGATGACGTTGTCCATGTCGTAGGGGATCTCGGGAATCAGGATGACGTCCGCGCCGCCCGCGACGCCGGCATACAGCGGAATCCAGCCGACCTTGTGGCCCATAATCTCGATGACAAACACGCGGCCGTGGCTCGAGGCGGTAGTGTGGATGTCGTCGATGCACTTGGTGGCGACGTCGATGGCGCTCGTAAAGCCAAACGTCAACTCGGTGCCCCAGGTGTCGTTATCGATGGTCTTGGGCAGGGCGATAACGTTGAGGCCCTCTTCGCGCAGGCGGTTGGCGGTCTTGGTGGAGCCGTTGCCGCCCAGCATAAACAGGCAGTCGAGCTGCAGCTTATGATAGGTGTGGACCATTGCGGGCACCTTCTCGACGCCGTCGGCCTCGGGAATGTCCAGGCGCTTGAACGGCGTGCGGCTCGTGCCCAGGATGGTGCCGCCGCGGGTGAGGATGCCGCTAAAATCGGCGGGCGTCATGACGCGGAACCTGCTGTAGATAAGGCCCTGGTAGCCGTCCTCAAAACCATAGATCTCGATAGGCTCTTCGCTATTGGTCATAAGCGTTTTGACAATGCCGCGCATGGTGGCGTTGAGCGCCTGGCAGTCGCCGCCACTGGTAAGAAGACCGATCCTGAGCATTATGAATCCTTCCGGGCAAGTTATAACATGCGCATAAGTTTACCCCCGCACACTGTTGATACGGGGGTAAAACGTGTTAGCTCAAGCGTATGGAAATGTAAGCAACGTCAGGGAACGTAAGGTCGACGGGCCTGGCTCCTTACAGTGCGAAGGCATCGACGTTGCCCCAGTGGCGGCGCAGCGTGATGGCGGCAGCGGGCTCGGTATTGTCGAAGACGACCGACCATTGCGTATTGCTGGTGATGTCTTCCGGATTGGGCTCTTGCGCTGCGGCTCGCAGGGCTTCCCAGGCAATCGTTTCGTCTTGGGCACCGACATGGGCGTCGAGGACATCGGCGATGGCGATGGCGCGTTCCTTGCCATGGCCCAGCTCGCCGTTCTTTTGGTTGGGGAGCACTTCGTCGCCATAGCAGGCGTAGAAGTTCGTAACCTGGCGTACAGGAGTCGCTTTGAAAGCGCGGTCCGGATCGCGCGGGTCCCACTCTACTACGCGCGCGTCACCGGCGGCGTCGTTGATAAAGAAGTGGTAATCGCGTCCTGCCATGGCGTGCATGTCGTAGGCGGAAAGCAGGTCGACAGCTTCTTGCGTGGTGGCGGCACGGTCGAGCACCAGACGGATGGCGAGCGAGGTATTGATGACGGGGCGTTGCGTGTCCTGGTCACAGGGCTTGGAATCCAGGGTGAGTACGGCAACGGACACGCCGCATTCGTTAACACCGTCGAGCTGGGCAAACGGGCCCATGAGTGCGGCGACGCGTCCGGCGACGGAGTCAAGCGGAGTGTTATCGCCCAGGTTATTGAGGGCCGCAAAGCCGATGGAGGCATAGCCGTCACGCGGGTGATTGCGCACCAGCAGCGCCGAGGTGTCGTCCTTAAAGTCGTAATTGCGACCGGTGCGCACGCGGCCTTCGGCATCTACGGCGACAAAAGCGCTGCAGGCAAACTGGGGTGCCTGGACATGTGTCGGCACACCGGGCAGCACCTGCGCCACCACGGCATCGATGTAGGCCTGGTCGTCGCGCACGCCAGCAGCGATGATGCGATCAAGATCGTAGTCGTAGGCGATGTCGATTGCGTACAGGTCATAGCCATCCGCATAGTCGGTCAAGCGTTTGAGCGACGCGGCGGACTTGATTTGCTTGTGATAAACGATACCGGTGACAGCGGCAAGGCCGACGGCGGCTCCCGCGACACCGTAGGCGATGGCAATGTTACGTGGCTTCATGACGACTCCTCTCGTCCTGTTAGCGTAATTGTCGCAAAAGGAGTGCGGGCATGATGACTCAACTTGGTGAGCGGCGCGGAATTAAGCACGGAATGAAGAGTGCGGCGCTGGCGCGGCGGGGTATGCTGGAAGGGACCATCAACCCAGCGAAAGGGGAGAGCATGACGGATCAGGAAACGCCCGAGCGCACGCACGTGACGGCCGACGATATCGAGGCCGCCAACGACCTTATCGACTTTATCGAGGCATGCCCCAGCATGTTCCATACGGCGGCGACCATTATGGCCGAGCTCGACGAGGCAGGCTTTACCTATCTGCCCGAGAACGCGGCATGGGATATCGAACCGGGCGGTCGTTACTACACGCAGCGCAATACTTCGAGCGTTATCGCCTTTAAGGTGGGCGAGGACTTGGCTGCGACGTGGGGCGAGGACGGCGTTGCCGGTGACTATCATTTTCAGCTCACGGCGTCGCACAGCGATTCGCCGACGTTTAAGGTCAAGGCCGTGCCCGAGCTCGATGGCGCAGGCGAGACGTTGCGCCTGAACACCGAGGCTTACGGCGGCATGATCGACTACACCTGGTTCGATCGCCCGCTGGCGCTCGCGGGCCGCGTGCTGGTGCGCGAGGGTGACCGCATTGAGAGCCGCCTGCTTGCCACCGAGCGCGAAGTCGCCATCATCCCGAGCCTTGCCATCCACATGAACCGCGGCGTTAACGAGGGCTTTGCTCCCAACCGAGCCGTCGACCTGTGCCCGCTCATCAGCGCCGGCGAGCTTAAGCAGGGTGACTTCGATGCCCTGATCGCCGAAGAGCTGGACGTTGAGCCCGAGCAGATTCTGGGCCGCGATCTGTTCCTGGTCAATCGTCAGGATGCGCGCATTTGGGGCTGGGCCGACGAGTTTATCTCGACGCCCAAGCTCGACGACCTGGCCTGCGCCTACACCTCGCTGCAGGCATTTTTGGGTGCCGAGAATGCGCACGACGTTTCGGTCTTCTGCTGCTTCGATAACGAGGAGGTTGGATCCGAGACCAAGCAGGGCGCCATGTCGACGTTCTTGGCCGACGCGCTGCGCCGCATCAACGGGTCGCTGGGCTTCGATGGCGAGTCGTACCACCGCGCACTTGCCGCTTCGATGCTCGTGAGCTGCGACAACGCGCATGCCGTGCACCCCAACCACGCCGAGAAGTGCGATGCCCGCAACCGGGTTGTGCTTAACGGCGGCATCGTCATCAAGGAAGCCGCCAACCAGCACTACTGCACCGATGCTTTTAGCCGCGCGGTGTTCCAGGCTATCTGCGATGACGCCGACGTGCCCACGCAGGCCTTCGCCAACAAGAGCGATATGGCCGGCGGCTCCACGCTCGGCAATCTGTCCAATATGCAGGTGAGCATGCATGCCGTGGACGTGGGCCTGCCGCAGCTGGCCATGCACTCGAGCTACGAGACCGGCGGCGTGCGCGACGTGATGTACGCCATCCGCGCCCTCACGGCTTTCTACGAGCGCAACCTAACCATCAACGGCGCCGAAAGTGTGGAGCTCTAAAACCTACCAAAAAGGGACAGGTTCATTTTGGCAAGTTTTATCTGGGCATATGCCAGCGGCATTACAAGCCGCTGAGTCCCTAAAGCTTTGCGGGTAGAGAAAAAGTCAGCGAGAGCCCGTCTGGGCGAGCAAGGTGCCTTGAAAGAGGAGGGCATTGGCCTTCTGGCCATGCCCGACGATTGAACGTCAGATTGCCGCTCTGGCGGGCTCGCAGCGTCGAGGGGTTCCGGCGTTTGGCAAAACGCCGGAACAATTAGTGCTCGATCCAGCAGCGCAGGGTTTCACCGGCCTGCAGGTGACGCAGATTCTCCGCGGCGATGTCGACGACGTTGTTGAGCGTGGCGGCTAGGTGGAACCAGCCCGAGACGTGCGGCGTGATGAGCATGTTGGGCGCATCCCACAGGGGGCTTGTCTCAGGCAGCGGCTCGGGGTCGGTGACGTCGACCGCGGCGCCGGCGAGATGTCCCGATTCCAGAGCGGCAACCAAGTCGTCGGCGACCACAAGATCGCCGCGGCCGCCGTTGGCAAAGAAGGCACCCGGTTTCATCGCGGCGAAGAACTCGGCGTTCGCCAGGCCGCGGGTCTCGGGTGTGCTCGGCATAAAGGATGCAACGATGTCAGCCTCGGCCAGGCGCTCGGGCAGGGCATCCATGCCGTCCATGTCCTCAAACACAATGGGGTAGACGAGCGGATGGCGCTTGATGCCGCGGACGTGCGCGCCCATGCTGCGGCAGAGCGTGGCGAAGTGGCCACCGACATCGCCCGCGCCCAGCACCAGCACATTGGCGTTTTTGAGCGAGGTGACCGGCCCCAAATCCTCCCAGCGATGCTCGCGCTGCAAGTCGTGATAGCCGGGCAGGCGCTTCATCATGGAAAGGACCATGGCAAACATGTGCTCGCTCACAGCCTGACCGTAGGCGCCCACCGAGCAAGACAGTTTGGCGTCGGCCGGCACGGTGCCGGCGGCAAGGTAGTCGTCATAGCCGGCGGTCTGCAATTGCAGCAGCTGGAGATGCTCGCATGCCGTGAGCATGTCAGAGTCGATGTTGCCCAAGATCACGTCGGCGTCGGCGACCTGCTCGCGCGTGATGGCGTCGGCGCTCGTGTAGATAAAGTCCTCGCCCGGAGCGCTCGACTCAAGAATTGCGCGATGGCGGTCATTGACGGGCAGCAAAACCAGGATGTTCACAAACAGTCCTCTCCGCTCGACCTGCCAAAAAGGGACAGGTTTATTTTGGCGGGTTTTATCAGGCAAAATGTTCAAATAAAACGCCGGATGCAAGACGGGCGTGCCTGTCAGCATCCGGCGCATCCACGGCTACCAGCTCAGCAGCTCGTAGCCGTCCTCGGTCACCACGAGCTGCACCTCGCACTGGGCCGAATCGCTGCCGTCCTTGGTGCGCACGCACCAGCCGTCGCCCTTGCTAATCTTGATATCGGGCGCTCCGGCGTTGACCATGGGCTCGATGGTAAAGACCATGCCTGGCACCATGATGGTGTCTACGTCGGGCGCCTCGGTGGTAAAGCCCACAAACGGGTCCTCGTGGAACTCCTTACCGATGCCGTGTCCGCCGTACTCACGCACCACGCTAAAGCCGGCGTCCTCGACGGTCTTTTGCACAGCCTCGGCCATAACGGAGAGCGGTAGCCATGGCTTGACGGCTGCCAGACCCGCCTCCACGCTGGCACGGGTGACGTCGACCAGGCGCTGGCGCTCGGCCGAGACCTCGCCGATGCAGAACATGCGGCTCGAATCACTAAAGTAACCGTCCAAGATCGTGGAGCAGTCTACGTTGATGATGTCGCCCTCGTGTAGCACATCCGCATCGCAGGGGATACCGTGGCAGACGACGTCGTTGATCGAGGTGCACACGCTCTTGGGATAGCCCTCGTAGTTAAGGTCGGCCGGCGTGCCACCGTGCTCGACGGTGTAGTCGTAGATCATCTGGTCGATCTGGTTGGTGGTCATGCCTGCGGCGATGCGCTCGCCTATGTAGTCGAGCACGCCCACGTTGATGGCGGCGGAGCGCTTGATGCCCTCGATGTCGGCGGGCGTTTTGTAGAGCGCGCGGGGCAGAACCTCCCAGCCCTCCTCCCACAGGCGCTCGAGGCGCTCGTCAAAGGCGCTATGACATTTCTTATATTTTTTGCCGCTGCCGCACCAGCAAGCGTCGTTGCGGCCGGGCACGGGTCCGTTGTCATACATGGCTAACTTCCTTTCATTCGCAGCTAGTATAGCCCACCCCATCAGCCAAGTACCGGGTAGTCTGTGCGGTTCTGCTAGTAGCTCACCTGGCAGGGGATGCCGAGCGCGCGCACGCGTGCGGCGATTGTGTCGAGCACCACGGGCGCTGCTTTGGCAAGGCCGGCGACCGGTGTCTCGCGCGCCACCGTGTAGATGGTCGCCTCCTGCGGGCGAATGCGCTCGAGTGCCGCGAGCCAAGGGCCGACGTACGCTTCACCAGTGTTATCGAGGGACTTGCCCTGGTACTCGCCGTTCAAAAAGATCGTCTGGATAATAACGTGGCCGTTAAAGCTCGCGAACGTCTCGATCTGGTGCTCGACGTCGTAGGGGCCAACGGGCTGGTCGAGCAGCTGGATAAAAGCCGGGTCGACCGTATCGAGCTTGAGGATGTTGTCGTCGACCATCATGAGCGCATCGTGCACAGCGGGCTGGTCAGCGCGCGTGCCGTTGGAGAGCACGGCGATCTTGGAGTTTGGGGCAAGCTCGTCGCGCAGCGCGACGGCGCCGGCGATGGCCTGTGGAAACTCCGGTGCGGCGGTGGGCTCGCCGTTGCCTGCGAAGGTGATTACATCGGGGGGCTCGCCCTCGGCTGCCATCTCGCGCAGCTTTGCCTCGAGCGCTTCGAGTACCACGGCAGCCGTGTTATACGGCTCATGGCAGGGGCGCTCGGCGTTGAGGCCGTTCTCGCAGTAGATGCAGTCGAACGTGCAGATTTTGCCGCTGGCCGGCATCATGTTGACGCCGAGCGAGAGACCAAGGCGACGGCTGCGAACGGGCCCAAAGATGGGGCTGGCATTCAAAAACGTAGACATAGGCATATGCTCCTCAAGACAATTGTGCCTAAGCATAGCATCGGCTCCAAAGCAAGGTGTGGGCTCTTGCTTTACAAGTTTCGTTTTTTCACGTCGCTCATGATGCCGTGCCATGAAAAGCCTCGGGTCGGGTACAGTTAATCTGTTAACAAGGCGTAAAGCAATGCGGGTCCATCCAACCGTGCTGACGTGCAACTGGATGAGCATTGATGATGGGGGCACAACATGGATTTTACGGTCGAGAATGCGGGCACCACGATTGCCTGTCGCGAATATGCCGGCCCGGATGTGTCGCCTGATACTCCTGCCTTGGTGTGCGTGCACGGCGCTTGTGTTGACGGCGTCTTTTTTGACGGTATCGCCCGCGAGCTCGCCTGTGACTACCGCGTCATTGCCTACGACCGCCGCGGCTGTGGTGGCAGCAGCGAAGCGGCAGACGGCAGCTATGATCTTGCCGCTCAGGCCGCCGACCTGCAGGCCGTGATCGAACACGTTGGCGCTCCGACAAATGTGCTTGCGCACAGCGCCGGTACGTTGGTGGCGCTGGAGCTTCTTCGCACTGAACCCCATCTCGTCGCCCGTGCGATTCTGCATGAGCCGGCTGTGTCGGCCGAAGGCGTCGGCATGGGCGCAGCTCCGGTTTTGCTCGATATGATTGCGGCTGGAAAGGTTTCAAGGGCGCTCCGGCTTTTCTTGGGAGCCCTCGGCGACTTGGACCCCGAGGCTCCTGGAACGACCGAGGCAGAAGCCAAGCATGCCCTGCGCAACGGCCGCAGTTTCATGGCAAACGAATACGGGATTACTATGACCTGCGTTCCCGATTGGGATAGCGTTCGCGCGTCGAAAACGGTGGCCGCCGTGCTCCTAGGCGAGCTCTCGATTGGCACGCCCCGCGAGGCTGGCACGCGAGCGGCTGCCGAATATCTCGATTGCCCTCTCGTGACGATCCCGGGCGCGCATAACGGTCTGCGCGATCGCCCGGCAGCGGCTGCCCGGGCTGTCCGTGGCATCCTGGGGCTCTAGCATCCGCAATAGCCAAAGCAGGCTTCATCCGCAAACGTTTCGGCCGTATTAACAAACGTGCTCAAAACCTCGCGTCTGCGGCTTCAATCGCGCCGTCTGCCAACTCATAAGAATGTGGCAGCATTCACGTGCTTACCTGCATCGGCAAGGTGTTACCCTTGTAACATTTGGAACCCACCGCTACCATGCGAAACTATCGAAAGGGCCCCATATGCTCAATAATCACGAGGTCAATCTAACCGACGAGGAGGCTGCCGCCGAGGTCGCCCGTGTCGCGAAGACCTACCCCGTGGTGCGTTTGCTGTCGGCCGATCAGATTAAGAGTGAGCCTAACTGCCTGCTCGCCGGTGATCGGTGTCCTTGTCTGCGTCAGTCAAGTCTTGAGGCTTTGGCAGACTCCGATGAGGTGTCGGAGCAACTGCTCAATGATGGCACTGAGTACCGCGCCCGTCTACGCCCTTTGAAGGTCGAGGGCGAGCCTCACGTCTTGCTGATGGTGCGTCCGATCGATGAGCAAGAGGCCGCAGAAGAGGACCTTGTCTACACCGACGTGCTGACGAATGTGCGCAATCGCCGATATTACGAGGAAAAGCTCCGTAGCACCCGCGTGAATGCCGGCGTTGCGGTGATCGACCTTGATGATTTTAGGGTCTTCAACGATACGTGTGGCCGTCATGCCGGCGACCTTGCGCTCGGTGCTGTGGCGACAGCCATACGCAGCGGAATCCGTTCGACTGACGAGCTTGTGCGCTATGGCTGCGACAAGTTTGTGGTTGTCATGCCCAATATTCCCTCCGATGACTTCACCCGTCGCCTGCATCAGGTGTCCGATGCCGTTCATTCCACGATTATTCCGGGCCATGAGTACGTGAGCTTGACGGCATGTGTTGGTGGCGTTCGCATTCATGGCGAGACGGTCGATGAGGGCGTTGGCCGCGCTGCTCAGTTACTGAGCCGCGCTAAGGCAAAAGCCGGTACGGTCGTGACCGATGCCGATTCCATCGAGGCCTTCCAAAGCGAAAAGCCTTTGGTGCTTATCGCCGATGACTCCGAGATGAACCGAGCCATTCTCAGCGAGATGCTCAAGGACGAGCATTGCATCCTCGAGGCCGATAACGGTCGTGCGGCGCTCGACATGGTCGACCGCTATGGCGATGAGTTGTCGCTCGTGCTGCTGGACATTGTGATGCCGGGCATAAGCGGCTTTGAGGTGCTGGCCGATCTGTCGCGCCGATCGGGTATCGATAATCTGCCTGTCATCATGATTTCGAGCGAAGATTCCGATGATGCGGTTCTGCGCGCGTACGAGCTGGGCGCCTCGGACTATATCAACCGCCCGTTTGACTCCCGTGTCGTGCGCCGCCGCGTAAGCAACACCATCCGCCTGTACGCCAAACAGCGCCGCCTGACGAACCTGCTGTCCCAACAGTACAACGAGCGCGTCAAGAACAGTCGCATGCTCATCGACATCATGGCCGGCGTCATGGAGCTTCGCAACGGCGAGAGCGGTAGGCACGTTACGAACATCGAAAAGCTGACCGAGCTGCTGCTTGGCTATCTGGTCCAGCGTAGCGGCACGATCTCCCTCGACAATGAGGAACGCTCCACGATCGCCCTGGCTTCGGCGCTGCACGATATCGGCAAGATGTCGATTGACGATGCGATCCTCAACAAGCCCGGGCGCCTCACGCCCGAGGAATTCGAGATTATGAAGACGCATACCACGATTGGCGCCAACATGCTGCTCGAGCTGGGCAGCCATCACGCCGGCAATGCGCTTATGGAATATGCGTACCAGATTGCGCGTTGGCATCACGAGCGCTGGGACGGCAAGGGTTATCCCGATGGCCTTAAGGGCGACGAAATTCCCATCGCCGCGCAGGTGGTTTCGGTGGCTGACGTGTACGATGCACTGACGAGCGTGCGCGTGTACAAGGACGCTATCCCGCACGAGGAGGCGATCCAGATGATCCTGGACGGTAAGTGCGGCACCTTTAACCCGCTGCTGCTCGATTGCCTGCTCGAGGTGCAAGACCAAATTGCCGAGACGTTGGCACGCCCCGCCGACGTCGTCGCGTTTCCCACGATTTAGTTTGACCAAAGGAGTTTTTAATCCATGATTTCCATGCGTGAGGCGTATGAGAAGATCGGCGCTAATTATGACGACGCGTGCGCTCGGCTGATGGGCGGGGAAATGCTTGCCCGCTTTGCCCTCAAGTTTTTGGATGACGAGAGCATGGACAAGCTGGAGGCTGCCATGGCGGCAGGAGACGCCGAGAGTGCGTTTATGGCAGCGCACACGCTCAAGGGCGTGAGCCAGAACCTGGGATTCGATAATCTGTACGAGCCGGCGGTCGTGGTAACCGAAGCGCTGCGCGGCGCTGATGCCGTTGACGGCGCCCGCGAGGGGATGCATGCGTTGCAGCAGCAATATGCGGCTACGATGTCGGCTCTGCGCGAGGCGGCCGAGTAAGAGGCTGTGAGCCTTGATGACTATGAGCGTGGATAATCTCCCGTTTTAGGCCCGGTGGCGGCCTCAAAGTGGGAGATTATCCACGCTCGTTCGATACGTGTCCAAAAATCCACGCTCACCTCTTCTGATTAGTGAATTGCCTATGCACACTGTCGGGGCTTTCCGCATGCAATCCATATCGTTGTTCGATAAACCGTTCGAATAACGATAGAGTCGATGAGGGTGAGTGTATGTCCAACAGCGTTCAGCGTATGGCCAAGGCGGGCGAAAATATCAGGAAGCTCGGTTTTTGCATGGCAGCCGTTTTTGCAGGGATGCTCGTCGCTTTTGCCGCGTTGGTTGTTTACGTGATCTGGTATGCGGTTGCAAACGTTGCTTCTGTCGATTCTTTCGGTGTCGTGACGCTTCTCGATGGCGGGTGCATCGTTATCCCAAGCGGACTGTGCATGGCGCTTGTTATGGGTATTTCGCTTGTCGTTCTGTGCGGGATCAGCCGTAACATCTCGCGAGGCGTCTCGCCCTTTACCAAGACGCATGTGCGGCTTATCCGTGTTCTCGCGCTTGCCTTTGCTGTTAACGCCGCGGTTTCGCTTGTTGGTGCCTATGGATCGGTCAATCTCACCATTGGCGGACTGGAGCTTTACATCGTGCCTCATTCCTTCGTTATTGAGATTTGCCAAGGCGCTACCTTTGATGCGGGGTCGTTTATCGGCGCAGTTGTCTGTTTATTTATCTCGGCGATCTGGAGTTATGCCTCGCTGCTCCAAGAGCAGTCTGACGAGCTTGTGTAGGAGGAAACATGAGCTATCTCATCATCGAGCTTGAGACGCAGCTGCTTAAGACCGGAAAGACCAGTGCTGATCTGATTCGGGCGACGGGGCATACTCCGGCTAATATTTCAAAGCTTAGAAACGGAAAGATAAAAGCTATTCGCCTAAAGACGCTCCTCGATATCTGTGATGAGCTTGATTGTCAACCGGGAGATATTATTCAGCGCGTGAGTGAGAAAGAGCTTGAGGAGCTTATTGTTGAGCGTGCAAAAAACGTTGTGAGGCAGATGCGGGACGGCGGAGGCAATGAGGCGTCGCTTCCGACATCAGTCTTTGCTGTCGATTTGAGCGACGAGTAGCTTAAGGCGAACAACTAAAACGAAATATCAGCGTGAAGGGACCCGTGTCTAACACGGGTTCTTTCTTTTAGATTATCTTGGCAAATTTGAGTTATCGAAAAACAATAACAACTATGGAAAACGATAAAGTAAAGAAGGAACGATATGAGCGGTTTTGCTATCAAGCGGAACGGGAGGCCAATGAACGCATCGACGATAAGGCTATCAAGGGTGTCAAAGCGCTATGGGAGGCGCCGCGTTTTGCATGACGTTTCCTTCGAGGTGGATCAGTCTGAGCTTTGCGCCCTTGTTGGTGCAAACGGGGCGGGCAAAAGCACGCTTATTAAAATAGTGCTGGGCCTCTGTGAGCCATCGTCGGGGAGCGTGGAGCTCTTTGGAGGCAAGTCGAAAAAAGAGCTGAGCTTGATGCGGACGCGTGTCGGCTATGTGCCAGATTCCTGCGGAGCATACCAATCCCTCAGTGCGGCTGAGAATCTTCGGATCCGATGTGCGGAATGGGGACTCGATGAGAAACGTGAGGTTCCTCGCGTCTTGGGCCTAGTCGGGCTGGACGTCGATGAGAAAAAGAGCGTGAGCAGTTTTTCTCTGGGAATGAAACGGCGACTGGATATAGCTACGGCTTTATTGGGCGACACCGACGTACTAATTTTCGATGAGCCGGCAAATGGATTGGATCCGTTGGGCATCGAGAGTATATGGGCCCTTATCGGTCGATTGAATCGGGAGCAGGGCAAAACCATGCTTATCTCTAGCCACGACTTGGATGAGCTGGCATCGGTTGCAACAAGCTGCCTGTTTCTTCATGACGGTGAACTGCTAAAAAAGGAATCGATGGACGTCATAAGGGATGAGGCGCCATCCCTAAAAGAGTATTACAGGCGCTTGATGAAGGCGGTCTCGCTATGAAGCGGGCGATCCATCCCATAAAGGCAGATATGATGCGTTTGCACAGGATATTTCCGGCGAAGTTTGGTCTTGCGCTTATGCTGGCGTTCGGCCTTCTCTTCGGCATCTTTCTAAAAAACGGAACAACGTTGCTCGCCTTTGGCTATGGCGTTTGTGGGGAGGATATTGGTTTCCTCTGGAATGCAATCGATCCTTCTGCGCCTGATGAGTCCCTTGCGCGCAGCGCTTTTGCCGGTACATCCCTGTTCGTTCCACTCATCGTTTGTTTGGTGCTTTTACAGGAGCATGGCTATAAAGAGGGGCACCGAATTTCTTCGGCAAGAGGTCTCAACCGCTTTTATGGGGCTCTAGCCCATGCATTTTCGTCTGCTTTAATAATTGGCGCAGCGTATAGCGCGCTTTGCCTTCTTCTTTTTGCAATAGCCATAATACGTGGAGGGCATAACTACTCGCACAACATACTAACTGTATTTTTGCCTGCAATGATAGTCAACGCCGTATTGGTGATATCGGTTGCGCTGGAGACGGTGACCATCTATCGGATAACGGGCAGCGCTGTATTGAGTGGGGCCGTGGTGATAGTCGGATTTGTCATGAGCTTGACGCTCTACGGAGCCTTCCTTCAGGCACCTATACCATCCTTGCGATGGATCTTCTTCCTTCCGGGGCCGTACCTTGGAGTCGGATGTGCCCTTGGGTATAGCGATATGGGGCAGCTGACGCTTCTGGGATATGGCGTGGCAGCCAGCTGTCTATCGGTATTGATTTACGCTCTCTTGAGCTTTCGCGCTGGGGGTGTGCTCAATGGCTCGTCAGATTAAAAGACTTCTCCAGTCAGAATTGAAGCATGTGAGCAAATGGGCGTACGCCTTAATCCTGGTAATTTATGCGTACATGGTGATATTGCAGCTTAATTCTTTCCCGATGTGGTTCTGTAGCCTCCGCGAGGGCAGTTTCTTGGGCTTTTTCCCAGACCCGACGCTTAAACTGTCGGCAGAGGACGCCCTTCTATTTGGTAATGCAGAGGTTTTTCGCGGCTTGCTGTTCAATGTGGCCCCGTTGGCTCATGCATTGTTCTTTCCGCTTATCGCGCCTTGCGTTGTCCCACGCTTTGCCAGTTCGAGCTTTGTCGAGGAACCGTGGGGGCTGTCGGAGGCTCGGGGAGGGAAGCGGGCGTGCGTTACCGTTGCGCGAGTGATGCTGTCTTCTTTCGCCCTATTGGGCGCGTTTATCCTGTCAAGTGTCGTTTTGTACTGTCTTAACTGCGCAATCGTTTTGGATGCTCAACAGTATTTCAACCTGAATATGTTTTGCGATCGACTTCTTCTGGCGAGTGCGGTCTGCCTTGCATACGTGGTCTCTTGCGTGATCGTTGTTTCCTATTTTGGATCCGGCTTCGGTCCTATTGGCATGCTGTTGCTTGTCAACGTCGTAACGATCTACATACAGGTCGGAGCCAATTCCATGCTTCCGCTTCCAGCCTCGATGCTCATGTGGATTTGCGGCGTGACCCCGTTGGGGGACGGTCAATGCGTTTCGATTTTAATTGACTGCCTCATAAACGTAGCAAGCGTTTTTGCCATCTGCTTTACGGTCGACCGATTGCGGTCGAGATTTCTTTGATTGTTTGTGAGGGATAAACATACCGAGCGTATCAAATACAGGGGGGCGGGCACCGTGGCTGCTGTCCGCCCCCCCCCTGGCTTAGGAGGCTTTAACTTGTGTAGCTTGCAAACTAGCGGGCCTGTTTAACCTTTGCTGCTGCCTCGACAAACGACTTCCACAGGTTAAAGTCGGTCTCGAGCGTCTTCCACGTGTACTCGGGATGCCATTGCACGCCCAGACAGAACGGCTGTCCCTCGACCTCAATGCACTCGGGTACGCCATCGGTTGCCTTGGCGACCAGGCGCGTGCTCTTGCCCAGGCGGTCGACGCAGCAATGGTGTGCGGAGTTGGTCTGGATGAGCCTGCGTCCGCCAAGCGCGCGCTCCAGCAGCGAGCCCGGCACGACCTCGACAGGATGCACGGGGTCGTTGAGCACATGGGTATGGCGCCACTGCGTGCGGCCCTCGCGCGCGCCCAAGCTCGGCACGTCCATGCACAGGGTGCCGCCGGTGGCGACGTTGAGCAGCTGCGTGCCACGGCAGGTGGTAAAGAGCGGCTTTTTGGCGCGGAGCACCTCGTTGACGAGCTTGAACTCAAAGCGATCGCGAATCTCGCAGCATAGCGTGGGGTCGTAAGGGCGCTCATCGCCCCAGCGCTTGGGGTTGACGTCCGGGCCGCCAGGAATGGCGATACCGTCGGCGATTTCCACGTAATGACGGATGACCTCGATGTCCTCGGTAATGGACATCTGCAGCGGCAGGCCGCCGGCGGCAAGAATGGCGTCGACAAAGACGCTCGCGATCTCCTCGTTGGGGGAGAGCATTTCGCTCAAAAAGGGCTTCGCTTCTTCCCAGCGCGGTGCCACCAGGATAAGCGGGCGGTCGGCGGGATCGACGTCGAGGTGCGGGGTGTATGACGATGAAGTGCGAGTTCCGATCATGGGTGTTGCTTTCGAGTTTGGATGGTCATGGCGAGCAGATATGGCAATTGGGCTAGTGGCCCTTGATGGAGTTGAGGAAGTCTTGGGCGCGCTTGGTCTGGGGATGGTCGAAGAACTCGTCGGGCGTGCCGGTTTCCACGATCTGGCCGTCGGCCATAAACACGACGCGGTCGGCCACGCGGCGGGCGAAGTTCATCTCGTGCGTAATGACGATCATCGTCATGCCCTGCTGGGCCAGGCGGACCATGACCTCGAGCACCTCGTTGATCATCTCGGGGTCAAGGGCACTCGTGGGCTCGTCGAAGAGCATGGCCTTGGGCTGCATGGCGAGCGAGCGGGCAATGGCCACGCGCTGCTGCTGGCCGCCCGAGAGCTGAGCGGGCACCTTGTCGGCCTGTTCGGCAACGCCCACGCGGCTCAGCAGGTCCATGGCGCGCTCACGAGCTTCCTCCTTGGACACGCCCAGCACGTCGACCGGCCCCAGCATGACGTTCTGCAGCACCGTCATATGCGCGAACAGGTTGAACTGCTGAAACACCATGCCCAGCTCGGCGCGCATGCGGGCAAGATCCTTGCCTTCCTGCGGCAGAGGCTCGCCCTCGATGAGGATCTCGCCCGAGTCGATGGTTTCCAGGCGGTTGATGGTTCGGCACATGGTCGACTTGCCCGAGCCCGAGGGGCCGATCACGACGACGACTTCGCCGCGGTCGACCGAGAGATTGATGTCGTTGAGGACGTGCAGATCGCCATAGTGCTTATCGACGTGCTTGAGCTCGATCAGCGGCTGATTACCGGTAGAAGAAGTGCTCTGTGCCATGGTGCTCGGCTCCTTATGACTCGAAATGGTAAATCGTTAGCGAATGATGGTCGCGCCGGTCTTGTGCGAAACGTAGACAGCGGCCTTGTTGATTGCGACGTTGATGAGGATATAGATGACCGCGATCACTAGGTAGACCGACACGAGGGCGTCGTAGTTGGTAATGAGCACGCGGGCGTTTTGCATAAGGTCGGGGTAGCTCACCACGTAGGCGACGGTGGTGTCTTTGACGACGACCACAAGCTGCGAAATCAACGACGGAATGATAAACCGAATGGCCTGCGGCAGCACGATTTTAAAGGTGATTTTAGCCTTGGAGAGACCGAGCGCCTGGGCGGCCTCGACCTGGCCGCGCGGCACGGCATTGACGCCGGCACGGAAGATCTCGGCCAGTACGCCGGCCGCAGCGAGCGCGACGGGAAGCGTGAGCATCCAAAACGACGGCAGTGCGATCTTGTACTGGGGCAGCACCAAAAAGAAGAAGTAGATGAACAGAAGGCTCGGCACGCCACGGAAGAAATCGGTGAGCACGCGGCAGACCAGCTGCAGCGGCTTAATGTCGCTGGTGCGGCCGAGCATAAGGGCTAAGCCCAGTACCAGCGCAATGACGCCGGCGGTGAGTGCGACTTTAACGGTGCCCTCAAAACCGGCAAGCAGGAACTTCCAGGTGGTGAGGTGCGTAAAGAAGTACCAGTAATGGACCGAAAGCTGGCCGGTCACGTAAAAGCGCTGCAGTACCAGAGCGATGAGCGCGGCCACGGCAACAAGTGAGATGGCGGTGCCGACGCGAATCTTGGCGCGCATCTTGGGGCCGGGAGCCTCGTAGAGCGCATCGCGCATGGTAAGTGCAGGGGAGGAATGTTTACTCATCGGAGGATCCTCACCTTCTTATCGATGTAGTTGCCAATGTGGCTCACCACAAAGGCCGTGCCCAGGTAGCCAAGCGCCGAGATAAAGAACGCGGCGACGCCGCCGAGCGAGCGCGTGTTGATGTAGCTCACCACGCCGGTGAGCTCCTGCGGTTTAAGCGGTACCTGACTGCCGAGCGCGGTGGTGAGCATGACGGCGATAAAGAGGTTGGTCATGGGCAGCACGCTCGAGCGCAGCGCCTGCGGAATCACGATCTTGGCGAGGATACGGTTGAAGCTCATGCCGAGCGAACGGGCGGCTTCTACCTGACCGACGCCGACGGTGTTGATGCCGCTCATAAAGTTCTCGGAGCCAAAGGCAGAACCCAAGAGCACTGTGGCGACGATGACGCAGGTGCGGTAGGGCAGGACGACCTTGAGCGGGGGCAGCGCATAGACGACGATAATGAGCAGCGCGATGCCGGGGATGTTACGGAAGACCTGGACATACAGGTCGCCAAAGACGCGCAGCGGCTTGAGCGGCGACACGCGCATCACGGTGACGGCGACGGCCAGCACCATGGCGATGGCAAACGACTCAAGCGTCATGCCCCAGGTTGCTAGCAGCGCGTCGATATAGTTCTGGCCATAGAGCGACCAGAGCTCGGAGAGACTCATGCGGACCTCCCGCCGGTAAGGAAAGGGGCTCCCGTGTGTACGGAAGCCCCGACAACTCAGTGAGGAAACAGTTTAGCGCAATAAAGCGCATCGTGCGTTTCCGTATGGTTTCGTAGCGGCCGTTACTAGGCTCGCTGCCTAGGCGCCGATCTCGGGCAGCTCGGGAACATTGGTGTCGTCCGTACGGTCGCCAATGCAGATCTGCCACAGCTCGGTCCAGGTGCCGTCATCCTCGATCTTCTTAAGGAAGTCGTTGACAAAGGCGACACCGTCGGAATCGAGTGGCAGGCCAATGCCATAGGGCTCCTTGCTGCCGAAGGGCTTGCCGGCAATCTTGTACTTACCGGGCTCGCGGACCAGGGCGCTCTGCTGCATGTTGTTGTCGATGACGTAGGCGTCAACGCGGCCCTGCTGAAGTGCCTGGCGGGCCTCCTCGTCGGTCTTGAACTCCTGTTGGCTGGCCTTGGGGGCGAACTCCTCCAGGATGGCGGGGCCGTTGGAGCCGGACTGGACGGCGACGTTCTTGTCGGCCAGGTCGTCGACGCTCTTGATGTCGTCGTTGTCGGCGAGCACCAGGATGGCCTGCTGGGTGTAGTAGTAGGGACCGGCGAAGGAGACGAGCTTCTTGCGCTCGTCAGTGATGGTGTAGGTGGCAAAGACGGCGTCGACCTGGCCGTTCTGCAGGACGGACTCGCGCGTGTCCGAGGTCACCTGCGTGATCTCGACCTTGTTCTCGCCCAGAATGTAGTTGGACAGGAGCTGTGCGATACCGGCATCGAAGCCGCGGGTCTGACCGTCTTTCTCGTTGAGGAGGGAGAAGAGCGTGGAGGTCTGAACGCCACCGATCTTAAAGACGCCGGCGTCCTTGACGGCCGTAGCCCAGGTGCTGGCGGCGATGGCGTCGTCATCGGCCTTGGGGCCGTCGTTGACGAGCTTGTCGAATGCCTTGGCGTCGAGCGTGGTGGAAGCCTCGGTATCCTCGGAGCTCTTGGAGGAGCCGGCGGCGGAACCCTTGTCGGCCTCGGCGCTGGTGTCGGAGCAGCCGGTAAGACCAAGGCCGGCGACGGTTGCGAAGGTGGCGGCAACGAAGCCGCGGCGGTCGAGAACGACCTGCTGGGAGAGGTTCTTGCTCATGGTAGAACACCTTTCTCAATAAAATCCCTAGCGGTTGAGTAGAGTTATACCCTATCGCGCTCAAATGGGTCAACACGAAATAACTCAGAAACATACTTACCTTATGGGTTATTCTACCTACCAAATAGGGACAGGTTTATTTTGGTAGGTTTTATCTGGGAAAACGTCGGTTATTGCTGCTGAGATGACGTTTTGCGGTCGGCGTGGCCGCTCGCGGCGGTCGTTATAATGGCGGCAACGCGACATATATATAAATAAGGAGATCGCGTATGAACGATTATTCGTTTTTCGCGTCGCGAAAATAAAAACCTCCGCAGGGGTGCTTCCCTTGCGGAGGTTTTTTACTCGTTGAGTAGCCTTACGGCCTCGGCGGCCATGTTCTCGACCGTCATGCCGTTCTGAGCGAGCAACTCGTTGGGGTCGTAGCGGTCGGGGAAGCCCTTGGCGATGCCAAAAGTGCGCGTGCGCACGGGCGTGCAGGCCAAGTAGCACGCGACGCGTTCGCCCCAACCGCCGTCCAAGATGCCGTCCTCGAGGGTGACGACAACGCGATGCTCGGCGGCAAGGCTGTCGAGGAACTCGCGGTCGAGCTCAGTTGCATAGCGCGGGTTGACGAGCGTGGCCTCGATGCCGTACTCGGCAGTCAGACGGTTTGCCACGCGCTCGCCCAGCTCAAAGAAATCGCCAAGCGCGAGCACGGCAACGTCGCGGCCCTGGCGCACGACGTTGTAGCGCGCGACGCCGTAATCGTCGCTCTCGGCAGGCGCCAGATCGGGGCGGCTTACCAGGCCAATGCCCGGCACACGGATCGCTACGGGATGCTCGCGGTGGTCGAGCGACCAGCTCAGCATGGACAGATATTCCTCCATGCAGGCCGGCGCTAAGTAGTGCATGTTGGGAAGACCGCCCAGCATAGAAATATCAAAGAACGAAAGATGCGTCTCGGATGTGGTGCCAAAGATCGATGCGCCAAACACCAGGATGGTTGCGGGGACATCGTTGAGGCACAGGTCGTGCCACAGCTCGTCGTAGGCGCGCTGCAAAAACGTGCCGTACACACCAAAGACTGGCTTGGCACCCGAGCGCGCAAGCGCGGTGGCAAAGGTCACGGCGTGCTCCTCGGCAATGCCCACATCGACGAACTGTTTGCCGGCGGCGGCGCGAAGCTCGGGTGTAAAGCCCATGATGTAGGGCGTGGCGGCCGTGATGCCCACGACTTGCGGATCGCGCTCGATGGCGGCGCTGAGCGCCTCGCCCGTAATGTCGGCATAGGTGCGCGGCGCAGGCTCGCTCGGATGGCCCGGGCAGAGCTTGCGCCCAGTCGCCATGTCAAACGGACCCACGTGATGCCAGCGCTCGGGGTCACTCTGGGCTGGCTCAAAGCCCTTGCCCTTGGCGGTGGAGACGTGCAGCACAATGGGATGATCGATATCGCGCAGCTCCTGCAGCGTGTCGACCAGGGCCAACACATCGTTGCCGGCGTCCAGATAGCGGTAGTCGAGCCCCATCGCGCGGAAAACGTTGCGCTCACAGGTGCCGTTGCTGGCGCGCAGCTCGGCCAGATTGCGATACAAGCCACCGTGGTTCTCGGCAATGGACTGGTCGTTATCGTTGACGATGATGATCAGGTTGCTATCGAGTTCGGCGGCATTGTTAAAGCCTTCAAACGCCAGGCCGCCCGAAAGCGAGCCGTCGCCAATGATGGTGATGACGTTGTACGTATCGCCCGCCAGGTCACGAGCGTGCGCCAGGCCGCAGCCCAGGCTCACCGACGTGGAGGTATGGCCCATGGCGAACAGGTCGTGCTCGGACTCGTCGGGATTGGCAAAGCCAGAAGCCTCACCATAACGCTCCGGATCGATATAAGTGTACGCGCGCCCGGTCAGCGCCTTGTGGGCGTAGGTCTGGTGCGAAACGTCAAAGACAATCTTGTCGATGGGGGAGTTAAATACGCGATGAAGCGCAACCGTAAGCTCAACGACGCCCAAGTTGGGGGCAACGTGCCCGCCGACGGCGGCGGAGCTTTCGAGGATGGCGTGGCGAATCTCGCCGCAGAGCTGCGGGAGCTCGGCGCGATTAAGAGCCTTGACGTCCTCGGGCGTTGTCGTTTGCGTAAGCAGCATCGTTGTGGGTTACTCCATGCGAATCGAGCGCCGGCGCTCCCTCGGCCGGCACAATTGCACAAGACAGTCTCGCACATTTTGGCGTTTGATATGTGACGGCGGCGCGGTAATTCGCCAACTGGCGGGGCAAAACGTTTTGTCCGATGCCATACTGATGTGTTCCATGATGTTTTTATCGATTGTGCACAGGCCATGGCTTGTCGCCGGGAGTTGCTGGAAGGAGACAGCATGTCCGATGTCGCTCGTGCCGAGAAAATCGCGTGCGAAGTAGACCATGCTGCCCGTCAACTGGCACAGGCGGGCCGTCTGGACCTGACGCGCGAGTTTATCCAGCATGGCGACGTGACGGTGTATATGCATGTGACTTCGGTAGCGCGGGCGAGCCTGTCCTTTGCCGAGTGCTTGGGCCGTGCTGGCATTTCGGTCGACCGCGCCTCGCTGCTGCGCGGAGCCCTGTTACACGACTACTTTCTCTACGATTGGCACGACCCCGACCCGAGCCATCGACTGCACGGATTTCGGCATCCATTTTTTGCCCTGGCGCGTGCCGAAGAGGATTTTGAGCTGACGCCGCGCGAGCGGAATATCATCGTGCGCCATATGTTTCCGCTGGTACCGGTTCCACCGACGTGTCGTGAGGCATGGATTGTGTGTTTGGCAGACAAATGGTGCGCGCTGCGCGAGACGGTCGCCGGTCGTCTGCGGCGCAAGGACGAGCCGGACGATGGCGTGAGCAGCGAATCGAGCGAGAAGAGGAGAGGGTAGACGGTGGGGACCGCGATCGACATGGCATTTGACGGCGCGACGCTTGCCGCCTGTCCGCTCTCGGCGCTGGTGCTCTCGTTTGCCTTCTACGGTTTTTGCGGCTGGGTGTGGGAGTCGACAGTCTGCGCCATGCTCAACCACGGACGATTTGCCAACAGTGGCTTTTTGCTGGGGCCGTGCTGCCCCATCTATGGTGCGGGCGGCATAGCCTGCTGGCTTTTGCTGCGCGGGATTCCGGATGCCTCGAGCCAGTTTGTTGCCGCGGCGCTCGTATGCAGCGTGATTGAGTACGGCGTAGGCGTTTTGTTGGAAAAAACAACAGGTGCGCGCTTTTGGGATTACTCGCACCTGCCGTTTAACCTGCACGGACGCATCTGCCTGTACTGGGCCTGCGCGTTTGGCTTGGGTGCGTTGTGCATTTGTCGCGTGCTGGAGCCGGCGGTGTTGGGCCTGCTTGCCCATCTGCCGGTGCTGATTGTGCGGCTGTCCGCCTTTATCGTCGCTGTCGCGATGATGGGCGACGCAGTGTGTTCTTTGGCCAGCTGGCGCCGCCTGTCTGATGAGCTGGAGCGTGTGCGTGCCGACCTTGCCGACCGCATCAATGAGTCGCTTGCCGATGCCTCCGACTCTATGCTCGAACGTATTCCCGATTCGGCGATCGACTCGGTGGCGCAGACGCATATCCGCGGTCGCGCCGTTAACGCGTGGCTGGCCGAGCTGGGTGACGCCGCGCTCGATGCCCTGCGCGAGAAGGCTTCGATGCCGACGTTTATCTCGGATGGTGCTCGCGGCCTGGCACTTGCTGCCCGCCGCGTTGCCGATGCCGCGCCGAGCATGCCGCGTCCGTCGCTCAGTCGTCGCCTTGCCGGCAAGCGCATGAGCCGTCCGGTGCCGAGCGTGTCGCTCAGCCGTCGTGACCTGCGCTTCTTCAATGCTTTCCCGCGCTTGCGCATCAACCGCTATGAGGGCGTCATCCGAGCCACCGACCTCCGCGACCGAGCTCGCGAGCTGTTCCGGCGCTAGCCGGGACGGGCGCGCTCACGGCTCCCTTGCCCTCGCATTTCCCGTTCGTTTCGCGCCCGTTGCCGCGCCGTTTCCAAGATTGCGGCGCCGTTTCCATTCGACAACGCAGCGTTTAACAACGCCGTATCTGGTCTACACCAGTTGCCCCTCGGCCGCATTATGGGCGCCGACAACGTCCATGCGACCAAGGGGGAGCGAATGTACGATACGGGATCGACAACGTTTATGCTCATCTGCACCATGCTCGTGTTTTTAATGACACCGGGTCTGGCGTTTTTCTATGGCGGCCTGTCCAGGCGCAAAAATGTCATCAACACCATGCTCATGTGCTTTGGCGCCATTGGCCTGGTCGGTGTGCTGTGGATTGTTGCCGGCTGGTCGCTGGCCTACGGCGGCGACGGCTCGAGTCCGTTTACTGGAGGCCTTGACCAGCTTCTGTGCCTGCCGGTGCTCAACCAGGTGCTGCAGGCGGCCGAGGGCAATGCTGCGGATGGTGCCGTCTACCCTCAGATCATCAACATCGCCTTCCAGATGGCGTTTGCCATGATCACCGCCGCTATCGTTACGGGCAGTCTGGCAGGCCGCGTTAAGTTTGGTGCCATGACGGCCTTCCTGGGCATTTGGCTGCTCGTGGTCTATGCGCCGCTCGCCCACATGGTTTGGGGCGGCGATGGTTCCTTTATCGGCGACATCATCGGCGCGCTCGACTTTGCCGGCGGCGACGTGGTACACATTTCGTCCGGTCTCACGGGCCTGATTCTCTGCTTAATGCTCGGCCGTCGTCGCGGCTTTGGCATGATGAGCTACCGTCCGCATAACGTGCCGTTTGTGGCGCTGGGCGCCGGCCTGCTTTGGTTTGGCTGGTTTGGCTTTAACGGCGGCAGCGAGTTTAAGGCCGACGCCGTGGCGGCGCTCGCCATCCTCAACACCGTGACGGCCAGCGCGGCGGGCATGGTCTCGTGGCTTGCCGTCGAGCGCGTGCACACCGGTCGCCCCACGCTGGTGGGTGCCAGCACCGGTCTGGTTGCGGGCCTTGTGGTGGTCACGCCGGGTGCGGGCTTTGTCGAGCCGTGGGCAGCGCTGGTCATGGGCCTGATCGTCTCGCCCGTCTGTTACCTGGCCATCAGCCATCTTAAGACCAAGTTTGGCTACGACGATGCGCTCGACGCGTTCGGTTGCCACGGTATCGGCGGCATCTTGGGCGGTGTGCTCACGGGCCTGTTCTGCGTGCCGGAGCTCTCGTGGACCGGTAAGGGCGGCCTGTTCTACACGGGCGACGTGTCGCTGCTTGTCTCGCAGGTTCTGGGCATTGTGGTGACGGTCGTTATTGTGCTGGTGCTCGACTTGGTGATCGCCGCGGTGGTCAAGGCACTGTTCCACGGCAGCCTGCGTGTGGACGAGGCCGACGAGGCGCTGGGCCTGGATGCGAGTCAGCACGGCGAGAGCGCGTATCCTTCTTTCTCCGGACTCGATTAGCAGCTTCCCCAAGCACCGCACCTTGCCGTTCAATCGTCGCTCACGTACTTAAGTACGCTTCGCTCCTCTTTCACGGCAATCTGCGGCACTTGGGAAACCTGCTAAGACCAGTCAGTTGAACTTATTGATCTCTGAGATTGGTTTGCGGCACCTGGAAAACCCGTGCCATGTGAAGGACAATTCATTTCTTTTATTGAAGAGAGGAATTTACTATGAAGAAAATTACGGCGATCGTTCGTGCTGAGAAGCTCGAGGTTCTTAAAGACGCGCTGTTTGCTGCTGATGTTCGCGGTATGACTATCAACCAGGTGCAGGGATGCGGCGCGCAGCATGGCTGGAAGGAATACGTGCGCGGCAACGAGCTGCTCGTCAACACGATCCCCAAGGTGCAGTTCACCCTCATCTGCGCCGATGAACATGTCGACGGCATTGTCGAGATCATCTGCAACGCTGCTCGCACCGGTGCCGTCGGAGACGGCAAGATTTGGGTCGAGCCGGTCGAGGAAGTTATCCGCATTCGCACCGGCGAACACGGTCCCGCCGCGGTGTAGGATCGACCGCCTACCATCCGCAACGTTAAAATGCTGCAATGAGGCACAAGACTTGCGTTGCGGATGGGCGGATTATGGGTCGCAATAAATATCCCGAGGAGACGGTCGCGAAGATTCTCGACGCGGCACTGGAGCTATTCTGCGCACAGGGTTATGAGGGGACGAGCATTCAAGATATTGTTGACCGTCTCGATGGCATGACCAAGGGCGCTGTCTATCATCACTTCAAGAGCAAAGAAGAGATTTTCAACGCCGCGTTTGATCGGGCGATGACTCCGATTGTTGAGCGCCGCCGCTCGATGCTTGGCGTCGGTAATATGACCGGAGCCCAAAAGCTCAAGCGACTGTACGCTCCCGAGTCCGTTGTTCCACAAATTGAGCTATGGGCACGTATGCGTCCTGCAGCAGATCCGGTAAAAAGCTCGCGCCTACTGGCGATGCAGTACCAGGGCTCATTTGACGAGTCGGCCGATGGCTGTCTCTTGCCAGTGATCGAGGAGGGCATCGCCGACGGATCCATTGCGTGCGAATGCCCGCGCGAAGCGGCAGAGGCCGTATCGTTGCTGGCGAATCTCTGGTTGCTGCCACTGTTTCGTCCGCTTGAACCCAAGGATCGAATGCTCGCTCGCGCTCAATGTTTGGCGCAGATGGCCTCTGCGGTGGGACTCGATTTGGGCGAGGAAGTGCTCCAGACAACGGCGCAGATTTGGGACGTATGGGACTGCGCCGGGTGGTAATATAGATACCAACGGTATGTAATTGATTTGTGAGGGTAGCCACGGCTGCCCTTTTCAAGTCATTAAATACATACTAATGGTATGTATAGGGGGTGGGCTTATGGCTGGGCTGAGAGACGTCGGTGTCTCGTTGAAATCAAAAACAGTGCGGTCAATCAGGCTCGCGGAACTTCTGGTTGCGCAGCTGTGCACGTATTCGATGCTGTCGGCGCTGTGCTTTGCGTATCCACTTTACTTGTTCGATCGCAGTGGATCGTCAACGTTATATGGCGTCGTCGCGGCGATAGCGTTCATACCCGGCGTACTTGCAACTCCGGCTGGCGGAATCTTGGCGGATAGGGGAAGACATCGCGAGGTCCTCGTGGCCCTCGGCATTGCTCTGATGACTGCATCACTGCTGTCTATCCCCATGAAGCGCTCGTTGCCTCTTGCGGTCGTCGTAGTAGCGATACTTTGTGTTCAATATGGTGTTCAATCGCTGCTAAAGCCAATGCTCCAAATTGAGACGGTGCGCATGGCGGGTGAAAAGAAGGTTGAGCGGGCCACTGCATTGGTTTCGCAGGTGACCATGGTGAGCAATATCTTGGGTCCTGTGGTCGGGACGGCAGTCTATGGGTGCTTTGGCATCGATGCTCTTTGCACAATCGCGTCGGTAACGTTTGCGATTTCAGCTCTGTTGTTTGGTGGCGTACTCAAGCAAAATGCCTCATCTGAAACGATGGGAGACGGCGCGACTCGCACGACATGCCGAAACGATTTTCGGGAGTCGATTCGGTATCTGTTGCAAAATGCATCATTGGTCGCTGTGATTTTGCTTGCGGCAGTTTTGAACCTTGCGTTGGTTGGGCTAACGATTGGCGCTCCCATTATTGTTACAAAGCATCTCGGCATGCAATCGTCCTGCGTTGGGATAGTTGAGGTTGCTCTGGGCCTGGGTGGTCTTACCGGCAGTGGCTTGGTCGGCATTTGGCCGCATCGTTTTTCTTTCAATGGCATATGCCGATATGTTGCGATGATCTGTTTTGGAGTCGCGCCGATTATTGTTACGCTGCTGTTCGGCGTAGATGTATGCGTGTTCACCGTGTTTGCGGTTGGTTCGGCATGGGTCATGGTGTGGGCGAGCATTACGTCGGTTGAAATCATCGCGTTTGTTCAGCGGGTAGCGCCGACTGAGCTCTGCGGAAAAGTGCTTTCGGTCGTTTACATGGTCCTTTCCTGCGCAACGCCTATCGGCCAATTGACGTACGGGGTTGCATATGATCGATGGACACCGGCGATTGTATTCGCAGCCATGTTGGCGGTGCTGACGTTGACGACGGCTCTGTTTTATCGGCTGAAAAATCGATTGCGGCGATTGTCTTAACGCGCTGGGGCACTGTGGTTTTGCGGAAGCGAATGCCCTGGCGCGTTGGAACACCCTTGCATAGGCGTGCCTCTCTTTCGTCTAAAATAACGTGCAGACGAAAGAGAGGCACGCCCATGATCAAGATGTTCGCGAGTGACTTAGACGGAACGCTGCTTAACGCCCTGCACGAGGCGGACGGGACTATCCGCCGTGCCATTCGCGAGCTGACCGAGGCCGGCTTGCATGTGGTTCCCGCGACCGGACGCTCGACGTTGCCAATCGGCGAGCATGGCTTTACAGGCCTGGCGCTTGACGCCTGCTGCTCCAACGGATCCATCGTGCGCGACAGTCATGGCGAGGTGCTCAAAACCTGGACCGTCGACCCGCAGGTCACTGAGGAACTGCTCAAGGCGTTCCCGGACATTTGCTTTGATTGTTCCACGCCCGATGGCATGTACTCGAGCGGTTCGTTCGAGATGCATCAGGCGGGCTTTAAAAAGGACAGCCCCATCAAGCGTATTGTGATGCGCGGTATGCGTGCACGTGGCGGGTATCACGAGGAACAGTATTTCGGCCAGTCGATCGGTGACATCCTGCGCCACGATGTGTGCAAGATCAACTGTCGCGTGACCTCGCCCGAGCTGGAGCGCGACCTTAAGGCGTATCTGGCCGAGCGCTCGGACCGCGTGGTCAACGCGCCGTTCGACCCCGTGATGTTCGAGATCACGGACGTGGCGTGCAACAAGGGCGAGAGCGTGGCTTGGCTGGCGGGCTACTACGGGATTGCCGAGGATGAGGTCGCGGTCTACGGCGACGGCGGCAACGACATCGCCATGCTCAAACGCTTCCGCCACAGCTACGCGACCAAAAACGCAAGCGATGCAGCTAAGGCCGCCGCGAGCGCGACCATCGGCAACTGCATGGTCCACGCCGTCCCCAAACACATGCTCGCCACCATGCGCAAGCAGAACTCCCGCACCATCATCGAATAATAATGTGACAAAGGGACTGCCCCTCGTCACATTCTAAATATTGCCTTTACGTGTTGATGCACACGGTGTGCAATAATACTCGCACTGTGCAATAGCGCACAGGCTGAGTAACAAGGAGGACGCTTGTCCCAGCTCGAGAAATGCGACCGCCGGTCCCTTCGCTCGCAGCGTGCCCTTCGCCAGGCACTTGCCAGCGAGCTTGCCGAAAGCGGCGACCTTTCGCGCATTAATGTCGCGTCGCTCACCGAGCGCGCTGGCCTTACGCGCCGCACGTTCTATTCGCACTACCGCGATATCCCCGACTTTATCAATCAAATCGAGGACGGCTTGCTGGCTGAGATCCGTGAGCGCATTGAGCTCATCACCGCAGCTCAGCTGCCTGATCTCTATCAAAACATCGATGAGCTCGAGCCGGCGCCCGGTTCGGTTGAGCTGCTGCGTTATCTTGCGGCCAACCGCGACTTAATTGGTGCGCTGCTGGGTCCGGGCGGCGACCAGGCCTTCATTAAAAGGATCATCGACACCGCGCGTGAGGCTGTGGTGCCGCGTGCGCAGACGGGCATTTTGGGCTTGGCGCTGGGCACGTTCTTTGACTACTACGTCACCTACGTCGTGAGTGCCGAGGTCGGCCTGATTCAGCGCTGGTTTGAGCGTGGGCTCACCGAATCGCCCGAGGCCATGGCACGCATTATGACGGTGCTCGCTTTTGTGCGCCCTGGTGACCTGTATGGCCAACCCATCGATATCAACGTGCCGGAATACGGCATGAAGCTATTGAACTTGCAGCTCGAGGACGCGGCCGACACCGCCGCAACCGTCGAGTCCAACAACTAAGAGGAGAGACAATGAGCAAGCTCGTCGAGGGCATTAAGGATCGTGTGGTCGCTGCCGCACGCGAGGCCGCGCCCACCGTGATGGACGCCGCGCAGAAGGCCGCGACCGCGGCTGTCGAGAAAGTTGCCGAGGCAGTTGCCGATGCCAAGAACGTGGCAGGGGAGGCGTCCGTCACTAGGGAGCCCGCTACCGCCACTGAGCCCGTAGCCGCCGCCCACGCCCCCGAAGGCGCGATTTTCAACCCCGAGGCCGCCCACGGTAACCTGCACCTGGGCATCGACGTGGGCTCCACCACCGTCAAGCTCGCCGTGCTCAACGACGACAACCAGATCGTGTACGCCAAGTACCAGCGCCATCACACCGATGTCCGCGCTTGCGCCCGTGACCTGTTCGAGGGTGCTGCGACCGTGCTGCCGACGGCCCAAATGACCTGCGCCATTACCGGCTCGGGCGGTCTGCTGCTGTCCCAGTGGCTCGAGCTGGAGTTTGTCCAGGAGGTCATCGCCAGCAAACGCGCCGTCGAGACCCTCATCCCGGCCACCGACGTCGCCATCGAGCTGGGCGGCGAGGACGCCAAGATCATCTACTTCGATAACGGCATCGAGCAGCGCATGAACGGTACCTGCGCCGGCGGTACGGGCGCGTTCATCGACCAGATGGCAACCCTGCTGCACACCGACGCGAGCGGCCTCAACGAGCTCGCGGCCAACGCCACCACCATCTATCCCATCGCCAGCCGCTGCGGCGTCTTTGCCAAGACCGACGTCCAGCCGCTGCTCAACGAGGGCGCCCGTCCCGAGGATGTGGCCGCCTCCATCTTCCAGGCCGTCGTGACCCAGACCATCTCGGGCCTGGCGTGCGGCCGTCCCATCCGTGGCAACGTCGCCTTCCTGGGCGGCCCGCTGCAGTACCTCTCCGAGCTGCGCCACCGCTTCTACCTCACGCTCAACCTGGACGAGGAGCACCGTATCGTGCCCCAAAACGCTCACCTGTTTGTGGCGAGCGGCGCCGCCATGGCGCACGAGTCCAATAAGCTCAGCACGTTCCCGCAGCTCATCGAGGCCATCGACAGCTTGGGCGACACGCAGGGTGCCGAGGTCGAGCGTCTGGATCCGCTCTTTGCCACCGACGAGGACTTTGCTGAGTTCAAGAACCGCCACGACCAGGAAGTCGTCCCCAAGGGCAAGCTCGACGGCTACACCGGCCGCGTGTTCATCGGCATCGACGCCGGCTCCACCACCATGAAGGCCGCGCTCGTGGGCGAGGACGGTCAGCTGCTGCACACCTGGTACGGCAACAACAACGGTGACATCCTGGGCACGGCCAAGGTCATCATGGCCGATTTCTACAACCACATTCCCGCGGGCTGCACCATCGGCCACGTGACCACCACGGGCTACGGCGAGGCGCTGCTCATCGAGGCCCTCAAGGCCGACTCCGGCGAGATCGAGACCGTCGCGCACCTGCGCGGCGCCAAGGCATTCCTGCCCGGCGTCGAGTTTATCCTGGACATCGGCGGCCAGGACATGAAGTGTCTGCGCGTCAAGGACGGCGTCATCGAGCACATCATGCTCAACGAGGCCTGCTCGTCGGGCTGCGGCAGCTTTATCGAGAGTTTCGCCGTGTCTATGAACATGGACGTGCGCGCGTTTGCCGATGCCGCCATTCATGCCAAGGCCCCCGTCGACCTGGGCAGCCGCTGCACGGTCTTTATGAACTCGCGCGTCAAGCAGGCGCAAAAGGAAGGCGCCACGGTGGGCGACATCGCGGCCGGCCTGTCTTATTCCGTCATCAAGAATGCCCTGTTCAAGGTCATTAAGCTGCGCGACCCCAAGGAGATCGGCAGTCAGGTGATCGTCCAAGGCGGCACCTTTATGTCCGACGCCACGCTGCGTGCGTTTGAGCAGCTCACCGGTGTTCACGCCGTGCGCCCCGACATCGCCGGCTGTATGGGCGCCTACGGTGCGGCCCTGCTCGCCCGCGATCGCGCCGGCGCCGACGGCATCTCGACCATCCTTTCGGCCGAGGACATCGCGCACCTCACCGTGACGCAAAAGCACGTCCGCTGCGGCCGTTGCTCCAACAACTGCCAGCTTACCGTCAACGATTTTGGCGGCGGCAGGCGCTTTATCACCGGCAATCGCTGCGAGAAGGGTGCCGGCCACAAAAAGCAAAAGACCGAGGCCCCCAACCTCTTCAAAAAGAAAAACGAGCTGCTGTTTAACCGCGAGGTGCTGAGCCCCGACGAGGCCCCGCGCGGCACCGTGGGTATCCCGCGCGCACTCAACATGTACGAGAACTACCCCTTCTGGCATGCGTTCTTTACGCGCCTGGGCTTTAGCGTGCAGCTGTCCGACCAGTCGAGCAAGAAGACCTACCAGGCGGGCATCGAGTCCATGCCGTCCGAGAGCGTGTGCTATCCGGCAAAGATGAGCCACGGCCATGTGATGAACCTTATCGACCGTGACGTCGACTTCATCTGGATGCCGTGCGTGCGCTGGGAGCGCAAGGAGGATCCGACGGCTGGCAACTGCTATAACTGCCCCATCGTCATGAGCTACCCCACGGCGTTGGCACTCAACATCGACGAGATCCGCGAGCAGAACATCGAGTTCCTGTATCCGTTTGTGCCGTATCACGACAAGACCGAGCTCAAGCGCCGTCTGTACCAGGTGCTCGCCGTCGACCGTGTGGCCGATGCGCAAGCCGGTCGCGGTCGCGTGCGTGGGCCCAAGATCACGCGCTCCGAGGTCGATGCCGCTGTCAACGCTGCCTTTGAGGCCGATGCGCGTTTCCATGAGGACATCCAGACCATGGGCGAGGAGGCTCTTAAGTGGGTCGAGGACCACGGTGGCCACGGCATTGTGCTCGCCGGCCGCCCCTACCATAACGACCCCGAGATCAACCATGCCCTGCCCGAGCTTATCTCGAGCTTTGGCTTTGCGGTCTTTACCGAGGATTCGCTCGCGCACCTGGTAAAGCCTGAGCGTCCGATTCGCGTCGTCGACCAGTGGATGTACCACAGCCGCCTGTATGCCGTCGCCCGTTTTGTGACGATGCGCAACGACCTGGATCTGATCCAGCTCAATTCCTTCGGCTGTGGCCTGGACGCTCTGACCACCGACCAGGTGCAGGAAATCCTTGAGGCCAGCGGCAAGATCTACACCGTGCTCAAGATCGACGAGGTGTCCAACCTGGGCGCTGCGCGCATCCGCATCCGCTCGCTCATGGCGGCGCTCAAGGACCAGGAGGCCGAGCGCTTGGCCGAGGCTACGGCAGCGGGCGAGGCCTACGAGCAGGGCGACGCCGCGCCGGTGGCACCCTCCATGGATGCTCCCGCATTCGCGAGCCGCAAGTACACGTTCGAGGCGCAGCGTGAGAGCGCCTCGACCGCATGGCCCAAGGTGCCCTTTACCGAGCAGATGCGCGAGGAGGGTTACACCATCCTGTGCCCGCAGATGGCGCCGATCCACTTTGACCTGGTCAAAGAGGTGTTCCGCGGTGCCGGCTACAACCTGGAGCTGCTGCCCTCGACTGACCACGATGCCGTCGAGGCCGGTTTGCGCTATGTGAACAACGACATCTGCTATCCGTCGATCCTGGTGACGGGTCAGATCATGGAGGCCATCGAGAGCGGTCGGTACGACCTGTCCAAGACAGCCGTGGTCATCAGCCAGACCGGCGGTGGCTGCCGTGCCACCAACTACATCGCGCTTATCCGCAAGGCCCTGCGCGAGAGCGGCCACCCCGAGATCCCGGTGATCTCGCTTTCGGCCGTGGCACTCGGCGAGGATAACCCCGGCTTTAAGATTACGCCGGCGCTGCTTAAGCAGGCAGTCTACGCAGTGCTCTTTGGCGACGTGATGATGCAGATGCTCTACCGCTGCCGTCCGTACGAGGCCACGCCCGGTGCGTCGAACGCACTCTACGAGGAGTACATGGCGCGCGCCCGCAAGCTGGCGCCCAAGTTCAACCGCCACAACTACACCAAGCTGTGCCGCGAGGCCATCCGCGCGTTCGACACCATGCCGCTCGTGGGCGAGGGTACTAAGCCGCGCGTGGGCGTGGTCGGTGAGATCCTGGTCAAGTTCCACCCCACGGCCAACAACCACGTGGTCGACGTGATCGAGCGCGAGGGCTGCGAGGCCGTGGTACCGGGCCTGCTCGACTTCTTCCTGTACTCCATGAGCAACGCCGAGCTGCAGAAGGACGAGCTGGGAAGCTCTGCCACTACGCGCGCGGGCATGCAGGCGCTCATCAAGCTTGTGGACTGGATGCGCACGCCGGTGGAGGAGATGCTCGAGAAGTCTCGCCGCTTTGAGGCGCCCGAGCGCATCGGCACCATGGCCGACAAGGCCCGCACGGTGCTTTCGGTGTGCAACAACATGGGCGAGGGTTGGCTGCTCACGGCCGAGATGCTCGACCTGATTGACCATGGTGCACCCAACATTATCTGCACGCAGCCCTTCGCGTGCCTGCCTAACCACGTGGTGGGCAAGGCCGTGATCAAGGAGCTGCGCCGCCAACATCCCGAGAGCAATATTGTCGCGGTGGACTACGACCCCGGTGCATCCGAGGTCAACCAGCTCAACCGTATTAAGCTCATGATCAGCGTGGCCAAGGAGAACATGCGCGCCGGTAAGGGCTTTAAGCTCGAGAAGGTGGCGCCGCTCGCGATGGACGAGGTCACCGGCCAGATGCGTGCTCATGACGGCTGTGTGAGCTGCGGGCCGGCCAGCGAGGAGGCCGTGGCATCGGTCGCCGAGCGCCTGGGACGCGGCATTAAGAAGTAACTGGCCTGCTATGGGCTAGATATGGGACAAACGGGTGGCAGCCGTGCCGGCTACCACCCGTTTTTGCTGGACATATGTTGCGTAAACGCCCCAACTATCACCCTTTGCGAACTTAGATTTCGGAAGTATGCGGCAAAATCTGAATAGGCCGAGCACACCGGATATGTCCAAGCTCTGTACCTGCGGTTTTATTGGTGAAAAACCAGGATGTGCTCAAGAGTTCCGGAGTTTGCCGCATACTTTCGAAAATGACGTCTCGGTGGCACCATAAATTGCCCTTGAAGCCCTGAGATAATGAACATATGTAGCCGTTTGCCGCGAAATACCGCCCGTTTATAGAACCCAACCCCTGCGCGTGCCATCCTTACGGTTGAATAAATACACATCTATGGAATTACGTAAGAGAGGACCGTTCCATGAGCTACAAGACCGTTTGTGTTGCCGGCGGCGGCGTGTTGGGAAGCCAGATTGCCTTTCAGGCTGCCTACTGCGGCTTTGATGTAACGATTTGGCTGCGCAGCGAGGGCAGCATCGGCCGCACCCAGCCCAAGATCGATCACGTGCGCAAGGAGTACATCGCGGCAATCGAGGGCATGGCGGACGGTACGGGCGAGTGGTGCGCCGGTATCGCCGATGGCACCCAGCCCTTCGACAAGGAAGCGGCGCTCGCCGCCGTCGAGCGTGCCTACTCCACACTCAAGCTGGAGCTCGATCTTGCCAAGGCCGTGGCCGACGCTGACCTGGTCATCGAATCTATGGCCGAGGACGCCCAGGCAAAGATTGACTTCTACAAGAAGCTCGCCCCGGTACTCCCGCAAAAGACCGTCGTCGTGACCAACTCCTCCACGCTGCTGCCGAGCACCTTTGCCAAGTACACCGGCCGTCCCGAGAAGTACTTGTCGCTGCACTTTGCCAACTCCATCTGGAAGAACAACATGACCGAGGTCATGGCACAGGACCAAACCGACAAGCGCTACTTCGACGAGCTCGTCGACTTTGCCAACGATATCCGTATGCTTGCCCTGCCCGTCAACAAGGAAAAGAACGGCTACCTGCTCAATTCCATGCTGGTGCCGTGGCTGCTTTCGGGCCTTGACCTGTACGTTTCGGGCGTGAGCGATCCCAAGAGCATCGACCTCGCGTGGACGCGTGGCACCGGTGCCCCCAAGGGTCCGTTTCGCGTATTCGACACGGTGGGTATCCAGACGGCCTACAACATCGTCATGCAGTATCAGAAGGTGCCGGGCTTGGTGAGCCCGCTGCTCAAAAAAATGATGATGCCCTACAACTTTAAGGCTATGGCGTCCGTCCTCAAGAAAATGCTCGACGAAGGCAAGCTGGGCGAAAGCTCGGGCGAGGGCTTCTTTACGTACTAAAAATGATCTCTTGGGGGTGGAAGCGTTGGGGATCTACGGTAGTATGCGACAAAATCTGAATTGATCGGGCAAGAGCTGTAGCGCGCGTTGACGTTTGACCAATGGAGCGCAAAAATGCACCGTTCGCCGATACTCCTCTCGCGAGTGGTTGCCATATGGTTTGATGTTGGAAACATATGACTGCCGCCGGGCTGCGGGTGACGTTTGCTCTGATATCGGAGGTACCAAGTATGTTTCACGCTCCGTTAAACAAGTATCGGGCTGGTTAATATGGGCCGCCGTACTATCTCGATAACCCTTGCAGTGGTTTGCCTAGCTGTGCTCCTGGGCGCTATGGGGCAGTTCGCTATAAGTCGAGAAACATCCTATATGCGGGAATGTGCTTCCGAAGGCTTCGCCATTGATGGCTACTATCGGGATGACAAAACGAGTCGGGAAACCCTGGCTTTTCTTGAGGAGGACAACTGTCGATGGCAGCTGGTTGACCAAGACGGAATCTGCACAGACGGGCAGTTTAAGCGTACGGATGACCCCAACATTCTGGTATTAAAGAATGAAAACGGCGAAATATTCGGTACGGTCCACGTGGCGCATATTTCGCGCCGACGCGATCAGGGCTTGCTCTACCTATTTAGAGATACCAAGGTGACCCGTTTTTATCTGGTGAGCACCGATCCGGCGTTTATGTTGGAGTCTGGCGATGTCGATGCGGACAGTTGATTCACGGCAATAAAACGGCGAGCGGGGCGCGGGTGTGAACTGCACCACGCTATTTGCTCGCGTCCGTATCGCGTCTGCGCCTCGTCATAACTTGCGTCCGTGCGAGCGCTCATCCCGCGCCGGCATCACTTCACATCGAACTCCACGCGATCGAGTTCGGGCACATTGAGGTCGATGAGCTTGCGGGCAACACGACGGTCGTGCGCCCCAAGTGTCTCGCTTGTCGTCACATGGGCGACAACCTCGCGCTCGACGAGGCCCTCCTCCCCGCCTTCGGTGGCCGAGGTCTCGACGGCGACGGTGTAATCCTTAAAGCCCGGCAGTACCGCGGCAAGCTCGCGCGTAGTTTCGGTGACGCCATAGCCGTCCTGCACGCCGGCCTGCGCCGAGCCAATAGACCCCGCGGTCATAACGATGCAGGGGATGGCAAAGATCACAGTGCCCACGATGATGCGGCGGCGCACCTTGTGTGACAGCTCATCGACCTCGGCGTTTTCCTCGGCGGTCACAATACCGTCGCCGTTGAGGTCACGCTTGAGCGGTACACGTAGAAGAAGCAATACGGCTTCGGCCGCCAGCGCGATAAAGACAACGTTGATGCCAAATTCGTAGAGCGCCGAGAGAAACAGCGACCCGCTCGCGATGGCGATGCCGTAACCCGCCGCGCACAGGGGCGGCATGAGCGCGGTTGCCACGGCCACGCCCGCGATAAGCGTCGCGGGCTCCTGGTCGCGCGAGTTGCCCAGGCCTCCGGCAAAGCCACCCGCGAGCGCGACGGCAAGATCCCAGACGGTGGGTGTCGAGTTGTCGATGATAGCGGCCGTGGTGGTGCCGAGCGGTGAGAGCTTAAAGTACAGCGTGGACGTGATCAGGCAGAAGGCCATCTGCAACGCGAGACCGGCAATGGCCTCGACGGTAATCTCGCGGTCGAGCGTGGCGATGCCATATGCCATGGCAAGGACCGAGCCCATGAGCGGGCAGATGAGCATGGCGCCCACGATGGCGATATCCGAGTCGATATCGAGGCCGATGCTCGCGATCAACATGGCAATGATCAGGATGCATAAGTGCGAGCCAGTCAGGCGCGCCCCGTTTACAAAGCGCTTGCGAATCACGTGATAGGGCGCGCGTCCCTCGCGTATGTTGAACGCCTGCTTAAGGAAACGGGTGGCATTCTCCATGGCCTCGCTGTGTGCAGGGCGTATACCGTGACGACGATGATGACGCTCGCGCAGCCGCTTGATCTGTTGTTTGTCGAGTTCCATGCTTACCTCGTTTAGCTTCTGAGCCGCTTCTTGCGTCTGTCGTCTTTACTCTACACCGCGTTAGGCGAGGTGTCAGACAAGGTTTGTTGACCTGGAAGTCAGGCCAATCGACATGGCTAAAACGCCGTGAGGATCATAAGAGTCAAATAGACAAAAAAGCGCGGGGCCGGTTTGATTCCGACTCCGCGCTCTGCGCTGGTGCGTTGTTGTTCGGCCTACCCCAGCAGGCTCAGACCAACAGAGACAAACGCCAGGATAACGCCGACGATGGACTCGCCGCCGAGCAGGCCGCTGGCGACGACCAGGCCCTGCTCCTGGAAGGCGGCATCCTTGGAGGCCTTCTCCTCGTCCGAAAGACCGGCAGCGGCGTCGCGGCGTGCGGCCCACTTGTCGTAGGCGAGCTTGACGCAGGAGCCCAAGAAGGCCGTGAGCGACATGTAGAACGGCAGGTACACGCCTAGGCCGATCATCATGGCCGGAATGCCGAGCCAGTACATGACGATGCCGGCGATAAAGCCGCCTGCGAACCACGGCACGCTCGGGATGCCCGAGACCATGGTGGCGACGACGCTTGCCTGCGCGGCCACAAAGCTCTTGTCGGGGCCGAAAGCATCCGGACCATAGGCGGTGACGAGCGCGACCATGACGGCGGCGGCGACCAGGGCGCCCACGATGCCGCCGATGGCCTGGCCGACCCACTGTGCGCGCGGGTTGGTGCCCAGCACGGCGCCGGCCTTAAAGTCGTTCATGACGTCGCCCGCAAGGCCGCATGCCACGGCCACGATGCCGGCGATAAAGAACAGCTTGACCTGCGTGAGCTGCGCGAAGGCCGCCACGATGAGCATGACGATGAGGCCGAAGATCTCCATGGGGTCGATGCCCGTCTGGCCGCAGCTCTGCGCGCTCATGATGGTGGTGACAAAGGTGAACAGCGTGACGATGACGGCCGGGAGGGGGCCAAGGTCGAGCGCGATGGCGACGATCACGGCTATGGCGGCAGTACCCAGGCCGATGATGCCGGCGTCGAGCTTAAGCGAGCCCGAGATGAGCGACTGCTCGTCGGTGTCGCTGGAGCTGTCGGCGGCGAGGCCGCGGGCGATGCCGGCGACCTGCGGCAGGATGTCCTTGAGGACGACGGCGACGCCAAAGCCCATCATGAGGCCCATGCCCAAGGACTTGACGATGCCCTGCGCAGTCACAACGTCGAACAGACCGGCAGCGGTGCCGCCCACGATGATGCCAAAGTTGCCCAGCAGGGCGCCGGCAAACCAGAAGGCGACCGGGGCGAAGCCCACCAAAAAGCCAATGGACAGCAACATGGGCGAGTTGTAGATGGCAAAGGTCACGCCGGGAATGTTGAGTGTGCACAGCATGCTGGGGATCAGGCCCAGAGCATCGCGCAGCACGCTGTAGATGCCTGCGATGGCCATAGAGCCAAAGAGCTGCTTGCCGGTCTTGCCGCCGGCCTCGGTAGCACGCAGGGTCTGAGCTGCGGCGTTGCCGGTAGGAAACTCCAACGCGGCGTCCACGATAAAGTGACGGTGGATGAGCGCCGTGGCCAGCAGGCCCAGGATAGTGCCGGCGAGCGCCACGATAAACATGTCGAGCCAGCTGATCTGGTCGGCATAGCCCAGCATCCAGGCGCCCGGGATGGTAAACGCTAGACCGCCGGCGACCATGGCGCCCGCGGACATGATGGTGTGGGTGACGTTGGCCTCGTTGAGGCTGGCGTTGCCCATGAGCTTCAGGAAGAACAGCGAAATGACGGCAGCGAAAATGATCGGCCAGGGGAGTGCACCCATCTTGAGGGCGGTGTAGGCCGAGCTTGCCGTGATGATCACGCAGCCAAGGACGCCGATGACGACGCCGCGCAGCGTGAGTTGACCGCGCATCGAGGTGCGGTTCGAGGGATTGCTCATATAGAACTCCTTTGCGTATATCCGCTTCCCCCGGGAGCGCCGCTACGGATACGGCGCGGGAAGTCGGGTTACCAAGGGCCGCCGCGTGAGCTCGCGCACGACCGCGCACCAGTATAGCCGCAAGCTAGTCATTTTGGGATGACTGGTTTAGGTAGGCGATATACTGCTGGGCAGACGAAAGGAGCGCCGACGATGCTTAATGGGTGCGCATATATATTGACGGTCGACGTGGGCAATACGTTCATTCGCTTTGGCCTGTTTGCAGAGGATTCGGCCGCGGCGCAGGAATGTCCGCTTGCGACGTGCGAGATCACCACGCCGTCGAGCATCACAGCAGACGAGGTGAGCATGAGGCTCGCGCAGGTCATGGGCGCGCTTGCCGCCGATGCGGGCGTGCCGGGTGCGCTTGTGCCCACGGCTGCCGTGCTGAGCTGTGTGGTGCCGGCGCTCGAGCGCCCGTGGAAGACGGCGCTTTCTCACACCTGCACGGGGCGCGTGCTCACCGTGGGGCCGGGCCTCAAGACCGGCATGCCCGTCCACTACGACGACCCGGCGGAGATCGGTCCCGACCGCATCGCCGACGCCGTGGCGGCACGCGCCGTCTACGGCTCTCCCTGCATCGTGATCGACTTGGGTACCACGACCAATATCGAGGTCATCGACGCGCGCGGCACCTTTGTGGGCGGCGTCATCGCGCCGGGTCTGGCGCTTGGCGCCCGTTCGCTCTCTGCCGCTGCGGCGCGCCTGCCTCAGGTTGAGCCCTCGGCGCCAACGCACGTCATCGGCCGCAACACGCGCGAGGCCATGCGTTCGGGCGTGGTTCTGGGCGAGGTAGCCCGCATCGACGGCATGCTCGACATGGTGCTCGCCGAGATGCGCGCGACCAAGACCGCGGGGGAGGGCGACGTGCCCATCGTCATTACCGGCGACGACGCTGAGGCACTCGCGGCGTTGGTCGGCCACAGCCTGACGGTCGACGACGCGCTGACGTTGCGAGGACTCGCCGAGCTCTACCGCATCAACCAAAAGCCCCGCCGCGTGTAAAAGTGAGGGCGCCGGTGGGACAAACGCCTCCACCTTTCACCTGCTACAATGGGTCAAACTATTGCGATTACGGAGGTGTCTGCCATGTCGGACGATCTTCATCAAACTTCGTCAGGCAAGCGCCTGGACGTCATTAGCTGGGACGAGTTCTTTATGAGCGTGGCCATCGCCGCGCAGCGCCGCAGCAAGGACCCCAACACGCAGGTGGGTGCGTGCATCGCCAGCACCAACCACCGCATCCTTTCGGTAGGCTACAACGGTACGCCCTCGGCGCTCAACGACGACTTTTTTCCGTGGGGTACGAGCGACGACCCGCTGCAGGACAAGCACAACTACGTGGTCCATGCCGAGGCCAACGCCGTGCTCAACTACCGTGGCTCGCTCAAGGACCTCGAGGGTTCCACGGTCTACGTCACGCTGTTCCCGTGCCACGACTGCGCCAAGATTTTGGCGCAGGTGGGCGTGGGCGAGGTCGTCTACCTGGACAACAAGTATGCCGACACCGATGATGGACGCATCAGCCGCCGCATCCTCGACTCCTGTGGCATCAGCTACCGCCAGGTTATCGTCGATGTCCACATCGGCACCGGGGGACAGGCTCAGCAGTAGCGCGTGGCAATGCCAGCTGGCAACAAAAGGCAGCTAAAAGATCCCCGTCCCAAATTGACTGCTCGTGAAAGTCGTGTCCGCGCGCATGGATGGCTCGTGAGCGGGTACATGGCTGTAGTAACATAGCCCCTGTCCGCGGGCGCGCCCGCGTTATTGTGAGAAAGGAGCCCCTGTGGCTGTTAACGAAGAGCTGCTTAAGAAGGTTCTTGAAGAGATTCGCCCCAACCTGCAGGCCGACGGCGGCGATATGGAGTATGTGGGCGTTGACGACGAGGGCGTCGTCAAGCTGGAGCTGCAGGGCGCTTGCGCCGGCTGCCCCATGAGCTCGCTGACCCTGTCCATGGGTATTGAGCGCATCCTGAAGGAGCATGTGCCCGGCGTTACCCGTGTCGAGCAGGTCAATGCCTCCGGCGAGACCGACGACCTGTACGACGAGTACGCGCCGTTCTAAGATGCGAAAGCTGCGGACGGCATACTCCGCATAGACGTTACGCCCAAATATGCGGCTGCGAGCGTAAGGCCCGCGGCCGCATTTGTATGTAGGGAGTAGGAGGGTCGACATGCTCAACGACTTCTACCATATGCTTGATCCCGTCGCGATTTCGGCGGGGCCCATCACGATTTACTGGTATGGTCTGGCCTATGTGGTCGGAGCTCTGCTCACGGCGGTCGTCATGTATCGCACGCAGCGTCGCTGGGGCTTTAACATCACGATTGACGACCTGACGAGCGTCGTGGTCGGTGTGGTCTTTGGCCTTATCATCGGCGCCCGCCTGTTCTACGTCATCTTTTACGGCGACGGCTACTACTGGGCACATCCGCTCGAGATCTTTGCCACCAACGAGGGCGGCATGAGCTTCCATGGCGGTTTGGTGGGCGGCATTATCGGCGGCATCATCGTGTGCCGCATGTATAAACTCGACGCATGGACGTTGGCCGATCTTGCCGTCATTGGCGCTCCGCTGGCCCTGTGCCTGGGACGCTGCGCCAACTTTGTCAACGGCGAGCTGTGGGGCAAGCCGACCGATCTGCCCTGGGGCGTGGTCTTTGGCGGGACTGCGGGCGACATGCCGCGTCACCCCTCCCAGCTCTACGAGGCATTTCTTGAGGGCATCGTGCTTTTTTGCATTCTGCAGGTGCTCAGCCGCAAAAAGCCGCTGCTGCCTCAGGGTACGTTTATGGGCGTGTTCGTGATGGGATACGGCATCGTCCGCTTCCTCGTCGAGTTCGTGCGCGTGCCCGACGCCCAGCTTGGCTATCTGCTGGGCGGCGTCATCACGATGGGTCAGCTGCTGAGCCTTCCGCTCGTTATTGCGGGCCTGGCGCTCGTCATCTTTGCCCTCCGCCGCAACCGTCCCCAGCGCATCTACCTCGACTCCTAACCACCACAAAGGGGACAGGCACTTTTGTGGTGGTTTGCTGGGCAACGATGACAGAACCGTAACGTTTCCCCAGATAAAACCTGCCAAAATAAACCTGTCCCTTTTTGGCAGGTTTCTAGAAAGGCTTTCGGACTGTGAAGGATTCCGACCTCTCCACAACGGCTGCGCGCGACGCTGCCCGCATCGTCTGGTTTAAGCGCTACCCCGCCAAGCAGACGCTCATCGCATTTCTGCTCGCGCTGTTGGCGACCACGGCGTTTTCCATCGATCCCGCCCCGGTGTCGAGCAACGCAGTCTTGGCGATTGACCCCAAAGCCTCGGGCATGCTGTACGTGTGCTACGAGGTGCTCCTCTCGTTTGCCGGCCATACCGACGCGGTCATGCTGCTTGCGCTTGCCTGCCTGCTCACGCTGCCGTTTCGCTACGTGTTCTTTGGCCGTGGCGACACCTGGCGCCCATCGATTATTCTGCCGTCGCTGTTTTTCGCCATCTGCATGGTGTTCGGCCGCAGCTACGACCTCATCGACTCGGCCGAGATTGTTCTTGGCGACAAGGCCCGCATCATCTGCGCCTGGATTGGCGGCGCGGGCTGGATGCTCCTAGCGATTGTGGCCTTCTATCTGGCTTTTGAGTGCCTGGATTGGCTGAGCTCTCGGCGCATCCCGTTTTCCGAGGCGCACTTTGGCCGCATATGGCGTGTGGCTCACGCCGTGCTCTCGGTCCATCCCTTTGCCGGGCCCTTCCTGGTGCTTATGATCGCCTGGGCGCCCACGCTCATCGCTTCGCTGCCCGGCCTTTTTATGGGAGATACGGGTGCGCAGATTCGCCAGTGGTTCAACTATCCCAATGGCACGAGCGACTACCTGCGCCTGCTCAACCCCAACGTGCTGCTCAACGGGCACCATCCCGTAGTGCACACGGCCATTATCGGCTCGTGCGTTCATCTGGGGCTTTCGCTGTTCAACAGCGCTAACGCGGGCCTCATCATCTATACCTGCGCTCAATTTGTCATCACGGCTGCCTGCATGGCCTATTCCATTTCGTCGCTGCGCAAACTGGGCGTGAGCCTGCCGGTTCGCGGTACGATCCTGCTGTTCTTTGCGTTTATGCCGATGTTCTCTAACTACGCGGCGTTGCTCACCAAAGACGTGCTCTTTGCCGACGCGTTTTTGGTGCTGCTGGTACAGACCGTCAAGCTCGTGGCATGTGGCTTGCCCCGTCGTGATGCCAATGCCGAGCGTGCGGGCGAACAGAGGCCCGTGCTCTTTGCGCGCCATGACTGGCTGCTGCTCGCTCTGGGTGCCATGGGTTCCACGTTTCTGCGCAACGGCGGCCTGGTGTTTCCCCTGGCGGCATGCGTAATCGCGGCGGCGTTTTGCGCATGGGACGCGCATGTGGCTCGTCGTGCAGTCAAACAGGCCGGTGCTGCGCCTTCGGGCGCCATCTCGCGTTTCCGCTGGGTGGGAGTTCTTGCGGTGCTTGGACTCTGCCTTGCCTCTAATATGTACTTCACCAAGGTCTTTATGCCGGCGCACGACATTACGCCTGGTTCCAAGCGCGAAATCCTCTCGATTCCGTTCCAGCAGACGGCTCGTTTCGTCCAAAAGCACGACGGCCTCAACTCGGGTGTCAACCCTACGGTTAAGGAGGACGGTACTATCGTGGAGGCTCCTTGCGACGGCTTGGTGACCGACGATGAGCGTGCCGTGATCGACCGTGTGCTCAAGTACGACAATCTGGGCCGCCGCTACAACCCGGATAAGTCGGACGCCGTCAAAAATTGCTTTAACGAGTACGCCTCGCAGGAGGACATCAAGGCCTATTTTGAGGTCTGGGCGCAGATGTTCAAAAAGGATCCCGAGTGCTACATCTCGGCGCTCATCAATAACTACTACGGCTACTTTTATCCGAGTGCCCGCGATGCGTGGGTCTACAGCACGGCGCGCAGTGCCGAGATTATGGCGAAGCCCGATAACCTCAAGTACTTTGACTTCCATCCGGTCGATAGCAAGGTTGTGCGCTGGTGCGACCACCTGATCAACCTGTATCGCGTGGCGGTGCAGCGCATTCCGTTTATCTCGCTCACCATGAGCTCGGCCACCTATGTGTGGATTATGATCGCCGTGGTGGTCTACCTGTTGCGCCGCCATTCGTGGCGCGGGCTGGCCATTTGGGTGCCGCTGCTGGGCGTGCTCGCCGTGTGTCTGATCGGTCCCTGCAACGGTTCGACCTATATGCGCTACCTGTATCCGGTTATCGCCTGCATGCCCTTTGCCATCGGTGCCACCATCACTCGCAGCGACCTTCTCTGGTCCTAATTTGGTGCAAAGGGGACAGGTTGCTTTGCACCAAAGGATGGCATCATCACGACGCCTTCATTTTGGGGTTTATCTCGCAGGCCAGTAGGTATATCATAACGACGTTTGTTTATATTGCCCGAGCATCTGCGCTGGGCTTTAGGTCAAAACCGATAGGAGACACGTATGTCCGGACACTCTAAGTGGGCCACAACCAAGCATCGTAAGGGCGCGCAGGACGCCAAGCGTTCCGCCCTCTTCTCCAAGCTGAGCCGCAACATCACCGTTGCTGCCCGTCTCGGCGGTGACCCGCTGCCCGAGAACAACGCCAGCCTCGCCGCTGCCGTTGCTAAGGCCAAGGCTCAGTCCATGCCCAAGGACAAGATCAAGTCCGCTATCGACAAGGCCTTTGGTTCGGGTGCCGATGCCGCCGTCTACGAGAACATCGTGTACGAGGGCTATGGTCCCGCCGGTGTCGCCGTCTATGTTGACTGCCTGACCGACAACCGCAACCGTACTGCCGCCGATGTCCGTTCCGCCTTCTCCCACGCTGGTGGCAACTTGGGCACCTCCGGCTCCGTCGCCTTCCAGTTTGAGCGCAAGGGCCAGATCGTCGTCGCCAAGGAGATCCTGGACGAGAACGCCAAGAAGGAGACCATGATCGCCAACGGTGCTGCCGGTGACGAGGATGAGTTCATGATGGCCATCGCCGAGGCCGGTGGCGAGGACTACGAGGACGCCGGCGAGGAGTGGATCGTCTGGACCGCTGCTAACGACGTCATGGCTGTCTCCAAGGCACTCGAGGAGCAGGGCGTCCAGGTCAAGGGTTCCGAGACCACCATGGTTCCGACCACCCCGACCGAGGTCTCCGGTACCGACGCCAAGAAGGTTCAGCGCCTCATCGACCGTCTCGAGGAGCTCGACGACGTCCAGGACGTCTACAGCACCATGGACATGACCGACGAGGTCATCGCTGCCCTCGAGGAGGAGTAGCGCCTGCACGGGTTAAGCCGTGCATATCTGGGCATAATGAAGCGAGCATGCAAGCCTCGTGGAATAGATGAGCCGGATCCGCGTGCGTATGGCACCGGACCCGGCTCTTTTATAATGATGCGAATCGTTTTGCATTCTGTGGACCGAAACCTGAAGGGAGCGCGCGTGCGCGTACTCAAACGAGCCCTAGCGATCGTGTATCTTGCCGCCGCCATCGTGGCGCTGGGTACGCTTGTCTGCCAGTTCTGGGGACCGTATACGTATCGCTTTATGCTGCTATTGCGTGACACCATGCCTCGCGTCGTCGTTACGGTGTGCGCCGCCATCGTGGCGCTTGGCGTGCTCATCGGTTTTTTCCGCTTGATGTTCGCGCGTCGCGAGCCGTCCTGCGTGCATCCGGCGGGGGAGCGCAATATCGAGGTCACGCTCGCAGCGCTTTCCTCGTGCGCCCGTGCTGCGGCTGAGCGCGACGACCGCGTGATGGTCGAGCATATCGATGCGCGCGTCCAGGGCTCCGACGAGTCGCACGTCCGTTTTAAGGTCGACGCCATCGCACTCGTCGATCACGATGTGGCTTCCCTTGCAACCGCGATGCAGCAGCGTATCGAGGAGGCCTGCGACACCATGCTCGGTACGCCGGGCACGACTGCGCGCGTTCGCTTTTTGCCGTCCAAGACTACCGTCCAGACCGTGGAGGTTTCCGGTGAGTGATACCAACCAAGACAAGACCGCCCGCACGCCGCGCCTGACGATCGATCAGAACGCTATGCCGGCAGGCGAGTCCGCCGACACCAAGCCCGAGGCCGGCGAGCAGCACGACAGCGCCGCCAACGACTTTGACGAGGCCATGGGTCTCATCAAAGGTACGGGCGCTGCTATCTGGAGCTACGCCGTGCGCCACCCCAACACTACGCTCGGCGCCGTGGCAGGCTTTATCCTCGCCGTGCTGGTACTTACGTTGGGCCTGTGGGACACGCTCGTCATCGCATTCTTTGTGCTGATCGGCGCCGTGATCGGCCAGATTCGCGACGGCGAGAACGGTATCGTTAACTTCTTCGGCCGTCTGTTTAGCGGCCGCTAATATGTATTCGACTGTCGCATCCGTGGCAGGCATAAGGAGGAACCATGGCTTTTAACACGAAGGTCGATGTGGCCGATACCGAGCTCGAGACGAACGAGGCCGTCGCCGCCGAGGCGGAGGACGTAACGCTCGAGGACGAGGCGCTCGTCGAGGCGGAGTCCGAAGACGAGGCGGACGAGGATGACGAGGAGGCGGACGAGTCCGAGGACTCGCTGACATATTCCAACGGCGTGATTGAGAAGATCGTCGCCATGGCCACCCGCGAGGTGTCGCACGTTCTGGGCATGAAGGGCAACCTCATGCACTTTGTGCAGGAGCAGTTTGGTGCCGAGAACCTGACCAAGGGCGTGACGGTCGAGGTCACCGACGACAACCGCGTGGTTGTCAACATCTCGGTCATCATCGAGTACGGCGCCTATGCGCCTGCGATCTTTGACGACGTTAAGGCGCGCGTCACCGAGCGTCTTGCCGCGATGACCGGCCTTGAGGTGGCAGGCGTCAACCTGCGCATCGAGGATGTCATCACCCCCGAGGAGTACGAGCACCGTACCAGCCAGCACGAGTAACCTACCAAAAAGAGATGTTTATTTTGGCAGGTTTTATCTGCGAAAACGTTAAACGGCCGACCGCGCAAGCAAAAGCGTGGCCGGCCGTTTTTGTACGCACCCGATGTAGTCATACCGCTCGTCTAACTAAGGGTTGCAATCCCCACGTTCCGCGTTACCCTAATGGGCGCATTGTTTCCAAATTGTTAACGAGGGGTTGCCGTAATGGCCGACGAACACGAGACCGAAAGCAAGGCATGGGCGATTGAGGCCGCTGCGGCAGAGGCGGCGTCGCGTGCCGCCGAGGAGGTGCATCGTCCTCCGGTGGTGCCGATGGAGCGCGTGGTCGGTCGCGAGGATATCGAACGTGGCGAGCGCGCCGGCCGCAAGCGCAGCCAGGAGCCAGGCTTTCCGCGCTTTTTTGCCGAGCTCAATCTGGGCCTGATTCTCACGGCGTTCGCCATCGTGGCCTTTAAAACCCCCAATCACTTTGCCTTCGGCGGCACCTCGGGCGTGTCGGTCATTCTTTCCACGCTGTTCCCGACCCTGCCCGTCGGCGTCTTTATGTGGATTATCAACGCGGTCCTGGTCGTTCTGGGCTTTATCTTTTTGGAGCGCAAGGCGATTCTGTGGAGCGTCTTTGCCTCGTTTGCGCTTTCGGCCTACGTCTCGCTGTTTGAGCTCTTCATTCCGACCGATGTCTCTCTGACGGGTGATATGTGGCTCGACCTGTGCTTTGCCGTCATCTTGCCGGCGCTCGGCAGCGCTATTGTCTTTGACATCGGCGCCTCGACGGGTGGCACGGACATTCTTGCCATGATCCTCAAACGCCGCACCACGCTCGAGATTGGCCGCGCGCTGCTGCTGGTCGATATCGGCATCGTGACCATCGCGGCTTTCCTGTATGGCCCGCGCGTCGGCCTGTACTGCGTGCTTGGCCTGTTTGCCAAGACGCTCGTGGTCGATAAGGCTATCGAGAGCATCCACCTGCGCAAGGTCTGTACGATCATTTGCACCGAACCGCGAAAAGTCGAGGAGTTTATTGTCAAGCATCTCAACCGCACGGCAACGATCAGCCGTGGCTACGGCGCCTTCTCGGGCAAGTGCGTCACGGTGATTATGAGCGTGCTGAGCCGTCGCGAGGCAGTGCAACTGCGCCGCTATACCCGCGAGATTGACCCTGGCGCCTTCATCACCATCGTCGATAGCTCCGAGATCGTGGGCAAAGGCTTCCGCGGCACGAACTAGCGCGGACGCACCCTTCGAATCATTGAATAAGGCCGCCTACGTTGCAAATCGGCCATCTTGGAGTATTTGTCCCCACATTGGGCGATAATGTTGCCAAAGACATCGTTTGCGATCCAGGTGATTCGCTCTAGATACGAAGGGATGATTTCGATGTTCTGTTCGCAGTGTGGCGCCCCCATGGGCGATAACGACAAGTTCTGTGGCGCGTGTGGCGCTCCTAATACCGGTGCTGCAACCTCTGCTCCTCAGGGGCAGTCTCAGCCTCAGCAGTTTGTTCCTCAGCCTAACGTGAACGTGCCCAAGGGCTGTGTAGCTCAGGCGTTTGAAGACATGACCAAGACGCCGGGCGTGCTGCAGCGCGTGTGCCAGATTGCCTTTTTGCCGGCGCTCATCTGTGTCGTGTCGGTGCTCGTGCTCTTCATTCCCGTTATCGGCGGTATCGCGGCTGCCTTCGGCTTTTTGGCTGCCTGTGTGGCAAGCGCGTGCGGTTCTGGCTTTGGCATCGAATGGGGTCGCGATCTGTCGCTCAAGGTCGATGACGGCATGGATCGTCCGTTGATGCGTTCCACGTCGTTTGGCCTTGGCGTCTTTTCGGGCGTTATTTCGAGCGTGCTCAAGGTTATCGCGGCTATTCCCGTTATTGGTGTAGCGCTTTCGCTGGTGGAGAGCGTGGTAATTGGTGCCGCGGGTGCGTACTCTTATTACGGCTCCTATGCGCTTGAGGCCGCTCTATTTGGCTCGCTGGGCCTGTTTGTTCTGGCTATGATTGCCACGGCGGTCCTGGGTGTCTTCTTTACTATGTTCGCCGACATCGCCGTGATGCACTTTGCGGTGACCGGTCGCGTCGAGAGCGCGTTTTCGCTCGATAAGGTCTGGGCGGCCTTTAAGAACAATAAGACCAAGCTGTTCTGCGCATCGTTCCTTCCCGAGTTTTTGACGGGTCTGGTCGCCAACGTTATCACATGGATCCTGACGCTCGTCTTTGGCACCATTGCCTCTGTCGGTATGTATAGCTACTACTACCGTCCTACGGCTATTGAGGCGCTTGTTACCGGCGGTGGCATTACGCTCGTATTGTTCTTGGTGCTGACGGCGTTTGTCACGGTATTCCTTACGGTCTTTGGCAACATGCTCAAGCATCGTGCCGTTGGCTATTGGGTGGCGCGCTACGCAAGCGAGTGGGCCGACGAGGACAAGGACGACGTCCTGACCTTTGTGCTGCCGTTTGAGAAGAAGTCTGCTCCTTCGGGTTACAGCGCTCCGGATGCTTCGCCGGCACCTGCGCCCGAGCCCGAGCCCGCGCCCGAGTCTGCGCCTGAGCCTGCACCCGAGCCGGCGCCTGTGCCTGAGCCGGCACCCGCACCTGCGCCTGCAACGTCGCCCGCACCGACGTCTGCCCCGGCACCGGCCCCCGCGCCCGAGGCGACGCCTGCAGAACCCGATTGGAATGCCGTTGCCACGCCGGCGGATGAGCCGGGCGATAATCCTGCTGCCGAAAACAATCAAACCGAATAGTCGGTCGAGGCGCCCTGGGCAACTGAGCCCGGGGTGCCTTTTTCTACTGTGAAAGCAAGACAATACCTGGGAAAACGGTTGCAGATAAATTTCTCGGAAATTGGTCAATGTTGCGCAACAACGTCGCGGCTATTGTTGAGAACATAGACGTGTAAGGTTTGAAGGCGTGCGACGCCTTAGGAAAAGGAGAAGCTTATGTTCTGTCCCACTTGTGGTTCTCCCATTTCGGATGATGCCAAATTCTGCCCTGTTTGCGGTTCTGCCATCGGTGCCGCTCCCACCGCTCCGGCCCCTCAGCCCGCGCCGCAGCCTGCGCCTCAGCCCCAGCCTGCTCCGCAGCCCACGCAGATTCAGCCCACTCCGGTTCAGGCAGTTCAGCCCCAGCCTCAGCAGCAGTACACCGGGCAGCAGCAGTACGCCGGCCAGCAGCAGTATGCTCAGCAGCCTGCACCTGCCCCGATGGGCTATGCTCCGATTAAGACCGACCGTGGCGTGATCGGCTGGCTCCTGCTTTCCATCGTGACCTGCGGCATCTATTCGTATTACTTCCTCTATTGCCTTGCCCGCGACATCAATGTCATGTGCCAGGATGACGGCGATTCCACGCCGGGTCTGGCAGCATTCATCTTGCTGTCGTTCGTGACCTGCGGCTTCTACGGACTCTACTGGTACTACAAGATCGGTAACCGCCTGCAGGCTAATGCCCCTCGCTATGGCCTGATGTTCCAGGAGAACGGTACTACCGTTCTTATGTGGCAGATTGTCGGCGCGCTGCTGTGCGGCCTTGGCCCCATCTTTGCCATGAACATCATCATCAAGAACACCAATGCCATGGCAACGGCTTACAACACCCGTCTTGGCGCTCGTGCCTAACGATAAGAACGGCGTGAACAGCTCCCAGGGACATAAGGGCGCGGCGGAGCTCATTCGCCGCGCCCTTTCTTGCATCGGCGCGCTCTTTGTCGCCTGGCTCGCACTCTACCTGCTCGATATCGGCTGCGTGTTTCGCCTGATGACGGGCATTCCCTGTCCGGGATGCGGCATGACAAGGGCCTGGCTGGCAGCACTGCGCCTCGGTTTTGCGGCTGCCTTTGCCTACCATCCGCTGTTTTGGGTGGTGCCGATTGCGTTTGCGCTCGCGTTCGTGCGCGAGGAGGCGGTATCGAGCAAGCTAAAGCGTGGCATCGACATTGCGGTTATTGTTCTGTGTGTGCTGGTCGTTGCCGTATGGATCGTGCGCCTTATCAACCCGGCAGACGCGGGCCTGCTCCTTGGTGGTCACGTTCCCACCGGAGTTCCCACCGATATCATCCACCTCGAAACCCCACGCTGGCTCACCATCCTTCGCTCTTACCTGTCGTGACGGAGGACGCGCTAGAAAAGCATCGACACATAAGCGGGGGGCGAACGTTGAGATAACGTTCGCCCCCGCTTTGCTCTAGCCAGGTTGTTACGGGTGGACGTGACGGCTACTCGCCATGCTTCTCCTCGTGGCGAGCAGCGGCACGGGCATCGTGAATGCCCTTGATGGCGGCATGGCGGGCGGTGCGGGCGTCGTGCACGGCGTCGCGGGCCTCGGCGGCCGTTGCCTTGGCAGAGCGCAGCTTGGCTGCCAGGTCGGGATTGGTCTCGGCAACCGCGGCGATTGTGGGGCCGTCGAGCTCCTCTTGTGTGGGCTCGGCCAAAAAGTCGATGGCATACTGAGCGGCTACCATGGAGCCCTTGGCGAGCGCGCTCTCGTCGATCTTGTAGAAGCAGGAGTGCTGGGCATAGGTGGCGCCAATCTGGGGGTTGCGCGTGCCAACAAAGGCGAGCACGCCCGGCACGCGGCGCAGGTACTCCGAGAAGTCCTCGCCCGAAAGCGTGCCGCGGTAATGGCCCTCGCCTGCGGGGCCCAGGCACTTGAGCACAGCTTGGCGGCAACGCTCGCTCGAGGCGGCATCGTTTTCGACCTTGTAGTTGGCGATGGTGTAGTCGGTGAGTTCGGCCTCGGCGCCTAGTGCTGCTGCGGTGTGCTCCACGATGCGGCGCATAAGCTCGGGCATTTCCTCATGCGTCTTGTCGCCATAGGTGCGCACCGTGCCGGCGAGGTATGCCGTGCCGGCGATAACGTTGCGCGCGGTGCCGCCGTGCAGTTCGCCGACGGTGATGACGGCGGGTTCGTAGGGGCTAATCTCGCGCGAGACGATGGTCTGCAGGGCGTTGACGATTTCGGCGGCAACCATAACGGCGTCGTGGCCGCGCTGGGGCATGGCGCCATGGCACGAGGTGCCGCGGACATCAATGCGGAACCAGTCGGTGTTTGCCATGCGCGGACCGGGCTCGCAGCTCACGGTGCCGGCATCGACCTCGCTCCAGATGTGCGCGGCATAGGCACCGTCGACGCCATCGAGTACGCCCGTGCCGATCATGAGCTTGGCGCCCTGGCCGTTTTCCTCGCTGGGCTGGAAAACGATGCGAATCTCGCCGTGGATGTCATCGGTCATGTGGCGCAGAATCTGCAACGTGCCGAGCATCATGGCGATATGGCAGTCGTGGCCGCAGGCGTGCATGCAGCCCTCGTTGACGCTGGCGAACTCCTCGCCGGTCTGCTCGGTGACGGGCAGGGCGTCGATGTCGGCGCGCAGCAGGATACGGCGGCGCGGCGTGCCGTCCTCGCGGTAGGCATCGGGCGCGGTGCCGCGGAGTGTCGCCACCAGGCCCGTCTTGAGTGGACGCTCGTAGGGGATATTCATGGCGTCGAGCTGGTTGGCGATGTCGGAAGTCGTGCGCTCCTCGGCAAGGCTCAGCTCCGGGTGCTTATGGAAGTGCCGGCGCTGCTTGATGATGTAGGGTTCAAACTCGGCGGCGATATCATGGATGGCCGCGGTGACGTCGTCTGCCGCGCGAACCTCGGTTGCCGCCATAATCTGCTGTGCCTTGGTCTTCGTCATGGTCGATTTGCTCCTTGCTGGCTCGATCGCAAAATCGTACAGGCTCTCTCCAGTATGCCACCTGCCGCTAGGGCTGGTAAAGTTGCCGTTTGCCGCTTGGGGTTTTGTTGCAAGGGCGGGGGAGTACACTCGGGGATGTTGAATTACCTGCCAGAGATGGGGATGCTCATGCAGCATATCGATCGGATTATCCGCTCCAAGAACGTTTTTACCGCCCAAGACGGTATCGATACCGCCCGCGAGCTGGCGATCGCCATCGCGGGTGATCGCATCGTCGCAGTCGGCGCGCCCGATGACGTGATTGACGCCGCACCTGCCGCCACGCCGGTGGTCGATTACGGCGAGCAGTTTGTCTGCCCCGGTTTCCACGATGCGCACTTGCATTTCTTCCATACTTCGGTTGGCTCCTCGCCGTACATGCTCATGGATATGGGCACGTCCGAGGCAGCATTGGTGCAGCATGCGCTCGAGTTTTCCCAAGGCTTGCCAGATGACGCCTGGGTCGTGACCCAGGGTTGGCGCGATTACCGCTGGGATCCGCCCGAGCACCCTACCAAGGCCTCCCTCGATGCGGCATTTCCCGATCGTCCCTGCGTTATGTACTCGGGCGACGGGCACACGCTGTGGCTTAACAGCCGCGCACTCGAGGCGCTCGGCGTTACGCGCGACAGCGAGCCTCCGGCGGGTGGCAGTTACGACAAAGATGCAAATGGCGAGCTTACGGGTATCGCCCACGAGGCGGCTGCTATGCAGCTGCTGCCGCGCTGCCTGGAGTGGCTGGGCGAGGACCGCATCGCGAGCGCTTACGCCGACCAGATGAAGCGTATGGCCGAGCAAGGCATCACCTCAATCTGCGATATGTCGCTCATGCCCATGCCGGGCTGCGACTTTATTCGCGACGATGTTTACGACAAGCTGCAGGCCTCCGGCAAGCTGGGCATCCGCGCCCATCTGTTTCCCACGCTGCTGGATGACCAGTCGCGCTTGGAAGAACTCCAGACCCGCTACGCGAACAACGCGCTGCTCTCGGCGCCAGGCTTTAAACAGTTCTTCGACGGCGTGTCGAGCGAGCATACCGCATACCTCACTGAGCCCTATACCAACCCGCGCTTCCCGGGCGACCAGGGCCGCCTGACGGTCCCTGTCGAGCGTATGCGCAAGTTGGTTTTGGCGGCAGCCGAGCGTGACCATACCGTGCGCATCCACGTTATCGGCGACGGTGCCATCCATGCTGCGCTCGATATCTTTGAGGAGGCGGCAGAGCTCTACGGCTTGCCCCAGCACGGCCACAATACGCTTGAGCACCTGGAGAATCTGCTGCCTCAGGACATCGATCGTCTGCGCAAGCTCAACGTCATTGCCTCGAGCCAGCCTTGCCACATCACGCTCGACCCGGGTGGCCCGGAGCGCGACCTGGGCCTGGAACGCAGCCGCATCATGTGGCCGTTCGCAACTTATCAGCAGCGCGGTATCCGTCAAGCTTTCGGTACCGACAGCCCCATCACGGCCGTTACCAGCATGAACGTGCTCTACACGGCTATCACGCGCCAAGATCCCCGCAGCCACTGGCCCGAGGGCGGCTGGCTGCCGAGCGAGCGTATCGACGCGGCAACGGCCCTGCGCAGCTACACGCTTGGCAGCGCGTACGCAGCGGGCGACGAGCAAAACCTCGGCAGCCTGGAACCCGGCAAATACGCCGACCTGGTAGTCCTGGACCGAAACCTGCTCACCGTTGACCCCCAAGAGCTCCAGGCCACCAAGGTTCAGGCCACCTACCTGGCGGGCAACTTAATCTACGAGCGCTAATATTCATGCCGTACCGTTAAACGCGGCTCGGGCAGCCTATTTTGGGATGGCGCTCGAGCCGCGTTTGTTTGCCGATGGGGGTTCGTTAGGAGCGTCCCCTCTCTGCTGGATTTGGGCGCAGGGTGGAAGCGCTGCTGCTCCGCGCGCTCAATTGGGACATCAGCGATGCTTTCTCTTAGCGTTTTGCATACTTCCAGTTGCAGATTGCAAAAAAAGTTGAGATGTTCTTTCCGGTCCTGATGTACCCCCGCCTGGGCCGTGCAAAAAATGGAGTATTCAGCACCGTGAGCTCTGCCGGTGCCGCTGCAGTCGGGTGGCATTGCGGAGATCGACGTCATTTTGGGGTCCGGTGTGGCGCGAGGCACGCTTTTTTGTCCTGACGGGATTTGCCCGTCGACCCAAATCGCCGGTCAAAGGCGTTCTTGGGACCAATATGGTGTGTCCGGCGCGTATGCAGCCGTCCTGGCCTGCTGAAAACTCCCAAAAATGCACGCTGCTCCCCAGGGGACCCGTGCGAGCGGCGAAAACCATGCCCAAGTCGCTGCCCGCATCGCCATTTTGCTGCACTGACTTTTCTGAATACCGGGCCCGAGATTGGTCAACCCTAGGCTCCCGGAGCTGCGTTGGGGTCGGTTTCGTTGGCGGCCGCCTGCTTATGGGTGGCAAAGACCGAGCCTTCGTGGTCGAAGAGCTTACGATATTGCATGCGGTCCAGGCAATCGCGCGCATTGGCGGTCTTGGCGGGAACGTTCTTGGCCTCGGCTGTATACCAAACGCCGTGCGCATCCTGCGCCCCCACCACGTTTATCGCCGGCATGTGCGCTCGGTTTTGCAAGCGTGCGCGTTGGTAGGCGGTGAGCGGGGCACCGATGGCATTGAGTGCGAGTGCACCGACGTTATTGATGCTTGTGTTGAGTTCCCCACTCGTTTGTGCGTTGCCGGCGACATCGTAGTTCGCCCAGACCACATAGCGTGTCTGCCAGATGCGCTCGGTATGGGTGGCATCGTCCTCATCGGTAAAGTAGAGGTCGTTGTAGCGGTCGGTGAAGAACGGCTGGTGGTCGCCGTACATCACCACGACGACGGGGCGGTCGAGATCACGCAGCTTTTCCAGGAAGGCGGCGAAGGCGGCATCGGACGCTTCCATGAGCGAGCAGTATTCATTGGTCCAGGTGATAACCTTGTCGGACACACCTTCGACGGCAAGGTGCAGTTGCTGGTCGGTGGGCACCAAGCCCGTGTCATAGGCGGAGTGGTTTTGCATCGTCACGTCGTGGATGAAGATCGGCTGGTCGCTCTGCTTTAGTACCTCGAGGCACTTGTCGTAGGTGGCGGCGTCGGTGACCTTGCGGCAGAGCTCGGGTGCGCCGGCGAAGTCCTCGATCGAGAGGAACTCGTCGAATCCCATGTCCGCGAAGACGTTCTCGCGATTCCAGTTGGTGGCGTGGTTGGGGTGCATGGCCACGGTGCGATAGCCGAGTCTCTTGAACTGACGGGCGAGGTTCTCGCTCGGGGCCAGGTTGTAGCTCATGAACGGGTAGACGCCAGCGCCCAGGAATGCCATGGAGTGTCCGGTTAAGAACTCGAACTCGCTGTTACAGGTGCCGGCACCGAAGGCGCTCATGTAGCTCACTCCCTGCAGAAGCGCGTTATCGATGGCTTTGAAGCGCTCGGGCCCCTTATAGCCACAGCCCAGTTCGTTAAAGATTGAAAGGTCGGCGAAGGACTCGTTCATGATACAGATGACTGAGGGCTTGAGCTGGTCAAACTGTTCGACGGCAGCGGCACGGGAGGGGTCGGCGATGCCGTTCGTGCCCGCGTTCCAGCGCGCGGCAAGGCGCTTGATGATCGCCGAGGCCTCACCGCTCTTGTAGTGCTTGGGTTTAGGCGGCACCATTTTTTGCGCGCTCGAAATAAAGGTGGGGAGAAACCCCTGACTGTAATAGCTTTCGAGGGGCTTCCAGGTATGAAGCTTGATGCCCAAGGTGTCGTAATAGCTGATGAAGGCCTGCGCCCCCAGTGCGGCTCCGGCAACAAGTGCGGTACGACGGTCGACGGAGAGGGGGAGTTTGGATTTGGTTGCGACTGGATGCTCCCTCGGCGCTGTCGATGTCCCCTCGGTTGCCGGAGACGCCTTTGAGTCCTTCGATTTCAAGGACGCAGACATCGCATGGTCGATGGACTCGGGGGACGTTTCCGATGCGCGGCGCGGCGGTCGCCCACATGCATCACGCGGAATGAGGACGATAAGCGCGATTCCCAAGGCCGCGGCGGCAAGCCCCATGAAGCAGAAAGTGCTGAGCTCATAGGTGTAGCTGCCGGCGACCGTCGCAGCGGTCGAGAGGGCGAACAGGTCTCCGGGTTGGATGGGCATCGATTTGAACGTGATTACGAAGTACTCGGCGATACCGATGCTGGCGAGCGCAACGATGCCAACGATTGCGGGGGTCTTACGGCGGTGCGGCAGATAGAACAACAGGCACAAGAAGCAGAAGATGAGCAAAAGCTCTAAAAGTGCCGGTCCGGCCTGCATCTTCCATAGTTCATGGTTGGAGGGCAGCTCGAGGGCGAGCATCGAGCATATCGATGCGCCGCCGATCGTTGCCAGCGTACGGGGGTAGGGATGGTCGGTCATCCAGCTTTTCAGATCCTTCATGCTCATCTTCATCGTCTCTGTTCCTTACTCCTAGTTCAGCGTCTTCACGAGCTTCTCCAGGTTGTCGTTCATGATGGGCGGGTAATCCTCGCCGGCTTTAAGCTGTTTGTCAGTGAGTCCCTCGACGGGGTCGAGCTGGACGCATTGTCGTCAGAATCGGCGAGAGCAAAGACCGCACTTACAAGGGACATATATGCCGCCGCCATGGGGCCACGGTGACGAATAGGACGCCGCTTGGGATGGCGACGGTAGATTCGGTTGTCCACATAGATTGCTCCTGAATTGAAAACGGCTGCGTCGGGGTGCCGACGGCCGAAGGCGATGCCGCTGTGGCACGCGGTAGCTATTTGATTCAATTGGGAGCCGTTAATCGTCCAGACGGACCCTGAGGGATAATAGGGTGACCGGGGCATATGAAGATCGCTCGGTGCCGATGACGGCTAGGGCGGAGATCAGCAAGAGGGTGATGAACGATGTCGCGCCCACGGGGACGGTGTCACCGCCACGGGCGATCGACAGATTGCCGGCGAGCTCGGCGCAGATGGTGCAGCCCGCGCCGGTGCAGTCATGATGCAACTCATGGGCGGTTGCGATGGGGGAGAGGATGGTTACCGCGAGAAGGGCGAAGACGAGAGCCAGGGCGAGCAGGCGAGTGCGAACGGGCGGCATGGAGTCGCGTGCATCGCGATTCGGTGCTATATCTCGCCATGCCGAGGTGCTCAGCTCATCAGTCATCTGCCCTCCCTTCCTCTCATCTGGGCATATTTCATCTGGAGGATTGTAGTCTTGAGAAGCTGATTCACAAAGTTGCCGCGCTAAAACTTCATGCTTTCCGGTCCGCCTTGGGGCTGCGCATAAGTTATCCTCCGACATTCAGAAAATCTAAGTGCCAAAAAATAAGATTTTTTGACTCTGTGTTGTATAACCCGCCATTCGTGGGTACCATTCAACGCGTACGCAAACAAAAAGGGTTAACCCGCGCGGCATGACCGCGCGGCCCACAAAGGAGGAAACAAGCATGTCGTCTTTGAAGCCGCTTGCAGATCGCGTCCTGGTCAAGCCCGACGAGGCCGAGCAGAAGACCGCCTCTGGTCTGTACATCGCCAGCAACGCTCAAGAGAAGCCGCAGCGCGGCACCATCGTTGCCGTTGGCGCCGGTAAGGTCAACGACAAGGGCGAGCGCATCCCTATGGACGTTCAGGTCGGCGACGTTGTCATCTACGGTAAGTTCGGCGGCAACGAGGTCAAGGTCGACGGCGAGAAGTATCTGCTGATGCGCGCCGACGACATCTACGCCGTCGTCGAGGCCTAGTCTCGTCAGAATCTCTGATTCGTCTTTGAACGCGTCCGCCGCATAGGACTCGGAAGCGGCGACGCGAGTCACATTTCTTTTGGAGGATTACCTACCATGGCAAAGAACATTACGTTCAACACCGATGCCCGCGCCAAGCTCGCCAAGGGCGTCAACACTCTGGCCGACGCCGTTACCGTCACCATGGGCCCCAAGGGCCGTTACGTCGCTCTGCAGCGCACGTTCGGTGCCCCGACCATCACCAACGACGGCGTTTCCGTCGCTAAGGAGATTGAGCTCGAGGACAACATCGAGAACATGGGCGCCCAGCTGGTGAAGGAGGTCGCCACCAAGACCAACGACACCGTGGGTGACGGCACCACCACCGCAACCCTGCTCGCTCAGGCTATCGTCAACGACGGTCTGCGCAACGTCGCCGCCGGCGCCAACCCGCTGGCCATCCGTCGCGGCATCGACAAGGCTGTAAACGCCGCCGTCGCCGAGATGAAGAAGCAGGCCAAGCCGGTCGAGACCAAGGAACAGATCGCTTCTGTCGGCACCATCTCCGCTGGTGACCCCGAGGTTGGCGAGAAGATCGCCGAGGCCATGGAGGTCGTGGGCAAGGACGGCGTCATCACCGTCGAGGATTCCCAGACGTTCGACATCACCATCGACACCGTCGAGGGCATGCAGTTCGACAAGGGCTACGTCTCCGCTTACTTCGTCACGGACAACGACCGCATGGAGGCCGTGATGAAGGATCCGTACATCCTCATCACCGACCAGAAGATCTCCAGCGTTCAGGACATCATGCCTGTTCTCGAGGCTGTCCAGCGCGCCGGCCGTGGCCTGCTCATCATCGCTGAGGACATCGACGGCGAGGCTCTGCCCACCCTCGTCCTCAACAAGATCCGTGGCGCTCTCAACGTCTGCGCCGTCAAGGCCCCGGGCTACGGCGATCGCCGCAAGCGCATCCTCGAGGACATCGCCGTCCTCACCGGTGGCCAGGCCGCTCTGGACGAGCTGGGCGTGAAGGTCGCTGACATCACCGCCGATATGCTCGGTACCGCTAAGTCCGTCACCATCTCCAAGGACAACACCGTCGTCGTCGGCGGCGCTGGCTCCAAGGAGGCCATCGACGCCCGCATCGCTCAGATTAAGGGCGAGATGGAGAACACCACCTCTGACTTCGATCGTGAGAAGCTCCAGGAGCGCCTGGCCAAGCTCTCCGGTGGCGTTGCCGTCATCAAGGTCGGCGCTGCTACCGAGTCCGAGCTCAAGGAGATCAAGCACCGCGTTGAGGATGCCCTGCAGGCTACCCGCGCTGCTGTCGAGGAGGGCATCGTCGCCGGCGGTGGCGTCGCCTTCATGGACGCTGCTCCTGCGCTCGATGCTGTCGAGATCGACGACCCCGAGGAGAAGATCGGCGTCGACATCGTCAAGAAGGCTCTGACCGCTCCGGTCGCTACCATCGCCAAGAACGCTGGCTTTGAGGGCGCTGTCGTGGTCGACAAGGTTGCCGAGCTGCCCGCCGGCCAGGGTCTCAACTCTGCCAACGGTGAGTGGGGCGACATGATTGAGATGGGCGTCCTCGACCCCGTCAAGGTCAGCCGCGTCACCCTGCAGAACGCTGCTTCTGTCGCCAGCCTGATCCTCATCACCGAGGCCACCGTCTCCGATGTGCCCAAGAACACTCAGCTTGAGGATGCTATCGCTGCTGCTACCGCTGGTCAGCAGGGCGGCGGTATGTACTAAGGCCGACAAGGTCTAGAACTCCCACCGGGAATCCGGGGGCGGGACGGGGTTTCTCTCCGGAACGTCCTCGGACATGCAAAGAGGCTCCGCATCGCGCTTCGCGCTGCGGAGCCTTTTTGCGTCCTGACGCTCCTATTTGGCAAGGTGTTTTTTAGAATCCATTTTGCGCT
>CAJKHC010000004.1:0-162521 GCA_905199605.1 uncultured Collinsella sp.
AGACCGGAGGGGCGCCGGGGGCGGGAATCGCGCACTCCATATTTTGTTCACAAATGAATAGGTCCCTCAGTCGCATCACTGAGGTTAAAACTGAAGCATTGGCTTCTGATATTGGCGATGACCAGCTGGTTTATAGGTGTTAAGGCATCGGTCATCTCTGGAGCGCCACTTTACTCCAAAAGCATCAGCTATTTGTTTCCCGTCGGTAAAAGGCAGGTTTTGTTCGCCAAGCGTTCTTATATATAGAGAAGTTCGGGTTCGAACCCGTGGCGCGGCAACAAAAAAGCGACCAGCCGGAGCCGATCGCTTTCTATTCTATGCTGGATCATCCAGAGGGCGCTTCCGAACTCATTTTCTCGCTGCCATTCATGCTTTCGAAGCATCGTTCGACCTCCACAGCCTCATGTTTTGAGGATCTGCCGTGTTTATCACTGTTATTAATGAGTGTGTGGAAGTGATCCTCATACAGATACGTGCGATCCGCCAGAGAACTGAGAAGCATCTCTCTGCAGCCCTCGTTGCCTATCCTCGCATCTCTCAGGTCTTCCGGAAATTCACAAGCAGTCTTAGGGTCAATTTGTTTCCGTTTTCAGAGACTTGTTTGAGAGTTTTTAAAGACAGTTCAAAACAATAAGTGAGACACCATAAAGCAGAGCAAGATGTGCCGGATAGAAAATGTAGAAGAAATATTTGAGCTTCAGCCCTCGCTTACCATTATAAAGATTGATAAGCAGCAACGAAACGACCGCGGCAGCAACATCAGGATTAAGTACATTAGCTGCAGCAAGCTCGAATCCGCCGCCAACTATATGGCATGACGAAAGGAGCACTGCACATACTGCAGCAAAGAACATCTTGGCCTTGCTGTCGTGGAATAAATAGAATGCAGCCACAAGCATAATGCCATACACACCGCCATCTAGTTTAGTGTATTCAGCTGCCAGTGCTGTCAAAACAATCAGAGCAGTTTCTGCGATGTATCTTTTCCGTTTTGAAAGACTTTGTATCTTTTCCAGAACAATCAAAAAGACCAAGGAAAGCAGGAGCTCACACATAACATTTTGTTGCCGAAGGTCAAATAGTTGCCCGGTTTGGACGAAATCGTATATGGGCTCCGCAATGAATGCGAAGACAAGCATATTTCGCAGGTACTTCTTTAAGTCATGAGTATGCAAAAATCCCTCAACTATCAAAAAGCAAAATAAGGGAAATGCAATTCTGCCAAGAACATGAAGCATATCCGAAGCCTCGCTTAGAATCGCCCACTGTTCGTCTGATATCTGACTGTACGATGCGTGAGTCATGATTCCATTGGTCAGGACGATCCTGCTTACATGATCGAGAACCATCGAAATGGCTGCTATTATCTTTAATGTGCTGCCGCTAATTCCGTATCTATTTGTTTTCATTTCGTATTCCTTACTTTGGGTGGGCCGTCAGGGGTTCAGCCTGCTCCGCAGGCGGCCGCTGCGGCGCTTCGCGCCTTGCGCGCTGCGCTGGCAAACGCTCACGCGTTTACTCAGCTCCGCGCCCTTTCGGGTTCGAACCCGCGTCGCGGCAACAAAAAAGCGGCCGGCATCCGCCAGTCGCTTTTCCATTCTATGGTGGGCCGTCAGGGGTTCGAACCCTGGACCTTGGGATTAAAAGTCCCCTGCTCTGCCAGCTGAGCTAACGGCCCGCGGGTGGCATTGTACCACGGTCTGGGGCTATTCCCAACTCCATTGGCCGTTCTGGAAAATCACAACTTCACGTCCATCAGGCGTAATGCCCGTAATATCGATATCGTCCGTGCCGATCATAAAATCGACGTGCGTGCTCGAGACGTTAACGCCATGCTCCAGGAGCTCCTCCTTGGACATGTCATACCCACCCTCGATGCATTCGGGGAAACCGACACCCAGCGCGAGATGGCAGCTAGCGTTCTCATCATAGAGCGTGTCATAGAATAGAACGCCACTTTCACGGATCGGCGTGTTCTTGGAGATAAGCGCGACCTCACCCAGATGAGCGGCACCTTCATCGGTGTCAATAATGCTCGCAAGCGTCGCCTTACCCACGCGGGCATCGTAGTCCACTACGCGGCCCGCCTCGAACTTAATCCAAAAATCGTCAACCTTGTTACCGTGGTGAATGAGCGGCATAGCCGAATACACGATACCGTCGGCACGCATACGATCAGGCGAGGTGAAGACTTCCTCGGTGGGAATGTTGGGGAAGAAGGGGTGCCCATCGGGCGTCTTGCCCTTGCCGCCGGCCCACTCGTGACCTTTCGTCATGCCAATCGTCAGATCGGTTCCATTTGCCGAGGTGTAATGCAGGTAGTCGAAACGATTGTCGTTCAGGAAACGCAGGTTCTTTTCGAATGCGGCGTCATGGAGTTCCCAGTCGCTCTCCGGGTCCTGGCCATCGGCGCGAGCGGTATGCAGAATCGCATTCCACAGCTTATAGATTGCAACCTCATCGGCGTCTCCCGGGAACACCTCGCGAGCCCAGGCAACGACCGGCGCGCCGGCGATGCACCACGGGTTGATGTTGTAGTCCAGTCCGCGGCGGAAGACCTTGCACTGCGTGTTCCTTGCCTTAGAAGCTGCAGCAGGCTTAGCGGGATCGATGCCCTTAAGAGCGGCAGGGTCCGCACCCTCGATAAAGATAAAGCAGGCACCATCCTGGGCCAGTGAATCAAGCTGCAGGCGCTTCCACTCGGGCGTCTGCTCAAAATAGCTTTTCTCGACATGCTCGTACGTGAGCCTCGTCACGGCGTCATCGGCCCAAATAACCGTCACGTGACCGGCACCGGAGGCATAGGCCTCCGCGACCACCACGCGCGCAAACGGCGCGCACTCGACCGGAGACTGAACGACAACCTCCTGACCGGGCTTGACGTTTACGCCCTTGCGGACAACCAGGCGCGCATAGTTTTTAATCTTGGGCTCTAGGGCCTTCATGCCCTCCAGAGCCTCTTCGACCGTCAGGGCAGCTCGAATCATGTGCCACTCCATCTATCTATAGAACAGTAAAAAGCGCGCCGCAAAAACGACGCGCCTTATATCTTAGCGATAAATATGCATGCAAACGCTATTTCTTCTTGGAGTCCTTTTTGTCCTCCTCGGCAGCCGCGCGCTCAATAAGAGCGTTGAGCTTGTTCTCGGACATGCCCTCGGCCTGCGTGCGGTACATGTTGCGCAGGGGACGAATACGAACGAAGTCGTAAATAAAGTCACCCAAAATGACGACGTAGGACAAAACGATGCCGACCATCTGGACAGGGCTGGACACCATGCCAGCGGGAGCGAAGTACAGCGAAGCCCAAATGGCCACGACGAGCACCATGCCGATAGCGAGCACGGCCCACCAGATGCGGCGGCGCTTGGTGTAGTCCTCATCCTGCTTGAGAAGGATATTCGACACCGTGTAGATGCGATCCTCCTTGGCGCGCTGCTTAGCCTTGCGGGCGCGCTTCTCCTCTTTAGAGAGGCCCTCGAGGTTCTCGCCCTTCTCGAGCTCTTTGCGGCGTGCCTTAGACGAAGCCGGCACGACGCGGACAGAGCTCGCTGCCTGACGGGCGGGCTTGGCGGATGCGGCGGACTTGCGCGCAACCCCGGTAACCTCGTGGGATTGCGTGCGCTTGTTCGTGGCGCTACGGGTACTCACTTATGCGTTCTCCTTCATGCTTGTGAACTGGGAGCCCGTGATGATCTGGAAGGCCTCGCGATAGCGCTCGGACGTGCCATCGATGACCTCGGCGGGCAGGTGCGGGGTCTCCCCCGTCATATCCCAGTTGGCTTTGAGCCAATTGCGGACGAATTGCTTGTCGTAGCTGGGCTGAATCTTGCCCTCCTCGTAGCTGGCGGCAGGCCAGAAACGGCTGGAGTCAGGCGTGAGGCACTCGTCGATCAGCGTGACCTTGCCATCGATGACACCAAACTCGAACTTGGTGTCGGCAATGATGATGCCACGGGTCGCTGCATACTCGGCGGCAGCCTTGTAGATCTTGAGGGAAAGGTCGCGAATCTGCGTGGCGATGTCCTCGCCCACGATCTCGCAGCAACGCTCGAACGAGATGTTCTCGTCGTGGTCACCGATCTCGGCCTTCGTGGACGGCGTAAACAGCGGCTCGGGAAGCTTGGAAGCCTCGGTCAGGCCCTCAGGCAGATGGATGCCGCAGACGGTGCCGTTCTCGTCGTAGGTCTTCTTGCCCGAACCGGTCAGATAGCCGCGGACGATGCACTCGATAGGAATCGTCTGGGCCTTCTTAACCAGCATGGCGCGGCCGGCGAGGTAGTCACGATACTCAGCAAACTCCTCAGGGAAATCCGCCGGGTCGATGGAAACGAGGTGGTTGGGAACGATGTCGGCAAACTTATCGAACCAGAATGCCGAGATGCGGTTGAGCACCTCTCCCTTAAACGGAATCTCGTCGGGAAGAATGAAGTCGAACGCAGAAATGCGGTCGGTGGCGACCATCAGCAGGTTTTCACCGGCATCGTAGATATCACGAACCTTGCCACGGGAATCCGGACGACGCTCCATCGTTGTCACGTGAGTCACTCCTTACCAAAATACGACAGTAATGCGGGTTCTTTCCCGCACGTTTTCGCAAACTCGGAGCGGCAGGGACGAAACCCCTCCTTCACCGAATAGCGAAAAGCTAGTGCTCCATTGTAGTAGATGCCGCGTCCGCCGTGTGCTCGCGAGGCAGATGAATCGTAAAAGTCGTACCCTTTCCAAGCTCCGACTCCACGGATATGTAGCCGTGATGGCGCTCGACGATCTGTTTAGTCACGGCGAGGCCCACGCCCAGACCGCCCGCCTCACGGGCACGGCTGGCATCGGCGCGCCAAAAACGGCCGAAGATGCGCGACAAGTCATCCTTGGCAATACCGATGCCGGTATCAGAAACGGCAATGCTGACGTGTTTGCGGTCACTGAGCACCGACACCACGACCCAACCGCCCTCGGGGGTGTAGCGCATGGCGTTGCTCATGAGATTGATGACGCATTGTGTGATCATGTCGGGATCGGCTTCGACGACATCGTCGTGACCTTGGGTCTCGTCAGCAAAGCGCAAGCGCAGATCGCGGTCGACAAACAGGCGCTCCTGGGCATTGACGATGGAACGCACGAAAGGAACCATGTCCACCGGCTCAAGGTTGAGCGGAGCCGTGCTGTTTTCCATGCGCGATAGATCGAGCATCTGCTGCACCAGACGAGCCAGGCGACGCGTCTCGGAAGCAACGGTCTCCAAATGCTCATCGTCGGTGGGATACACGCCATCCTGCATGGCCTCGACCGTTGCGAGCATGGCCATAAGCGGCGTGCGAAGCTCGTGTGCAACGTCTGAGGTCAGGCGCTTCTCGTGTTTCATATCCTTCTCGAGCGAAGTGGCCATCTCATCGAAGGTCTCACCCAGCTGATCAATCTCGTCATCACCGCGCAAACCAGTACGAGCGGACAGATCGCCATCGCGAATTTGCTTGGCCGTGCTCGTAATACGATGAATCGGCTTGGTGAGCATGCGCGACACGAGCGATCCGATAACGACCGAAATGCAGATTGCAACAACCGCGGCGAGGGCCATGGCGTTAAAGGTCTTCTCCCTAAATGCAGAATCCGCCTTGGTGAGCAAGGCATCGGAGCCGATGGCCCATAGCTTTACCTGTCCGACATGCTCGCCCGAAGACGTTATGATTTCGACGTTGGCAACGCTATCGGAGTCGGTTGGAGCAGACGAGACCGGGCTATGCGATGCTTTTTTACCGCTCGAGCTGCTCGACGCCGATTCGCTCTCGCGCACATCGGCGGTCGCGCTTGCCGAAGGCCATGAGTCGTCATAGACGACAACGCCCTTCTTGTTGACGACCTGCATACTCAGGTCGTCGGATACCAAACTCGATGTCGCGACCGTGCGCAGCTCGCCCGCAGTCCAGTTGCCGTTTTCCTCATACGACGTCGCAAGCTTTTCGGCAGCAGAATTGGCGATCTCGACGATATTGGAGCGCGTGTAATCCGAAAAGACCGTGCCCCACACAACAGAGACCACGCCCACCAGCACCAATACCGTCATGAGCGATGTCAGAGCAAAAGCAAGTGCCATGCGCGAGGGATAGCTCATCGTTGGCCGTGAATCGGAACGAGGCGTGTTCCAACTAGCCTTGGAACCCGCCTCGCTCTCCTGCTTGTGCTTTTGTCCGATTTCAAAGCGCGCAGGTGTCATATGTGATTTCCCTATTTCTCGTCCGACTTATCGGTCTTGGCCGGAGCCTCGAAGCGATAGCCGACACCGTGGACGGTGTAGAGCCACTTGGGCTTCTTGGGATCATCGCCCAGCTTGGCGCGAAGGTTCTTCACGTGGCTATCGATGGTGCGCTCGTAGCCCTCAAAGTCGTAGCCGAGCACCTTCTCGACCAGCTCCATGCGGTTGTAGACGCGACCGGGGTGACGGGCAAGCGTGGTGAGCAGCTTAAACTCGGAAGCCGTCAGGTCGACTTCCTTGCCCTCGACCAAAATCTTGTGGCCCGAGATATCGATGACCAGATCGCCGAAGTCGAGTACCTCGACGGCTGGCTCGTCGGCCTGATGGGCACGGCGGAACAAGGCGCGTACGCGCGCGACAAGCTCGCGCGGCGAGAACGGCTTAATCAGATAGTCGTCGGCGCCGAGCTCAAGACCGATAATACGGTCCTCGATCTCGCCCTTGGCAGTCAGCATGATGATGGGGACATCCGAGGTATCGCGAATGGTGCGGCAAACGCGCTCGCCGGGGATCTTGGGGAGCATAAGGTCGAGCACGACCAGGTCAAACTGATGCTTCTCGAACTCCTCGATCGCGGACTGGCCGTCGCCGACACCCACAACCCAGTAGCCTTCGCGCTCGAGATAGGCAGCGACGGCGTCACGGATTGCCTTCTCATCCTCGACCAGCAGAATCTTTTTTGCATCTGAAGCCATAACACGGCCCCCCTGTCTCAATCAGCTAAGAACAAGCCCATTTTAACGCACCTGAGCCCGCCGGATGCCACTATGACGCGGCAGCTCGGCGGGCGGTACTCACAATTACAACGCGTTTATTCCCCTGTTGGCGCCTTTTTAACCCCTCTAAGCTTAAAGAGAGAATAGGCGTGCGGTGACCGTCTCGGGTATACCCTGGCTGTTGCGCACCGTGGCGTACGTAAGGAATGAGTCCGATTTTCCCGCCGTAGCTGGATAATCGCCATACTCCAGGGCTCGGTCGGGCGACAGAAGCGAGCCGTAGGTCTTAGCCGAAGTGTCAATCAAAAAATGCGACGCCTGGACTTTAACCAGGTATTTATTTTTCCTTCCCGCAACGCACGCGAGCGGCTCACGCGAAAGGAAGAGGTACGGCCCGCCCTCGTTACCGATATAGGTGCCCATATTGCCCAGGCTACCCACACCGTTATACGTCGCCTCAATGGAGAACACGAAGGTGTCGCCCATATACACGGCCTCGAAAGGCGAAACCGACGAAGGAAGCACCAGCTGAGCTCGCTTCGTATTGTTGCCGTCAGTCAGGTCGATCGCCGTCATACCGTAATAGACGCCCTCATCATTGTGCACGCGGGGCGAGATGGTCAGGATGCCGTCGCTCACACGCGGGGCGGATGCGAAGCGGCCCGTCGACTTCCAAATAGTCTCAGGCTTGGACTCGCTGGGCGACTGACGGTAGCAGTACGAATCGTTACTCGTCTTGCTGCCGCCGGACGAGGGCATCTTATACCAGATGACCGACGACCCATACGCTGTGAAGAGCGGCGGATCGTAATTTTCGCCACCGCGATCGAGCTCGACAGCGTTGCCGGTAAGGGAGGAGCCTGCAAGGTTTTGCGCATAGAGTTTCCAAGACGCATTGGCAAAGTTCATCTCGACCCACGCGAACACGCCATCACCCGCGCGAACGTCGTAAAACGCATAACCGGTTCCCTCAACGGGATCCTCGATAAGTGTGGTAAGCGAGCCATCGCCCAGGTTGAGCACACCAAGCGTATTGGCATGCAGGGCAGAAGCAGGCGCCATCATCGCGGCAGCGTAGTCGCCATCGCAGTAGTACAGCAGCGTGCCCAGCGGCAGCGTCCACGACGCCGCCGGCTCAAGATCGATATCAACAGCTTCGTACTCATCAGTGATCGAGACAATCTTCGAATCGTCCTTGATAACCTGCGGCTCGCCGGCGGCATCGTCGCTGGTGCCCGTTTTTTTCGAGCAACCGGCAAGCACCGTGGCAGCGCCCGCGGCAGCACCGCCGAGCACAAAGCCACGGCGCGATATTCCATTCTTGATGTGGTCGGCGATACCCATTAGGCGATCTCGGCGCGAGCGGCCTCGATAGCGCGTGTAAGCTGGTCGGCGCAGGAGGTCTTTTTCATACCGCAGGTATTACCGGCGAGAACCTCGATTACGCGATCAGCAGGAGCGCCCTCGACCAGCTTGGAGATAGCCTTGAGATTGCCGTCACAGCCGCCGGTAAACTCAACGCCCAGCACCTTGCTGCCATCGTCAGAGAGATTGAGGTGAATATTGCGAGAGCATACACCCTGCGGCTTGTAGTCAAAACTAATCATTGAGATCCCCTCTCAGAAAGAAATTTCAGACGTCTATTATCCCCGCCTGGGCCGACTTATTATCGCAAGCACCGATTCAACATCCTACGATGCATGGACTCGCGGGGGCAAGATTAGCAGTCCGCACCCTGTGCGTGGACCGTGCGCTTCTCCCGATACATATTGTGGTCGGCGACACGATATACATCGGCCAGCGTATTTCCAGCCGTCTCGACGGTCGCCACGCCAATCGATGCGCTGACCGTCAGGGCCTCATCGCTTACCGCGGCAAGACCGAGACGAAGATCCTGTTCCAGCCCGAGCGCAGACTCGTTGTCAGTATGGGGGCAAACCAGCAAAAACTCGTCGCCGCCAAGGCGCATCGGCAGATAATCCGCACCAGCCACCCGCCGCAGCACGGACGCCGTCCGTCGCAGCAGTTCATCCCCCATCTCGTGACCATAGATGTCGTTGGTCCGCTTGAGATAATTGCAGTCCAACATAATCACGCTCACGGGCAAGTCCTCGTTTACCAGGCTATCTCCGCGCGATTCAAGATAGTTGCGGTTGCGAAGCCCCGTCAGTTTGTCTTGATATGACAGCTCCTCGGCATGCTTGACCATCGATATGTTGTGCGTCGCCACGACGACCGACTCCAGCCGGCCTTGCTCATCGCGATGCTGGGGGACAACCTGTAGCGAGTACCAAGCGCCTCGACAATCTCGCACCTCGGCAGCCAAGTACGGTACGCCCTCCATACGTTCACGAAGCGAACTTATATCTACGAGTCCCACAACCGCTTCGCGGCTTTCGGGGCTCACGATATCCCGGCAGACCGTGTCCATAAAGTCATATGCCTCGCTGTGCTCGGCAAATATCTTCGCTATCGCCGGCGACATATTGATCCCCTCGATCTCGAGGGTGTCGAGATGCAAAAGGAAGGTCGAATCGTAGATGGCGCTTATGGCATTGATAATGCCGAGCTGTTTATCCTTTTCGACCAAATTGCGGTGGTCAACGATATTTCGAGCCAACAGCACCACGACCCAAAACGCAAGACACACCAAGACGCCGACGGCGACAAATGAAATCCTGTCAGACATGACCTCAGATTTGGGATATAGCGCAAACAGGCGGTAGTCCTTATATGCCGCACGCACGGCATACCATTCGTCTCCTCGATATTCGATGCGCGTCAGGCCGTCGTCTTTCCACTCAACTCCTACGCTGGTGAGGAGTCGGGCGAGCGACACGTCAGCATCGGCACTGTTGGATGAGACAATCTCCGCATCCTCCATAACAAGCACCGTGGGACCCTGGTGGAAGGTACTGTTCGAAAGCACGTCGGCTATGGCATATGAATAGTCGTCCGCCGTATCGGAAACAAGTGAGCGGTATGCCAGGGCAACGCCGTCGCCATACGGAACAGCACAGACGGCAAAAACGACACCACGGCGCTCATCGACAGTTGAGTAGGTCACTTTGGAACCTTGATACATCGATGCGACCGGCGAACAGGCCAACTCATCTCGCCACAACATGAGCGGATCGCGACCATCGATGTCGTAGTGGGCAGCCATATGGCCATCGGAGTCCATGACCATCAGCCCCGAAAGGTTCTCGGCATGGACAAATTGCTCGATAAGATCGTCGTTAACCTCAACGCGATCAGAGGACAGGAACGTCACAAACGATTCGACCGCGGCGAGCAAATCGTGCGTCGCCTCGGTTTTTCTCCCCTGTTCGTAGCGGTCATATTTTTCGCAAGCGTTCTCCAAAAACACCATGGTTTCTTGGCCAAACCCAAGCGTTTTTTCGAGACAGCGATGGGTTCCAACCGTATACAACAGGCCTAACAAGACGGCGCTGACAATAACGCTGGCAGCTATGACGTTCAGAGTCTTTCGACTCAAGCGGTGCTCATCAGTTGTCATGAATTTCCTCCTTGCCCGCCCGTCGTCGCTCCTGTCTTGTAATTGCCCACAATACGGTCAATCGTGCCATCTCGATCCATGTCGAACAGCGCGGTATTGAGATCCTTTACGACCGATCCTTCATAGCTGTCATCAAACGCGACGCCCAGGTCAACCGTCATAACATTGTCGGCAAACACACGGTAAACGCCGGGATACTGAGCAACGAGTCGGTCAAGCGACTGGACATCCGCCATCCAGCAGTCAACGTACCCTTTGACTAGAGCGGCTTTGCAGAGTTCGGCAGAGCCATATGATTTGATTTGAACGTCCGACGAGACCCCCAAATCCCCCGCAAGCAATCGGCGTTCACTCACCGAACCCGCAATCACCGCAATGGTCTTACTTCCATCGAGATGTGCCAAGGACTTGATGCCACTCGTTTTCTTGGCGGCAACCGAGACCGTCACGGTTAGATACGGCTCGGTCCAGTAATACTTATCCTCGCGATAACAGGGAGAATAGTCACACCACAGGCAATCGATATCACCGTTTTTGAGCAGCCGGTCGCGATCGTTCCAGTCAATATCGACAAACTGTGGCTTGAGCCCCGCACGCTTGCAGGCCTCGCGGGCGATGTCGATATCGATACCGGCGTAATCGCCCGTGGTATCGACATACACATAGGGGTCGTTATCCGTAACGCCGATTTTGAGCACCGGGAGATCTCTATCGGCTTCATTCGAGGAGGAAGAACTGCTTCGAACGGTATACGTCAGGGCGCCCGCACAGACGGCAACAAGGAGTATGAGCGTAAACGAGACGATGGTGGCCCGCTTGATGCGTCTGGGCACGTGCCCCCTTTCATCGAAACAGCAGTCGGAGTTCATTTTATTACCCGGGCGCATATGCGACAGTAAAAAAAGCGCCTCGCCCAAGACGGGCAAGGCGCCAAAGGTTGAAATGCATCCGCAAGCGGTCGAATTAGGTTAACCCTACTCGAAGCTCAGCTGCTCCAGGCGATCGAAGACCGTATCGATGCGGGTGAGGAAGTCCCACGGGTCAAAGATCTCGTCGAGCTTCTCCTGGCTGACGGTGCAGCGCGGATCAGCCTCGAGACGCTCCTTAAAGGTGGGACCGGAGACGCAATCCTGCACCTCGTGCCAGGTAGCCATGGCGTTTTCCTGCACGATCGCATAGGCATCTTCGCGGGTGATGCCCGTATCGACGAGGGCCAGCAGGACCTTGGAGGAGAAGATGAGACCGCGAGTCTTGTTGAGGTTGGCCATCATGCGAGCCGGATACAGCTGCAGGCCGTCGATAACGCGAATGAGACACTGGAACATGTGGTCGAGCGCGATGAAGCTATCGGCCTGGGCGACGCGCTCGGCAGAGGAGTGCGAAATGTCGCGCTCGTGCCACAGGGCGACATTGTCGAAGGCGACCTGGGCGTTGGACTTCACGATGCGCGACAGGCCGCAGACCTTCTCCATGGTGATGGGGTTGCGCTTGTGCGGCATGGCGGAGCTGCCCTTTTGACCCTTGCGGAACGGCTCCTCGGCCTCAAGCGTATCGGTCTTCTGCAGATTGCGAACCTCGGTAGCGATGCGCTCGCAGGTGGCCGCCGTGGTGGCGAGGACTCCGGCGAGATAGGCATGATGGTCGCGGGAGATGACCTGCGTGGACAGCGGGTCGTGGACCAGACCCAGGTGCTCGCAGACGTACTCCTCGACAAACGGCTCGATGGAGCTGTACGTGCCGACCGCGCCCGAGATGGCACCGAAGGCAACGTTCTTGCGGGCATCCTCAAGACGATCCAGATCGCGCTTGAGCTCCCAGGCCCAAGAGCCAAACTTCATGCCGAAGGTCATCGGCTCGGCATGGATGCCATGGGTGCGGCCAGCGCAAAGCGTGTTGCGCTCCTCGAAGGCGCGGCGCTTGCAGATCTCGCCGAGCTTTTTGACGTCCTCGATGATCAGATCGCAGGCCTGGGTGAGCTGGTAGCACAGAGCCGTATCGCCCAGATCGGAGCTGGTCATGCCATAGTGAACCCAGCGGCTGGGCTTGGGGTCGCCCTCGGGAACATCGGCATCGATGTATTCCTTCATGTTGGTCAGGAAGGCAATAACGTCGTGGCGCGTGACTTCCTCGATCTCGTCGACCTTTGCCTTCTCAAAGTTGGCGTGGTCGCGGATCCATTGGGCTTCGTCTTTAGAAATGCCGATCTTGCCGAGCTCCGCCTGGGCCTCGCAGGCCAGGACCTCGATCTCCTGCCAAATGGCGTACTTGTTCTCGAGGGAGAAGATGTGTCCCATCTCCGGGCGGGTATAGCGATCGATCATAGCGGCTCCTTTTTGGTTATTGGCACGTTGGTCGTAACCCAACCATTGTACCGTGCGCGGGTGCAAGTATGGGCAGCAGGCATGAACCTAACATTTTGAAGCAGGAGCGGGCAACGGGACGTCCGCGCGCCCGCGTCGCGGACGCACACCGGCTGTGGTCAGCATGCCCCGGTCCGCAAAGCCGCCGAAGGAGACCGGATCGAACCGAGTGTCCCAGCATCCCCCTTGGCTGATGGAGCGGGCAACGGGACGTCCGCGTATTTGCTTCGCAAATCCGCACCGGCTGCGGCGACACACCCGGACCTACACCCATGCGCGGGCAAAATGGGTTGAATCTGACGCCCCCGGCTGTCTCCCGTGCTCGATGGAGCGGGCAACGGGACATCCGCGTATTTGCTTCGCAAATCCGCACCGGCTGCGGTCGCCTATCGGCGACCTTGCCTGCTCGCTATAAACGCTTCGCGTTTATTTAACGCTCGCACCCTGTCGGGTTCGAGTCCCGGCACTTTATTGAAAAAAGCACGGCGCCGTGATGGTGCCGTGCTTGTGCTCTTAACTGGAGCGGGCAACGGGACTCGAACCCGCGAGTGTCAGCTTGGGAAGCTGATGCCTTACCACTTGGCAATGCCCGCTTGTGTGTTGGCTAGTATAACGCGGTTGTCTTGTTCGATACAAGGGTGGTGATGCTTGTTTTAACTGTGGAGATTCGTTTGAAAATCGCGTCAATTGTGGAGATGAGGACCTTTGACCTCCTGTTCTCCCTATCTTCTACCTGCGCTTTTGCTTGATTGTTGTATTTGAGCTCAATTTGTCAGGAATTGGGCAAGCTTTTGGTCAGGCTCCGGTACTTACCCGCATGAACCTCGGGGGTAGCCTCATCCTACGCGTCGCAGCCTCCCCGTGCGGCGCACGAGGGATAAGGAGCAGCCATGTCCAACGCACCCACGCACTCTGTCCACAGCGCAATCACAACAGGTCCGCTGCTCCTGCTCCTCTTCCTGCTTTTCGGCTGCCTGGCACCAGGAGCCGCATTTGCCGTCGATGGCTACGACCAGCTCGGCTTCCGCACTATTAGCGATGATTGTGGGCCCTTCTTCATCGGCAAGTATGAAGCTCAAGACGCCTCGATTGCCTACTGCGTGAACCAGGAGCGCCCCGGCCCCACCAAGCCGGGCGGCCCATGGCTCAACTTTGATCAAGGCTGGGTGTGGCTCGACGACGAGTTCGCGGCAATCGTTTGTCACGGATATCCTACCGCCACGTCGTTTGGCGGTTACCATCTTTCACCAGATCGCGCCCGTGCCGCCACCCAGCTTGCCGTATGGATGCTCAACGGCACTACCCATGTCGACGGCACCTACTCCTACACGACCGCTCAGGGCAAAACCAAGAGTGGACACTTTACCGCCGACAATGAAGTCGTGGCGGCTGCGCGATGGCTCCACGACAGCGCAAAATCAGGAAGCATCAAAGCCGCTCCGCACCGCGCGCGGCGCTATCTAGGAGCCGTATCGGGCGGCAGCAAACGTCAAGACATGCTCTATGTACTGCCGGCGGTCTCTGTTTCCTTCCAAAAGCAGTCTGCAAACGCTGCCATTACCAGCGGAAACAATACTTATCAGTTTGACGGGGCAACATTCGATGTTTTTGAGAGCGCCAGCGGCGCGCGTGTCGGCACCATCCAGATGGACAGCAACGGTCGAGCGCAGGCAGCACTTCTGCCCAACACGGCATACTACCTAGTTGAAACAAAGGCGCCGGCCGGCTATGTCCCCCGTCGTGATCGCATCGCCTTTACCACGGGGAATGACGGTGGACAGGTCGCCGTTGATGAACAACCCGGCACCATCACCCTGCATGTCGTAAAACTCGATGCCGCGACGAATGCCGGACCCCAGGCTGGAGCTTCACTTGCGGGAGCAGAGTTCACGTGCGTGTCGCAATCCACCCCCGGATGGGCGCAAACCCTCACAACCGATGAAAGCGGTCGAGCTACCCTCACCGATGTCCCCCTAGGAACCTTTACCATCTATGAGTCAAAAGCCCCCGAGGGCTACCTGCCAGCCAACGACAGCTGGTCCTATACCGTTGGAGCCGACCAACTCGGCGATTCAGGCGTGGTCGAGATCGAATCTCGCGTTTCCAATATCCCCATTGCGTTTGACCTTGAGATTTCCAAATTCAAGGACTACGGCAATAGCGATCAATCCGGCCTGGAGCAGCCGGCAGGAGATGTTGTCTTTGAGGTTGTCAGTAACAGCTCTCAGCAGGTTGTTGGCACACTGACTACAAACATCTATGGCTTTGCCTCCACCAAAGACCAGCCCGAAGCATGGTTCGGCACAGGCAAGCGACCAGCCGGTGTCCACGGAGCCGTCCCATACGACCGCGCCGGCTACACGGTTCGTGAGGTTCCGGAAACCGTCCCCGAGGGTTTTAAACGTGCGGGGGAATGGACCGTCGAGGCCAATCAGATTTCCGACGGCGCCGAGCTTCAATATATCGTGGACAACCACGCTCTGTCGACGCATCTCCAGATTGTAAAACGCGATGCCCAAACAGGCGCTTCTGTTCCCCTAGCCGGATTCACCTTCCAACTCCTCGACAGCAATCACAAACCTGTCTCACAAACATGCTGGTATCCAGCACATAACGTAATGGACACCTTTACGACTGACGCGACCGGCACCGTCACACTGCCCGAATCGCTCGTGCCGGGCACCTATTATGTACGCGAAACCTCGGCCAAAGAGCCCTATCTTGTCGGCGGAGAGATCGAGGTAAACATACCCGCCGATATAAACCTAACGCCCGTTGCAATCGTCTCGTATTATGACCGCGCCGCGACCGGAAACATCAGGATCGTTAAAACCGATGCCGTAGACGGCAGCAGCCTCGCGGGCGCCATCTTTGAGATCCGTGCCTCAGGTGATATCGTGCGCCCCGACGGTAGCATTGCCGCGCTCGACGGTGAGACTGTCGCTACCGTCACGACGGATGAAACTGGAGAAGCACGCGCGGACGACCTCCCGCTGGGATCTGGCACCGCACGCTACGAGGTTGTCGAGACTCAAGCGCCGACCGGCTTCTTACTCGACCGGACGCACCATATCGTCGACCTTACCTATGCCGACCAGAAAACACCCGTTGTGGAAGCACGGCTTAACGTATCCGACGATTACACCAAGGTTGATATCTCCAAGGTCGATGCAAGCGGAGAGCAGGAAGTGAAAGGCGCACAGCTCACCTTATATGGTCCCGATAAAACCGAAATAGACTCCTGGACCTCATCCGACAAGCCGCACCGCATCGAACATCTTGCACCCGGCACCTACTCGTTGCGCGAAACGATGTCTCCGCGGACCTATGACCTTGCCGAGGAGATAACGTTTGAAATAAAGGATACGGGAGAAGTCCAATCCGTCGCGATGAAGGATGCGCCCATCGAGATCAAAGGACAGGTCGACAAGCGTCAGGAACTTGTCCAACCTATCGGGAAGGGTCTGTTGGCTAACGGCGATGGAAAAAACCGCGCCGCGATGCAAACCAATACGGACGGACTTTTCTCCTATACCATCGATGCTCGAAACGATTCCGCTACTTGGGTTGATGAGTTTACGATTACCGATGATCTTGAGTGCGCCAAAGACGGCACGGCGAGATTCGTCTCAATCGAAACCCCCGTCGCCATCGGCGACCTCAACGGTCTGTGCAACGTGTGGTATCGCACGATGCCGTTGGACTCGACAGACGTCGATGAGCCGGCAAACGCGACGCTTGACGATGGGCACGAAAATCCTTGGCTTGAGTCCGACGAAGTAAAAGAGAGTCTGGGTGAAGATTGCCGCCTCGTCGATTACGACGGCTGGCACCTCTGGAAGGCGGATGTCTCGACCACGGAATCCGCCACACTCGAGGCGAAAGAACTCGACCTTGCATCCAATACCGTCGTGACGGGCATTCGCATTGAATACGGTGCGGTAGCCGCCGACTTTACGACTCGAAGCGATGCGGATTCTTGGACCCGTGATGATCTCAAAGATGAGCACGACGACCTTGACGATGCCAGAGCAATCCTTGGCACAGATGCTCGGGGCGCAGTCGTGCACATGCAGGCAACGTCGGCTTATACACCCCAAACTGCACTCACCAACAGCGCACGCGTCGATCTTTGCCGCAACGGCGGCGGCGATAAACTTGAGTCACATGACGAGGACAGTGTCATTCAACGCTGTACCCTACCGCAGGACCTACCGGCAACAGGATCAGCCCCCATCGCCGCTTGCATCACCGCGCTCCTGACCTCGGGTGCCGCAGCCCTATGGTTCGCTCGCCTTAGGTCAATCCCAAAGAAGCGCTAGCGCGATGAAAAAGCGGGCGAGCCAGTCCCCCGGCTCGCCCGCTTTCAATCATTTAAATCGCCGTATCTACTCTGCAGACGAAGATCCACCATCAACGATTGCCTGCTCGGACTCAGGAATCCCATCGGCACCCGTGCTCTGTTCTTGCTCCACCTCTTCGCTGATTGCGGAGGCGGGGGTCGAGCCCTTCGCACCCACGATGTAGGCAGCCCCAAATCCTAACGCAATGGCAATCAAGGTCAAAATCACGTAGACAGGCCAATGGCGCTTAATATACGAAAACACGTTGACTCCCTAGAGCTCCGTCTACGAACGGCGGATAACCTCGGTCACGACCTCGGATACCGTGGCAATGTTCGTCGGGTTGACATTGTGGGGCAGGTCGTCCTCGGTACGAGCACAAGCCAGGCGCGTGCCGTCCACGCCGGCGATGGTGAGGGCTCGGCGGCTCGCCTCGAGCGCGGCATAGGCATCGGTCTTGGCATAGGGCATCTCGAGCGCGCCACAATCGACATGGAACGACTTGCACACCTTGCTGACCAGGTTCATGATGCGGCGATCGCCCTTGAGCAGCTGCTGTTCGCCCTCAACCGTCACCACCGAAAGCCTACCGGCGCCGACGGATTCAAGATTGATGAAGAATACGCCGCGGAGCTTATCGCGATGCGAAGCCAAGAAGGCCTTCATACCGGCGCCATCACAATCCGAGGCGCCCGTTGCCACAAACCAGATATCGTGACCGAGCAGCTCATCGTCACCCATAGAGGCGACAGCCGAGAGCATATCTTCGGAAGAAGCGCCGTCGGAAGACGTAGCGCCGCCCTTCCAGCCATCGTTATCGTCCTCGAAATTATCCCACGAACCGATGCCGCGACCGGACTTCTTGGCATCGTAATCGTCTTCGACGCCCAGCCAATCACTCATGCTGTCCTGTTCGTTTTTCTTTTTACGACCGAACAGGCCGCCCAGGCCGCGCTTGCGAGACTTGGGTGCCGCCGGGGCGGGAGCCGAAATGGTCTCGATCGGATGAGCGCCCGACGCAACGGGCATAGGAGGCGCAACGGGTGCCGATGTGGGTTCGGGACCCTGAGCGGTAGCAAAGGGGTCGTTGACCTGTGCGGAGGGGTCGGGAAGGTCGAACAGCGACGTGCGAGACGCAACGTTTGCCTGCTTCATCGACGGCAGCGACGGATCGGGGACCGAAGCCAGCGGAGACGAGGAAGGTGCAGGCGACGGAGCTGACGCCGGATCGGGAACATTCATCTGCGGACGCGGCGATGCCTGGGAGGAAATCTGGGCCATAAGGGAATCGACCGTTTCGTCCTGGGTGGGAGCAACATCGGCAACCGTGGCACCGGAACCACTCGGGGTCGGCATGGTGAAAATCTGCGTGGAGTAAGGCCTCGACTCATCTGTCTCGGGAGCCTCGGAAACCGCAGGCACTTCCTCCTGCTCGACCTCGGTCGAATCATCTTGCTCGGCTGTTGCGTATTGCTTTTCGTCAGAGTTGGCCTCGACGGGCTCGTCCTCGGCGGCATCTTGGATTGCGGCAGCATCAATAGGCTCGTCATCGTCTGCCGCATCGCCCCGCTCATCGGAAACAGGAAGGGACTCGGCAATCGCGGTGCCTTGCTTTTCAAACGTTATCGTGGAATCGAACTGCGCGGCATCAAACGACATGGTGCTATCGACGTGCTGCTGAGCCTCGAAAGACGTCGTCGCCTCAACAACATCCGCGGACGCCGGTTGCTGGGACTCAAAGGACGTCGTAGCTTCGGCAGCGTCGACGGGCACGGACTGCACAGCCTCGTTCTGCTCGAACTCTTGCGCCGCGCGCTCACGTGCCGCCTCGGCTGCCTGCTGCTGAGCGATAGCCTCCTGCTCGGCAGTCTCGCGTGCGGCAGCGCGCTTCTCCTCGAAATCGTCGACAAATTTCCTGCCCTTTGCAAGCGCACCCTTAAAGAAGTTGGAAGCGCTGGCGCCAATCGAAGAGAACGCGGATGCAATATCGGCATGGGGCGTTGCCGCGGGAATCTCGGCCGAGAAATCAGTATCGCTCTCGTAAGACACACGCCTCGGCTGTTCAACGCAATCGTCGTCAGACTCGTCCGCAACGTCTTGCGCCGGCGCGGCGGGAGCCAAAATGTCCAGTCCTGCCGCGGGATCGATCGCGGACACTGCCTCGGGCTCGGCAACGGCAGCGGTAACCGCGGCAGACTCATCATCCACGGTGGCAACAGGCGCAGGCGCAGTCACGACGGGGGCAGGCTCGGGCTCAAACGTCGGCTCCTCGCCCTCCTCGTAATCGAGCGTGCAGGACTCGGGAAGCATTCCGAGCGCACGGATGGCATCCGAACCAAAGCGGATGTTGCCGGCGGCATTGCGATAGAGCTTGGGCTCGGGCTCGGCCGCGACAGGCTCCTCCGCCGGCTCGGCAGCGGGAACCTCGTCATTGAACTCTTCGGCCTGGACAGCCTGATTCTGATCCTCGGGCACAATGGCGCCAATCAGCGTCTCGTCGGCAGACGCACCCTCAAAGCCCTCGATCTGCTCGTCGAAAGCCTCACCCTGTTCGGGCTCGGCCGGAGCGTCGGGAGCAATCGGCTGACCGAACTCGTCCTCGGCGTAGGTAGGCTCTTCATACTCGATGGTGTTGCCGTAGTCGTTTTGCTGCTGGGCCGAGGCATACTCCGCCGCCGCGCGCGCCATTTCCTCGGCACGACGCTTCTGCTCCCCAAAATAGGTATCGAACGGAACATCGTCGGGAAACTCGTTTTCGCCCTGGAAGGGAGCAACGTTGTCCATAACGCCGAGCATAGCGGCGACAGAAGACTTGTTGCACACTGCGCCGGACGTATAGGGAAGCACAAAACGGTTAGAAATGATGTTTGCCGCGTTGGCGAGCGCAACGAGGGAAGCGAGGATCGCGACAATCCACAGCAGAACCTTGAGCGCGCCGGGGAGCGGCAGGATACGCAAGATGGCAACGGCAGCAGGGGCAACCGTGGCAACGGGCAACAGCTTGGCGATGAGCGCACGATAAGAAGCATAGGGCTCGCGGGCGAGCAGCTCAGCACGGGGAGAGTCGTAGTGTGCGACAACGACCACCGGGCGGTTGCGCGGAGACGCGAGCGGGCCCGAGGCCTTGTGGTAGGCGATGACATTTTGGCTCACGCCCGTCTTGCCCAGGCGCGAAACCACGGGGTGGCCCATGCGTTCGAGCACGTAAAGAACGACGCCGGCAATGGCCAGCAAGGTGCCGACCAAGCCGATGCCGCCGCCGATGCCCATCAGTAGGGCGCCGGCAAACGCAAGAATACCGGTAACGGCAAATGCCAACCTACTGGGCGCCGGGGCATTGAACTCCTGAACCTCGGGATCAAAGCCGTGGTTGCGGAAGATCTGAGCGATATCCTCGGCAGCCAAGCGCTCTTCTTCGCTGCATGCCGGCGTAATGCCGGTGTTCTGCAGCAGGTGGTTAATATAGTTCTGGGTGTTCGCCATGTGCGCTCCACATCCATAATCCGACAAATAGGCCCAATGCATGCACATTAGAACCGTATATAGTCGAAAGTATACCCCGAGCGAGCGCAAACGACCGAATTCGGGCCATCTTAACGCCCCGAGCGGACAAGGATATAGCCTAATCTCCATATCGGACTAAAATCATGGCAGCAAACCACCTTCTCATGCGAGGACTCTATGACGGCAAGCGACGCGACCGCGACAATTAAAAAGGAAAATTCGGAGCCCAGTTTCGATAAAACGGCTCAGCGCATCCTCAATCTTTTCTTTGTGCTCAACAGCTCCCCCGAACCGCTGACGACCGAGCAGATCGTCTTGGATTCTGACCTGGGATATGGCTCGGGCAACATCGACTCTGATAAGCGCAAGTTTCGGCGCGATCGTGACAAACTGCTCGAACGCGGCATCCTAATCAAGGAGGTTCGCCCTGCCGGCGCGCAGGAGACCGAGGAAAGCTCGTGGACAATCGACCGCGAGCACACGTTTGCAGCAGGCGGCCTCATCACCGCAGACGACGCCGATATCCTGCTCAACGCTATCGACCAGACAATAGCGGCCGGCTCATCCACTTTTGCCGCGCCGCTTGCCGATATTCGTTCCAAGATTGCCTACCTCACCGGCAGGACGACGGCGGACGAAGCACCGATCCGCCGCTCTCCCACCGTCGATGCGGTATGGAGCGCCTTTGCCGAGCGATGCGCGCTGCGATTTTTATATCAGAACGGACGCGGTGAGCAAAAAGAGCGTACCGTCTGCGTCTACGGCATGTTCGAGCGCGAGGGCGTGGCGTACTTCTGCGGCCTCGACAATGCCACCGACGACATCAGGACATTCCGCTGCGACCGTATCGTTCGCGCTTGGCGTCCTTCGAAGGCCTACGCCATCCCTGCAGACTTCAATCTCAACGACTACCTGTTCTTTGAATTCGATTTTGCCGACCGCCCGCCCGTTGCGGCTACGTTCTCGTTCGCCCCGCAGACGCAGATCGATATGATCAACGGCCTCACGCGCGGGCGAGGTGAGCTCGCACACACCGATGCGGGATGGATCTGGACCGTTGACGTGCGCGACCTTGAAGCCGCCGCCTCATTTTGCATGGCCCGCGCCATGGACGGCATGAGGCCCATGGCCCCCAAATCGCTCAAGCAGGCGTGGAACCGCCTCATTGAAAGGACGGTGCACGAGCATGCCCGTGCGTAAACTCACCAGCGAGCAGAGACTCTCGCGCGCCATCGACATCATGGAGGCCCTCTACGCCTCCGGCGAGAGCGGCATGACACGAACCGAAATTTGCGGCCGCTTTGACATCACGGGAATATCGCTCGACGAGATTCTCGAGATCGTCTCGACGCTCGCGGACCGAGAATCGGGTGCGCGCATCATCTGCGAATGCCACGGCGAGCGTGTGGTCCTCACCGGTGACGCCGGGCGTGTGCTACCGCTGCGCCTGAGTGCCGCCGAGGGCGCTGTGCTCAACCATGAACTTGAATCGTTGGGGATCGAGCCCCAGGCGGCAGCTCGGATTCGACATGCTCTTCTACCCGAAGAGCTCGGCTATAACCAGCGCGTCTTTGACACCGTCAACCGCGGATCGCACTGGCAGCAGCTGAGCTGCGCCATTCAGGACGGCGTTCGCTGTCGTATCTCATATCGCTCGATGGACGATGCACGGCCACGCGAGCGTCTGGTCGACCCCTTGCGCATTACGGCAAACGGCGACCAAACATACCTAATTGCCTGGGACATCGCGGTCGATGAGCAGCGCACCTATCGCATGGATAAAATCGAGGGACTCACCTTGACGGAAGACTCCGTCGTGCCTCATGTACAGGACGTTGCATCCCTCCACGATTCCCTTGCCCGGACGCAGCGTAGCGCAAAGCTCTTGATGCCACTCGATATGGCGGAGCATCTGGACTGGGCCGGCATCACCCTCATCGAGCGCAGCGGGGCAGACAAGGCAACGGTAACCGTGCATTACGGCTCCGAGCGTTGGCTACTGAGCCAGATAATCGCAGCGGGCGGAGCCATCCGCATCTTGGATGACCCCGCCTTGTCAAAGCGTCTGTGCGAAATGGCAAAAACCCTCGTCTGTCCGCTTTAGCGCCGCCGCTCGTGGCGTGCGCGCCACAGTTGCAGATAGTGACCGATCTGCGCCGATTCGATGCGCTGATAGGAGCTCGTGGGCAGCGACGTTAAGAACTTCTTTCCGTAGCCCTTCGTCACCAGGCGCGGGTCGGCCAGAATCAGCACGCCGCAATCGGTCGACGAGCGGATAAGGCGGCCGGCCGCCTGCTTGACCTCGAGCACCGCCTCGGGCAGCGAATAGCGCGCCCAAGCGCGGTCTTCGCGCAGGTTGCGCTCGCACGAGAGCGGGTCCGTGGGGCTCGAGAACGGCAGCTTGGGAATGATGACGCAACGCAGCGTCTCGCCGCTGGCGTCAAACCCCTCCCAGAAGGCCTTAAGCGCAAAAAGCGACGAGGTCGGCTCGTTGATAAACCGGTCGCGCAGGCGACGAGGAGATGAGTTGCGCTGCTGGCAGTTGAGCTCCAGACCCGCACGGGCCATCTTGGGCTCAACGCGGGCGTACAGGTCTTCCATGTCGCGCCGATTGGTGAACAGCGTGAGCACCGATCCGCCCATGGCAAGATGGGCGTCGACCAGCACGCGCTCGAGCGCCGTAAGATAGCTTTCACGATCGCGCGGATCGGGGATATCGCCTGCAACGACTACAGCCATGTTCGAATCGAAATCGTAGCTCGAGTCCAAGTACAGCGATGAGGATGTTGAAGCACCGATGCGATCGAGGCCGACCGCGTGGTTAAAGTGTTCAAAGCTTTTGGACACCGTCATGGTCGCCGAGGCAAAGATAGCCGTGTGAACCTCGGGCAGCCACTCAGTTGCCAAGGCCTCGCCAATGTCGATGCGCTCTGCGGTCATTGACTCTCCGCCGGCACGCAACCTGCGATTGACCTGCAGCGAATACACGTAGTGTTCATCGGTGCCATCAATGATGAGCTTGAGGTTCTCGGCCAGCTCGTGCAGGCGGCGCGAGATATCACCCAGGTCGACAACAACCTCGGGCTTGTCGGCGGCGACGGCTTGCACCAGCGCGTCGACGCTTTTGTCAGCTTGTTCCAATGCGTCGATGGCTGTGTAGGCCGACGGTAAGAAATCATGCCAGTCGTCAGATTCGCGCAACTCGGGGCCAATCCATAGATTGGCATTGTCATAACCCCCACGGGCACGGCGGCCGAGCTCGCGAACGCCATCGAACACGTCGGCGATCGCCATGCTCGCACGCGCAACCGTCGAGGTCGCCTTGGCAGTAAGGCCCAGATAGAGCGTAGAGCCCTCGGAGGCTGCCAAATCACGGGAAACCTGGCTTAGCGCGCCGGTGCTCGAGCCACCCAGGCGCTCAAACAGAACGCGTGATTCGTCCGCCGACACCACGCGCGCCCACTGACGGCGCGCCTCGCGCTCGATAGAATGGGCCTCGTCGATTACCCAATGACGAATCGGAGGCAAAATCCTGCCCTCGGCCGCAACATTGCGGAACAGCAGGGAATGGTTGGTGACCACCACATCGGCATGCGCCGCACGACGGCGGGCGCCGTGGACCAGGCATTTATCGGGGAAAAACGGGCAGAGGCGACGAGCGCACTCGCGCGAGGCCGTCGTAAAGTCGGGGCGGTTGACGCTGCGCCACCGAATGCCGAGCGAGTCGAGGTCGCCATCGGCTGATTGGCAGACGTACGCCATAATGACCGCGACCGCCGTAAGCGTGTCCGCCGGATCGCGCTTGGTGGTAATCTCGACCTGGCCGCGGCTCATGCGCTCAAGCTTGCGCAGGCACGGATAGTGGTCATACCCCTTGAGAGCGCAAAATGACAGACCACCGTCCAGTTGCTCGGCAAGTTTTGGCAGCTCATGGTACATGAGCTGGTCGGCAAGATTGTTCGATTTGGTCGCAATACCAACCGTGATGTTGTTACGGCGTGCTGCCTCGGCAAAAGGCACAAGATAGGCCATCGATTTGCCGACGCCTGTGCCCGCCTCAATCACGCGATGCGTTCCCGTAACGAGTGCGTCACGGACCTCGAGTGCCATCGCGATCTGCTCATCACGCGGCTCGTAGGTGGGATACATGCGATTGACCAGGCCACCCGGCGCATAGTCTGCCTCAATCTCCTCGCGACTCGGCATCTTGAGGACCGGCAGTTCGTCGGCGTCCACCCGATCGTCGGCGCGATCGGCCTTGAGAACGTCGGCGCGGGCGGCGCTGAGAGAGAAGATAGAACCAGGGTTCTGTCCCGCCAAGAACGAGAAGATGGGACGATAGGACCAAGGCACATCCGAGTGCATGTCGGCTAGGCGCGCCATGAGGCCCTGGGGCAAGTCGGTGAGCGCCACGAGCAACACGCGCCATACGCCACACAGGGCGTCGACGTCGGCATTGGCACGGTGTGATACCGAGTCACAGTCAAACAGATCGGCCATAAAAGACAGCTTGTGCGAGGCCAGGCGTGGAAGCGCGATGCGCGACAGCGCCAGCGAATCGATCCAAATATCGCTCACGTTGACGCCGCCTTTGACCGACTCGATAAACGAGCGGTCGAACGTGGCGTTATGTGCGATCACCGGGCAACCACCGACAAAATCGGCGAGAGCGGCGACGGCCTCAACGGCCGACGGGGCATCTGCCACATCGGCATTTGTAATGCTCGTGAGCTCGGTAATCTCGGCGGGAATCAGCTGCTTGGGATGCACGAAGGTATCGAAGCGGTCGATGATCTCGCGGCCCGAAAGACGGGCCGCGGAAATCTCAATTAACTCGTTGTCCTGTACCGAAAGACCCGTGGTCTCGGTATCGAGGACGATAACGTCCTCTTCGATGAGGCCAAACGATTGTGTCTTTGCACGTTCGGCGAGCGTGGCATAAGAATCGATGACAAACTGTGGCGTTCCAGGAGATACAGCGTCCTCGATTAGCATGCAACGCCCGCTCGACGAAGACCCATACGGATTAGGCTGTCGCACACCTGCGGGAACGTCATGTCGTCGGTGTGGCGGATCTCGTCAGGATACAGTGACGTATCGGTCATGCCGGGGATGGTGTTGGTCTCGAGAATGACGGGGCCGTCCTCGCTCACGATAAAATCGCTGCGCGAAACGCCTAGGCAGCCGAGGGCCTTGTGAGCCGCACAGGCAAGTTCCTGGGCACGCGCATAGTTTTCGGGCGAGATCTGCGCCGGAATACGATGGATGTCAGTGGGATCAACGTACTTTACGTCCAGATCGTAGAACTCGCAGTCCTCGGGCTTACGAATCTCGACAATCGGCAGAGCGCGCACGTCATCCTCGCCGTACACGCCGACGGTGATCTCGGTACCCTCGATGCACTTCTCGACCAGCACTTTGTCGCCGTACTCAAACGCCTTTGCGATTGCCGCGGGCAGCTCGGAGGGCTCATGGACCAGGGAAATGCCATAGCTGGAACCGTTGACGGCCGGCTTCACAAAGCAGCGCTCGCCACAAACCTCGACGATATGATCGATATCGACTTCATCGCCCACCTCGAGCGCGAGGCCGGGGGCAATGGGAATGCCCGCCTTGGCGTACAGGAGCTTAGAGACCTCCTTGTCGGCACCGCAAGCGCTGGCAAGCACGCCCGAGGCCGTGTAGGGGATACCCAGGGTCTCCATGGCACCCTGCATGGCGCCATCCTCACCGCCGGCGCCGTGCATGGCGATAAATGCCACATCAAAGCCACCGGTCGCCATGGTCACCATAAAGTCCTCGGCGGCCGTGTCGAGCAGCTCCACCGAGCTGTAGCCGGCCTCCTTCAGTGCCACCACGACGTTCTTTCCCGAATTGAGCGAAATCTCACGCTCGGCGGAATGACCGCCCGCCAAGACCGCTACGTGCATGTTCTCTAGGCTTTTACCCGGCATGGGCAGACTCCTCCTCTATAATTTCTGCAGCTGATACCATATTGTAGCGATACCCTCTACGTTTCCCCAAAATCGAAAGGCTTCCATGAATCCCAGGACTAAATCTCAGGACATTCGCGACTTGAGCCAAAACGATATTCGCGAGCTCGTGGCCGAACTTGGCCAGCCCGCCTTCCGCGCAAAGCAGCTCATCGAATGGGTCTTTGAGAAGAACGTTTGTTCGTTTGACGACATGACCAACCTTCCCAAGGCTTTCCGCGAGCAGCTTAAAGAGGCTTTTGCCTTTGACACGCCGACTGAACTCACCAAGCAGGTTTCCAAAGATGGCTCTCGCAAGTACCTGCTCGAGTACCACGACGGCATTTCCGTCGAGACCGTCGGCATGCCCCGTCGCAACAAGCTTTCCGTCTGCGTTTCCACCCAGGCAGGCTGTGGCATGGGCTGCGCCTTTTGCGCTACCGGTCTCAACGGCCTCAAGCGTTCTCTGACCGCTCAAGAGATCGTCGACCAGGTACTTCATGTATCCAACGACTTTGGCGAGCGCGCCACGAGCGTTGTCTTCATGGGCCAGGGCGAGCCGTTTGCCAACTACGACGAGGTTCTCAAGGCACTGCGAATCCTCAACGACCCCGACGGCATCGGTATCGGCGCTCGTCACCTCACCGTCTCTACCAGCGGCGTTATTCCCGGTATTCGCAAATTTGCCGACATCCCCGAGCAATTCACGCTTGCCGTTTCCCTGCATTCCGCCATCCAGTCGACGCGCAATAAGCTCATGCCCGGTGTTAAGAAGTACACGCTGCTTCGCCTTCACGAAGCGCTTCAACTCTACACCGAGAAAACTGGCCGCCGCCCGACCTATGAGTATGCCATGATCGAAGGCGTCAACGATACGAATCCCGAGATGCAGGCGCTCTGCGACTTCTGCGAGGGAACGCTGTGCCACGTTAACCTCATTCAGCTTAACGACATCGAGGGCAGCCCGCTCAAGCCGTCGCCGATCCATAAGGTTGAGGATCTTCAGCGTCGTCTTGAGTCCCGTGGCATCGAGACCACGATTCGTAACTCCCGTGGTAACGATATTGACGCCGCTTGCGGACAGCTGAAGCAGCGCTTCAAAGTTCAGAAGAACGCATAGGGGAGTCGCACCCCAAAACGTTTCATGTGAAACATCGAACAGCCCCGGTTGCAGGATATGCAACCGGGGTCGTTTCATTTATTGACCTTAATTTTGAATCAGCTGCTACTGGTCCCATTTTTACGGCCAAAATAAGGGGTCCTTGTCTCGTGAATCAGACAAGGACCCATCAAAATATGCTAAGTAATTGTTAGGTACCTAATAGCCTACATTTTCCCATTGGTTACTAACCCAACCTTGATTAATCTTAGGATTTTTCGTTACCTGAGCAGTTCGCATGGCAACATCTTCTGTCATAACATCCATTTTCTTCTTGGATGTATCAACGATATCTTGCGCGCCACGAAGCAAACGACCTCGAAGTTCATCGTCTGTCGCGATCTTATAACCAGCAAAGGCACCAGCCGCGACAGTCGTCGCCAATGCAATCGCAGTAAAAATCTTATTCCTCATCTTGGCCTCCTTGATCAAACTGAATCATTTCACCAAGAATACGAGAGAGCTCTTCCTCGTCTTTAAACTCAATCTCAATCTTATTCTTTCCACGCGAGCTCTTCACACGCACGTTGGTATTAAATACCTGACGAAGTACACGCGCAGCCTTTTTAAAAGACTGAGGCGTTGCAGGCCGCGGCGTCTTAGGTGTCTCTCCGGCAGAAAACAATGGAGCAAGATTTTCTGTCGCTCTCACGGAAAGGCCCTCCGCAACAACCTTCTCTGCAAGTCGAATTCGAGCATCCTCATAGGGAACTGCAAGAATCGCACGTGCGTGACCAGCAGTAAGTTTACCCTCAAAAATCATCTGCTGAACTACTTCGGGGAGATCGAGAAGGCGCAGCGAGTTTGTAATTGCAGAGCGTGACTTGCTTACGGCCTTCGACAATGCCTCCTGGGTCATACCGCTAGCATCGATGAGCTGGCGATAGCCCTTAGCCTCTTCGACGGGATTCAGATCAGAACGCTGAAGGTTTTCGATAAGAGCAAGAGCCAGCATCTCTTCATCATTAACATCTTTAATGATGACAGGCAGTTCCTCAAGACCAGCAAGCTTTGACGCCTGGTAACGACGCTCACCAGCGATGATCTCATAACCGTTTCCATGCTTGCGAACCAAGAGCGGCTGCAAAACGCCATGTTCTTGGATTGACTCGCTCAACTCGCGAAGTTCAGTTTCATTAAAGTGAATTCGCGGTTGATTAGGGTTGGGAACGATATCCTCAATAGGTAGCTTTGTTTCAGATGCGGCATTTGAAGCAGATGCAGCAGAACCACCGGTCTCATACTCAGCCTCTGAGACCAAAGCATTGAGTCCGCGTCCCAATCCACCACGTTTCTTTGCACTAGGCACGCTTGATCACCTCTTTTGCAAGGTTCATATACGCTTTTGCACCCTTGTTTTGAGGTGCATAGGTAATTATCGGTTCTCCAAAAGACGGAGCTTCAGAGATTTTAACCGTACGGGGAATCAGCGTCTTAAACGCCTTATCACCAAAGTACGATTGAACTTCCTCAACAACCTGATTCGACAAAGAAGTACGTGAGTCATACATGGTCATAAGCACGCCATAGGTGTCTAAGCCCTTGTTCAGACGTGATTTGACCATCTTCATTGACTCAAGCAGCTTCGTAACGCCCTCGAGTGCGTAATACTCACACTGGATTGGAATCAAAACGCTATCTGCTGCGGTCAGGGCATTGATAGTAAGCAGGCCGAGCGAAGGAGGACAGTCAATGAAAATAAAATCGAACTCGTCCTGAATCGGCTCAAGCAAATCTTTGAGGCGGGTTTCACGAGCAATTGCGCTTACGAGCTCAATTTCGGCACCTGCAAGCTGAATCGTAGCTGGAATTACGAATACCTTTTTGCAATTTGTATCAAGAACAAGCGATTCTGCCGGCACATCATTCAACAATGCATCATAGATGCAGTGATCAAGGTCTTCTTTTTCAATTCCAAATCCACTGGTGCTGTTTCCCTGCGGATCAAAATCGACAATCAGTGTCTTACGACCCTGCTCACCCAGTGCTGCTGCAAGGTTTACAGCCGTCGTTGACTTACCGACGCCGCCTTTTTGATTGATGATTGCAATGATACGCGTGTCTTTTGCGCTCTTAGAACGCTTAACGTCGCGAAATCCCACGGTCCCTCCTGGTGTGTATTAAAGCTGTCAAACGGAGGATGTTTCACGTGAAACATTCCGATTCGATATCAACCGCCATGTTTCACGTGAAACACTGCAAGTTGTTAGTATCCATTATGTTTCACGTGAAACATCTAGGCAAGCGGATTCTTCTTTGCCATGCCATTTGCACGAGGCAATGAAACGGATGCTGGATGACTCTTCTTAAGAACAATGAACTCCCTGTGGCCCAAGCCCTCAGGCAAATCGATTGCGTCATTCAGAAGCAAAGTGAAGCCGCAAATCTTAGCTGCTGACATGCCGGAAGCAAGCTCCTCATCCGAAGGATTACCCTTGGTGATAACAAATAGACCTCCATCCTTGAGGAACGGAGCCGCATACTCAACAAGAATCGGTAGAGGGGCCAGTGCGCGGGCTGTTACGACAGAGAACTGCTTCTTATGGCTTCGAGCATATTCTTCAAGACGATCATGAACGGCATGAGCATGTTTCAATCCAAGAGCATGGACAAAAGAATTGACAGCATCAACCTTCTTGCCAACAGAGTCAATATAAGTAGCTTTACGATGCGTGGTTATGGTTAAAGGAATACCGGGGAAGCCCGCACCTGTTCCCATATCGAGCAAAGCTCCCTCAGGAGCCTTATTGATATAAGGGAGCAAAACAAGAGAGTCGAGGATATGTAGTACCGCAGCATCTTCTATGCTAAGAATACGGGTGAGATTGGTTGTCTTATTTGTTTCCAGAACCAAATCCAAATGCTGAATACATTTCCTCAGCTCAACATCAGTTACGCTCAAGGAATACTCTTTGCAATAGGAAGTTAGACGACTCAACATCTCGTCAGCCTGCTGATCAGTAAGTACTAACAACGAAAGCACCTTTCTGACAAAAATCAGTGTATCGAGAACTTTTGACAAAAAAAGGGGACGTGGAAACCACGTCCCCTTAAGCATAAGCTCGAGTAGATTATCGAGCAACAATCACCACATGGCGATCGAGGTCAGAACCCTCAGAATGAGTATCGACGGCGTCATTGCCACGAAGTGCAATGTGAACCAGTCGGCGCTCGTAGGCATTCATGGGCGGAAGCGAAACACTCTTATGAGTGCGGATGGCACGCTCGGCAGCAGACTGAGCCATGGAGGCAACCTTGTCCTGACGGCGACTCTTGTATCCCTCGACGTCCACTACAACCGGATATCTAAAGCCGAGCTTGCGGCTCACCAGCAATGAGAACATAACCTGAAGGGCATCAAGGGTGCGACCATGACGGCCAATGAGAACAGCAAGGTCGGGAGCCGTTACATCCAGAATCAGCTCACCCTCGTCGCCCTCATACTCATCGATAGGAGAGTTGGCGGCATCGAAGTGCGAAAGGATGGAACGCAGGATGGAAATCGCGACATCGGCAATGGTGTCGAGCTCCTCGTCGGTCAGCTCTTCACCGGCCTTGTAGCGCTGTGCAATCTCGGGATAATCGCCCGCGACCTGCGGGGCAACCTCCTCAAGCATATCCTCGATGATCTCTTCAGACATAACGTACTCCAAAAGTTAGGTACCTAAATAAGATTGATATACCGCTACTTCTTCTTATGCGGGCGCGGCTTCTTCTCGCGACGAGTGACCTCAACCTGCAGCGGCGCGTTCTTAAGGCGCTCCTCCTCATCGGCCTTCGCCTTGTCGATGACCTTCTGCGTCACAAAAATCTGCTGGATAACCTGCCAAGCAGACGAGACGTCGTAGTACAGCAGAACACCAACGGGAAGGCTCCAGCCCATCCAAAGCATCATGATCGTCATGACAACGGCCATCATACGCATGCTCTGAGCCTGCTGGCCGGTCTGGTTGCGCGACATATAGAGCTGCGGAATCAGGGTCAGGACAGCGAACAGGATCAGGCAGACCAGCGCAGGCAGCGCGACCATAAAGCCATCGGCAAAGGAGGCACTCGGCGTGGTGGTCAGGTCGGGCAGAATATTAAAGAACGAGAACGTGCCGTCGTTAAAGTAGTCCGGCAGGTTACGCAGCAGCGTAAAGAGGGCGAACAGGACAGGCATCTGAATCAACAGCGGCAGACAACCGGCCATCGGGTTGAACTTGTTCTCGCTGTAGAACTTCTGCATCTCCTCGGCCTGACGCTGGGGATCGTCGGCATAGCGCTCCTGGATCTCGAGCATCTTGGGCTGCAGCACCTGCATGCGTGCCGTCGACTTAGTCGACTTGAGCATAAGCGGCGTCAGCAGCAGACGGATGATGACCACCAGGATGATGATGGACAGGCCCCAGTCGACCGCAAAGGTCTGGATGAGCTTGAGCAGCTCGAAAAGGATGTTAACGATCCAATCCCACATGTAAGTTTTCCTCCGATAGCGAGTGCCCGCTAGGGCACAGGGTCATAACCGCCGACGTGCAGGGGATTGCAGCGAGCGATGCGCCTCACGGCAAGCCAGCAGCCTCTCAAAACACCGTACTTCTCAATCGCCTGGACGGCGTATTGCGAGCACGTTGGGTAATAAATGCAGGCGTCAGGCAATAAGGGCGAAATAACCTGTTGATATATGCGAATAGGAGCGATGGCAACACGTCGCAAAACGTGATTGCTCATCGCTCCTCCCCGGCAACGCCGGCGCGTTTCATAAGCGAACGCAATGCATTGTCCATCTCCTGAGGCGAAGAAACCCTCGTCTTGGGAGTTGCGAACAAGATGATGTCATAACCCGCAACGGGAAATCCACAGCTGCGGGCGGCCTCGCGCATCACACGCTTAGAACGGTTGCGCACGACAGCACAACCGAGCCGTTTAGCACCAACGAAGGCGACCCTTCCGGAGTCGCCTTCGCCAACCGATTCACATATGGTCATTCGAATCAGAGGGTGATTGAAACGACGCCCCTGACTGAACACATGCTCGAAATCTTGCCGAGACTTAATAGTCTTCATGCGAGATGTGTGTATCGCTGCTAGACAGTGAGACGCTTGCGGCCCTTGGCGCGACGACGGGCGAGCACGGCACGACCACCCTTAGTGGCCATACGGGCACGGAAGCCATGGGTCTTGGCACGCTTACGCTTATTAGGCTGATACGTACGCTTCATCTTAAGTTCCTCCTGCTGCATTTCGAGTGTCCGCGGGGGCGCGGACGCAGATATAGACACGTGAGCTTGAAGATTGTAGGGAAATCAATGTTCAAATGTCAAGAAATCAAAGGTAAAAGGTTGCGCAGTTCACACGGTTCCCCCATAAGCCGAGCTCGATTTAGCGGTGCATGGCAACTTTTCACGATATTTCATCGAGTTTTCAACAGGTCATGTTGGCAATGTTGAGAACTTTTCGTCCGTTTTCCAAAGTTTTCAACAGGTTTTGAAAAGTTGTCGAAAGATGAGAAACATTGCACGGTGAGCTACTATTTGTTCGAAACCTTTTGAAAGATTGCGAGCGGCATGTCTGACGACTTTTACACCATGGTCGATTCCGGAGACCCGGCACCCGACAACGAGCACATCACCGGCGTGCGCGAAGAGCGTGAGGAAGGCGAGCAGACGACCACGCAGGCGCCAAAAGCCATGTACGCCGCGCGCATCGCCGTCTATGACGATATGCTGTCGACACCGCGTGTGATCGTCATTGATCCGCAAGATGTCCGCACGTATTTGGAAGAGACGACCAACACCGTCTACCAGTGCATGAAAGAACAAGGTGGCCATATCTCGCTCATGGTCATCCGCGAGATTGTCGAAAACTTTATCCACGCGCACTTTGCCGAGCCCATCATCTCGATTCTGGACGGCGGAGACACCATCCGCTTCGCTGATCAAGGACCCGGCATCGACGACAAGGAGCGTGCTTTCGACTTTGGCGTTACCAGCGCAAACAGCAAGATGAAGCGCTACATCCGTGGAACCGGAGCAGGGTTTCCCATGGTGCAGGAGTATTTGGAAAACGCCGGCGGGGCCGTGTCCATCGAGGACAACATGGGCAACGGCACCGTGGTTACGGTAAGCCTGGACCCTAAACGCGTGCAGGAAATAGAGCGTGCCGGCGGACGCGGTGCTGCCGTGCGGCCCGAGACGGAGCAGCCCACATATCCCCTGCCGGGAGCTTTTGCGCAGCAGCCCATGGCAACGCAACAGATGCAGCCCCCCGTGGGACAGATGCAGCAGCCCGGAATGCTTCCTACACAAGAGCCCCAGGCGGCATCGATGTCGATGCCGCCAAACGCGCCAGAGGCCATGCCGCTGGCGGATCAGGATGCAGCAGCAATGCAGCAGGCGACGGGGGCACCGGGTGGCCAGCAAATGGGCTATCAGCCGTACCAACAGGGATATCCATATCAGCAGATGCCGCCACTGGGGTATGGCCAGCAGTTCCCGCAGCAGTACCAGCAGGGATATCAGCAGCCGTACCAGCAGATGCCGCAGCAGCAGTACAACCCCTGGGCCCAGCAGATGACTCCGCAGCCTTACCAACAGTGGCCTCAAAGTTTTCAACAGCAAATGCCGCCGATGCAGAGTTCTCAACAACCAGCAGCTCAAATGATGTATCCTAATGCAGCAAATCAGTATGCGCAGCCACAACCGGACGTGTTCGTAAGCGATCGCGGCAACGCCGCGCTGGGCTATCTGGCGCAAAATCAAGCGTGCGGTGCTACCGATCTGGCGAGGGCGTTTGGAAACTCGGCCCCCACTTGGTCACGCACGCTCAATGACTTGGCGCAGGCCGGCTTGGTCATCAAGCATGGCCAGAAATACCATCTGACCGAACTCGGCGCCGCTCGCGTGCGAGCTCAGAGCTAAAGAACGGGAGAGACAGTGGACGAGGAAGCAAGCATCATCCTGGGGGATGCCATCGCCTTTTGCCAGCGCGACGGCCAAGATGCACGCCTCATCAACATGCTGGGGCAATCGCGCGCCATAAGCCTGACCGAAGATACGCTCACGATCGAGGCCCCCTCGCGCTTTGCCATCGCGCAGCTCAAAAAGCATCAGCCGACTATTGAGGCCTATCTGGAAGAAATCGCCTTTGCACCGATTGCGCTCGACATCGTGGCACCGCAAGGAGCCGTGGCGGAATCCGCTGCTGCGACGGCGCCCGCCGCGGCTCCCGCTGCCTCCCCGGCGGTGCCGGCCTCCGCAGGCGACGTGCCGACAATCGAGCACCAGCACGGCGATGTTTCCCGTGAAACCATGGCACCGTTGCCGACCGCGGCGGCGACGTCAACGAACGCACCCGTCACGCACATGCCTATCGCTCACGACGCAGCGGCGGGCGCGGATTCGGGCATTGCAATCAAGAACACGCTCTCGGCCGATGATTTTCGTCGCATGATGAACCAGATGAAGGGCGGAGCGCCGACTAAGTCCACGCAAGCTGCGACCCCCGCTTCACCCATGCCGGCACCGACCGTACCGGCCGAGCAGAATGCGGATGGAGCCCCGCTCGCCGCGAACTCAAAATTTACCTTTGAGAACTTTGTCTACGGCCCCGAGAACAGCCATGCCTATCGCTCGGCACTCAAGTTTGCCGCCCTCGCGGACGAGCGTGGCACGTGCGCATCACTGTTCATCTACGGCAAATCGGGCCTGGGCAAGACGCACCTGCTGCTTGCCATCAAAAACGAGCTCGCCGAGAAGTCGCCCGAGATCAAGGTCAAGTATGCCAACTCCCAGGCATATCTGGACGACCTGATGACCGAGTTCGACCGCCAAAAGAAGAGCAACGCCCCTATCATGCAGGCATACCACGGCGTGGACGTGCTCATCATCGATGACATCCAAAACATCATCGGCAAGCGCGCGAGCGTGGACTACTTTTTCCAGCTCATGGACGAGTTCATCCGCAACAACAAGAAGGTCGTCATCGCGGCAGACCGCGCCCCCAAGGACCTGAGCATGGACGAGCGTCTGACCAGCCGCTTCAACGCCGGCATGCTCTGCTTGGTCGCAGAGCCCAGCTACGAGATGAAATACAAGATCTTGCAGCGCTATTACGAGAACACCATCGTCGCCGCTCCCGAGGCAGGCGACGACTCGCTGCTGGCGGCCTATGGGGGCGACGGCGGGCACCTGACCGACGAGCACTTTAAACACATGGCCGAGGTCTCGGGCACCAACATCCGCGAACTCGAGAGCTTCTGCGAGCGCTGCGCCGGCGAGGCGGGCGACCGCGAGCGCGAGGGCGGGGAGCTCACCCTTGACGATATCGACGCCATCGCCAGCCAGTACTTCGACACATCGGCCAAAAAGATCAACGTCCAGACGGTTCAGTCCGTCATCGAAGAGCAGTACGGCGTGACGCACGAGGAGCTCATCGGCCCGCGTCGCAACGCCAATATCGCCAAAGCACGCCATATCGCTATCTACCTAGCCATCGAGATGTGCGAGATGACGACCACGGCGGTGGGCGCCGAATTTGGCAACCGCAACCACTCGACCGTCAGCACGAGCTACAAAAAGGTCCAGAAGATGATCCAGGAAGACCGCACCGTCACCGAAGACCTCAAGTCGCTGCGCGATAAAATTACACTGCGCTCGTAGGGAAATAGAGACACCTGTTGAAAACTTGTCGAAACCACGGGCATAAGGTGTCTAAAACCCAACCCGCGGTGATGAAAAGTTTTGCGCAGGTTTTGAACGTGGAAAACCACCCCTGTTGCACACAGGTTGCTGTCGATTCTCTTTCTGGGTCTGACCTGCGTCTTTGGGAGTAATCAACAGTTTCGTCAGTGCTATTACTATTATTAAGATATTTATATCTATAGAAAGGTATTAAAAGATGAAGTTCACCGTCAGCCAGAGCTCGCTTACACAAGCCATCGGCGTCGTTATGAAGGGTGTCGCTTCGGCATCCACCCTCCCCATCCTGTCGGGCGTGCTCGTTAAGGCCCAAGACGGCATCTTGGAATTCCAGACCTCTAACTACACCATCTCGATCCGTCATCGCATCGCGGCGCATGTCGAAGAAGAGGGCGAGATGGTTATTCCCTGTAAGATGCTCTCCAATATCACCAAGACCCTCCCCGATGCCCCGGTCACCTTTGAGCTGTCCGAGCGCCAGGTGCTGATTGGTTGCGAGAAGAGCTCTTTCCGCCTGAACACGCTCGATGCCAATGACTTCCCCGAGTTTCCGGCCTATGCCATCGAGAGTGCCGTGGAGCTGCCGACCGATGTCTTGTCCGAAATGGTCGGCCGCGTGTGGCGCGTCACCTCGACCGACAAGGCTCGCCCCATCCTGGGCGGCGTGCACATGAAGGTCGAGAACAACACCGTACGCCTGGTAGCGACCGATTCCTTTCGCTTGGCCGTGTGCGATACGCAGGTCGAGACCTCGACCCTCGAGGGCTCCTTTGAGCTCAACGTTCCGGCTGACGCCTTTAACGACGCGCTGAACATCATGGCCAGCCAGGCGACCATCATGATCGGGGCTACCGACACCCAGGTCGTCTTCGAGGCCGGCAACACCACCTACGTGTCGCGCCGTATCGAGGGCGTGTACCCCAACTACAAGCAGCTCATCCCCGATTCGTGCGTGACGAGCGTCAAGATCGACGTCGCCGCCTTTAACGCCGCCCTCAAGCGCGTGGCCGTTATCGCGAGCGCCAACCCCGCCGTCAAGTTCGAGATCGATGTCGAGAACGGGCAGATGGGCCTGTCCTCCATTTCCAATGACCAGGACCTTGCGCAGGAGACGATCGATGTCGAGGCCGAGGGCGAGTCGGGTACCATCGCCTTCAACTACCATTACATCTTCGGCTGCCTCAATGCCCTGTCCAAGGAGAAGGAGATCACGCTGGAGCTCAAGAGCTACTCGCAGGCGGGCATCTTTAAGTCCTACGACAAGATCAACTACCTGTACCTGGTCATGCCGGTCCGCATCTAGCGCTGCGCCATGACCATGTTCGCCCGCGATCTTTCCGTCGCGCACTACCGCAGCTTCGATAGCTATCGCCTTGCCCTGGACGAGGGCGTGACGATACTTGCGGGACCCAACGCGGCGGGAAAGACCAATCTCATAGAGGCGCTGCAGCTGCTGACGAGCGGCGCCTCGTTTAGGCATCCGACCGCAGCCGAGCTCGTCCATGACGGCGTGGGCTCGTGCAAGATCGAGCTGAGGCTCGAGGGCGACGGCCGCGTGCTTGATATGGGATTGAGCGCGGAGGACGGTAAGCGCTCGTTTAGCCGCAACGGCAAGAGATGCTCTGCCGCTGGTGTGCGCGGGGTTCTGCCGAGCGTGCTGTTTTGCCCCGACCATCTGGACATGGTTAAGCGAGGCGCCAGTGTGCGCCGAGCCGCCCTCGATGACTTTGGCATGCAGCTGAGCGCACGCTATGCCGATCTTGCGAGCACCTATGGGCGCTGCGTGACCCAGCGTAACGCCTTGCTCAAGGAGACCTGGTGCTGCCGCGAGATGCTCGGCGCGTGGAACGATTCGATTGCCCGCGCGGGCTCGGCCCTGCTCGTGCACCGGTTGGCTCTGCTCGACCGGCTGGCGGGCCATGTGCACACTGCCTACGGGCAAGTAGCGTCAGGTGAGGCCGCCAACGTGACCTATGCGTCCACGCTGGGGGCTTTGCCCCAGGTCGAGGATCGCGAAGAGCTGAAGGGTTGGGCGTACGAGCGCATGCTGGCCGCCCTTGACGAGCATGCCGACGAGGAAATTCGCCGCGGCGTGACGTTGGTGGGACCGCATCGCGACGAGATTGAGTTTACCGTGGCGGGTCGCTCCGCCCGTTCATTTGCCAGCCAAGGACAGCAGCGCACGCTGGTGCTGTCCTGGAAGGTGGCCGAGGTTGCCGTGGCTCGCGATGTCCTGGGCACCGCCCCACTGCTGCTTTTGGACGACGTGATGAGCGAGCTCGACGGCGAGCGTCGCGGCGCTTTCCTGCGGCTGATTGGCGATGATATCCAGACGGTCATAACTACGACCAACCTGGGGTACTTTACCGATGACCTGCTTGATCGAGCCAAGGTGGTGAGCATGGGTGAGACGTGCTAATTACGAGCGCGAGAGCGAGACAGTCGCCTTCAGCGGGTTTTTGAACGCAGAGCGCCAGCGCATCCTGGCGGCTGCAACGCCTAAGCGCCGTGCGCAGATGGAGGCCGCCGAGGAGTCGCGCACGGTCTATCGCGCATGGAACGCGGTGTGCTCGGGCACGCGCGAGGGGCGGCATGTGACGGGACTGCGCTACCTGCCCGAGTCCAATGAGCTGCTGGTGTATCTCGACTCGCCCTCGTGGACGCAGGAAATGACGTTGTTGCGCGAGATCATCCGCGCGCGCATGGAGCGCGCCGGTGCGCATGTGGACGGCCTGGTGTTCAAAACCACCGCGCCCGGTCACACGCCGCCCGCCGCCAAGGAGCGCCTGCGCCCGGCGACGATCGAGCGCCCGCCGGCCCCGCACGCCGACCTAAGTGAGGCCGAGTGCACCGAGATCGAGCGCCAGGTGGCGCCCATCGAAGACCAAAAACTGCGCGAGGCCCTCGAGAATGCCATGAGAGCCAGTGCCGAGTGGGCCAAGGGCGTGCAAAGCAAAAAAGAGCCTTAAATCGCATCTGGTGGCCTTGTAGAGCCAAATACCCTCGGTCCCGAGGGTATTTTTTTACGATAAACTAGTAAGGCTGTACACATTTTCTTGACTGAAGGAGGACGTGTGGCAAACGAAAACGATTACGATGGCGGCGAGATTAAGATTCTCGAAGGTCTCGAGGCCGTTCGTAAGCGCCCGGGCATGTATATCGGCTCGACGAGCGCCAGCGGTCTGCATCACCTGGTGTGGGAGATCGTTGACAACTCCGTCGACGAGGCCATGGCCGGTTTCTGCACCGAGATCCAGGTGACGGTCCACGCCGACAACTCCATCACGGTCGTCGACAACGGGCGCGGCATCCCCGTCGACGAGCACCCCGTTAAAAAGATCCCGACGCTCGAGGTCGTTATGACGATCTTGCACGCCGGCGGTAAGTTCGATAACTCGGCCTATAAGGTCTCGGGCGGCCTGCACGGCGTAGGCATCTCCGTCGTCAACGCACTGTCCAAGCGCGTGGTCGTTCAGGTTCGTCGCGATGGCAACACCTACGAGATGGGGTTCTCGCGCGGCAAGACCGTCAAGAAGATGGAGGTCGTGGGCACCTCGGATTCGACGGGCACCACCGTCACCTTCTGGCCCGACGACGAGATCTTCGAGACCTGCATCTACGATTTCGATACGCTGCACAACCGTCTGCAGGAGACGGCGTTCCTCAATAAGAACCTCAAGATCGTGCTGACCGACGAGCGCGAGGCGACTCCCCACGTGGAGGAGTTTTGCTACGAGGGCGGCATCATCGACTTCGTCAAGTTCCTCAACGAGGGCAAGGACGTCCCCGAGGCCTTTAAGGAGCCCATCTACATCGAGGGCAAATCGGACCCGGACGCTCCCGTGGCCAAGATGGGCGAGGTCGAGGTTTCCCTGCAGTGGAATAGCGGCTACGGCGAGAACGTCATGTCGTTTGCCAACGACATCTACACCCCCGAGGGCGGCATGCACCTTGAGGGCTTCCGCACCGCGCTCACCCGCGTGATCAACGACTACGCGCGCAAACAGAACCTGCTCAAGGAAAAAGACGCCAACCTGACCGGCGACGATGTGCGCGAGGGCCTTTCGGCCGTTATCTCGGTCAAGCTGCCCGATCCGCAGTTTGAGGGGCAGACCAAGGCCAAGCTCGGTAGCTCCTATATGCGCGCGCTCACGCTCAAGATCGTGACCGACGGCCTCGCCGATTACTTGGAGGAGCATCCCAAGCCCGCCCGCGAGATCGTCAAGAAGGCGCAACAGGCCTGCAAGGCGCGCAACGCCGCCCGCAAGGCGCGCGAGGCGACCCGCCGCAAGAGCCTGCTCGAGACGGCATCCCTGCCCGGTAAGCTCGCTGACTGCTCGGTGCGCGATGCCGAGCTGACCGAGCTCTTCATCGTAGAGGGCGACTCGGCAGGCGGTTCGGCCAAGGACGGCCGTCGCCGAGACATCCAGGCGATTCTGCCCCTGCGCGGCAAGATTCTGAACGTCGAGCGCGTTGGTGACCATCGCGCGTTCTCGAGTGACACCATCCAGTCGCTGATTACCGCGATCGGCTGCGGCGTCACGACGAGTGCCGGCGACGGCGGCGACTTCGATATCACCAAGGCGCGCTACCACAAGATCATCATCATGACCGATGCAGACGTCGACGGTGCGCACATCCGCATCCTGCTGCTGACGTTCTTCTACAAGTACATGCGTCCGCTGATCGATGCCGGCTACGTCTATGTCGCCTGCCCGCCCATCTTTGGCATTAAGGTGCGCAACAAGATCCACTACGTGTATCCCAATGGCCGCCAGCCCGAAGACGAGATCCTGCGCGACACCATCCAGAGTCTGGGCCTGAACCCCGACGATAACGACGAAGACGGCAAGGCCAAGGATGGCAAGATCACCAAGAAGCGCAAGGGCTATACCGTCCAGCGCTACAAGGGTCTGGGCGAGATGGACCCCAAGCAGCTCGCCTCGACGACGATGGACCCCAAGACCCGCATCCTGCAGCGCGTGTCGATCGAGGACGCCGTGGTGGCGGACCGCGCCGTGCGCGAGCTGATGGGTTCCGAGGTCGGCTATCGCCGCGAGTACATCGAGAAGCACGCGCATGACGCACGATTCTTAGATGCCTAACCTGTTCGGCTTTCCCAGCCACCGCACCTTCGCTCTCAATCGTCGGTCGCGTACCCAAGTACGCTTCCCTCCTCTTTCGAGCGAATCTGCGGCACCTGGAAAAGCCGTCTCCGTGGTAGGGAACTAATGGACCACGCAAACCATGAGGAGGTAACGTGGCAGACGATATCAACAATAACGAGGGCATGGGCGAGGCCAGCGACGCCGGCATGCCCGACGATCTGAGGCGCCTGCTTGCCCGTGCTGAGCAGGGCGAGGACGGCGATCCTGACGCCTATAACCCCGATGCCGATGATGACGAGGAAGAGGACGACGACGGTGAGCTCGAGGAGAGCTTTGGCGAAGTCGATCGCGGCGCCTCGGCCGGCGAGGATATCAATGGCGGCCAGCTCCAGATTTCGGAGTTCGGTCGCGAGATGAAGCAGTCGTTCATCGAGTATTCGATGTCGGTCATCACGGCGCGCGCCCTGCCGGACGTGCGCGACGGCCTAAAGCCGGTTCACCGCCGCATTCTGTACGCGATGAACGAGAGCGGCATCTACCCCAACCGTCCGCACAAGAAGTCGGCCTGGACGGTCGGCGAAGTTATCGGCAAGTACCATCCGCATGGTGACTACGCGGTCTACGAGGCAATGGTTCGCCTGGCGCAGTGGTTCTCCATGCGCACGCCGCTCATCGACGGCCACGGCAACTTCGGCAACATCGACGGCGACGGCGCCGCTGCCATGCGTTACACCGAGAGCCGCCTGGCAAAGCCCGCCATGGAGCTGCTGCGTGACCTGCAGAAGGATACCGTCGACTGGCAGCCCAACTACGACGAATCGCTCGCCGAGCCTCAGGCGCTGCCTGCGCGCTTCCCCAACCTGCTGGTCAACGGCAGCCAGGGCATCGCCGTCGGCATGGCCACCAATATCGCCCCGCATAACCTCACCGAGGCGATCGAGGCAACCTGCTACCTGATCGATAATCCCGACGCCACTGTCGACGAGCTCATGCAGATCATGCCCGGTCCGGACTTCCCCACCGGCGCCATCATCATGGGCAGCGCCGGCATTAAGCAGAGCTACGAGACCGGCCGCGGCTCCATTACCGTGCGCGCCAAGGCCCACGTGGAATCCACCAAGACCGGCCGCAACCGCCTGGTCTTTACCGAGATTCCCTACATGGTCAACAAGGGCACCCTGCAGGAGAAGATCGCCCAGCTCGTCAACGACAAGCGCATCGAGGGCATCTCGGACATGCGCGATGAGTCCAACCAGAAGGGTATCCGTCTGGTCATCGAACTCAAGAAGGGCGTCATCCCGCAGGTCGTGCTCAACAACCTGTACAAGTACACCTCGCTGCAGACGACCTTTGGCGCCAACAACCTGGCGCTTGTCAACGGCGTTCCCAAATGCCTGAGCCTGCGCGAGATGCTGCAGCACTACATCGACCACCAGGTCGACGTCGTCACCCGCCGCACCCGCTTCGACCTTAAGAAGGCCCAGGCCCGCGCGCATATCCTTGAGGGCTACCTGATGGCCCTTGACCATATCGACGAGGTCATCAGCATCATCCGCTCCTCGCAGACTGATTCCGAGGCCAGCAGCCGCCTGATCGAGCGCTTTGGCTTTACGCCCGAGCAGACCACGGCCATCCTCGAGATGAAGCTGCGCCGCCTGACCGGCCTGGAGCGCGACAAGATTCAGGAAGAGCTGGACGGCTTGCGCCGCGCCATCGCCTACTACGAGGACCTGCTGGCGCACGAGGAGAAGATCCTGGGCGTCATTAAGGAAGAGATGCGCGAGATCTCCAAGAAGTTCGGCGATAAGCGCCGCACCGAGATCAGCCATGTCGAGAAGGACCTGGACGTTGAGGACCTCATTGCCGACGAGGACATGGTCGTGACCATTACCCACACCGGCTATGTCAAGCGCATCCCGGTGGCCGCCTACCGCGCCCAGAAGCGCGGCGGCAAGGGCGTGTCGGGCGTCAACCTCAAAGAGGACGACGTCATCGACGAGATGTTCATCGCGTCCACGCACGAGTACGTGCTGTTCTTCTCGAGCAAGGGCAAGGTCTATCGCCTGAAGGTGCACGAGCTGCCGGTGGGTACGCGCCAGGCGCGCGGTACCGCGATCGTCAACCTGCTGCCCTTCGAGGAGGGCGAGAAGATCGCGAGCGTCATCAGCTGCCGCGAGTTCCCTGCCGACGAGTATCTGATGTTTGCCACCAAGAGCGGCATGGTCAAGAAGACCGTGATGAGCGCATATGACCGCAGCCGTCGCGACGGCCTGATCGCTATCAACCTGCGTGACGACGACGCGCTGCTGAACGTGCGTCGCGTGCGCGAGGGCGACAAGATTATCCTGGCCACCACCGCGGGCAAGGCGATCATGTTCTCCGAGGAGCAGGTGCGCGCCACCGGCCGCGATACTAGCGGCGTTCGCGGTATCGGTATGAAGGACGGCGTGAGCGTTCTGGGCATGGAAGTCACTAACGGCAACGGTGATTTATTCGTCATCACCGAGCGCGGCTACGGCAAGCGCACGCCGGTCGCGGACTACCCGGAGCAGAATCGCGGCGGCCAGGGCGTCTACACCATCCAAATGACCGAGCGTAAGGGCAACCTCGCGGCCATGAAGACGGTGGGCCCGCAGCACGAGCTGTTCATCGTGACGGAAGGCGCGACGGTCATTCGCGTCAAGACCGACGAGATCAGCCAGACCGGCCGCGCCACCCAGGGCGTCAAGATGATGACCGTCGACAACAACGACCGCATCTGCGCCGTAGCCCGCATGACGGCAGCCAAGGAAAAACCCGAAGGCGAAGGCGCCGAGGCCGCAGCCGATACCGAAGAGGCCCCAGTCGACCTAGGCGACGGCAACGACATGCCAGAGGATCTCCTCGACGAGTAAGTAGTCCTCTCCGGTCAAAAACATCAGACCCCATATATCGGCGGTCGGCGCACCTGCGCGCCGACCGCTTTTTTGAAAACCTTGGGACCCCATGGTCGCCGGGCTGACGAGATGGTTTTGGTTTGTCGCGAGTTCCGCACGCAAAGAAGGCCACTTAATGTGGCCTTCGTCTTGCGCAGGACTGTCCGAGCAGCAAACCAAAACCATCTCGTCAGCCCGGCGACCACCCCCCTCAAAGATTTTCAAAAAAGTTGTTGACGCGCGCGTAACGACTCGTCTAATATATCCCTTGCGCGATGGACCTGTAGCTCAGTTGGTTAGAGCGTCCGGCTGATAACCGGGAGGTCACAAGTTCGAATCTTGTCAGGTCCACCACTTTCTTTCGCAATAAACACCCCAGCGAGAGCCGAGTCGCCGCTGGGGTGTTTATTACTGTCTCCGTGGGGGTTTAGCTCAGCTGGGAGAGCGCGGGCTTTGCAAGCCTGAGGTCAGGGGTTCGATCCCCCTAACCTCCACCATGATGGACCTGTAGCTCAGTTGGTTAGAGCGTCCGGCTGATAACCGGGAGGTCACAAGTTCGAATCTTGTCAGGTCCACCATCAAAACTGTGAAGAGCCCCGGGGCGTTGCCTCGGGGCTTTTTTCTTGTCTGCGATAAATCTCATTTTGGTTTTGTGTGCTGGGCGAAAGATTGGGTAGTATAGCTATTCAATGCGGCGGGCTGCCGCGTGTTAACCGCTACGTACCGGAGGTGTTCCATGGTTCGTGTCGACATAGAGACCATCGTCATGGCCGCCGGTCCCGTGCCATCGCTTATCGTACTTCGTGAGCGCAGCAGCAAATCGGACTCGCCCGCGCCGCTGCGTTCCCTTTCCATTCAGACTGGTTCGTTTGAAGCTGCTGCCATCAGCCGCGGCATCGATAGCGGCCGCGCCGAGCGCCCGATTACCCATGACCTGCTGCTCGATACCGTTGACGCCCTGGGCGCCAAGCTCGAGCGCATCGAGATCGTTCGCGCCGAGCCGCCGGTGTTCTACGCGACGATCGTCGTACTGGCCGATGGCGAGGAGCGCAAGATCGACGCCCGCCCCAGTGACGCCATTGCCCTGGCCGTGCGCAGCAATGCCCCCATGTTTGTGGAGGACGACATCATGAATCGCCTGGGCACTGTTTCTACCCACGCCGAGGAAGTCGACGACGAGCAGGAGTTCGAGAAGTTCGACGAGTTCGTCCATACGCTCTCCCCCGATGACTTCTAAATGTCTGGCACGCGAGCGGAGAGGTCGCTGATGGGTACCCGCGTATCGGCTGAAGCGGCCGCCATCGCGCGTGAAGCCCAGATGCGCTCGGAGGCTTCTGAGGCGGCTCGCATTGCCTATGTGACGCAGGCCCGCACGCTTCGCGAGCGCCGCGGCTCGTTTGTCAAGATGGTTGTCGTCTCCGTCCTTGTCGCGGCAATCTGCTCGCGCCTTCGTGGTACAGTTGGTGCGCTTGGGTTTTCGATTTCAACAGGCTTGGTAATCTGGGGCGTGGTCGATGCAGTAATGCTGACCAACCAGATCAAGGTACTCGACAAGCGCGCGATGGATATGATGCGCGCCCGCGACGCTGCCGCCAAGATTGCTGCCGAGGCACAAGAACTGTAACGACGCCGGACTCGATGGGAAGGTCTAAAGATGGCACAGGATATGCAGGACGCCGGTAACGTCTCCGCCGAGCTCGACGCCATGGTGTGTGACCTGATTGGTGCGTTCTTGGACGACCTTGCCGCCGGCGAGAATCCGGGCGTAGTTGTGGCGATCGAGGACGCTGCTTCCAACCGATATCTGGCGGCGCTCGATGAGGATGGCGAAGAGGCGTGCCTCGAGGCTGCCACCAACTTTATCTCCGAGCACAAGATGGGTCTTAAGGACGAGGGGCTGGGCCGCATCGCCCGTTACGCCATCGGCTACACCGGTTGTGTCGAAATTGACGGCGGCTATCACGACGCCCTGCTCGTGAGCTTCTTCGAAACCACGCTCGAGAGCGGTTTTTCGGCATACGTGCTGTATGAGGGCATGGGTGCCGGCGATGGTTTTATGTGGAGCGACCCTGAACCTGCAGGTGAGGAAACCCCTCTTATCTAAAATCGCTAAAATAAACGAGTTTTCGGTAAAAGGCTCAATATTCCCGCTGAGCGTTGTATCGCTGGGCGGGTCGCATACGCGTGCCGTTTGTATATGGATAGAAGATAGGGGAACTACATGCGCGTAGACAATCTGAGGAACATCGCCATCATCGCCCACGTCGACCACGGCAAGACGACGATGGTCGACAAGCTCCTGCGTGCCACGGACGCCTTCCGTGCCAACCAGCAGGTCGAGGACCGCGTCCTGGACTCTAACGACCAGGAGCGCGAGCGCGGCATTACGATTCTCGCCAAGAACATCTCTATCGAGTACAAGGACGTTAAGATCAACGTCATCGACACCCCGGGCCACGCCGACTTCGGCGGCGAGGTCGAGCGCGTGCTGCGTATGGCCGACGGCGCCCTGTTGCTGGTCGACGCTTTTGAGGGTCCCATGCCCCAGACCCGCTTCGTGCTGCGTCACGCTATCGACACCGGCCTTAAGATCATGATCGTCATCAACAAGATCGACCGTCCGGGTGCCAACCCCGAGAAGGCCTACAACGACTGCCTGGACCTTATGGCCGACCTGGGCGCTACCGACGACCAGCTTGAGTTTGCCATGGAGCATGTCATCTACGCCAGCGGCGTCAACGGCTTTGCCCGTCATGATCCCGAGGACGGCAACATGGACATGTACCCGCTGCTCGACATGATCATCGACGACATGCCCGCACCCGAGGTTGACGAGACCGCTCCGCTGGCCATGCAGTGCGTGACCATCGATCACTCCAACTTCGTCGGCCGTATCGGCATCGGCCGCGTGTACTCCGGCACCATCCACCAGGGCGACCAGATCTTGGTCGTCAAGAACGACGGCTCCAGCGCCACCGCTACCGTCAAGCAACTCTTTACCTTCGACTACCTGGGCCGTACCGAGTGCCAGGAAGTCGGCGCCGGCGACATTGCCGCCGTTGTGGGCATCGACCGCACCGATATCGGCGATGTCTACACCGACCCCGAGAATCCCGTCGAGCTCGAGCCCATCGAGATTGACCCGCCGACCCTGTCCATCGTCTTTGAGGCTTCGACCTCCCCGCTCGTCGGCCGCGACGGCGATATCGTTGGCGCCCGTCAGCTCAAGGAGCGCCTGTTCAACGAGGCCGAGAACAACGTGACCATGAAGATCGAGGAGCTCGAGGACAAGAGCGGCGTCGAGGTCTCGGGCCGCGGCATTCTGCACCTGTCCGTTCTGATGGAGTCCATGCGCCGCGAGGGCTTTGAGTTCCAGGTCGGTCGTCCGCGCGTTCTGTTTAAGAAGGACGAGAACGGCAACAAGATGGAGCCTGTCGAGCAGGCCGTCGTCGAGTGCCCGGACGAGTACTCGGGCAAGGTCGTTGAGGTCTTCGGCACCTCCGGTGGCATCATGACGAGCATGGATACCTCGGGCATCGTGACGCACCTTGAGTTTAAGATCCCGACGCGTGGCATCATGGGCCTTAAGAACCGCATCATGAACGTCACCCACGGCGAGGGCGTGTTCTACCACACCTTCCTGGAGTATGGCCCCTACGCCGGCGAGATCGGCAACCGCCAGAACGGCGCCATGATCTCCATGACCACCGAGAAGGCCGTTGCCTACGCCCTGGGTACGCTGCAGGAGCGCGGTCAGCTGTTTGTTGAGCCGGGTACCGAGTGCTACGAGGGCATGATCGTGGGCGAGCGCAGCAAGGCCGGCGACATGGTCGTCAACATCGCCCGCACCAAGAACCTGGGTAACCAGCGTTCCTCGACCTCCGACATCTCCGTGCAGCTGGTGCCGCCTCGCACCTTCTCTCTGGAGGAGGCGCTGGAGTACATCGCCGACGACGAGCTGGTGGAGATTACTCCCAAGAACATCCGCCTGCGCAAGCGTCTGCTCAACGCCACCGACCGTAAGAAGGCAGCCGTCCGCGCCGGCCAGGTCAACAAATAAGCGCTGGGGCTTATAACTGCCAATAAGAAAGGGCGTCGACCGCAATGGTCGGCGCCCTTTTTGGTGCAATGGGATCAGGTTGCTTTGCGCCACCACAAAGGTGCCTGGCCCTTTTGTGGTGGTTGGCGGCTAGGCGGTGGGGAGTCCTGGCGTGTTAGCCGGCTGCTGCGGCTTGAGGTGGGCGTTGCGCCAGATGATCTGGATGGCGTAGCCGAGCGTGAAGACGAAGGCTACACCGCTGACAAAGTTGCCCATAAGAGGAAGTGCCGTGAGTGCGCCCGCGACGATACCGCCCACGGCGGCCATGGCGTAGCGGTTTTGGTTGTGTCCGACCATGCGCGCGACCGCGGTGCCCGTAAATGCCGCCGAGACCAAAGCGATGCCGATGATGCCGCACATGAGGGCGGCGGCGAGCGACAGGCCTGCAATCGAGATGATGAGCAGCAGCACGGCGGGAGCGACGGCGACCGTGCCCAGAAGACCACTTACCCACAGCGGCATGGGACGCTGATGGAGCATGCCGGCAGCGCTGGCGGTTGCGCGTGGAAAGACAAGCTCAAGCAGGATGGCGACAAAGCAGGTGGAAAGCGCCGCGGCAACGATGCCGCCGATAATGTCGTTGGCCGTAGAGGTGTTCTCGTTCTCGGTCCGGTCGATCTTGAGAGCTCCGACCTGGGCGCCCTCGGCCCGCTCGGGGTCCTGTGAGACGTGGGCGTTCACCGTGCCGGTGATGCGGGCGTTTTTACCCAGGATGAGCTTGTCGGCCCAGACCTCAACATCGCCATCGACGGTGCCGTCAATGGTAACGGTGTCGCCGGCGAGCGCCGCCGATTTGGCAGAGCCACGCAGGGCGACCGTCTCGCCCGCCGCGTAAAAACAGTTGGCAGTGCTACCGGTGTTAAGCACGACGTGCTGGCCGGCTACCGTCACGCTGCCATCGATTGCGGTTTTGGCGATATCGATGGTGCGTGCCGCCAGGCGAACGGCGCCGCCTACGGTGCAGTCGCGAATCGACAGGCTCTCGCCCGCCGCGATAATATCGCGGCCGATGGAGGCATCGTCTAGGTTGAAGCTTTGACCGGCCCAGTACAGATCGCCCTCGATACCCGACGGAGTTGAGTCAACTTCGGTCGCGAGCACGTTTCCCGCGGTGTCGGTGCTGGCGAACGATGCCGCGGGGAGTGCGGTGAGTGCGAGCGCAATCAGCGCGAATAGAATAGCGATGTGACTCCGCGCTTTGCGGCGCCGGGTTGACGGTACTTGGTTGTAAGGCATAGTGAATCCTTCGTTAGATACTCGACAGGTATCTAACAGGGTACCCAATGCGCAAGCGCTCTAAAAGAACCTGCCGGTTGCATTTCGAAGGGCTGGGCCGTGCTACCTACTTTTTACGGTGCAAAAAGCGTGCGATGTCGTCTTCGGTGGGGCTTTTGATGTCAAAGCGCAGCGATAGCCAACGCAGCCCCATGGTCACGATGACGCATACGACCAGCGCCGCGACATTGCTCATGAGGCCGCTCATGACGAGGCCTACATAGCTTGTCGATCCGGCGATGGCCGCGATGGCGTAAAAGTTAGTGCGTTGGAAAATGCCTGGCACCACGCCCATAAAGCCGTCGCGCAGCATGCCGCCGCCCACTGCGGTGAAGAAGCCCATCATGATGCATACGGCGGGCGCAAAGCCGTAGACCAGCGCCTTGTCCGCGCCGGTGGCCGCATAAATGCCGACCGAGATGATGTCGAGCAGGGGAATGAGCTTGTCGGGCTTATCGACGATTGCCGGGAAGATATAGATGATGGCCGCCGTGGCGATGGAGAGCGGTAACGCCATTGGTTGGTTGAGGATATACACGTTGCCGACCTGGAGCGTCATATCGCGCAAGAGACCGCCGCCCAGACCGCAGACCACTGCGAGCGCGACCGCGCCCACCAGATCGAGCTTGTGCTCGCGCGCGACCAGCACGCCCGAGATCGATGCCGCGACAACGGCGAACATCTCGAGCCAAAATGGGATAGCGACCATGGCATCCGAAGCATGTGAAGTAACGGTCATAGCGGCGGCGACGGGCAAGATGGGTCCTTTGAGTTGTAGGTTTGAACAATGCCCGTACATAGTACATGGTTGACGGGTCTGGCGACCCTATTGCTCGGCAAACGGTAGGGACTGGGCGCGGGCGTGGCATTGCTGGAATGTCAGGGGTCCAAAACATGTACGTCACCCTCCAAAAACGACATTTTTCGGCATCTTTGGAGGCTGACGTACATGTTTGGATTGAGCCCACAGCATGAATGAGTTGATTTACTCACATCCGGTATATTTCCCCACTTCAACGGACATAAGAGTTGGATACCGGCTCAGAGCGAGAGGCCCTCAATGGACACCCCTGTTCTCATTTCGCATAAAACCGCATGGCTTGTCCATCATGCACCCCAGAATTTGGTTCAGTCTCTTGCGCGGCACGACTACCAGATAGGCGCACAAGGCATTTCCACCCAGCAACGTGTTGCGCGCATACGACAGGCCCTTACCGACTGCGGCATTCCGTCCGATATGCTCAAGACTATCGATATCGCGGTTGTATTCGAATTCGAGCGAATTCGTACCAAAGGCGTCGTTTGCCACATTCTTGGACAAAATCTTCCCTACGAGCATATTAACGAGTTGACGCCCGGAATCTTCATCACCGACGAAGCCTTCACCTTCGTGCTCGCTGCCGAGTGGATGGATAGGATCGAATATCTCGAATATGGCTATGAAGTTTGCGGCGATTATCGCATGAGGCTCAATCCCGCCGACCCTTATACCGAGCAACCAGCCACCACCTCCAAGGATGAAATAATCGAACTGCTCGATCGGCATCCCGGCAAACCCGGTGCCACACGTGCACGGCTCGCGCTCAGGCACATCTACGATCGCTCGGCCTCGCCTATGGAGACCGCTTCGGCAATCGCCCTCTCACTCCCAACAAGCGAAGGCGGCGTTGGCATCCGAGGTATCGAACTCAACAAACCGCTCGAGATCCCTCAACGTCTCTGGCATTGCGCCAAAGCTCGAACACTCAAAATCGATGCGCTCGTTACCTACAAGCGCAGGGAGCTCGGTATCGAATATAAGGGCGGCTTTCACGATGAGTTCGAGCGCAAAGGAGCAGATGCGGAGCGAGAGGCCGTTCTCTCCCAAATGGGATATCGAATCGTTACGCTCACTTCGGCTCAGTTCGGCAGCCAGCTCGCCTTTCACCGCGCCATGAACAACATTCGCGAAGCACTCGGCATGCCTCGCTGTACCGACACCGGGCACCAGCGAGAGCAAAACGAACTACGCAAGGCGCTTATCCGCAACTGGAAAGGCATGCGAGACGAAGAGGCACCTTCCGAATAGTGCCACTCCCGTGAGCTCAATCCAAACGTGTACGTCAGCCTCCAAAGATGCCGAAAAATGTCGGTTTTGGAGGGTGACGTACATGTTTGGGGAAGCGTGGGATCGAGACGTATTTCGATAACAAAAAAGCTCCCATTGCTGGGAGCTTTCTCAACCAAAATGGCGGAGGAGGAGGGATTCGAACCCTCGTGACCTTATACAGGCCAAACGGTTTTCGAGACCGCCGCATTCAACCACTCTGCCACCCCTCCGCGTGGGGTAAAAACAAAGCAGGCTCGAAGGCCTGCTTTGGAATTAACTGGCGGAGAGTCAGGGATTTGAACCCTGGAGACGCTTTTGACGCCTACACGATTTCCAATCGTGCTCCTTCGGCCACTCGGACAACTCTCCGTTAAATGCGAAAGTCAGTATACACGAGGAATCGCAAAGTGCAAACAGAAAAGTTGGCATTTTTTAAAACGCTTGGCCGCGCTTGGCGCTGCAGTGGGGTTTGAGGTTCCGAAAAACGGCTTCCGACCAGCGTGGTTGATAACCTCAATTGTTCAAAAAGGGGTATTCATAAGCGACTTGGCAATGAATTTAAAAATCTTTGGGTGGTGCTGTGGGCCACTGGTATGCATTTTGCGACCACAGCCTTGTGCCCGTTGACCTGCGGCTTGGCTCAGCTTGTCCCCACGGCACCGTATCTTGTCAACAGATCCGTCAAGCTTTTGGTCAGCATTTGGTTGGAATGCGCATGAAACGTCGTGTGAGTATGGGCATATGTGGAGGTCATGAGGTTGTAGCTGCATATTCTTGCAGCCTAGGAGGTTGAAAGATATTATTACCAAGTCTTTTCCTGCTTCAGGCGCACCTTCACGACCTGAAGCCACATTTGCCCAGAGGAGGTGACAATATGAAGGCTTATGAACTGCTGTTCTTTGTTGACCCGTCGCTCGACCCCGAGACTCGTCTCGCTGTTATGAAGCGTATCGATACCACGATCGCTGAGGGCGCTGGCAAGGTCGACTCCGTTGACGAGTGGGGCAAGCGCAAGCTCGCCTACGAGATCAACGACCTCACCGATGGTGACTACACCCTCATCAACTTCCACGCAGATCCTACCCAGATCGCCGAGCTTGATCGCGTACTGCGCATCACCGACGCTGTGGTCCGCCACATGATCGTCCGTCGCGACGACCAGGAGTAAGACTGTCGTTTTGGACTGGGCTTGTGCCCCAAGAGGAAGTAGTGAGTTATGAGCATCAATCGAGTGAACATCACCGGTAACCTCACCCGCGATCCCGAGCTGCGCGCCACCGCCGGCGGAACCCAGGTTCTGTCCTTTGGCGTCGCCGTGAACGATCGTCGCCGCAACGCGCAGACTGGCGAGTGGGAGGACTATCCCAACTTTGTCGACTGCACTATGTTCGGCATCCGCGCCGAGGCCGTGAGCCGTTTCCTGGCAAAGGGAAACAAGGTCGCGATCGAGGGCAAGCTGCGCTACAGCTCTTGGGAGCGCGACGGCCAGCGCCGGAGCAAGCTTGAGGTCATCGTCGATGAGATCGAGTTTATGAGCTCCCGTGGTGGCCAGGGTGGCTACGATCAGGGCGGTTACGCCCCCGCAGCTCCCGCGCCCGCAGCACGTCCTGCCGCACCGGTGGCCACGCCGCCCGCGGTCGACGTCTACGATGAGGACATCCCGTTCTAAGGGTTGTTCACCTATTTTTGAGTGAGAGGCGGCTTCGGTTCGCCGAAGTTGCCAAACGAAAGGTATTTTGACATGGCTAATGATTTTTCTGCACGTCAGCCGCGTCGTAAGTACTGCCAGTTCTGCAAGGAGAACACTGAGTTCATCGACTATAAGGACACTCAGCTTCTCCGTAAGTACATGACCGACCGTGGCAAGATCAAGCCCCGTCGCGTCACTGGCGCTTGCACGCAGCATCAGCATGACATCGCCAACGCCATCAAGCGCGCCCGCGAGATGGCTCTCCTGCCGTACACCGTCCCCGTGGTTTCCTCTCGTGGCAACCGCGACCGCGGCTAAGAAGGGAGACGCATCATGAAGGTTATTCTTCTCGATGAGATCAAGGGCAAGGGCGGCGAGGGTGACGTCGTAGAGGTCGCTCAGGGTTACGCTGAGAACTTCCTGTTCCCCAAGAAGCTCGCTGTTGCCGCCACCAAGGGCAACCTCAAGCAGCTTGACGAGCGTCGCAACAACATCGCCAAGCGCGAGGCCGTCCGTCTGGCTACCGCCAACGAGACCAAGGCTGCCCTCGAGGGCAAGCAGGTCATCGTCGACGTCAAGGTCGGCGACGAGGGCATCCTCTTTGGCTCCGTCACCGCCGCTATGATCGCTGACGCCATCAAGGATCAGCTCGGTATGGACATCGACCGCAAGCGCGTCGAGCTCGGCAAGCCCATCAAGGTTGCCGGTGCCCACACCGTTGCCATCTCGCTGTACCGCGAGATCAAGGCCGAGGTTGTCGTTCTCGTCGGCGTTACCGCCGAGGAGCTCGCTGCCGATGCTGAGGTCGAGGAGGCCGCTGAGGTCGCCGAGGCCGAGACCGCCGAGGTCGAGACCGAGGCTGCTGCCGAGTAGCATTTGCTGCAACGCAACAATCTTGTTCTAAGAAGGGCGCTCTGGGAGACCGGGGCGCCCTTTTATTTTTTGCGCTGAGTGGGTGTCACGTCATACATTGAGATGCAGTCCCACATAAGCGTTGTGTTAGACCACTTTGGATAAGTGTCCTGCACGCAGTACACGCGACGGGGCCCCGGTTGCGACAATTCCATCATCAGGAGAGATGGAGGTTGCAATGGAAGACGTGCTCACCCAGCTGACGAGGCAGTTCCTCCCGCAGATGACGGCTACCGAGAAGAGCAGGGCCCTGAGATCGCTCAAGGCGCTGATAGACGCGGAGCTTTTCGAACTCGCGGCAAGCGAGGGGGCGGAAGACGATCCCGACAGAGCCTGCCCCTGGTGCGGCTCCCCGCATTACGTGAAGAGGGGGCGAGACGGGTGCGGCCGTCAGCGGTTCCTCTGCCGAGGGTGCGCCAGGACCTTCATCGACGCCACCATGCGCATCTTCTCCACCACCAAGCTCGACAGGTCGGCCTGGATGAGGTTCGCGGAGTGCCACGTGGACATGCTCCCGCTGCGCGAGTCGGCGGAAAAGTGCGGCGTGTGCCTCAAGACGGCGTTCTTCATGCGCCACAGGCTGCTCGAGGCCATGGCCAAGCGCATGCCCGCCTTCCGCGTGGAGGCCGGCGGCGGGGCCGAGCTCGACGAGTGCTTCTTCAGGGAGAGCTTCAAGGGAAACCGCTCCAGGTCGGAGTCCGGCATGCCCAGGAAGCCCCGCACAAGGTCGCAGGGAACCGACGGGCACGAGAAGATATGCGTGCTCACCGGCATCAACGACGCCGGCGACATCTTCTACGAGATCGCGGGGAGGGGCGGCCTCGACGAGCGGCAGCCAGGGAGCTGCTCGCCGACAAGCTCGCGGTCGGCGCGATAATCTCGACGGACCGTGCGCACGTGTACCGCCGCGTCCTGCCCGCCCTCGGCGTCGGCGCGCACATCGCCAGCAAGAGGGAGGAGCACGCCATCAACAGGGTGAACAGCCTCCACTCCCAGATGAGGCACTTCATCGGCAGGTTCCGGGGTGTCTCCACGAGACGCCTCGAGAACTACCTCGCCTGGTTCAAGTGGACATGGTGCTTCAAGGTCCGCAGGAGCGCGGACGAGCTCGCCGAGCTCATAGTGAGGCAGGCAGCCCGCGGCACGTACGAGAAGACCTGGCGCCAGTACAAGGTGACCCCCTATCCGTTCTACGAGTACTGGATCAAGCAGGCGAAATGGGACTCGCGTGCGCGGAGGGCCATATACGGCGTGGCGTGATGTCCAGGGCGGTCTGGCGCAGCGCATCTGCGGCAAGCGCTGAAGTCGTGCCCCGATGCAAATAGCAACAGCTAGCGATATTCTTCGGGAACGTCGAAACCGTACTCACGGCATAGGAGCATGACATCGTGGGCGTCGTGCTCGTCATGCTGATAGCCCAAGTGAAACAACAGCTGGCTTTCGGGGTCGATGCACGACACCTCCACCTCGCCGATGCGCCCCCTCCCCGAAAAGACCTCCCCGGGAAAACGATCTCCCTGATACAGAATATCGCCATTCTCGGCGAAATCGAAGCAATGCAGGTCGACGATGCGCCCCGCCTCGTCTTGCCACACCGTGTGATCTTCGGTGGTGAAAGATGCAGCCACCTCGGAAAACCCCTCATCAGCAATTAGATCCACGAACCTTTGGTAATCCCCGCGCTGAACGAACAGGTCGATGTCGTTATGAGCCCTGGTCTCACGCCCGACAAGCGCATCGATGCCCCAGCCGCCATCAAGGTATACGCCAATGCCCGCACCTGCGGAAAGGCCGATTATCCAACACGCATCATCCTTGGTGACCATAGGAGCTCCTTCGCTTTCGCCTGCTATCTAAGCAAGAAAGATTATAGGAAAAGTCCCAGTATCCAAAGCGGTCGGGACTGCGGACAAAATAGTTGGACCGTTGAGGTCCGGAACGGAGTCCGCATGGCATACAGTAGGAGAATGGTGGAGAGGGCCAGGGCGCTTCGCGGCGCCGGGCTCACCGTCATGGAGATAACCGAGATACTCGGCGGGCCCGGCAAGACGTCCGTCTGGCGCTGGATCAGGGACGTGCGCAAGCCCGCGGGAAGGGCCGGTGGAGGAATGGACCTGCCGCGACTCGTCGGGGACGGCCCCGACTACCCCGACATCGACCCGGAGGACAAGGACGCCCTGATCGAGCGGCTCAGGCTCGAGAACGCGGTGCTGAGGGCGGTGCAGGACGTTTTAAAAGCCGCGAGCCTCGACGGGATGTCGAACAGGGAGAAGACCCTGGTGATAGACCGCCTGAGGCCGTGCGGGAAGTGGTCCTTGAGAGAACTCACGAGTTCCTTGGGGATATCAAAGAGCTCCTATGAGTACCAGCGCCGCGCGATCGCGAGGCCCGACCGGCGCGCGCCCCTGCGCGCGCTCGTGCGCAGGATCTTCACCGAGGACGGCGAGGGGGCGCGGGGGTACCGCTTCGTGACGGCGCGCCTGCGCGAGCTCGACGAGCCCGTGCGCGCCTCGGAGAAGGTCGTCCTCCGCATCATGCGCGAGGAGGGCCTGGTCCCCAGGTGGATGAGGAGGAAGAGGAGGCCCTACAGCTCCTATGCGGGCGAGCCGACGCCGGCCCCGCCGAACCTCGTGCGCCGCGACTTCCGCTCGGCCCTGCCGAACTTCCTGTGGCTCACCGACATCACCGAGTTCAGGCTGCCCTCCGGCAGGAAGGTCTACCTGTCGGCCATCAGGGACTGCTTCGACTCCTCGGTCGTGGCGTGGAGGGCCGGCGAGAGACCGGACGCCGCGCTCGCCAACTCGACGCTCGAGGACGCCTGCGCGCTGCTTGCGCCCGGCGAGCGCCCCGTCATCCACTCCGACCGCGGCGGCCACTACCGCTGGCCCGGCTGGATCTCGATCTGCGAGGGGCACGGCCTCGCCAGGAGCATGTCCGCCAAGGGCTGCAGCCCGGACAACGCGGCGATGGAGGGCTTCTTCGGCCTGCTCAAGAGGGAGTTCTGGCACGGCAGGGACTGGTCGGGCTGGACCCCTGCTCGCTTCATCGAGGAGCTCGGGGGGCTGGATCGGCCGATACAATACGGAGAGGCGCAGCGATGCGCTCGGCGGCCGCACGCCGGCCGAGTTCCGCGCCGCGCTGGGAAGGGCCGCGTAACGGTCCAAGAAATCGTCCGCAGTCCCGTCTAACACAACGTACATAAGGGACCGTTCGCCCGTTTGGTTCGGTGATGATTGTTAAGGCGCGCCTCGATTTAAAGCTGTGGCTGATACTATGGATGCTCGCAAGCGATATGAATGAGGATGCTCATGGCATACGACGATAGGGAGACCGGGCTGACGGTTGAGGACCGCGGCTCCAAGTTGGGTCTTCCCCAAAACCAAGATGCAGAGGCCAATGTACTGGCCGCTATGCTGCTATCGCCCGAGGTGGTCGAAGAGGCCCAGGTCGAGCTGCAGCCCGATGACTTCTACCGGCCCATTCATAAGACCATCTATACCGCGATGGTCGATATGTACAACAGCCGCATTCCCATCGACTCCATCTCGCTGATCGATTACCTGCGAAGCATCAACAAGCTTGATGCCGTGGGCGGCGAGGCCTACATTTTGGAGTTGATGGGTCAGACCCTGTCGCTCGTCAACTGGCAGCACCATGCCGCTATCGTTCGCCGCGATTCGATGCTGCGTGAGCTGATCGGCGCCACCAACGAGATCAACGCGCTGGCATATAACGCCCCCACCGACACCAAAGAGGTCGTGGAGCTGGCCGAGAGCAAGCTGCTCAAGGTCACGGCACGCGAGGTCAAGTCGAGCTACAAGACGCTGACCGAGTTTATGGTCGAGGCCTATAACGAGGCCGAGGAAGTGTGCCAGGCCGGCGGCCAGGCTGCGGGCGTGCCCACGGGCTTCCCGTCACTCGACCGCATGCTCATGGGTTTTCGCGAGGGCCAGCTCATCATCATCGGCGCCCGCCCTGCCGTGGGTAAGACGTCGTTCGCCCTGAATCTGGCGCTCAACGCTGCCGCTGCCGGTTATACCGTTGGCTTCTTCTCTCTGGAGATGTCGGGCAAGGAAATTGCCCAGCGTCTGATTTGCGCCTACGCCATGATCTCGATCAGTGACTTCCGCATGGGCCGCATTAGCCCCGAGCAGTGGGCAAATATCAACGAGGCCACGCAGACCTTGTCCAAGCTCGATATTCTGATTGACGATACGCCTGGCACCACAGTGACCGAGATTCGCGCCAAGAGCCGCCGCATGCTCCACAACAAGGAGAAGGCCATCATCATCCTGGACTACCTGCAGCTGGTGAGTCCTCCGCCGGGACGCCGCTCCGAGAGCCGTACCGTCGAGGTCTCCGAGATGTCGCGTGGTCTGAAGATCATGGCCAAGGAGCTCAAGATCCCGCTCATCGCGCTGTCGCAGCTCTCGCGTCAGGTCGAATCCCGTACCGGCAAGCGCCCGCAGCTTTCCGACCTTCGTGAATCGGGCTCCATCGAGCAGGACGCCGATATCGTTATGTTCTTGGACCGCTCCGCCGACGAGGCCGAGGCCTCGCGCGACGATCGACCCGACGAGGGCGTTACGCGTATCGTCGTGGCCAAGAACCGTTCGGGCCCGATCGGCGACGTCGACCTGATGTTCCTGCCGGCATCCACCAAGTTCTATGAGCTTGATGGGGCACATGCCGAGGAGTAGGACAGGCGCCCGTTGCACGGGTATACTGGGAATGTTTTGTGCTTCTGCGTGCCGGCGTGGCGCGTAGACAGTCCATGAATGTAAGGAGTAAACATGCCGTCAACCGTTTTGGTCGGTGCCCAGTGGGGCGATGAGGGCAAGGGTAAGATCTGCGACCTGGTCGCCGGCGACTTCGATGCCGTCGTGCGCTACTCGGGCGGCAACAACGCCGGCCACACCATCGTCGTCAACGGCAAGAAGTACGGCCTGCACCAGGTGCCCTCCGGCATCATGTATTCCGACCATGTGTCGGTGATCGGTAACGGCTGCGTCGTCAACCCCAAGGTTGTCCTTGAGGAGATCGACATGTTCGAGGCCGACGGCATCACCACCAAGAACCTCAAGATTAGCGGCAACGCGCATGTCATCATGCCGTACCACATCGACCTGGATGGCGCCTTTGAGCAGAAGCTCGGCAAGAAGAACATCGGCACCACCAAGCGCGGTATCGGTCCGTGCTATCAGGACAAGATGGCCCGCATTGGCCTGCGCATGCAGGATATGCTGGACGAGGCGCTGTTCCGCGACAAGCTGGAGACCGCTCTCGCCCGCGTGAACCCCGAGCTTGAGCTCATCTACAACCTGCCCACCTACACCGTGGACCAGATTTGCGACGAGTACCTGCCGATGGCCGAGCGCCTGCGCCCCTACATCACCGAGACGAGCCTGCTGCTCAACAACATGATCGATGAGGGTAAGGACCTGCTGTTTGAGGGCGCCCAGGCGACGCTGCTCGACATCGACCACGGCACCTATCCGTACGTGACGTCTTCCAACTGCACCGCCGGCGGTGCCATCACCGGCTCCGGCGTGGGCATGAAGAACGTCGACCGCGTGCTGGGTGTCATGAAGGCCTATATCACCCGCGTCGGTTCGGGCCCCATGCCCACCGAGCTTTCCTATGAGTCCGAGGCCGGTCACACGCTGACCGAGGAGGGCTATGAGTACGGCGTGACCACCGGTCGCCGTCGTCGTTGCGGCTGGTTTGACGGCCCCATCGCCAACTATGCCTCGCGCGTCAACGGCCTCACCGACATCGCCGTGACCAAGCTCGACGTGCTTTCGGCCTTCGACACCATCAAGGTGTGCGTGGCCTACGACGTCGATGGCGAGCGCTACATCAGCGTGCCCGAGCATCAGGTGCGCTTTGAGCATGCCAAGCCCATCTACGAGGAGCTCCCCGGCTGGAAGTGCGACATCACCGGCTGCCGCAGCTTTGACGAGCTGCCGCAGGAGGCCCAGGACTACGTGGCGTTTATCGAGGATCTAGCACACACCCGCGTGACGTTTATTGGCGTTGGCGCTGGTCGCGAGCAGATCATCAACCGATTCTGGAAGTAATCGGGACCATTTGGTTATTGCGATATACCCCTTTGCAGCCCAAGTGGGCGGCCGAGGGGTATATTTGCTTGCAAAGGGCTCGCGCGGAGCGGGCCATTCATCCATAGAGGAGGCACCCTTGAAGGCGGACACTCAAACCATCGACATCCTGTTGTTGGGCAGCGGCGGCCGCGAGCATGCTTTGGCAGCAAAGCTCGCAGCATCACCGCGCGCCGGCAAGCTCTACATTGCGCCGGGTAACGGCGGCACCGCGAGCTGCGGCGAGAACGTTGTTCTCGACGACTGCGATCCTGCGGCCGTGGCGGCGTTTGCTCAGAGCCACGGATGCGGACTCGTGGTAATTGGCCCCGAGGCTCCGCTCGTGGCGGGCGTGGCCGACGCCGTGCGCGCGGCGGGTATTCCCTGCTTTGGCCCGGGTGCCGAGGGCGCCCAGATGGAGGGCTCCAAGCTGTTCTCCAAGCAGCTCATGGAGCGTGCGGGCATTCCGACGGCAGCCTATGGTTCGTTTACCGACGAGGCTTCGGCTCTCGCCTACGTGCGCGAGCAGGGCGCCCCGCTGGTCGTCAAGGCCGACGGCCTTGCCGCGGGCAAGGGCGTTATCGTGGCGACCGAACTTGAGCAGGCCGAGGAGGCCGTGCGAGAGTGCTTTGGCGGCACCTTTGGCGATGCCGGCAACACCGTGGTTATCGAGGAGATGCTGACCGGCCCCGAGTGCTCGCTGCTTGCCTTTACCGACGGCAAGACCGTGCGCCCCATGGCCACCTCGCAGGACCACAAGCGCGCGCTCGAGGGCGACAAGGGCCCCAACACCGGTGGCATGGGCGTCTACAGCCCGGTGCCCATCGTGACCGACGAGGAGCACGCCACCATGGTGAAGGTCATGGAGCAGACCGTGGCCGAGCTCGCTGCCGAGGGCATCGACTACCGCGGCTGCCTGTATGGCGGCTTTATGCTCACGCCTGCCGGCCCCAAGGTGCTGGAGTTCAATGCCCGCTTTGGCGACCCCGAGACGCAGGTCGTGCTGCCGCGCCTTAAGAACGACCTGGTTGAGGTCATGCTGGCTTGTGCCAACTGCGAGCTCGATCAGATTGAGCTCGACTGGCGTGACGAGTGGGCTGTGGCCGTTGTCCTGACGAGCGCGGGCTATCCCGGCAGCTACGAGAAGGGCAAGGTCATCACCGGTATCGCCGACGCCGAGGCCATGGAGAACGTGACCGTGTACCACGCGGGCACTGCCATGGTGGACGGCCAGCTCGTGACCAATGGTGGCCGCGTGCTCGCCGTGACCGCGCTGGGCGACACGTTCGAGAACGCTCGCAACCTTGCCTACGAGGCCTGCGAGAAGATTGATTTTGAGGGCAAGACTCTGCGTCACGATATTGGCCTGCGCGCGCTGCGCGGCCGCGACGCCTGGGATGCCTAAAATCCGAGAGGAATGAGACGGATGGACGAGAAGAACGAAGAGCTCGTGGATGCGCAGATCGTTGAAGAGGACAGCCGCATGTATGGGCACGCCGAGGGCGAGCCTGGCGGCGAGGTCGCTGACGAGCCGGCGCTGGTGCTGGGCGATGACGACCCACACGATGCCGAGCTGCACGAGAAGATTCTTTCGGAGGAGTGCGCCTGGAAGGGCAAGATCCTCGACGTCCACCGTCTTGAGGTTGAGCTGCCCAACGGTCGCCGCAGCGCCCGCGATATCGTTCGCCATCCGGGTGCGGCGGCCGTTGTGGCGCTGACCGAGAGCGGCAAGATCGTACTGGTGCGTCAGTACCGCACCGCCATCGACCGCGTGACGGTCGAGATTCCCGCCGGCAAGCTCGACCCGGGCGAGGACCCACTCGATTGCGCTAAGCGCGAGCTACACGAGGAGACGGGCTTTAGGGCCGGTCGCATTCGCTTTTTGACGTCGATTGTCACGTCCTGCGGTTTTTGCGACGAGATCATTCACATCTACTTGGCTACCAAGCTGGAGTTTGATGCGCCCAACCCCGACGATGACGAGTTTGTCAACGTTGACCTGGTGCCGCTGCACGAGCTGATCGACGCCGTGCTCGACGGCAAGATCGAAGACGCCAAGACCGTCGTGGGCGCTCTTGCCTGCGACAGTATCGCTCACCGACTAGGCGGGGCAGAGTTGTAACGAGCGGGGATGATCCCGCAGGTTTGTGTAAGTCAGCGAAAGTGCTCCATTTGAGACAAGGTGGTCTAAAAGAGGAGGGAAGCGTATGGATATACGCGACCGACGATTGAAGGCCAGATTGTCTAAATGGGGCGCTTGCAGCGTCGAGACGAAACGCGGTTTGGTAAAACCGCGTAAGGTGATTATGCTGAAGAGGTTTCTTTCTTACTACAAGCCCCAGATGGGGCTTTTTGTTGCCGATACTGTTTGCGCTCTGGTGCTTGCTGCCATTGACCTTGCGTTTCCTATTATTCTGCGCAATCTGACCGGCGGGTTGTTTACCCAGGGTCAGGCTGCCATTATGCAGGCGCTCGGTATGATCGCGGTGGGTTTGGTGCTGATGTATATCATCCGTTGCGCCTGCCGCTACTTTGTGAGCTACTGGGGCCACGTGATGGGCGCGCGCATGGAGTCCAAGATGCGCGAGGACCTGTTTGACCAGTACGAGCGCTTTAGCTTTGCGTACTTCGACCGTAACAGCTCGGGCGACATGATGAGCCGCGTGGTCAACGACCTGTTCGATATCTGCGAGGCGGCGCATCACGTGCCCGAGTGGATCATCATCTGCGGCATCGAGATTATCGGCTCGTTTGTGATCCTCTTTACCATCGCCCCGGTGCTGGCGCTTGCCATGGCTGTGGTGACAGCAGCGTTTGCGGTCATCATGTTTTGGCAGAACATGCGCATGCGCGAGGTCTTTAGCGACAACCGCAAAAAGATCAGCGGCATCAATGCGCAGCTGCAGGATTCGCTGGCGGGCATGCGCGTGGTCAAGAGTTTTGCCAATGAGGAGACCGAACGCTTCAAGTTCCGCGCCTCCAACAATCGCTATCTTTCGTCCAAGGAGAACATGTATCACGCCATGGGCGTCTATACCGCGACGTATGGCCTGCTCTCGGGTGTGCTCTATGTGATCGTGGTGCTGCTGGGCGGCTGGCTGGTCGCCCAGGGACAGCTGCAGGCGGTCGATATGGCGACCTTTGCACTCTATATTTCGCTGTTCTGCACGCCGCTCGAGACACTCGTCAATTCGGCCGAAACGTATCAGAAGGCCATCGCCGGCTTTAAGCGCATGGACGAGGTGCTCTCGACCGCGCCGGATATCCAGGACAAGCCGGGCGCTACGGATCTGCAGGTGACTGCCGGCGCCGTGGAGTATCACGACGTGTGCTTTAACTACGAGGACGTTGAGCTGGGCGAGGGCGATGCCGAAGAGCGTCCCGTTATCGACCATATGAATCTGTCCATCAAGCCCGGACAGACCATCGCTTTGGTTGGCCCTTCGGGCGGCGGCAAGTCCACGACCTGTTCGCTGCTGCCGCGCTTTTATGACGTGGCTGCCGGATCCATTAGCATCGACGGCCAGGACGTGCGCGATGTGACGCAGCAGAGCCTGCGTCGCGCCATCGGCCTGGTGCAGCAGGATGTCTATCTGTTTGACGGAACAATCGGCGAGAACATCGCCTACGGCAAGCCGGGCGCTACGGCAGAAGAGATCGCCGAGGCCGCCCGTCGCGCCAACATCGATGCCTTTATCGAGTCGCTTCCACAGGGCTATGACACGGTCGTGGGCGAGCGCGGCAGCCGTCTTTCGGGCGGACAGAAGCAGCGTGTTGCCATCGCGCGAGTGTTTCTCAAGAACCCCAAGATCCTGATTTTGGACGAGGCGACGAGTGCTTTGGATAACGAGAGCGAGGAGGCGGTGCAGGAGTCGCTCGAAGAGCTGGCACGCGGCCGCACCACGATTATCATCGCCCACCGTCTTTCGACCATTAAGCATGCCGATGAGATTGCGACCGTTGAGCATGGTCGCGTTGTGGAGCGTGGCACGCACGAGGTGCTTCTCGCCCGTGGCGGCACTTATGCCCGTTACTATCGAATGCAGTTCGAAGGTGCGCGTGCGCACGAGCTCGACTGATTGATATGACAGGAAGTTTATGGCTGACAAGAACCCTTTGACTCCGGAAGAAGTGACGGAGTTATTCTCCGAAATCGATGCATCCGGTGTCTTGGATCCCACGCTTGCCAAAAAGCGAACCGAGCGCATGCGTGAGAAGGAGGCTGCGGCCAAGCGCGGTGACAAAGCGGCGCTAGCGCAGCTGCGCAGCGAGGACCGCGCGAGCCAGGCAAAACATATCGACCCGCTGTCCGAGGACGACCCTTCGGGCTCGCAGGTGAGCCATACCATTACGAAGACTGCCATGGCCGTGGTCATTGGCATCTTGGTGCTGATTGTGGGCATGCAGATTGGCTACGGCGTGATGCGACGCCTGAACACCGCCAACCTGTCCGAGAGCGTTTCGGTGGATACCGTTTCGACGGCGCTGAAGGGCGGCCTTGAGTGGGGCAACGGCTTTACGCAGTTTCCGCTCGATTTTTCTGTCGATGAGGCCGATGAGCGTACGGGCACGGTCGAGGTAACGGTGCTGGATACGTCGTCTGCCAATGAGCTCGAACTGCTGTCCAATGGTCAGATCCAGGCCGCGGCGCTTGCGACCAACGCGCTGCTCAACGATAAGATCGACCGCGTGGTGTATAACGTGCATGCCTATATCGACGAGGATAGCAACATTCAACACGATTCCTTCTTTGGCATGTTTCCCGCGCGGGGTCATCAGAGCGCCATTTTGACGTTTGTGTGGACCAAGAGCTCATCGACTGCCACGAACATCGACTGGAAGATGCATATCGTGAGCATGGACGACACCATTGCCGAGCGCATTCAAAAACAGGTGAACTCGGTTTCGTCGCTGATCGAGGACCCGGTGGTGAGCCAGACCAAGATTGACGAGGAAAAGGCCGAACGTGACCTGGAGCATCGTCTGCATGGCCGCGAGATTTTCCGCGGCGGCAAGCCCGATCGCTCACCGTCCGATCTGCTGGAACAGGACAAGCAAAAGTAAGAGGCCATTATCCCGCGTGAGCCACAAGCCCACGCGGGATAATTTTTCTGGGACGGGGATTAAATAATCATTATGCATAGAAAGTCATAATTATCATTTCGTAAACATTTCGATGAAATTAACGCCATGAGGCATGCTTGCGGTTACAATACCGCGAGGCCTAACTACACACCTTTAAGCCGGTCCTGTGAGACCGGGAAGGAGAATTATGGCGAACAACCATACCGCGGGCGCTGCCGCCCGCACCTTCGCGCCCAGCGAGCTTTGCCAGCGTATGCTGGCCAAAACCAGCAAGGGCACCTGCGGTCCCTGTATCCTGTATCTTGAGGATGGGACCATTTTTTATGGACGTGCATGCGGCGCCGAGGGCACCGCGACCGGCGAAGTCTGCTTCAACACCTCGCTTGAGGGCTACTTTGAGGTCATGACCGACCCGAGTTATGCCGGCCAAATTGTAACCATGACCTATCCGCAGATCGGCAATTACGGTATCGACGAGACCGATGTCCAGTCGGCCTTCCCCGGCGACGCCGTGCGCCCTGCGAGCGCTCCGGCTATGCGCGGCATGATCGTTCGCGACATGTGCGCCACGCCTTCTAACTGGCGCTCGGCCGTCAGCGTGCCGGAGTACCTGCGCGCTCACGGCATCGTCGCTATCGAGGGTGTCGACACCCGCGCTCTGGTGCGCCATCTGCGCGACAATGGTTCCAAGATGGGCATTATCTCGACAGAGATCTTCGACGTCGACGAGCTCGCCGAGCGTCTGGACGCAGCGCCCACGCTGGTGGGCGAGAACCTGGTCAAGACCGTGAGCTGTCCCGTGCCTCACGAGTTTGTGGCCGCCGACCTGCCTGCCACGCATGGCTTTGCGCTTGTGGCTGCCGCTCCTGCCCGTCACAAAGTGGTCGCCTACGACTGCGGTGTGAAGCGCGGTATTCTGGAGGGCCTGGTCCGTGCCGGCTGCGACCTCACCGTCGTGCCGTGGGATACGCCCGCCCAGCAGGTGCTCGACATGAATCCTGATGGCGTCTTTTTGTCCAACGGCCCCGGCGACCCCGATGCCGTGGTGGAGACCTACGAGCAGGTGCAGCAGCTGATCGGCAAGGTGCCGGTCTTTGGTATTTGCCTGGGTCACCAGATGATCAGCTTGGCCTGTGGCGCCCAAATGGAAAAGCTTAAATTCGGTCACCGTGGCGGTAACCAGCCGGTTATGAATCTGGTGAGCCGTCGCGTGGAGATCACCGCGCAAAACCACGGCTTTGGCCTGCTGTTCCCCAGTCTGGGCAAACTGATTCCGGAGCTTTCCGGCGGCGAAACCGAGCATGCGGCCGACGGCGACCTGCGCGCCTGGGTGCGTCGCGGCGTCGCGCCGGTCGTGATGAACGAGCGCTTTGGTCGCATTCGCCTGACACATGTGAACCTCAACGACGGCACCACCGAGGGCATCCAGCTGCTCGACGCCCCGTGTTTCTCGGTCCAGTACCACCCCGAGGCTTCGCCCGGCCCCACCGATGCCCACTATCTCTTTACCGCCTTTACGCGACTCATGGACGGCGAGGAGAACTACCTGGACATCGACACCGCGAAGGATCGCCTCGCCGGCTGGAATTTCGCCGAGTCCGAGAACGCTGCGACCGAGGAGAACTAACATGCCTAAACGTACTGACATCAAGCGCATCCTCGTTATTGGTTCGGGCCCCATCGTTATTGGCCAGGCCTGCGAGTTCGACTACTCCGGCGCCCAGGCCTGCAAGGTGCTCAAGGAGGATGGCTTTGAGGTCATCCTGGTCAACTCCAACCCGGCGACCATCATGACCGACCCGGGCTTGGCCGACCGCACCTATGTCGAGCCCATCACCGCCGAGTTTATCGAGCGCGTAATCAAGAAAGAGCATCCGGACGCGCTGCTGCCCACGCTGGGTGGCCAGACCGGTCTGAACGCCGCTGTCGAGCTGGCAAAGGACGGCACGCTGGACAAGTACGGCGTCGAGATGATCGGCTGCGACCTTGCCGCCATCGAGCGTGGCGAGGACCGCAAACTCTTTAACGAGGCCATGGCCGAGATCGGTCTGGAGGTCGCGCGCTCGGGCTATGCCTACAGCGTGGCCGACGCCGAGGCTATCGCCGAGCGCGTGGGCTATCCCTGCGTACTGCGCCCGAGCTTTACCCTCGGCGGCGCCGGCGGCGGCATCGCTCACACCCACGAGGAGCTCGTCTCCATCGTGAGCCAGGGCCTGGAGCTCTCGCCCGCCCACGAGGTGCTGGTCGAGGAGTCCATCGAGGGCTGGAAAGAGTACGAGATGGAGGTCATGCGTGACCACGCCGGCAACGGCATCATCGTGTGCTCCATCGAGAACCTCGACCCCATGGGCGTGCATACCGGCGACTCCATCACCGTGGCGCCGGCGCAGACGCTCTCCGACCTTGAGTATCAGCGCATGCGCGTGGCCTCGCTCGCCATTCTTGAGAAGATCGGCGTCGAGACCGGTGGCTCCAACGTGCAGTTTGCCGTGAACCCCAACACCGGCCGCCTGATCGTCATCGAGATGAACCCGCGCGTGAGCCGCTCGTCCGCGCTGGCCTCCAAGGCCACGGGTTTCCCCATTGCCAAGGCCGCCGCGCGTCTGGCCGTGGGCTATACGCTCGACGAGATCGTCAACGACATCACCAAGGCTACGCCCGCCTGCTTTGAGCCCACGATCGACTACTGTGTGGTCAAGGTGCCGCGCTTTGCCTTTGAGAAGTTCAAGGGTACCGACCCCACGCTCACCACGCGCATGAAGGCCGTGGGCGAGATTATGGCGATCGGCCGCACCTTTGAGGAGGCCTTTGGCAAGGCTATGCGCTCGCTGGAGGATGGACACCAGGGCATTTGCGCCGGTGGCAAGGAGGGCGCTGACAAACTGAGCGATGATGAACTCGCCCAGGCCGTGGGCACCCCGACTGAGCACCGCATCTTCTTTGTGGTCGAGGCCCTACGTCGTGGCTGGGACATCGCCCGCATCCATGCCATCTGCGGTATCGATCCGTGGTACCTCAACCGCATCAACGACATGGTGCAGGTCCAGGAAAGCATCCGCGGCCTGCGTGTGGAGGATATCGACGCCGACGCGATGCGCCTGCTCAAGCAGTATGGCACGAGCGACGCCGAGATCGCCGCGCTGACCGGCTCGGACGAGCGCTTTGTGCGCGCCTACCGCAAGGGCTTGGGCGTGGTCCCCAGCATGAAGACGGTCGATACCTGCGCTGCGGAGTTCTCGAGCGCCACGGAGTACCACTACAAGACGTACGAGAACATCTACCGCACAAGCCCGGATGCCAAGAAGTGCGTGGCTCCCGACGAGACCACGCCGGCGGGCAAGCCCAAGGCGATGATCCTGGGCGCCGGCCCCAACCGCATTGGCCAGGGTATCGAGTTCGATTACTGCTGCGTGCACGCGAGCTACGCGCTGGCGGCCCGCGGCTTTGAGACCATCATGGTCAACTGCAATCCCGAGACCGTTTCGACCGACTACGACACGTCCGACCGCCTGTATTTTGAGCCGCTCACCTACGAGGACGTCATGGACGTCATTGACGTTGAGCGTCCCGACGGCGTCGTGGTGACGCTCGGTGGCCAGACCCCGCTTAAGCTGGCGCGCATGCTCGAGGAGAGCGGCGTGAACATCATGGGTACTAAGCCCGACGCCATCGACTTTGCCGAGGACCGCGAGCGCTTTGCCGCCCTGCTCGACAAGCTGGGCATTATGTATCCGCCGGCGGGCCAGGCAACCTCGTTTGAGGAGGCCGAGGCCGTGGCCGCGCACATCGGCTACCCGCTGCTGGTGCGTCCGAGCTACGTGCTGGGCGGCCGCGGCATGATGATCGCCTACGATGCCGAGCATCTGCGCGATTACATGGCCGAGGCCGCGCGCATTAGCCCCGACTACCCGGTGTATCTGGACCGCTTCCTGGAGGGTGCAATCGAGTCGGACGTCGACGCCCTGTGCGATGGCGAAGAGGTCTACATCGGCGGTATTCTGGAGCATATCGAGGAGGCCGGTATTCACTCAGGCGACTCCGCGACCTGCATCCCGCCGTTCAGCTTTAGCGAGAGCCTGCAGGCGAAGCTCCGTGAGACCACGCGCCGCATCGCGATGGCGCTGGGCGTACGCGGCCTGGTCAATGTGCAGTATGCCATCAAGGGCGAGACCGTCTACGTGATCGAGGCCAACCCGCGCGCAAGCCGTACCGTGCCGTTTATCTCCAAGGCCACCGGCGTGCCGCTGGCCAAGTGCGCGGCGCGTATCATGGCGGGCGATTCCATCGCGAGCCTGGGCCTGCCGAGCGACGAGCGTCAGCTCGATTGGTTCTGCATGAAGGAAGCCGTTATGCCCTGGGGTCGTTTCCCGGGCGCCGACGTTATCCTGGGGCCCGAGATGAAGTCGACGGGCGAGGTCATGGGTATCGCCAAGAGCTATCCCGAGGCATACGCCAAGACGCAGCTGGCGATCGACTACAAGCTGCCCGACCCCAGTGCCGGCAAGGTATTCATCAGCGTGTGCGACCGCGACAAGCGCCATATCCTTTCGGTCGCCCGCATCCTGCGCTACCTGGGCTTTGACATCTGCTCCACCGAGGGTACGGCGCGCGTGCTGCGCGGCGGCAACGTGACGTGCGAAGTCGTGGAGAAGATCAGCGGCCCGCACGACGGCGAGTGCCCCAACATCGGCGACCTCATCGCCGATGGCAAGATTGCGGTAATCATCAACACGCCGTACGGTCCGGGCTCGCGTGGCGATGGCTACCTGCTGCGTACCGAGGCCGTGCGCCGCGGCGTGACCTGCGTGACGGCGATGTCTGCCGCCAACACGTACGTGAGCGCCATCGAGGCCGTGCGCGAGGACCAGCAGGGTCATGGCAGCGCCAACGACATGGGCATGGACGTCATCGCCCTGCAGGACCTGCCGCAGCACACGGTGTAGATTGAGCTGTCCGGCCGGGGCGGGAGGGGCCGAGTTTCCCCCTTTCGCTCCAGCTGCAAGCAGAGTCGCTCAGTGGGAAACTCAGCCCCCTCCGCCCCGGCCTACGGTGACTCGGCTGCACCGTGTGCTGCCGAAAGGGCTTTGCGCGATGACTAGGGCTGATAAACTGGTAGCCGCTGAGCGCCACGGGGTCCTCGCGCTGGGAGTAGGTGTGGATGAGGGCAGACGAGACAGCGTAGGAGACAGCGGCAATAAGGATGAAGCCCTCGCCTGTGAGCGTGACGGCGCCGCCGCTATCGCCACCGGTGAGGTTGACGATAACGACTCCGGCAAAACCTATAGCGCAGCCGAGGACTTTGCGCGCAGTGAGCCGTTCTTGCCGGAACACGAGCGCTGCCATCAACACGCAGAGAAACGTGTTCATAGCGTTGACGATTGAACCGCGCACACCCGAAGCGTTTGAAACGCCGATATAAAAGAAGGCGTACTGCACGATAGTTTGGGCAAGCGAGAGTCTGATAACGAGTGGCCATCCCGTGCGTGAGACGCGAGGCAAGCGACGTCTTGTTATGACTGCAGCGGCAAGTGCGATAGCGCCGGCAAGCATAAAGCGCACGCCAGCGAAGAGAAACTCCGATGGCACGTCGCCGTTTTGGATGCCGAGAAGCTCGTAGCCGATCTTGATGCAGGGGATCGCACTGCCCCAGAGCGCGCAGCAGATGAGGGCGAGCGCAGCTACGCACCATGTGCGCGTGAGAGGGTGGCGCGCGGAGTCGGCGTAAACATCGCAAGAGCTGGCGTCGAGTGCGGATGAGGGTTTGGACATACATCTCCCAAACGAGGCGAAGCAGAAAACGCCTCTATGGTACGCGCAATTTTGTGTCCGCACGCGTCGATAGCATAGAACGCGTCATGGAACACAAGTTCGTAAGAAGAGGAGGACGCCATGATGTCAGAGATTACGGGCTATCGTGAGGAAGTTCAGACCATCAAGACGGCGATATTGCGTGCGCAGTATGCTGCGGCGAAGAGCGCCAACGCTCAGCAGCTGCAGCTCTATTTCGCCGTGGGAGGCTACGTCTCCGCCAACACGCGCAATGGCACGTGGGGAACCAACGCGCTCAAAACCATCAGCGAACAATTGCGGAAGGAGCTGCCAGGACTCAGGGGCTTCTCCACAACAAGTCTCAAATATATGCGAATCTTCTTTGAAGCTTGGTCTGCTCCGGGCGATGAACAGGCGTTTCTCGATTCGTCACTCGTGAGTGACGAATCTTCAGACGGTGGCCTTCTGCAAATTCGTCACTTGCAAGTGCCGAATTCAAACACATGTTCTCTCGATGATTTTTTAGCGATTGGGTTTACCCATCATCGGTATATCCTTGCAGGTGCTAAGACCCTTGACGAGCGGCTCTTCTACATTCACAAGTGCGCATTTGAGCACTTAAGTGTGGAGGCGCTCAAACGCTCGCTGAAGGCGGACGACTTTCATCATCAAGGAGAGGTCTCCAACAACTTCCTCTCAACGCTGCCAAAGGGTCAGCAGGCGCTGCGCGCTATCGCCACGTTCAAGGACGAGTATCTGCTCGACTTTATCAATGTTGAGGAACTCGGGGTGCGCGATGCGGAGGATGTCGACGAGCGCGTGTTAGAGCAAGGCATCGTGCAGAATATCAAGCAGTTCATCATGACGTTCGGTCGAGCCTTCGCGTTTGTGGGAAACCAGTACCATCTCGACGCCTTTGGCATCGATCAGTACATCGACCTCCTGTTCTTCAACCGCGACCTCAACTGTTTAGTTGCAGTCGAGCTCAAGAGCGGCCCCTTCAAGCCGGCCTATCTCGGCCAGCTCTCTGGCTATCTATGCATCCTGGACGACTTTGAGCGTCGCGAGCACGAGAATCCCTCCATAGGCCTTGTGCTTTGCAAAGACATGGACAAGGGATTTGTTGACTATGTGATCCAAGACTTCACAAAACCCATGGGTGTGGCCACCTATAAGACGTCGAAGGATATGCCACGAGAGTTGCTCGATGCTCTGCCGCCCATCGATGACTTACGGATGTTGCTGGAGAGGTCTGATGGGTAGCGGTAGGAATTGTTCGGTGTTAGAAGCTTATTTCGCTTATGGCCTTGAGCTTTGCCGATGAGCATGGGGTGGGGAACGTATCAAGGCAGAGTTTGTCATGCAATGAGTATGACAAACTCTGCCTGGAGGAGAGGATACTTCCATGGCAATTGTCCACCGCAATGCTCTCAAGCATGGTTTGTCTGAGAGGGAGGTTCTAGATAATGACTGAGTACAAACTAGCTGATGGATCGGTCCTGACAGACGAAGATATCGAGCGCGAGAGCGTAGAGTTTGAGCAAGAGACTTGGACGGGTCGTCTTGAGCGCATCCATGTCAGGCCTGGCGTTGTTGCTGATGAGCCGCTTGTTGCAGTTACCGTGCGCTTTCCGGCATCCATGGTGGTGGCAATCGACCGAAAGACGGGGGATCGATCCGATTTTATTCGGCGGGCCGTTTTCCCTGCGCTGTAGTAACGTTGCGTCTCCTAAATCGACCTTGGTTTCGTCGAGGAGGTAGATCTTGAGGATGAGGTGTCCTGCTTCGGTGAACCCGTTCTCGAAGACGGGCAGCACGCGCGACACGGACTACCGCGACCTCCTGACCTTCCGCGACGGGGAGTAGCGGCTTGGCGGTGTGCGGCGCCGGCACGTGACGGTGGCGGGCATGAGGCTTGGCCTTCGCGACGGCATGTTCTTTAGAGTTTGCGGTGCATGATGGCACGGCCGTTTTCAAATCGTGAAACATTGCCCGGGAATGAGTAACAGGCTTTGGTTCGAACATCCGTTATAACGGGAGTTGCAAGAAGTGACATCCGTGACGAGAGGTTGAACTCATGACTCAGCACCGGTTTCCCGAAGGTTTCCTCTGGGGTGCTTCCACCAGCGCTTTTCAGGTTGAGGGTGGGTATGATGAAGGAGGCAAAGGTCCGGCAACCACCGATCGCGGCCCGGGGCGTCCCGGCATCGCCGATAACAAGATCGCCTCGGACCACTATCATCACTGGCGTGAGGATGTCGACCTCATGGCCGAGCTCGGCATCAAGGTCTACCGGATGGGTTTCGCTTGGAGCCGCATCATGCCCGATGCCTCGGGGGATCCCAATCCTGAGGGCTTGGCGTTTTATGACCAGCTGATTGACTACCTGCTGGAGCGAGGGATCGAGCCCTTGGTCACCCTGTATCACTTCGAATGTCCGAGTGCGTTGGTCGAGGCCTTCGGCGGCTGGAAGAGCCGTAAGATGATCGACTTCTATGTGCGCTATGCCGAAATCTGCTTCACGCACTTCAAGGGGCGCGTCAAGCGCTGGGTTACCGTGAATGAACAGCTAATTGCGACCTCCGCGCCCAGCAACACGGGTGACACCGAAACCGATCCGCGCCAACGGCAGAAGAACGCCTACCAGATGAGCTATCATGTCGCTCTTGCCGAGCATCGCGCCATCGCGTGCCTGCGACAGATCGACCCCGATGCGCAGATCGGCCCCGTTGTCGCCATGCAGGTGGTCAACCCGCGGACGAGCGCTTCGGCGGATGTGCTTGCGGCCATGAACGCCGAGGAGATGATGCAGAACTACCTGCTCGACCTGAGTGTGCGCGGCGACATCTCGCCTTATGCGCGCTATTACCTGGAGCGCGAAGGTTTCTACCCTGTTGTTGAGTGCGGGGACCACGACATCCTGGTCGCGACGAGGCCCGATTTTCTTGGGGTGAACTACTATTTCAGCAATTGTGCGCATGAGCGCACGGAGCCCATCCGCTTTGACCGGTTCCCTCCGTGGTCGGGCGGGGATTTCGAACTCTGCGATAACCCTGCGATCGCGCCGACCGAGTGGATGTCGAACGGCATCGACCCCCTTGGGCTTCGCGTGGGCATGCGCAAGCTCTACGATCGCTACCAGCTTCCGATGATCGTCACGGAGAACGGCATGGCTCTTTCCGAGTCACTTGACGAGGAGAACAGGGTGCATGATGCCGTGCGCATCGAATACCTTTCACGACATTTGGGCGAGGTCGAGGAGCTCATTCGCGAAGGCTATCCCGTCTTCGGCTACTGCGTTTGGAGCCTCATGGATCTATGCTCAAGTCATCAGGGGTTCACTAAGCGCTACGGCCTTCTGTATGTCGATCGCACGGAAACCGATGCGAAGCAATGCGCTCGTTTCAGGAAGGACAGCTTCTTCTGGTATCATGACGTGATTAGAGAAAACGGCTTGCCCTGCTGAGCGTCGGTGGTCCGACGAGATTACTCGCCAGTACCGGAATCGGCTCCATAACGCCTCAGGTATTCCATGACTATCAAGTCGATGGCGGCAAGCGCACCGAACTTGCCCGTGTCGATGTTGTTGGTCACTCCGCAGCTCAGTATGCAGGAGGCATGGTTCCAGTAGGCGCTTGAGGTGTTTTGTGTGATGGCGAGAAGACGACAGCCGGAGGCGGCGAGTGCGTTGACGATTTCTGGATAACGAATGGGGTATGTTCCCCCTATGCTGCAAATGATGGCGAGGCTGGATTTGGTGAGCGATTGCGCGCAGGCGAGCTGCGATGAATAATCGAGGTAAAGCTCGATGAGGCGGTTCATGATGGTGAGCCTGCTTTGGAAGTAGCGGCCCACGTCCCAGAGGAAGTGGTGGGAGAAGAACGCGACATGCCCGCTGTCGTGCAAATCATCGACAATGGCGGGCAGTTTCGCGATGTTTGCCGCCGAGATGGTCGTTTCGATATTGAGCAGGATCGCCTCCCGGTAGGATGCCAGAGCGCCTTCCGTGTCGTTTGACAGCTGTTCTACAAAGGCATGTGGAAACAACCCGGTTTTGAGGATGTCATGTTCAAGCTGGTTGCGCAGGTCCTTGAAATCAGCGAAACCCATAAACCGGCAGAATCGCGACACTGAAGCCTTCGAGACGAAGCACATGTCGGCGATTTCTCCAATCGAGAGCTCGCTCAGCTTGCTGTAGTTTTTCACCAGCGTGGTCGCTATCTCGTAGTTGGTGTCGTGCTGCATTGCGGTGTCGATGTAGTCAAGCAACCGTTCGGCAACCGATCCCATCGAGATGGATTTTTCCATGATGGCTGTCCCCTTTATGCTCAGTGGCCCGAATAAGAGGGCCTCATTTGACCAAACTATAGCTCAAACATGCCGGTATTCCTGCGGAGTTTCACGTTATGAAACTCGCGTAGCCATCTCGCAACCTTGTGGCACAGCATGTAACCGATTTTGGATATAGCCGGCGTCATACTTAATGCAAGAAGAGACGACGAAGCTTGCCGCCCCGCCGGAACACGGCATCGGCTCTACACAGGGCATCGCTTCGTTGCTTTGCAGCTCGACGAGATATCGGTTGAGGAGGATCGGATGAAGCGGTTATTGCTGCGCGCCGACGATTTAGGTTACAGCGACGGTGTTAATTGCGGGATAGCGGCCGCGGTCCAAGCGGGGCTCATTCGCTCGGTGGGCGTCATGACCAACATGCCGCTTGCAGAAAGCGGTTTGGCGCGCCTGCAAATCAAGGATCTCTGCTTGGGTCAGCACACCAATATCTGCACAGGTAGGCCCCTCAGCGATTCCTCGCTCATCTCGAGCATCGTTGACGATGATGGCAATTTCAAGCGGAGCTCAGCATATCGCGCCGCCGCGCGGGCTGGGGAGGACTTCGTGGTGCTTGACGAGGTCATTATCGAAATCGAGGCGCAGTATCGGCGATTCCTTGAGCTCGTCGGGCGTGAGCCCGATTACTTCGAGGGACATGCGGTCGCAAGCCCCATGTTCTTCCGCGGCCTTGAGATCGTTGCCGAGCGTCACGGCCTGCCCTATTTCGCGATGGGTGTTCCGGGCGAGCCAGTCACCTTTCGCTCGACGCCGGTGCTTTCCTATGTTCCCAAGGATTTCTCGTCATATGAAGCGGATCCCTTTGCGGCGCTTCGAGAGGCGCTTGAAACGACACCGGAAGGGATATGCCGTCTCATGGTGTTTCACCCAGGTTATATCGACGCGTACTTGCGAGATAACTCGACCATGCTCGAGGCCCGCATCCGGGAAGCCGCGATGCTTGTCGACCCTGATGTCGCCGCATGGCTTGCAGAGCAGGACGTGGGGCTCGTGACGTACGCGGACCTGACGTAAGCGTCCGCTGGGGCAATCTCGCCAATTCACGCTGAATGGCGTACTGCCTGAAGCACGTCGTTGTGATTTTGAAGAGAGGTGGATGCGCTATCTAGAGGGGAAGATGCCGCACACGGGCATCGATAGAGTTCACTGCAAAGATTGGAGCTGAAACATGGCGGTATTCGACAAGATCCAAAACATAATGGATAAGACAATCGCACCTGTGGCAAGCAAGGTTGCTGACAGCAAGATGCTCGACGCCCTCATGGGCGGCATGATGTGCACGCTGCCCATGACCCTTGGCGTCTCGGTTATCGCGATTCTCATCAACTTCCCCATTCCGGGGTTCTCCGATTGGGTGGTTTCGAGCGGTCTCATGGCGACCGGCAACTCCATCCTCACCGTTACCATGAACATGATGGGTATATACATCTCCTTCTTCATCGGTTTGAGGTGGGGTAAGGTATGCGGCCTTAGCGGTTATACCGGTGGCATCGTGAGCGGCGCGGTGTTTTTGGCATTCATGCCGCAGCAATCGTTCGAGGATATTCCCATGGCGAGTTTCATCAACACGTCGTACATGGGATCGAACGGCATCTTCGTCGCCATTCTGCTTGGCCTGATCGTGCCGAAGGTGACAGCCATTTTGATGAGCAAGCTTGAAATCAAGCTCCCCGATATGGTTCCGCCCATGGTTGCAGACTCGCTGTCGCCGATGTTTGCCGCCATCGTGCTATTCACTGCGGTGTGGTTCGCCAAGTGGGGTCTTTCTTTCACCCCGTGGGGCAACCTGTTCGATATGATCAACACCTTGATCGGCACGCCGGTCACGATGGTCGGTGCCTCTCCTTTGGCCTATATCATCGTGTGCTCGCTGCAGTCGATCTTCTGGTTCTTCGGTGTCCACCCCAACGTGATGCTCAACTTCTACGCTCCGGTAATCATGGCTTGCAGCGCTGCTAACACCGAGGCCATCATCGCGGGCGAGGCACTGCCCTATGGCGCTTGGGCCGTCGTCGCGCTCGGCACCGCCATCGGTGGCCAGGCTAACGCCCTGGGCATCAGCATCTCGCTGCTCTTCACCAAGTCCGAGCGCTTCAAGGCGATTCGCGGCATCGCGCTTGTTCCGTCGCTTTTCAATATCTCCGAGCCGCTCATGTTCGGTCTGCCGGTCGTGCTGAATCCCACGTACTTCATCCCGTTCGTGCTGAACATCCCGGTCTGCGCCATCGTGGTCCAGGCGCTTTACGCCCTCGGTCTTGGGCTGCGTTCAATCCCACGATTCAGCTTCCCTGGGTGCTTCCCCAGCCGGTCATCGCATTCATGCAGGGCGGCATCGGGTGCCTGGTGATCTCGGTTGCGGTTTTGGCGGTGTCGGTGCTCATGTATACCCCCTTCACCCTTATGGCTGATCGCCAGGCGTTGCGAGAGGAGCAGGCCGCTCTCGAGGAATCGGCCGCATAGGGATTTTCATATTCACACCATCATTTTCCATGAGGTTGGGAGCGTAGGATGAAACATATCGTACTTATGTGCGCCGCGGGCGCTTCGACGAGCATGCTGGTACAGCGCATGCAACAGGCGGCTGAAAAAGACGGTTTCGTGTGCACCATCGAGGCGCACCCTGTCAACCAAGCGGCGGAATATGCGGATAGCGACGTTATCCTGCTGGGACCGCAGGTTCGCTTTGAACTCAACAAGGTGAAGAATCAAGTGAACTGTCCGGTGGAGCCGATTGATATGACAGCGTATGGGACAATGAACGGCGAGGCCGTGCTCAAACAGGCTCGAAAGTTGCTGGGGGCATAGCCATGTCAGAGATCAAACAAGAAGCGATCGATCAGTTTGAAATGACGTGCTTCTCTATCGTCGCTCAGGTGGGGAGCGCGCGCAGCTGCTACCTCGAAGCGATAACCTGTGCCGAGAATGGTGATTTTGAGGCCGCCCGGAAACTTATCGACGAGGGCAACGTGGTGTTCAACGCAGGCCACGACGCTCACATGAAACTGCTTCAGCAAGAGGCCAGCGGCGAGGAGCTGCCGTTTCGCATCATCTTGCTGCATGCGGAGGATCAGCTCATGAGCGCTGAGGGCTTCCGTATCCTTGCCGAGCGCTTCATCACGGTCTATCAACGCATGGGTGCAAGCGCCTAACTGATTATCTGACGGGAAGCCGGGACTGCCATGAAGCCCGTCTTCCCGTTTCATGAAGATGTTTTCACGATCGAGGAGGTACCCAATGGCATTTCCGGAAGGTTTCCTGTGGGGTGGCGCCACCGCCGCCAACCAGTATGAGGGCGGCTGGGAAGAGGGCGGCAAAGGACCGAACACCTCGGACGCCATGACCAGCGGTAGCCATACGGTGTCACGGCAGATAACGTGGCGTAATACCGCGACAGGGGAAACCGGCGCGCTTCCCGTGTATGCGGTTTGCGAGGAGGGACTTCCTGAAGGGCTGGAGGTGGCGGTGGTTGATGGCTACTACTATCCCAGCCACACGGCCACCGACTTCTACCACCACTACGCCGAGGACATCGCCCTCATGGGCGAGATGGGCTTCAAGTGCTTCCGCCTGTCCATGAACTGGGCGCGCATCTTCCCCACGGGCGAGGAGGCTGAGCCCAACACCGAGGGTCTAGCGTTCTACGACGCCGTGTTTGACGAGTGCGCTAAGTACGGCATCGAACCGCTCGTGACGCTCTCGCACTACGAGACCCCGCTCGCGCTCGTGAACAAGTACGGCGGTTGGAAGAGCCGCGAGCTCATCGACCTGTTCGTGCGCTACGCCACCTGCGTCATGAAGCACTATCAGGGCAAGGTGAAGTACTGGCTCACCTTCAACGAGATCAACATGATGAGCATGGGGAGCTTCATGGCGGGCGGGCTTACGGATGGGAGCCCCCATGCGAAGGCCCAGGCGGCGCACAACCAGTTCGTGGCGTCTGCCCTTACGGTTCGGTCGGCGCACCAAATCTCCCCTAAGATCATGGTGGGTCAGATGCTCGCGTACAACCCCATCTACTCCTATTCCGCCGACCCCGCCGATCATCTGCTCGCCATGGAACGCGAGCGTGACGCGCTGTGGTATGCCGACGTGCAGGTGGGCGGCCACTATCCCGCCTATCGCTTGAGGGAGATGGAGCGCGCGGGCATCAAGCTGGAAATGGGCGAGAACGACCTCGAGCTTCTCGCAACCTATCCGGCAGATTTCCTGTCGTTCTCGTGCTACGGAGGCTCGACGGTATCGTTGCGCCAGAAGGAGCTCGAGGTCGCGTCCGGCAATCTCGCTTTCGGCATGGTGAAAAACCCCTACCTCGAGACCAACGCCTGGGGCTGGGCGACCGATCCGTACTGCCTGCGCATCGCCTTGAACGAGCTCTACGACCGCTATCACAAGCCGCTTTGGATCGTGGAGAACGGTATCGGCTGGAGCGACGAGGTGAAGGCCGACGGCTCCATCCATGACGGCTACCGCATCGACTACCTGCGCAAGAACATCCAGAGCATGGAGGATGCCGTGGAACTCGACGGCGTGGACCTCATGGGCTACACCATGTGGGGCTGCATCGACCTGGTCAGCGCCGGCACGGGCGAGATGCGCAAGCGCTACGGCTTCGTCTACGTCGACCGCGACGACGAGGGCAAGGGCACGCTCGCGCGCAGCCGCAAGGACAGCTTCTATTGGTACAAGAAGGTCATCGAGAGCAACGGCGAGGACCTGGACTAACCCTATGGGACAGGGGATAAGATTATGGACTGCTATTTCGGTATAGATGCGGGCGGCACTCAGGTGAAATGGGCGGTGGTGAACGCCGACTACCACATTGAGGAGCACGGAAGTATCCCAACATGCACCTCGCCCGCCGACCAGGTTATCGAAACGTTCCGCTCGGTGATCGAGCCCCATCGCGCCCGGGTGAGGGGTGTGGGAATAAGTATGCCCGGAGTCTTTTCCGAAGGCGATTCCGATGGCGTGGTTGGGGGAGGCGGCGCCCTTCACTGTTTGGACGGATATCCGCTCGGTCGCATCTTGCGCGAGAGCACGGGGCTTCCCGTAACCATCGAGAACGATGCGATGTGCGCGGCACTGGGAGAATATGCCGTCGGCGCGCTGAAGGGGGTCTCCCTGGGGTTGATGGTGGTGATCGGTACGGGTCTCGGCGGTGCCATCGTTGTTGACGGTCACATCTTGCGAGGCGCGCACAATCTCGCCGGCACCGTGTGCTTTGTGAGCAACGATGTGCGCAAGCCCGTGACCTTTGGGTCGGTGTACGGTGATGTCACCAGCTGGCGGGCGCTCCGAGACCAGGTGTGTGCGGCGAAGGGGATTGATCCGACCGATGATATCGACGGATATCGGATTTTCTCTTGGATTGAAGAGGGGGATGAGGACGCTCGTCGCGGTCTGGATGCATACGCGTTGGTCTTCGACAACATGCTGATGGGGTTGCAGTCGGTCATCGACCCTGAGGTCATCGTGGTCGGCGGCGGAATCAGCGCCCGTCCCGAGCTGTTTGAGGCATTTGAGCGCATGATGGATCAGGCTCACGTTCTTCCCATCATACCGAGGCCCTGCATCAAGCCAGCACAGAACGGCAACGATGCCAATTTGCTTGGCGCTGTGCGCACGCTGCGCCGCTCGCTTGGCGAGTGCGATTGATTGGCGGCTGGTGGCCCGACCCGCGGCCTCCTGTCCTAAAAAAAGAGTATGGGCTCCTTCGTTCATTCGAACGAAGGAGCCCACGTTTTGTAAGGGGCCTCCTGGCGAATTTTCATTCGCCAGGAGGCCTTTTGCTGTTGATCGAGAATGTCGCTGGACAGTTAGTTCAGATACGTATTTTTCAGAGGGTGTGTAAAGGCCGACCTGAGCCCGATTGGGCTGAATTTGACTTTCTGAACCGGTGGAGACGCTCATATAAGGGGGAGAAAGGTTGTCATGGGGCTCAAAGTGACTTCAAACCACTCTATTAGCGCCAAGAAGCACGGCCAAAAAATACGTATCTGAACTAACTGTCCACAACCCTCCGCAAACCTTTCATTCCAACCCAAATCAGCCAACGTACGTCATAGCAATCCCCGGTAGGTCGCAGGGTGGCGGTTGAGCCTTTCCCTCGGGAAACTTCGCGAAGCCCAGTTCCCGAGGGAAAGGCTCAACCGCCACCACAAAGACCGCAGGGACGGGAGCAGCTATACTACTCTCAGTAGTTAAGGGTCGCGGATTCGCTGCGTCACCGCTCTCAACAGGAGGTCTTTGTTTATGGCAGATCAAAAGCCGGTTGTCGGGATCATCATGGGTTCCAAGTCCGATCTGGGCGTTATGGAAGGCTGCACCGCCGAGCTCGAGGCACTGGGTGTGCCCTATGAGCTCGTGATCGCGAGCGCGCACCGCACGCCGGCGAAGGTCCACGAGTGGGCTTCGACTGCCGCCGATCGCGGTATCAAAGTGATTATCGCCGCCGCCGGCAAGGCCGCTCACCTGGGTGGTGTCGTGGCTGCCTTTACGCCGCTGCCGGTTATCGGCGTGCCTATGAAGACGAGTGACCTGGGCGGTATGGATTCGCTGCTGTCGATGGTGCAGATGCCTTCGGGCGTGCCCGTGGCCTGCGTTGCCATCAACGGTGCCAAGAACGCCGCCATCTATGCCACACAGATTCTGGGTGCTTGCGACCCCGAGTACCGCAAGGTTATCGAGAAGATGAAGCAGGAGATGGCTGACGCCTAAGCGTTCCGCCGTTTCACCGCAGTATAAGGAGAGCCATGTCCGATTATCAGGGAAAACGATTCAAGGCTTCTCAGATTCCCGATCCGTCGAAGCCGGGTGCTGCCCGTGCGGCACAGCAGGGTCGGACATCCTCTCCTCAGCAGCCGCGCGCGCCGCGCCCCGTGACACCGGCGACGCATCGTCGACAGGACGCGCCGGCCGCATATCGTCCTTCGTCTTATAGCTCCGCTAAGAAGCCGCCCCGGTCTTCATCGCATGCCGCGCCGTCGGATCGCACCGAGCCGCCGCGCAAAAAGCGCCACTCCATTATTCCCATTCTGCTCATCATCATCGGTATCGGTCTGATTGTCGCCGCCGCCGCTATTTTTATTAATGCCCAGATTGGCTATAAGCAGGCGAGCGATTCGTATCAGAAAATCGAGAAGCAATATGTAAGCGATAAGGACGCCAGCGGCGTGCCGATTATCGACTTTGATGCGCTTGCTCAGACGAACCCCGAGATTGTGGGTTGGATTTACGTGCCGGGAACCAACATCAACTATCCCGTGGTGCAGACCAACAACAACTCCAAATACCTCAACACGCTGTTCGATGGCACGTCTAACGCCTCGGGTGCCATCTTCTTGGATAGCGATGACACCGCGCCGGGAATGGTCGACCAGCAGACCACGATCTACGGCCACCATATGAACGATGGGTCGATGTTCAACGTGATTTCGGATACGACTGACCAGGCAACGTTCGATAGCATTGAATATGTGTACTACATCACGCGCGATGCGACGTATAAGTTGCGTCCGCTGGCGACCAAGGTGGTCGAGGACACGTATGCCAAGGCGCGCACGACCAATTTTGAGGGCGACGACGGACTCAAGAACTACCTGTCCGAGATGCTCGACGGCGTTTCTGCCGTGGCGAGTGATGCCACCGATCGTGCCGCTTCGGCAACTAAGGTTGTAACGCTTGTGACCTGTCGTTCGCTGTCGCTGAGCAACACACGCGCCGTCATGGTGCTCACGCCGGTCGAGGAATAAGTTGTTCGAGAGTAGCTAAAAAGGCCCCGTCCCAAATTGGCTACTCGACGACGGTAAGGGAGAAATGATGCTCGAGAGTGGCAAATTGATGCCTTCGATTGATGCTTGGCTGCGCGAGGCCAAGGCCGATACTTCGGCGGCAGGCTGTGGGATGTATCTGACGCATAACGGTGTGGTGCGCGCGACGCCCAAGGCTGAGGTGCGCGGAGTCGAGACCGATGGCGTGGCGCCTGGGCATAAGGTGGGCGGCATGGTGTTTGGCTTCGATGCTCAGAAGGTGCAGGCTGCTATCGAGGCCACGCGCGCGATGCCGGGTATCGGCTATGTGCGCGTGTGGCTGGCAAGCGGCGAGCTTTCCGTAGGTGACGACATCATGCTCGTGCTTATCGGCGGGGACATTCGCCCACACGTGGTCGATGCACTGCAGGCGCTCGTTGGCACCATCAAGAACGAATGCGTGAGTGAGGTCGAGCGCGAGGCATAGAGGATTGCGTCGATAGAAGGATCGTTTATAAAAATGCCCACCGGTACGTGTGATACCGGCGGGCATTTTGCGTTTTGGGCGCGGTGAGCGCTATACGCGTGTCGCATCCTTGGGGCTCATGGTCATGCTCTGGAAGCGGTTTTCCATGTACTCGTTATCGAAGTGCTCTCCGTAGAACTGTGCGACGGGAATGTCCGGCTCCGTGCCGTTAACGCGCTGGTACCAGTAGTCGAGCGACTGCAGAGTCATGACGCCGTCGACCAGCATGATAACGGTAAAGATGACGGTGGCCGAGTAGCGGCTCTTCCAGGGGATCTTGTTGATAAGCTTAAGCAGCCTCGGCAGCAGCAGCTTGATCCAGATGAGGCCGCCCAGGCCCCACAGGCAGGCGAAGCCCGTGCAGGTGCGTCCGCCCGTGAGGACCACGAGCGGATCGGGCAAACCGAACAGCGTTATATGCGAGTAGCTCCACGAGACCACGCCAAACGCGGTCTGCATAAACCAGCCCACGAACACCTCAAAGCTGGCGCCGAGCAGGGCGCTCACCAGGAAAATGATGATGGGGTTCTTTTTGTAGAAGCGGTTAAGCACCATGGTCATGAGCACGGCGCCAAATCCGTAGATGGGGCTGAAGGGGCCAAACAGCATGCCGGCGCGGTTCTGATAGACGCCCGGGTCGTCGACCGTCATGTGCCAGATGTCCTCGGCGATCAGGCCGAGTATGCAGCAGACAAAGAACACCCAGAACAGGTTGAAGTAGTTGAGCTTGATGTAGCCCTCGCCGGTTTCATCGCGGCCGAGCATGCCCTCGGCGGCGGCGTCGCGGTCGAGCATCTCCTGCAGGCGGCGCTGCAGTTCGCGCTCCTGACGCAGCGTGGGGTCGACGGTTGCCGAAAGTGCAACAAGGATGCCGAGCTGGATCGCGGGACGCAGCAGGAAGGGCCCGATGCCCTGGAGCATCACGTCGACCAAAAGCTCGACGACGGTGAATGCAATAAGGATGTAGGACAGGCGGGCGGCGTTGCGGCGCTGGTTTTTGATAAGGTCCAGGCCAAAGATGATTAGGATGACGGCACTTGCCGCAGAGAGCATGATGCCGGCGACGATAAGGCCGACTGCGACGAGCGTGTTGTCGCCGAGCTTTTCGGTGGCGTTGCCGTTAACAAGTGCCGTGATGACCTGCCACATAAAGGCAGCGACCGACGGGAGCGTGCCCACGCCGGAAAGGATGCACAGGACGGCGTACACCTTAATGATGAGGGGAATCTTCTTGACCTCTGTGGCGCTGGGGACGCTGGGGTCGAGTTCGTTTCGATCCATACAGAACCTTTCTCGCTTTGTTGTAGGTTATAAGGATACGCCGCCGACCTGCCAAAAGACAGGACGAACGTCCCAATTGCAACTTTGTAATCCCCAACGGCGGACGCGGCGGCCATCTGGGGGCGCGGGCACTTACACTGGACAGACCGATAAAATGTTTGGCAACAAAACTGATTATTAGCTCGGTGGGCTTTTAAAAAGCGCTGCTCATGCGCTGGGGAGCACGTCGCGCCGTGCGTATAATAAGGCGGGTAACGCCAAAAATACGAGGCTCTGAGGGGATACCATGTCTCAAGAAACCATCCGCGCGGCCGAGCGTGCCGCGGGACAGGTGAACACCATGTCGACGTATGATCCGGACTCCGACCAGCTGCATGAGGAATGTGGCATTTTCGGCGTATGGGCGCCCGATCGCGACGTGGCTCGACTGACGTACTTTGGCCTGCGTGCGCTGCAGCACCGTGGCCAGGAATCGGCTGGAATCGCCGTGGGTGACGGCGGCACGGTTATGGTCCGCAAAGATCTGGGCCTGCTCGACCGCGTGTTCTCCAACGCCGACCTGTCGACGCTCTCCGGCCAGCTGGCCGTGGGCCATGTGCGCTACGGCACTGCCGGCGCCAAGAGCTGGGAAGCCTCTCAGCCGCACCTCTCTACCATCAATAGCGTCATTATCGCGCTCGCGCACAACGGCACCCTCGTCAACACCGACGAGCTGCGCCGTCAGCTGATCGAGCTGGGCGTGCCGTTCCTCTCCAATTCGGATTCCGAGGTCGCGACCAAGCTTATCGGCTACTTTACCCAGCGTACGGGCCACCTGCGCGAGGGTATTCGCAAGACCATGGAGCTCGTGCGCGGCGGCTACGCCATGACGCTCATCAACGAGCAGGCGCTCTACGCATTCCGCGATCCACACGGCATTCGCCCGCTCGTGCTGGGCAAGCTGGTGGACGAGGGTCTGGACCAGGCCGATGCCGCAGCCGTTTCGCAGCTGCCGTCGCAGGACGGCGCCGCGACGGTCGACTCCGCCGTCCGTGTCACGCGCGCCGGCGGCTGGGTCGTTGCTTCCGAGACCTGCGCACTCGACATCGTGGGTGCCGAGTACGTCCGTGACGTCCGTCCCGGCGAGATCTTGCGCATCAGCGCCGAGGGCCTGGTATCCGAGCAGGGCGTGCCTGCAGCCGAAGAGCCCGCCAACTGCATCTTTGAGCAGGTCTACTTTGCCCGCCCCGACTCCATCATGAACGGCAAGAGCGTCTATGCCTGCCGTTACGACATGGGTCGTCAGCTGGCACATGAGGAGCCTGTCGAGGCCGACCTGGTCATCGGCGTGCCCGACTCCGGCCTGCCGCCTGCGGAGGGGTATTCGCACGAGAGCGGTATTCCCTTTGGCGAGGGCCTTATCAAGAACCGCTACGTGGGCCGTACGTTTATCGAGCCTACGCAGGAGTTGCGCGCCATGGGCGTGCGCATGAAGCTCAACCCGCTGCGCGACAACATCGAGGGCAAGCGCCTGGTCGTCATCGACGACTCCATCGTGCGCGGCACCACCATGGTGCAGCTCGTCAAGATGCTGCGCAACGCCGGCGCCAAGGAGATTCATATCCGCATCAACTCGCCCGAGGTCATCTGGCCGTGCTTCTACGGTATCGATACCGACGTGCAGTCGCAGCTTATCAGCGCCAACAAGACGGTCGACGAGATTTGCGAGTATATCGGCGCCGATTCGCTGGCCTTCCTTTCGGTCGAGGGCCTGCTTAAGGTCATGCCCAAGGGCGGTTACTGCGATGCGTGCTTTACCGGCCGCTACCCCGTGGCGATTCCCGAGAGCTTTGGCCGCGACAAGTTTATGGAGGGCTTTAAGCCCCGCAACCTGGACAAGCCGCTGCACTTTGACGACGACGCCGTGATCGAGAAATACGACGACCGCAGCTGGGAAGAGGAGCACGGCGAGGCATAAAACCTGCCATATGGGGACAGGTTTATTTTGGTAGGTTTTACCTGCTGTTTTGTTGATATGACGGCGCGTGCTGTTATGGCGCGCGCCGAAATGAACGCAACTATGAGCACCGTTTGGCGCCCGTGCGGCGCCACGGTAGTGGGAGAGGAAGGCTCAGATGAGCGACAGCAAGCATGTGACGTACGAGGACGCCGGCGTCGACACCGCCGAGGGCGGTCGCGCCGTCGACGCGATTAAGCAGATGGTCAAGGACACTAACCGTTCCGAGGTTATCGGTGGCATCGGCGGCTTTGGCGGCCTGTTCTCGGCCGCCGCGCTCAAGGATATGGAAGACCCGATCCTGATTAGCGGTACCGACGGCGTGGGCACCAAGCTCGTGCTCGCCCAGATCATGGACCGTCACGAGACGGTTGGCCAGGACCTGGTCGCTATGTGCGTCAACGATATTCTGGCTTCGGGCGCCGAGCCGCTGTTCTTCCTGGACTACGTTGCCATCGGTCACATCGAGGCCGAGCACATGGCAAAGATTATCAAGGGTGTGGCCGACGGCTGCAAGCTCGCGGGCTGCGCGCTCGTGGGCGGTGAGATGGCCGAGCACCCGGGCGTCATGGCTCCTGCCGACTACGACCTTGCCGGATTTACCGTGGGCGTCGTCGACCGTCCCAAGATGCTCGACCCCGCAAACGTCCGCCCGGGCGATGTGATCCTGGGCCTGCCTTCCACCGGCGTGCACTCCAACGGCTACTCGCTCGTGCGTAAGGTCATTGGCGTCGACGGCGTTAAGCCGGGCACGCCCGAGGCCGTCGCTAAGGCCGAGGAGCTGAGCCGTCCGCTCGAGGAGCTCGGCGGTGCATCGCTGGCAGACGCTCTGTTGGCCCCCACGCGCATCTACGTCAAGCCGATCCTGGAGCTGCTGCGCGGCGGCGCCAACGTGCACGCCATCGCCCACATCACTGGCGGCGGTATTACCGAGAACCTCAACCGCGCGCTCGCCGACGACGTCGACGCCGTGGTCACCCGCAACGGCGCCGAGATGGGATGGGACGTTCCGCCCGTCATTACTTACGTGTCGCGTCAGGCCGAGCTCGCGCCCAACGAGGCATGCAAGACCTTCAACATGGGCGTCGGCCTGTGCCTGATCGTCGCCCCCGAGGACGAGGCCGCCGTGACCGAGGCCCTGGTCGCGCTGGGCGAGAAGCCGTTCCGCGTGGGCGAGTGCGTCGAGGGTTCCGGTAAGGTCGTGTACTCCGATGAGCGCTAACGAGCAGATGGCTGCTGGTGAGGGCCTGGGCTATGTGCCCTACACCCGTCCGACCGGCACTGATACGGCTGAGCCGCTCAAGATTGGCGTGCTCATCAGCGGTTCTGGTACCAACCTGCAGGCGCTGATCGACCTGATCGCTGCCGGCAAGCTCAACGCTTCGATTGAGCTCGTGGTGTCGAGCCGTCCTTCGGCCAAGGGCTTGCAGCGCGCCGAGCGTGCGGGCATCCAGACACTCACGCTGTCCAAGGATGTCTATGCCGACCCCATCGCGGCTGACGAGATCATCGCGCACGAGCTGCTCGAGCGCGGCTGCGAATATGTGGTCATGGCCGGCTACATGCGCATGGTGCACACGCCGCTGCTGGCGGCGTTCCCCAATCGCGTGGTCAACCTGCATCCGGCGCTGCTGCCGAGCTTTACCGGCGCGCATGCGATTGACGATGCCTTTGCGCGTGGCGTCAAGGTGACCGGCGTGACCGTGCACTTTGCCAACGAGATTTACGACAACGGCCCCATCATCGCCCAGCGTGCGCTGACTGTCGAGGAAGGCTGGGATGTCGACACGCTCGAGGAGCACATCCACGCGATTGAGCACGTGCTGTATCCCGAGGTCGTGCAAATGCTCGCCGACGGCCGCGTCCATGTGCTGGACAGCGGCAAGGTCGCAATTGATCCGGCACGCTAGTCGTGTGTAAGAGGGCTCATTGAGCGTTCTTTGGGACGTAAGCGATCTAGAAAATCTGATAGGGCCCTGTCCGTGCGCGGGCGGGGCCCTTTTGTGTGGTCTGCTCTGTTTGCTATACTGCTAGCAAGTAGAGAGGAGCCGCTATGGGTACAGCAACGGTGCAGCTCAACACACGAATCGACCCTATGCTCAAGGCCGGTGGCGATGCGGTCCTGACTCGTAATGGGCTGGGGCCGAGTGACGCCATTCGTGCGCTTTGGACCTATCTTGCCGAGCATCAAACGTTGCCGGGATTTATGGTGACGGATAAGTGCGAGACGCCCCGTGCGAAGAGTCTTGCCGAACAGGGGTGTGGTCTGGCTTTTTCCTCATTGGGGTTGAGCTTCTCAGATTTTGCGCCAGGCGAATCATCGGCGGACAACTGGGATGCCGTACGCGATGATATGTATGACGCGATGATTGCCGACATAGAGGCGAATTGCCGATGATTGAGGCAAAGCGGCTCTTGGTGGACACGAATGTTTGGCTTGATTACTACCTGCAAGAGGGCGCATTCGACAACGTGAGAAGATTGGTTGAACTGGCCGAAGCGGGAAAGATCGACCTTCTGTACGCGCCAACGACGGCAAAGGACGTGTTCTACATCTTGCCTCGGCGTCTAGCTCGACGGAATGTGAATGGGATTAACGCTTCGTTCGGTCCGGCTGCATGGGCATGCGTCGAGCATATGATGCAGGTGGCAACGGCTTCCCCGCTTTCGATGGCGGAGTGCGAGATGGCGCGCATGCTTGGCAAGCGCATGCCGGACCTCGAGGACAATCTCATTATCGCCTCGGGCGATACGGCGGATGTTGACTACGTAGTCACGAGCGACCGACGCATGTTGGAGACGATGCCCGAGGTATGCTTGACGCCCGCGCGCGCACTCGAGCTCATCGGGATCCTCGGCTGACCTTGCATACCCCGTTTCGCTATCATATTGAGCATTGTGGCCCTCATGCAACTTTGGAGGACGGTATGGCGGATAACGAAGCACTGTTTACGCCTGAGCTGGTGTTTTTTGATTGGGAGTGCGCGACGCCCGCCGAGGTGTTTGCGCGACTCGAAGGCGAACTTGCCCCACGCGGCTACATTGGCACCGGTTGGCTCGACGCCGTCCGCACGCGCGAGGATGCCTATCCCACGGGGCTTGCCATGCCGGCGGCCAACATTGCCATCCCGCATACCGATCCGGGGTTTGTGGCTAAGCCCTACATCGCGGTGGTGAAGCCGGCCACGCCCGTGACATTCAATGCTATGGCGGGCATGGGTGCCCCTGTGCCGGCGCAGATCGTCATCAATTTGGGCATTGCCGAGCCGGGCGGCCAGGTCGAGGCCCTGCAAGCGCTCATGAATATCTTTATGGACGCGGACGTCGCAGCCGATGTGCTCGACCAGACCACGCCCCAAGGCATGGTCGACGCCATCCGCCGCCACTTTTAAAGCCGGCACTTGGGGACTGTCCCTAACTGCCGGCAGAAAAGGAACGTCCCCAAGTGCCAGGGTTGCCCCTTTGTCGCGGGGGCTGCGTTGTGACACAATGGCGTTTGTTCGATTCGTGATGCGAAAGGCCAACTATGGCAAACAAGAAAAAGAACTCCGAGGCCGTACCGACGCCCGAGCAGCAGGCCCGCGCCGCGTCGAGCTCTCGCAAGAAGCAGCGCAAGACCCGCGTGTCCAAGACCGTCAAGATCGTTCTGGTGGTCATCGGCGTGCTGGCAATGCTACTTTCCGTCTCGGCCATGGCGTGCTCCGGCCTGATGTCGCAGGCCGAGGACACCTCGGGCTACAAGCTTACCGGCGGTGTAGCTGCCACTATCAACGGCACCAACCTCACCGAGGACACCGTGACCAAGCAGATCATGAGCATGCGCACGTCCTACGGCTACACCAAGGACAAGGACTGGGCACAGTATCTGGTCGACAACGACCTCACGCCCAAGAAGTACCGCAAGCAACTCATCGACTCCTACACGCAGCAGATTCTGCTTCAACAGGCACAGAAGGAGAACGGCGTGACGGTGTCGGACGAGGAGGTCGAGAAGGCTTGGAAGGACGCGTGCAAGAGCGCGGGCGGTGCCAAGGCCTTTAAGAAGACCCTTAAGACCTACGGCTACACCGAGGACACCTACAAGGACTCGCTCAAGGAGAGCCTGGCGCAGCAAAAGCTTAAGGATGCTGTGGCGCCCACCAGCAAGCCCAAGGACAGCGAGATTGTCGATTACATCAACGAGAACCTGTCCAACTACAACGATGCCCGTCGCTCGTCGAACATCCTGATCAAGGTTGATTCCGACGCTTCCGACGAGGACAAGGCTGCCGCCAAGGCCAAGGCGCAGGAGTGCCTGGACAAGATCAACTCCGGTGAGCTGAGCTTTGAGGACGCCGTTGAACAGTACTCCGAGGACACCGGATCCAAGGAGAAGAAGGGCGATGTGGGCTGGGATAAGCTCACCACCTTTGTCGACAGCTACCAGACGGCGCTCGAGGGGCTCAACAAGGGCGACGTGAGCGAAGTCATCGAGTCGACCTATGGCTACCACATCATCAAGTGCACCGACTACTTCCATGTCGATAATCAGGTTGACGACATCAACCAGGTGCCCAAGGCCATCAAAAAGTACGTCTCCAACGTGGTGAAGACGCAGACGGCAAGCACCGCGTACAGCGAGTGGCTGGAGCAGTACAAGAAGGATGCCGACATCACCGTCAACCCCATGCCCAAAGACGTGCCATACAACGTCAGTCTGAAGGGCGTCACCAAGAGTTCGACCGACGATTCGTCGACGACTGAGTAATCATGGGGCGGTGCTCGCGCGAGTGCCGCCCGCGCTATTAGAGAGGATTTGCAGATGACCAACGAAGAGCTGCAGAAAGAAATGATCGCGGCCATGAAGGCCAAGGACAAGGTTCGCCTGTCCATCATTCGCCAGGTTAAGGCCGAGGTGAAGAATATCGAGGTCAACGAGCGCCGCGATGTGACTGAGGAAGACGTCAACAGCATGATCAAGCGTCTGATCAAGCAGACGAGCGAGACGCTGGAGATGTCCATCAAGGCCGGCACCGACCAGGAGCGTACCGACAACCTGACCGAGCAGGTCAAGATTCTGGAGAGCCTGCTGCCCGCGCAGGTTTCGGGCAAGGAGCTCGAGGCTCTGATCGAGCAGGTCATCGCCGAGCTGGGCGCCACGTCCAAGAAGCAGATGGGCCAGGTCATGGGGGCGCTCGGCAAAGCCACCGGCGGCAACTTCGACAAGCCTGCCGCGGCCAAGATCGTCGGAGCAAAGCTCGCGTAATTTGTTATGCGGTTTTACCAAACCGCATAACGGCTCGACGCTGCAAACCCGTACACACGGCAATCTGACGTTCAATTTCAAGGGCGCGACCATAAGGTCTGCGCCCTTTCATTTCACGTCACCTTGCTCGCGTGTACGGGTTTTCGCTGACTTATGCTCAACAAGGGCGGTTGAGCGCTCATTGGGGACAGACTTAAATGAGTGCCCAATGAGCAGGCACTCATTTAAGTCTGTCCCCAATGAGTGGGTGGAAGATTGCGGGTTCTTTACGGGAATGTAGTGTGGGCTGCGGAAACGTGGTTCTTTCCGTACAATAGTTCAACTCGTGTAAACGCAGGGAAGGGACATTCATGGCAGACATGATCGAGATCAAGCATCTCAACAAGTACTTTGGCGACCTGCATGTGCTCAAAGATATCAACCTCACCGTCAAGCGCGGCGAGAAGCTCGTAATGATCGGGCCTTCCGGCTCGGGTAAGTCGACGCTCATCCGTTGCGTCGATTATCTGGAGGAGCCCACGTCGGGCGAGGTCATCATCGACGGTACGCCGCTTACCAAAAAGAACCACCTGGAGATGGCTCGCAAGTATAGTTCCATGGTGTTTCAGCAGTTCAACCTGTATCCCAACATGACGGTGCTCGGCAACCTGACGCTCGCGCCCATCAAGCTGCAAAAGAAGAGCAAGGAGGAGGCGACCGAGATTGCCATCGCCGCACTCAAGCGCGTCGGCATGGCGCATAAGGCCGGCGAGTATCCGCAGAATCTCTCGGGTGGTCAGCAGCAGCGCATCGCCATCGCCCGTGCCCTGTGCACCAAGCAGCCCATCATCCTGTTTGACGAGCCGACTTCGGCGCTCGACCCCGAGATGGTCCAGGAGGTTCTGGACGTTATGATTGAGCTCGCGCAGGAGGACATCACCATGATCTGCGTGACGCACGAGATGGGCTTTGCGCGCCAGGTGGCCGACCGCGTCATCTTCATGGAGGACGGCCGCATCCTGGAGGAGGGCACGCCCGAGCACTTCTTCGATAACCCCGAGAACCCGCGCTGTCGCGAGTTCCTGTCCAAGATTCTGCACTAGGTGCGGTGATGGACATGACGGATATGACGAGGGCGGCTGTATCGCGCCGTCACTTTTTGCAGCTGGCGGGCGCCGGCATGCTCGCGCTGACGGGGACCGCGCTTACCGGTTGCGGCAACTCCACCAGCGGCGAGGGCTCCGACAAGGGGTCTAAGCTTGCGGCCATCAAGTCGCGTGGCCATCTGAATGCCGGCGTTAAGAAGGATGTTCCCGGCTACGGCTATTACGACACCGCCAAGGGTCGCTTTGAGGGCATGGAGGTCGATCTGTGCTACCAGATCGCCGCTGCCGTCTTTGGCGTGAGCTACAAGGAGGCCCGCGCCCAGGAGCTGGTCGAGTTTACCGACGTAACGCCCAAGACGCGCGGCCCGCTGATCGATAACGGCCAGCTCGATGTGGTCGCGGCGACCTACACCATCACCGACGAGCGCAAGAAGAGCTGGGATTTCTCGACGCCGTACCGCACCGACTACGTTGGACTCATGGTCAAGAAGCGTTCGGGCTTTACCTCGATTGAGGATCTGGACGGCAAGGTCATTGGCGTGAGCCAGGGTGCTACCACGCAGGGCCTGATCGAGCAGATGATCAAGGACAACGGCTTTAGCTGCAAGCCCGAGTTTAGGGCCTTTAGCGGCTACCCCATCATCAAGAGTTCGCTCGACGCCGGCAATATCGACGTCTTTGCCATGGACCGCTCCACGCTGGCCGGCTACATGAACGAGACCGTTGAGCTGCTGCAGCCCGAGGTCAAGTTTGGCGAGCAGGGCTACGGCGTGGCGACCAAGAAGGGCTGCGACCTTTCGGCCGTGGTCGATCAGGTGATTTGCGATCGCCTGGCCGATGGCTGGCTCGACCAAGAGGTCAAGACCTGGGGTCTTGTATAGGCGCATCGTCCAAGGAAGGAATCAAATGCTCGAAGGATTATTTGACGCCGACCGTTGGTCGACGACATTTCAAAACATGGGGCCCTTCTGGGAGGGCTTTGGCGTGACGCTGCAGGTGGTTGTTGCCGGACTGCTGCTGTCGCTGGTGCTGGGCACGCTGCTGGGCGTGTTCTCGACCACCCGTTCGCGTGTGCTGCGTGGCATTAGCCGCGTGTACGTGGAGTTTTATCAGAACACCCCGTTGCCCGTGCAGGTACTCTTTATGTACATGGCCGGCCCGCAGTTTTTGCAGGCCATGACCGGTGCCGACCAGCCGGTGCGCATCGCGCCGTTCGTGCTGGGTTTCTTGGGCGTGGGCCTGTATCACGCGGCCTATATCTCGGAGGTCATCCGTACCGGTATCGAGGCTGTCCCGCGCGGTCAGATGGAGGCGGCTCAGAGCCAGGGTTTCACCCGCGCGCAGGCCTACTGGTACATCGTGCTGCCTCAGACGTTCAAGATCATCCTGCCGCCGCTGTGTAACCAGGCGCTCAATCTGGTCAAGAACACGTCGGTACTGGCGCTCGTGGCCGGCGGCGACCTTATGTATCGTTCCGACAACTTTGTGAGTCTGTACGGCTACCTGCAGGGATACATCGTCTGCTGCCTTATGTACTTCATCATCTGCTTTCCGCTCGCCATGCTGGTGCAGTGGCTCGAGCGCCGCTCCAAGGAGCGTCCGCGCGGCGTGAGCCTGGCCGAGCTGGGGCTCGACAACGTAGAGGAGGCCTAGCGCATGGAAATCTTCAACGCGACCAACCTGCTCTACATTTGGGGCGGTTTTGTTAAGACCATCGAGATCTCGGCGCTGTCGATCTTTTTCTCACTCATCTTTGGCACGGTGCTGGCGCTTGTTAAAAGCTATGCGCCCCGCCCGTTCCGTATTTTGGTGAGCGCCTATATCGAGCTGTTCCGCTGTACACCGAACCTGCTGTGGATCCTGTTTATCTACTTTACGGTGCAGGGCTTGGACATCGTGATCTCGACCATCGCCTTTACGCTGTTTACCAGCGCTGTTATGGCCGAGATTGTGCGCGGCGGCCTCAACTCGATTCCGCGCGGCCAGTTTGAGGCGGCGCAGAGCCAGGGCTTTGGCTTCTTTGCCACCATGCGCTACATCATTCTGCCGCAGACGTTTAAGACGATCATTCCGGCGCTGTTTAGCCAGTGCACGACCGTCATTAAGGACAGCTCGTATCTTTCGGGCATTAACGTGGCCGAGCTCATGTACACGGCAAACGTTGTGATGGCCCACGCGATTGATCTGTCGCAGGTGCTTATGCTCTACGGACTGGTGTTTGCGATGTACTTTGTGCTCAACTTTGGTATCTCGCTGCTGGTCCGAGCCTATCAGCGCCGCATCGTAGCCGCATAGTCCTGCTTCCCCAAGCACGGCACCTTGCCCCTCAATCGTCGCTTGCGTACATTTAGTACGCGGCGCTCCTCTTTCGGGGCAATCTGCCGCACTTGGGAAACCAGGACGGTCGTAAGTGACAAAATGGGAATCAGGAATCGCCTTTTTCTCATTTGTTAGAAAGGAATCGCGATGAGCGATCTGGAGAACAAGAAGAGTCCTGTGGTCATTACCATCGCGCGCGACTTTGGCGCCGAGGGCCACGAGATTGGTCGCATGCTTGCCGACGAGTTGGGGATTCCGCTGTATGACAACGAGCTGCTGGTGCGTGCGTCGCTGCGCACGGGCGAGTCGCTCGATAAGATGGCCGCCTACGACGAGCGTCTGGCTGTGGAGAACATGGCGTTCCTGCCCGACCGCTACGATGCGCGTTCGTACTCGGATAAGTTGTTCCAAAAGATGAGCCAGGTGATCTTGGACCTGGGCGAGACCGAGAGCTGCATTATCGAGGGTCGTCTGTCCGATTATCTGCTGCGCAATAATCCCAACCATATTGCCGTGCTGGTGACCGCCCCCTTTGAGGACCGCGTCGAGATTGTCCGCAAGAAGCGTGGCCTTAATAAAAAGAAAGGCGCCAAGCTGGTCAAGCAGCAACAGAAGGCACGCGAGGCGTTCTATAAGCGCTATAGCGCCGGAAAGTGGAAGATGACGAGCGGTAAAGACATCGTCGTCAACCGCGCCAAGCTGGGCCGCGAAGGCTGCAAGGACGTCATCGCCGCGGCCTACCGCTACAAGGTGGCCCAACTCGAAGGCTAACCGACCAAAACCACCGCAAAGGGGACAGGCACCTTTGTGGTGGTTTTTGCTTTAGGCGGAGGGGAAGGCCTTGGTGAGACCGGCGCGCGTCTGCGTGTCGGTCTTTTGGTAGATGGAGCTCAGGTGGCGCTGTACCATGCGCATCGAGATGCCGAGTTCCTCGGCGATCTGCTTGAGCGGGCGTTCGTCCTGGGTTACTGCTATGAGCACGTCGACTTCGCGCGGGGTGAGGCCGTGGTCGGTGATGAAGGCCTGACGCTGCTCCTCGATACTCGGTACTGCCAGCGCCTCCTCGGCAAGCTGTTGATGTTCGCGCTCCTGCTCGGTTTGGGGCAGGCGGAACAAGCCGGCTGCCACGAATGCTGCGCAGGCGGCGACGAGCAAAACGAGCGCACCGATCATGATGAGGGCGACGTTGCCAGAGGTCACAAGCGCAAGCGAGACGCCCGACGTGGTGAACGCGCACACGTTATTGGCCGCACGGCCCATGCCGGCCCAGAAGGCGGGCAAGTGCATGCGCGGTGCCAGCTGAGTAAACGTGGCGGTAAAGAACGTGACGAAAAAGCCCGAGCTCAGGTAAAAGACGACAAGGCCCAGGTTGGGATCGGCGCCGGCTTCCACGGCCAGGATGGAAATGGTCGAGAGCACGGCGATGCCGAGCATGACAAGTCCCATGTATCGGCGCTCGGCAAGATCAAAGATAATGCCGGCGGCAAGGCCGCTCGCCGTCAAAAAGAGGCGCGGCCATGTTTGCACGGCAATGGTGCCGTGGGCGTTGGAGAGCGTGACCACGTTGTCGAGGGTCGAGAACAAGCAGGCAAGAATCATGACGAGCGCGATGCTCCAACATGCCTGTTTGGCGAGGGCGTGCGAAGGTTCGACAAAGGGATTGATAAGGGGGTTCGGGCTCTCAGTGGTCTCTTGAGGAACAGCGCCGAGGGCGGATATGGCGATAGTCGCTGCGCCAAGGACGATGAGCTCTGCGATGCCGCCGCAATTGAGCAGGTTGACGGCGAACTGCATCAGGATGCCCGCGGCATAGGCTGCTCCCGCACCGGTGGCGAGCTTGGGATCGTCTTGAAACGCCAGTGAAAAGGCGTGGTGCGCAGCGGCGCCCAGCAGGCCGAGTCCATAGAATGCCACGCAGCCCAAAATCTCGAGCGCAAGCAGGTCCGTGGGGGACTGAATTTGGGTTAGGCCCACGATGGCGATGGGAACGGCGGCGGTGTTGACGGCTGCCGGGGAGCGGCCTATGCGCTGCGCGAGTCCGAGCAGTGGCGCGTATCCGATAAAGCCGAGTACGCTCGCACCCAGAATAAAGCCCTGTGCGATTACAACGCGTTCGGCACCGGCGAGCAGCCCGACGTTGACGTCGAAACGAAACTCGGCGGCAAGGAAGGCGAAGGTGAAGAGCGCGAGTGCCAGAAGCGCGTTGATTTTAGGCCTGCTCAGGTTCAAGGACGGTCCTTTGGATAGACGGAATAATCGTGTCCTTGATTGTAGACCAGGTCGGTAGGGGGTGAGCCTTTCGGGGGGCGGGGCGCGCTTGGCAATCGCATGCTCGTTGCCTTTTGCGCTGGCAGATGCGCCACTTGAGAATTCGTGCCCCGGGGTCCGGCTATCTTCCCGTAACATGGTGTTACAGAAGCACCCCTTACGACAAGGAGGCTCACATGCGAACGCAAATCCATGACAACTCAATCAACCACGGCCGTGCGTGCTCGTTCTCCCACGGAACATGGCGTCGCGTGGGCGCCAAGCTTGCCTGCGCGGGGGCCTGCGCGCTCATGGCCGGCCAGCTGCTGCTGCCGAGCGTGGCACTCGCCGCCGAGTGGGTCAACGTGGGCGGCACGCAGTACAACAAGGCCGCCGGCGACGATGCCGGAACCTGGTCCTGGGATGGCGCTAACGACATGAAGCTCAACGGCTACGACGGCGGCTCCATCGGCGCCAGGGGCAACCTCACCATCGGCGTGGCGGGCACCAACACCATCACGGCCGATGCCGGTCAGAGCGCTATTGCTGCCAAGAACGGCAACCTTGCCATTACCGGCGACGGCACCCTTAATGCGACGGCCCAGACCGATGTGATTGCGGCGGAAGGCGACGGCAATGCGGGTGGCGATGTGACCATCAGCGGCGCCAACGTCAACGTGACGGCTTCGGGCGCAGTGAACAGTGCGACGGGCATTCGCGCGACGGCCGGCAGCGTGACGATCGATAAGGGCGCCGATGTCAAAATCGAGGCAAAATCGGCGGAAGGATCTTGGCGTCCAACGGTGGGCACCTACGGTATCTTTGCCGATAACCTTCCCAGTAGACACGCTGCTCAGGAAGGCGAGCAGGAAGAACCGGATTATGTCTCCGTGCACGGGGGCGACGTCACGATCGATGCCGCCAACCTGTCGATCAAGACAGCCGATGCCTGGCAGGTTTCCGTGTGCATCAATACGGTCGGTATCAAAAAGAATACCCTCATGAAAATCGTCAACAGAGCCGATGTCGCGCTTTCCGCCGGCAGTGCGGCTTCGCTCTCGGCGGGCATCAGCGCGCGTTCGCAAAGCGGTGCGGTGTGGATGCTTGTCGAGGAGTCGAATCTTACGTCTCGAAGCCTGTCTGCTGCAAACGGCATCGATGCCGTCCGCAATCAAAGTTTTGGAATCATGGCAGAGGCAAACACCGGGTCGGAAACGCCTCGTATCAAGATTCGCAAATCGAAGATTGAGGCCTCGTGCGCGACTGCGGGAATCTATGCGATCAACTGCAACGACGCGACTGCGACGCTGTTCCGTGCCGCGATGATCGATTTACGAGGAAACGCGATGATTACGACTCCGACGGACGGTGCCGTGCGCGATGTGAAAAAGGTTGTCGATACGGGGAAATGGCCGAGCTCCCAGAACGGGCAGGTCGTCGGTGTTGCCGGTTCGTCTGCCATTACGGATATCGTCGGTTCTGCCGAGGTCGCCCATGATGTAGTGATTGATTTTGGAGACGGACAGGAGCCGGAGCCGACGCCCGATCCAGAGCCGACGCCGGAGCCCGATCCCGACCCCATACCCAATCCCGAGCAGAAGCCTGGCCTCAAGTCCGTAGACAAGGACGTAAAGACCACCATGGCGGTCACCAAGACCGTTACGACCAAGACTGCCGCCGGCGCCAAAAACGCTTCCGGCGCCCTGGCCGCCACGGGCGATAGCGCTGCGATGGCGGCGGCAGCCCCCGGCATTGCCGGTGCGTCCGTCATCGGCGCCGGCTTCGTCGCGTCCAAGCGCCGCGACCGCTAGCGTAATCTTTCATAGCCATTTTCAGCCGCCGCGCGGGCATAAATGCTCTTGCGGCGGCTCTTTGTATTTCCGCAGGTAGATGCCTAGGTTCGCATCTACGAACCTAGGCGTACGGAGTCATTTGACACATCTTGGTGGTACAGGACCACCACAAAGGGGACAGGCACCTTTGTGGTGGTATGCCCCTACGACCAAGGAGGCCGTTATGTGCGGAAGCCACTTTGGAAAGCAAACCCAGCGCGAGCGTACCTGCTCGCTGGTTCACGGTACCTGGCGTTGTGCGGGTGCCAAAATAGCTTGCGCCGGCGCGTGCGCGCTTATGGTCGGTCAGCTGCTGCTGCCGAGCGTGGCGCTGGCGACGGAATGCGCCGATCCCGCCGCTGGGACGGACGAGGTTGCCGCGGCTCCGGTGACGCCGACGGTTGCGGAGGATACGGCGGCAACGACCGCACCGGCTGCTTCGACCGCGCCTGCAACCGATGCTGCTCCGACGGCGCAAGCCACCGCTGAGCCTCAGCAGACGGTCCCGACTGGCGCCACCGATGAATCCAACGATGCGGCACCCGCTGAACAAAATACTCCCAGCGATAACGCCGCCACGCCGGCGAATGACGCCATCATGCCCTGCGGTGTGACCGATGTTGTTGGCGGCAGCGGCGTTAGGGTCAATATTACGGTGCGGAACAATTACACCGACATCAAGAAAGAAGGAACGATTGAGTATGTGAAGGGGATTGCCCTTGTAGATGGAGACCAGTCTGCTCTCGATGGTAGCGCTTTGACTTTTATCGGCCTGGGGGACTTGATCGTCCATGCGGCGTATGACAGTGCGAGCAATAAAACAACGCTTACCCTGGATATCAGCAAGATTCAGAGACAGAAGGAGGAGCAGAAGTACTTTACGGAGTACAAGGAGAATAAGTCCAAGATGACGACCACCTATGATGGATCCAAGCTTACGTATACGGGTACAGAGCCCGGGAATATCATCATCGGTGATCCGGACGACGCCTTTAAAGGAGACACCGAGGCGACCGGGAAACCCACTATTAACGAGATCCGGGATGACTACTACACCCGCACCCATGTCTACGAGAGGGCGTGCCTTGTTATCCCGGCAGCGGAATCAGAATCGGAATCCATCTCCTTTGCCAATGTTCAGAATACGAACTTCAATTGGCAGCTGGATACTGGTCCGCAGGCCACGGCAGGTGTCCCTAACTACGATGCAGATAAATACGAAATCGCTTATGAATGCTGGCAGGAATTTGAAAACAACGAACCCGTTGCTGCCTGGTATTCCGATAACGGCTCACATGGTTCCCTGCCGACTATTACAAAGTTTAAAAGCGGGAAAGAGTACGTGTATTCTCTTATGCTGAAGCCAAAAGACGGATATTCCTTCAGCGATGAAACCGTTGTTACCGTAAACGGGGAAACCGTAAAGTCGAGTCTAAGCGGAGAATTCCTGTATGTCCCTGCTATTAAAACAATTACGATGCCTGCTTCGTCGGAAAACGAAGCTCTTGAGAATCTAAACGTCAACGATGTGAAAACCGACTACGCGCCCGGCGAGGCGCCGCGTGCGACCGCGACGATTCCTGCCGCCGATGCCGATAAGTATGAGATCGCCTATGAGTGCTGGGAAGAGATGGATGGCAGCGACCCTGCGGAGCTCAAGCCCGTTGCCTTCTGGTATTCCGACCCCGCAAAGTACACGCCGGGCATGAAGAAGATTGACCACTTCGAAGAGGGCAAGTTTTACATGTACTCCGTTGAGCTGAGGCTCAAGGGCGACAATACCGTGGCCGATGACTGCATGATGTACGTCAACGGCCATTGGACGCACCACATCAAGACCGTCAACGGCGTCTTCGCGCCAAACGCTGACAATATGCTGTGCGAGCAGCCGATCGACGAATGGCGGGCCATCGACGTTATCGAGATCAACGGCGCCACGACCACCTTCAAGGCGGGCGATAAGCCGGTCTTTACGGCGAATGTTCCGACGGGTTCCAACTCCCTTCCGCAGTGTGAGTTCTGGACGGGCAGCGATGGCAGTGAGGTGAATTCCGTTGAGTTTTGGGACCAGCACATCACCAATCACATCGACGTTTTTAAGCCCGGCGTGACCTATCGCTACGGTATCTACCTCAAGTCCGCGCGCGGCTTCTACTTTACGCCCGACACCAAGCTGGTGATCAACGGCCAGGAGTGCGGCTACCAGGTCGCGGATAGCGTATCCGATGAGGACAGCGGCTGGATCTACACCCTGTGGCTCAACACCGATCTGACCTTTACGCCCGAAGCCACGCCGACTCCCGGTCCGCAGCCTACGCCGGATCCCAAGCCGACACCGCAGCCTGAGGTGAAGCCTGAGACCAAGCCCGCGGCCAAGTCGGCCGCGACAACCGCTACGACCAAGACGGTTGAGAAAGCCACGCCGGCCAAGAAGAGCGATGCTGTCCTGGTTACCACGGGGGATACCACCGCGATGACGGTCGCTGCCCTAGGCATCGCCGGCGCAACCGTCGCCGCCGCCGGTCTCGCCGCGACCAAGCAACGCAAGCGTTAGGTTTTGGCGCTCCGCCACGACGGATGAATAACCCCAACCACCACAAAGGTGCCTGTCCCCTTTGTGGTGGTTTGCGCAGGTAGAACGGTAGGTTCGTATATATGAACCTACCGTTCGCTTTGTTTTTGGACGACGATTACGCTGGATGACTTTTGGTTTGCAAGAAAGGAACGACCATGAGGTGGACTACTGTTCGAGCGCTTTGCCGCCGCCTGACCATTGCCGCGGTGACCCTCACCATGGTGACGGGCTCGTTGCCTGTGGGCGCGTTTGCTGAGGTGCTCACCACCGATAGCACCTTTGTGCAGACGGATGTCGACCAAGTAGACGCCGCCGACCCCGCCGACGCCGCGCCCGATGCCGATGCCGCCAGCGCCGCCGATCCCGCGTCCGATGCCGGCGCTGCCGACCCCACAGTGCCCGATACCGGTGACACCCCTACGCCCCCGGCCTCCGAGATTGCATCGGCGGCGGGCCTGACGGGCGCTGGGCGGACCGAGAGCACACCTGCGGGTACGCTCGCCACCGATCTTGTCGAGGGCAAGGAGCTCGCCGAGCAGCAGAAGCAAGAGGAGGCATCCGGCACCGAGGCGACCTGGAACGAGGAACTTGAACTCTGGGCAACCTCGAAGGGCGCCACGGGCGTAAAGGACGAATACGACGATGGCTACGTGGCCGGCGAGCAGACCCCCGCGCAGTACTACTTCTCGATCGATAGCCTCACCAACGAAATTTCTATCGAGTATGGCGACGCGGGCATTACCACGTTGGAGGTGCCCTCGACCATCGACGACAAAAATGTCGTAAGCCTTACGGGTATGGGAAGCGCTGCGCTCACATCGATCACCTTCGCCCCTAATTCGCATGTCCGCTCGGTTGGAGGCTTGGGCGGCAGCAGCATCAAAGAGATCGCACTGCCCGATTCGGTCGAGGAGCTCAAGAGCTATGCATTCTACAAAAGCAAGACGCTCCAGACGGTAACCTGGCCCAACAACGCGGCCTTTACCACGATTCCCGAGCAGGCCTTTGAGGGCTGCGAACAACTTGACGACAATGTGGTGGCAACGCTGCCGCCTTCGGTCAAAACTATCGACTATCTTGCATTCGCCTATTGCGGCGTGCCGCAGTTCTATGTCTCGGATACAACGATACTCACCTTTACGCAGATCAATGTGCCGGGCACGGTGGAGCGGATCGGGCACTATGCATTTTGTGGGTGCTCCTTTGTGTCGTCGGTGACGATTGGCGACGGTGTCAAATCTATCGGGGCGCTCGCGTTCGCCTCTCTTGATCCTGCGATTGCCGGCAAAGAGATTGTGCTACCCAAAAGCGTGGAAATGATAGAGTGGGGAGCTTTTGAGAACACGAGATACGGAAACGAGACGAACCATAATGCCGTTGCCCTGCGCGTGATGAACCCCGATCTTCAGTTTGGTGAGGCGGGCTATCCGGGCGACTATAATGAGCGCGTGACAATCGATGGCGTAACGTATGCGATTCCCTTTAGTGAAGGCCAGACCATCTATGCCTATGCGACCGATTCGGCTGGCAACCCCTCGATGGTCAAAAAGCTTGCCGATGCCGTGGCCGATCGTAAGGACTCCGTCGATTCCTCGAAGCCTGCCTACACGTTTGAGTGGATGGGCGAGGCGGCCCAGGTGACGGGCAAACTTCCCCAGAGCGCGACGGCTACACTCGTGCAGGCGGGGCAGTCCACGCCGCTGGCGGTTGGCGATGACGGCAGCTTTACAGCGGACGCTCTCTCCAAGACGGCAGCCACCCTGCGCATTTCGCTCAGCGGTTACTATGACATGGTGCTGGCGCGCCCGGGCGACCAGATGACGGGCACATGGAATATCGGAGAGATTAAGGCGGAGGACTTTACCAAGATTCCGGCCTCGCGCGCGATTGAGCTCAACGTGGGCTATCTTGAACCGATTGTGGGCCAGGATAAGACCGAACGCATTGAGCTCGATAGTCTCGATAAGATCGATCTGACGGTGAAGAGCGGCGGCAAGACGCTTAAGCCTGCCAAGGGTGACAAAGAAAACGACTTCCGTATCCAGGGCACAGCACTTGTGGTGTCGCAGGCCATTGCCGACGCGGACCAGGATCTGGAGATAACGCTCGAGCCCAAAGACAGCCTCAGGCTGGGTGGGGCGACGGCGACGGTGAAGCCTTCGGCCGGCAAGGTCGATATCGACTTGAAGCCCTGGGGTACGGCGACGGTCACGACCAAGGGCGACTACCAGGGCGCCAACCGCGTGCTGGTGTTCCGTACGTCCGACGGCAAGCTAGTTGCCGACGGTGTCACCTATTTGATGGGTTACGAAGACGATGGCACCACGCCTATCATGAAGGCCGAGACGCCGCGCCTTAAGGCCGGTTCGTACACCATCGTTGCCTTTAACAAGACGAGCTACGACATCCAAGCGACGAGCTATTCCACGTTTAGCCGCCTAGGGCTGACCGTGGGTAAGCATATCGCGCAAAAGCAGGTGAAGATCGAGGACGGCAAACAGCTCGACGTGACGCTCGACGTCCCCGCGTTTGACGTGGAGACGTATCGTGTCGAGCGTGGGCTGACGGCGGGCTCGGTTATCGCTGATTCGTCCGCGGTCGTTGGCGTGGAGACCGAGCTGCGCATTCATTACGAGCTCAAGGACAGCCAGGCTGCCAAGATTGAGATTCCGCTGGCCAAGGATGCCGTCGAGGATGTGTCCGCAGGCGCTCGCGAAGCCGGCGCCAGCTCCGATGCCATGTGGACTGACACGACGTGGGAGGGTGACAACCTCGTTCTCAATATGAAGAAGGGCATGGGCGCCGATGTGTTTGTGCGTTTTAAGCCTAAGGCCGCGGGCATCTATGCCATCTCGCCGCTTATTGCGCTGGGCGAGGTGACATTGCCGCTGGGAAGCACCACACTCGAGGTCAGCGGATCGCGCATCGAGGTCGACAGCACTGACGTTCACAGCCTGCTGGGCAATGTGGCCTACGTTTATGCGGCGCCGGGCAAGAGCGTGCAGCTCACCGTGGGGACGGGCTCGTCGGCTGCAAAGTACACCGGCAAGACCAATAAACTCGGCCGTGCCAAGATTGAATACGACCTGCCGCAGGATACGCTTGCCGCCGAGCGTGTGACGCTCGAAGCGCGCGTGGGCTCGACCGATGTTGCCGCCGCTGCCGCAGAGGTGACGGCTCGCAACTATGTGCGCTATGTTCCGGGTGCTTCGGTCTGGAACTTTGATGTGACGTATCGTGGCGGTACGCAAAACTTGGTCAAGGACGGCAAGGACACCGGCAAGAGCCTGTGGACCTTCCATCATCTACCACAAAAGAAGAACGCCTACTGGACCTTTGATATCACGCTCGAGGTGGGAAACGAAGAGGCCGCCGACACGCTCGACCTGTACGTGGACTGCGTGGATGGCAAGACGGTGACGATTCCTCTGACTCAAAAGTCGCGCGAGGGCACCCGTGTGCGCTATGTGGCGGAGTATGTGGACGAGGGTTACCTTAAGCTGCTCGACGAGTTTAACAAGGCGAATGACTCGACCTATGTGAACTGCGGCAACTTTGAGCAGATCTTTATGCCGCAGACCTACCGCATCTCCAATGCTCAGCTTATGACCATGCTGAGTTTTGACGCCAACGCTTCGGCCAAAAAGCATTCCGCCGCGGCCGAGGAGCGCCAGCAGGAGTTCTCGAATGCCGTGCAGCAGTGGCACGAGTATATGATGGATAACTCTTTTAATGATGTCGACGAGGCCTTTAACGACGCGATTGACCAGATGGTCGCCGATGCGTTTGCCGAGGAGGACAAGGACGGTAAAGAGGACGAAGCCCAAGGTGGAGCTGCCCGTAAGGCTCGCCGCGCCCCTGCCGCCAGCGACGGTGAGGGCGATGATGCTGACAACGACGAGGCGGCGCAGTTTGCCGCCGAGCTTAAGGCTGCGGTTGGCGGCTCGTCGGCGCTGCTGACCAAGCAGGGCGACAGCTATGGCGTCAACGTGGACAAGATGATCTTTGAGGACGCGTATGGCACCGGCGAGGATTGGTACCAGGAGCTCGCGTCGGCTCAGGGTGCAAATGCGGCGGACGCGGCGGCCATCAAGGAACTTGTCGACCATGCGTCGCGAGCGGAGTTTATTGCCCAGCAGGCCGAGGATCTGGTGGGCCAGTCGATGGGTATCGGCCGGCCCACCAATACGGAAGCTGGAATGACGCAACCGCTGCGGCGCTCAACAAGTGTGCGGGCATTAAGGCCAGCGAGTACAACGGCCAGTCGACGAGCGGGTTTAACGATTTGGGCCAGGCGCTCGGCAGCTCGCTGAGCTACAAGGCGGCTGACGACGATACCGTCAAGGGCTTTAAGGTCGCCGCGCCCGATGGCGACGAGACCGCTTACATTGAGTCTGAGTTTATCGAGAACTCCAATAACAACAAAAACCAGGCGCTGCTGTTTAACTCGATCGCCATGCAATGCGACATTTTGGACAATCTGTACGATAACTGGAACGTAGTCCACAGCCTCAATAACTCTACGATTCGCGGTTGGCTTATGGCTTGGAAGCGCAACGGTGACGTCAGCGCCCACATGAAGCTCATCCGCACGATTCGCTCACTCAAGAGCTATAAGATCGAGTGCGAGATGTTCGGCCAGGTCTTTAAGACCGATGCGTGGAAGGCAGCCGGACAGGCGTTTCCCGCGGCGACCCAGGGCATCGGAATCTTTACCGGCATTTACGGCGTGAACGATGCCAGCAAGAACTGGGAGAACGTGAACGTCCGTATGCAGAAGGTGAAGGGCGAGCGCGAGGGCTATGAGCTTCAGCATACGCGCTTGCTTGCCAAGCCCGAGAAGACCGAGGATGACTGGAAGTGCATTTACGCGCTGCGTGATGCCATGGAGAAGGCGCGTGCGTTTGAGGATCTGCTGTATCGCCAGCTCTGCCACGACAGCACCGATGTGGCGGTGGGCTCCATTATGACAATCGCCGGCGTGCTGACGGCCGGTTCGGCGGGTACTGTGGTGGGCGCTGCCTATGACGCGGCTTCGACCAGCGTAGGTTCGGAGCGCGCGATTAAGCTGACCAATGCCGAATGCGCCTACGATGTTGCCTGCGAGCAGGTGGAGCGCGCGTGCCAGAATCGTATTACGGTCAACTGGGGCGAGCTGACCGATGCCGAGGTCTACAAGGCCAACAAGGACGGCTTGATCTCGGACGAGAAGATGCAGTCGATCTTTGAGGCGCGTTATCGCAATGTGGCTGCCAAGGCGGCACCCGACCCTGCGGGCGTGGTGTACGAGGGTCTGCTGTCCAATACGGTTGAAGGCGCGACGGTTGAGCTGTGGAGCGCCGACGATGCGACCGGTACCAATGCAGTGCGTTGGGATGCCGAGGAGTATGAACAGGACAATCCACTTGCAACGGGTGCGGACGGTGCGTACAACTGGAATACGCCGACCGGCTGGTATCAGGTGCGCGTGACCAAGGACGGGTATGAGGAGGCGCGTTCGGCTTGGCTGCGCGTGCCGCCGATTCAGACTGAGGTGAACATTGGTTTGGTGTCGACGGCGGCGCCCGAGGTAGCTTCGGCCCATGCCTATACCGATTGCGTCGAGGTTGAGTTTGCACAGTATATGGATGCGAGCGACGATGCTCTGGCCGCATTGTGTGCGCAGGGCTTGGGCGACGTGACGTATACGTGGCTCGACAAGCAGGACGATCCCAAGGGCAAGCCGTTGTCGCGCGTGCTGCGCATTCGCTATGCCGATGCGTGTGAGGCGGGCTCGACGGTGGCGTTTGAGCTTGATGGCGCTCGCAACTACGCCGGCAAGGCCATGGCACGCTGGGCAAGTGGCGAGCTTGTCGCGGGCGTTCGTGCCGACAAGCTCAAGCTCAACGTGGAACAAGCTGTGACCATGCTTGAGGGCGGCGACTTTGAGCTGGTGGCACATGTGACCGATAAGGCGGGCAAGCCGTTTGCGGGCGCCAAGGTTAGTGTTGGGCTGGAGTCTACGGCTATCTGCTCCGTTGATGCTGCTCAGGCTGTGTCGGGCGAGGATGGCGCGGCGACGTTTGTGCTGCATGGTGCTCTGCCTGGTTTGACGACGTTGACGGCGACGGTGGACGGCACGGCGCTGTCCAAGCAGGTCGACGTTCGCGTGTCTGCCGAGGCCGTGCGACCGGCGCGACCGGCGGCAACGTTTGGTGCGACGACGTTTGGTGCATGGTCGCCCAAGGAGAACTACATTACGGTGCCCAAGGGCACGAAGCTGGAGCTTTCGGCCGAGGACGGCACGACGATTTGGTACACCACCAACGACACGTGTCCCTGTCGCGATGAGGGGCGCGTGCGGTATACCGAGCCCATTGTGCTCGACAGCAACATGTACGTGCGTATTGCGGCGCAGCGCCCTGGCATGTCGTACAGCGAGTATTCCGAGCGTCTGAACATTACGATCACTGTGACCGATGAGACGGTGCCTGAGCCCGAGCCGGAGCCCGAGCCCAAGCCGGAACCCAAGCCGACGCCTGGCGGCGGCGAGCAGGGTGGCGGTGCGGATGGCTCTGGCGGTACCGGGGTTCCTGCGGGTGGTTCGACTTCGACGATGACAACGGTGACGACGGGCAAGTCCAAGGGTAAGGGCAAGAACGGCAAGAAGTCCGGCGGCACGGAGCTCGCCAGCACGGGTGACTCCACCGCGATGACGGTCGCCGCCCTAGGCATCGCCGGCGCAACCGTAGCCGCCGTCGGCATCGCCGCGACCAAGCGCCGCAAGCGCTAGGTTTTGGTGGCGGCGCCTATCCTCGGCTTTTGCAAGATCTCAATCTGTAACACCAAGCCAGATATTTGGGCTCCAGGTGTTACAGATTGAGATGAACTGTTCGGCCGCCAACCTAACGTCTCGATCTGTAACATGTAGCGAGGAATTTGGCCTCTAACTGTTACAGATTGAGACAAAACGGAGGCGGCTGGCGCAATATCTCGATTTGTAACAACTACGATGTTCAACAGGCTCCAGGTGTTACAGATCGAGACAGAGCGACCAGGCTAGTTCAAAACCACCACAAAGGTGCCTGTCCCCTTTGTGGTGGTTTGGGCGGCCGGTATAGAAAAAGTCCCCGCCGGGCGTGTGCTCGACGGGGACTCTGCTGTTTGATGGCTAGCGCTGTGGGTGATTACTCGCCCAGCAGGCTCTTGGTGATGGAAGCGGCGGCCTTCTTGCCGGCGCCCATTGCCAGAATGACCGTAGCGGCACCGGTGACGATGTCGCCGCCGGCCCAGATGCGGGGATCGGTGGTCTGGCCGGTCTCCTCGTCGGCAACGATGTAGCCCCACTTGTTGAGCTCCATCTTGCCGCCGATCTTGGCAGCAAAGGGGTTGGCGTTGGTGCCGATAGCCGAGATCACAACGTCGCAGGGGATCTCCTCGATGGCGCCCTCGATGGGCACCGGGCGACGACGGCCGGACTCGTCGGGCTCGCCGAGCTCCATCTTCTGGACCTTGACGGCGCACACGGAGCCGTCCTCGCCAGCGACAAACTCGAGCGGGGAAACGAGCGGCAGAACCTCGACGCCCTCGGCCTTAGCATGGTGCAGCTCGGCGCGACGGCAGGGCATCTCGTCCTCGGTACGACGGTAGGCGATGATGGCGTGCTCGGCGCCCAGGCGCTTGGCGGTACGGACGGCGTCCATGGCCACGTTGCCGCCACCAAAGACGACGACGTTCTTGCCGTGCTTGGTGGGGGTGTCGTACTCGGGGAACTTGTTGGCCTTCATCAGGTTCACGCGGGTGAGGTACTCGTTAGCGAAGAAGACGTTGGGCAGGTTCTCGCCGGGGACGTTGAGGAACTTGGGCAGGCCAGCGCCGGTCGCCACGTAGATGGCGTCGAAGCCCTGCTCGAACAGCTCCTCGGCCGTGGCCATGTTGCCCACGACGGAGTTGTACTCAAACTTGACGCCCATGTCCTCCAGGCCGTCGATCTCGCGCTTGACGACCGCCTTGGGCAGACGGAACTCGGGGATGCCGTAGACCAGCACGCCGCCGCCGGTGAAGAAGGCCTCAAAGACGGTGACGTCAAAGCCGTTGCGGGCGAGCTCGCCGGCGCAGGTGATGCCGGACGGGCCAGAGCCCACGACGGCGACCTTCTTGCCGTTTTTGGGAGCCATCTTGGGCGTAGAGGCGAGCTCGGGGCGGTCACCCAGGAAGCGCTCGAGCTGGCCGATGGCCACGGGCTCGGACTTCTTGCCACGGATGCACTTGCCCTCGCACTGGTTCTCCTGCGGGCAGACGCGGCCGCAGATAGCGGGAAGCATGGAGTCCTCGCGGATGGTATCGAGAGCGCCGCCGAAGTCCTTCGCGCGGATCTGCTCGATAAAGCGGGGGATGTTGATGTTGACGGGGCAGCCCTCAACACAGAACGGCTTCTTGCAGTTGAGGCAGCGCTCGGCCTCGGCCAGCGCCATCTCCTCGGTGAAGCCCTTGTCGACGGGGCGGAAGTCGCAGGCGCGCTCGGCAGCCGGCTCCTCGTTATCGGGGGTGCGGGGCGACTTCATATCGGCAACGAAACGACCGTTAACTAGTGGCATGCGCAGCTCTTTTCCTCATAGGCCTTGAGGGACTCGCCCTCTTCGGAACGGTAAGCGGCCTGGCGGGCACGAAGGTCATCCCAATCGACCAGGGTGGCATCGAAGTCGGGGCCGTCGACGCAAGCAAACTTGGTCACGCCGCCCACCTCGACGCGGCAGCAGCCGCACATACCGGTGCCGTCAACCATGATGGGGTTGAGCGACGCGGTGATGGGGGTGTCGTACTTCTGGGCGGTGAGGGTCGAGAACTTCATCATCGGAACGGGGCCGACGCAGAAGACCTGGCTCACGGCCTTGTCCTGCAGCAGGCGCTCCAGCGGAGCGGTGACAACGCCCTGCTCGCCGTAGGAGCCGTCGTCGGTGGTGATGTGGATGTGGTCCTCGTCGAGCAGCTCGCGGAACTGGTCCTCCATGAGCAGAAGGTCCTTGGTGCGGGCGCCCATGATGGCGTGCACCTCGTGACCGGTCTCGACCAGGTGCTTGGCGACCGGGAAGGCAATTGCCAGGCCGACGCCGCCGCCAATGACGGCACAGGGGCCCTCGGCCATCTCGGTGGGAACGCCCAACGGGCCCACGACGTCGCGCAGCGACTCGCCGGCCTCGTAGGTGGAAAGCATCTCGGTGGTCTTGCCGATCACCATGAAGATGAACTCGACCCAGCCCTCGTCACCGTTCCAGCCGGCCAGGGTAAACGGGACGCGCTCGCCTGTCTCGTTGGCGCGGACCATGAGGAACTGTCCAGCGTGCGCATGTTTGGCGATTGCAGGCGCCTCGATGCGGAACTTGAACACCTTCTCCGAGAACTGCGTCTTCTCCAGGATCTTATACATAGAACCCCTCTCTTGTTAGGGCCGCCGAACCGTGCCTCCACGGAAATGGACGGTAGCCCGAATAAAACCGTACGCGCACAGGCGTTGTGCAGACATACGGTACAAATTATACCCTCATGGACATGCTGTTTACGTGTGTCTTCGGCGGTTGGGAAAAGGGTTTATCCACTTCGACCTACCAAATAGGGATAGGTTTATTTTGGTCGGTTTTATCAGGCAAAACGGCAAAGGGGGCCGGCCTGGGGTTGTGATGAGGCCGGCCCCCTTTGGGGTGTTATGCGTGTATGGCGGCGCGGGGTTTATTGCGATGCGGCCACCGGGGCGTTTCTGTAGATAGAACCTGCCAAAATAAACCTGTCCCTAAACGGTAGGTTTTAGTGCTTGCCGTTGGCGGAGGCGGCGCCGTTGACGTGGTCGCGGGCATAGATCACGCCGTGCACGATGGCGAGACCCGCGGCGTCGGCGGCGCGGGCGCAGGTGTCCTGGAAGTCATCGGCCTCGCGGGCGCGCAGCTGTTTGAGCACATAGTCTGCCACGGCCATCTTGCCGGGAGGGTTGCCGATGCCGGTGCGGATACGGCTAAAGTCGCGGCTGCCCATCTTGTCGATGATGGAGCGCAGGCCGTTGTGCCCGGCGTGGCCACCGCCCACCTTGACGCGCACGTCACCGGCGGGGATGTCGAGCTCGTCGTGAATCACGAGTAGCTCCTCGGCCTTGATCTTGTACTCGCGGCAGAGCTTGGAGATGGGGCCACCCGAGGTATTCATATACGACTGCGGCTTGACCAGCACGATCTGGCGCTTGCCACCCTCTTCCTCGGGATCGTTGATGTTGATGAGTGCGACCTCGGCGCCGGCCTGGTTTTTCCAGTACGTGACACCGGCCTGACGGGCCAGCTCATCGATCGCCTTAAAGCCGGCGTTGTGGCGGGTCTCGGCATATTCCTCACCCGGGTTGCCAAGTCCGGCAACCATGCGAATCTTAAGCGGCTGTGCAGCTGCCATATTTGTCCTTCCGTTACACATAAAAGTTTAATCAACGACAAAGGCTACCACGCCCGCCGAAGGCGAGACTTCGTTTCAGCGAAATCCCACCAGACAAAAGCGCGGCCGCGGCAGAGCGAGCCGTCGGAACAGAAGAAACCCCCGCGCGACCTTTGCGAAGCAAGGGGGAGCGCGGGGGTTTCTTCTGTTCCGACGGCGATGCGCCGGGTTGCAAGGACGATGCGATTACAGCGCGAAGTCGCCGCCGACGAGCGTGGAGACGGGCTCCTCGTGGTAAACGGCGGAGATGGCCTGAGCGAACTCCTCGGCGACCGAGATAGTCTTGATCTTGCCGCCGACCTCGACGGGGATGGCGTCGGTGACGACGCACTCGACGATGGGGGCATCGTTCAGGCGCTCGATGGCCGGACCGGAGAAGATGCCGTGGGTGGCGCAGACGTAGATGTCGCCGGCGCCCATAGCCTTGAGCTCCTTGACGTTGGCGCACAGGGTGCCAGCGGTGTCGATCATGTCGTCGTTGATGATGCAGGTCTTGCCCTTGATGTCACCGATGATGCCCATGACCTCGGCGGCGTTGTGGCGCGGACGGCCCTTGTGGGCGATGGCCAGGTCGCAGCCGAGCATGTCGGACAGCTTCTTGGCGGCCTTGGCGCGACCCACGTCGGGGGAGACGACAACCAGGTTGTCGGTGTCGAAGTGCATGTCGTTGTAGTACTGGCCAAACAGCGGCAGTGCGGACAGGTGGTTAACCGGGATATCGAAGAAGCCCTGGATCTGGCCCTGGTGCAGGTCGAGGGTGATGATGCGGTTGACGCCGGCACGCTCGAGCAGGTTGGCGACGAGGCGGGCGGTGATGGGCTCGCGCGGGCCGGCCTTGCGGTCCTGGCGGGCATAGCCGTAGTGGGTGATAACGGCGGTGATGGAGCGGGCGGATGCGCGCTTGGCAGCGTCGGTGGCGATGAGCAGCTCCATGAGCATGTCGTTGACGTTGCCGCCGGCCACGGACTGAATCAGGAAGACGTCGGCGCCGCGGACGGTCTCGTCGTAGCGGGCGTAAATCTCACCATTGGCGAACTGCTTTAGCGTAAGGCCCGAAAGCTCGACCCCAAGGTACTCAGCAATCTTCTGAGCGAGGGGACGGTTGGAGGAACCGGAATACACGCGGATGGACTTGCGCATATTCTCCGACTTCTCGGGATCATTAATCGGCATTACCCTTCTCCTTTATATCGAATGCCATATAGATGCCTTGTTGCATTGTAACCGCGCGGCGGGGTTTATCGGGTCCTGATAACGTCTTTACCGTCAACGGACACGAACCGACCACTCATCCTGTCGCGCAGGTCACGATAGAAAAAGGAGCCGTCCCCATGGGAACAGCTCCTTAGATGCTTGGTAAAACGTTATACCTCGTCGTCCTCGTGCAGGCGGCGGCGATAATCGGCGGCCCAGCCCTCAATATTTACCTGACGGGCGCGGCCCAGACCGAGTGCGTCGGCCGGGACCGGCTCGGTGATGACGGAGCCGGCGGCCACGAGCGCGCCGTCGCCGATCTGGGCGGGCGCGACCATCATGGTGTCGGAACCGATGAAGGCATCCTTGCCTATGACGGTCTTGTGCTTGTGCACGCCGTCGTAGTTGCAGGTGATGGAGCCCGCGCCCACGTTGACGCCGGAGCCCATGGTGGTGTCGCCGATGTAGGACAGGTGCGGAACCTTGGAGCCCTCGCCGATCGTGGACTTCTTGATCTCCACGTGCGTGCCGGCCTTGGATCCGTCGAGCATGTGGGTGCCCGGGCGCAGGTAGGCGCGCGGGCCGCAGTCGACGCCGTTCTCGATGACGGCCTCGATGGCGATGGTCTCATCGATGGTGCAGCCGCTGCCGACGGTGGTGTCGGTGAGACGGCTGTTGGGGCCGAGCTGGCATTCCTCGCCCACGGTGACGTGGCCGATCAGGTGCGTCTGCGGCCACACGACGGTGTCGCGGCCGATGGTGGCGTCGGGGCCGATCCAAGCCTGCGTGGGGTCGATGAACGTGACGCCCTCTGCCATCCAGTGCTCGTTGATGCGGTCGCGCGCGATGGCGGTGAGCTGCGCGAGCTGGATACGACTGTTGACGCCCAGGCCGTCGCGGTAGTCGTCGCAGTGGAAGATGGAGGCTGCCTGGCCGTGACCCTTGAGGATTTCGAGCATGTCGGGCAGATAGTACTCGAACTGCGCGTTGTCGTTGCCGATCTCGTTGATGTGGGCGGCGAGCTGCGCGCCGTCGAAGGCGTAGCAGCCGGCGTTGCACTCCAGCAGCGTGGCGGCCTGCTCGGGCGTGCAGTCCTTCTGCTCGATGATGCGCTCGATCTGACCATCGGCACCCAGCTTGATGCGGCCGTAGCCAAAAGGATCGGGCGGGGTCATGGTCATGACGGTGCAGGCGAGCTCGCCGGTGGCGACGGTCTGTGCGAACTTGGCGACGGTGTCGGCGGTGATGAGCGGCAGGTCGCCGTTGAGCACGACGACGGGGCCTTGCGTGATGCCGCAGGCCTCGAGCGCGACCTTGACGGCATGGCCGGTGCCCAGGCGCTCGGTCTGCTCGACGCACTCGACCTTGGTGGCGCTGTTGGCGTAGGCGCCATCGATGAGGGCGCGCATCTCGTCGGCGTGGCTGCCGATGACGACCACGACGCGGCTGCAGCCGGCCTTGATGGTGGCGTCGACGATCCACTGAACCATGGGCTTGCCCAGGATTTTGTGCGAAACCTTGCAGTGGTTCGACTTCATGCGGGTGCCCTCGCCGGCGGCGAGGATAATTGCGGTTGCGTCCATGTGATCTCCTGTTACGTTATTAGAGACGTGTGTTTGGAAACGATACACGGCGCAATATGATACCGCAGGCATATGATGAGCGCGTAACGATTGGTTTGCGGCAGCTGATGCTTGGGCCGGCGGTGCGGCGTTTGCGCTGGTTGTGTATGGCGGAGGCGCTGCGGCGTTGTCGTTTGAGCGAGGGGACGGGGGTGCCCGTGGATATCATGCGAGAGGAATCGGGCAACGAGCCCGTCGCGGCATTCTCGATGTCGCATCCGGCTGTGCCGGCACTCTACATGGTGCTGACGTTGGGGCTCACCATGTTCTCGATGCAGCCGGTACTGATTGCGCTGTCACTTGCGGGCGGGCTGGCGTATGGATTTGCGACGCGTGGGGCTGCCCGCACGCTGGGCGCGCTCCGCTGGCAGCTGCCGGTGATTTTGATCGTCGCGGTGCTCAATCCGCTGTTTAGCGCCTCGGGCTCGACGGAGCTGTTCCGTATTGGCATGCGCGCGGTGTATCTGGAGAGCATGGTATACGGCCTGTGCATGGGCGGGCTGTTTGTGGCGAGCGTGCTGTGGTTTGAGGCCGCGGCGTCGATGCTTGGCTACGACAAGGTGCTTGCGCTTTTGGGCAACGCCGCGCCGGTGATCGCGCTCATGATTTCGATGTGCATGCGGCTTATCCCACAGTTTTTGCGCCGCGGCCGCACGGTGCTGGCGGTGCAGGACGCGATTGATGTACCGGGACGCGCGCCGGCTGACCCCGTGCGCTCGCGCCTGCGGGCATCGAGCGTGCTGATGGGCTGGGGCATGGAAGATTCGCTTGAGCGCGCGGATGCCATGCGCTCTCGCGGGTGGGGTGCTGCGTCGCGCCGTACGACGTATGCGCGGTATCGGCTGAGGCGCGGCGATGCTGCCGCGCTGGTTGGACTTGCAGTGTTTGGTGCCGCCGCGGTGGCGGTGGCATGGACCGCGACAGCGCAGTATTCGTTTTACCCGCAGCTTTCGGTGCCCGCGCCGTGGCTGGGCTATGTCGTGTACGCTGCCTGGATGGTGCTGCCCTGCGTGCTGCATGCGATTGACGAGAAGAGGTTCGGCTGATGGCTCGGTTGGATAGTGGCCCGGTGTCGGGCGCGGCGTGCGACCCGGATATGCCGGCGATTGAGGCGCGGAGCCTGAGCTTTACCTACCCCGGGGCTGATGCTGCGGTGCTCGAGGGGCTCGACTGGTCTGTCCCCCAAGGTGCATTTGCGCTGCTTGTTGGCGGTACCGGATCGGGTAAGTCGACGCTGCTGTCGCTGCTCAAGCCCGAGATCGCTCCGGCGGGCGAGTGCACTGGCGATGCGCGCGTGCTGGGCGAGAACGTTGCCGACATGGACGTGCGCGCGTCTGCGGAGCGCGTGGGCTACGTGTTTCAGGATCCCGAGAACCAGATTGTGTGCGAGACCGTGTGGCACGAGATGGCGTTTGGCCTGGAAAACTTAGGCATGTCGCGCGACGAGATGCGTCGCCGTGTTGCCGAGACCAGTTATTTCTTTGGTCTGGAGGACTGGCTTCATCGCGATACCGATACGCTTTCGGGTGGCCGCAAACAGCTGCTGTCGCTTGCCGCCGTCCTGGCGCTGCGTCCGCGTGTGCTGCTACTCGACGAGCCCACGTCTCAGCTCGATCCCGTTGCCGAGAAGAATTTTCTGCACGCGCTGTTTCGCGTGAACCGTGAGCTGGGCTGCACGGTTGTTGTGGCTACGCATCAACCGCGGCCGATGCTCGAGTATGCGACGTGTGCGTACCGGATGGAGGGCGGTCGCGTGCGCGAGGTGGCGGATATGGCTTCTTTGGGACGCCGAGAATCGCTGTTTTCCGATGACATGTTGGGGTGGGGTGCCATCCGATGTGCAAAAAACGGAGTATTCAGCAAGCGTGAGGACAATTTGGGCTCTCTGGAGCCGCCCGGGGACGCAGCGAGCGCGAAAAAAAGTTCGGAATTGGACAAATCGTCCGAATTTGTGGCGCAAACGTCACTCGAGAACGGCTCGGAAGCCTTCCCGCGTACGGATGGAGGCAGAATACTCCAAAAAATGCACGGCGGGTCGGCTACCACCCTGTCGGAAGGCTGGTTTCGCTACGATCGCGTTGGCGGTTGGGTGCTGCGCGGGCTCGACGTGACGTTTTCGGCCGGTGCGGTGCATGCGATCGTGGGCGGCAACGGATGCGGCAAGTCGACGATGCTCTCGGTGCTGGCCAAGACCGCCAAGCTGCAGCGCGGCCGCATGGTGCGCGGAGCGGCTTCGGCGGCGCTGCAGCCTCAGAATCCCAAGGCCCTGCTGGTCGCCGAGACGGTTCGCGATGAGCTGATGGAATGGGCCTCGACCTGCGGATATGACGAGGCTGCAGCACAGGAGCAGATAGCGCGCCTGGGTCTGGCGGGCTTGGAGGCGCGTCACCCGTACGATCTTTCGGGCGGTCAGCGTCAGCTGCTTGCGTTGGCAAAGCTGCTGTTGATTGGTCCGGAGCTGCTGCTGCTTGACGAGCCCACGAAGGGCTTGGACCTGGAGAGCCGCCGCATCATCGCCCGCGCCCTGCGTGGCCATGCGAATGCCGGCGGTACCGTCATCATGGCCACGCACGACTTAGACTTTGCCGAGCAGGTGTCCGACGACGTCGCCATGATGTTTGACGGCGAGATTGCCTGCATGGAGCCCCCGGCCGACTTCTTTGCCGACAACGTGTTTTATAGGGCGTGAGCGGGTTCGCGGGCGAGAACGGTCTTACTGCTTGAGCGCCGTGTACTGCTGAAGGAGCGCCATGAGCCCAACGCGGCTGTTGACCTGTGTTTTTCGAAAGATGTTCTCCAGATGCTTTTTAACGGTGCCGGTGCTGATGGATAGCTCTTCGGCGATGGCCGCATTGTCCATGCCCGATAACACGCAACGACACACATCGATTTCGCGCGCTGAGACGTCGTAGTCGTGAGCAAATACGATTTCAGACGAACTGCGGTCGGCGCGTACACGCCATTTTGATAGTCGGTTTGTGAGGTGCGGTTCGATGAGCTCAAGGATTTGAACTTCACGATCGCTAAAGTCGCCTTCTTCTTTCTTGCGATTAAGATTGAGCGATCCCAAAAAGCCCTCGTCATTAAAAGAAACTGACGTTGACGACGTGGCGGCCGCCAAGATAATCCTTCATATAACTGCTGTCGATATCGCCAGGGCTGAGCTGGTCGGACTCGCGCAGCACCGTCGAGCGCGTAAGATTGCGGTGGGCGACGATCATGTCCTGCTGCCAGTACTTTTCGGTGTAGAGCTCGAGCATCCCAGCGGGGACATCGATGCCAAGAGGGTCAAGAAAGACGCGCGTTTTCCATTCTTGCGGGGTGGATACGAGATCCCTGGAAAGGTCGCTCAGGAAAAATGCAGCCGACTCGTAGGGGATGAGAAAACGCAGCTTTTTGAGGACGGTCGAGCGAAACTCGCGGTCGCTGTCGATGGAATTAATCGAAAGCACGAGATCGTTTAAGCAGAGCCATTCAGAATCGGACAAAAAGCTCAAGATGACCTCCGATGAGATTGCGTAGTGGTTTAGCTGGCATTTTAGTTAATTTGCGTAGAGATACTACTCCTTTTTTCGAATGATGATAAGCCGTTAGCCGAATGGTTTCGGTGAGGGGCCAATCGCAAAATATGAATACCTAAGAGCCAGGGCCCGGTTCTCCAAGCTGTTTGATTATTCCGACTTATTAAAGGAGTCATCATGGAAGAGAAGCTTCCTTCATGGCGTTGGGCGATTGTTTCAGTCGTTTGCTTGCTGTGCTTTATGGCTAACTACATGCAGTACCAGGTCTCAGCACTCGCCGTCGAGGTCATGCCTATGCTCAATATCGATACCGTCGGCTTTTCGATGCTGTTCCTCGTTCCTATGCTTACCGCCGTTTTCTTCTCAATTCCGCTGGGTGCCCTTGGTGACCGTATCGGTTCTAAGAAAGTTGTCACGGTTTGCACCGCAATTTCGGTTGCCGGCGGTTTTCTCCGTTGCTTTACGCTCGATTCGTTCACGATGCAGATGGCATCGATGTTCCTGATTGGCATGGGAATCTCGGCACTCAACGCCAACCTCATCAAGGTGCTCGGCACCTGGTTCCGTGAACAGACTGGTTTCGCCATGGGCTTGTTCTACGCGGCTTCGTGCGTTGCCATCGTTGTCGCTCAGATCTGTGCTGACTTGTTCGGCAGCGTCTTTAACTCTTATATGGTCGCTGCTGTCGTCATGACCATCTCCTGGGTTCTTTGGATTGTGCTTGACCGGGATGTTCCCGAGGGGCAATCGCTCCCCGAGCCCGAGCCCGTGCTCGACTACCTCAAGGTTGCTATCAAGAGTCCTGGCGTATGGCTAATCTCCGCTGGCGTCGGTTTTGGACTTGTTTCTACCACTGCCTATGCCGGTTTCCTGCCTCAGGCGCTTCAGCTTGGCAAGGGCATAGACGTCGCCACTGCTGGTTTCATGGCCGCAATTGTTACCGTTGGCAGCTTTTTCGGCTGCATCGTTGGGCCTGCGTTCTGCGATAAGCTTGGAAAGTTCAAGGGTTTTCTCATCGTCACTACTCTCATCGGTGCCATATCGATGTTCGTGACGTGGTACACCCCGGTCGGCTTCCTTCTGTGGACGATTTTGGTCATCAATGGCTTCTTTACCGCCATCAACGGCCCGATTATGCAGTCCATGCCTGTTCTCCTTCCCGAGATTGGTGATAAGTATGCCGGTTCCGCTGGCGGTATCGTGGGCACCATCTCCCTGCTCATGAGCTATTTCCTGCCCATCGGCATCTCTGCCGTTGCTGGTGCCGACTACACTGTGAACATGGGTCTCGAGAGCCTCTGCTTCCTGCTTTCCGTAGTTCCGGTTTTCTTCCTGCCCGAGCTCGGCCGCAAGGCCATGCAGGCTGCCGCCGCTAAGGATGGTGAGTAGCCATGGAGGCGGTAGTTCCCGCTGATATCGTCCTCAAGACGACGGCGTTGTTTACTGCCGAGGAACTTGAGCCTCACGCCGGATGCGTTGCAGTTCGCGGCAGCGAGATCGTGGCTGTGGGCTCGCCCGACAAGGTGCAGCCGTTTATCGGTCCCGATACCGAGGTCATTGACGCCGGCAACAAACTGGTCATGCCCGGATTCAACGATTCACACATGCATTTTGCGCTTGGTTCAATCCAGAAGGATGAAGACTTCTGTTGCGATCTGATGTTCCTGCCGAGTGAGCAGGCTTGCGTGGATGCTGTGGCAAAGTTTGCTGCCGAACACCCTGACAATCCGTGGATTTACGGCCAGGGTTGGTATTCGCCTGCATGGGAAAACCCGATTGACCCTGATTGCCGCAGCCTCGATGCGCTCGATATCGACCGCCCAATCGTGCTCTCGGACTTTTCAATGCACGTGGTGTGGTGCAATACTGCCGCGCTCAGGGCGGTCGGTATCGACCGCAATACCCCGACGCCTGAAGGTGGCCTTATCCGCCACTTTGACAACGGCGAGCCCAATGGCTTTCTGTCCGAGCCCCAGGCGACGAACATCTTGCTCGATGTTGTGCTCAACAAACCGGACCTTGATGCGTCGTTGCTCAAGTCGATGCGCAAGTTCAACAAGCTCGGCATCACTTCGATTGGCGATATGTATCCTTTGGGCGTGACCACGCCCGGCGTGTACGACATCTATGACCGTCTGGCGAGCGAGGACCTGAGCACGCTGCGCATCAGCTACTATTCTGCGCTCGATGCTCCGATGGCAGAGTCGCAGGCGCTGCGTGCGCGTCATCACAGCGAGCGCGTGCGCATGGCGGGTCTCAAGTACATTTTGGACGGCTGCCCCGAGGCCTACACGGCCTACATGCACGAGCCGTATCTTAACGCCCCCACGGGAAAGGACTTCCGCGGCGAGCCGGCGTGCAACCAGGAGACGCTTGACTGTATGGTGCTCGAGGCCAACAAGAATGGTTTCGATGTTCGTATCCATGCTATCGGCGACGCATCGGCCACGATGATTATCGATGCCGTCGAGCGTGCCGAGGAGGTGTGCGGCAACAAGGGGGCGCGCTTTGCTATCGAGCATACAGATAACCTGAAGCTCGAGGATATTGCTCGCATGAAGCGCCTGGGCATTAATGCTGCGATTCAGCCGCAGCATCCCATCGGAGGCCTTGGGCAGGGCGTGTACGAGGAGTCTCTTGGCGAAGAGCGCATGAGCCACATGTGGCGCTATAGGGAAGAGGCCGATGGCGGAATCCACTTAGGGCTTGGTACTGACTGGCCTGCGGTGATGTCAATCGATCCTATCGATACCGTGTATGCTGCGGTGACGCGTAGCGAGTTTGACGGGCACCCGGCGGAGGGATACTTCCGCGAGAATGCCCTGACGCTCGGCGAGACGCTGCAAGCGCACACGCTCGGCTCAGCATATGTCGAGGGCTTTGAGCGCCGTTTGGGCAGCCTTGCCGCCGGCAAGCTTGCCGATATCGTCATCCTGTCGGGCAATCCGTTTGAAATGAACCCGATGGCGCTTCGCGATCTCGAAGTCGAGACGACGATCTTTAACGGACGCGTCGTCTATCGCAAGGATGAAGCATAGATAGGGTGATGAACGTGAGCAAAGGGACGGTCGAAAAATATGCCCTGCTGTTTGTGGTGTGCGGCATCGTGTTTGCTGCGAACTACGCGCAGTATCAGGTGTCGGGATTGGCACATCTGGTTGTGTCGGACCTGCATCTGACCTCGGCCGAGTTTTCAGCCGTCCTGTTTGCCCCGTTTGTTCCTGCCGTTGTATTCGGCATGCCTGTCGGCGTTTGCGCCGATCGATATGGCGTGAAGGTGCTCGTATTCATCGCATCGGCGATTTCTGCAATTGCAGCGGTTGCTCGCGCGGAGTGCGCATCGTTTGCGACGCTGTTCATGGCGACCATGCTTCTGGGCGCGGCACCATGCGTCGTGAATGCCATCGTTCTAAAAGTGCTTGGTCCTGCTTTTGGCGGAGAAACCGATAGGGCCATGGGATGGTTCTACGCTGCGGGGTCGGGCGGAATCGCCTGCTCGCTTGCAACCTCTCCTCTCTTTGCAACGCCCGGACGAGCATATGCCCTTGCTGCCGTTTTATTTGCCGTGTTTGGATTGCTGTGGCTGCTGGTTGCGCCATCGGCAGATGTTCTGCAGGCTGCAGATGGCCTTGGCGTTCAGGGTGCGGAGCCTGCTTCGTCGTCGGCAAGTGCGTTTGCGACGGTAATCAAGATGCCGATGGTTTGGCTCGTGGCGATACTGCTTGGAGTCGCCCTTGCATCGGCTACGGCGTACTCGGGCTATCTTGTTTCAGCGCTTGAGGCTTCAATCGAACCTCAGGTCGCCGGGCTTCTTGCCTCTTTCGTGACGCTTGGGTCGATTGTCGGCAGCGTGGCCGGTCCCTACGCGCGAGCGCAATTTGGCGACTATCGCGTGTTTATGGCCATCGCCGCAATGGCGGGGAGTGCCCTTATGTGGGCCGGAGAGGCTTTTGTCTCTCAGCCTTCTGTCGGGCTCATGTTTGCGATTGGCGTTTCGACTGCCGTCGCCGGTCCGGTCGTTCAGTCGCTACCCTACATGTTGCCCGAGGTGCGCGAGGGGCTTGCGGGAAGCGCCGGTGGCGTGGTGAGCACCGTTTCGCTGGGGCTTACGTTTTTGATTCCCGTGGCCCTCTCCTTCTGCATTGGCGAGAGCTATGAAACGCTTCTATTTGGGTGCGCTGTTTTGTTTGGCGCGACGGCGCTGGCGTCTCCATTCCTGCCGTCTCCCGATTCACTTATGTAACACCTGTTTTCGCCCTTTGGGCCTGGCCGACAAGGGCAAAAGGAGTTGGTCTACTTGACACTAAAAAAGAGTACCGCTGTGACCATTCTCAACGGCATCGTTAATCCTCTATTCATGTGTTCATTTCTGCCGATTGTTGAGGGAAAGCCTGGCTTAGATTTTCAGGGACTTACTGGTTTCTGGGGGCAGCTTATTCTGGCCATCGGTATTGCACAGTTCGTGGGTTTTTTGCCGCTCTTTGGCAAAGCAATTGAGACGTGCGTTGAGTTTTTTGGTTTTGATCGGAACACTCCGGGCGCACGGATTTGCGGAACCGTTGTGGGCGCTACTCTGCTCTTCTGCATTATCGGGCTATTTGAAGTCGCGTTTCAGTCAGGCGTTGGCGTTATCGACGGTGTGCCGTTTTTCTCGCGTTGGGTTCGCCTCGTGGTGGGCGGATGGGCCTTTGTCGTTGTGGGCGGCTTGCTGTTTGATCCCTTTGTCGCGGCCATTGCCGCTAAAGTTACGGGCGAATAGCGCCAAGACCGGTCGCGTGGCGAAAGCCTGATCGACTGGCAGCCAAGGCCGGCCGGGGGATTGGTCGGCCTCATTTTGCCCGTGCTACCATAAACGGACATTCGTTTGATGGGGGCTGCCGTTGTCGCGTGTCTTGCAACATATGGAAATCCCGCTGCTGCTGGCGGTTCCTGCGGTGATGGCTGCAGCGTTGCTGGCAGGTATTGAGCAGGCGGCGCTTGCCATGCTTGTCGTGGTGGCGCTGGTGCTTGCGCTGTTCTTTGCGGGTTACGAGGCGTCGCGCCCGGGCCTGCGCCAGATTATGCCCACGCTGGTGTTGGCGGCGTTGGCCGCGGCGGGGCGCATCTTGTTTGGCCCCATTCCCGACTTTAAACCGGTGAGCGCCATCGCCATTATCGCGGGGGCGACGCTTGGTCGCCGCAATGGTTTTATGGTTGGCGCGTTGGCAGCGCTGACCAGCAATTTCTTTTTTGGGCAGGGCATGTGGACGCCGTGGCAGATGTATGCCTGGGGTCTGGTGGGCTATATCGGTGGCGCACTGGCGCATGCGGGCGCGTTCGACCGCGCCGACGGCACCGTGCGAATGCCGGCACTGTTGGCGTATGGCTTTGCGTCGGGCTTGCTGTATGGCGTCGTGATCAACGCGTATGACATCATTGGTTTTGTACAGCCGCTTACTTGGGCGGGTGCCGTGGCGCGTCTTGCCACGGCAGTGCCGTTCGATATTACGCACGGCCTTGCGACCTGCGTGTTTTTGGCCGCCTTGTACAAGCCTTGGTGCCGTCGCATTAACCGTGTCGTCGTGAAATACGGGCTGTAGGGCTGGTTGCGCCGGGGCGGGAATCAATACTGCCGAAGTGCCATTTCAAAACTATGCCGGTTTACGGGGCTAGATTGGCGCGGGCCGACTATACCAGCATTTTTCGAAATAGGGCACACCGTCTACCTGCGGTTTTATTATCTCGGAATTGCATATGGTTGGGGGTTCGCGATTCAGCCCCGTAAACCGGCATAGTTTTGGAATGGCCGGCTGATATGACGGGCATCGTGACCCTCAGAGAGCCAAATTGATCCATTTTCTTCCGTCCCCAGATGTCCCCAGGGAATCAGTTGACGGCGCTTGCCACGAAACTGGCCCATCTACTACGTTTAGCTTGATACTCCCGACCATGACCGCGTTTTATGAAAAACCGCAGGCTTTCTACCTGCGGTTTTCTTTTTGCGTTGTTCGCTGTGGTTGAGGGTGGTGGCTTAAACGTAGTAGATGGGCGTGTTTCGTGGCGGATGGGTCACGTGGATACCCCCACGAGGCCCAAAATGATTCGTTTTCCTCCGTCCCCAGGGGATCAGCTGGGGCTAGAGCTCTAGCGTGAGGGTGACGGGGCAGTGGTCACTGCCGAAGATGTCGCCGCGGATGCCGGTGTCGCGTACGTTGCCGGCGATTGCGTTGCTTACCAGGAAGTAGTCGATGCGCCAGCCTGCGTTGTTCTTGCGGGCATTAAAGCGGTAGCTCCACCAGCTGTAGACGCCCTCGACGTCCGGATTGGCCGCGCGCCAGGTGTCGGTAAAACCGGCGTCGAGGAGCTCGGTAAACTTACCGCGCTCCTCGTCCGAAAAGCCGGCGTTGCCGCGGTTGGACTTGGGGTTCTTAAGGTCGATCTCTTCGTGCGCCACGTTAAAGTCGCCGCAGGTTACGACGGGCTTGCCGGCCTCGCGCTCAAGCGCACTCAAAAAGCCGCGGTAGGCATTGTCCCAGGCCATGCGCACATCGATGCGCGCGAGCTCGTTTTGGGCGTTGGGCGTATAGACGTCGACAAACCAAAACTTGTCGAACTCGAGCGCGCAGACGCGGCCCTCGGTCGCGGCCTGCGCCACGAGCTCTGCCGTCTCGCCCTCGCTAGCGTAGGGTAGCAGTGCGTCGGCGCGCAGCACGCGCAGCGGTTCCTGGCGGCTAAAGACCGCAGTGCCCGAATAACCTTTACGCTCGGCGTAGCTCCAGGTTTGGTGATAGCCGGGCAGGTCGATATCGACCTGGCCCTCCTGTAGCTTGGTCTCCTGCAGCGCCAGGATATCGACGTCGAGTTCTTGCGCGATCTGGATAAAGCTCGGGTCCTTTTTGAGCACGGCGCGCAGGCCGTTGACGTTCCACGAGGCGAAAGTGTAAGTCTGAGGCATGGTGTCCTTTCGACGGGGTTGGCAGGCTTAAGATTAGCGCAACAGGGGCGGGGTGGGCTCCGTGGGCGACGGCGCAATCGCAGCCGCCCCGACCAACATGGACGGAGGACAAACATGACGCAAGCGATAACAGATCCCAAGCAGGCCTCCGCCGCGCTGGCGGAGCTGTTCAATACCCACAAGCGCATGGTGTTCTTTGGTGGCGCTGGTGTTTCCACGGCAAGCGGCATTCCCGATTTTCGCAGCGTTGACGGCCTGTATCACCAGCAGTTTGCCTACCCGCCCGAGACCATGCTCTCGCACAGCTTTTACGAGACGCATCCGGCGGAGTTCTTCGACTTTTACCGCACCAAGATGATCGCGCTTAACGCTAAGCCCAACCGCTGTCACACCAAGCTCGCCGAGCTGGAGCGAGCTGGCAAGCTCGATGTCGTGGTGACGCAAAACATCGACGGCTTGCATCAGATGGCGGGCTCGCAGCGCGTGTTTGAGTTGCACGGATCGGTCCATCGCAACATTTGCCAGTCGTGCGGAGCGGTCTATAGCGCCGAGTGGATTTGCTCGCGCGAGCACGAGGACGCCGCGGGCGTGCCCGTGTGCCCCGCGTGCGGTGGTCGCATCAAGCCCGATGTGGTGCTCTACGAAGAACCGCTCGACGAGCATGTGTTGACCGGTGCCGTTGCCGCCATCGCCGCGGCCGATGCCCTCATTGTAGGCGGGACCTCGCTCGTGGTGTATCCGGCGGCGGGCCTTACACGCTACTTTACCGGCGATACGCTGGCCATTTGCAATCTTGCCCCCACCGATCAGGATGCAAATGCCGACCTGCTGATTTCTTGCGACATCGCGGCCGCGTTTGCGTTCTAGCCCGCGTGCGCGGATACAATAGAAAGACTGATTGCAAAGCGACCACGCCGCCAGCGCCCGAGCGCGGCGGCGTGGGCATTTTAGGAGGATGTTCATGGCGAACGACAGCAAGACATGGCGGTGCGGAAAGTACGAGCTCAGCTTTGACCGTCCGCGCATCATGGGCGTCCTCAACGTGACGCCCGATTCGTTTAGCGACGGCGGGGAGCACTTCGACCCGGATGCCGCCATCGAGTACGGCCTGGCGATGCTCGACGCCGGCGCCGACATCATCGACGTGGGCGGCGAGTCCACGCGCCCCGGATTTACCCCGGTCAATCCCGATGAGGAGGCTCGCCGCGTGCTGCCCGTGGTGCGCGCGCTGGCCAAAGAGGGCGCCATCGTCTCGATCGACACGCGCCACGTGGCGGTTGCTAAGGCGGCCGTGCGCTGCGGCGCCTCGATCGTCAACGACGTGACCGGCTTCACCGACCCCAAGATGGTCGAGTTTGTTAAGACGAGCACCTGCGGAGTCATTGTGATGCATGCCGGCGAGGTCGCCGTGCCCACCCGCACGCACGCAACGGTGCAGCTCGATACCTCGGCAGCGGCGTTTGTTGCCGAGAAGGCGCGCGAGGCGGCTGCCGAGGCCGCGCGTGAGGCCGAGAAGCCGGCTCGTCGCCGTCGCGGCAAGTTGCTGGGTGAGCCTAAGCCGGAGGCCAAGCTTCCGGGTGGCGTGGTGCAGCCCTCGTTGCCGTTTGGCGAACCTGAGCCCGCGACCGAGCCTGCAAGCGAGCAGGAGACGCCTGCCGCCGAGCAGGCTGCTGCCGCCGAGACCGTCGCGCCCGCGCCCGAGGCCGCGCCCGCAGCCACCGAGGCCGCATCGGAGCCCAATGATCACCTGGCGGCCATGATGCGCCGCAGCGCCCGCCGCGAGGAGGCCTACGTGCCCACCTCTCAGCTCCGCCGCTTCACCCTGCCCGATTCGGCGCCCATCATGCGCCGCGTTATGGGCTTTCTGTCCGACCAGGCCCGCACGCTCATCCACGCCGGCGTGTCGCGCGACCGCATCTGCATCGATCCTGGCCCGGGCTTTGGTAAGTCGGCTAACGAGGACATCGTCATCCAGCGCGAGACTGCCAAGATGGCGTCACTGGGCTATCCGCTCATGTGCGCCGTATCGCGCAAGCGCTTTGTGGGCGCCGTCTCGGGCGTGACCGAGGCCGCCGAGCGCGATGCCGCTACGTTTGGCGTGTGCCTGGGCGCCATCCAGGCCGGTGCCAACATCGTGCGCGTGCACGACGCCGCGGGTTTTGCGCAGTTCCTGAACGGCTACTGGGCGGTTGCCAAGCCGCAGCCGCGCCGCGCGTTTGTGGCCGTGGGCTCCAACCTGGGGCATCGCTGTGACAACATCCGCGCCGCACGCGACATGATCGCCGAGATTCCACTCACCTGCGTGTCCAACTCCTCCAAGATCTACGAGAGCGAGCCGGCCTACGAGACGCGTCAGGACGCGTTTGCCAACGCCGTCATCGAGATCAAGACCGAGCTGGCGCCGTTGGTGCTGCTCGACGAGCTCATGAAGATCGAGGCCGAGCTGGGCCGCGACCGCTCCAAAAAGGCCAAGGCCAACGGCCCGCGCACCATCGACCTGGATCTGCTGTGGATGGACGGCGAGACCCACGGGGGCAAAAAGCTGCGCCTGCCGCATCCGCTGATCGGCGAGCGCGACTTTGTGCTGGTGCCGCTCGAGGATCTGATGCACGATCCGGCGCGGTTCTTCCGCTACAACGGCGTCGAGGTCAAGGGGCCCGAGGACCGCGTGGGCCATATCGTGGGCGAATTGGGGCGCATGTAGATGATCGAGATGAATGCTGTTGCCGCCGGCACCGAGCTCGACGCGGCGCGTGACGCGGGCCGCGAGGGCGTGTCCGCGGGCTGGTGCGCGTGGAGCGCGGGCGATGCTTCGCTGACGTTTTCGCTGGTCGTTCGCCCCGACGTGAACATGCACGCCTTCCACGGTCTTCCGTTTGTGGCCGCGATGGGCATGATGGACGCGCTCGTGGGCACGACGTCGACGCCGGGCCTGGGCCTTGCCGGTAAGGTGGGTATCCAGTGGCCGAGTGACATCGTGTGCGGTGCGCCTGCGTTTGAGACGTCACTCGCGCGTGTTGCCGTGAACGGCGGTGCCGGTGCTGCGGGCATGTTTGCCGCGGTGACGGTTGATATTGAGCGTGCGGCGCTGGGTGAGCTTGGTGTGGATATGGCAGATGAGGCGCTGATCGAGGCATTGGCCGCCGCCGTGCTGGTCCGCGTGGACACCTGGGCGGTTGCCGCCAACACACCACAGGGCGCTGCCGGCCCGCTGGCTCCGGTGCTGGGCGAGTACTTTGACATGGTGCCACTGTTGGGTCGTCAGGTCGCGGCGGTGTCGCCCAACGGCTTGCCGCTTGCGGTCGGTGTGTTTGCGGGCCTGGACATCTGGGGCCGCGCGACCATCAAGACCGATGCCGGCGAGCAGGAGTTTCCGCCCGAGGCCGTACGGATTCGCGGACTGTAACGCGAGGCGCCCGCGCTCAAAGATAGCGATGACAACAAGACCCTCCTCGGCTGTGCCGGGGAGGGTCTTGTTGTCTGGGGAATGGGCTGTCAGCACCCTATTCCTCAAAACTGAAAAATTTTCGATTTTGAGGAATAGGATTGGCGGCTGGTTGCTGCGACCTGGCGTTTACTCTATCCCAGCTCCTGCATGCGGCGGTAGATTTCGCAGATGCCCTTGATGGTGAGCTGTCCGTCGACCACGTCGAAGGCATCGGTCGAATCGGCGACGATGCCCGCGAGACCGCCCGTGGCGATAACGGTGGCATCCTCGCGGCCCAGCTCGCGCTTCATGCGCTCGACCAGGCCCTCGGCCATGGCAGCAGCGCCCACCACGGCGCCGACCTTGATGCACTCCTCGGTATCGCGGCCGATGGCATGCTCGGGCGCCTCGAGCGGCACGCTGGCGAGCTTGGCGGCACGGGCGGCAAGCGCGTCCATGGAGATGCGGATGCCCGGCGCGATCGCTCCGCCAATGTAATAACCGTCCTCATCGATGACGTCGATATTGGTCGCGGTGCCAAAGTCCACCACGATTGCCGGCGCGCCGTAGAAAGTTTCGGCCGCAACGGCGTTAGCGACGCGATCGGCGCCTACGGCTTGGGGACGCGCCGCGCGCAGCTTGGTCACGGCGGCCGTCTGCGGCCCGATGACGATGGCGTCTGCGGCAATGCGGTCGGCCACGGCGTGCCACTCGCGCGAGAGCTGCGGCACCACGCCCGCAAAGGCGATCGCGTCAACCGCATCGAGCGAGAGGCCGTACATCTTAAAGAAACCCATCAGGCGCACGTGGATCTCGTCGGCGGTATAGGAGCGGTCGGTGGGCATGCGCCACGACTGCACCAGCTCGTCTCCGTCGAACAGGCCCATGGCCGTCTGCGTGTTTCCCATATCGATAGCGAGCAGCATGTCTACTCCCAGTGTTGGCATAAAAGGACGCGCACCATTGTATACGCGCCGTCGACGGCGCTCGGCCGCGATTCGTTTACGGTGATAGGGGCTGAGGGGTTTAAATATGAAGGAATTATGCTCTACGAGATTTTCCTTGCCGTTTACCGAACTCCCGCGTAATATTCTTTCTTGCGCACATGAGGCGCCCAGACATTGCGGGGTGGAGCAGTCTGGTAGCTCGCCGGGCTCATAACCCGGAGGTCGTAGGTTCAAATCCTGCCCCCGCGACCAAGAACTTGCAGCTCGTCGGCCTAGCCGGCGAGCTTTTTTGTTATTCCGGGACCGTGTTTTCGGTCCAATTCCCAACCTCTCAATCAAAGATCTCGATCTGTAACATCTAGACCCGATTTGGGCGGCTAGATGTTACAGATCGAGATATACCGGTGGATTGGGTCCCGTTTGTCTAAATCTATAACACGAGGGACGGATTTCGCCGAGTTGTTGTTATAGATTGAGATTTTCTAGCAGGCGGGTCCCGTTTGTCTCGATCTGTAACAGTAAGACCCGATTTTGCCGCGTAACTGTTACAGATTGAGATAAACCGACGGGCCGCCCCGCCCATCCCCATCCACCCGCCGCCACCTGCTATCCGCCGATTTCCGTTGCGCCCCTGTGGCTCCATGCCATATCCTCTAGACAACTACGCGGCATCATCGCCGCCGCGCCTACAAGAGAGGAATGTCCATGACCACACCTGCGTCCAAGCTGCTTCAACCCATTACGGTTGGCCCCCTTGAGCTCAAAAACCGCATTATGTTCCCGCCGCTTACCACCGGCTACGAGGAACGCGACGGCTCCATCGGTGAGCGCAGCCTGGCTTTTTACGAGCGCCTGGCCCGTGGCGGCGTGAGCTACATCGTCATTGGCGACGTTGCTCCCGTTATGACCGCAAGCCCCACGCCCAAGCTGGCGACCGACGCCCAGATCCCCACGTTTAAGGCGCTGGCCGACGCCGTCCACAAGCACGGCGCCAAGATCGCCCTGCAGCTGTTCCATCCCGAGTACGACGTCCCCGGCGTCGGCCGCATGGTCATGGGTTCCATGGCCGCCGCCAAGGCCGCGCAGGAGGCCAAGGCCGCCGGCGACGAGGAGACCTTTGCCGCCAAGATGGCCGAGTCCAACGAGATCCGCAAGCAGGCATATGCCAAGCTGCACCACGACATGCAGCACTTTGTGAACGAGGCGAGCGTAGAGCAGCTCACCCAGATCAAGGAGGCTATCGCCGCCTCGGCCGCCCGCGCGCAGCAGGCCGGGATCGACGCCATCGAGGTCCACGGCGACCGCCTAGTGGGTTCGCTGTGCTCGGCCATCCTCAACCAGCGCACCGACGAGTACGGTGGCTCGTTCGAGAACCGCGTTCGCTATGCGCTCGAGGTTGTCGCCGCCATTAAGGAAGCCGCGCCGCAGCTGATGGTGGAGTACAAGCTCCCCGTGATCATGGAGAACCCCGACGGCACGCCGCGCGGCAAGGGCGGCCTGCAGCCCGATGAGGCCTGCGAGTTTGCCAAGCTGCTCGAGGGCGCCGGCATCGACATGATCCAGGTTGCACAGGCCAACCATACCGGCAACATGGGCGACACCATTCCGCCCATGGGCGCCATGCCCTACAACTGGACGCTGCCCGTGGCCGAGCGCGTCAAGGCCCTGGTCTCCGTGCCGGTGGCCACTGTCGGCCGTGTTGTTTCGGTCGAGGCCGGCGAGAAGATTCTGGAAGACGGTTCGGCCGATATCATCGCGTACGGCCGCTCGCTCATGTGCGACCCCGACATTGCGCTGAAGGCCGCCACGGGTGAGCCCATTCGCGAGTGCCTCAATTGCAACAAGGGCTGCGTCGACGCGATTCAAAACCGCAAGTACATCTCGTGCGTGCTCAATGCCGAGAACGGCGACGAGGCGACCATCGCCATCAAGCCGGGCGAGGGCGACAAGAAGGTCGCCGTGGTGGGCGGCGGTATTGCCGGCTTGGAGGCCGCGCGCGTGGCGGCCAAGCGCGGCTACGACGTGACCGTCTATGAGGCGAGCGATCACTTGGGCGGCCAGATTGTGCTGGCGGCCGCGCCTCCGCGCAAGGACGAGATCATGCGCTCGGTGGAGTATTACGAGAAGATTCTGCCCGGCCTGGGCGTAAAGGTCGAGCTCAACCATGCCGCTACGGCCGAGGACCTCAACGCCGCCGACGCCGCGATTGTGGCTGTGGGCGCGCACGACGTGGTCATCCCCGTTCCGGGTGCCGACTCGGACAAGGTCGTCTCGAGCTGGGACGTGCTGGCCGGCAAGGTGGAGCTCAGCGGGCGCGTCGCCGTCATTGGCGGTGGCCTGGTGGGCACCGAGACTGCCGAGTACCTGCTGCAGCACGGCTGCGAGGTGGCGATCGTCGAGATGCTCGACAAGATTGCCGCGGGCGAGTCCGAGACCATTCTGCCGCTGATCATGAGCGACTTCGCCGCCCACAACGTGGAACAGCACGTTAAGACCCGCCTGACCGCCGTTACCGACGAGGGCGTGGAGGCCGTGCGCACCACCGAGGACGGCCCCGAGGAGCCGGTGAAGATCGCCTGCGATTACGTGGTGATGGCCGTGGGCTCCAAGGCCAACGCGTTTGACCTGGATGGCGTGACGGTGCCCGTGATCTGCGTGGGCGACTGCTCGGGCGAGCGCACCGCCGACATTGCGAGCGCCATTCGCACGGCATATCACGCGGCCAACGAGCTGTAGTTAACATCGCGGCCAGGCGGGGCTGTAGCACGGATCCGTCTCGCCCGGCTGCGTCCCATCGAGTGTCAACCGGGGCGGGGTCTGCAAGCGCAGCAGGTCCCGCCCTTTTTGTTTTGCTTCGGTGGATGGCAATGCGCGGTAATCATGAGGAGTAAGGACGTCTACTGCCTTGCCGATTACTCAAAATTATTGGGGGAGGGGTTAATAATCATATCCGCTATAGCAAAGGACATAAAGAGGTGTCAATTTTGTTGACAGGCGAATGACGATTGGCTGCGAGTCAGCTACCAGCGTAAATAATCGATAAAGAAATGTCGTAAATTGGTGCCAAATGCCCAGATAACGCCGCGTCTATTTTAATTAACTGCTTTGAGCAAACAATAAAATGCTACTATCTAACTTGCACGTAAGAAAGCAGATTAACGGTTAAGGCTAAGAAGTGGCAGGTATGTCGGAAGCAACCAGGACTCGCACGCATGCGCCTGAGATTAGGCAGCGCGCCGTCGAGATCCTCCAAGAGGGGGTCGGTCATCGCGCCCTCGCCGCGGAGCTTGGCATTCCCCAGGCCACGGCTCGTCAGTGGGCCCGCGCGTATGCCGTGGGCGGTGCCGACGCCGTTCTCAACGCCGGTTCGCATCATCACACCTATTCGTACGAAGTTAAGCTCGCCGTGGTCAAGGACCGCTTGGAAAACGGCTTAACGGTTCGCGAGGCCATGATCAAGCACAAGATTCCCAGCGAGTCTTCGGTCAAGGCTTGGTGCCGCCAGTATCGCGAGAGCGGTGAGTCCGCGCTGGTTGATAAGCCGCGCGGTCGCAAGCCGCGCGTTAAAAAGGCGGAATAGCGAACGGGATGGTGCGCCCACAGGGGCGCATTTTTCTTGCCGCGCCAACTTTTTGGACCGTCGTGAGCCTACTGGAACATCCTCCAAAGCGGTTAATAAACCGCGCGCAGTGGCCCGTGCGCCCGCCGCCGCGATAGGGGGAGCGTCGCCTCTCTGCTCCAAAGCGGACAGACTCGTTACCCCGTACGCCTAAAACTCCCCAGTTGACCGAAAACCCGCCGCCGCTACTCCTCAACTGAGCTATAACGTTAAACAATTGCAGCGTTTTTGCATGGGGGAGTGATGGTATGACGCTACTGTATTTCCTTACCCTGTTTCCGCTGGTACCGGCGCTGGGCATGCTGCTCGCGCGCGGTGACCGCGCCCGCGATGCGCTAGGGCTTGTAGGCTCTGGCATCATTATGGCGGTGACGGTTGTAGTCGCCGTCATGTTTTTTGGCACGGGCCCGAAGAGCTTTGAGGTTGCCCCCGGCACCTCGCATGTGCTCTCGATCATCAGCTCCGTCATCGACGTGATCCTGTGCGCCGTCATCCTGTACAACGCGCGTAAATATAAGAGCACGCTCACCACGGTGCTCGGCGTGGTGCAGCTGGTGGGTTCGGTTGCCTTCGCTGCCATGACGCTGCCCGCGGCCGAGGTTGTCACCGCCACGCCGCTCTACCTGGATTACATGAGTGTGATCATGGTGCTTGCCGTCGGCATTGTCGGCAGCCTTATCTGCGTGTACGCCCTGGGCTACATGAAGGACTTCCAGGCCCACGACGAGCACGAGGCAGCGCTGCGCGGGCAGGCGGCGCCCGACCGACGCCCGCAGTTCCTGGCGCTTATGTTCCTGTTCCTCTCGGCCATGTTCGTCATCGTGACAAGCGACAACCTTGAGTGGCTGTTCTGTGGCTGGGAAATCACCACCGTGTGCTCGTTCCTCATGATTGGCTACACGCGCACGCCCGAGGCCATAAAAAACGCTTTCACCCAGATCATCCTCAACATGCTGGGCGGCATCGCGTTTTTGGCCGGACTCATGTACCTGCACGTTAACGGCATGCCGCTGACCATCTCGGGCATGATCGAGCTTTCCAGCGCCGGAACCGCGCAATCCGCGCTGCTGGTGATGCCGGTCCTGTTGCTGTCGCTTGCCGCGCTCACCAAGGCCGCACAGATGCCGTTCCACACTTGGCTATTGGGTGCCATGGTTGCCCCCACGCCCACGAGTGCCCTGCTGCACTCGTCCACCATGGTCAAAGCCGGCGTGTTCCTGATGGTCAAGCTCAGCCCACTCTATGCCATCTATCCCGTGACCGGCTTTATGGTCACGAGTGTGGGTGCCATCACGTTTTTGCTCGCTGCCCTCATGGCCATCTCGCAGAGCAACGCCAAACGCGTGCTCGCGTACTCCACCATTTCCAACTTGGGCCTCATCAGTGCCTGCTTGGGTGTCGGCGCGCCCGAGGCCGTATGGGCGGCCATCTTCCTGATCTTGTTCCACACGGTGGCCAAGTCGCTGCTGTTCCTGTGCGTGGGCACGGCCGAGCATCATATCGGCAGCCGCAATATCGAGGACATGGACGGCATGTTCAGCCGCATGCCGCACCTGACGCGTCTGATGATGCTGGGCATCATGGGTATGTTTGTGGCGCCGTTTGGCATGCTCGTGTCCAAGTGGGGCGCCCTGGTGGCGTTTGCGCAGACCGGCAACGTGCTCATGATCATGGTGCTAGCCTTTGGCTCGGCCGCGACGTTTTACTTCTGGGGCAAGTGGCTTGCCAAGCTTTCGGGCGTCGACCCCACGGCTCAAAACGTTGAGGTCAATGTCCATAAGACCGAATGGATGGCGCTCAACACCATCGCCGCGCTGCTGATTCTGTGCTGCGTGGCGTTCCCGGTTATCTCGAGCGGTCTGGTGTCGCCTTACTTGGCCATGGTGTTTGGCCGCGTGCCGTACGTTATTGGCAAGGACGCCATGTATCTGATGGTGGTTATCGTGGCGTTTATCGCCGTGGTGCTGCTGACTTCATTCCGCGTGAGCAACAAACCGCACGTCAACGTGTACCTTTCGGGTGTGGGGACCGACAAATATCGCCATTTCCGTGGCTCGATGGGACACGAGGTGAAGGCCGAAAAGCGCAATTGGTACTCGGAGGACGCCCTTGGCGAGAAGCGTATTGGCCCCGCGGGTAGCGTCGTGTGTTGCAGCATTATCTTGTTTGCGCTGCTGTGTTGCGCGTGGATTGGGCCCGAGCGGCTTGCCATGAGCGCGCCCTCGGTGCTGCGCGGCAAGTATTTCGAAGGCTCGGGCGTCGTGGGCATTTTTATTGGCACCGTGGCGTTTGCTTTGCTGGCGCCGCTTGTGGGCGGCCTGATCGACGGCCTTGACCGTAAGCTTTCGGCTCGCATGCAGGGCCGCGTGGGTCCGCGTCTGCTGCAGCCCTTCTACGACGTTGCCAAACTGCTGCGCAAGGCCCCTGCCAGCGTAAACACCATGGACGATACCTATATGGCATGTGCGCTCATCTTTACCGTGGTAGGCGGCGGCATCTTTGTGTCGGGTTCCAACACGCTGCTGTGCGCTTTTATGGTGACGCTCGCCGCGATCTTTGTGGTGCTGGCGTCCGCCTCGACGCAAAGCCCGTTTGCGCAGGTCGGCGCCGATCGCGAGCTGCTGCAGGTTATGAGCTACGAGCCCGCCGTTCTGCTGATGAGCGTGGGCCTGTACCTTGCCACCGACAGCTTCGATTCCATTGCCGTGACGGGGCAGTCAGCCCCCATCATCGTGTACAGCGCGCCCATTTTCCTTGCGCTGCTCGCGGTGCTTACCATCAAGCTACGCAAGTCGCCGTTCGACCTTTCGTACTCGCATCACGCGCATCAGGAGATTGTCCAGGGCGTCGCCACCGAGATGAGCGGCAGCACGCTGGCCAAGATGACCCTTATGCACTGGTGCGGGACCGTGCTGTTTTTGATGTGGGTGGGCATGTTCTTTGTCTGGGACAACCCGGTGAGCTGGGCCGTAGCCCTGGTCGTGATGGCCGCGACGTATTTTGTCGAGGTACTGATCGACAACACCTTCGCACGCAGCACCTGGCGTAGCTGCTTTAAGCTCGGATGGGGCGTGGCGCTGGTGTTTGGCCTGCTCAACCTTATGCCCATCCTCGTCGACGTGTTTATTTAGGAGGCGGCATCCATGGATCATAAAATGTCGCGCTCGCCGTGGGTTATTCATTACGACGGCTCGAGCTGCAACGGATGCGATATCGAGGTGCTGGCCTCGCTAACGCCACTGTTCGATGCGGAGCGCTTTGGCGTGGTCAATACCGGCAACCCCAAGCATGCGGACATCTTTTTGGTGACGGGCTCGGTCAATGCCCAGAACCTGCCCGTCGTGCGCCAGATCTACAACCAGATGCTCGAGCCCAAGTGCGTGGTGGCCTGCGGCATCTGCGCGTGTTCGGGCGGCGTATTCCGCGATGCCTATAACGTGATCGGCGGCGTGGACCGCGCAATCCCCGTGGACGTGTACGCGCCCGGGTGTGCCATTCGCCCCGAGACCGTGATCGATGCCATCGTGGAGGCGTGCGGCATCCTGGACCAGAAGGAGGCCGTGATGCGCGCCGGCGGCGATCCGCTTACCGTGGGCGGTGCCGCTACCTGGGACGGTGGCGTTGAGCTGGGCGAGGACGGGTTTGTGGCCGCGGGGGCCGGCGACACGCCCACTGGGACGCCCGCCGCGTCCGTCGCTGCAAAGGAGGCCGAGTAATGCAAGAGGCAATCTATACCACAGTCGGGATCGATGAGTTGCTGTCGCATGTCCAGGCGCTCAAGGGCGTCGGCGCGCGCTTTGTGCAAATGCACGCCGAGCGCAACGTCGACGACGGCACGTATCGCCTGGTCTATACGTTTATCAACGTTCATGCCGCTCGGGAGCATATTGCGCAGGACGGCAGCTATGCGATTGAGAACCTGGTAGTCGAGGGAATCGACCGGTACCAGGAGATTCCGTCCATCAGCTCGTATTATCCGGCGGTATTCCCGTTTGAAAATGAGGTCCACGACCTGTTTGGTCTTGCCATTACCGACATGCAGATCGACTTTAAGGGCTTTTTCTACCAGGTCTCGACTGCCGAGCCCATGAGCGTTATCACGCCCGAGGTGAAGGCTGCGCGAGAGAAAGCCATGAAGGTCCGTGCCGCTGCCGAGGCCAAGGCGCGCAAGGCCGCGGCCGAGAAGGCCGCCGCGGCTGCGGCTGCTTCAGGGGAGGGCGCTGCGAGCGCCGGCGATGCCGCGGGCGTCGCTGCTCAGCCCGCTGCGGCTGCCGGCTCCGATGCTCAGCACGATGAGGCTGCTGCGAAGGCCGCACTCAAGGTTGCCGAGATAGAGGCAAAGCTCGCCGCCATGGATCCCGAGAAAGCGGCCAAGGTCCGTGCGGCGCTTGCCGCCAAGGCCGCCCGCGACAAGCAGAAAAAGGAGGCGTAAGGCCCATGGCACATCGCTCCGTTATTCCGTTTGGCCCGCAGCACCCGGTGCTGCCCGAGCCGCTTCATCTGGACCTGGTGATCGAGGACGACCGCGTCATCGAGGCAATTCCGCAGATCGGCTTTGTGCACCGCGGACTCGAGAAGCTCACCGAAAAGCGCGATATGCATCAGTTTGGCTACATCGCCGAGCGCATCTGCGGCATTTGCGCCGTGGGTCACAGCTACGGCTATGCCAGCGCCTGCGAGCGCATGCTCGACATTGAGGTGCCCGGCCGCGTGCAGTATATCCGCACCATTCTGCACGAGCTTTCGCGCATCCACTCGCATCTGCTGTGGCTGGGCCTGCTCGCCGACGCCTTTGGTTTTGAGGCGCTGTTCTATCGGTCGTGGACCCTGCGCGAGCAGATTCTCAAGATCTTTGAGAGCACGTGCGGCGGGCGCGTGATTCTGTCGATTAACGAGATCGGCGGCCTTAAGCACGATATTGAGGACTCCGAGCTGGCGGGCATTGTCCAGACACTCGATGCCATGCGTCCCGACTACGAGGCCCTGGTGCATACGTTTTTGGACGACGACAGCTGCGGCGAGCGTCTGCATGGCGTGGGCGTGATCAGCAAGAAGGACGCGCTGGAGCTTTCGATGGTCGGCCCGTTTGGGCGCGCCTCGGGCGTGGACTACGACGTGCGCATGTTCGGCGACGGTGCCTATGCGGACCTGGCTGCGTTTGAGCCCATCGTTGCTACCGATGGCGATTGCTATGCCCGCTGCCAGGTGCGTTGCGCCGAGGTCACGCAGGCCATGGACATCATCAAGGAGCTTGTGGGCAAGATTCCGCACGACGGGATCGGCGGGCGCGCCAAGCTTACGCCGGCCGACGGCGCACGCGGCGAGGTTGTGATTGAGCAGCCGCGCGGCGAGGCGTATTACTATGTGCGCGGCAACGGCACCAAGAACTTGGACCGTTTTCGCGTGCGCACGCCGACGTCGCAAAATCTGGCGGGTCTGACGCATGCGCTGCAGGGCGTGCTCATTGCCAACGTGCCCATGATTATCCTGACCATCGACCCCTGTATTAGCTGCACGGAAAGGTAGGCGCGGCATGAGTTTGCTGACATTTGCCAAGACGGCCTTGGGTTCTATGGTCAAGCAGCCGGTAACGGTGTGCTATCCGCAGGAGAAGCTCGCGGCACCCGAGCGCCTGCGTGGGCACATCGTTAACGACATGGACGTGTGCATTTGCTGCGGCATGTGCGCGCGCCGCTGCCCGGCGGGCGCGCTCGCGGTTGATCGCAAGGGAGGAACGTGGTCGATTGACCCGTATGCCTGCGTGGTATGCGGCGAGTGCATCGAGAGCTGCCCCAAACACTGCCTGACTATGGACACCGCCCGTACTCCGGTTGCGGCGGATAAGACTCCCACGGTAGAAACCAAGCCGGAATAGCGCGAAAACGGGGCCGGTGGGGCAAAATTGCCCCACCGGCCCCGCGCGTGAACGCGCGGTTGGGCCGCCGCTAACAAAACCATGCCGGATTACGGGGCTGGATGGCGAACCTCCGACCATATAGAAAATCGCAAAAACAAAACCGCAGGTAGATAGCCTGCCGTTTTTCAAAAAATGAAGGTATGGATGAGGGTTCCGACTTTAGCCCCGTAATCCGACACAGTTTTGAAATGACACCATATCAGTACCAGCCCCTGATCCCTCGGGGACGGAGGAAAACGGACCTTTTTGGCCTCGCGAGTACCGCCGCGTGACCCGTCTGCCACGAAATGGGCCCATCTACTACGTTTAAGCCGCTACCCTCGACCACGGCAAGTAATGTGAAATGAAAACCGCAGGTAGAACGCCTGCGATTTTGCATGAAAAGCGGTTATGGGCGGGGGTATCGAGTCAAACGTAGTAGATGGGCCCATTTCGTGGCGGGCGCCGTCTGCCGATCTCCGCGGGCGGAAGGAAAAGGATCATTTTGGTCCCGCGAGGCTTGCGGAGGCACTCGTGCAGGGCCGTCGCGAACAAAACTATGTCGGTTTACTACGATGAATTCGGCATTCCCGACCATGACTGCATTTTTCTAAATATTGCAAGCGTTCTACCTGCGGTTTTGCAAGCGCGCAATTTACCATGGTCGAAGGTGGGCGATTCGTCGTAGTAAACCGGCATAGTATTGAAATAGCATTAAATCGGTAGCAGCCGTTTTGTTATGCCGGGTCGTTCGTTGGGCAACTACCCTCGCAGGTAGGCGATGGCGATCTGCGTGCGGTTGCGTAGGCCCATTTTTGCTAGGATTGAGCTGATGTGGTTGCGCACCGTGCCTTCGCCCATATAGGCGGTGGCGGCGATTTCCTTGTTATCGAGACCGCGGGCGATGAGCTCGGCGACTTCGAACTCGCGGTCGGTCAGGCTGGCAAAGGCTGCGGGCCGGCGGGGCGTGCCCGTCTTGTCGCCCATCCCGTCAAAGTCAACATCTTCGATCGCCTTGCCCTCGAGCACACGTTTACCTTCCATGACCTGCGCCAACGCCGGCGGAATAGCGGCGACATCGGTCTTGATCAGGTAGCCGCGGGCGCCCAGTTTGAGTGCCGACACAATGTACTCGTCATCCGAAAACGTTGTCAGAAACACCACGCGTGCTGCAGGATCGCGCTCGAGGATCTCGCGCGCCGCCGATAGGCCGTCGCGCCCCGGCATCTGAATGTCGAGCAGCGCGATATCGGGTGCGAGTTCGGCGTAGAGTGCCACCGCGTCGTTGCCGTCGGCTCCGGTGCCCACCACCTCGATCTGCGGCTGGGCGCCCAGGATAATCTTGAGCGAATCGACCACTAGGCGGTCGTCGTCGACAACGATGAGCCTCATCGGCCATCATCTCCTTGCTGTTTGGGAACGGTGGCAAACACGCGCCAGCCGCCGGCGCCGGCACGCGGGCCGGCGGTGAAGGTGCCGCCAAGCGCCTCGATGCGCTCGCGCATAGAGGCAAGCCCCATGCCCTCCGCGGCGCCGTGGCCGCTTGCTTGAACCCCGCCCGCGCCATCGTCGGTAACGATGAGCTGGTAAAACGACGGATGCTCCATGCAACGTACAGTGACAGCATGGGCGCAAGCGTGGCGCATGGTGTTGGAGAGCGCCTCGCGCAGGACCGCCGCAAAGCAGTTCGCGACGTTTGCGGGCGCATGTTCGGTCATAACTTCAAGCTCAATCCGCGGACCGCCGTCCGAGCGCGCGCCTTCAACGATGCGTTCGAGCTGCACGGAAAGGTCGACGGCGTTGTCGTTGAGCGCGTGGACGCTGGCGCGCACGAGCTGGAGCGCCTCGTCAACGGTGTATTTGACGTCGGCGAAATCGGCGGCAACGCCGGGCTCGTTGGCATGGACCACGCGCAGGGCTTCGGTTTGAAGCGAAGCGCGCGTGAGCTGGTGGCCCACGTTATCGTGGATCTCGCGCGCGATGCGGGCGCGTTCGGCGAGCGTCGCGAGCTCGACTTCGTAGTCCTGGCGGTCGGCGAGGTCGCGGTTGCGTGCCTCGAGTGCCAGGGCGCGTTCTTGCAGCTTGTCGCGGGTGCGACGCATGCGTTCCTGTTCGCGCTCCAGCTGCGCGGTGCGCAGCGACAGCAACGTGGCGGCGACCGAAAGGATGGCGGTTAGCAACAGCGTTCGGGTGGTGAGCGCGCCGCAGCGAAGGTCCGTGGCAAGTGCGCAGGCAAACACGGAGCCAATTGCCAGCGCGGGCCAGATGCGTTCACGGCGCACGCGTCGCGCGATGTCATAGAGGGCGAGAGGTGCGAACGGCACAAACGGCGGCACGAAGACAGCCGCGATGACGTAAGCGTAGCTGCCGGCCTCGCTGGCGCGACGGGCGCGTTCTCCCTGCGCGACCTCGGCCAGCGCGGCGATGACAACGCCAAGGCAAAACGCCGCGACCAGGCGAGCATCCACAGCAAGGCCCGTGGCGGCTGCGATGCAGCACGCCAGCACGATCGATTTGTCGAATAGCCTGTTCATACGGGTATTGTACGCGATGCCGCGCACGGGGGAGGTGCCACTCAAAGCAACCGTGACATTCCTCCCACGCGGCGGGGCGGTCGCGTCAGCAGGCTACGCGACCGCCCCGCACTCGTGACAAAGCTCACTGGTGCGCGCCGTCAGCTCCTGCGATGATGCAATCGTACCGGGCCGCAAGCAACAGAAGGGCCGCCTCATGACAGACATCGTCCACGTCGAAAACCTCGTTAAGCGCTACGACGACCTTATTGCGCTCGACCACTTTAACCTGAGTATCGCCCCCGGCGAGATCTTTGGCCTGCTGGGCCCCAACGGCTCGGGCAAGACCACGTCCATCAACTGCATCCTGCAGCTGCTCGCCTACGACAAAGGCACCATCGAGCTGTTCGGCGAGCGCATGACGCCCGCCCGCTACGACCTCAAGCGCCGCATCGGTGTGGTGCCGCAGCAGGTGGCGGTGTTCGACGAGCTCACCGTGCGCGAGAACATCGACTATTTCTGCAGTCTCTACGTCAACGACCGCAAGCGCCGCCGCGCGCTGGTGGACGAGGCGATCGACTTTGTCGGCCTGGGCGACTTTACCAAGTTCCGCCCCGGTAAGCTCTCGGGCGGCCTGGCGCGCCGGCTCAACATTGCCTGCGGCATCGCGCACAAGCCCGAGCTCATCTTCTTCGACGAGCCCACGGTGGCGGTCGACCCCCAGAGCCGCAACGCCATCCTGGAGGGCATTTGCCGCCTGCGCGACGAGGGTGCCACGGTGGTGTATACCAGCCATTACATGGAGGAAATCGAGCAAATCTGCAGCCGCATCATGATCATGGACGGTGGGCGCGTGCTGGCGCAGGGCACTAACGACGAGCTCAAGCGCATGATTCAGATGGGCGAGCGCGTGACCGTCGAGGTCGGCGCCGTCGAGCCCGCCACGGTCGAGCGGCTGCGCGCTCTGGAGCACGTGCTTTCGGTTGAGCTGTCCGGCGGCGAGCTCATCTGCACCTGCGAGGCGAGCCCACATAATCTGGTCGACATCCTTGACACGCTGCGCGCCGCCGACGTGGCACTCGGTCGCGTGTGGAGCGAGCCGCCGACCCTCAACGACGTGTTCCTCGAGATCACCGGCCGCGAGCTGCGCGACTAGGGGGCGGCCATGTTCAACACCATCATCACCACGGTCAAGACGCTGCTGCGCCGGCCGAGCACGTGGGTCTGGGGCGCTCTCTTTCCTATCGCGCTTTCCACGATGTTCATGTTTATGTTTGCGAACCTCAGCTCCGACGGCACGGTCGACCCGGTGCCGGTTGCCGTCGTGGCGGACGAGGCCTGGGATGCCTCGACCTTTAAGGATGTGGCGGCTTCGCTTGCCAAGGCAGGCGACGACCAGCTGCTCGATGTGAGCGAGTACGAAGACTTGGCTGCCGCGAACCGTGCGCTCAAGGCCGGCGAAGTCGCGGGCGTCTACACGGTCGATGCCGCGGGCGCGCCCAAGCTTACGTTGCTTTCGAGCTACGATAGCTCGCGCGCCAGTACGGCGCTCACCGACCGCAGCATCCTGGAGACGGTGGCGAGCTCGTATACGCAAAATGCCGAGCTCATGCGCCAGATTGCCCAAGACAACCCGGCGGCGCTCGCCGACCCGGAGGCGGTTGCGCGCGCCCTGTCGCTCGAGGGCGGAACCCGCCGCGTGAGCCTGACGCGCACCACGCCCGACGGCACGACCATTTACTACTACGCGCTCTTTGGTCTGGTCGCGATGATGTCTGCCGAGTTTGCCGCTTTGAGCGTCGTCGATTTGCAGCCCAATCTGTCGGGCCTTGGTGCGCGCCGCTGCGTGGGCGGCCTTTCCAAGACAGCGTCGCTGGCCGGCATCTTTGTCGGCTCGTGGCTGGTCTCATTTGCCTCGATGGCGGTCGCGATTGGCTACGTGCGCCTAGTCGTTGGCGTCGACTTTGGCGGGCGCGAGGGGCTGTGTCTGGTGGGCGGTGCTGCATCCGCGCTTGCCGCCACGGGCCTGGGGCTCTTTGTGGGCACGCTTCCCGTTAAGGGCGGCAAGGCGTCCAAGTCCGGTATCCTCACGGGCTTCGCTACCACGTGCGCCCTGTTCGCCGGACTCTACGGCGAGCCGGCGATGGCGCTTGCCGACGATGTCGCCCGCGCCTGCCCGGCCGAGTGCTGGCTCAACCCCGTCAAGCTCATCTGCGACATGTTCAACCGCCTGTATTTCTTTGAGGATCTGGGGCCCTTCGCCGTCCGCGCCGGCGCGCTCGTCCTGATGACCCTGGTGTTTGTCGTCGCCGCTACGCTGATCTTTGGAAGGAGCCGCTATGAGCACCTTTAAGACCGCGCTTCGCATGGCGCTCGCGCACCCGTTATACCTGCTCATCTATACGGTGTTCATCTCGCTCATGGGCGTATTCATCGCGGCCTCGGTGAGCTGGAACTCGTCGCAGCTTACCGAGTACAAGCCCTACGACACCAATGTGATCGTGGTCGACCGCGACAATAGCGACCTTTCGCGGGCGCTTACCAAGCACCTGGGCTCACGCTTTGACCTGGTCACGGGCGTTGGTGACGACATGTACGACCTTGCGGATGCGCTCGCCAAGAGTAACAGCGCCAAGGGCAGCGCCGATTGCGTGTTCTTTATCCCGGAGGGGTTTGAGGACGATCTTGTTGCAGCCGCGCGTGCGGGGGAAGACCTGCCCAAGCTCGATGTGACGTACGGCTCCGGCACCATGGCGGCAGCGCTTTCGTCTGCCGAGGCCTCGCGGTGGGTCTCGCTCGCGGGTACTGCGGCGGCACTTGAGCCAGCTGCTTCCGACGGCGATGTCGCCAAGGCCGCCGAGCATGCTGCCGCAAAGCGTGCGGAGGTCCAGATCGAGCAGGTCAAGGTTGACTCGACTGCCGCCGCTACACTCGAGTCGTACTTCAACTTTGGCGCGTACGCGATCATCTCATCGGTCATCGTTTCGGTGGGACTGGTGTTTTCGGGTATGAACGAGCCCGAGCGCGTGCGCCGCATGGAGGCCGGCCCGGTCTCCGAGCGCCAGCGTTCGCTTGCTGTGTTCGCGGCTGCCGCGGTGCTTACCGTCTGCATCTGGTTCGTGTCGAGCATGGTGGGTGTCGTGGGCTTTGCCGGCGCGGTCGCCGAGGTCGGTGTGGGTCGCGTGTGCCTGGCGCTGGCGGCGACGCTTGCCCTGGCGTGCACGCCGCTGGCCGTTGGCTTTACCCTGTCGAGCTTGGGCGCGCGCGAGGAGCTGATCAACGGCGTGGGCAACTTACTCGGCATGCTCATGACGTTTTTGGGCGGCGCCTGGATGCCGCTGTCGCTCATGGGCTCGGCCGTGCAGACGGTGGCGCACTTTGTGCCGACGTTTTGGGTGAACGACGCGATCGGCAAGGCGCTTGCCTCGGATCTAACGGCCACCGTGTTGGGCGACATCGCCTGCGACCTGGGCGTCACGGTGCTCTTCGCCGCCGCCATCGCCGCCGTAGGCCTGGCCCTCACCCGCGCCAAATCCCACGCCTAGCTACCTGGTCATCGGGGACGTTCTTAAACGGCTAGTCATCGGAGACAGTCTTTGTCGATTCGCCGGCCCGCCGGTCGTGCCGGCAAGGACTGTCCCAATATGTCGGCACTTGGGGACGTTCCTTTCCTGCCGGCACTTGGGGACAGTCCCGGCATTCATTGGGGACAGACTTAAATGAGTGGTTTCAGTCATTTAAGTCTGTCCCCAATGAGTACCCAATGACTGGTTTGGAAAAAATCGCGCCTGTCGCTTAAAAATAGTTCGCCTGGGTTTACTATTACCCTAGAAAAGTAGCAGAAGGCTAACAACGGGGGATAGCATGTCGACAAAGCAAGCCTATGTCCAGGTCAGCGGGCTCAGGAAACACTACGGCGACGGTGATGCGCGCCTGACGGTACTCGATGGCATCGACACGTCCATCAACCGCGGCGAGATCTGCGTCATGCTGGGGCCCTCGGGCTCGGGCAAGTCGACCTTTCTCAACCTGATCGGCGGCCTGGAGGATGCCGACGGTGGCTCCATCATGGTGGACGGCTGCGCCCTCACGGTGCTCAAACCTACCGATCTGGGCGAGTATCGCCGCCGTGAGCTGGGTTTTGTCTTCCAGTTCTACAACCTGGTGCCCGATCTCACCATCAAGGAGAACATCGAGGTCACGGCGCACCTGTCCAAAAACCCGCTCAATGTCGACGACCTGCTGCGTTCGCTGGGCCTCTACGAGCACCGCAACAAGTTCCCGCGCCAGGTCTCGGGCGGCCAACAGCAGCGTTGCGCCATCGGCCGCGCACTCGTCAAAAACCCGGGCCTGCTGCTGTGCGACGAGCCCACCGGCGCGCTTGACTACAAGACATCCAAGGAAATCTTGCAGCTCATGGAGGATGTCAACCGCACCTACGGCTGCACCATCATCATTGTCACCCACAACGCTGCCATCGCCCGCATGGCCAACCGCGTGCTGCGTCTGCGCGACGGGCGCATCGTCGAGGATGAGCTCAACGAGTCGCCCGTCGCGGCCGCCGAGCTCGATTGGTAGGCGGCGCCATGACACCTCTCGCAAAACGTCTCCCGCGCGAGCTGCGCCGCAATATCGGCAAGTACCTGGGCATCTTTTTGCTTATGTGCGGAAGCATCGCCCTCACGTCGGGCTTTTTGCTCGCGGCGCATTCCATCGGTTGCCTCATTGACGACATGCGCGACGACTACACGATTGAGGACGGCCGCGTGACTACTTCCTTCGAGGCCACCAAAGACCAGCTCAAGGCAGCCAAGGATGCAGCCGACGACGTCGGCGGCGTCACGCTCTACAAGAATTTCTCCATCGATGCCATCATCAAAAAGACCGCCGGCGACGACGGCACCAAACGCACGCTGCGCACCTATGCGCACCGCACCAAGGTCGATATCGCGTCCTACTGCGAAGGCAAGCAGCCAAAGGCGGACGACGAGGTGGCCATCGACCGCGTCTTTGCCACCAACAACGACCTCGCCATCGGCGATAAAGTCGAGCTCGAGGGGCGCACCTACACCATCTGCGGCATCATGACCCAGCCCGATAGCCAGGCGCTGTTCCTCAACAATTCGGACTTTACGGTGAACACCATCACGTACGGCGTGGCCGAGGTCACCGACGCCGGTTTTGCTGCGCTCGAGGATGCCGGCGGCGCGCCTGCCTACACCTACTCCTTCACCTTTGCCGATCGCGACCTCCCCACCGCGGATCGCATCGATGCGGAGCAGGATATGGTCGAGGCGCTGACCGATGCCGATGCGCGCGTGGACGATCTGATCGATGCCGATTCCAACCAGGGCATTGGCTATGCGCGCGACGACGTGGACGGCGACTCCATGATGTGGATGACGTTGCTCGACATCATCATCGTGATCATGGCGTTTGTCTTTGTGGTGCTCACCGACGCCACCATCGAGGAGGAGAGCGCCATCATCGGCACGCTGCTCGCCAGCGGCTATCGCCGCCGCGAGATCGTGCTGCACTACCTGGCACTTCCCGCCATCGTGGGCGTGGTCGCGGCGCTTTTGGGCACCGCACTCGGCGTTGCGTTCTTTACCGAGCCCATGCGCGGTCTCTACTACGGCTCGTACAGCCTGCCGCCCTTCCAGGTGTACTGGAGCTGGGAGATCTTCGTGAAGTGTGCCGTGGTTCCCGCCGCCGCGCTCATTCTCATCACGCTGGTGGGCCTGCTTCGCAAGATGGGCAAGACGCCGTTGCAGTTCCTTCGTCACGAGGCGAGCGGTAAGTCGGGCACCAAGCGCGGTATGCAGCTGCCGGAGCGCATGGGCTTTGTCTCGCGCTTTCGCCTGCGCGTTTTCCTGCGCAACCTGGGCAACTTCGCCACGCTCTTCGTGGGCATTGCGTTTGCCTCGCTGCTGCTGCTCTTTGGCCTGGCGATTCTGCCCACGATGACGCACTACGCGGACAACCTCGAGACGAGCCTGGTCGCCGAGCACCAGTACACGCTTAAGGCTCCGCTGGAGCTCGAGGGCACTGCCGAGGAGCGCGAGCAGTGGTCGGCACTCGAGCGCTTGCAGTCGGTTGACGGCGCGCTGCTTTCCGCCGCCCAGGATGCCGATGACGAGCTTGACGACGCGGCCGATGCGGCGCAGGCGGCAGCCGACGCCGCGAACGCATCTCCGTCTGCCGAGAGCCTGGCCGCAGCGCAGGATGCGCTCGCCAAGGTCCAGGACAAGAGGGATGCGCTCTACGCGCGCCTTGACGATCTTGCCGATGCCCTCGGCTGCGACCGCGATGAGGCTATCGACCTGATCGACAAGGCGTCGAAAATCGACACTGACAACGACGATATCCACCCGGTCAATACGACCGACAACGGCGCGGGCGCAATCGCGCAGGCCGAGAAATATGCCGTCTACCAGCTGCAATACGACCGAGGCGAGGGAAACGGCACAGAGGCCATCTCTGTCTACGGCATCTCGCCCAACTCGCGCTACTGGAAGAACCTCGATGTCGGCGACGGCCGCGTTGTCTTTGGCGGCGGCCTGCTCGACAAGTTTGGCTGGAGCGAGGGCCAGAAGGTCGCGCTCAGCGACAAGTACGAGGGCGAGCACTATTCCCTTGAGTATGCGGGCAAGGACTGCGCCTGGGGCTCCAAGTCGGACATGAATATCTACATGAGTATCGACGACTTTAACGAGCTGTTCGGCAACGATGCCGCCTACTTCAACGGCTATGTGAGCGATGAGGAGCTCGACCTCGATGCGCGCTACTTTGCCGGCGACACCACGCCCGACGACATGCGCGCCGTGGGTGACCAGTTCATCGGCATGATGAGCAAAATGATCGGCATGATGATCGGGCTCGCGGTGTTTATCTTCCTGCTGTTTATGTACCTGCTGACCAAAGCGGTGATCGACCACAGCGCCCGTTCGATCAGCTACATGAAAGTCTTTGGCTATCGCGATAGCGAGATCTCGCATCTGTACATCCGCTCGATCACGCTGTGCGTGGTGGCATCGCTCGTGCTGAGCCTGCCGGTCATTATTGGCTCGCTCACGGCCATCTTCCGCTCGATGCTGCTCGCCTATAACGGCAATATCGAGATTTACGTGCCCACTTGGTCCATGGCGGCGTGCGTGGGCATCGGCTTTGCAACTTACCTGGTCGTGGCGCTGCTACACACGCGCTCTATCAAGCACGTCAGCCTAGCCGAGGCCCTCAAGGTGCAAGAGTAGTCATCGGGGACGTTCTTGAACGACTAGTCATCGGGGACGGTCTTTGCCGATTCGCCGGCTCGCCGGCCGGGCTGGCAAGGACTGTCCTCAACTGTCGGCAGGAAGGGAACGTTCCTAGCTGCCACTCATTTAAGTCCGTCCCCAATGAGTGGTTTCACTCATTTAAGTCTGTCCCCAATGAGTGCCTAACGACTCGGTGTTGCGCTTGACTTCGACCCTACTTCAACGGGTACCATCCTCTTATGTCTGTAACGCCATATAGACCGAGGGGATATATCTATGACCGCAACTGCACCCGCAGCACCCGCTAAGGTGTACTTCACCAACCTGCGCACGCATGCTCGCGAGAGCCAGCTCGACAAGCTCAAACGCCTCATTCGCCGCGCCGGAATTGAGCAGATCGACTTTGAGAACAAGTTCGTTGCCATCAAGATTCACTTTGGCGAGCTGGGCAACCTGAGCTTTCTGCGCCCTAACTACGCCCGCGCCGTCGCGGACGTGGTGAAGGAGCTGGGCGGCAAGCCCTTCCTCACTGACTGCAATACGCTCTATGTCGGTAGCCGCAAAAACGCGCTCGAGCACATCGACACCGCCTACCAGAACGGCTTTACCCCGTACGCCACAGGCTGCCAGATCATCATCGCCGACGGCCTCAAGGGTACCGACGAGGCGCTCGTCCCGGTCGAGGGCGGTGAGTACGTGCGCGAGGCAAAGATCGGTCAGGCGCTCATGGATGCCGATATCGTGATCAGCCTCACCCACTTTAAGGGCCATGAGCAGGCCGGTTTTGGCGGCGCCATGAAGAACCTGGGTATGGGAGGCGGCAGCCGTGCCGGCAAGATGGAGCAGCATGCCGCCGGCAAGCCGAACGTCGCGACCGAGCACTGCATTGGCTGCCGTGCCTGTGAAAAGATCTGCGCGCACAACGCTATCTCGTTTGACGACACCCGCGAGCGCGAGCTTGCCAACGGCAACGCCCGCACGGTGCACGTGGCCGCCATCGACCACGATCGCTGCGTGGGCTGCGGACGCTGCATTGCGGCGTGCAACCAGGACTGCATCAAGCCCGACTATGATGCCGCGGCCGACGTACTCAACTACAAGATCGCTGAGTACACGAAGGCCATTGTTCAGGACCGTCCGAGCTTCCACATCTCGCTCGCCATGGACATCAGCCCCAACTGCGATTGCCATCCCGAAAACGACACGCCCATCGTCAACGACATCGGCATGTTCGCGAGCTTCGACCCGGTCGCCATCGACCAGGCCTGCGCCGACGCCGTCCTGGCGTCCGAGCCGCTGCCTAACACCGAGCTTACCGACAGTGCGGCCAAGATGGAGCATAATCACGAGCGTCTGGAGGGCGAGCAGGCCAAGGATCCCTTCTGCATCACGCATCCCGACACCGACTGGCGCGCGTGCATCGCGCATGCCGAAAAGATCGGCCTGGGCACGAGCAAGTATGAGCTCATCGAGGTCAAGTAGCACCTGTCTATTGGACATATCAAGCGCTTTTGTAGCGCAACGTTAGCAAAAGCCGCCCGTGAGCACAGCGCTTGCGGGCGGCTTTCCGGAAGTATGCGGCAAATTTCGAGACCGCCGAGCACACGACATTTTTTGGCAACAAAACCCCTGATAAATTGTTGGTAAAACTGCGGTCTGGTCGGCAGTTCCAGATTTTGCCGCATACTTCCGAAAATAGGGGGTTAGATAAATCTCCAGACGCCGCTTTTTCCCTAAAAATTCCTATCGAGGAAGTCGTCGACCGTATTCCAGTAGAGCTCGGGGTCAACTTGCGCGCTCTTGGCGTGGGTGGCGCCATGGATGGTGAGCTTTTGCTTGACCTTGCTGGCGCACGCGTCGTAGTTTTGGTCGAGCATGCTGTACGGCACAAAGGTGTCCTGGTCGCCGTGGATAAACAGCATGGGAACCGTCGCGTGTTTGAGTTGCTCCACACTGCTTGCCTTATGGAAGTCGTAGCCCGCGCGCACGTTGCACACCAAGTTTGCTACATCGAGCAAGGGAAAGCTGGGCAGCCCGAACACGTCCTTGAGCTGCAGAGAAAACTCGTCCCAAACACTCGTATAACCGCAGTCCTCGATGATGCATTTCACGTTGGACGGCAAAGATTCCCCCGCGACGTTCATGGCGGTTGCCGCACCCATCGACTCGCCAAAGACCAGGATGCGCGCCTTGGGATCGGCCGCAACGATCCGCCCGATCCACGCGACGACATCGAGTCGCTCGGGCCAGCCCATGCCGATGTAGTCACCGCCGGAACGCTCGTGGGCGCGGGCGGCAGGTGCGAGCACGTTCATGCCGCGGTCGTGGAATCGCTTGACGTATCGGGCCATACCGATGGGCTCATCGGTGTATCCGTGTAGGCAGATAGCGTAATTGTGCGTGCTCTCTGGGGCGACAAAATACCAAGCGGCGAGCTCGGTTCCGTCATCTGCGGTGAGGCTGCTGCTCTCGCGGTTCTCTTTAAACCATGCCCGCGCCTCGGTTCCCTCGGCATCCATCTGTTCACCCTTTTCGGCGTCCTTGCCGTCCTGCATCATCTTCATGGTGTAGGGGGCGCGAGGGTTCAGGGCAAAGTCGAACAAGAAGTTGCCGGCAAACCCCAGCAGCGCTACAACGAGCACCAGCGCAACGATGCCGGCTATCTTGAGCTTTCGATGGGAGCGTGCGTTTTGAGACATAAGAAGCTTTCCTATAAGATGTTAATACATCAACATTTAATGCAAGCGCATTATGGACGTTCGCCGTTGATGCGTCAACAGGCAAAGAATGGGTAAACAAAGGGTCACGTATGGTGCAAATTTCGCACGCACCCAGACGCTTTGATATAGTGTTGAGAACTCTTTACGTTGGAGGATGTAACCGGCATGTCCGATTCGAGCGACAGTTCCAAGCCGCGACCCAAGGCCGCGGCCGTTCCGCACTACACGGTGGGCGAGGAGATTATGAACTCCGTCACCCATGGTGTCGGCTGCCTGCTGGGTATCGCGGGCCTGGTGCTCCTGATCGTATTCGCTGCCCTGCGCGGCGGAGGCCCGGCCCACATGGCCGCGGCAATTGTCTATGGCGTCAGCATTATCCTCGAATACCTAGCCTCCACGCTCTACCACGCGATTCAGCCCGCGCGCGCCAAGCGCGTGTTTCGCATCATCGACCACAGCTGCATCTACCTGCTCATAGCCGGCAGCTATACGCCGTTTTGCCTCATCACGCTCGCAAACGACGGCGGCGCTGTGCTGTTCTTTGCCGTATGGGCCATCGCTATCATCGGCATCGCCCTCGAGTGCTTTCTGCGCGAGCGTCAACCGCACTGGGTATGCGGCTTGGTTTACCTGCTGATGGGCTGGCTCGTTGTCTTTAAGCTGCCCGAGCTTGTGGCGCTGCTGAATCCCGTGGCGCTTGCCCTGCTCGCCGTCGGCGGCGTGTGCTACACCGTGGGCGTGCCGTTCTATATCGCCAAAAATGTGCGCTACCTGCACAGCGTGTTTCACCTGTGGGTGCTCGCCGGCAGCATCTTCCAGTTCATGGCGGTGATTCTCTTCGTAATCTAGCGACCACGCCTGCTCGCCCGCGTCCCCGTTTGGGCGACAGTGCAATTGCCGTATCCGCCACCAACGTTTTACCCTGACGTCCCGAATCTTGGAGGTTCGAGAAACTCCCGATGGACATAACCATCTCCCTTATCACTACCCTCGTTTTGACCCTCATCAACGGCTACTTCTCTATGTCCGAGATGGCGCTCACCACGGCAAAGCGCGCTGTGCTGGAGCACGAGGCCGAGGAAGGCGACAAACGCGCCGAGCGCGCCATTAAGCTGGCCGCCGATTCCGACCAGCTGCTCGCCACCATCCAGGTCGCCATCACGCTCGTGGGCTTTGCCTCGTCCGCCGTCGCCTCGACGAGCCTGTCCGACCCGCTTGCCACGTGGCTCATGAGCTTTGGCATCGCGCCGCTTTCCGCCATCGCGCGCGGCCTGGCGCCGGTCATCATCACTGTCGCCGTCGCCTTCGTGTCCATCGTGATTGGCGAGCTCGTGCCCAAGCGCATCGGCCTCGCTAACGCCGAGGGCGTATCCAAGCAGGTCGTGGGACCGCTCTCCGTGTTCCAAAAGATCGCCCGCCCGCTCGTGTGGCTGACCGGTGCTTGCTCCGACGGCCTGGCTCGCATCCTGCGCATCAAGAGCGCCGATGACCGCCAGAACGTCTCGGAGGAAGAGATCAAGTACATGGTCTCGGAGCAGGACGACCTGCTCGACGAGGAAAAGCGCATGATTCACGAGATCTTTGACCTGGGCGACACCGTGGCTCGCGAGGTCATGGTGCCGCGCGTGGACACCACCATGTGCGAGGACGACGAGACGGTCGCCGACGTGTTGTCCACCATGCGCCAGACCGGCTTTAGTCGCATCCCCGTCTATCATGAGGATCCCGACAACGTCGCGGGCATCGCGCACATTAAGGACCTGATTCAGCCCGCGCTCGACGGCAAGGGCGACCAGCCCATCGCCGGCTTTTTGCGCGATGCCGCCTTTGTGCCCGATACCAAGGACATCCTGCCGCTGCTGTCCGAGATGCAGACCTCGCACGACCAGATCGTGGTCGTCGTGGACGAGTACGGCGGCACGGCCGGCATCATCACCATCGAGGACATCGTCGAGGAGATCGTCGGCGAGATCGAGGACGAGTTCGACCCCGACAACAAGTACCTCACGCGCCTCTCGCGCCGTGAGTGGCTCGTTGATGGGCGTTTTTCGTGCGATGACGCGATTGAGCTTGGTTGGCCGCTCGAGGAAAGCGATGATTATGAGACCATCGCCGGCTGGATTTTGGAGCTTTGCGACTCGGTGCCCGACATCGGAGAGGTGTTTGAGGTCGCGGGGTACAAGTTCAAGGTACAGTCGATGCGTGGCCAGCGCATCTCGCTCATTCGCGTGATCGCTCCGGCCGAAACCGATAAGAAGGATTCCGAGTCCTCGGCAGAGAAGCCGGCGGCGTCGGGTGCGGGCTCTGCGGATCCGCACGATGGCGACGAGTAGGGCAAGGACGAGTAGGGGAGAGTTATGGCAGGCCTGTTCAACATCCTTAAGGTCACCGTCAGCGAGGACAAGATTTGCGCGCACGTGCTGGTGAACCCCGGCATGCCGCTCATGACCTCGGAGGATATCGAGGCCACGGCGCGCGTGTACTACCTGGTGCCCGCGATTGCCAAGCACCTGTGTCTGGGTGATTCCGGTCGTGAGTTCCAGGACTGCATGGGCCAGACCGAGCTTTGCCACCTGCTGGAGCACGTGACGGTCGAGCTCATGAACGAGACCGGTCTTGCCGGCAGCATCTCGTGCGGTCGCACGCGCGTGAGCGAGCATGACGAGCGTGTCTTTGAGGTCGAGCTTTCGTGCCCCGACGACGCGCTGGCTATCGGCGCGCTGTCGTCGGCGACCTTTATGATGGACTGGGCGTACCTGCACGCCGACCAGCCGGCCCCCGACGTGGAAGGCACGGTCGCGGGCCTGCGCAACCTGGTGCTGGGCATGCGTGCCGAGGCCGAGGGCAAGGACCCGCACGAGGCCGTTGCCGCTGCGAACAGCGAGGACGCGGCCGAGGATGCGCCCGAGGGCGACGCTCCTGCCGACGCCGGCACTGAGCCCGTTGCCGAGGCGTCTGCTGAGCCCGTTCCCACGGAGCCCCAAGGCGTCCCGAGCTTTGACGACGAGCCGCAGATGCCAATCGATACCGAGGGCGCGGTCGTCGAGAACCACGAGGCCCCCGCGGCCGTCTTTGGCGGTGCGGCAACGGCTCCGTCCGGCTCGGCGCACGAGGGCAGCCTGCCGCTCGTCGATGGCGCCGGCGAAGACCCGGCTGCTACGGTGGCCATGCCGGCTGCGCCTCAGGAGTAGGCTCACTCGCTTATCACCATCATGTACCTGTGCTTTTACCGTACGCAGATGAGCGCGACGGCAAGTGTTGCGCTGCGGGTATAATGGACAGCATTCAAACGGTGGGCATCGAGGTGCCCGCAGGAGAGGAATGATCATGGGAAAGACTTTCAGCTTTGTCTCCGGTGCGCTCTTTGGTGCTGCCGCCGGCGCTATCATCGGCGTTGCTCTGGCCCCGCGCTCGGGTGCCGAGACCCGCGCCATGGCCGCCGATATCGCCAACGATGCCTGGGACAACATGCGTGACACCTACGAGCACAGTGCCGAGGAGGCTCGTGCCGCGGTCAACGACTTTGGTCCGATGGTCGACGCCAAGACCGATGACCTGCGCGCCAAGGTTGACCTGGCCCGCGAGCGCATGGACCAGCTTCGCGAGCAGCTCAACGACGCCATCTCGGGCGGCAACGTGACGCCCGCTGCCGACGTCGTGGTCGAGAACGTCGCCGAGGCCGACACCGAGGCCACGGAGCCCTCGACCGAGGCATAATGCGCGCAGGGGATTTTGTCGGCGTCAAGGTTTACCGCAAACCCGCCGAAGACAAGCGCACCAAAAAGGACGGCACGCCGCGCAGCCCTAAAAAGCTCGGCAAGATTCACTTTCCCGTCTTTACCCCGGGCGGCACGCGCGTGGTGGGCTTTATGGTCCGCCAGTCCGATATCGCGGGTATGATCGAGCGTCCCGACCGCTTTGTGGCGCTCGATGCCATCGGCGTCTATGAGGGTGCTGTCGCGGTCGACGACGTCAAGGGCACCTACGATGCCGCCGCGGCCAAGCGCCTCGATATCAACCTGGACGATTGCATCATCTGGGTCGGCATGGACGTGCGCACGGAATCGGGCGATGTCGTGGGCTACTGCTCGGACGTTGAGTTCAAGCCGCGCTCGGGTATTGTGCAGATGTTCTACGTGACCGCCGGTGCCGCTTCGAGCGTGCTGGTGGGCGACACGCAGGTGCCGCCGACGATGCTGCGCGGCTACGAGAACGGCGCGATGATTGTCTCGGACGAGGTCAAGGCGCTCGGGTATTCGGGCGGCGCGGCCGCCAAGGCTGCCGAGGCCAGTGTCGTGGTAGGCGATAAGGTCAAGAAGGGCGCCAAGGTGCTCGATGACAAGGGATCGGTCGCCGTGGACAAGGGCAGTCGTGCACTGGGCAAGCAGCTCGGCAAGACGCGCGGTATGTTCAAGGCCTTTAAGGACGAATATCAAAAGGCGAGCGGGGGCTCGTCAAAAGCTAGCAAATAGCGACGTACCAAATGATGGGAGGCGAGCCGGAGACATGTTGCTCCGGCTCGCTGTGTTTATGGGGGAGGGCACATGCGCCAAAACGGATCTAACTTAAACGGGCGCTCGGGTGCGCGTCCGACGGCGCGCCGCGACCTGGGGCAACTGCCCAGCGGTCAGCGTCGACGTCGCCGTAAACCCGGCGCGATGTACCTCAACCATAGCCGTGGGTTTAGCGATCGCAGCGCGCGCATCGGCAACGGGCGCTCGCCGCGCCGACCGTCCCGTCTGCCCTATGCGCTTATCGCCGTGGGTTGCGCGCTCGTGCTGTTTATCGCTGCCGTCGTGGGCTACGTCAACCGCAGCGTGGACGTGGAACTCAACGGGCAAAAGACCGCGGTGCGCGTGGGTTCTACGTTGCAGAATCTTATCGACGATCAAAGCCTGACCGAAACGTATGACGCCGGCGATCTGCTGGCCGTCGACGACAGCGTGCTTAAGCGCCATGGCGGCGAAAAGCTGTCGGTGAAGATCGACGGCAAGCGCGTGAAGCAAGGCAAATGGGGTAGCCGCGAACTTGAGGGCGGCGAGAAGGTGACGGTCAAGGATGGCCGTAACACCTACGAAAAGCACGAGGTCCAGGCCACGACTATCGAGCCAAAGCTCAAGGTCGAGGGCACGGGCGCTATTGAGTATGTCAAAACTTGGGGCGTTCAGGGCCGCTCCGAGATATGGGTCGGCGAGCAGTCGGGCAAGACGCAGGACCGCGGCGAGGTCGTGCCCGCCACCGACTGCGTAGTCGAGTGCGCAAGCGTAGCGCCCAAGGGCAACGAAAAGTACGTGGCCCTGACATTTGACGAGGGTCCGAGCGGCGCGACCAAGCAGATTTTGCAGGTGCTCAAGGAAAAGGGCGTCACGGCGACGTTCTTCCTTTCGGGCGATGCCGCAGAAGCCTCGCCCGCTACTGCCAAAGCGATTGTCGATGCCGGGTGCGAGATCGGCTCCAACAGCTACAGCGATGATTCGCTCAAGGGCGAGGATCGCGAGACGGTGCGCAAGCAGATCACGAAGGGCACCGAGGCGATTAAGTCGGCGACCGGTGTCGAGACGATGTTGCTGCGTGCCCCCTACGCCGCGTTTGACGAGCAAAACTGGATCGATTCGATGGACCTGGTGTCCGCCGTGGTTTCGTGGAATATCGATTCGGGCGACTGGCTGCTCAACGGCGCTGACGAGCAAGTATCGACCGTGCTCGACTCGGTGACGCCGGGCAATATTGTGCTGCTCACCGATAGCGATGAGTGCGCCGAGCAGACGCTCGAGGCGCTGCCGCAGATTATCGATGGCCTTGTCGCCGACGGCTACAAGATCGTGACGCTCAGCGACCTGGTCAAGACGGACACGGCATTGAGCAAAAAACTCACCTCGCTCACCAAGGTGTCCATGCCCAAAAACGCCGTGTTTCCCCAACTCCCCGAGGACGACGACACCGCAGAGTAGCCATGTAAGAACGTCCCCAATGACTATGTCACGGATACGTCAGTGTTTGGTATGCCTGCAATGTGCAGCGCATAAATTCGGTGCCGCAGCGCGATGCTGATGCTATAGTTACTGCGGTTAATGAGGGTCAAGAGAAAGGTTACAGGTGAAATCCAAACCTCGACCATACAGTCGATGACCCCATGCAGGTGCTTTCTGCGCGTGCACGGGGTGTGAGCGCCGAGCGGCGTGCCGCCCGCGCATGCGTATACATGTCTAAAAGTCCACGGATTGCGTGCCGGCATGGTCACGCGGTCCGCAGGAATAATGATGGGGAGCACCATTGAATTATCTGAGTGAGATGCTCAAATTGCCGGTCTTGGACGTCGATGGCGAAAAGCTCGGCGTTGTGAACGATTTTGGCATTGCAACCGGCGAAGTTTTTCCGCACGTGACGTCGCTCGCGTTCCGTGGTCCCGGCAAGACGCCGTTTATGATCAGCTGGCGCAAATGGGTCGACCGTATCGACGAGACGGGCGTGCACCTTAAGTCGCCGGCCACCGAAATCCGTTTTTCGTACCTGCAGCCGACCGAGCTGTTGCTGGCTCGCGACGTGCTCAATAAGCAGATTGTCGACACGCAGGGCATGAAGGTCGTGCGCGTCAACGACATCAAGTTCTCCATGTCGGGCGAAAATCAGCTGCGCCTGCTGGGTGCCGAGGTCGGTGCCCGCGGTCTGCTGCGCGCGATCAGCCCCGCGCTCGAGCACGTCGTCGAGGGCTTTATGAAGCACCTGGGCAAGCCGCTCAGCGAGGACATTATCGCCTGGTCTTACATGGACCTGCTCGATCGCTCGACTAAGAACATCCAGCTCTCGGTGTCGCACAAGACGCTTGGCGAGCTGCATCCTGCCGACATCGCTGACATCATCGAGCAGCTCGACCCGCGCCTGCGCGCGCAGGTGTTCGCGCAGCTCGATACGGCACAGGCCGCCGAGGCCATCTCGGAGTTCGATGACGACGAGCTCATGACCGAGATGCTCGAGGGCCTGTCCGATACCGACGCATCGTCGATGCTGGCCATGATGGACCCGGACGATGCTGCCGACCTGATCGACGAGCTCGATTATGAGAAGGCCGAGAAGCTCCTGCGCCTGATGGGCGTCAAGGAGGAGAAGGCGATTCGTAATCTGCTGGGCTACGAGGACAACACCGCCGGCCGCATCATGACCTCGGAGTTTGTCTCGCTGCCCGCCACGGCGACGGTCGGCGATGCCATCGAGGCGATTCGCAAACTCGACGAGGACTTTGAGAGCGTCTATTACGTCTATACCGAGGATCCGAGCGGCATGCTGACGGGCGTGCTTTCGCTGCGCACGCTGATCGTGGCCGACCGCGACGCCACGCTGGGCCAGCTCGCCTATCGCGATCTGGTCTACGTGTCGCCCGACGAGGACCAGGAAGACGTGACGGACGAGATGACCAAGTACGACCTGGTTGCCATCCCTGTCTGCGACGAGAACCGTCATATCCTGGGTATCGTGACCTTCGACGACGCCATGGACGTAATCGCCGAGGAGCATCAGGAGGACCTGCAGATCGCCGGTGTCGGCTCGGGCGATAGCGCGTCGGACGACTCGACGAACGTGCTCAGCTGGTTCGTGCATCGTCAGTACTGGGTCGTCGTGTGGGGCATCGCCTCGTGCATTATGGCGACGGTGCTGGGGACGGCGCTGGGCTCCGCGCATCTGGTGGTGTTCCCCATGTGCGCCATGCCGCTCGTGCTGCTGGCTGCCTCGCGCATGGTGTCGTTCGTCAAGAACTACTTCCTCGAGTACGACGGTCACGACGACGAGCCCAAACCGTACCTGGGATTCTTCTTCCAGAGCACGGGCATGGGCCTGATCCTTTCGCTTGTTACTTACCTGTGCGCGCAGCTGGTGCGCACCGCCGCGTTCCCCGATGCCTCTATGTTTGAGGAGCAGCTCTTTACCGGCTGCTTTAACATTGCCGCCATCATCTGCCTGGTGGGCAACATGAGCGCCGTGATTTACCTGATGGTGCTGTTCTGGCGCGACGAGCACGACCTTAACACGTCGGGTACCGCCATGAACGTTATCGCCGTCATGATCTCGTGTGTGGCGTACTGCATCGCCGCGGTGCTGCTCACCATGTCGGTCATGGGATAGGTGGTCGCGTGCAAAACACGAAGCAAAAGGCGAGCACCAAGCAAAAGCTGACCATCGCCGCCATCTTTGGCGCCATGGGCCCCGGTCTGTTGGCGGCGCTTTCGGGTAATGACGCCGGCGGCATCGCCACGTATTCCAGCGCGGGCGCCAGCTATGGTTACAAGATGCTCTGGATGCTTCCCGTCATGACCGTGCTGCTCATCGTGACGCAGGAGACCGCGGCGCGCTGCGGATGCGTCACGGGTAAGGGCCTGGCATCGCTCATTCGCGAGCGCTTTGGCGTGCGCAAGAGCGTGCTGGCCATGGCGGCGCTGTTGATCGCCAACACGGCCGTGACCATTTCGGAGCTTGCGGGTATCGCGAGCGGACTTGCCCTGTTTGGCGTGCCGGCGAGCATTTCGGTGCCGCTCGTGGCGCTGCTGGTGTGGATGCTTACCATGTCGGGCAGTTTCCAGCGCATCGAGAAGATTTTGCTGCTGGTAAGCTGCGTGTTCGTGACCTACATCGTCGCCGCGTTTATGGCCGGCCCCAACTGGGGCGAGGTCGCGGTCGACTTGGTCGTCCCCAATATTCAAAACGACCCCAGCTACGTGTCGCTCGTGGTCGCAACGATCGGTACCACCATCGCACCGTGGATGATCTTCTTGGCTCAGAACAACGTGGTCGATAAGAATGCGGGCGAGGACGACATCGTGCTGCAGCGTATTGATACCGTGAGCGGTTCGATTGCTGCTGATATCATTGCGGGCTTCATTATCATCACGACCGGTACGGTGCTGTTCCCGGCGGGTATTCAGATTAGCGATGCCGCCGATGCCGCCCGCGCGCTGGAGCCCATCGCGGGCCAGTGGTCCACGGTGTTGTTTGCCTCGGGCCTGGTCGCAGCGAGCTTTTTGGCTGCCTGCGTGCTGCCGGGCGTTACGTCGAGTGCCATCTGCGAGGCATTTGGTTGGGAACGAGGCGCCGATCGCAGCTGGGACGAGGCCCCGGTCTATCGCGGCATCATTACGGCCATCATCGGCATTTCTGCCGTGTTGGTGCTCATGCCCGGCGTCGATTTGTTCCAGATTATGATGACCTCGCAGGTCATCAACGGCGTGCTGCTGCCCGTAGTTTTGGTATTCCAGGTGGTTATCGCGGCGGATCGCCACATTATGGGGGCCAACCGCAACGGTCGCGTGTGGAACGTGCTCACGTGGGCGACTATCGGCGTGATTACGGTGCTGACGGTCGTCATGTTTGTGCTGCAAGCGATGGGCTACAGCGCGTAGCGCCTCTTTTGGGTTTCGAGCGGGCCGCGGCCATGGGCTGCGGCCTCTTTTTTGCCCGCTACAGGGGGTCAGTTATATAACGATGGGCAAAAAATGCCAAATATGAGTACTGTTGCTAGACTGATGACATTTACGGCCAAGAAGATAATGAACATAACCTATAGTATGTTCATTAAAATTGGCTCCAATACACCTTAAACAAGTCAGGTTGGCTGCTTTAGGGGGTTGTAGGGGTAGCGCGCAGAGATGTGGTGTAAGAGGCGGGGAATGCCCCGCCTCCGCCCTT
>CAJKHC010000005.1:0-159376 GCA_905199605.1 uncultured Collinsella sp.
AGCGCAAAATGGATTCTAAAAAACACCTTGCCAAATAGGAGCGTCAGGACGCAAAGAGGCTCCGCCGCGCGAAGCGCGCAGCGGAGCCTCTTTGCATGTCCGAGGACGTTTTCAGAGCTTTGCCCTGCAGGGTCCCGAGGGGATATGTAATCTATTCAGCCATCTGAGCCTGGACGGCGGTGATGGCTACGACACCCACGATGTCGTCGGCAGAGCAGCCGCGCGACAGGTCGTTGACCGGCTTGGCGATGCCCTGCAGAATGGGGCCGTAAGCGTCGGCGCCGGCGAAGCGCTGGACCAGCTTGTAGCCGATGTTGCCGGCCTCGAGGTCGGGGAACACGAGCACGTTGGCCTTACCGGCGACGGAGGAGCCGGGAGCCTTGAGCTGGGCGACGGTGGGGACGATAGCAGCATCGAGCTGCAGGTCGCCGTCGATGGCGAGCTCGGGTGCCTTCTCCTTGCAGAACTTCACGGCCTCCTGGACCTTCTTGGCGACCTCGCCACCGGCGGAGCCCATGGTGGAGTAGGAGAGCATGGCCACGTGCGGCTCAACATTGCCCATAAAGGTGGACCAGGAGTGGGCCGAGGCGATGGCGATCTCGGAGAGCTCGTCAGAGGACGGGTTGATGTTGAGGCCGCAGTCGGCGAAGATCAGCGTACCGTCGGTGCCGAATTGCGGGGTGTCGGTGCACATCACGAAGAAGGCCGAGACCAGCTTGGTGCCCGGGGCAGTCTTGAGGATCTGCAGCGCGGGGCGCAGGGTGTCGGCGGTGGAGTGGCAGGCACCGGAGACCAGGCCGTCGGCATCGCCCATCTTGACCATCATGGTGCCAAAGTAGGTGGCGTCCATCACCTGGGCACGAGCCTGCTCGATGGTAACGCCCTTCTTGGCGCGGAGCTCGGCAAACTTCTGTGCGTACTCCTCGTGCTTCTCGGCATTGCGCGGGTCGATGACGGTGGCGCCGGGAACGTTGATCTCGTTGGGATCGCCCAGGATGACGATGTTGGCCAGGCCTTCTTCGATGATCTTGTTTGCCGCGACGATGGTACGCGGATCCTCGCCCTCGGGCAGGACGATCGTCTTAAGGTCGGCCTTGGCGGCAGACTTCATACGGTTCAGGAAATCGCTCATGATACTCCTTACAAGCGTTTCGCTAAGCTCCAGGCCCTCGGCTGTACACGAATAAACCCGCTGCTAGCGGGTTTACCTTTCAATAATGTACGCCGCGGTGCTTGAGCTTTCCTTGTGTGGCAAGCTCATTATAGGACGCATTAGCGCTATAATCGCTCTGATAAATATGTCTCGACGTATGTTCGAGAAAAAGCCCAGTTAAAAAGCGTGTGGCTTTTGACAAGGAGTATCGATGCAGATTACCTCAGGCCTGCCTGAAGGCTTTAATGCCGGTGCGTACGACATGATCGTTGTCGGCGCCGGTTATGCCGGTGCCGTTTGCGCCCGCCGTCTTGCCGAAACTATCGGCTATCGTGTTGCCGTTTTGGAACGTCGCGGCCACATCGCGGGTAATGCCTACGACTGCACTGACGAGGCCGGAATCCTGGTCCACGAGTACGGTCCGCACATCTATCACACTTTTAATGAGCGCGTCCATAACTTCCTGTCGCGCTTTACCAAGTGGACGGACTACCAGCACAAGGTGCTCGCCAACATCAACGGCACCCTCATGCCCGTACCCTTTAACCATGCGAGCCTCAAGCTCGCCTTTGGCGATGAACGCGGCGAGGAGCTGTATCAGAAGCTCGTGGAGACCTTTGGCAAGGACGTCAAGGTGCCCATTATGGAGCTGCGCAAGAAGAACGACCCGGATCTTGCCGAGGTCGCCGATTATGTCTATGAGAACGTCTTTTTGCATTACACCATGAAGCAGTGGGGCCAGACGCCCGACCAGATCGACCCCTCGATCACCGGCCGCGTTCCCGTCTTTGTGGGCGATGACGATCGCTACTTCCCGCAGGCTCCTTTCCAGGGCATGCCGCAGGACGGCTATACCGCGCTGTTCGAGCATATGCTCGATCACGATCTGATCGACGTATTCTGTGACGTAGACGCCCGTGACCTCTTTGAAATCGACGAGACCACCGTCAAGATCGACGGCAAGGTCTATGGCGGCGAGATCGTCTACACCGGTCCGCTCGACGAGCTATTCAACCTCGACCTGGGCGCGCTGCCGTACCGCACGCTCGATATGAAGTTCGAGACGCTCGATATGGACCAGTTCCAGCCCGTGGGCACCGTCAACTACACCACGAGCGAGGACTATACGCGCATCACCGAGTTCAAGAACATGACTGGTCAGGTCCTGCCCGGCAAGACCACCATCATGAAGGAGTACTCCAAGGCCTATACGCCCGGCTCGGGCGAGACGCCGTACTACGCTATTCTGGAGCCCGAGAACCGTGAGCTCTATGAGCGCTACCTTGAGCGCGTCCAGAACCTGACGAACTTCCACCCGGTGGGTCGTCTGGCCGAGTATCGTTACTACGATATGGACGCCGTGACCAATTCTGCCCTCGATCTTTCGGATGAGATTATCGCCTGCCATGCATAAAGTCATAACATTCGGTATTCCCTCGTATAACGCCGCCAAGGATATGGACCATTGCATCACCTCCATCTTGGAGGGGAGCAATTACGCCACCGATATCGAGATTATCGTGGTGGACGACGGCTCCAAGGACGAGACGGCCGCCAAGGCCGACGAGTGGGAGGCCCGTTATCCTGGAATCATCCGCGCGGTGCACCAGGAGAATGGCGGCCACGGTATCGCCGTCCTCTCGGGCCTGTGTGAGGCGCATGGTACGTACTATAAGGTCGTTGACTCGGACGACTGGCTCGACGGTGCGGCGCTTTCGACCATGCTGTCGATTCTGCGTGGCTTTGAGGAGCGCGACCAGCGCGTCGACCTGTTTATCTCGAACTACGTGTACGAGAAGGTTTACGAGGGCACGCATACCGCTATTGGCTACAAGTTTGCCCTGCCGCGCAAAAAGATTTTCTCTTGGGACCAGATCGGACACTTCCGTCCCGATCAGAACCTGCTCATGCACAGCCTGTGCTATCGCACCGACGTACTGCGCGAGTCCAATCTGCCTATGCCGGCACACACGTTCTACGTGGATAATATCTACGCATACGTGCCGCTGCCGCGCTGCAAGACCATGTACTACGCCGACATCGACCTCTATCGCTACTTTATCGGTCGCGAGGGCCAGAGCGTCAACGAGGCTACGATGGTCAAGCGCCTGGGTCAGCAGTTCCGCATAACGCGCATCATGATGGAATCGTTCCACCTGTACCAGGACGTTGAGTCTTCGCGTCTGCGTTCGTACATGATGGGCTACTTCACCATGATGATGGCTATTTGCTCGGTGCTCACCAAGCTTTCCGAGGAAGATTGTGCCGATGAGCGCCTGAAGACGCTGTGGAAGGACCTGAAGGAGTACGACGAGCGCATGTATCGTCGCGCTCGCTACGGCGTGGTCGGATTCTTTACCAACCTGCATGGACGGGCCGGAGACAAAACCACACTCGGCCTATACCATCTTGCCTCAAAGATCTTCAAATTCAACTAGCTGCTGAGTAATCGCTGCTGATAGGTTGACTGGGCCCCTTGGCCTTTAGTTTGCTACTGCGAACAGTCCTGCTCGCACGGAAAGCACATTAAGTGCTTTCCGGCTCGTGCGGAACTTGTATCAAACTAAAGGCCAAGGGGCCTCTGCTATAAGAATCGATTGTCAGGAAGTTGAATTTGAAGATCTTCGACGCGTGGTACAAAGGGGCCTGGGCTGAAAAGAATTTGGTTGGTAGGTTGCCCGGTGGGGTTTGGTTATGTTTGTCGCGAGTTCCGCACGAGCCGAAGAGCACTTAATGTGCTCTTCGTGCGAGCCAGGACTGTAGAGCAGCAAACATAACCAAACCCCACCGGGCAACCGGACGAGCTAGTTTACTTTGCGGCGCCGGGTATGCCGTGGGAGGTTTTGGCGTTTTTGGCTCCGTTTACGATGGCGGTCTGTAGGGCCCTTACGGCGAGCATGCCCAGCAGGTCTAGGGGAACGGCGGCGCTTGCCTGGGCGCCCAGTTTGCCGCTGGCGAGGGTGTAGATGGTGTCGCCGTCGTTGGTGGTGTGCGTGGGACGGATGGCGTGTGCGTAGGCGTCTGCGGCCATCTGGGAGACCTTGGTGGCTTGTGCCTTAGTGAGTTCCACGTTGGTGACGATGCAGCTGATGGTGGTGTTGGTGCGGTCGAGCGGCATCTGCATGGATCCGGCGGCGGCAAAGGCTGCGAGCTCCATGTCGACGATCTGGTCGCTATCTGCTGCGGCGCGCATACCAGCGACCCATTCGCCGGTGAAGGGGTCGACGACATTGCCGCAGGCGTTGACCGAGACCACGGCACCCACCTTAACAGGGCCGAGTGCCACGGCGGCAGCGCCTAGGCCGGCCTTCATGCAGGTGGCGGGGCCCATGAGCTTGCCCACGGTGGCACCGGTGCCGGCACCTACATTGCCCTGCTCGAGCGTGGTGGGGGTGTTGTCGAGCGCCTCGCGCACGGCGGAGATGCCAGCCTCAATGTCGGGGCGTACGGCGGGGTCGCCAAAGGCGAGGTCGAAGATGCAGCTGGAGCACACGATAGGCACCTGCGTGGGGCCGACGGGAAGGCCGATGCCGCGGCTCTCAAGCTCGCGAGCGACGCCGCTTGCGGCCTCCAGGCCAAAGGCCGATCCGCCCGAAAGGCAGACGGCGTGGACCTTGTCGACGGTGTTCTCGGGACGCAGCAGGTCGGTTTCGCGCGATGCCGGGGCACCGCCGCGAACGTCAACGCCGCCGGTGGCGCCCTCGGGTGCCACGATTACGGTGCAACCGGTGCCGGCCTCCTCGTCCGTGTAGTTGCCAAAGCAAAAGCCATCGACATCGCAAACGTCAATGGCCTCAAGCAGTGTATCCATGTTTTACTCCTATCGGTTTTCCGCCGGGCCTTATGCCCGGTCGGGATCCGTACGGTACGCCGAAATTGTAGGCGCTGGGGGATACCCAGCGCCAGATGCAATTACGATAGTTTTTGAATCGCACGCGCGACGCGAGCGATGGGCAGGCCCACCACGTTGTAGAAGTCGCCCGAAATATCATGCACGAGCATGCGCCCGCCTGTGCCCTGGATGCCGTAGGCGCCGGCTTTGTCCATGGGCTCGCCCGAGGCGACGTAGCGCTCAATCTGCTCGTCGGTGAGCTCATAGAACGTCACGTCGGTCACATCGACAAACGACAGGCTCTCGGCGGCATGCGGAGCTGTAGCGTCGCCGGCTTTAACGATGCAGACGCCGGTTGCGACCTGGTGCGTGCGGCCCGAAAGCTCGCGGAGCATGGTGCGCGCCTCGTCCCCGTCTGCCGGCTTGCCCAAAATTTGGCCGTCAAAGGTGACAATAGTATCGGCCGCGACGGTCAGTTCGTTGGGCTCGGCATGCTCGGCGGCAACGGCGGCGGCTTTGGCACGCGCCAAGCGCTCGACGAGTGTAAGCGGAGCTTCGCCATCAAAAGGCGTTTCGTCGATATCTGCGGGAATCACGCGAATGTCATAGCCCGCCTCGCGCATCAACTCGATGCGGCGCGGTGATTGCGAAGCCAAAATCATAGCTGAATGCCCTCGGCGACCTTCTCGACGGCCTTGTCGCCGGCGAGTGTGCGCAGCAGCTCAAGCGCAAAGGGGAGCGACTGGGCCATGCCGCTGGCGGTGATGATGTTGCCGTCTTGCGTAACCTTCTCGCCGGTATAGGCGCCTTCGGGGAAGCTTTTCTCAAAGCCAGGGAAGCACGTGGCGTGGCGCCCCTCGAGTAGGTCGAGCTCGCCCAGGATAAACGGGGCGGCGCAGATGGCGGCAACGTGCTTGGTCGCGGCGAACTCGCAGACCACGTCGCAGACGCGCTGATCGGCACGCAGGTTGGTGGCACCGGGCAAGCCGCCGGGCAGCACGACGCAGTCGTACTCGTCAAAGTTGATCTCATCAAAGAGCGCATCGCAGGTCACGGGGATCTGCAGCGAGCTTACGACCTCGCGCGTGGGCATGATCGAGACAAGCGTGGCGCGCACGCCGCCGCGACGCATGACATCGACCATGGTCAGGCATTCAATAGTTTCAAAGCCATCGGCGGCGAGAACGGCAACGCTGGGCATAAGGGTTCCTTTCGTAAGGCGGCATACAATTAGCCGTCTTATACCCCGAAGACATGCGCTTGCCGCGCTCGATTTTCCATTGTTTAAAAAGGGACGGGGCTATTTTAGCTACCCCACTTGCAGGGTAGCTAAAATAGCCCCGTCCGAATTAGCTACCCTCACCCATCCTCAACAATCTCAATCTGTAACATCTAGACCCACTTTTGACCCCTAACTGTTACAGATCAAGACAAACGGAAACCGCCCCGACAAAACGTCTAAATCTGTAACATCTACGGACCAAAACCGGGTCTTACTGTTACAGATCGAGACAGCCCCCAACAGCACCGCCCCGTTCGGGGAAACGACCGCTACAGGTACGGCGGGCAGAGGCTCACTTTTTTCTTCGGTTTTTCTTGACGGAATCTCACCTGTTGTAGTACTTTGTCCCAGTCTAAAAACGCGTGGACTTTTCTGGGCGCTAGCCACCTTTTTGCCACGCAACCGAGCAGTCGGTTGCGTGGCTTTTTTCGTCTTGGCAGCAGGTACCACATGCACCGCCAGAAGACCGCACGAGCCCACCTTCCGACTGCAGGGAACAGACGCACGAGACGTGCATCTGCAAGACAGCAGACGGAAGGGAGCCTAATGGCAGAAACAAACACAATCAAGCAACAGACCGCCGAGGCGGGAGCCGCGGGCGCGGGGCAGGTCAAGGCGGCGCTCCAGGTCTTTGCGGGCGGCGCCTGCTACGGCGCGATGGCCACGACCTACAAGCTCGCCTACGCCGCGGGCTTCACCTCAGCGCAGGTGGTGGCGAGCCAGGCGTGGTTCGGCTGCCTCTTCTTCGCCCTCGCCACGCTCGCAGGGCACGCACTCGGGCACCGCTGGCAGCGCGTGGGCTGGAAGCTCGCCCTCAAGCTCATGGGCCTGGGAGCCCTCACCTGCCTCACCTCAATCCTCTACTGCTACGCCATGAGCGTGCTGCCCGCCCCGGTGGCGCTCACGCTCCTCTTCCAGTTCACGTGGCTGGGGCTCGTGTGGCAGACCGTCATGACGCGCCGGCCGCCGAGGCTCCTCCAAGTGGCCTCCGCCCTGGTCATCGTCTTCGGAACGGTGTTCGCCAGCGGCGTCTACAAGACCGGCATCACCGGGTACGACCCCGTGGCCCTGCTCTGCGCGCTGGGGGCGGCCGTGTCCTGCTCCCTCTTTGTCACCCTCTCCGGCAAGGTCGAGGCCCCCTGCTCGTCCGAGCAGCGTGGCGTCATCGTATGCGCGGGCTCCGTGGTCATGTCGCTCACGGTGTGTCCGGACTACGTCGTCTCGGGCGTCCTCGCCCAGGGCATCCTGCCCTTTGCCGTCATCGCCGGCTTCTTTGGCATGCTCTGCCCGGTCCTGCTCTTCGGCATGGGCTCTCCGCACCTGCCCGCGGGCCTGTCCACCGTCATGGCCGCCGCGGAACTCCCCGCCGGCCTGCTCATCGCCATGATCGTCCTCGGCGAGCCGCTCGGCGTCGTCGAGTGGCTGGGCGTCGCCATCATCCTCGCCGGCGTGTGCCTGGCACAGGTCCCCTCCCTGCTTGGAGGCCGGGAGGCACGTCGCGCCGCCGCAGGACAAGCCGTCAGCTAGTCACCCCTTCACAGGCGGCCCGCGCGCATCAGGGAAAGGGCCACGGGCCAGGCGCGCGAGGCCGCAAGGACGTTATAAAGCGTCCCCCGCAGAGATGGGGGCGCCAGAGAGAAGGAGGCACCATGCCATTTCCAAAAGGGTTCCTTTGGGGAGGAGCCACCGCCGCCAACCAATGCGAGGGAGGTTATGACGAGGGCGGCCGCGGCCTTGCCAACGTCGACGTCATCCCACACGGGCCGGAGCGCAACGACGTAAGCCGCGGCCTGAGGCGCATGCTCGACTTCGAGCCCGGGTACTACTACCCGGCCCAGACGGGCATCGACTTCTACCACCACTACCGCGAGGACATAGCCCTCTTCGCGGAGATGGGCTTTAAGGTCTTTCGCCTCTCCATCGCCTGGAGCCGCATCTTCCCCAATGGCGACGAGGAGGAGCCCAACGAGGCCGGGCTCGCCTTCTACGAGGACGTGTTCCGCTGCTGCCGCGAGCACAGGATCGAGCCCCTCGTGACCATCACGCACTTCGACTGCCCCATCCACCTCGTCAAGAAGTACGGCGCCTGGCGAAACCGCGCCCTCATCGAGCTCTACAAGCGGCTCGTGAAGGTGCTCTTCAACCGCTACCGCGGCCTCGTGCATTGGTGGATCACGTTCAACGAGATGAACATGATCTTGCACCGTCCCTTCATGGGTGCCGGCATCGTCCTCGAGCCCGGGGAGAATGCCCGCGAGGCCGAGTACCGCGCCGCGCACAACGAGCTCGTGGCGAGCGCCTGGGCCACCAAGATCGCCCACGAGGTCGACCCGGAGAACAAGGTTGGCTGCATGCTCGCCGCGGGAAGCTACTACCCCTACTCCTGTCGTCCCGAGGACGTCCGTGCAGCGCAGGTCAAGAACCAGGAGGACCTCTTCTTCGTGGACGTGCAGGCACGCGGGCACTACCCCGGCTACGCGCTCAAGATGCTCGAGCGCGAGGGCATCGACGTGGGCATGACCGCCGAGGACGAGCGCATCCTTGCGGAGAACACCGTCGACTTCATCTCGTTTAGCTACTACTCCTCGCGCTGCACCGCGGGCGACCCCGACTCCGTGGGCGGCGTCGCCGAGGGCAACGCCTTCGCCGGCGTGGAGAACCCCTACGTGCGCACGAGCGACTGGGGCTGGGTCATCGACCCGCTGGGATTCCGCATCACGATCAACGACCTCTGGGACCGCTACCAGAAGCCGCTCTTTGTGGTGGAGAACGGCCTCGGCGCCTATGACGAGGTGCTTCCCGACGGCACGATCGAGGACGACTACCGCATCGCCTACCTGCGCGAGCACATCGAGGCCATGCGTGACGCCATCGAGCAGGACGGCGTCGAGATGCTCGGCTACACCACCTGGGGGCCGATCGACCTCGTGAGCGCGGGCTCCGGCGAGATGGAGAAGCGCTACGGCTTCATCTACGTGGACCGCGACAACCTGGGCAACGGCACGCTCGAGCGCAGGCGCAAGAAGAGCTTCTACTGGTATCAACAGGCCATCGCCACCAACGGAGGCGACCTGGGCTAGCCGCCCGGGCAATATCACTAAGGAGAAAATAATGGCTGAAAAATACGACGATCTGGCCAGATCCATACTCGAGAACGTAGGCGGCACAGAGAACGTCGCCAGCGTCGCGCACTGCATCACGCGCGTGCGCTTCAAACTCAAGGACGAGTCCCGCGCCAACACGGCCAAGATCGAGGCCCTCAAGGGCGTCATCCAGGTCATCCAGGCCAACGGCCAGTACCAGGTGGTCGTGGGTAACATCGTCGAGGACGTCTACGACGCGGTCCTGGAGTCCGGCAACTTCTCGAGCGGCGCAAGCGCCGACGACGAGCCCCAGGGCGAGAAGACCGTGGCCTCCGTCATCATCGACCTCATCTCTGGCATCTTCCAGCCCATCCTGGGACCGCTTGCCGCCGCAGGCATCATGAAGGGACTGCTTGCCCTCATCACCTACTTCGTCCCGGACTTTGCAAACGACGGCCTCTACACGCTGCTCTACACCGTGGCTGACGGCTTCTTCTACTTCCTTCCCGTCGCCCTGGCGTTCAGTGCCGCGCGCAAGTTCCGCATGAACGAGTTCACCGGTGTGGCAATCGGCGTGGCGCTCCTCTACCCGACGATGGTCGCCCTGACCTCGGGCGAGGCGCTCGGCAGCATCGACCTCGGCGTGGCCGGCACGTTCTCGTGGTACGCCACCGCCCTCGGGATCCCCATCATCATGCCCGTGTCCGGCTACGTGAGCTCGGTGATCCCCGTCCTTCTCATGGTGTGGTTCGGCTCTATCCTTGAGCGCTGGCTCAAGAGCTGGATGCCGGCTGCGCTCAAGATGTTCCTTGTCCCGCTCGCCACGATGACGGTCTCCATCGTCTTGGGCTGCCTCATCATCGGCCCGGTGGCCACCCTCATCACCAACCTGCTGAGCGCGGCATTCTCGTTCATCTTCCAGCTCCCCGTGGTTGGTTCCGTCCTGGGCAGCGCCCTGGTTGGCGGACTGTGGATGTGCCTCGTCATCTTTGGCTTCCACTGGAGCCTCATCCCCATCTCCATCATGAATCTGAACACCCTCGGCCACGACAGCGTGCTCGCCGCCACCATCGGCCACGGGTTCGCGCTCGGAGCGGTCATCTTTGCCATGTACCTCAGAAACAAGGACGAGCGCTTCCGCGGCATCGCCCTTCCCGCGATGATCTCCGCCTTCTTCTTCGGCGTCACCGAGCCGGGCATCTACGGCATCGCCCTCCCCAACAAGCGCGCGTTCGTCGTGGCATGCCTGAGCTCCGCCGTGGGCGGCGCCATCGTGGGAATGACTGGCGCTCTCATGTACATCTCGGGCGGCCTCGGCGTCTTCAACCTGCTCAACTTTATCGACGGGACCCCTGGTGGCGCCGGGATCTCCCACATGATCTTCGCGATCATCGCCTCGCTCGTCTCTGCCGTCCTGGCCTTTGTTATCGAGTTCATCACCTACCGGCCCAACGACGATGAGGAAGGCACCCGCTAGCCTGCGCCCTCCTCAATCAGCTCTATGTAATTGAGGGGCAGTTGAGGTGGGTGAGGGCCGAGGGCGATCAAGGTGGCCGCCCTCGGCCCGGGACAACCTGCCAGAAGGCGTTTAGCTTTCTCGGGCGGCGCTGAAATGAACTGCGCCCCGATACTTGGACGGGTCAATTAGCGGCCTATGCCGCACATGGGGACTGATTTCGGAACTCCTCCGGGGTCAGTCCCTTTTGCTTAACCCGCCTCCTCTTGTTCCAGTGAACGGTATAGGCTTCGAGGTCCCGCTTGAACTCCTCGAAGCTCCGCCACGTCCGGCTCCTGTAGAATTCGTCCTTCAGGCGCCCGGGCAGCAGCTCCGTCGCATGAGCTTGCCCTCGCACGCCGCCGGCCCCGGCCGGGTCCGGGCACCCTTCGGCCTCCCGCTGGCCTTCGGCGCGCCCGCACCCCCTGTCGCAAAGCTCTGCTGCAAGAGTCCTCAGCGTGGCGTCGTGCCTGACTCTCCCGTCCATAAAGAAGCCCCCCATTTCTAATGTCCAAGAAATGAGGGGGCGGTTCAATTTCGGGACGGGGATTAAATAATCATTCAGAACAATTTTTTTATCCCCGTCCCAGAAAAATCATCGGGCGTGGTCTTGGGCAAACGGTCTAGTTACGCTTGAGGTGGACGACGGTTTCGCAGTGGAAGGTTTGCGGGAACAGGTCGACCGGTGTGATCTTGACGGGGGAGAAGGTGCCTTCCTCGACAAAGCGCTTAAGGTCGCGCGCCAGGGTGGCAGGGTCGCAGCTCACATAGGCCACGTCGCGTGCGCTCGTGCTGGCGATGAGGTCGATGGCCTCGGGTGCCAAGCCTGCGCGCGGCGGATCGACTACCAGGACATCGGCATCCTGGTCGGGGAACTCGCGCACGGCATCGCCGCCGATGACGTCGACGTTGTCGAGTTTGTTGATCTCGAGGTTACGGCGCAGGTCGCGCACGGCCGGACCGTAGGCCTCGACGGCGGCAACAAAGTCGCAGCGGCGGGCGAGCGGCAGGGTAAAGGTACCGGCACCGCAGTACAGGTCCACGGCCAGCTCGTCTTCCTGCGGGTCGAGCGCCTCCATGACAAGCTCGATCAAAATCTCGGCACCCTTGGTGTTGACCTGGAAAAACGACGGGGCCGAAAGGCGCATCTGGCCGTCGGCGATGTTCTCGGTCCAGGAGCCCTCGCCGGCGAGCATCTCAACCTTGGAGACGCGGCGGGCCTTCTTCTCACCCTTGCTCATAACGCGCACTATGCTCGTGGGGTGTGCAGCGTCTGCCAGCACGCGCGAGACCTGCGAGCGCGGAAACGAGCCCGTGGGCGTCCAGAGCGCGACTTCGAGCGCCTTGGTGCGACGCGAGGCGCGAATGCCCACGCGCTCCAGGCTTAGGTCGTGGCTCCCGCTCAGATAGTTGAGCGCGCCGACGACCGACTTGAGCGCCTTGGGAAAACGTTTATCGAACAGCGGACACGAATCGACGGTCACGATCTTGCTGGGATCGATGCCGTGCATGCCAAGACGAACGCGGCCGTTGACGACGGTCGGTTCGAGCTCAATTTTATTGCGGTAGCCCCAATCGTCCTTGGTCTGGCGGATGGGCTGCACCAGCTCGTCGACTTGCTCAGGGGTGAACTTGCCGATGCGCTCGAGCGTGGAGCGCAGGTTTTGCTCCTTGGCGGCAAGCTGAGCGGTGCGTGAGAGATTGCCCCACGAGCAGCCACCGCAGATGCCCACGAAGGGACAGGGAGGCTGGATGCGATCGGGGCTCGGCTCCAGAATCTCGGTGGCGCGGGCGCGCATAAACGATTTGCCGTCCTGCACGATCTCGGCCTCGACGGTGTCGCCCGCCACGGCGCCCTGCACAAATACGGCTTTGCCGTTGTCGGCATGCGCCAGACCGTCGGCGCCGTAGGTCATCGATTCTATAGTGAGCTTCATATTCCTGCCTGTCATTCGCGTTGTTGTCCGCAACCATGGTAGCAGGGAAAAGCGCCTCGTATCTGAGGCATTCCTCAAATACGGGGCGCTTCTACAAACGTCTATTTCGTCTTGCCGGTAATGAGCGTCTTAAGACCCAGGCCGATCAGGCCCAAGCCCATGCGCACGCGGCCGGGGCGATGGCGCTCGATGGCCTTGGTCTTGCCGGCGGGCTTATCGCGACGGGCGCTCGTCTCGGGTGCGGGCTTAGCTGCCTGCGGCTCGGGCTGAGGTGCAGGTGCGGGCTCGGGCTCAATGACGGTCGCCTGGACCTTCTGAACCTCGGGTGTGGCCGGCTGCGGCTTAGGAGCAGGGGCGGGCTTTGCCTCAATGACGGACTCGGGCGCGGCCTCGGCGTTGCGGTAGGCACGCTCCAGCAGGGCTTCCTGCGAGTTGAAGGGTTTCTCACCCTCTGCGCGCTCCACGGGGACCCAGGTGCCGTCGCTCGTGAGGCTGCGGGCCTTCACGTTGTCGCGCAGCTGCATGCTCATGTACTCGTGCACCAGGGCGCGGCAGGTGGGGTCGAGCACGGGGAAGGCGATCTCCACGCGGTGCTCGGTGTTGCGTGTCATCATGTCGGCCGAGCTCAGATAGATCATGTCCGAGTCCACGCCAAAGGCGTAAACGCGCGCATGCTCCAAAAAGCGTCCGACGATAGAACGGACATGCACGTTCTCGGTCTTGCCAGGAACGCCCGGCTTGAGGCACGAGATGCCGCGGATGATCATGTCCACGCGGACTCCTGCGCACGATGCCTCGGCGATCTTGTCGATGACCTCGCGGTCGGTGAGCGAGTTGAGTTTAAAGAACACGCGGGCGGGCTCGCCGGCGAGGGCGCGCTGGATCTCGCGGTCAAGCCCGCGCATGATGAGCGGTTTCAGTCCGACGGGCGCCACACCCAGGAAGCGGTAATCGCCGCGCAGGTTGCCCAGCGACAGGTTGCGGAAGAACAGGTTGGCGTCCTCGCCGATGCCGGGGTGAGCGGTCATGAGCATAAAGTCGCTGTAGAGTTTGGCCGTCTTCTCGTTAAAGTTGCCGGTGCCCAGCAGCGTCAGGCGCGTTAGCGCCATGCCCTCGCGATAGGTGAGCTGGCAGATCTTGGAGTGGCACTTAAAGCCCTCGGAGCCGTAGATGACGGTGCAGCCGGCCTCTTCCAGGCGCTCGGCCCACTCGATGTTGTTCTGCTCGTCAAAGCGCGCGCGGAGCTCCATGAGCACCGTGACCTCTTTGCCGTTCTCGGCGGCATCGATCAGTGACTCGCACAGGCGGCTCTGCTTGGCCACGCGGTAGAGCGTGATGCGCAGTGAGATGCACTCGGGGTCGTAGGCGGCCTCGTGCACCAGATCCAGGAAGGGGTTCATGGCCTCATAGGGATAAAAGAGCAGCTTGTCGTGCTGAAGTACCTGCTCGCGGATGGAGCGGGTCATATCGATGGTGGGGTTGGGCTGCGGCTTAAACGGTGTAAAGAGCAGCTCGTTGCGCAGGTGCTCGGGAATCTTGCCCTCAATGCCAAAGACGTAGCCTAGGTCGAGCGGGATATCGCAGGTAAAGACAGAGCGGCGCGAAAGCTCGAGCGCCTTGCGGATGGTCTTGAGCGTCGCCTTCTCGAGCGACCCCGAGACCGCGAGCACCACCGGCTGCAGGCGCAAGCGTTTCTTGAGGATGCGCTTCATGTGCTGACGGTAATCCTCTTCCTCCTCGACGCCCTCGCCGTCCGGGTCGATGTCGGCGTTGCGGGTGACGCGGATGAGCGCGCGGTCGAGCGGCTTATAGGAGCCAAAGCAGCTGTCCAGGCAGGCGAGGATGACGTCCTCGAGCAAGATGTAGGAGTAGGTGCCGGTGGGCGAGGGGATCTCGACCACGCGGTTCATCGAGGTGGGAATCTCGATAAGGCCCAGCAGACTCTCCTCGTCGGTGACGCCGTCCAGGCCGCAGGCCAGGTAGAGTGCGCCGTTGCGCAGGTTGGGGAAGGGGTGGCGCGGGTCAATCACCAGCGGTGAGATGACCGGCGACACGTAGGCCTGGAAGTAACGGGTTACAAAGGTGCGCTCCTCGGGCGTAAGCGAATCGATGCGGGCGCGGTGAACGCCCAGGGTGTCGAGCTTGCCCTCGATGCTCTTAAAGATGGACTCCCATCGGGTAAGGAGCCCGGGCATTTCGGCCATGACAGCATCGACTTGTTCGGAGGCGGTCATATTGCTCTTGTTGTCGACAGGCTGTTTTTTGAGCTCTGCCAGATCGGACAGGCCGCCCACGCGCACCATGAGAAACTCATCGAGGTTAGACTCGAAAATCGACACGAACTTTAGCCGCTCGAACAGCGGAACGGTCTCGTCGAAGGCTTCGTCAAGCACACGGTTGTCAAAGCGCAGCCAGCTGAGCTCTCGGTTCTGCGTGTACGAGAGGTCGCGCGGCGGCTTACGCAGCTTTGCAGCGGCTTGCTTTTTTTCGATTTTGCTCGGCATATGCATCTGTCCGTTCAGTCCCCGTGGGGGACGGTTGCCTAACACTATTCACTATTGTCTCAATTTAGTCGACCTATGGCACGGACGTATCGCGTGAACGGTATCTTTACCTACTTCTTACGCTGACAAGCCATAGAGCTGACGCCCTTCGCGTTGTGAAAAACGGTCTATATCCTCACTCAACTGGTGAGTATGTGTGAATAAGAATGATAGGTAGCTGAATATCATCGAATACAGACAGAAACACGAACAAGCGTCATTTATATACATAAAACCGTTTTAGATATGCAATTCTTAATCGAAAGATTGGAGTTGTAATTGCGAATGATTTTTAGGAAAAAAGAGCATTTACCTTAGAAAAGCTACTTTAGAACGCCGAAGTGCATTATGGGGGAATCATATTCGATATACCGTTCATCGAACTTTGTTGACCGTTCGGGGGCGAGGTGGAATTGCGGTTGGAATTTGGATATAACTAGAGCTGTCAGCAAGCAGCATCCGTTACGGAAGGGTGCTGAGAGATTCGGCCGAAAGGCCCGAAAGAAAGGTAGGAGGCCATGACGAAAGGTCTGCACGTGCCTTCCGAGATCGGCAAGCTCAGGAAGGTCTGCCTGCACCGTCCCGGCGACGAGCTCCTCAACCTGCCGCCCGACGAGCTCGAGCGACTCCTGTTCGACGACGTCCCGTTCCTGGAGGTCGCGCAGCAGGAGCACGACACCTTCGCCCAGATCCTGAGGGACCAGGGCGTGGAGGTGCTCTACCTGGAGAACCTCGTCGCCGAGGTGTTCGACCAGGTCCCCGGCGCCCGCGCCGAGTTCACCGACCAGTACATCGCCGAGGCAGGCATCCGCGGCCAGCAGATGCCGCAGATCGTCCGCGAGAAGCTGGACTCCATCGAGGACAACCTCGAGTTCGTCAAGAAGACCATGGCCGGCATGACCAAGGCCGAGATCGACATGCCCCTCACGGCGTCCACGACCCTCGACTCCCTGGTCAACTCCGAGTCCGAGTCCGACCTGATCATCGACCCGATGCCCAACCTCTACTTCACCCGCGACCCGTTCGCGGTCGTCGGCGAGGGCGTCAACCTCAACCGCATGTACTCGGTCACCCGCAACCGCGAGACCCTGTACGGCAAGTACGTCTTCAAGTACCACCCCGACTACAAGGACGTCTCCCTGTACTTCCGCCGCGACTGCCAGTTCCACACCGAGGGCGGCGACGTGCTGAACATCAACGAGAAGACCCTCGCCGTCGGCATCTCCCAGCGCACCCAGGCAGCCGCCATCGACGTCATGGCGCAGAACATCTTCTGGAACTCCGACTCCAAGGTCGAGCGCATCCTGGCCTTCGACATCCCGGTCTCGCGCGCCTTCATGCACCTCGACACGGTCTTCACCCAGATCGACGTCGATAAGTTCACGATCCACCCCGCCATCATGGGCACCCTGCGCGTCTACGAGCTGACCGCCGGCAAGAACCCGGGCGACGTGAACATCCGCCTGATCGAGGACACCCTCGAGCACGTCCTGGAGGACGCCACCGGCGTCGACCAGGTCAAGCTGATCCCCTGCGGCGGCGGCGACCCGATCGCGGCCTCCCGCGAGCAGTGGAACGACGGCTCCAACACCCTGTGCGTCGAGCCCGGCAAGATCTGCGTCTACGCCCGCAACACCGTCACCAACGACGTGCTGTACAAGGAGGGCCTGGACCTTCTCGTCGTGCCCTCCGCCGAGCTCTCCCGCGGCCGTGGCGGCCCGCGCTGCATGAGCATGCCCTTCTGGCGCGAGGACCTCTAAGGTTTTCAAAGACCCGTACAGGTCTTACTACAAACATCTAGCTGCCATTAGATGTCTCCCATTGGGGCGGTGCGGATCTTTCGCACCGCCCCATTCATGTTTAATGACGCTAAATGAAGATCAGATAAGGTGGCCATGGATATCAAGCCAATCGGTGTTGAGGAATGGCTCAACGTTTGGGAGAAGAGTGCTACCTGGGATATCGCTCAGTCGACGATCTCGTCGCTGACCATGGGCGAGCTTCGCGCACTGGACGAGCAGGACGGCGCCACGTTCTACGAGCGCCTGGATCGCGAGAAGATGAACTACGGCTGGATCGAGGGATCGCCGGAATTTAAGGCCGAGGTCGCCAAGCTGTATCGTCGCGATGTCAATCCCGATCACATTCTGCAGACCAATGGCTGCACGGGCGCCAACCTCAACGCCATCATGGCCGTTGTGGAGCCCGGCGATCACGTGATTGCCGAGTGGCCTACCTATGCGCCGCTCTACGAGATTCCGCGTACGCTGGGTGCCGAGGTCGAGTATTGGGAGCTTCGCGAGGAGCTCGGTTGGAAGCCCGATATCGATGAGCTCAAGCGCTTGGTGCGCCCCAACACCAAGCTCATCTGCATCAATAACGCATCGAACCCCATCGGTACGGTGCTCGATGCCGATACGCTCGGCCAGATTGCGGAGATTGCGCGTTCGGTGGGTGCCTACGTGCTGTGCGACGAGGTGTATCTGCCGCTCGAGAACACCGAGTCCTTTATGTCGATGGCCGACGTGTACGAGAAGGCCATTGTCACCAACTCGGTGTCCAAGACCTATTCGACGCCTGCTGCCCGCGTGGGCTGGGTCGTGACCGATGAAGAGGTATCCAACCGCATCCGCACGTATCGCGACTACACCATGATCTGCGGTGGCGTGTTCAACGACGCCCTGGCGACCTACGTGCTCGAGCATAAGGACAAGATTCTCGAGCGCAACCGCAAGATCGTGTTTGGCAACCGTGATATCGCGCAGGCCTGGATCGATACACAGCATCGCGTGTCCTGGACGGCCCCGCAGGGCGTGTCCACCTCGTTTATCCAGCTGGATATCCCCGAGGACGACGAAGATTTCTGCAAGCGCCTGTTGGCCGAGAGGGGAGTGCTGCTGGTTCCCGGCAGCCGCTTTGAGCTTCCCTGCGGTGCACGCCTGGGCTACTGCGCGAGCGAGGACGTTCTTCGCGAGGGCCTGAGGCTTCTGGGTGAGGCGCTGGCCGAGTTCGATCGCTAGGATCACGACTTCCTTCGAAGTCCGTATTCAAATTGGCCGACGATAATCGATAACAGACCCGTTTCCCATGAGGGGGCGGGTCTGTTTTTTATACCGAGAAGTCAAGTTGTTACAAATGAGGCCGTACGGCAAGCTGATATCCGCTGGGCCTTATACTGAGCTTCCGGCGAACGGTACCCAGCGTCTGGTAAACGGTAGTCTGGTTGCTAAAAATGAATAGGACGAACTTTTTTCTGAATAAAAATCAAAATGGTTGAGAGGCAGCAAGAATTGCGAATTCTATTCATACCCTTGCGTGAAATATGCAAATTGAGGGTGGTTTAACAAAGATTAGTTCCAATGGGATTTCCGGTTAAAAAAGCATTTAAGCACGTAAATACACTTTATTAAGTCAAAGTGTGCCATGCGTGAAGTATATGTGTATGCCGTTCACCCCTCATAAAAAACCGTTCGGGGGCAAGGTGAAAGTATGGGCTGATTTTGGATATAAATATGTCGTCAGCAATAACGCCTCACACGGAGGGGCGCTAACGAATCGGCCCTGACAAGGGCCCGAAAGAAAGGTAGGAGGCCATGACGAAAGGTCTGCACGTGCCTTCCGAGATCGGCAAGCTCAGGAAGGTCTGCCTGCACCGTCCCGGCGACGAGCTCCTCAACCTGCCGCCCGACGAGCTCGAGCGACTCCTGTTCGACGACGTCCCGTTCCTGGAGGTCGCGCAGCAGGAGCACGACACCTTCGCCCAGATCCTGAGGGACCAGGGCGTGGAGGTGCTCTACCTGGAGAACCTCGTCGCCGAGGTGTTCGACCAGGTCCCCGGCGCCCGCGCCGAGTTCACCGACCAGTACATCGCCGAGGCAGGCATCCGCGGCCAGCAGATGCCGCAGATCGTCCGCGAGAAGCTGGACTCCATCGAGGACAACCTCGAGTTCGTCAAGAAGACCATGGCCGGCATGACCAAGGCCGAGATCGACATGCCCCTCACGGCGTCCACGACCCTCGACTCCCTGGTCAACTCCGAGTCCGAGTCCGACCTGATCATCGACCCGATGCCCAACCTCTACTTCACCCGCGACCCGTTCGCGGTCGTCGGCGAGGGCGTCAACCTCAACCGCATGTACTCGGTCACCCGCAACCGCGAGACCCTGTACGGCAAGTACGTCTTCAAGTACCACCCCGACTACAAGGACGTCTCCCTGTACTTCCGCCGCGACTGCCAGTTCCACACCGAGGGCGGCGACGTGCTGAACATCAACGAGAAGACCCTCGCCGTCGGCATCTCCCAGCGCACCCAGGCAGCCGCCATCGACGTCATGGCGCAGAACATCTTCTGGAACTCCGACTCCAAGGTCGAGCGCATCCTGGCCTTCGACATCCCGGTCTCGCGCGCCTTCATGCACCTCGACACGGTCTTCACCCAGATCGACGTCGATAAGTTCACGATCCACCCCGCCATCATGGGCACCCTGCGCGTCTACGAGCTGACCGCCGGCAAGAACCCGGGCGACGTGAACATCCGCCTGATCGAGGACACCCTCGAGCACGTCCTGGAGGACGCCACCGGCGTCGACCAGGTCAAGCTGATCCCCTGCGGCGGCGGCGACCCGATCGCGGCCTCCCGCGAGCAGTGGAACGACGGCTCCAACACCCTGTGCGTCGAGCCCGGCAAGATCTGCGTCTACGCCCGCAACACCGTCACCAACGACGTGCTGTACAAGGAGGGCCTGGACCTTCTCGTCGTGCCCTCCGCCGAGCTCTCCCGCGGCCGTGGCGGCCCGCGCTGCATGAGCATGCCCTTCTGGCGCGAGGACCTCTAAGTCTTTCCGTTTCCGGTGCGGTCTCCCTACAACCGCACCGGTTTCGCCCGTCAAACGGGCACCACTAGTATTTGCGTAATTCATTTCTTCGAAAGGATTCGAACCATGGGTGTTAACCTCTCCGGCCGTAGCTTCCTCAAGCTCCTCGACCTCACCACCGAGGAGATCGAGTACCTGCTCAAGCTCTCCAAGAACTTCAAGGACATGAAGCGCGCTGGCGTTCCGCACCGCTATCTCGAGGGCAAGAACATCGTCCTGCTCTTCCAGAAGACTTCCACCCGTACCCGCTGCGCCTTCGAGGTCGGCGGCATGGATTTGGGCATGGGCGTCACCTACCTCGATCCGGGTTCGTCGCAGATGGGCAAGAAGGAGTCCATCGAGGACACCGCCCGCGTTCTCGGCCGCATGTATGACGGCATCGAGTTCCGTGGCTTTGCCCAGGACGACGTCGAGGAGCTTGCCGCTAAGTCCGGCGTGCCCGTCTGGAACGGTCTGACCACCGAGTGGCACCCCACTCAGATGCTCGCCGACATCCTGACCGTCCAGGAGAACTTCAACTACGACATCAAGGGCAAGACCCTCGTCTTCATGGGCGACTGCAAGAACAACGTCGCTCGCTCCCTCATGGTCGTCTGCTCCAAGCTCGGCATGAACTTCGTGGCCTGCGGCCCCGAGGAGTGCATGCCCGCTGACGACGTCATCGAGGCCTGCAAGCCCATCGCTGAGGCCAACGGCTGCACCATCAAGCTGACCACCGACGTCAAGGACGGCGTCACCGGTGCCGACGTTATCTACACCGACGTGTGGGTCTCCATGGGCGAGCCTGACGAGGTCTGGGCCGAGCGCATCGCTCAGCTCACCCCGTATCGTGTCACCTCCGAGGTCATGGCTATGGCCAACCCGGGTGCCATCTTCCTGCACTGCCTGCCCAGCTTCCACGACACCAACACCACCATTGGCGCCGAGAAGTGCGAGCAGTTCGGCATCACCGAGCAGGAGGTCACCGACGAGGTCTTCGAGAGCCCCGCTTCCAAGGTCTTCGACGAGGCCGAGAACCGCATGCACACCATCAAGGCTGTCATGTACGCCACGCTCAAGTAAGAGCATCTAGCATCTCGCTCGGGGTGCATTCCTGCGCACCCCGAGCGCTTTTGTCTGGTAAAAATCTCGCACCGAGCGACATGCACGGCACGGAAGAGCCGCTTCGGGCGAGATCAGTAAATGATTTATGAAGGGGGGATGAGAACTATGACTGAGACCGCTAAGAAAAAGCGCGGTATGCCTTCATCGTTCACCATTCTTCTTGCTCTGCTGGCAATCGTCGCGGTTGTTACCGTTATCGTCTCCGGTACGTCCGGTGGCGCGGTTACCGCTGCCCGCCTGAGCGATTTCTGCACCGCCCCGGTCAAGGGCTTCGCTGACGCTCTGCCCGTCTGCCTCTTCGTTATGATCCTCGGTGGCTTCCTCGGCATGATGACCGAGACCGGCGCCCTGGACAACGGCATTGCCGTTCTGGTGCAGAAGCTTAAGGGCAATGAGATCATGCTCATTCCCGTGCTAATGTTCATCTTCTCCCTCGGTGGTACCACCTATGGTATGTGCGAGGAGACCGTTCCCTTCTACGCCCTGCTCGCCGCCACCATGATGGCTGCTGGCTTCGACCCTATGGTCGGCGCTGCCACCGTCCTGCTCGGCGCTGGCTGCGGCTGCCTCGGCTCCACGGTTAACCCGTTCGCCGTCGGTGCTGCCGTCGACGCTCTGACCGGCGTTGGCATTGAGGTCAACCAGTCCATCATCATCGGCCTCGGTGCCGTCCTGTGGATTGTTACCACTGTTATGTCCATCCTCTTCGTCATGAGCTATGCCAAGAAGGTCAAGGCTGACAAGGGTTCCACCATCCTTTCGATGCAGGAGCTCAAGGACGCCGAAGAGGCTCACGGCAAGGCTGCTTCCGAGGTTCACAAAGAGGTCAAGCTCACCGGTCGTCAGAAGGGTGTTCTGATCGCCTTTGCCTTCACCTTCGTCGTCATGATCGTCGGCTTCATCCCGCTGGCCGACCTCAACGAGGGCGTCGCCAACTTCTTCGATGCTGGCGCTGTCTATGACGCCGACGGTAACGCCATCGTTCAGGGCTGGTCTGCCCTGATCACCGGCCTGCCCATTGGCCAGTGGTACTTCGACGAGGCTTCCACCTGGTTCTTCCTCATGGCTGTCCTGATCGGTATCATCGGTGGCCTCTCCGAGAAGCAGATCGTCAACACCTTCATCACCGGCGCTGCCGACATGATGTCCGTTGTCCTCGTCATCGCTCTTGCCCGTGGTATCTCCGTCCTCATGGCTAGCACCGGCCTCGACGTCTACGTCCTCGACGCTGCCGCCAATGCTCTGGCTGGCCTGTCCGGCGTGATCTTCGCTCCCATGAGCTTCCTGGTCTACTTTGGCCTGTCCTTCCTGATCCCCTCGACCTCCGGTATGGCTACTGTCTCCATGCCCATCATGGGACCGCTGGCTGTTAAGCTCGGCTTCTCGCCCGAGGTCATGGTCATGATCTTCTCCGCCGCCATCGGCGTCGTGAATCTGTTCACCCCGACCTCTGGTGCCATCATGGGCGGTCTCGCTCTGGCTAAGATCGAGTGGACGACCTGGCTCAAGTTTGCTCTTAAGCTCATCGTCGCTCTCTCCGTCGTCTGCGCCATCATCCTGACCATCGCTTGCGTGATGATCTAAGTACCCCCTGGGTACCCCACGGAAACCATGACGATCCTATAACGGATCACCTGGTCATCGTCTGTCCGGTGGGGTAACCCCACCGGTAGACTCCTACCTTTGGCCCCCTCCCGTTCCGTGCGCGGGAGGGGGCGCACTTATGTTCCGCGGTTTTACCAAACCGCGGAACCACTCGACGCTGCGCGCCGCCCAGAACTACAATTTGTCATTCAAAAGGCAAGGCATGACCAAAAGGTCTATGCCTTGCCTTTTTCATGCCAACTTGTACGTTCTGGACGGCGCTCGCTGACTTATGCTCAACCTGCGACGCTGTTATTGTTGGTGCAGGGGAACAGCTTGCCCGCTCTGGTGCCCGTTCGTTGACTTTGGCTCTGCCTGTGACGTTTCCATTGTTGGTGCGGAGTGACTTGGTTCCTGCTTCAAATTAGCTATCCCGGGTCCCCGGTGGTTGCGGTGGCGTGTTTGGTTGGTGCCTGTTGGTGGCCAGGCCCTTGCGAGGGGCAGGCTCCGTTATAATCGCCTAGAACATAAATGGAAACGGGACGGGAGCCATATATGCGCCAGGGTTTCGACAACGCGAAGTATATCGAGCTGCAGGCTGCTCACATTAAGGAGCGCATCTCGCAGTTTGGCGGCAAGCTGTATTTGGAGTTTGGCGGCAAGCTGTTCGATGACTATCATGCCAGCCGCGTGCTACCGGGTTTTGAGCCGGACAGCAAGTTCCGCATGCTCAAAAGCATCGCCGACGATGTCGAGGTTATCATCGCGATCAACGCGAACCACATCGAGAAAAACAAGGCTCGTGGTGACCTTGGCATTACCTATGACGAGGATGTGCTGCGCCTGGTTGACCTGTTCCGCGGCAACGGCTTTGCTGTCGCGGCCGTGGTCATCACCCAGTACGCTGGACAGCCCGCTGCCGATGTGTTCCGCAACCGCCTGAACGCGCTCGGTATTCCCGCCAAGCTGCACTATCCCATCGAGGGGTATCCGCACGATGTCGATCTGATCGTGTCCGACGACGGCTATGGCAAGAACGAGTTTGTCGAGACCACCCGACCGCTCGTTGTCGTGACGGCGCCCGGCCCTGGCTCGGGCAAGCTCGCCACTTGCCTGTCTCAGCTCTATCACGAGCACAAGCATGGCACGGCCGCCGGCTATGCCAAATTCGAGACCTTCCCGGTTTGGAATCTGCCCCTTACGCATCCGGTCAATATTGCCTACGAGGCCGCCACGGCAGACCTCGATGACGCCAACATCATCGACTCCTTCCACCTGGAGGCCTACAACAAGACCACGGTCAACTACAACCGCGACGTCGAGGCCTTCCCGGTAGTCCGTGCCCTGATGGAAAAGATCCTGGGCAAGAGCCCCTACCAGAGCCCTACGGACATGGGCGTCAATATGGTCGGTTTTGCCATCACCGATGACGATGCCTGCCGCGACGTTTCCAAGATGGAGATCGTCCGCCGCTACTTTACCGCGGTCGAAAATGTGCGCCGTACCGGCGTGGGCGATGAGCAAGTCGACCGTCTCAAGATTATTATGAAGAAAGCCGGCATCGATAAGAACTACTCACCGGCGCGCTCGGCGGCCCTCACCAGGGAGCAGCTGACGGGTGGTCCCGTGGGTGCCATGGTCATGCCCGATGGCTCCGTGGTGACCGGTAAGACCTCCACGCGCCTGGGCGCCGCAAGTTCGCTCATTATGAACGCCCTCAAGCATGTCTCGGGCGTCGACCTTGAGCTCGAGGTCATTAGCGATGAGGCGATCGAGCCCATCAGCAAGCTCAAGACGCATTTCCTGGGCAGCAAAAACCCGCGCCTCCACACCGACGAGACGCTTATGGCGCTGTCGATCACCTCGGCCACGAGTGAGACGGCCGCTCGCGTCCTTTCGGGCCTGGAGCAGCTGCGCGGTTGCGATGCCTTCTTTAGCGTGATTATCTCGCCGACGGACGAGACGGTACTGCGCAAGTTGGGCATCAACGTGTGCTGCGAGCCCAAGTTTGAGCGCCGCGGTTTCTTCCATCGCTAAGTTTGAAGCACCGCGGTAATTGCATTGCATTTTGGCCGTATCGGGTTAGCGCCCGGTACGGCTTTTTGATCAATAAAGCGTCTATTTCGGCGAAAAATAGCTGTTTACCTGCCTAGAAACAATTTGAGCGGTATACAATAACCGTAACTGTTTCATCCTTAGCGGGATGCCGCATGATGGATATTACCTGCCATCGTGAGGTGTGTCGGTCGCGCACGGCGCGTTAGATGCTCGTGCTCGGTTTGAGGAGGCTGCTATGGCGGGCAAGGGTCGTGCGAGTGTCAACGATATGAAGCGTGTCGAGGTGCTGGTGTTGATGGAGATCGACCAGCAAACCGAAGACAATGGCGGGCCGTATGGTTTCTCGCGCAAAACGCTTGCCGAGCGCGTGGGGGTTTCGCCGTATCGTGCCCGCGCCGCAATCGATCGCTTGGATTCCGAAGGTATGATTGATGTCGTCTCGCGTTATAGCGACGACGGCGGTCAGCTTGCAAATGGCATTTGCCTCACCGAACGTGGTGAGTGGTATCTTGAGGGCGTCCGTACCGGCATGCTCGTTCAAGAAATGCTTGAGGACGAGGTTGCTGATCGATAGCAGCATGTAACCCTTGCCATAGTGACGCCGCCTGGGAAACCGGGCGGCGTTTTGTTTCAAGATTGAGAAATGCAATCGCACGCGAGAAAAATTGCGGACGGTCCGCGGCGCGAGTATTACAATGAAGACCCGTAAGATGTGGATAAACAACTTCTACGGGAAGCGCAGGTAACTCAATATGACCAAGCATGTGTTCGTAACCGGTGGCGTGGTTTCGTCCCTGGGCAAGGGTATCACCGCGGCCTCGCTGGGCCGTCTGCTCAAGTCGCGTGGCTACAAAGTAACGATGCAGAAGGCCGACCCGTATCTGAACGTCGACCCCGGTACCATGAGCCCGTTCCAGCATGGTGAGGTCTTTGTAACCGAGGATGGTTACGAGTCCGACCTGGACCTGGGTCATTACGAGCGCTTTATTGATGAGAACCTGACCCGCGATTCCAACTTTACGACCGGTGCCATCTACAAAAGCCTAATCGCCCGCGAGCGTCGCGGCGACTTTTTGGGCGGTACCGTGCAGGTGATTCCTCACGTCACCAATGCCATTAAGGACAAGTTTCGCCGCATCGAGGAGCAGACCGGCTCCGATGTAGTCATCACCGAGCTGGGCGGCACGATCGGCGACATCGAGTCCCAACCGTTTGTCGAGGCCATCCGTCAGTACCGCAAGGAGGCCGGCTCCGAGAACGTCTGCTACATCCACGTGTCGCTCGTTCCCTATATTGCCGCCGCCCACGAGGTCAAGACCAAGCCCACGCAGCATTCCGTCAAGGAGCTCCGCAGCTTTGGCATCCAGCCCGATATCATCGTGCTGCGCTCCGACCACCATATCGATGACGCTATCCGCGGAAAGATCGCAAGCTTCTGCGACGTCGACACCGATTGCGTCTTTACCAATGAGGACTGCGCGAGCATCTACGACGTGCCGCAGCTGCTTGCCGAGCAGGACTTTGACCTGCGTATTTGCGAGCGCCTGGGCCTGGACCCGCGTGAGCGCGACATGAGCGAGTGGAATGAGTTCCTGCGTAAGCAGAACCATGCCAACCATCACGCCGATAAGGTTAAGATTGCCGTCGTGGGTAAGTACACGCAGCTGCCCGATGCGTACCTGTCGGTTATCGAGGCCCTGCACCATGCGGGCGTCTTCTACGATCGCCATGTGGACGTCCAGCTGGTCGACGGCGAGAGCCTCGACGAGCAGAATGTCTCCGAGGTTCTGGGCGACGCCTCGGGCATCCTGGTCCCCGGCGGCTTTGGCAAGCGCGCCCTGGAGGGCAAGATCCTCGCGGCCGAGTTTGCCCGTGAGCACAAGATTCCGTATCTGGGCATTTGCCTGGGTATGCAGGTCGCCGTGTGCGAGTTCGCCCGCAACGTCGTCGGCCTTGCCGGCGCCAGCTCCTCTGAGTTCGATCCGGACGGCCCGTTTAGCGTCATCGATCTGATGAGCTCGCAGGAGGACGTGACCGAGAAGGGCGGCACCATGCGCCTGGGCGCCTATCCGTGCAAGCTCGCCGCCGATACCCTTGCTCGCGAGGCATATGGCGAGGAACTCGTCTACGAGCGTCACCGTCACCGCTTTGAGTTCAACAACGCCTTCCGCGACCAGCTCGAGGATGCCGGCTTGGTTATCTCTGGCCTCTCGCCCGACGAGCGCCTGGTCGAGATGGTCGAGCTGCCGCGCGACGTGCATCCGTGGTATGTGGCAACCCAGGCTCACCCCGAGTTCAAGAGCCGTCCGACTAATCCGCAGCCGCTGTTCCGAGAGTTCGTGCGCGCTTCGATCGGCCAGCACGAGGGTGTCGACCGTCTGCAGGTGACGCCCATGAACCTCGCTACGGACTAAGGGTGCCGGCGAATAAGGAACATACCGAAGCTACTCCCTCGTCGCTCGCCGTGGCGGCGGGGGAGTATCTCGATTACCTCGCGGTCGAGCGGGGCTTGGCGCGCAACACGATTGTGGCCTATCGTCGTGACCTGACGACGTACTGCGCCTATCTGGAGCGGGCGGGTATTGTGTCTTTTGAAGAGGTGACCCGTCAGGTCGTGGAGGGCTTTGTCGCCGATCGCCGCGGCGGAGGCTATTCCGACGCCTCGGTGGAGCGCGCGCTTGCTGCCGTGAAGGGCCTGCATGCCTTTTTGGTGCGCGATGGGGCCGTGGCCCAAAACCCGACGGCGGCGTTGCGCCTGCCTAAAAAGGCTGAGCGTTTGCCGGAGTATCTATCGGTGGAGGATGTCTCGGCGCTGCTCGATCAAGACTTTCCCGAGGGCGAGATGGGACTGCGCGACCATGCCATCTTGGAAGTGCTCTACGGATGCGGTTTGCGTGTGAGTGAGCTGGTTGGGCTCGATGTGGGCGATATCCATATTGACGATGGCTTTGTACTCGTTCGCGGTAAGGGCTCAAAGGAACGCCTGTCCCCACTGGTGGGAAGCGCGGCGCGAGCTCTGACGCTCTATGTAACTGAGGGACGTTCTCGCTTGGCGGCCCATGCCCGCGGAACCGAGACCTCGGCGGTCTTTTTAAATAAGAACGGACGTCGCCTGTCGCGCCAGGCCGTGCATGCGATATGCGAGCGGTATGGGCGTCAGGTGGGGCTGGTGGGGCTCCATCCCCATACCTTGCGCCACTCCTTTGCCACCCACATGCTCGCGGGCGGTGCCGACCTGCGTGTGCTGCAGGAGATTTTGGGCCATGCCGATATTTCGACCACGCAGGTCTACACGCATGTCGACCGAACGCAACTGACCGAGGTCTATCTGGCGGCGCATCCGCTAGCACATCGCTAGCACCTCGCTGACCTGCATATTTATAAATACTAAAGGGGACGGGCCCCAGATTGCCGAGACGCACTTTTGCGCGCATGGGCAATCTGGGGCCCGTCCCATTTTTCGCTAGACACCGATGCGGCGGTGGGCCGTGTGTACCGTGGGTGGGGGAGTTTGGGGGCGATGTGAACGGCGTGTAAAGGGACGTAAAAATCGCCTCAAGGTCAACTTGAAGGTTGAGGTTCGCGGGTGTGGTTCTACAGGTGGCATCCCGCCTTTGCTGCAAACACAACATATTGTGTTTTCGAACATATGCTCGGGGGTGTTTTACAACATATTGGGGGTGGAATGGTGGGGAGGGGTGGGGGAAGGGGTGGGGAAAGGTGTTGAAAAATGGGGCGGTTCCCCATATTATTGATGACGTCGACAGGCGGGGTGGTTCCCCGCGTACGTGCCATCTGAGTAACCGAGGGGAGGGCGCACATGGGAATGACTGGTGCATACGAGCGCAATCTCGATGCAAAAGGTCGTCTGTCCCTGCCTGCACCCCTTCGCGAGGAGCTTGGAGAGCACGTTCGCGTGTTCAAAGCCCTGGATGTCGATGCTCTGTACGTGTTCTCTGCCGAGGCCTTCGATAAGTGGGTCGAAGGACTCTTCGCGGGTCGTGAGGGCCACGAGGGTTTTAACCCGCGTGACATTAACGACCAGAAGCTCATGAGGGCGATCAACAAGCGCACCACGTCGATGGATGTGGACAGCGCCGGTCGTATCGGTCTTTCCGAGTCTCTCCGCAAGCAGGCGAACCTCGACCGCGAGGTCACGGTTGTGGGCAACTACGACCACCTTGAGGTTTGGGATCGCGCCGCGGCCGATGAGGACGATGACGATGAGGCCCTGCTGGACCTCTTCTTCTCGTAAGGGCAAGGCACGGGTAACGGATGGAGCGTGGGATCTTGACACAAGAATATCGGCATGAACCTGTCATGCTCGGCGAAGTGCTTGAGTCGCTGCAGCTAAAGAGCGGCTCCGTTGTCTGCGATTGCACCCTTGGCGGTGCCGGCCATTCGGTAAAGATGGCCGCACAGGTGGGGGAGACGGGCCTTTTGCTCGGCGTCGATCAGGACGACATGGCCCTCGAGGCCGCTGGCGCCCGTCTGGACCGCGAGGTTCCCGGCGTTCCGCACCAGCTGCTGAAGGGCAACTTCGGCGACTTGGACGAGCTGCTTTGCTCGGCCGAGGTGCCCGGGGTCGATGGCTTCCTGTTCGATTTGGGCGTTTCGTCACCGCAACTCGATATCCCTGGCAGGGGCTTTTCGTATAACGAGGACGCCCCATTGGACATGCGGATGGATCCGGGCAATAACACCTTAAACGCAGCTGAGGTCATCAACACCTATAACGAACACGACCTCGCCCGGATTCTACGCGTCTACGGCGAAGAGAAGTTCGCCTCGCAGATCGCGCGCGAGATCGTGCGCCGCCGCGAGCAAGAACCGATCGAAACCACCGGCCAATTTGTCGAGATCATCAAGGCGGGTATCCCGGCTGCCGCTCGTCGGCATGGTGGACACCCGGCCAAGAAAAGTTTCCAGGCCATTCGCATCGAGGTCAATCACGAGCTCGATGTGCTCGAACGAGGGCTTGATGCCGCCACCAGGTGGCTCAACCCGGGCGGACGTATCTGCGTCATTTCGTATCACTCGCTCGAGGACCGTATCGTAAAGAACCACTTTAAGGAGATGAGCCAGGGGTGCACGTGTCCGCCGGAGATTCCGGTGTGCGTGTGCGGCAACGTGCCGATACTCAAGGTCATCACCCGCAAACCCCTGGTTGCCCAGCCTGATGAGGTTGAGCGCAACCCTCGGGCGAGATCAGCCAAAATCCGCGTGGCGCAGCGTCTGTAGGCGCGACCGCGCGATATTGGACCTCCCGCTCGCACCATAAACGAAGCTTAAACACACTACCAACGTACTCGGGATGGGAGGCGGCATATCATGGGCTACAACACTTCAAACGCAGCACTCGCCTATGATATGAACGCCATGCCCGCCTATCGTGAGGCACCGCAGGCCTCCGTTGCTCCCCGCGAGCAGCGCACGCCGCGCTTTGATGTCTACACGGGCGCGGGCCGTCAGGCAAACCAGGCGGTAAGCCCGGTTTTCATGAGCGTTCTTAAAACGTTTTGCATCATTGCGGCCATCTTTATGACGATCGGTGTCGCCCGTGTGGCGCTCGCCGGCGTTACGGCCCAGGTGCTCAACAGCAATGCCGCGCTTACCAACACGCTCGAGAAGGCGACCGATGAGAGCTCTGACCTGGAGGTCATGCATTCGGTCTATGGTGCCGACACGCGCATTCGCGACCTTGCGGGCGCTTATGGCATGGTGGAGCCCAGCGAGAGCGTTACACTTGATTTTTCGCAGGATGCAGCCGCGGGCGCTAGCTCGACCGCGACCGCTCAGTAACAAGACGGTAGCTGAGTATGACAAATGACTATCGCCGCGGTTCCGACGGGGGTCGCGGTTCTGGACGTCCCTCATCGCGGGGACGTTCTGGTTATCAAGGAACGGGTCGGCCATCTTACAACGCGAGACCGTCCTATGGCAACGACCCCGCGTCGCGTCTCCGTGGCTCGAGTGGTCCTCAAATGCATAACACCAGACCGCGCAAGAGCTCGTCGACCGAATGGCTCACGGGCACGCCGCTGCCCCGTCGCAAAGCCGTCATGGGTTTCATCGGGTTTGGCTTGGGTTTGGGCGTCCTTCGCCTTGCCGACTATCAAATCGTGGAAGCCGATAAGTTACGCGACCGTGCCGATGCACGTCGCTTGCTTGCGCAGACGCTGTATGCCAAGCGCGGTACCATCTACGACCGTAACGGTAACGTGCTGGCGTCGTCGGTCGAATGTCGCAACATCGCTGTGAACCCCCAGCTTGTCGAGGATGTTGACAAGACGGTGTCGGCGCTGGTCAAGGCAACTGGAATCGATAAAAAGACCTGCCGCAAGCTCGTTGAGTCCGATGGAACCTGGGTGTATATCAAGCGCCAGGTGGACGAAGACGACGCTGCGGCGCTGGAGAAGAAGAACCTGCCCGGCGTGCTTTTTGAGCAGGCCATGAAGCGCGTATATCCATACGGCAATCTGGCATCGCAGGTGCTGGGTGTAGTGAATGTAGACAACGACGGCTTGACGGGTCTCGAAAAGCAATACAACAAGCTTCTGACCGGCACGAACGGTTCTCTCGTACGCGAGCGCGCGAGGGACGGCAGCTATATCGCGGGCGGTGCCTATAAAAAGGTGGCTGCGGTCGACGGCATTGATCTCGTGACGACGCTCGACGTCAATATCCAGCGTGCGGCCGAGGATGCCCTGGCAGAGGCTGTCGAGAAGACAAAGGCCAAGAACGGCTCGGCGCTGGTCACCGATCCTACGACTGGCGAGATCTTGGCAGCCTGCTCGTATCCGACCTACGACCAGACCAATTTGGAAAACGCCAAGACCGAGGATATGAACCTGCGCCTGGTCACCGACGCCTACGAGCCCGGCTCGGTCTTTAAGACGCTCGTGGCGGGCGCCGGCTTCGACTTGGGTGTCGTGCGGTCGAGTACGTCGTTTGAGGTGCCGGCGAGCATCAAGGTGGGCGACGATACCGTCACCGATGCCGACAAGCGCGACTACGCCATGACCATGGATGTGCGCGAGATGATGCGCCGTTCGTCCAACGTGGGATTTGTCCTGGTGGGGCGCAAGATCGGTGCCGACGACTTTGCCGCCTATGTGGACAAGTGGGGCATCGGTCACAGCTCTGGTGTCGATTTTCCGGGCGAGAGCCTGGGCATCGTCAAGGAGCGTGACCAGTATGACGGCGCCACGCTGGGCTCGATGAGCTTTGGACAGGCGCTGTCTGTCTCGCCGATTGAGATCGCACGTGCCGTGGGCGGCATCGCCAACGGCGGCGTGATGATGACCCCGCACTTCTATAAGTCCAGCAAAGGCGACGAGAAGGACTGGGGCGAAGGCGAGCGTGCGATTTCTGAGGATGCAGCATCCCAGGTGACATCGTGCATGCAGACGGTCGTGTCTGAAGGCACGGGCGTTGGCGGCGCAGTTGACGGCTATGACGTGGCGGGCAAGACCGGCACGGCCGAACGTGCCGACGAGAACGGCGGCTACCTCAAGGAGAACTACATGTCGTCCTTTATGGGCTTTGCACCGGCACAATCGCCCAAGGTGCTGTGCTATATCACGCTCGACGGAACGCCGAGCGGCTCAGATGCCGCTGCGGTGCCGTTCCAGTCCATTATGGCCAACGCGCTCGACGTGCTGGGTATCCCACACACGAAGTAGGGGGTTACAATCTTTGGGGCGTGGTTTGTTGTCCCATATGAGGGGTGTTCACATGCTCTGCACCACGCATGCGCGGCGCTGGGATACAATACGCCGATAGCATTATTTAGGTTTACAGGGGAGCTGCAATGATAGAGATCGCCGTCAACAACCTCGCGGCCGCAACAGGGGCCCGAACCGTGACGGGAGAAGTCGATCGGGTATGCCGCGGGTGCGTTATCGACTCGCGCCAGGTCGAGGAAGGGACGATTTTCGTCGCCTTTCCCGGTGAAAACGTCGACGGCAATGATTTTGCTTCCCGTGCCGTCCAGTCGGGTGCCGGCGCCGTCGTGATGACGCGTGAGCCCGAGGCCGAGCTGGTCTCGCTGGCGCAGGACAAGGGCTGTGCCATCTTGCTGACCGATGATCCCGAGGAGTTTCTGCTGCGTTTGGCGCACGCGTATCGCCTGGAGCTTGGCTGCCTGGTCGTTGGCATTACCGGTTCCATCGGCAAGACGACGACCAAGGACGTTCTCGCCGCTGTGCTCGCCAAGCGCTATCGTGTCTGGGCCACCAAGGGCAATTTCAATAACCTGATCGGCATGCCGCTCACGGTGCTTTCCGCTCCGGCCGATACCGAGGTCCTGGTGCTCGAGATGGGCATGAACCATTTCCACGAGATCGAGCGCCTGTCCCAGTCCGCCAATCCCAACCTTGCCATCGTGAGCAAGATCGGCACCTCTCATATCGGCATTTTGGGCAGCCGCGAGAACATCGCCCGCGCTAAGGCCGAGATTGTCCAGGGCATGTGCGCCGCCGGCGACTATTTGCCGCTGCTGGTTTTGGGCGGCGAGGACGATTTTACGCCGTTCATTCGCGATACGTTCGCCCGGCCTGCTGGTATCGACGTGATGCTGGCCGGTGTCTCTGACGATGATGAGGTCCGCGCCCGCGACGTTCGCGTTGATGACGAGGGCCGTCCGGTCTTTACGCTCGATTTTGGTCAGGGCGAGACAATCGATACCATGCTTGCCATCCCCGGCGTGCAGTCCGTTCCTAATGCCGTTAAGGCCGCCGCGGTTGCCTATCGCCTGGGCGTGACGCCCGAGCAGATCGATGCTGCCTTTAGGGGTCTTACGATCACCGGGCACCGCCAGGAGATCAAGCGCGCCAAGAGCGGTGCACGCATCATCGACGATTCCTATAACGCCAGCGCCGAATCGATGGCAGCCGGCCTCGATCTGCTGTGCTCGCTTTCATGCACGGGGTCTCGCATGGCGATCCTGGGCGAGATGGGCGAGATGGGCGATGAGGCTCCTCGCATGCATGAGCTCGTGGGCGCCTATGCCGCCGCCAAGAAGCTCGACATGCTGGCGTGCGTGGGTGGTGAGCTGGCCCAGCTTATGGCCGATGCCGCGCGCATGATGGGCATGGACGAGGACCGCATCCAGGTGTTCTCCGATTATCAGCAGGTGCTCGACCGCATGGGCGGCGCGCTTGAAAAACATGATGTTGTACTGGTCAAGGGTTCCCGCTTTGTTGAGCTCGACCGCTTTGTGGAAGGTGTGTGCTAGCCCATGTTCGGCAATCCCTCGTATCCAACGTATCAGGCTTTTTTGGGGCTTGGCATCGCCGCAGCCATTGCGCTGCTGCTCATGCCGTGGTGGATTAAGCTGCTCAAGGTCGAGGGTATCGGCCAGCAGGTTCGTGCCGACGGCCCCAAGCGTCATTTGGTTAAGCAGGGAACGCCCACCATGGGTGGTGTTGTCATCCTCGTCGCGATCTCGCTGACCTGCCTGCTGATGGGAAAGCTCACCACCGAGCTCGTGCTCGTGCTGCTCGCCACGCTGGCGACCGGTGTGCTGGGCCTGATCGACGACCTGACCTCCGTTACGCATGGGCGCTCGCTCGGTCTGACGCCTCATGCCAAGATGATCGGCCTAACCATTATCTGTGTCACCTTTACGGTGCTTGCCGTCAACTGGTGCGGCGTCGCCCCCGAGATTCGTTTTCCCGGTGGGTTGACGATTGACCTTGGCGTGCTTTCGACTACCATCTGCGGCTATTCGTTCCCGTGGCTCTATATTGTCTTTTGCTGGCTGATGATTGCCGGTCTTTCTAATGCCGTGAACTTGACCGATGGCCTTGACGGTCTTGCTGGCGGCACCTCCATGATCGCCATGCTCGCCATGGCTGCCATGGCGTTTTTGCACGGAGACGTGAACCTGTCCATCTTCTGCACCGCGTGTGCCGGTGCCTGCCTGGGCTTTCTGTGGTTCAACTGCTATCCGGCGAGCATCTTTATGGGTGATACCGGCTCGCTTGCTCTGGGTGCCGCGTTTGCCTGTACGTCCATCATGACTAACACCGAGGTCGTCTCCCTCATCATCGGTGGCCTGTTTATCGTTGAGACCCTGTCGGTCATGATTCAGGTTGTCTACTTCCACTTTACGCACAAGCGCGTCTTCCTTATGGCGCCCATCCATCATCATTTCGAAAAGAAGGGTTGGGCCGAGACCAAGGTCGTCATCCGTTTTTGGATTATCGCTGCGGCATTTGGTGCCGTTGGCCTTGCCCTGTTCTTCCAGTTGGGATAGTGGTCTTTCATGCCTCTTGCTGATGTCTTTAGCCTGCTCGTTTTGGGTCAGGGCAAATCCGGTCTCGATGTCGCCCGCTGGGCGCTGGCACATCCAGAGCGCGTAAGCGCCGTTACCGTGTATGGCGGCGGCACCTCTGAGCCCAATGACGCCACGCGTGCGCTCGAGGCTGCCGGTGCGTCGTTTGTCTATGGGACCGAACAGGTCGAGGGCGCCTATGACGTATGCGTGACGTGCCCGGGCATCTCGGAGTTCTCGGGCTTCTTTAAGGCCGGGCGCGAACATGCCGCTCAGATTATGGGTGAGCCCGAGTTTGCCTATCGCCTGTCGCCCGATAACTGGATTGCCATCACGGGCACCAACGGCAAGACGACCACCACGTCGCTGACCGATTATCTGCTCAAGGCTTCCGGTGAGGCCAGTGTAGCTGTCGGCAACATCGGCGAGCCGCCTATCAACGAGATTGACGGCCGAGCCCACAACGAGTGGTTTGTGGCTGAGCTCTCGAGCTATCAGATTGCTACGACCACCGAGCTCCACCCTCGCGTGGCGGTGCTGCTCAACATCACTCCCGACCACTTGGGCTGGCATAAGAGCCATAAGAACTATGCGCTTGCCAAGATCAAACTGTTTGACAATATGGTCGATGACGATCTGGTGGTCGTCGACGTTGAAGACGCCGGCATTCACGAGTTCGATGAGTACATCTACACGCCGGGTCGTCGCATCTGCAAGGTTGCCTTTGACGAGCCAGAGGGTGAGGATGTCGCCTTTGTGCGCGATGGCAAAATGATCGTGCGCCTGAAGGGCGTCGAGACCCCGCTCATCGCTACATCCGAGCTCAAGATCTCGGGCCATCACAATGTTATCAATGCCCTGTGCGCTGCCACGGCTGTCCTGGCCGTCGGTGCCAATCCCGAGGGCATTTGCCGCGGTCTGGCCTCGTTCCAGCCGCTCGAGCACCGCGTGGAGCCGTGCGGCGAGATTGACGGAGTGCGCTACGTCAACGATTCCAAGGCGACCAACACCGACGCGGTCGAGAAGGCACTGACGGCATTTCCCGATGACAACGTGATCTTGCTGCTCGGCGGCCACGATAAGGGCACGCCGCTCACGGACTTCGCGCGCGTCGTTATGGATAACGTGCGCTCGGTCGTCTGCTTTGGCGATGCGCGCGAGCGTTTCACCGCCGCTATGGACGAGGCCGATGTCGATGGCGATGTGGATATTGCCCAGGCGGATGACCTGCGCGATGCCGTGGACGTCGCCCGTTCGCTGTCGAGCCGTGGCGACGTGATCTTACTTTCTCCTGCCTGCTCTTCGTTCGATGAGTTCTCGGGCTATGAGGAGCGCGGCCGCGTGTTTAAGGACTATGTGGCGCAGCTTGCCGCTGCGGCGAAATCGCAAATGGAATAGGGGTTGCCGGTGAGAGAGGAGAGCCCCCGACAAGGTATGAGGAGGCCCGACTCGGACCGTGCTTCCTCGCGGCGCAGCACACCGCGTTCCGGTCGCGGCGGGCAGACGTTTAGCGAACGCTATATTGCCGGCGTTCCCGCCCGTATCATGCGCCCCCGTCTGATATTCATGGCCTGCCTGTTTATCTTGGTGTGTTTTGGTCTGCTGATGGTGTACTCGGCGTCTTCGGTCGAGGCGCTGCACGAGAATGGCTCAGCGACGTTTTTTCTGGGTCGACAGGCTGCGTTTGCCGTGGTCGGTGTTCTGGCGCTGATTGCCATCGTGCGCGTTTTGCCGGACAGCTGGTTTGGGGAGGATGTGCTCAGGATCTTCCTCATAGGCATGATAGGGCTACTGTTTCTGGTGTTCTTGGTGGGCAGCGGCAGCCGTGGCGCCACGCGCTGGCTCAACATCGCCGGCATTCAGTTCCAGCCTTCCGAGTTTTTAAAGCCATTTGCCATTGCGTATTCGGCCATCATGCTTGATCGCTTCTTTTCGCCCGGTGGCAACATCAACGAATTCCTTCGCAAGATGGGCATCTACCTGGGCATTTCGCTCTTTCTGATCTTTATCCAGCCCGATTTCGGTACCGTCCTGATCATCCTGTTGACCCTCATGTGCATGGCGTTGTTTGCGGGTCTCGACCCCAGATTTATCATCGGCGTGCTAATCTTCGGCATTCTCGTGATCGTGATTGCACTTGTCGCAGAGCCGTACCGTATGGTGCGTATTCAGGTTGCCTTGAACCCTTGGGCCGACGAGTATGGTGACGGCTATCAGGCCACGCTTGCCATCATGGCCTTTGCCTCGGGCGGTCTGTTCGGCCGTGGCATCGGCAACTCAACCATGAAGTACTCGTATCTGCCCGAGGCGCACAATGACTACATCCTGGCCATCATTGGCGAGGAAGTCGGCTTTGTCGGAACCGTGCTGTTCTTCTTGGTGTTTGCGATGCTGATCTACTCGGCGTTTCGCATTGCCGAGCAGGCGACCGATCGTCGGGGCGCGCTTATGGCGTCTGGCTCCGCGGTCATTCTCGCGGTGCAGTTTTTGATTAACGCGCTTGGCATCCTCAACGTGTTTCCCATGACGGGCAAACCGTTGCCGTTTATTAGCTACGGCGGTTCGTCGATTATCGTGTCGCTTATGCTTGCCGGGTTGATTCTGCGCGTTTCGTACGAGAGCGCCCGCCGCGATGAGTATGACCGCCGCCGTGAGAGCTTTGCCGTTATGGACGAGAGCACCGCCGGCGTGGCCCACGTGCGCGGTGAACGACCTTCGCGTAGCGGCTTTACCGTTCTGGATGGCTCTGCGACCGAGCCGGCAGCTCGTCCACGTCCGCGGACGGCGCCGCAAGGTCGTCCGCAGCGCCCCAGCCCTCGCAGCGCGGGCGGCGGATATAATCGAATCGATTTGAACTCGGACCCGTCGGCGCGTTTGCGCACCGACGACCAGGGACCGCGTGTACGAAGGGACTACCATGACCGATAAGATGACCGTTGCTATTGCAGCCGGCGGCACGGCAGGACACATTAACCCCGCGCTCGCTTTGGCCGAGGAGCTGCATGACCGTGGCCACCACGTTGTGTTCGTGGGCCAGTCGCGCAAGCTCGAGGGTCGTCTGGTCCCCGAGGCTGGGTTTGATTTTGTGCCCATTACGGTCACGGGCTTCGACCGCTCCCGTCCCTGGACAGCGCTGACCTCGCTGTGGCGTGTCAACAAGGCCAAGCGTGCGCTCGCCAGTCATTTCTCAAAGGTCGGCAAGCCCGATGCTGCCATCGGTTTTGGTGCCTATGTCGAGGTTCCGCTGCTGGGGTGGTGCAAGGGCGCAGGCGTTCCGTATCTGCTACATGAGCAGAACTCTGTTCCGGGCCTGGCCAACAAGATGATGAACTCCCACGCCGCTCGCGTGTGCATCTCGGTGCCGGCAGCGCGCTCGGTCTTTGAGCGCGAAGGTGACCCTGACCACGTGCTCATGACCGGCAACCCCGTACGTCGCTCGGTGATCGAGGGCGATCGCGCTCGCGGTCGCAAGGCACTTGGCGTTCCCGAGGACGCTACGCTGCTGCTCGTCTTTGGCGGTTCACTCGGCGCCCAGCACCTCAACGAGCGCGCGGTTTCGCTCAAAAACGAGCTGCTTTCGCGCAAGAACCTCTATGTGTTGCATTCGACGGGTGCCGACGGCTTTGAGGAGACCGAGCGCGCTTTGGCGCTGACGCCCGAGGAGGCGAAGCGTTACCGCGTCCAGCCTTACATCGACAACATGGGCGATATGCTGGCTGCTGCCGATTTGGTGCTCTCGCGTTCGGGTGCATCGAGCGTGGCCGAGATCGCTGCGCTCGCCGTGCCCTCGATACTCGTGCCGTATCCGCATGCGACGGCCGACCACCAAACCACCAATGCCCGTTATCTGGTCGACGCCGGGGCCGGCGTGCTCTGTGCCGATGCCGATATCGACGGTTCTGCCTTTGCCGATGAGCTGCTGCACCTGGTCGATGACGCGGCAGAGCGCGACGTCATGCGTCAGGCGGCGCGTGGTCTGGCTCAGGATAGGGCCGCCGCTCTTCTGGCCGATGCGGTAGAGGGTTTGCGTTAGTTAGACGGGATATCGTCGGTCGCCCTCGCGCTGATGCGGTAGGTGCGGTACAGTTAACGGGTTACAGGCAGTGTTTACGCAAGGAGTACACGAGCACATGGCTGATTCCCAGACTGCAACCTCCGCGCCCGAGTTTAAGAGCGCCCACTTTATCGGTATCGGCGGCGCCGGCATGAGCGGCATCGCCCTCGTTCTGCACGAGCGCGGTTATGCCGTTACCGGCTCCGACCTTAAGACGTCACGTTATATCCGCCAGCTTACCCGCGCTGGTGTGAAGGTGCACGTGGGCCATGAGGCAGCCACGATCGACGAGGTCAAGCCCGACGTGGTTGTTGTCTCCACCGCTATTCCGGAGTCCAACCCTGAGCTCGTTCGCGCTCGCGAGCTTGGTATTCCCGTGTGGCCCCGTGCCAAGATGCTCTCTGCTTTGGGCCACGGCTACACCACCGTCGCTGTTGCCGGCACGCATGGCAAGACCACCACGTCTTCGATGTGCGCCACCATGCTCGACCGCATGGGTCTGGATCCGAGTTTCTTGATCGGCGGCATCGTCGAGGGCTATGACACGAACGGCAAGAACGGCTCGGGCGACTACTTTGTCGCCGAGGCCGACGAGTCCGACAGCTCCTTCCTGTTCCTGAACCCCAACGTGGTCATTGTGACCAACGTCGAGGCCGACCACCTCGATCACTACTCGGGTATCGAGGAGATCGAGGCAACTTTCGCCAAATTCATGAGCCTGGTGGGCGAGGACGGCACCGTCATCGTCTGCGGCGAGGACCCGCATCTGGTCGAGCTCGCCAAGTCGACGGGCCGTCACGTGCTTTCCTACGGCTTTGCCGAGAGCAACGACATCGTCTGCGTGCACCCGGATGTCAAGGGCATCCAGAGTGACTTTATCGTTCGCTTTGAGGACGGCACTGAGCACGCTGTGGAGATCAAGAGCAATCCCGGTCGCCACAACATGCTCAACGCCACGGCCGTGCTCACCGTCGCCCATGTCCTGGGCCTTGACATCGACGCCGCCGCCAAGGCGCTCTCGAGCTTTGAGGGCGTCCGCCGTCGCTTTACCCACGTGGGCGATATCGATGGCATCACCGTGGTCGATGATTACGGCCATCACCCCACCGAGATCAAGGCGACGCTTGCCGCCGCTTCGTCGCTGGGCTACAAGCACGTCGACGTCGTGTTCCAGCCGCACCGCTATTCGCGCCTGCAGGCCCTGTGCGACGACTTTGCCGATGCATTTGCCAATGCCGATAAACTGCTGCTGATCGATGTGTTCTCGGCTGGCGAGATGCCCATTCCGGGTGTCACCTCTAAGATGCTCGCCGATACCGTGCGCGCCAAGCATCCTGGCAAGGAGGTCGTGTACTGCTCCAGCCGTCTTGAGCTCAATCAGGAGCTCGAGCAGATGGTGGGCGAGGGCGACCTGCTGCTCACCATGGGTGCCGGCGACGTTACGACCGTCGGTCCCGAGTTCATTGAGTATCTGACTGCCAAGAAAGACGCTTAAGTCTAATGGGTCTGTTTAACGCCGTCATGGCGCTCTCGGGCATGATCGACACGGATGTGATCGAGGACGAGCGCCTTGCGCGTCATACGAGCTATCGTATCGGCGGCAAGGCCGACCTCTTTGTGACGTGCCATAGCTATCATGCCCTCCGCCGCGCCGTGGCGGTGCTCGATCGCGAGCAGGTGCCGTGGGTCATCATCGGCAAGGGCTCCAATCTGCTGGTTGCCGATGGCGGTTATCGCGGTGCCGTCATTTCGCTCGGACGTGAGTTCCAGCGCACGGTTGTTGCCGATGACGGTTGTACGCTGACGGTCGGTGCGGGCGTGATGTTTGCGCGCCTGGTCAACGATGCCCTGTCGCGTAGCCTCTCGGGCCTTGAGTTTGCCGTTGGCATTCCTGGTTCGGTCGGCGGTGCGATATCTATGAATGCCGGCACGCGGACCGAGTGGATTGGCTCGCTGGTTGAGGATGTCGTAACGTTTGACCCGGCATCCGGTATCAAGCATTATGCGGGGTCCGAGATCTCTTGGGGCTACCGCGAATGTAGCCTTCCCCGCAATGAGATCATCCTCGAGTGCGTGCTCAAGCTTAAACCGGCGCCCAAGGCCGACATTCGCGAGCGCATGGAGCGGTACCTTACAAGGCGCAAGCGTACGCAGCCCATGGGTCGCGCATCCTGCGGGTCGGTCTTTCGCAACCCGCCCGATGCGAGTGTGGGCAAGCTTATCGAGGATTGTGGATTAAAGGGTTTTTCAATTGGCGGCGCGGAAGTTTCGCCCGTTCACGCTAATTTTATCGTTAATAACGGAACTGCCTCGGCCGATGACGTTGCCGCGGTTATCAGACATGTGCACGGAAAGGTGAGGGAGGCGTATGGCATCGAGCTCAGACCGGAAGTTAAATTCCTCGGCTTCTAGAGCATCGAAACCCACCTTCCGCCGCGCCGGAGGGCGTTCCGGCGCGCCTGCCAAACCTCAACGCAATACCGTCGCGCACTCTAAGTCTGTCGGGCATGCTCGACAGGCCAGTCGTCCGGTCGTCGGCTCGCAGCTCGGTAATCGTCCGGCCGCAAAAAAGTCCTCGCGTCCCTCGGTGACGTCAAAGCCTGTTATGGGCGCCAAGCCTGCCCGTCCCATGGCAACTCCCAAGCCCTCGACGGGAACTAAAGCGGCACGTCCAGGCCGCACGCTGGGCGCATCGAAACCGCGCTCGCTGACATCGGTGCCGGCTACCGCCAAGAAGCCTTCGAGTAAAAAAGGCTTCAACCCGTTATCTTCACTTGGAGCGATGGCAAATAAAACATCAGACGCCGCTTCTGTCGTTACAGGCAAAGGCAAAATCGTGGGCGGCGTTTTGGCCGTCTTGGCCGTGCTCGTCGTCGTTGCCATCGTGGTGATCAACTCTGGATTGTTTACTGCCACTGATATTCAGATTCAAGGCAGCGAGCATGTGACGAAGCACGATGCTATCCAGCTGATCGACTTGCCCGAGGGAACGTCGCTTTTTAACGTCGATCCCGACCAGATTACCGAGGATCTCAAGCAAAACCCGTGGGTCTCGGGCGTAGATGTCCAGCGCCAGTTTCCCCATACGCTTATCATTACGCCGACGGAGCGTAAAGTTATCGCCATTGCATATATCAGCTCCGACGACCTTGCCTGGGCTATCGGAGACGATGACACCTGGATCGCCCCGCTGTCGACGTCGGTCGAAGTGGACGACCAGGGCAACGTCATCACGACAGGGCAGGGCTCAAATACCTTGACCGGAATCGATGCCGCGCTGGCGCTCGCCAAGCATTATGGCGCGGTGTTGTTGACTGATGTCTCGGCGGATGTCGCTCCGGTTTCCGGCCAGGCGGTGAACTCGAAAGCCGTTAAGGCCGGCCTGGATTATGTGCGTGGTTTTTCGAGCGAGTTCTTGGGACAAGTCAAGGATATTTCCACGCCTTCGGTCGAAGCCATCTCGGCAAACCTCAATAACGGCATTGAGGTGTCGCTGGGCGATTCGGACGATATCGCCAAGAAGGAACGCGTAGTCACCAAGTTGCTTTCGCAGGTAGAGGGCGTAACGTATATCAATGTGCGCTCTCCAGGCAACTACACATTTAGGAATGCTCCGACCTCGTAGCGCTGGTTGATGCTTTGTTGAGGGGCCATACCACGCCGTTTATCTGGTTTGTTTGGTTTTCACGGTCAATTATTTGACTGATACGTTCATAATGTGCAAACATAATACGGTTTACCTTTGCATTTACTTTCAACCTGAAGGTTAATGTGCGCAGGGGTCGACCCATGCTATGGCTATAACCTTTGTTCGGAGGACCGACATGCACGAGACAGAGATCAACAACTACCTTGCCGTCATTAAGGTGGTCGGCGTCGGCGGCGGCGGTACCAACGCGGTCAATCGAATGATCGAAGAGGGCATCCGCGGCGTCGAGTTTGTTGCCATCAACACCGATGCTCAGGCACTCGCGATCTCTGATGCCGATATCAAGGTGCACATCGGCACCGACCTTACCCGCGGCCTGGGCGCCGGCGCCAACCCCGAGGTTGGCCGCAAGGCTGCCGATGAGTCCCGTGACGACATTGCCGAGGCGCTCGCTGGCGCCGACATGGTGTTTATCACCTGCGGTGAGGGCGGTGGCACCGGTACCGGCGCTGCTCCCATCGTTGCTGATATCGCGATGAACGAGGTCGGCGCACTGACTGTCGCCGTCGTGACCAAGCCCTTCACCTTCGAGGGCCGCAAGCGCAAGAAGAGCGCCGAGGAGGGCATCAAGACCCTCTCCGATTGCGTCGACACCATGATCGTCATCCCTAACGATAAGCTGCTCGACATCGCCGAGAAGAAGACCACCATGCTCGAGGCCTTCGCGATTGCCGATGGCGTCCTTTCCCAGGGCACCCAGGGCATCACCGACCTCATCACCGTCCCCGGTATCATCAACCTGGACTTCGCCGATGTTAAGACCATCATGAAGCAGGCCGGTACCGCCATGATGGGTATCGGTACCTCTTCTGGGGATACTCGTGCCGTCGACGCTGCCCAGCAGGCCATCTCCAGCCCGCTGCTCGAGAGCTCCATCGATGGTGCCACGCGCGTGCTGCTCTCCATCGCCGGTTCCAAGGACCTGGGCATCCAGGAGATCAGCGACGCCGCCGACGTTGTCGCCAACGCCGTCGACCCCGAGGCCAACATCATCTTCGGTACCGTTGTCGACGAGTCCCTGGGCGATCAGGTGCGTATCACCGTCATCGCTACGGGCTTCTCCGACTCCAACGTCAACCGTCAGGATGAGCTCTTTGCTGCTCAGCAGTCTCAGAGCAAGGCCGCTGCCTCCGCTGAGCCGCAGCGCACCGCTCCGGCTGCCAGCCCGGCTCAGGCCGCTCCGACCCGCAACGTCGGTGGTACCGAGCTGCCCAACTTTGGCAACGACCAGTTCGAGCTTCCCGACTTCCTGAAGCGCGGTAGCTTCTAGTTCGTTTTTCTCAATGACCTGCACGGGGTGTGTCCATTTGGATGCACCCCGTTTTGTTTCTCGTTTGTAAACGAAAGCCTCCAATCTCCTTACGTTCCCTTTACGTTTGGTCCCTACCGCTGCGGGTATCCTTTTAAGGAAGTATGACAGCCGTATAAACGCGGACTGCGCGGCGACGCCGCGGTACTTGTGTTATTAGGAGGCTTTAGTATGGCAGCACGTGCGGACAACGTTTCGCGTGTCGACCATGATGGAGTTACGTTGGTGGAGGGCGCGACATCCGATGTCCGCTTTGCCTTTACCGAGCGCACCGGTGGCGTTTCTGAAGATGCGTACTCCTCGCTCAACCTGGGCTCGCATGTAGGCGATGACCCCTTTGCTGTTCAAGAAAATCGTCGTCGAGCGCTCGAAGCTATGGGCGCCACTGAGTGCGAGCATAATCTGCTCGTGCCCAATCAGGTACATGGTGACCATATCGTTACGGTGACTTCGAACGGCGCCGACGATCTTGAGGCTGTTCGCGAGCAGATTGCCGAGGGCTGCGATGCCATCATCTGTACGGCCCATGACGTGCCCGTGCTGCTCTGCTTTGCCGACTGCGTTCCCGTGGTGCTGGTGGCCCCTGGCGGATTTGCCGTGGTGCACTCCGGTTGGAAGGGCACGATTGCACGTATTTCTGCCAAGGCGTGCCAGGCGCTTTGCGATGCTGTCGGCTGCGATGCGAGCGACGTTTCCGCCTATATCGGCCCCCATATCTTGGCTGACGAATATGAGGTATCCCAGGAACTCATGGATCGCTTTGCCGTCGAGTTCTCTTGCATCGATGCGAGTGCCTCTCGCATGCTCGATCTTTCCGCTGCCATTTGCGAGGCGCTGGTAGATGTCGGTGTCGACGCGGATAATATCGTGGATACCCAGCTTTCGACTGTGCGTCAGAACGACCGCTTTTATTCCTACCGTAACGAGGACGGCACCTGTGGGCGCCATGCTGCGATCGGCGTGATGCTATGAGAAAGATCGTATCGGTCCTGAGCGCCGCTGTGCTTACGCTTACGCTGTGTGCCTGTTCTTCGGGATCTTCTACCTCTTCCATTACCGTGGCCGGCTCCACGACCTGCCTTCCTATCGCCGAAATTGCGGCAGAGGGCTTTAAGGAGGAGACCGGCATCGACGTGCTCGTTTCCGGTTTGGGCTCTTCCGCTGGCATCGAAGCCGTCAGCGCTGGCACGGCCGATATCGCCAGCTCCTCCCGTGGACTCAATGCCGACGAACAGGATCTGGGCCTGACTCCCATCGTCATTGCCCACGACGGTATCGCGGTCATCGTGAACGAAGACAACCCCGTCGATAACCTCTCGACCGAGCAGCTCCGCGATATCTATGCCGGCAAGATCACCAACTGGAAAGAAGTCGGTGGCGAGGACCTGAAGATTCAGGTCATCAACCGAGACGAGGCGTCCGGCACGCGTGAGGCTTTTCGCACCATCGTGATGGACGGCACCCCGTTCGATCGCCGCTCCGCCGTTCTTTCGGGCACGGGCCAGGTGCGCGACGTGGTGTCTCGTTCGCGCGGGGCTATCGGCTACATTTCGCTGGGCTTCGTCGATAGCCTCAACGCCAAGACCTCGGTCAAGGCCGTCTCGGTCAATCATGTTGAGGCGTCCGAGAAGACGGTCGCAAGCGGCGGCTATCCCATCTCGCGCGACCTTTACTTCTTTGTGAAGGGTGCGCCTTCGCAGCAGGCACAGGATTACATCGACTACGTCACGTCCGAAAAGATGGACAAGCAGATTCGCGAGGCGGGCTTTATTCCCGTTACCAACGACGAGAAGGGGAGTGAGTAGCATGGAAGCACAGGAAAACTCTCAGACTGAGCAGAATGTTCAGACGCCCAAGAAGCGCGAACTGGCGCTTGTATCGCGCAGTACCTATATCAAGGAGAAGGCGCTGCAGTGGATCTTCTTTGCCTGCGCGTTCTTGGCGGTCGTTACCGTCATCCTGATTTTTGTCTTTACCACGTACTCGGCGCTGCCCGTCTTTACCGACATCGGTCTGGCGGACTTCTTTAGCTTTACGTGGGCGCCCTCCGAGGGCCACTACGGCATCATGTCGCTGCTGGCCGGCTCGGGTCTCGTGACCGTCGGTGCGCTCGCCATGGGTGTGCCCCTGGGCGTGGGCACGGCTGTGTATCTGGTCGAGATTGCCGGCAAGCGCGTGCGCAAACTCATCAGCCCCGCCGTCGACCTGCTGGCGGGCATCCCTTCTATCATCTATGGCTTCTTTGGCATGATCATCATTCGTCCGTTTATCGCGCAGCTGACCGGTGGTCTTGGCTTTGGCGCACTGACGGCGTGGTTCGTGCTCGCCATCATGATCGTTCCCACCATTACCACGCTTACCATCGATGCCCTCAATTCCATTCCCATGGGCATTCGCGAGGCATCGTATGCCATGGGTGCCACCAAGTGGCAGACCATCTATAAGGTCGTGCTACCTGCCGCCAAGCTGGGTATCGTTGATGCCATCGTGCTGGGTATGGGCCGTGCCATCGGTGAGACCATGGCCGTGCTCATGGTCGTGGGTAACGCTCCGGTCATCCCGGACAGCATCTCGAGCCCCATCTCGACGCTTACGAGTCAGATCGCGCTCGACATGAGCTACTCCTCGGGCCTACATCGTTCGGCGCTGTTTGGCATGGGTGTGGTCCTGTTTATCATCTCCGCCGCACTGGTGGGTATTGTCCGTCTGCTTTCCAAGAAGAAGAGGGGGTAGGCTATGTCCGATTCCGTTGACACGACGGTCGATACGACCTCGTCGCGCGAGCGCATCAAGCGTGCCCTTTCCCACGGCAAGAAGGGTCGCATTAACAAAGACCTGTCCAACAAGATCATGCTCGGCGTGTTCCGTGCCGCGGCATACATCACCACGCTGGTGCTGGTCGCTATCATCGCCTACGTGGTCATTAACGGCCTGCCGCATATCTCGCTCGACTTTATCTTCGGTTGGCCCCAGGGCGTCAACGCCGAGGGTGGAATTTGGCCCACGATCGTCTCGACCGTCTATGTGACGGCGCTCGCCATGCTTATCTGCACGCCGATCGCTGTGCTGGCAGCCGTCTATCTTGCCGAGTACGCCAAGCAGGGCAAGGTCGTCGAGCTCATTCGCTACGCTGCTGACGCTTTGGCCTCGGTGCCCTCCATCGTTATGGGCCTGTTTGGCTACGCCTTGTTTGTCGAGGCCATGGGCCTGGGTCTTTCGATGGTCTCTGCCGCTCTGGCACTCGCGCTCTTGATGCTTCCCATCGTCATGCGCACCACCGAAGAGGCCATTCGCGCCGTTCCGCGCTATATCCGTTGGGGTGCGTACGGCCTGGGAGCCACCAAGTGGCAGGTGGTCTCCAAGATCGTGCTTCCTTCTGCCTTTGGCCGTATTGCCACGGGCATCGTCCTCGCCATCGGCCGCGCCATTGGCGAGACCGCGGTGGTGCTCTACACCATGGGTCAGGCCATCAATCTACCTATTTCGCCGCTCGATTCCGGCCGCCCCATGACGGTTCACCTGTATCTGCTTGCCAACGACGGCATCAACATGAACGCAGCCTACGGCACCGCGCTCTTGCTGATGGTGATCATTTTGGCCTTCAACCTGTTTGCGCGCTTCCTGTCGCGTAAGCGTCGCTAGTTAAGGAGTCCCATGTCCGTTTATCAGTCCGCTCCTACGCTGGAGCAAGCGGCCATCACGGCCAAGGATTTCAACTTTTGGTACGGTGACTTTCATGCGCTGACGGGGCTCGACCTCAACATCGCTAAAAACGCCATCACCTCCTTCATTGGCCCTTCGGGCTGCGGTAAGTCGACGTTTTTGCGCTGCATCAACCGCATGAATGACCTGATCGAGGGTACGCGCGTCGAGGGCACCATGACGCTCGACGGCAACGATATCTATGCCGAGGGCGTCGACCCGGTCGACCTCCGTCGTCGCGTGGGCATGATTTTTCAGCAGCCCAACCCGTTTCCCAAATCCATCTACGAGAATGTCGCCTTTGGCCCTCGTCTGCAGGGCGTGACTAGCAAAAGCGACCTCGATGACATCGTGGAAGAATCGCTCAAGCGCGCCAACCTCTGGAAAGAGGTATCCAATCAGCTCAACAAGGATGGTTTGGCGCTCTCGGGCGGTCAGCAGCAGCGTCTGTGCATCGCGCGCGTGCTTGCGGTGCAACCCGATGTCCTTCTGATGGACGAGCCCTGCTCCGCCATCGACCCCACGTCCGTCTCTAAGGTCGAGGATCTGATGGCCGAGCTGGCGCCCGAGATGACGATCATCATCGTCACGCATTCAATGCAGCAGGCAGCTCGTATCAGCGACTACACCGCATTCTTCTTGCAGGAAGTTGCCGGCGAGCCCGCCACGCTCATCGAGTATGGTCAAACCGACGCGATCTTCACCAGCCCGGTGGACTCGCGGACGGAAGACTATATCACCGGCCGCTTTGGCTGATCGGTGCGACTAGTCCCAAGCCGATCGGACCTGGTCCGGTGCGTATTCACTGTGCGGGCTGCATGACCGCACCCAACTGATTGGAGTGAACCATGCGCAAACTGTTTTCCCGTCAGCTCGTCGAGGCCCGTCACGAGATGCTGAGCATCTATGAGGCCGTCGATCTGGCTCTCCACGATGCCGTGAAGGCCTATGTGACCGACGACCGCAAGCTCGCCACCAAGACCAAGAAACGTACGCTTTCGATTGACGCGCGCTGCGCCAACCTGGAGGCCGTCTGCTACAACCTGATCGCCACGCAGTCACCGGTCGCCTCCGACTTCCGCCTGCTTCAGACGATCATCTACGTCGACTTTAACCTGCAGCGCATGACCGATAAGGTCCGTCAGATCTGCCGTGCCACGCGTCATATGATCAAGGCCGACATCTCGCTGCCCCAGGAGCTCGTCGGTACGGTTGAGGCCGAGGCCGAAGCTGTTTACCAGGTGCTGGGCTCTTCGCTTTCTGCGCTCGTCACCAATGACATGTCCATCATCTGCAACCTGGCCGTCGAGGACGAGCCAGTGCACGCCGCCTACGAGAAGTTCTTCCGCACCTTTAACCGTATGGATACGGGCGACTTTATGGACGACGACAGCAACTATGACGACCTGCGCCGCGCCATCATGGTTTCGCGCTACCTCGATCGCATCGCTTCGATTTCCATCGATGCCGCTTGCCGTTTGACCTTCCTGTTGACTGGTCAGCGTATGAACGCCGGCGATATCGCCCGTGTGGACGAGGATGAGCTCGAGAGCATGCGCGTGCCTTCGGGCGAGGGTGTTATCATGAGGCCCGCCGTCGACGCTCGCTACGTTGCCAAGGTGCCCGTTAACGAGGTCAGCGAGGGTCTTCGCTACCTGCTCGATCATCTTGAGGACGAGGACGATGGCGAGGACGACGAGGAGTAAGTAGCCCCGTTCGTCGAAAGATTGTAAATACCTAAGTGAGCGCGGCCTTGCACATGCGGGGCCGCGCTCTTGCGTTAGCATGGGACTACTTGTTTGGCTGTCAGCGGAGGCGATTGGCAATGGATAACTATTTGGACTTGATGCGCGCTCGCCGCGAGCAGATTCTGGAACGTTTTTATGCGGCGCTCGATCGCGCGGGCCGCCCCCACGACGCCGCGCGCCTCATTGCCGTGTCCAAGACCGTTGGTGTCGATGAGACCGTTGCCGCCATCCAGGCGGGGTATCGCCATTTTGCCGAGAACCGCCCGCAGGAGCTGGTTCGCAAGCTCACGGGTCTGGCGGAGCATCCGGAGCTGCCCGAGGTGCGCTTCGATATGATCGGCAACCTGCAGACCAATAAGATCAATGCGGTGCTGGGCTCAGCCGAGCTGATTCACTCGGTGGGTTCGCTGCATCTGGCGCAGGCGATCTCGAGCCGTGCTGTCCGCAAGATTGAGGCAGGCGAGCTCGCCGGCCCCCAGCGTGTGCTCATCGAGGTCAATGTGAGTGGTGAGGAGTCGAAGGGAGGCTTTTCGCCCGATGAGATTCGCGCTGCCGCGGGTGAGCTTGCGGAGCTCGAGGGAATTTGCGTGCAGGGGCTTATGACTATGGCGCCCCGGGGGAATAAGGATGTGGCACGCCGCACCTTTGCGGGGCTTCGTGAGCTGAGGGATGAGCTGGAGGCTGCGCATCCCGATTTGAACCTGCCTGAGCTTTCCTGCGGCATGAGCGAGGACTTTGAGCCTGCCCTTGAGGAGGGCTCTACGCTCGTTCGCCTGGGCAGGGTAGTATTTAGCCCGGAGTTTGCAGTAAAATAAGGCTCTGAAGTGCGCACTGATTATCGGGGCGCCTGCACTAAACCGCGAGAGGACACAACCATGGGCTTCCTTGACGAGATTAAAAATAAGATGCACCTGGGCGGCCAGCAGGGTTACGACCAGGGTTATGGCCAGGACGACGACTACGGCTACGATGACGGCTATGACGATAGTTATCAGGGCAACGGCTACGGCGGTGCTTCGGGCGAGGGCTTCTACACCCAAGACGAGCCGAGCAACGGCCTGCTTGGTCAGACGCGCCGCGGTGAAGCTGAGTCGGTTGCCGTGTATACGCGCTCCGGTCAGCTGGTCGGCGATGACTCCCGCCATGCCACGACGTATAACCCGCCTTCGCGCTCGCAGGACAGTGTTGCGAGCGGTTATCGTCCTGGTGCCTATGACACGCCGTCGAGCTACGCCGAGAACACCCGCGCCCGTGCCGCCGCTGCGCCCGCGCCTGCACCGAGTGATGCCTCGGCCTATGCGAGCAATATCATCAACGCCACGCCGCAGCTGCCGGCCTATGTCCTGCGCCCCGAGAGCTATGACGACGTGGAGACCGTGGTGCGCCGCGTTCGCACCAAGCAGCCTGTCGCACTGATTTTTGTGGGCGTACGCACCGAAGTTGCTAAGCGCGTCTTGGACTTCTCTTACGGCTTTGCCTGCGGTCTGGGTGCCACGGTCAAGGAGGTGGGCGACCGCGTGTTCATGGTGCTGCCCGCCGGCTGCGAGGTCAAAGATTCCGATCTCAAGAAGCTTCGTGCCGACGGCTACCTTAAGTAAAGACAAGACGAGGAGATTCCCATCAACATCTACACTATCGTCCAGCTGGTCAACACGCTGTTCAACTTCTATTCCACGCTCATTGTCGTCTACTGCTTTATGACGTGGATTCCCATGAAGCAGGGTGGTTTGCTTCAGGATATTGCTGCGGTGCTCGATAGCGTGTGCGGTCCGTGGCTCAACCTGTTCCGTCGTTTCATCCCGCCGATGGGCGGTATCGATTTTTCGCCGGTCGTTGCGATTATTGCGTTGCAGTTGGTGCAGAGGCTGGTTCTGCAGCTTCTTATAGGTATACTCGTATAGAACTGACTTAGTAACTTACGTCGGGCGTGTAGCGCCGAGGCGATGAAAAAGGAGACTTGTTATGGCTATTACCCCTGCAGACATCCAGGCTCAGACTTTCTCTGAGGCCAAGCGTGGCTACGATCCCGCCGAGGTCGACGTCTTCTTGGAGACGCTGTCCTCCGAGGTTGACGCTATGCTCGCTAAGATCGTCGACCTTAAGGGTCGCCTGACTGCTACCGAGCAGCAGCTTGCCGATGCGCAGGCTCAGCTTGCCCAGGCTCAGGATGCCACCGCCCAAGCCGTTCCTGCCGCCCCCGTGGCTGCTCCCGCCCCTGACTTCTCCGCTCAGGAGCGCCAGATTTCCGCTGCCCTGATCGCTGCCCAGCAGACCGCTGAGACCATCGTCAACGATGCCAACGAGAACGCTGAGCGTATCCGCAACGAGGCTGACGCTAAGGCACGCGAGGTTATCCGCCAGGCTCTGACCGAGAAGCAGGCCGAGCTCGAGGAAATCGATCGTCTCAAGGCTTCCCGCGAGGAGTTCAAGGCCGAGTACCTCAAGCTCATCCAGCACTTCATGGACGATGCCCAGAACTCCTTCCCGGCCGACCTCATGGCCTCCACGCCGGTCGGTTCTGCCGCTTCTCCTGCGGTGACTGTTCCCGCCGAGCCGCTGCCCGTCGCTGACCCGGTTGTCCCCGTGGCCGATCCCTTCGCCCCGATCGACAACTTTGCCGCCGACGACCTGGACTAGCATCAGAGCTACAATCTAGTGTCCTTAAGAGGAGCTCGCACCTGCGGGCTCCTTTTTTGTGGCTGTATACGGGTTGGGAAACAAAACGCCGAGCTCTGCATGCGATAGGACAGAACTCGGCGAAGGGCGCGTGGTAAAAGGTAGTTTTTAAGGTATGTCTAAAAACTACTTGAGGAGGAAGTTGGAGAGGGGAATAGTGCGGGCCTCGCGATGCTCGGGATCGGCGATGTGGTCGGCGGGATAGCCACAGACGAGCATGTGATAGGGATAGACGCCCTTGGGCAGATTGAACTGCTCCTGTGCCACCTCAGGCTTAAAATGGCATACCCAGCACGTTCCCAGGCCCTGCTCGGTGGCCTCCATCATCATCTGGTCGCACACGATGGACGTATCGATTTCACTGGAATTCATCTGGTCATACGGGCGCACCCAAGCATCATCGGTAACGCTGCAAATAAGGAAGACAAGCGGAGCTCCAAAGATAGACCCATCACGAGCAAACCGAGGCTGACAAGCAGCAGCCTTCTCCAACAGCTCAGGCGTATCCAGCACCATCACACGGGCTGGATGATTATTACAAGCAGAAGGAGCAATCCGCCCCGCCTCAACAATGGCATCCACTACCGACTGCTCAACAGGACGGTCCTCAAAAGAACGACAAGAATACCGACCACGAGCCAGATCCAAATAAGACATACAAGCCCTCCTAAAATTAAAAATCAAACAAACCAAAAGTAACCCAAAGAGTACCCAAAGCAGCAATCGGCCAAACGCTCATCAAGGGCCAAAGTGTCCGAACGGATACCAAAGGTCCCTTCAGCCAAACCCCCGTCGCGCTAAATCTATCAGCCAAAGTTCCCAATGGTGGTACGTAAGGCGAAGGGCCGGCCACGGTTTACTTTCGAACGACTCTGCAAAGCAGCCGGAGTGAGAAAGCAAACCGTGGCCGGCCCTTCGCCGCCGGGACACGTACCCCCAATTAACTGTTCTTCATGACAATCGAATCCACGACATCGGCCACATTCTCGCAGCAGTCGGCACAGTACTCCAGGAAGGCGTACACGTCACGCCAGGCGATAACCTCGAGCGGGTCCTTGCCGTTAACGTGCAGGTTACGCATGGCGTTGATATAGAGCTCGTCGGCCTCGGACTCGATGGTGTTGATCTGGATGACGAGCTCGCGCAGCGTCTTGGACTTGCGGTAGTTAGGCAGCTCGACCATCAGGTCTTTCATGGCGCGGCAGGCGTCGGTCACCTTGTGGGCGATCACGATGGCATCGGGATGGATGCTCTGGATGTTGGTGAAGTAGACGCGCTGCACGACGCCCTCGATGCGGTCGAGCACGGTGTCGAGCGAGCAGCTCATCAGGTCCAGATCCTCGCGCTCAAGCGGGGTGATAAAGGCGGTGAGCAGGGCGTCCTCAAGCTCATGGTGCTTCTTGTCGGCCGCATGCTCGATCGCATGCATCTTGTCGAGCATATCGTGAATCTTTGCGGGATCGAAGTTCTCGAAAATCTTGGTAAGCAGCTCGGCGGCCTGGACGGCGAGGTCGGCGCAGGCGACGTAGTTGTCAAAGTAGAACGAATCGGGTTTCTTTGCCATGAGTGGGTCCTTTCGAGGCGAAGACGGGTGGGCGAGGTGTTACGGTCCGGATGGACGTTCGGTTTGACTAGAGGAACATCATGAACAGCTTGGCCATGACAAAGCTGATGAGTCCGCAGGCGGGGAAGGTGAAGAACCAGGTGAACATCATGTCCTTGACGACGCCGAAGTTGATGGCCGAGAGGCGTTTGACGGCACCGACGCCCATGATGGCGCAGGTCTTGATGTGCGTGGAGGACACGGGGATGCCGGTAAGGGTGGCAAGCAGCAGGTTCGCGGCGCCCGCCAGGTCGGCGGAGAAGCCCTGGTACTTTTCGAGCTTGACCATGCTCTGGCCAACGGACTTGATGATGCGCTCGCCGCCCACGCTGGTGCCGATGCCCATGGTGGCCGAGCATAGCAGCATAATCCAGATGGGGATGCCGGCATCGCCGACGCTCGTCTGGCCGCTGGCAAAGGCCACGCCTAAAAAGAGCACGCCGATGAACTTCTGTCCATCCTGCGCGCCGTGCATAAAGCTCATGGCCGCAGCGCTCGCGATCTGAGCGTATTTAAAGAAGACATTGGCACGTCGCCTGTTGGCGGCGGCGAAAAGAATCGAGACGAGCTTGCACAGGACCCAGCCCATGACAAAGCCCAGACCGATGGAGAGCGCCAGGCCGTAGATGACCTTCATCCACTCGTGGACGTTGACGCTGCTCGCACCGCCGAGGGCGATGGCGGCACCGGTCAGGCCGGCGATAAGGCTGTGGCTTTGCGAGGTGGGGATGCCAAAACGCGACGCTGTGGCGCCGTAGACGACGATGGAGAACAGCGCCGCGCACAGACAGGCGAGCGCCATGGTGCTGTTTCCGCCAAAGTCGACAATATGGGAGATGGTGTTGGCGACGCTCGCGTTAAAGTGCGTCATGATGAGCACGCCAAGGAAGTTGAATGCGGCACTCATGAGAATAGCGGCGCGGGCGGGCATGCAACGCGTAGTGACGCAGGTCGCGATGGCGTTGGGTGCGTCGGTCCATCCATTGACGAAGATGGCGCCGAGCGCGAGGATCACGGTGACGGCAAGGACTGGGTTCGACACAAGTTGGCCGAGGAAGGTTGAGAACGTTACGTCCATATATGGGCTTTCTCGAAGTTTGCAGGCACGTTACAGAAACATGATAAATCGTATCACCTCCTGCGGGTTTCTTTACCGAGTTCTGATGGGAGCAGTGAATTTTTTGGCACTAAAAATGAATATTAGCCCTGTTGACCGTGGGTGTTCTTTTTGCTAACACACCATGAGGACACGTGCGCGCGCCCCAACACCCCAAAACCACAGCCTGTTCGCTTTACAACATGCAAACATGCGTTCGATAATAGGAGGCATGGAATATCGACAGACAGATGGCAAAACTCGGCGCGTGCACAAGCAGTATGTGGACGTCGTGGCTCGCATCCTCGCGGGCGGACAGGTCGTGCCGGTCACCGTCTGCTGGGTCGACGGTCGTTGCTTTACGATTGACGAGATTGTCTCGACCACTGGGTTTGGCCTGACGGTTCACGGCATTCGTACGGCAACCTATAAGGTGCGTTTTGGCGGGCACGCGACCGAGTTGTATCTGGAGGACCAGACGCGCGAGCGGGCGGACGGCTCGCAGGCACACGTGATGCGTTGGTGGGTTTGGGCGTTTGATCGTACGCTTGAGGGCGAGCGCCGTAGGTAAGGACGCACGGCGTTCGGGTACAATGGCAGGAATCTTGTCACCTGCTGCGCTGTCGTGGCGCTTTTTGAAAGGACGAAGCATGAACGATATTCAGGGCTATCAGAACGGCCCCGTCGAGACCGGCGCAAGTCGCGCCAAGGAGATGTCGCCGCGCGCGTACAACCTTGTCATGTCTGCCCTCATCTTTTTGGGCTTTTGCGCCATGGGCGCCGGTGCTTACTTTACGAGCACCATGTCGTTTGCGCGCATGATGATGAGCGGCGCCGCTTTGCCGTTGGTCTTTGGCTCATTTATTTTGACCATCGTCGGCATGGTCATGATGTCGGCTGCTGCCAGCAAACAGTCCGTGGGCCTGTCGCTCGTGGGCTACGTGGTCTTTGCGAGCACCTTTGGCCTGACGGCGTCGTTTGGTCTTGCCAACTACGACCTGCCTACCATTAACACCGCCTTTATCGCCACCGCCGCCATCACCTTTGTCTTTGGTGCGCTGGGCGTGACCTTCCCCAAGTTCTTCCAGCGTGTGTATGGCATTGGTTTTGGCATCCTGCTTGCCACGATTCTGGTCGAGATCGTGCTGATGTTCATGGGCGTTTCGCAGTCCATCACCGACCTGATTGTGATTGTGGTGTTCGCCGGCTTTATTGGCTACGACACCTATGTGGCAACGACGGTGCCGCCCACGCTGCCCAACGCCGTGCTCATGGCATCCAACCTGTTCGTGGACATCATCAACGTGTTCCTGCGTATCCTGAACATCCTTGGTCGTCGCGACTAGTGCCAAATTGCAGCGGTGCTTGCCGCACGCGTAAATCGATGCGAAAGGTGGTCCTTCGGGGCCGTCTTTTTTGTGTGCGGCGGGGTATCATGGATGGGAAAAGCCGATAGCGGCAGAGACCGAGAAAGGTGACCACTTATGGCAGACGTCGACAACAGGAACCGTAATCGCAGGCCCAATCCCAAGCGCGAGGCCCGTGCCAAGGCCGCCGAGCGTCACGTGGCAACTGTGTCCGAAGCGTGTGCCAAGGATATCGAGCGCTCGCTTGCCGGTGTGTGCGAGTTCGATGGCATGCCTGCCGGATTTGTCGCGGCGATGAAGGCCAAGGCCCAAGCGGCTGACGCTGCCGGGGAACAGATTGCCGAGGAGTCTAAGACCGCTGAGGTTGCATCCGCAGAGACCGAGATTACGGCCGAGCCTGCACCCGCAGAGGAGGCCACGGAGAGCGAGTCCGCGCCTGCCGCCGAAAAGCCCGCTCCGGTCCTGCCCGAGGTCACCGTGCTCGACGCCTCTGCCACGCAGGCCATTCTGGATAACGGCCGAGGCTACGCGCAGTTCTGCGACATGGCCGTGCTTGCCTTTGCCTCGTTCACCAACCCGGGCGGTGGCTACATTCAGGGCTATCTGGGCCAGGAGGCCACGCTGTGCGCCGATTCGTATCTGTACAACGTTCTCGATAAGCAGCGTAAGTGGTACGGCGAGAACCGTCGCCGCAACATCAACTGCGAGCTCTATCGTAACCGCGCCCTGGTGGTGCCTGCGGTGCGCTTCGACCGCAACCACGTGCATGCATACGCCGACGTGATCGTGGCCGCTGCGCCCAACGTTAGACGCGCCCGCCAGGAGTATCGCGTGAGCGACGATGCTCTGCTGGATGCCCTGCGCGACCGTATCCGCTTTGTGCTCGCCATCTGCGATGAGCTGGGTCGCGAGAAGCTCGTACTGGGTGCTTGGGGCTGCGAGAACAACGGCTTTGACGCAGAGGCCGTGGCCGAGCTCTTCCGCAAGGAGCTCGCGTCGGGCGACTTCAAGGTCAAGCAGGTCTTCTTTGCCGTGCCCTCTACGCGCTGGGACGAGGACTTCGCCAAATTCGAGCACGTGCTGGCAAACTTCCCCGAGCGAAACGAGGAGTCCTATGCTCAGGTTGCCGCCCGCGCCGCAGCCGCCCGTGCCGCCGAGCAGGCTCAGGCCGCTGCCGAGGATGACGAGGATGACGACGACTGGCGCAAGTACCTGTAAACGGTGCTCGTGATGCGATATACCGAGCCGACGGGAGAGGCTGCTCCTGTCGGCTTTTTATTGAGTGGGGAGCTCAAGATGAAAAACGTTCTGTGCTTTGGTGACAGCAACACCTATGGCTATGATCCGGCGGGTATGCGCGACGGCACCGCAGTGCGCTATGCGCAGGATGTGCGCTGGTGCGGCGTGGTGCAGCGTGACCTGGGTGAGGGCTGGCATGTGATTGAGGAAGGTCTAAATGGTCGCACGACGGTGCGCGACGATATGTGCCATCTGGACACCAACCTCAACGGCATTCGCGCGCTTCCGATGCTGCTCGAGGCCCATAAGCCGCTGGATGCGATCGTGATCATGCTGGGCACCAACGACTGCAAGACGGTCTTTGGCGTGACGGCCTCCGATATTGCCCGCGGCGCCATGGCGTTGATTCGCGCCGTCCGTGCGTTTGCCTGGACCGATGCCGCGCCCTGCCCACGGATTCTGTTGATGGCGCCTATCAAGATTAAGCCGCAGATCGCCGACGTATATATGACCGATTTTGACGAGCATTCCGTAGAAGCCTCGGAGCATTTTGGTGAGTACTACGCGCATGTGGCTGAGCAGTTTGGTTGCGACTTTTTGAATGCCGCCGACTTTGCCGAGCCGGGCGATATCGACTATCTGCATATGATGCCCGAGAGCCACGAGAGCTTGGGACATGCCGTGGCAGCCAAGCTCCAAGAGATGCTCGGTGAGTAGCGCAGCCTCAAGCCACCACAAAGGGGACAGACGCCTTTGTGGTGGCTTTGCCCGGGTAAACGAACGGCTTGGCTCCCATATGGGCATGGACGAGCTCATCGACCTCTTTGCCGAGGGCGATGAGCTCGTCTCCAATACCGCTTTCGAAGATTTGGATCTTGCCTATGACGTTGCGAACGGCGCGACCTTCGATGGCGTCGTGTTCCGGTCTTGCGAGTTCGATGGTGTTGACTGGAGCGGCTCGACGTTTCGCGACGTGGTGTTTCGCGGTTGCCGCTTTATCCGCTGCAACATGGAAGGCTGTTGGCTCAATCGCTGCGACTTCGTCGATTGCTCGGCACCGGGACTCAACTTGCTCAAGGCGCGCCTGTCGAGCGTGTCGTTTGGATCGTGCGATTTGAGCTATGCGAACCTTTCGGAGGGACGCATTGGCCCTATGACAGCATGCGATACACGTCTGAGAGAGGCTGCGTTTCAGGGTGCCAAGCTGGGTCAGATACGCCTGGATGGCTGTGACCTGACGCGTGTTGATGTGTTCAAGACGTCGCTTTCCGGCGTTGATGTGTCGCGCTGTACATTTGCAGCGCCCGTTGTTTCGGGCGATTACCATGAGTTGCGTGGCTTGACGGTCAATGCCGAGCAGGCGCTGGCACTCTCGGGTTTGTTGGGAATTCAACTCGCCGACGAATAGGCGCTCTGGTCCTTTGCTCGACCGCTATCTAAAATCAAACCGTCGCAACATTTAATGATTTTTCGCGTTTGCACGATTTTCATCGAATGTTGCGACGGTTTTTGGTGCAAAGTAGCCTGTCTCTTTTTGGCAGGTTACTGGCTATTTAGTACTGCCACATGTGGTTGACAGGGCCGGAGCCTTTGCCCATGTTCAGGCCGGCGGCGAGAGCGCCGGTTAGGTAGGCCTTGCCGGCGTTGACGGCATCGGCAAGATCCATGCCCTGGGCCAGCGCGCAGGCGATGGCGGACGAAAGCGTGCAGCCGGTGCCGTGTGTGTTGTCGGTCTCGATGCGCTTGTGGCGGAACCACGTGGTGAGCGGATCGCCCAGATGGTTGCCCTCGTCATCGAGTGGCGCGGGTTCGGCCAATACATCGTTGGCCTCGTTGACAAGATGCCCACCCTTAACGAGGGATGCGCAACCAAAGCGGCGGGTGAGGAGCATGGCAGCATTTTGCTGTGTGCGCTCGGAGTCGACCTCGTAGTCAAGCAGGGCCATGGCCTCGGGAATATTGGGCGTGATGACGGTTGCTAGTGGGAACAGGCGGCGGGTGAGCGCCTCGGCGGCATCTTCGGCAATCAGCCGTGCGCCCGAGGTGGCTACCATGACGGGGTCGACGACCACGTTTGTCGCGTTCCAGGCGCTCAGGCGGTCGGCGATAACCTCGATAATCTCGGCAGAGGAAACCATGCCGATCTTGACGGCGCTGGGGCGGATATCGTCAAATACGGCGTCGATCTGCGCAGCGACGATATCAGGGGAGATATTCTGCACGGCGGTGACACCGAGCGTGTTTTGTGCGGTGATGGCGGTGATGGCCGTCTCGGCATACAGGCGGTGCGCCGTGATGGTCTTGATGTCGGCCTGAATGCCGGCGCCACCGCTGGAATCGGATCCTGCGATGGACAGGACGGCAGGTACCTTACTGCGATCCATGTTTGCTCCCTTGTTCGGTCGGAATCAAATGGGTCTTTAAGCCAGCATTATAAAGATGCCCGGGCCGACTCTATGTCGAACCCGGGCGGGCGATGCAATCTTTACGCAAATGTAAGCAAATGTTCACACGTCAACAATTGACGAACACCATGTTACCGATTGTGGCTCCGGTGACGAGTTAGTCCTCCATGCCGAGGTCGATCGTCGTGCCTTCGAACACCTTGTTAACGGTGCGGACGGCGCACATCTTGCCGCACATGGTGCAGGTGCCCTCGGTGGCGGCGGGGGATTCTTCGTAGCGTTTCTTGCCGGTGACCGGGTCGAGAGCACACTTCCACATGGAGTCCCAGTCGAGCTTGCGGCGTGCCTGGCCCATCTTGTCGTCCATGTCGCGGGCGTGGGGTACCTTCTTGGCGATGTCGGCGGCGTGTGCGGCGATCTTGGTGGCCATGAGGCCATCGAGCACGTCCTGGGCGTTGGGCAGGCACAGGTGCTCGGCCGGCGTCACGTAGCACAGGAAGTCGGCACCGGAGCTGGCGGAGATGGCGCCGCCGATGGCAGCGGTGATGTGGTCGTAACCCACGCCGATATCGGTCACCAGCGGCCCGAGCACATAGAACGGGGCATTGTGGCACAGGCGCTTCTGCAGTTTCATGTTGGCGGCGATCTCGTCGAGCGCCATGTGACCCGGACCCTCGACCATGACCTGGACGCCGGCAGCCCAAGCGCGCTTGCACAGCTTGCCCAGCTCGATCATCTCAGCGGTCTCGGTGGCGTCGTTGGAGTCGTGGAGGCAGCCCGGGCGGCAGGAGTCGCCGAGCGAAATCGTCACGTCGTACTCGTGGCAGATCTCGAGCAGCTCGTCAAAGTACTCGTAGAAGGGGTTTTCGTTGCCGGTGACCTCCATCCAGCCAAACAGCAGCGAGCCGCCGCGGCTCACGATGTTCATCAAGCGGCCGGTCTCCTTAAAGGTCTTGGTGACCGACTTGTTGATGCCGCAGTGGATGGTCATAAAGTCCACGCCGTCCTCGGCGTGCGCGCGCACGACCTCGAACAGGTCATCCTTGGTAAGCTTGACCAGCGGCTTTTCCATGTAGCCGATGGCGTCGTACATGGGGACGGTGCCCACCATGAGCGGCGTCTCGTCGATGAGCTGCTGGCGGAACTGGCGCGTCTTGCCCGAGTTGGAAAGGTCCATGATGGCGTCGGCGCCAAAGTCCTCGGCGATCTTGACCTTCTTCCATTCCTCGGCGGCATCGGCTTTATCGCCCGAGATGCCCAGGTTGACGTTGACCTTAGTAGACAGGCCCTCGCCGACACCAAAGGCGCGCATGCCTTTTTTGATGTGCACGATGTTGGCGGGAATGGCGATGCGGCCGTCGGCCACGCGCTCGCGGATGTACTCGGGGTCGCGATGCTCGCGCTCGGCGACTTCCTTCATCTGCGGCGTGATCTGCCCGGCGCGGGCGAAGTCGATTTGCGTGACGAGCTTGGGCTCGGTCTGTGTGCTCATTGGCACGGCTCCCTTCGTTGGCATTACCCATATCAGGTTTGCGGGTCAGGGCGGGCGCGCCCAGTCTCAGCCTGCCGTCTTGTCCTGCAAGCTCCCCGTTTATGTAATGGGCTCAAGTATAGCTCGAATGGGTACGATTGGCCTAACGAGCGTGCCTGTGGGGAGGCGAACATGGAAGACAAGCATCTATATCGAGAGACGCAATGGGATGTATCGGCCGAGGAAAGCCGTGCGCACCATGGCCTTGTCGCGATTGGTTTTGCGGTGCTTGCCGTGCTGGTGATTGCCGTTTGTATCTGGACGTTTGGTGGTCGCGGCGGCGCTGCATGGGAGTTCGAGGCTGATGATAGCCTACCGATAATGACGGTGAAGGTCGCGGGTGGCAATACCGTTGCCGCGCCGGGCGACTATTGGTATCCGCGCGATGGATTTGTCCAGCTGCAGCTGAGCGGCGGTTCCATTCCTGGTGAAGAGGTCGAGCGCGTGACCTTCGATGCGTCGCTTAAGACGCTGTCGGTCGAGCTCAAAGATCAAGGGGATGTGCCCACGACGATGGATATCGCGCTGACGGAATGGCGCTTGGAGCCCCCATCGGGTGTTGCGGTGTCCGAGGTAGAGCACGTTAAGATTACCTACCAAGATGGCTCGACAAACGAAGTTGCCAAAGCCGACGGCTTGGCGGAATAGACGCCGTGCCTAGGCAGCACATTCAAAAGTAGCGGTGGTCCTACAAGGTCTGTTCGTTCAGGAAGACCAAAGAGTTCTTATTTGAAAGCTCGGGAAAGTGACGATAACCAACATCAAACGCGGTGAGCCCGCTTACATCCTCGAGCTTGTTTTCTGCCATCCAGCGCACCATGGAACCACGTGCCTTTTTGCTGGCGGTCGAGCGCTGGATGGGCTTGCCGTTGCGGATGCCTTCGCCAAAGAGGCACGTGACGACCGTGGCGTCGCCCGCGAGATGGGGCAGAACGGCTTTGGCGTACTCTACGCTGGCGAGGTTGACGATCGTGGTGTTTGAGCCTGCCGGGGCGATAGCCCGCGCGAGCTTGTCGCTCCAAAACGCATAGAGGTCTCGGGCATCGTCAACGGCGAGCTTCGCGCCCATTTCCAGCCGATATGGTTCGACGGCATGAAAGGGGCGAACGCACCCGTAAAGGCCCGAGAGGATCCACAGATGGTCTTGCAGCCATGCGAGCTGCGCGGAATCCATCACCTCGGGCGCCATGCTCTGGTATTGAATGCCGTGGTAGGACATGACGGCAGGGGAGAGGTGACAGGCGAGTGCGGGATTGTCGAGATCGCCGTTTTTCAGGATGGGCCCGAACTCATGCAGGGTGTTGAGGCAAGGCCCCAGCAGTTTGTCACTCACGTTCCATAGCGCCTGCAGGCTGTCGCTGCCTTCATTCCGCTCGATATCTAGCAGTGCGCGGTGGAGGCGAGCCGTCTCGCGCGCAAAGGGCGGAATGCCCAGGACTTCAAAAGCATCTTGGGCCGCGCGCATCTGCTTGGCGGGCGAAATGACGACCTGCAGCATGGACTCTCCTCTGCCAAAAAGGAAGTTGCGGTGGAATACGGTCTGTTTTGGCCGTTTATGGGCCAGTTTAGTCTGTATTTCACCGCAACTGATGAAGGGTTGGTTACGCGCGCTCGATGAAGGCCTTGTAGCCGCGATAGGCCTCGTAGATATCGGCCTTGTTAGCGACCTCCCACAGGGCGTGCATGGACAGGACGGCAACGCCAGAGTCGATGACGTTCATGCCGTACTTAGCCATGATGTATGCGATGGTGCCGCCGCCGCCCGCGTTGACGCGACCGAGCTCGCAGGTCTGGAAGTCCACGCCGGCCTCGTCCATGATGTCGCGGATGAGGGCCACATACTCGGCGTCGGCGTCGTTAGAGCCGCCCTTGCCGCGGCTGCCCGTGTACTTGTTAAAGCACAGGCCGCGACCCATAAAGGCTGCGTTCTTGGTTTCGAACTTGCCGGCGTAGCCCGGGTCGAAGCCGGCGGACACGTCGGAGGAGAGCATGCGGCTGCGGGCGAGCGCGCGGCGCAGGGCCAGCGGGCTATCCTCGCCGGCGAGCGTCATGATCTCGGCGACGGTGTTCTCGAAGAAGCGGCTCGTCATGCCGGTGGCACCCACGGAACCGATCTCCTCCTTGTCGACGATGAGTGTGATGCTCGTGCGCTCCACGTTGGCGACGTTGATCTGGGCGAGCATGGACGGATAGGCGCAGACACGGTCGTCGTGGCCATAGCCCAGAATCATGGAGCGGTCGAGGCCCATGTCACGGGCGGGGCCGGCGGGCACGACCTCGATCTCGGCGGAGAGGAAGTCCTCCTCCTCGACGTCGTACTGCTCCTTGAGGATATCCAGGAACATCTGCTTGACGGGCTCCTTGGGAGCGTCCTTGTCGTCCTCGTCAAACTTGACGGGGCGGCCGCCCACGATCACGTCGAGGATCTCGGCGTCGACGGCGTCCTTGGCGGGCTTGGCCATCTGCTCGCTCGAGAGGTGGATCAGCAGGTCGGAGATGGTAAAGACCGGGTCGTCGGCCTTGTCACCGATGTTGATGTCGACGGTGGTGCCGTCCTTTTTGCAGATGACGCCCACGAGTGCGAGCGGGGAAGCGACCCAGTGGTAGCTCTTGACGCCGCCATAGTAGTGCGTGTCGAGATAAGCCATGTCGCCGGCCTCGAAGGCGGGGTTCTGCTTGAGGTCCAGGCGCGGCGAGTCCACGTGGGCGCCCAGGATGTTAAAGCCCTGCTCGAGCGGGGCGGTGCCCAGGTTGACGAGCATGAGGTCCTTGCCGTGGTTGGCGGCGTACACCTTGTCGCCGGCCTTGAGCGCGCGGCCCTCGGCGATCACGGTCTCCAGATTGACGTAGCCCGCCTCCTCGGCCATCTTGATGCCGGCCTTGACGCACAGGCGCTCGGTCTTGTTCTCACTCAAAAACTGCTTATAGCCGCGGCAAAGCTCCTCGAGCTCCTCGATCTGCTGTGGCGTGTACTTTTTCCATGCGCTGGGACGCTCCATGACGCAGGCTCCTTTCGGATCGATCGTGCTGGTTGATGTACCGTGAGCCATCGTATCACGCGCGGGCCCGCGGCGGCAGGGAAGCCTGATGTGCGGTGGCCGCGGGGCGGGGAGCGTGTAAACTGGTGTGAGCAAACCGTGCCCAGCCCAAAGCGAGGTATTCAATATGTCTGAAAAGCGCCGTACCTTTGCCGTCATCGACGGCAACTCGCTCATGCATCGCGCCTTCCACGCCGTGCCGCCGACCATGAACGCGCCGGACGGTCGCCCCACCAACGCGATCTTTGGTTTTCTGAACATGTTCCTCAAGATGATCGATGCCTTTAATCCCGACGGCGTTGTCGTGGCGTTTGACAAGGGCAAGCCGCGCGTGCGTATGGAGATGCTGCCGCAGTACAAGGCGCAGCGCCCGCCCATGGATCCCGACCTGCACGCGCAGTTCCCCATGATCAAGGAGCTGCTCGCCGCGCTCAACGTGCCGATTCTGCAGTCCGAGGGCTGGGAAGGCGACGATATCCTGGGAACCATGGCGCGCTTGGGTGAGGAGGCCGGCTGCGACATGCTGCTGGTGACCGGTGATCGCGATATGTATCAGCTCGTGACCGAGCACGTTAACGTGGTCTCGACCCGCAAGGGCCTGTCCGACGTGGCGATCATGACGCCCGAGAGCGTGGACGATCTGTATCACGGCATCACGCCGGCGCTCGTGCCCGACTTTTATGGTCTGAAGGGCGACACGTCCGACAACATCCCCGGCGTGCCGGGCATCGGCCCCAAAAAGGCGAGCGCGCTCATTGCGCAGTACGGTAGCCTGGATGAGGTCATCGCACACGCCGACGAGGTCAAGGGCAAGATGGGAGAAAACCTGCGCGCACACATCGACGACGCGCTGCTGAGCCGTAAGGTGGCGACCATCCGCACCGATGCACCCGTTGAGCTCGATTTTGAGGCGACGTCCTTCCCGGCGTTTTCCGCCGATGAGGTTTCCGCGGCGCTGGGCACGCTTGGTATCACCGCCATGCAGAACCGTTTCTTGGCGCTGATCGGCGGCGAGGGCGGGGCAGCTGCCGGCACGTTTGAGATTCCCGCCGTTTTGCGCGCAGCCGCCGGCGATGCTGGCGCGCTTGGTGCCGTTGCGGCTGAGGTCTCCCGCGTGATTGATGCCGGCGAGTGGGTCGCCGCCGTGGTGGACGATGACAAGGAAGAGGGCGCGCTCTTTGGGCTGACGCGCACGCTGTGGTTGGCGACGTCCAAGGGCCTGTTTGCGCTCGAGGAGGGCGACAGCGGTGCGGCGGCTGAGGTTGAGGGCTTCAACTTCGCCCACGGCGTGATTGCCGGCGTGCTCGCGCGTCTGTTTATGAAAGGCCGTGTGGCGAGCCCGGATATGAAGGCGCTTCTGCATGAGCTTTCGCCCATCGATTCTTCTGAGCTCGAGCTCATGGATCCGCTGGCAGTCGATTCCACGCGCATCTTCGATACCGTTGTTGCCGCCTACCTGTTGGATTCCGACCGCTCCGAGTTTGATGAGGTGTATCTGGCCGATACGTATCTGCAGATGGCGCTGCCTGCGGCGCGCGGCGCAGAGGGTGCTGGCGAGGACGCTCCTGCGCCCGCCGCTCGCACGGCGGCCTTGACGCTGGCGCTGGTTGCACCGCTGCGTGACCGCATGGCCCGCGAGAACGCCGCCAACGTGTTCGATGGGATCGAGATGCCGCTCGTGCCGGTGCTTGCCAAGATGGAGCGCGCGGGCATGCTCGTGGACCCCGACCGCCTGCACAGTCTGTCCGAGGGCCTGGCGACCCAGATTGCCGAGGTCGAGCGCAGCATTCGCGACCTGGCCGGCGACGAGACCTTTAACATCGGCAGCCCCATGCAACTCTCGCACGTGCTGTTTGATGTTATGGGACTTCCGACCAAGGGCCTCAAAAAGACCAAGCGCGGCTACTATTCGACCAACGCCAAGGTGCTGAGCGACCTTGCCCGCGACCACGAGATCGTGCGCCTGATTTTGGACTGGCGTGAGAAGTCCAAGATTAAGTCGACCTATCTGGACACGCTGGGCCCGCTGCGCCGTGGTGACGGGCGTGTGCACACCACGTACAACCAGACCATCACCGCGACGGGGCGCCTGTCTTCGAGCGACCCCAATCTGCAAAACATTCCGACGCGCTCGGAGCTGGGGCGTACCGTCAAGACGGCGTTCTCGGCGGGCGAGGGCAGCGTCTTTTTGGCGGTGGACTACTCGCAGATTGAGTTGCGTTTGCTGGCGCATCTTTCGGGAGACGAGCACCTGGTGCGCGCCTTTAACGAGGGTGAAGACTTCCATGCCGAGACGGCCGCGCGCGTGTTTGGCGTGCCGGTTTCCGAGGTGACGCCCGACTTGCGCAGCCGCGCTAAGGCCGTGAACTTTGGCATCGTGTACGGTCAGCAGGCCTACGGTCTGTCGCAGTCGTTGCACATCTCGATGGCCGAGGCGCGCGACATGATCGACCGCTACTACGAGGCCTACCCGGGTGTGCGTACGTTCCTCGACAGCGTGGTGGCACGTGCCAAGCAGACGGGCTACGCCGAGACCATGTACGGCCGCCGGCGTCATATTCCGGAGCTCAAGGCCAAAAACCCGCAACTCCGCGGCTTTGGCGAGCGCACGGCCATGAACCACCCCATGCAGGGCACCGCGGCCGACATCATCAAGATCGCCATGGCCCGCGTGAGCCGCCGCCTGGAAGAAGAGGGTTTTGCCGCCCACATGATCTTGCAGGTACACGACGAACTGGACTTTGAGTGCCCCGTCAACGAAGTCGAGCGCCTAACCACCATGGTCCGCGACGTCATGGAACACGTAGTAGACCTCCGCGTACCGTTGATCGCCGAAGCCAGCACCGGCATAACCTGGGCCGACGCGAAATAGGGAAGCACTCCGTAAGGCAAGCTCGCCCAAGACGCAAGCCCCCACATACTTAAGATTTGGGACAAACACTACTGATTAATTTGTCCCACAGTAACCAAAACAGAGGGGAGCCCCTTCCAACAAGGGGCTCCCCTCTGCTCAAATCATTTCAGCTAAGTATCTAGACACTCAAGACGCCATCTTGGCGGCAGGAAAGTAAACCTAGGACCTGGCCGGGCGGCGCGGATTAGTTTTTCGTAGATTCCGCACGAGCCGGAAAGCACTTAATGTGCTTTCCGAGCGAGCCCAGGACCTGACCGAACGAAAAACTAATCCGCGCCGCCCGGCCAGGTCCGACGAGCCACGTTACCGAGCCGCCAGGATGGCGTCGATGAGCGTCAGTACGCCCCCGTCGTTGTTGCTCGGAATACGCCATTTGGCGTGCGCGTTCATGTGCTCCTCGGCATTATCCACGATAAAGCTATGCCCGACGCGCTCCAGCATGGGGATGTCGTTGTACGTATCGCCCACGGCGGCGGCATCGGCGATATCAATGCCCAGCTGCTCGCACAGATGCGCGACGCCGGCGCCCTTGTCGACACCCAGGTTCATAAAGTCGATCCACTCGCGGCCGGCATTGGTGACATAGAGCTGATCCGAGAACGCGGGGTTATAGGTCTCGCGGAACGCGGGCTCGGCATCGTAGGCGGGGAAAAAGATCGAGATCTTATTGGACTCGATATCAAGGCCCTCAAAGGTGTCGACATAGTTGATCGTGTTGTAGTAGACGCTGATCTCGTCGTGGTATTGATGGTCGCGGGCGAGCACATAGAACTCGTCGTAGCAGCACAGGACGGGAACGGCGCGCGGGTCCTCCGAGGCACGAGCAAGCACCTGCTGATACAGCGCCACATCGATGTTGCTCTTATAGATATAGCTGCCGCGATAGATGACGCAGGCTCCGTTGTCGGGACAAAAAGCAAGGCGGTTCTTAATGTTCTCGAACATTTCCTCGAGTTTGGGGGCGGGGCGTCCGCTGGCGGGGCAGAATACAATGCCTGCGTCGGCGAGCTTGTCCAGGCGCTCATCAAGACCCTGCGGCAACACGCGCTTGTCGGTGAGCAGCGTCTTGTCCATGTCGACGGCGAGAATCTTAATGCTTCCGATATTGGTGTCCGATTCGTAAGTTTGCATAAAAGCGCGCCTTTCGTTTCGAAATTGTTTCAGACGTTATAACCATCAACCAGTAACTGAGCGTATTGTCGCAGGAACGGAGCGTATTTGCACCACGCTTCACAAAGTAATGAAAAAACTTTTCAGAAATTTGAATTTGTCGCTTGTGCTGCGGGCACTTTAGCGTAATATAGCGACCATCGAAAACGGAGACGGAAATACAACCGCTTACCGAAGAAAAGGTACCGTTTACGATATTAGAATTGCGCCCGGCGATAGGTGAAAGGAGAGGCAGATGCAGTTCGTAAAGATCATCACCACTGCAGATAATGCCATCCGACGCCAGCGCGCAATTTCCCGACGACGATAACAATCGTCTCTGTTCGTATGGGGTGAAATGCCCCAACAGAGTCATTTTGAGGTCGTTGGGTTTTAGCACGATATAAACGCATGTTTCTAGGGCATGCTGTGCTGCTTTTTGCTATTTAACCTGATATTGCACGGTTTTTTGACCTCGAAATGACTTGCAACTGACCGATGTTCTAACTAGCTACCAAGGGCGAAAGGAAACAGCCATGAGCAAGGAAAAAGTCGTTCTCGCATATTCCGGTGGTCTTGATACATCCGTATGTGTCAAGTGGCTCCAGGACGAGAAGAATCTCGATGTCGTTTGCGTCTGCGGCAACGTGGGCCAGGAGGAGACCGGCTTGGATGCCAAGAAGCAGAAGGCGCTTGACCTGGGCGTTCTCGATTGCCAGGTGCTCGACCTGCGCGACGAGTTCTCCGATGAGTTCCTGACTAAGGCCATCGCCGCAAACTCCATGTACGAGAACAAGTACCCGCTGCTCTCCGCGCTGTCTCGCCCGCTGCTCGCCAAGAAGCTTGTCGAGGTCGCTCACGAGTTTGGCGCGACCTACGTCGCCCACGGCTGCACCGGCAAGGGTAACGACCAGGTTCGTTTTGAGGCTGCCGTCAAGGCCCTCGACCCCGAGCTTAAGGTTATCGCCCCGGTTCGCGAGTGGGATCTGAAGTGCCGTCCCGATGAGGTTGCCTATGCTCACGCCCACAACGTGCCGGTTCCCGAGGGCGCCAACGACAACCCCTATTCCATCGACGACAACCTGTGGGGTCGCGCCATCGAGTGCGGTCACCTGGAGGATCCCTGGAACGAGCCGCTCGACGACGCCTGGGTTATGACCAAGAACCCCGAGGACACGCCGGACACCCCGACCTACACCGAGATTGAGTTTGAGGCGGGCAAGCCCGTCGCCGTCGATGGCAAGAAGATGAAACTCTCCGAGATCGTCATCGCCCTCAACAAGATCTCTGGTGACAACGGCTTTGGCCGTCTCGACCTGGTCGAGGATCGTCTGGTGGGCCTCAAGAGCCGTGAGTGCTATGAGGTTCCCGGCGCCCTGACGCTCATCACCGCCCACAAGGCACTTGAGGACATTTGCGTCGAGGGCGACCTGCTCAAGACCAAGATCAAGCTCGAGCAGGATTGGGCCACCGCCGTGTACAACGGCCAGTGGTACAGCCCGCTCAAGAACGCGCTCGATGCCTTTATGGCCGATACCCAGAAGTTCGTGACCGGTACCGTCCGTCTGAAGTTCTTTAAGGGCAACTGCCATGTCGTCGGTCGCAAGAGCCCGTTTAGCCTGTATGACTACGGTCTGGCTACCTACGACCGCGACACCACGTTTGACGAGAAGGCCAGCGCCGGCTTTATCGAGATCGATACGCTGTCGCTCAAGACGTGGGCAAAGGTCCAGGGTCCCAGCTCCGCTGCCGCCCAGGCCTAGCGCCTCCTTCCCTTGGTATCCGCGCGGCCCATCCGCGTGATACATAACGGGCGCACGGGGTCCCTACCTTTCGTTATGCTTGCTGACACTTCTTAACATCGGTGGCCCCTACGTTCCGCCCGCATAAATGATGCCGCGTCTACGGCTGAGTCCGAGCCCCGCCGGGGTTGTCCGGCGGGGCTCCTTCTATCAATTTGGCGGCTCTGTGCCTATATATATGAGGAGTATCCATTATGTTCAACGCTATCGCGCATGCCTTGCTTGCCCTCGCGCCCGAGTTCGATGCTGCAAAGGTCGAGGATGTTCCTATGAGCCTGAAGGCCTGGATCGATGGTTCGCAAGGCAACATCCGGAGGGAGACGTTGGGCACCAAGTGCCTCGTGCGTCACTTCTTTGCATATTAGCTACATGGCCCCGTGCACGGTGGGGAATGTGTAAAACTTGCGGTTGAAAAATCGCTTTAGCGACAGGGCTCATTGCTTTGGGCGCTTGTTTTGGTATTTGGAGAAAGGGGACGGTTCCATGGCTCTTTGGGGCGGTCGTTTTGAGGCGGGAGTGGCCGAGGTCACGCAGGAGTTTGGCGCGTCGCTGCCGGTTGACAAACATCTCTATAAGCAGGATATCGCCGGTTCTAAGGCGCATGCCAAGATGCTGGCGGCCCAAGGCATCATCAGTGCCGAGGACGAGCAGGCGATTGCCGAGGGCCTGACCGGAATCGAACAGGATATCGATGCCGGCAACTTCACCTTTGATATCAACGACGAGGACATTCATATGTCCATCGAAAGCGAGCTGACGCGTCGTATCGGCGAGGCTGGCAAGCGCTTGCATACTGGGCGTTCGCGCAACGACCAGGTGGCGACCGATACACGCCTGGGCGTCAAGGCGCTGGCCAAGGAGCTCATGGAGGCCAATCTTGAGCTGCGCCATGTGCTGGTGGATGCGGCCAAGAAGTACGACAAGGTGATTCTTCCGGGCTACACGCATATGCAGCACGCTCAGCCCGTGCTGCTCTCGCATCATCTGCTGGCGTATTCCTGGATGTTCGCGCGCGACTTTACGCGCCTGAAGGCCGCCTTTGATGCCGCTGACAACTGCCCGCTGGGTGCTGCCGCGCTTGCCGGTACGAGCTATCCGCTCGATCGCCAGATGACGGCTGCCGAACTTGGCTTTGCGGGCGTGATTCCCAACTCGCTCGATGCGGTTTCCGACCGTGATTTCCTGCTCGATCTGCATTACGCCGGATCCGTCATGGCGATGCACCTGTCGCGTCTTTCCGAGGAGATCGTGCTGTGGTCGAGCTCCGAATTTGGCTTTATCACGCTTTCAGACTCCTACTCCACCGGCTCGTCTATCATGCCGCAGAAGAAGAATCCCGACTTTGCCGAGCTTATCCGCGGTAAGAGCGGTCGCGTGTACGGCAACCTGGTGCAGCTGCTGGTAACCATGAAGGGCCTGCCGCTCGCTTATAACAAGGACTTGCAGGAGGACAAGGAGGGCGCGCTCGATACCGCCCATACGCTCATGCAGTGCCTGTCCGTTATGGCCGGAATGATTTCGACCTGGACCGTCAACGAGGATGCCATGGCGCGCGAGTGCGGCGTGGGGCACCTTGCCGCCACCGATGTTGCCGATTACCTGGCAAAGCGCGGTCTACCGTTCCGCGAGGCACATGCCGTGGTGGGGCACCTGGTCCTGATGTGTGAGAAGCGCGGCTGCAATCTTGAGGACCTGCCGTTTGAGGTGTTCCAGGAGGCAAGCCCGCTCTTTGAGCGCGATATTACCGAGGCGCTCGATATCCCGTCGATTGTCGCCGCGCGCACGACCGAGGGCGGTACCGCCCCTGCCGCCGTTGCCGTGCAGCTGCAGCGTGCCGAGGCGCAGCTCGTGGCCGACGAAGGCGTGTTTGGATCGTTATCCAAGGTCGTCGAGATGGGCCACGGAGCTAATTAGCTTATTGGATGCGTCTGTCTGGTGTGTTCATCATATTTTGCCTTTACGGGTGCCCGCTACGGTGGGCACCCGTTTTGTTATAGAGAAGGAAGGAGCTTGTCGAGAACTTCTGTAGGACATTTGCGCAGGTTGTGAAGGGGGTGCGTTCACGGGCGACAATCGACCGCCCGTTCTGTTCGTTGCAGTTGAAAGTGGGACGGATGGTACTCTAGTCGGGCTTCGAAACAGAAGTGACACATATGGAGCGTTTTAATAAATAATAACGCTTCAATAAACGGCTTTTTGTTTAACTGCAGCTAGAACTCTGTTACGATGCAGTCCAGGCGGGTGCCGGAATGGGACTTGGGCACGCGCGAACCTACTTGAAAGGCTACCTTATGGCTATCGAGAAGACCTTCATCATGATTAAGCCCGACGCCGTGCGCGATCGCAAGATCGGCGAGATCGTTGCTCGCATTGAGCGCAGCGGCCTTGTTATCGAGCGCATGGAGATGACCACGCTCGAGCGCGCTACCGTCGAGGAGCACTACGCCCATCTGGCCGACAAGCCCTTCTTTGGCGGTCTCTGCGACTTTATGACGAGCGGTCCGGTCGTCAAGATGGTCGTTTCCGGCCTCTCCGCTGTCTCCAAGATGCGCACCCTTATGGGCGCCACCAACCCGCTTGATGCTGCCCCCGGCACCATTCGCGGCGACTTTGCTGTCGATGTCAACGCCAACGTGATCCACGGCTCCGACTGCCTGGAGAACGCCGAGATCGAGATCAAGCGCTTTTTTGGCTAAACCAGCTTTGACTCCTTAAAGCTGTTAGCGTGTGGCTTGGGCGCCGCGGAACTTCATCCGCGGCGCCCTTTTTATTCCAGTAGACTTTTGGTAAACCCCCACAAATCTACTAAAGAGCCCCCGTCCGGATGTTTCTTCCGGGCGGGGGCTGGCGTTAGCGTCGTATGGCTTTGTGAATCTTTAGGCCTCGTCGACGATCTTAAGGCCGCGCGTGTGGTCGATCTCGTTGAGGAGGTTAACGCGACGCTCGTGACGGCCGCCCTCAAACTCGGCGTCGAGCCACTCGTCGACGATCATCTTGGCGAGCTCGGAGCCCACGACGCGGGCGCCAAAGGCGAGCACGTTGGTGTTGTTGTGCATGCGCGAGAGCTTGGCGCTGAAGGGCTCGGAGCACACGACGGCACGAACGCCCTCGACCTTGTTGGCGGCCAGGCTGATTCCGACGCCGGTGCCGCAGATCAGGATGCCCAGGTCGACGTCGCCGTTGGCAACTGCCTTGCCCACCTTGTAGCCGGCGATGGGGTAATCAAAGCTCTCGGAGGTGTCGGTGCCAAAGTTCACGACCTCGCATCCGCGCTCCTTCAGGTGCTCGGAAATGATGTTCTTGAGCTCGACGGCGGCGTGGTCGTTACCGATACCAATCTTCATGAGTGGTTCCTCTCTGGTCCGTGCGGCGGAATTGCTAAAGGTTTTACCGCGTTCGACTGCATGATAGCGCGACTTTTGCGTAAACACTCGGGCGTTTTTTGGTCAAACGCTTTAGCAGGCAACAAGACCGGCCTCTCATGAATAATGCCGCCAATTTGTGCTTGAGCGCCGTCCGCCGGAACCGTGGTTGCGGTTTTTGATGCATTGTTATCAAATAAAGGAGCCAACTTTTTTGAGAGTCCAGCCCGTTATGCAAGCAGGAGATACCTATGCCTACCGATTCCATCCGTGATGCCGCGTTTTGCGATGTTTTGAACCGCGAGCTTGTCTGTGCGCTTGGCTGCACCGAGCCCATTGCCGTTGCCTATGCGGCGGCGCTGGCGAGCCAGACGCTCGGTTGCGAACCCGAACATATGGATGTTGCCTGCTCGGGCAACATCATCAAGAACGTTAAGAGCGTGACCGTGCCCAACTCGGGCGGTATGCACGGTATTGAGGCCGCGGCCGTGCTGGGTGCGGTGGGCGGTGACGCCAAGAGCGCGCTCGAGGTGCTCGAGAGCGTTGACGATGCGGATCGTGCTCGCGTGACTGAGCTGCTTGTCGACGCCGACTACTGTGATGTGTCGCTCGTCGAGGGCGTGCCCAACCTCTACATCAAGGTGACTGCCACGGCTGGTGGCCATACCGCGGTCGTCGAGATTACCGATCACCACACCAATGTCACGTGCCATACGCTCGACGGTATTCCGGTATGCGGCAAGTCGGCGGGGGAGTGTGCCGCCTGCGCCGAGCGCGTGGTGGCCGAGCGGGCGGCGGATAAGGCCGACACACCCATGTCGATCGAGTCCATCATCGACTTTATCGAGGCCGGCGACATTGAGGATGCCCGCGCGGCCGTCGAGCGTCAGATTGAGCTGAACGGCGCGATCAGTGCCGAGGGCCTCGCGCACGCTTGGGGCGCCGAGGTGGGCCGTACGCTGCTGGGCGCTCGTGCCGATGACGTCGCCTGCCGTGCGCGTGCGCGTGCGGCCGCCGGCTCCGATGCCCGTATGAACGGCTGCGCGCTGCCGGTCGCCATTGTGTGCGGCTCGGGCAACCAGGGCATTACCTGCGCGCTGCCCGTCATGGAATATGCCGACTACCTGCGCTGCGACCACGAGCGTCTGGTGCGCGCCGTGATACTGTCCGACCTTATTGCCGTGCACATCAAGAGCTATATTGGTGCGCTCTCGGCGTTTTGCGGTGCTATTTGCGCTGCGTGTGGTGCCGGCGCTGCGATTACCTGGCTGTGCGGCGGCACGCGCGAGCAGATCGGTGCGACGGTCTCCAATACGCTCGGCAACGTGGGCGGCATCGTGTGCGATGGCGCCAAGGCAAGTTGCGCCGCCAAGATTTCGGCTGCTGTCGATGCAGCGATTCTGGGCCACGATATGGCCATGCAGGGCCGCGGCTTCCGTGCCGGCGAGGGCCTGATCCAGGATACGGTGGAGGAGACGATTGCCAGCATGGGCTATGTGGGCCGTGTAGGCATGAAGGACACCGACGTCGAGATCCTCAACATCATGATCGGCAAAACCCAAGTGTGCTAGCTTAGTTCGTCGGCTACTTGGTGTTCGTAGAAGGCTTCTACTACGGCGTTAAAGTCGCGGGCGAAGCCTTCCATGGTTCCGCGCCAGGTGACTCGGTTGGGCTTGCCCTGGCCTACATAGGCAGTCTGAATGCCGCAGGCGGGGCTAGGGAAGTCGCGTTTGGGATCGTTGCCCACCATAAGGACCTCGTGCGGTTCGAGCCCCATCACCTGAAGCTGCTCTAGATAGTAGGTGGCATCAGGCTTGCAGCGGGTGGCGTTTCCCATGTGCGTGACGAGCTCAAAGGGGGCGTCGGCCAGGTCGCCCCAACCCATGCGGCACTCGATGGCCCCCTGCGGAAAGCTGGGGTTGGTAAAGAGCGCGCAGCGCAGCCCTGCGTCCTGTACGGCCTGGAGCGCGGCGTGTGCGCCCGGCATGGCATGGGCGTTGATGAGTTCGTCATTCTTGTACGGAAGAACTTCGCGGTCGTAGTAGGTAAACGCCTCGTAGATGAGGGGATCGGAGAGGCAAATCCCGCATCGGCGCTTGACCTCTTCTTGGTAAAACTCAAGATTGGTGCGGTTGTCCGTGCCGCTGCGGCGATTGGCGTTGAGGTCGACCAGGATGGTGCCGAGGCGTGCCATCGTGCCCCCGCGGCTGCGACGTCCGATATCCGCGAGCATCGATGAGACATCCTTAAAATAGCGAAGGATGAACGCATTGAGGTTAATGCTAAGAAGCGTCTCGTCCATATCGAAAACGACTGCTTTGAGCACGCGGGCACCTTTCTCGAAAAATCGTTCCAGAATCGTATGTCTGGGATACTTTACCCCAAAGCAGTATGCTTCACTGCTTATCGTCAACTTGTGGAGACAGTCGTTCACAAGATTGCGAAAAAGTCTCCATACGAGTAAAAAATCGCAGTTCACGCTTGAAATCGAAGTGATTTCCCCGTAATCTATACGGACGTGATTGCATAAGCGTCACATCAGTATCTGTCGGCTCCCGAGTGTTCCTAAACGTTGTGTGCTTGTCGCACCCTTCTGTAGGTCCTAGCAATCGGGGCCCCGTAGTTCGAAAGGGGTCCACCTTTGAGTGAGATTCAGAACTCGTCCATTTTCTCTCTTGACGATGTCAACGAGGAGGAGATGAACAACCTCATCGACGGTACGATTACCGACTTTGATGAGGGAGATCTCGTTAACGGCACTGTCGTTAAGATCGAGCATGACGAGGTGCTCGTTGACATCGGATTTAAGTCCGAGGGCGTTATCCCGGTCCGCGAGCTGTCCATCCGCAAGGACGCTAACCCTGCAGACATCGTTGCACTCGGTGATCCCATCGAGGCCCTCGTTCTCCAGAAGGAGGACAAGGACGGTCGTCTGGTCCTGTCCAAGAAGCGTGCCGAGTACGAGCGTGCTTGGAACCGCATCGAGGAGAAGTTCAACTCCGGCGAGAACGTCGAGGGCGAGGTTATCGAGGTTGTCAAGGGCGGCCTGATCCTCGACATCGGCCTGCGTGGCTTCCTGCCCGCTTCCCTCGTCGACCTCCGTCGCGTCAAGGACCTCACCTCCTACATGGGCACCCGCATCGAGGCCCGCGTCATCGAGATGGACCGCAACCGCAACAACGTTGTCCTCTCCCGTCGCGTCGTGCTCGAGGAGTCCCGTAAGGCCGAGCGCTCCGAGATCCTGTCCAAGCTCAAGTCTGGCATGCGTCTCCAGGGCACCGTTTCCTCCATCGTCGACTTCGGCGCCTTCGTCGACCTCGGCGGTATCGACGGCCTCATCCACATCTCCGAGCTCTCCTGGAACCACGTCAACCATCCTTCCGAGGTTGTCAAGGTCGGCCAGGAGGTCGAGGTCGAGGTTCTCGACGTCGACCTCAACCGCGAGCGCATCTCCCTGGGTCTCAAGCAGACCACCGAGGATCCGTGGCGCGCACTGGTCAAGAAGTACCCCGTCGGCGCTATCGTCGAGGGCACTGTGACCAAGCTTGTCCCGTTCGGCGCTTTCGTCGACCTGGGCGAGGGCATCGAGGGCCTGGTGCACATCTCCGAGATGGCCAACAAGCACGTGGACCAGCCTTCTCAGGTCACCCACGTTGGCGACAAGGTTCAGGTCAAGGTCATGGAGATCGACCTCGACCGTCGTCGTATCTCCCTGTCCATGAAGTCTGCTGCTGAGACTCTGGGCGTCGAGATCGAGGTTACCCCGCTGCCTTCCGAGAAGAAGGACGAGGAGACCGACGCCGAGTAAATCGGTTTGACGATCACTTGTTTTAAGGGATCCGTCCGTAATGGACGGGTCCCTTTTTGCATTTGGCGCCGAGATGCGCAATGCTGCCGGGCTGTCCACAGGCTATTGGATTGTCGGTGCATGAAAAAAGCCGACATCCCGCCTCGGGGAGGAGGCGGGAACACACCGAGTAGACGGAGGGGTGCGGAGCGCGGTCGCGTCTCGACTGACGACGTTGCCCATCGACAGGACCATTGTAGCGCATGGCGGTTCTTGGTTTATCGTGTCGAGCGTTTGCGTTGTGCCATTGCCTGCGGTAACGGTGTGCTACACTTTTGCACTGCTGAGTGGGCCAGACGGTCGCGCGATGTGCTGCATGCAGTACGCGTGAGGAAAGTCCGGGCTCCAGAGGGCGGGATGCCGGCTAACGGCCGGGCGGAGTGATCCGACGGAAAGCGCCGCAGAAAAGAAGACTCCCACCTGCGCCGCAAGGCGTAAAGGGAAAAGCTGAAACGGTGGTGTAAGAGACCACCAGCGTCGTGGCAACACGGCGGCTTGGCAAGCCCCATCCGGAGCAAGCGCGAATAGGAACGCTATGGGCCGGCCCGGTCCGCGTTCGGGTAGCGTGCGTGGAGCTGCATGGTAACGTGCAGACAAGATAAATGACCGTTCACGACAGAACCCGGCTTATCGGCCCACTCGGCACTTTGTTGACGCTGCGAACCCGTCAGCGCGGCAATCTGCCTTTCAAGCCTTCGGGCATGACCATAAGGTCAATGCCCTCGGCTTTCAAGGCACCTTGCTCGCGCTGACGGGTTCTCGCTTTCGTTGACGGAATCATCGGCGTTGTCATTCTTTTTACTAGGGTTATCGTATTATTGAGGCTGTTTGTTGCTGCGCTTTATTTTGTTGAGGGGCTTTGTTGGACAGCTATTTTACTCTGCAATCGAATATTGAGGCTTCGGGCGAGTTTGTGGACCGCAAGAGCCGGTTTATTGCCCAGCTGGTCCATATTGAGTCCGAGGATGAGGCGAATGCCTTTATCGAGATGGTTCGCAAGCGTCATTACGACGCTCGACACAATGTTCCCGCGTGGATTTTGGTCGATGGACGCGAGCGCCAGAGCGATGATGGTGAGCCGAGCCGCACGAGCGGTATGCCGACGCTCGAGGTGTTGCGCGGTGCGGAGCTCAAAAATGTTTGCTGCGTAGTGACGCGCTATTTTGGCGGCACGCTGTTGGGGCCGGGCGGCCTGGTTCGCGCCTATACTGCGGCGACGCAAGCGGCGGTGGCCGCGGCTCAGGAGGCCGGGCAGATCGTCGAGATGACGAGTGTCGTGCCTGTTGACGTGCATGTGGCCTATCCGCAGTATGAGCAGGTGCTTCGCTTGGCCCAGGATTCCGGTGCCAAGGTTTCGGATACCGAGTACGCGGATGCCGTGACACTTCATTTGGTGTTTAAGGCGGGGGAGCAGGAGTCGTTTTGCGCTAAGATGCGCGAGCTTATGGCGGGGCGCGAAGAGATTGAGGTCAGCACTCCCGAATTTGCCGAGTTCTAACGGCGACGGCCGGCGTGCTTTTGGACGGATCCCAAGCACGCCGACCGTCGTTTTATGTCGCTGCCGTTTACTCGGCGAGCTGCTTTAGTACATCACAGGCGATTTCGACGGCATCGTCGATGCAACCGGGACAGCTGCGGAGCGGACCCTTGTCCGATCCGATGCCCTTGAGCGTGCCGCAGACGGTCGTCGTGTTCTTCTCGCCAAAGCGCTTGGCAATCTCGCGCGACAGCTTGTAGGTCTGGCCCTTGGTCTTGGGGTTTTCAATGCCATCGCTCATTACAAAGCCCATGATGGCCACGGCGCCCGAGATGGCGCCGCAGGTCTCGGTCATACCGCCCATGCCGGCGCCAAAGCCCTCGGTGAGGGTAAAGGCGACCTGGGGGTCGAGCCCGACAGCGGGCGCGAGCGTGCAGGCGACGGCCTGGGCGCAGTTAAAGCCACGGGCGTGGTATTCGGCAGCCTGAGCCTGACAGGCGGTGATGTCGAGCTGGGCCGTATCGATTTGCTTCATCGTTGTCTCCTTGGTTACGGTGTACCCGCCTATGGTACCCGTGACGGGGCATGTAATCATCGAGAGCTTCATGTATGCCTCGTTTTTATCTATCGAGCAAATGCCCAAGGCTTGAGATAAATACCTCTGATCAATTTGTCCCTTAACCTACCTTGGGGATGGGTTGAGAGGGGTGCAGGGTAGCGGTATCGTGAACCGAATAAAACGTAACCCAGGCAAGGGAGCTAGATATGAGCGAGCAGACCATCGGAACTACATGTGTTCAGGGCGGCTATCACCCGGGAGATGCCGAGCCGCGCCAGGTGCCCATCTACCAGTCCACCACGTGGAAGTACGACACGTCCGAGCACATGGGCAAGCTGTTTGACCTAGAGGAGTCGGGCTACTTCTACAGCCGTTTGCAGAACCCCACGTGCGATCTCGTTGCCGCCAAGATCTGCGAGATGGAGGGCGGCACCGCTGCGATGCTCACGAGCTCGGGCATGGCTGCGAATTTCCTCGCGATCTTTAACGTGGTCGGTGCCGGCGATCATGTGGTCGCGAGCTCTGCCATTTACGGCGGTACGTATAACCTGCTCGCCCACACCATGGGCCGCATGGGCGTGACCTGCACGTTCGTCGCCCCCGACTGCACCGACGAGGAGCTGGAGGCGGCCTTTGAGCCCAATACCAAGCTCGTCTTTGGCGAGACGATCGCAAACCCCGCCCTTGCCGTGCTCGATATTGAGCGCTTTGCCAAGGCCGCACATGACCACGGCGTGCCGCTGATGGTCGACAACACCTTCCCGACGCCCGTGATGTGCCGTCCCTTTGAGTGGGGCGCCGACATCGTTACGCACTCCACCACCAAGTACATGGATGGACATGCTGCCTACCTGGGCGGCGTGATCGTTGACCACGGCCAGTTTGACTGGATGGCCCATGCAGACAAGTTCCCGGGTCTCACCACGCCCGACGAGAGCTACCACGGCGTGACGTATGCCGAGAAGTTCGGTCGCGAGGGTGCCTTCATTACCAAGGCAACCGCTCAGCTCATGCGCGACCTCGGCCCCATGCAGAACCCGCAGGCGGCGTTCTTCTTGAACAGCTCGCTCGAGAGCCTGCATGTGCGCATGCCGCGTCATTGCGAGAACGGCCTGGCCGTTGCCAAGTTCTTGCAGAGCCATCCCAAGGTGCGCTTCGTGAGCTATCCAGGCCTGGAGGGCGATAAGTACTATGACCTGGCTCAGAAGTACATGCCCAACGGTACCTGCGGCGTCGTGAGCTTTGGCTTTAACGGTGGTCGCGCGGCGGCCGAGACCTTTATGAAGAGCCTTAAACTCGCCCAGATCGCCACGCATGTGGCCGATGCTCGCACCTGCTGCCTGCATCCCGCTAACGCCACGCACCGTCAGATGAACGATGAGGAGCTCATCGCCTGCGGCATCTCCGCCGACATGGTGCGCCTGTCGTGCGGCCTCGAGGACACGGCCGATCTGATTGCCGACCTTGAGCAGGCGCTCGAGCAGTGCTAGGCTAGCTTCTCGTATGAAGCGACGGAGCCTCTTGGGGTTCCGGTGACATATAGTTCCGATTCCGTAGGCGGGACCCCAATCGCGACTGTTCGCAGGCGATTGGGGCCCCGTTTTTGCGTTGCACCACTCGAAAGGATGGATATGGAGAAAACTGCAGAGCAGCTGCGCCGCGAGCACATTGCCCTTGAGGGCGATACCCATGGCAAGAACAAATGGGCGATTCTGTTTACCGTGCTCATCATGACGTTTATGGTGTGTCTGGATTCGACCGTCGTGACCGTGGCGCTGCCCGTGATGCAAAAAGAGCTGGGTGTGGGCCTCGATCGCATTCAGCTGGTAAGCTCTGTGTATCTGCTTGCGACGTGCGTGGCTATGTTGCCGTTTGGCCGTCTGGGCGACGTGCGCGGCAAGGTGAATGTGTTTCAGCTGGGCGTCACCGTCTTTTCGGTCGGTTCGCTGCTGTGCGGCCTTTCGCCCTCGCTCGAGGTTCTTATCCTGGCACGCATTGTTCAGGGCGCCGGTTGCGCGGCGGCCATGGCTAACAACATGGGTATCATCACCGAGTCGTTTCCGGCGCGCGAACGAGGCCGTGCCATGGGCATTCTCGCGACCTTTGTGGCCTTCGGCATGATGTGTGGCCCCGTGCTCGGCGGCATGCTGGTGGCAAGCTTTCCTTGGGAGAGCATCTTCCTCATCAACCTGCCCATTGGCGTCATCTCGTTTATCGTGGGGCTCTACACGCTGCCGCATGTTAAGCCGGAGGCCGGCGAGCGCCCCATGTCGCTGGCGGAGGCCGCGCGTCGCTGCTTTGCAAATTCGGCCTTCACCATCAATCTTGCCTGCATGCTCATCGTGTTTGTTGGCATTGGCGCATCCGAGTTTATCCTGCCGTTCTATTTTCAGGACGCCCACGGCTTTGGTTCCGACATTTCCGGACTGCTCTTTTTGGCGCTGCCAATGGTGAATGCCTTTATCGGCCCGCTTTCGGGAACGGTTTCGGACCGTGTTGGCTGCGAGGGTCCCACGGCGGCCGGCCTGGGCGTGTACGTGTGCGGTCTCTTTGCAGTAAGCACGCTCGACGAGCACTCTTCTATCCCTGTGATCGTGTGCTGCGTCGCATTTATGTCGTGCGGTACGTCGATTTTCCAGAGCCCCAACAACTCGCTGTACATGGGCTCGGCTCCGCGCGAGGCGCTTGGCTTTGCAGGTAGCTTGGGCAGCTTGGCGCGCTATGCGGGCATGGCGCTGGGTATTACGGCAGGTTCGCATATCCTTTATGGGCAGATGAGCGTGGCGATGGGCGAGGCCGTGACCAGTTTTGTTGCAGGACGTCCGGATGTGTTCCTGTTTGGTTTCCGTTCGGTGTTCTATGTGTTGATGGCTGTGGCCGCTGTTGGCTTTGCGCTCGCCATGGTGCGTTTGGTGAGGATGCGCGCCCGTCATTAGCGCGTTGGGAGGCCGTCTGCCACGAATTGGGCCTATCTACTGGTCTTGCAGCTTTATGGTGCGATGCGGCTTGTGGGGCGGGCGGGGGTCGGTCCGTGGTAGACTATCGAACAACGTTTATTAATCGCGCGGTATCGTTGCCGCGAGAAGGGGTTGCGCCATGCAGGAGCTTGAGGATCGTATTCGCCATGACGGCATCGTAAAGGCCGGTAACGTCCTTAAGGTTGATGCCTTCCTCAACCACCAATGCGACGTTGAGCTGTTCGACCACATGGGCGCCGAATGGGCCCGTCTGTTCGAGGGTGTCGAGATCAACAAGATCCTGACGATCGAAGCTTCGGGTATTGGCATGGCTTGCATTGCAGCCCAGCATTTTGGCGGCGTGCCGGTGGTCTTTGCCAAGAAGGCGCAGTCCATCAACCTCGACGGCGAGCAGTATGCCACGACCATCTATTCCTTTACCAAGCAGAAGGAGTACCCGGTTATCGTGGGTAAGCGCTTCCTGTCCGAGGGCGATAAGGTCCTGATTATCGATGACTTCCTGGCCAACGGCTGCGCGCTTGAGGGCCTTATTAAGATCTGCGAGGCTGCGGGCGCCGAAGTTGCCGGCATTGGCATCGCCGTTGAGAAGGGCTTCCAGGGCGGCGGCGATAAGCTCCGTAAGCGCGGCTTCCGCGTTGAGAGCCTGGCCCGTATCGCCGATATGGACTGCGAGAACGGCGAGATCACCTTCGCCTAAGCGTGCAACACAAGCGATTGGTATTCGATGTGACAAAAGGACTTTCCCTTTGTCACATTTTTTGTATGAGGGGAGGTGTTGATATGGGTGAGAACAAGATGGGATGGCGTGAGTATGCGCGCTATGCCGAGATGTCGGCCGAGGAGTTGGCGCGCGATTGCGAGGTGCAGGTGTTTCGCGCGACGGGTCCGGGCGGACAAGGCGTCAACACGACGGACTCGGCGGTGCGCATGAAGCATGGGCCCACGGGGATTGTCGTGACGGCGCGCGAGAGCCGCAGTCAGTTTCAGAATCGCAGCTGCTGTCTGCGTAAGCTGCGCGTTGAGCTTGAGCGTCGCGGGCGTCCACCGCGCCGACGCGTAAAGACCAAGGTGCCTCAGCGCTCTCGCCAGCGCAGGCTCAATGACAAGCACTTCAACGCCATTAAAAAGGCCAACCGTCGCAAACCGGGCAGCGACGAATAGCTTCCTCATAAGTTGCGGTGAAATAGGGACTGTTTTGCGGCTATAGCTGCATAAACAGCCCCTATTTCACCGCAACTTAGGTGGGGCTAGCGGGTTGGGTGCCAGACGTGGAGGGCGCCGGCGATGACGTCGATCTCGATGCGCGAGGCGACAACGGGCTCGCCGTCGGCCTGGATGGGGTAGTCGGGCCCCTCAAAGGTGAGCTCGGCATGGCGGCAGCGGCGCATGTGAATCGGCGGCAGCTTGGTGTGGTGGCCGTCTTTGGCCGAAAGGAACATAGGCAGGGCAACCGCGCGAGGGACGGGGCCGCAGGCGTAGCAGACGTCGAGTATGCCGTCACAGGGGTCGGCATCGGGGCAGATGCGATAGCCCGAGCCATACGTGGGGCCCAGCTGAATCGCCATGATGATCGCCCTCGCGCGCTCGGCGGGCGCGCCGTCAAAGCTGACTGTCATGGGGTAGTTGCGGTAGCGCAGGCCAAACTGCTCAAGTCCCGAAAGGGTGTAGAGCGGCGCGCCCGTCAAGCCGGTCTTTTTGCGCAGCTCGGTGGTGCCCAGGCCGATGGCGGCATCGATGCCGACCGAAAGCGTCTGGTCGTAGTACTCAACGGTAGCCTCGCCGCTGCCGCTCGCAGGGCTCCACGAGCGAATGCGCCCGATGTCCTGACGCTGCAGCTCGCAGGTGAGCAGCGCGCCAAAATCCTTGCCGGAGAAATCGTCGATACCGAGCGTCTGGGCAAAATCGTTGCCGGAGCCCACGGGCAGGACGGCAAGAGCGGGGCGGGCGTCCTGCTTTTGCGTCATAAGCCCGTTGACGACCTCGTGGATCACGCCGTCGCCGCCAAGGGCGATAACGGTTCGATAACCCTGGGCTCGCGCGGCAAGCTCCTTGGCGTGCCCCGTGCGTTCGGTCAGCACCAGGTCAAACTGGGATGCGCGTGCAGTCATGTCCAAAAAGCGTTGCAGGCGCTCGGCAACTTCGCGTGCCGCGCCCGACTGGGCGGCTGGGTTGGCGATGATGAGCGTGCGACCAAAATCAGTTGCGTGCATGGGGCGACTCCCGGCGTGTGGCATGACGGTGCGGTCGCGCTCAGGTCGAATTGCCCCCGATTGTGGCTGCACGGCGATTATTACATCTACTCTATCAGGTCGTTGTGGCGCTCGATAGCATCCGCTACCGTACCGCCCTCATCCACAATAAGCGAACGGCGCTTGGGTGAGATGATGCGCTGGGCGGGGTACACGCCGCGGTGTCCGCCGGTTATGTAGCTGATAAAGGCCACGATGACAAAGAACCCGGCGGCCGTGCCGTGGAACAGGTCGATGGCCATCATGCAGGTGGTGATGGGCACGTTGAGGCCGGCGCAGAACACGCCGAGCATGCCGAGAGCCGCCAGAAAACTGGGGTCAAGCCCGGTAAGGCAACCGATCCAGCCACCGAGTGCCGCACCGATGCCAAACAGGGGCGTGACCTCGCCGCCTTGGAAGCCCGCGCCCAGGGTAAGCGCTGTGACGACCAACTTAATGGCTGCGTCCGTCAGGGTGGTGTTGCCTGCAAATCCGGCGCCGGAAAGCCACGTGGAAAGGCCGGCGTAGTTCCAGGCGTCGAGGAGGGCATAGGCGGCCAAAACCACGAGTGCGCCTATGAGTGCGCGGACGAGGTAATTGGTGATAAAGCGACTGTACAGGCTTTTGACGGTTCGAACCGACCAGGCAAAGAGGCGTGCCGTCAGGCCGAAGATAATGGCGCTGATAACAACGATGACAACCGTCCGTGGTGTCATGTTGGGAACGCTGGCGATGACATTCGCCTCGTACTCGGTTCCCAAGGCAAGCGACGTAAAGTAGCCGGTAAACGAGGCGACCAGGCAGTAGATGCCCGCGGTGTAGTCGATCTTGCCGATAAAGCACATCTCCATGCCAAAGAAAGCTCCAGCAAGGGGCGAACCGAATACGGCGCCAAAGGCCGACGAGATGCCGGCGAGCATGAGGTCGTGGTGGTCATGCTTTTTGAGGTGGGCGAGGCTCGAGATGTTGCTGGCGATGGTGCCGCCAATCTGCACCGCGGCTCCCTCGCGACCGGCCGATCCACCCGTTAGGTGCGTGAGCGTGGAGCAGACGAAGGTGAGGACGGCCATGCGCATATGGATGAGGCGTGTGCCCAGAGCGGAGTCGATGACCAGGTTGTTGCCTCGTTTGGCAGCAAGGCCGTGGTTTTTGTACACCCATGCGGTGGCAATGCCCACAACGGGAAGCAATGCGTAGACCCACGCGTGGTGCTCGCGATAGTCGGTCGCGATATTCAGCGAGGCCAAAAACGCCCAAGCGGCAACGCCCATGGCGAGCGAGACGATGACGACGAGCGCGAGCAACTTGGCGCTCGCGAGTAGGTTGCGGGCGTTGCGGCGCGTGTCGGCAGCCAAGAGATGCTCGGAGCGGGTGAGCTGTTGCCTGCCTGCCATGATGACGTCATTAAGGGAGAAAAAGCCGCCGTCGTCGAGCGACTGGGAATGATCCTGCGCCTCGTTTGCGCTTTCGGGTTTGTCGGTAAAAGCCATACGTTCCTCTTTTGGGTTGCAACACGAGCATTATAGAACGTGCCAAACGTGACAAACCGGCTGGTTGGTTTTGGTTCTGTTTCGCCGTCCGTTACCGACAGGTGTATTCGTGGGCACGGGCCGTGTCGCCGTCGTGCGGCGCGGGATTATACTGAGATAAACATAAAGAATCGGCGCCCGTGATGTGCGCCGTTGCATGCTAGAGGTGTATATGGCAGAGAAACTCATTCCGTTGGAGGACGCACAGGCGATCGTCTTGTCGCACGTGAATCGCACCGGAGTTGTCGAGATTCCCGTGTGGCAGGCCGCCGGTCTTCCCTTGGCAGAGGACGCGGTGGCCGATATCGACATCTCGCCGTTTGCTAACAGCGCTATGGACGGATATGCCGTGCGCTCGGCGGATTTGGCGCAGGCATCTGGTGAGGCGCCGGTGACGCTCGACGTTATCGGACACGAGGCCGCGGGCCATGTGTTTGAGGGCACAATTGGCGCGGGCGAGACGGTCCGCATCATGACGGGCGCGCCGGTGCCCGAAGGTGCCGATGCCGTTGTGAAATACGAGATCGTTGATGTGCTCGACGGCGATGGCAACGAGGGCTCGCGTGCGAGGTTCTCGGCACCGACAAAGGTGGGGGAGAACGTTCGCTCTGCCGCCGAGGAGGCCCATGCTGGCGATGTTGTGATGCACGCCGGCGAGGTCGTGGCTCCGGCGGGCGCTGGCTTGCTGGCGAGCGCCGGTTACGCGAGCGTGAAGGTCCATGCCGCTCCGCGCGTGGGCATCATCTCGCTGGGCACGGAGCTGGTCGCGCCGAACGAGCTGCCGGCGCGCGGGCAGATTCGCGACTCCAACTCGTCGGCGTTGATGGCCGAGGCGCTCGATGCCGGCGCCGAGCCCGTGTTCTACGGCATTGCGCCCGATGATGAGCGGGCGATTGCCGAGCTGGTGCATCGTGCCGTGCAGGAGTGCGATTTTGTCATTACGAGCGGTGGCGCCTCGGCAGGCGACTACGACTACGTGACGGCGCTGGTCCAGCGCGAGGGCGAGGTGCTGTTTGACCGCATCTCGATGCGTCCGGGCAAGGCCATCACGTTTGGGCTGCTCGGCGGCAAGCCGTATCTGGGGCTTTCGGGCAATCCCGCGGCGGCGTATGTGGGCTTTGAGATGCTCGCCCGCCCGGCGATCCGCAAGATGCGCGGTTTTGCCGAGGGGGCGCGTCCCGTGCAGCAGGCGATGCTCACGCACGGCGTGAAAAAGCGACAGCATCGCCGCTTCTTCGATCGCGCCACGGTTTTGCGCGACCCCGAGACCGGTGAGCTGTTGGTGACCGAGGCCAAGACGCAGAATTCGGCGTTGCTCGGCACGATGCAGCGGGCCAACTGCCTGCTGCGTATTGACGAAGGTCCGTGCGAGCTCAAGGCGGGCGACATCGTGGATGTTGTGCGTGTCGACCTGCCTGAGGGCGCCGTGTTGTAGGAGGAATGCTATGGAGCTGAAGATATCGATCGTGACGTGTTCGGATACGCGGGACCTTGCCCAGGACGAGGCTGGAGCCGCACTCGAGGAACTTATCGAGGCGCAGGGCTGGACGGTCGTCTCACATCTGGTCGTGCGCGACGACGTCAGCGAGATCGGTGATGCCATTGTGGAAGCCGCCGATGAGTGCCACGCCAATGTCGTGCTCACCTGCGGCGGCACGGGGCTTTCGATGCGCGATGTGACGCCCGAGGCGACGCGTGCCGTCTGCGATCGCGAGGTGCCGGGTATTGCCGAGGCGATCCGTGCGTACTCGATGACCAAGACGCGCCGCGCCATGCTCTCGCGCGCTATTTGCATGCAACGAGGTCATACACTTGTCGTAAACTTTCCCGGTTCTACGAAGGCCGCTCGCGAAAGCTGGGAGGCCATAGCGGACCAGCTGGAGCATGCGGCTCAGATGACAGCGGGCGGCGGACATACCAACTAAGCGGTTTACCTGCGGCGGAGCGACCTGAACGGCTGCTCCGCCTTTTATTTGCGCCCAAGGGGACGGCATTCTGTAGGCATGCTTGAAACTATATTCTCAGACGAGAATAATTTCTCATAATCATTATTCGCACCGAAGTATAATCTAATTACAGAATAAAGCCCGCGGTGGGGTACCCGGGCATAAGGTCCGAAAGGGTTGAACATGTTCGATATGGTTTCTCGCCGCGGATTCGTCTCGCTCTCTGCTGTCGCCGCTGCCGGCCTTGGCCTTGCCGGCTGCTCTGGCAACAAGACGTCTGAGCCGACTGGCTCCGATGCCGGTTCTGCTAAGGCATCTTCCAAGAAAGCTGTCGAGCTGCAGGTCTTTGCCGCCAACTCGCTCGAGAAGGCTCTGCCCGAGGTTCAGGAGCTTTACACCGAGCAGACCGGTACCACGTTTGCCGACACGCAGTTTAAGGCGTCTGGCGACCTCGTTGAGCAGATGCGCGCCGGTGCCACGGTCGACGTGCTCATCACCGCTTCCAAGGGCACCATGGACGACGCCGAGGCCGTCGAGCTCGTCGATGCCGACACGCGTGAGGATATGTTCGTCAACGATCTTGTGATCATTCGCGCTGAGGGCTCCGACACCAAGATCGAGGCCATCGCCGACGTCGCGAACCTGGACGGCAAGATCGCCATCGGCGACGCCAAGACCGTCCCCGCCGGCAAGTACGCCAACCAGGCGTTGGCTTCCGTGGGTCTCTACACCGGCACCGAAGGCGACGACGGCGAGTATGCTCCCGAGATCGCCGACAAGGTCGCACTGGCCGACAAAGTTGGTACCGCTGCCGCCTATGTGTCCACAGGCGACTGCGTGGCCGGTTTTGTCTACAGCTCCGATATCTTCCGCTACGACGGCATCGAGGAGGCGTTCGTGTGTCCCGAGGACTCGCACAAGCCCATCGTGTATCCGGGCGCCGTTGCCGAGAGCTCCGAACATGCCGACGAGGCTAAGGCGTTCATCGACTTCTGTCTGACCAACAAGAAGGCTCAGAAGATTTGGGCTAAGTACGGCTTTGAGCTTTCCGCGTAGTGCGGCTTGGCGCGATAATTCCATCGTTTTGTGTTTCACTCCGTCCTTGTATTCGCTTGGAGCTTTTCGTGCTTAATAGATTCCGCATGCTTGTCGCCTGTGCTTTGACCTTCGCGCTTTGCTGGATGCCGGGATTTGCGTTTGCTGGGGACGCTGAGGACGGGGCCCAGGTTGCTGCGACCGCTCATGGGCTTTCCTATGGGATCGAGGGTTTTGAGCGGTTGGCCAAGGGGACCGCTCGTGCCATGGAGGGCCAGCCTGAGGGCTACCGGTTTCCCGTTGACGAGGACGTGGACCTTGTAGCGGCGCCTGCTGCCGATCGCGTTGTGGTGTGGATATCGCCCAAGGCGGTCGAGAAGTTTGGATTGGATCCGCAGGACAACGAGTGCGTATCGGGTCTCAAAGCCCTCGTCTGTGAGCTCGACAGCTCAAACTGCATGGGAGGTGCGCAGCTAGGGGACGTGGATCTTCCTTGGTATGTCACGGCGGAAACAACGTTTGATACCGGCGGGTATACCTATGGCTTTGACGAGCGTGGTACGGATGGGGACCGCTATGTGGTGATTGCATCAGCCTCGGGTGATGCCAAGGGCGGCGCGCGTTGGCTTGATAGCGCTCAAATGGTAGAGGCATCGTCTGCCGTGTTGCGGGATGAGCGGGGGCCCTTGACCTCTCTGGCCTCCTTTTTGGGCGACATCGACTATCGCCCGTTTTGGGTGTCCATTAAAACGAGCGGCCTTGCCCTGCTGATCTCCTTTGCGCTGGGCCTGTTCGCCGCGTGGAAGACTATGGGTACCTCGAGCCGCATCAAGGGCCTGCTCGATTCGGTCTTTACGATTCCTATGGTGCTGCCGCCCACGGTCTGCGGCTTTCTGCTTCTCATGCTGTTTGGCCGCTCGACCGGGGTGGGCCAGTGGCTCATCGCGCACGGCATCTCGATCGTCTTTACCTGGCCCGCGGCGGTGATATCTGCCGTGGTAGTGTCGTTTCCGCTGGTCTACCGCACGACGCTCGGAGCCTTCGAGAGCCTCGACACGCAGATGCTCGACGCCGCGCGAACCCTGGGATGGTCCGAGCGTCGCATCTTTACCAAGCTTATGATGCCGCTTGGCTGGCCCTCGATTGCCGCCGGCACGGTGCTCGCCTTTGCCCGCGCGATGGGCGAGTTCGGTTGCACCCTGTTCTTTGCGGGCAACTACGCTGGCATTACCCAGACCATCCCCATCGCCATCTACTTTGAGTGGATGGGCGGCAACACGTCGGTGGCGCTCTTTTGGGTCATCGTCGTAATCGTGTTCAGCTTCCTGGTCATTCTGTTCATCAATATGTACACGGCGCATTCGCAAAAGTACCGTGAGCGCGGCCTGTCCCGCGCAGAGCGCAAGCAGGCCAAGCAGCTGGGCGGCCAGACCGATTCGCTCGACCCAGTCGGCGGCGATGCACTGCGTATCGATCGCGAGGCGCTGGCCGAGCTTATGCGCGATGACACGGTCGCAAAGGGAGGTCGATAAGCCATGTCGCTTGTTCTGGCTATCAAAAAGCGCTATCCGGGGTTCACTCTCGACATGCAGCTTGAGGCCGGCGAAGAGCGCGTGGCGCTGCTGGGCGCCTCGGGTTGTGGCAAGAGCTGCACCTTGCGTTGCATTGCCGGCGTGGAGACGCCCGACGAGGGCGAGATCGTCGTCAACGGCGTGACCTTCTTTGACTCGGCGGCGGGTATCAACCTGTCGCCCCAGGAGCGCAAGTGCGCCCTGCTGTTCCAAAACTATCAGCTGTTTCCCAATATGACGGTGGCCGATAACGTGTGCGCCGGCGTACAGGATGCGGGTGACGTCGCTGCACGCAAAAAGCTCGCCGAGCGCTATCTGGGCATTTTTGGTCTGGCCGATTTTGCCGACCGCTATCCCGCACGCCTCTCGGGTGGTCAGCAGCAGCGCGTGGCGCTTGCGCGCATGGTGGCGGCACACCCGGGCATCTTTATGTTCGACGAGCCCATGAGCGCGCTCGATGCTTACCTTAAGAGCGCGCTCGAGCAGAACATGCTCGACCTGTTCGACGTGTGCAACCGCACCGTGCTCTACGTGAGCCACGATATCGACGAAGCGTGTCGCCTGTGCCAGCGCATTTGCGTGATGCATAACGGGCATGTGGAGGAGATCGGCTCCGTCGAAGATGTGGTCCGCCGGCCGCAAACCTTGGCCGCGCTGCGCTTGACGGGCTGCAAGAACACAAGCCGGGCGTGCAAGATCGGCGACGAAGAAGTTGAGGCCCTCGACTGGGGCATGACCTTTAATGTGGGTCGCGAGGTTCCTGATGATGTGGCGTACCTGGGGATTCGCGCAAGTTACTTCCATGTTGACAACCGTGCCGAGCGGGGTCGTAACAGCTACGACTTACGCGTGGCCCGGGTGAGCGATTCGCGCTTTGAGCGGCTGGTGCTGTTGGACGTGCCACGTGTCGATGCACCCACGCGTCTGCAGTGGAAGGTCAACAAGGTGGGCGTACCTGTAGAGGAGTTGCCACGGGCGGGGGAGACCTTGCGCATGCATTTTGATGCGAGCAGGATTCATTTGGTTTGTCGATAGCGCCGGGTAATGCCGTCGGGGATATAGGCCTCGGCGGTTTCGCCTTGCCGTTCGCCGAATGAGGGATGACAAACTCCTATCAATCAAGATAATTATTTATTAAACGACGGCACACGATGCTGTCGTACGAATGTCAACGGTGTTCGCATGGTCGATGACCGTTGATATAGTTGACCTTAACTTGTAAAGGAGGGTGCGCGCATGCCACAGACGACATACATTCGCCGCGTTGCCGCGCGTGCCCTATATATCGCTCGGAGCCGCATATGAGCAGGTATGTTCACGGCTCCGGGAGAGACGACGCACAACTAAATAGTCAACCGCAAAGCAGGTTCCCCAAAATTCCGGGTTTGAGCACGGCAGGGCAATCGCCGCCCGTCGTGCACCGATACCGCTGTTATCCGTTTTTGGTTCGAGAGGGGAACCGTCATGGCTGAAGAATTCGATTTCCATCCGATGTGGGAGAGCCTCGGCATGAATCTTGCCGACCACGACATGCTGCTGGGCGCCGTGGGCCAGATGTACGGCGATATGTTCTTGACGCAGAACAATCGCCCCAAGTCCACGTCCTACCTGGACTTTGTGGCCACCAACATCCACAGCGGCCGTATTAAGGAGATGCTCGACAAGAAGGAGGCCGGCGAGGCCACCAAGATCGTGGGCTCGTTCTGCGTGTACGTGCCCGAGGAGATCGTGCGTGCCTGTGACGGCATTCCCGTTGGTCTGTGCTCGGGCGCCGATTGGGCAACGGATAAGGTCGAGGAGCATCTGCCGCGCAACACCTGCCCGCTTATCAAGAGCTTTGCCGGCTTTAAGCTGGGCGAGGTCTGCCCCTACATTGAGTCGAGTGACTTGGTGGTAGGCGAGAACACCTGCGATGGCAAGAAGAAAGCCTACGAGTTTTTTGCCACGCAAAAGAACATGTACGTCATGGATATTCCCAACGTACACGACGAGTCAACGCTCGTGACCTGGAAGGCCGAGGTCAAGAAGCTCGCCGCCAAGATCGAGGAAGAGTGCGGCGTCACGATTACGCCTGAGCGTCTGAAGGCCGCCATCCACGCCGTCAATGAGAAGCGTCGCGCCCTGCAGCGCCTCGCTGCCACGCGCGCTGCCGACCCTGCGCCCATCAGCGGTCTTGACAGCCTGCTGACCGTTCAGGCCGCCTTTATGGACGACACGCCACGTCTGACCGGAGCCATTAACGATATGGCGGCTGAGTGCGAGCAGCGTGTCGAGGCCGGCGAGGGCGTGGCGCCCAAGGGGACCAAGCGCATTCTGTACACCGGCACGCCCATGGCCGTGCCCAACTGGAAGCTGTTCAACCTTATCGAGAAAGCCGGCGGCGTTGTGGTAGGCGAGGAGTCCTGCACGGGCTCGCGCTACTACAAGGACCTGGTCGACGAGTCCGGTGAGACGGTGGACGAGATGCTCGATGCCATCGCCGAGCGCTACTTTAAGATCAACTGCGCCGTCTTTACGCCCAACGACCAGCGTATGAAGGACATTGTCCAGATGGCCAAGGACCTGCATGCCGACGGCATCGTCGACGTGGCCCTGCAGTTCTGCACGCTCTATGAGATGGAGTCGTTTGCCGTGGAGAAGGCCGCCGAGGAAGCCGGCATTCCGTTTATGCACATCACGACCGACTACGCCGGTGAGGATGCAGGCCAACTGCAAACCAGGATCGAGGCCTTCTTGGAAACCATTTAGGGCTATCCGTCCCGGCGGCTTTCCCAGGCACCCGATCTTGCCGTTCAAACCGTCGCTTGCGTGCGAAAGTACGCGGCGCGCCTCTTTCACGGCAACCTCGGGCACCTGGGAAAGCCGCTTCCTTGGTTGGTTAAAAGGTTTGTTAAGGAGTTATATGTCGGAAAATATTGAGCAGCCGTTGCCGTCCACGTTTGAGGAGTTCAACGAGCAACGCAAGGCGGCGTTTATTCGCGTCAAGGATTACAAACAGGCCGGCAATCGCCTGGTCGGCTATTTGTGCAGCTATACGCCGCTCGAGATTATCGATGCCGCGGGCGCTGCAAGTGTGGCCTTGTGCGGCACATCCGACGAGGTGATTCCCGAGGCCGAGAAGGTGCTGCCGGCAAATCTGTGTCCGCTCATCAAATCGACGTACGGCTTTGCCTACTCGCAAAAGTGCCCGTTTACGTACTTTAGCGACATGATCATCGGCGAGACCACCTGCGACGGCAAGAAGAAGATGTACGAACTGCTCAACGAGCTCAAGCGCACGCACATTCTGCATCTTCCGCAGGGTCGCGATCGCGCCTACGAGCGTAAAGGCTGGTACGAGGAGTGCCGCCTGCTCAAGGAGGAGCTCGAGGGCTTCTACGGCATCACGATTACCGACGATGACCTGCGCGCTGCCGTCCGTCGTCGCAACCGTCTGCGTGCGGCCCAGCTCGAGATGTTTGCGCTGCAGGCCAACCAGCCGGCTGCCATGAGCGGCGTTGACCTGATGAGCACCATGTTCGCCGGTACGTTCAGCTTTGATATCGAGGCCTATACGCAGCAGCTGGAGCAAAAGGTTGCCAAGCTGCGCGAGACCTACGACGCGGGCGAGCGCCCGGTTGCGGCGGATGCCAAGCGCATTCTGATCACTGGCTGCCCGGTGGGCGGCGTGATCAACAAGATCGGCCGTACTATCGAGTCCAACGGCGGTGTGGTCGTGTGCATGGACGACTGCTCGGGCGAGCGCACGGCGGCCATGATGATCGACCCGGAGGCTCCCGATATCCTGCGCGCCATCGCCGACCGCTACCTGGATATCAACTGCTCGGTCATGACGCCCAACGACGGTCGTATGGAAAACACGCTGGCCATGCGCGAGAAGTATCACGTCGATGGGGTAGTGGAGAACGTGCTCCAGGCGTGCCATACCTTTAACGTGGAGAGCGCACGCATGCAGGAAGCTGTCGAGGGTGCGGGCATTCCGTACATGAAGATTGAGACCGACTACAGCAACGGCGACATGGGCCAGATCGAGACGCGCATTGCTGCCTTCATCGAAACCCTGTAGGTGACGGTATGTGACAAAGGGACTGTCACTTTGTTACATGTGAGGGAGGATGCCAAGGCGCCTGAACGCGCCGCTACCTTTGATGTTTAGATTGGGAGAGAGCCATGATAGGGATCGGGATCGATATCGGGTCTACGGCGGCTAAGGCTGCTGTGGTCGATGGGGAGGGTTCGGTGGCGTGGACGTGCGTGCAGCCAACCGGGTTCTCCTCGGTCGATGCGGCCGAGCGCCTCCGCGGTGAGCTCGCTGCAGCCGGCTATGACGTGACGGGCGACGATGTTCGCGTGGTCGCGACTGGCTACGGCCGTGTCGCGGTGCCCTATGCCAACAAGGTAGTGACCGAGATCACCTGCCATGGTGCCGGTGCGGTCCGCCTGTTTGGCGAGCAGGGCACGGTGATCGACGTGGGCGGCCAGGATACCAAGGTCATCCAACTCAAGGGCGGCCGCGTGGCAAAGTTCGCCATGAACGACAAGTGTGCCGCCGGCACGGGGCGCTTTCTGGAGATCATGGCCGACCGCCTGGGCATTTCCCAGCAGCAGATGGCCGACCTGGCGCGTTCCGGCGAGCCCACCAAGATCAGCAGCATGTGCACGGTGTTTGCCGAAAGCGAGGTCATCAGCCTGATCGGTCGCGGTGAGCCGCGCGAGAACATTGCGCGTGGCGTGATCGACAGCGTGGTCTCGCGCGTGGCGACCATGGCCGGGCAGGCCGCGGGCGCCCCGTACTACCTGACCGGTGGCCTGTGCGAGAACGCCTTCGTGGTGGAGCGGTTGGGCGAGCTACTGGGGTCGCCGGTGACCACCTCGCCCCAGGCTCGCTTTGCCGGAGCGATCGGCGCGGCTGTCCGCGCCGCCGCCTTGGCCTAGGGGTGTACCGCGACATGCGCATCCTCAATATCTCGGCACAAAAACCAGATAGCACTGGCAGCGGCCCCTACCTTGCCGCGCTCGTACGCGAGCAGATCGAGACGGGGCATCGCGCCGCCGTGCTTTGCGGCGCGGCACCGGGTGATACCCAAGGCGAGCTGGACCGGCGTGCTGCCGTGTTTGCCGTACCGTTCGAGTCGCCCGAGCTGCCGTTTCCCATCTGTGGCATGTCCGATGTCATGCCCTATCCCTCCACACGCTATCGTGATCTGACGCCTTCGATGCTCAAGGCATTTGAGCGGGCATTTGCTGCTGCAATCGATCGAGCGGTGACTGAGTTTCGGCCCGATCTGGTGCTCTGCCATCACCTGTATCTGGTGACCGCATTGGCGCGCGAGTGCGTCCGAGGCGTGCCGGTTGTTGCCGTGTGTCATTCGACCGACCTGCGCCAGCTGCGTTCGCATACGCTCGAACGCGATCGCATCGTAAGTGCGGTTCGTCGGCTCGATGCCGTCTTTGCGCTCCATGCTGAGCAGGCTGAGCAGATTGACCTGGTGTGCGGCGTCGATGCCGATCGCATCCACGTGATTGGGACGGGCTACGACCATCGCGTCTTCTGCCGCGATGCAAGCGTGGCGAGGCAGCCGGGATCGCTTGTGTACGTGGGCAAGATTTGCTTTAAAAAGGGCGTCGAGTCGCTGGTTCGAGCTGTGTCATTGCCGATTGACGATGGCGTCCGCCCATCTGGCTTGGTACTTGTGGGCGGCCGCGGGGACGATGCCGAGTACGCGCGTATCGAGCGCTTGACCGCGGCCTCGGATGTGCCGGTGACGCTGGCGGGGCGCCTGGATAGCGATGGGCTCGTGCGTGCCTACCGCAGTTCCGACGTCTTTGTGCTGCCTTCGTTTTACGAGGGTCTGCCGCTCGTGACGATCGAGGCCCTCGCGTGCGGCTGCAAAGTTGTGGCGACCGATTTGCCCGGCGTTCGTCCCTGGATGGAGGCGATGCTTCCCGGTGCTCCCGTGACGTGGGTGGCGTCGCCGCGTATGACGGATGTCGACACGCCCGTGGCGGCCGACCTTCCGTTGTTTGAGCGCGCACTGGCAGATGCTATCGCGCAGGCGCTTGCGGCGCCGCTTTCGACGTTCGAGCCGTCGGCGGTCTCTTGGGAAGCGTGCCTGGCGCGTATACTTAAAGTCGTTGATTTGTTGGAAGGGGGTTCGTATGGCTAAGGACACCATGAGGCTCACGTCCATGACGGCCGCGAGCGGTTGAGCCGCTAAGTTGGCTCCCGGAGCCCTCGCCCAGGTCCTGGGCGACTTACCCAATGTGCATAACGACAACTTGCTCGTGGGGTTCGATACCTCCGACGATGCGAGCGTCTTCCGCGTAGGGGAGAACCTGGGGCTCGTGCAGTCCATCGACTTCTTCCCACCGATGGTCGATGACCCGTTCCTGTTTGGCCAGATCGCTGCGGCCAACTCGCTGTCGGACATCTACGCCATGGGCGGGCGGCCGAGCCATGCCATGAACCTGCTATGCATACCCAGTTGCCTGGGCGTTGAGGTTGCCGGTCAGATTCTGGCGGGCGGCGCCGATAAGTGCGTCGAGGCGGGTTGCTCCATCGCGGGCGGCCACACCATCAACGACGACGAGCCCAAGTACGGTCTGTCCGTGAGCGGTTTTGTGCCACTCGACCATATGCTCGCCAACAGCGGCGCACGCGTGGGCGATGTTCTGCTGCTGACCAAGGCGATCGGCTCGGGCATCATCACCACGGCCATTAAGGGCGAGCTCATCGAGCAGGACGAGGCCGCAGCCATGTTTGACTCGATGCGTACCCTCAACGAGGCCCCGATTCGCCTGGCCGAGGGACTCGAGCTTCACGGCTGCACCGACATCACGGGCTTTGGCCTGATCGGGCATGCGTGCGAGATGGCCGAGGGCTCGGGCGTGCAGATTGAACTTACGTCGGGGGCGGTGCCGCTCTTTGACCAGGTGCTCGATATGGCGCGTCTGGGCATTATTCCTGCCGGTGCCTACCGCAACCAGGACTTCTTTGGCCCGCGCGTGGCTGCCGACGAGGACCTGGAGCCGGGCATGTTGGATGCGCTGTACGATCCGCAGACCTCGGGCGGTTTGCTCATCGCGGCGCCTGCTGCCGATGTGGATGGGCTTGCGCGTCGCCTGCATGCCGAGGGGCGCATCGCGGCCGTTGTCGGGCGCGTGTGTGAGGCGGAGCCGGGCGGTCCTGCCGTCCGCGTTGTTCGCTAGCCCGCACGTTTATGTAACTGTTTGCCGTTCTCTAGAACGGCTCTTTCGAAAGGAATTTGCTATGTCTACCAAGATTGAAGTCAATGCCATGGGCGATGCCTGCCCGCTGCCCGTCGTCAAGACGCTCAAAGCTCTGAAGCAGCTCGATGGCGAGGGCGCCGTCGTGACCTCGGTCGACAACGAGACCGCCGTCAAGAACATCTCCAAGATGGCGCAGGAGAAAGGCTGCACGGCCTCGGTCGAGAAGGTTTCTGACGCCGAGTGGCACGTGACCGTGGCGACCTCTGGCGCCGTTGCCATGGCCGATCCCGAGCAGGATGGCGCTGCCTTCTGTGATGCCAGCGCCGGCAAGGGCAGGCTCGTCATTTCCGTCTACACCGACTGCATGGGCCGTGGCGACGACGAGCTGGGCCACAAGCTCATGAAGGCGTTTATCTTTGCCGTGACGCAGCAGGAGGAGCTGCCCGCGACCATGCTGTTCTACAACGGCGGCGCCAAGCTCACCGTTGAGGGCTCGCCGGTGCTCGACGACCTGAAGGGCCTGGCCGAGCAGGGCGTCGAGATTCTCACCTGTGGTACCTGCCTCGACCACTATGGCATTAAAGACCAGCTTGCGGTGGGCGAGGTCACCAACATGTACGTGATCGTGGAGAAGATGGAGCAGGCCGTGCGCGTCGTGCGCCCGTAGCGTATTGGTTGGAGTTGCCATGAGGGAGAAGCGCCCGGCGCTTGTCATCACGTTTCCCACCACGGCGGCCGCCATGGGCTGCGAGTCCCTGTGCATCGAGCGCGGCCTTCCCGGGCGAACGGTTCCCGTGCCCGGGGAGGTCGCTGCCGGCTGTGGTCTGGCGTGGAAAGCGTTGCCTGCCGATGAGGAGCTGCTGCGCGGCGAACTCGCCGCGGCGGGCGTTCCCACCGAGGGCTATACCGTGATTGATATGTGGGAGGTCGTGCGATGATCTACCTGGATAACGCGGCGACGACCATGCACAAGCCGCAGACGGTCATCGATGCCGTGACGCAGGCGATGTGCTCGCTCGGCAATGCCGGGCGCGGCGCCACGTCGGGTGCCCTCGATGCCGCTCGTACGATTCACGGTTGCCGTGCCAAGCTCGCGCGCCTTTTAGGTTGCCCGAGGGCGGACCATGTGTGCTTTACGCCCAACTCTACGGCGGCGCTCAACACCGCCATCTGTGGCGTGGTGCGCCCCGGCGACCGCGTGGTCACGACGGTGCTCGAGCACAACTCCGTGCTACGTCCGCTCAATCGCTTGGCGGCAGAGCAGGGTGTGACGGTTGAGCATGCGGGTTGCGACGCGAACGGCGCGCTCGACTACGACGAGCTCGAGCGGCTAGTCACGCCCGGTACGCGTGCCGTGGTGGTGACGCACGCCTCAAATGTGACCGGCAACGCGGTCGACATTGCGCGCGTGGCGGCCATGGCCCATGCGGCCGGTGCGCTGGTGATCGTCGATGCCTCTCAGTCTGCCGGCACGGCGCGTATCGATATGCATGCCATGGGGCTCGACATTGTGTGCTTTACCGGCCACAAGGGGCTCATGGGACCCCAAGGCACCGGCGGCCTGGCCGTGGCGGAGGGCATTGACGTGTCTCCGTGGGCCATGGGCGGCACGGGCGTGCACAGCTTTGACCCACTGCAGCCACTTGAGTGGCCCACGCGTCTTGAGGCGGGCACGCTCAACGGCCACGGCATCGCGGGACTTTCTGCCGGTCTCGACTTTATCGAGGCGCAAGGCGGGGTCGAGGCGATTACGGCGCATGAGCGCTCGCTTGCAGAGCGCTTCCTCGCCGGTGCTCGCGAAATCCCCGGCATTGCGCTCTACGGTGCGTTTGACCAGCCCGTGCGCTCGGCGATCGTCTCACTCAACGTGGGTGATATCGACTCGGCCGAGATCTCGGACGCGCTCATGCAAGGGTGGGGGATTGCGACGCGCCCCGGTGCCCATTGCGCTCCGCTCATGCACCGTGCGTTAGATACCGAGCGCCAGGGTGTCGTCCGCTTCTCGTTTGGGTATTTCAACACGACCGAAGAAGTCGACACGGCTATCGATGCTCTGCGCAATTTAGCCTGCTAAAGCTGCTGGACCGTTTATACTTGCGGGACGGGTATTTTGCCCGTCCCGTTTTTGTTTCGACCCGAAAGGTGTGCCTATGGCTTCATCCGCCCCGCGCGGTCTGCGTTCCGACCATGTCGTTACCGTCGGCATTGCGCTGTTCTCGATGCTCTTTGGCGCCGGTAACCTCATTATTCCGCCGCTGCTGGCGCTGCAGGCAGGTTCTGCCACGCCGGTTGCCATGATCGGCTTTTTGATTGCCGCTATCGGTCTGCCCGTTATGGGATTTATCGCCGTCGCGCTCGCTGGCACGGCCCGAGAGCTGGCCGGGCGTGTGCATCCTAAGTTTGGCGAATTCTTCGTTGCGGCGGTCTACCTGGCCATCGGTCCGTGCCTGGCCATTCCGCGCACAAGCTCTACGGCGTTCGAAATGCTGGTGCCGCTGCTACCCGAGGGCGTTTCGCTCGGCACGGCACGTCTGGTGTTTGCCATCGGGTTCTTCGTCGTCGCGTTTGCGCTCACGCTACGTCCAGGCGTCATCACGCGCGTGCTCGGCCGCATTACGGGCCCTGCGCTCATTGCGCTCATCGTGCTGGTCGTGGGTGCTGCCGTGATCTCGCCGCTGGGACCGGCTGCCGCGCCGCAGGCCCCTTACGATGCAGGCGCCGCTGTGCAGGGCTTTCTGACTGGCTATCAGACCATGGACCTGCTCGCGTCACTTGCCTTCGGCATCATCATCGCCGAGACCATCCACGAGCTGGGTGTTACCGATGACAAGCGCGTGGCCTTCGAGATCTCGCGTTCCGGTGTTATCGCCGGCGTGCTCATGGCCATCATCTACTGCGGCTTGGGCCTTGCCGGTATGCAGCTCGGCACCGTGATGCCCGACGCTACCAACGGCGCCGCCATCCTCGCCCGTTCGGCCTCCATGCATTTTGGGCTTGCCGGCACGGTCGTGGTCTTTGCGATCTTTTTCCTCGCCTGCATGAACGTGTGCATCGGCCTCATCAGCTGCTGCTCGCGTTACTTCTGCGAGACGTATGTGGTCGAAGGGGGAGCGGAGGCCTCTGAGGAGGCCATGCGCCGTCCCTTTGCGGTTCTCGCCTTTGTGTTCGCAGCGTTTTCGTGCGTGCTCTCCAACGTGGGCCTCGACGTGATCCTTATGTTCTCGGTGCCCATGCTCAACGCTTTGTACCCCGTTGCCATTATGCTGGTGCTTATGGGCCTGGTGCACGGCTTTTGTGACGCTCATCCGCAGGTGTGGGTCTGGGTCGGCGGCGTAGTCGCTGTGCAGAGCGTGATCACCTCGGTCCGCGATGCGTTCTTTGCTGGAGCGTGGCTACCGTTTGATGTGCTGCCGCTGGCAGACATCGGTGCCGCGTGGGCGCCGGTCGCCGTAGTTGCCTTTGTGATCGGTCTGCTCCACAGCAAGTTTGTCGCACATTCGAGGAGCTAGGGTTTCTGCGCTTGCACGGGCGGGGAGTCTCCCCTATAATTTCCTTCGCTTTGGGACACGCAAGGTTTAGACCTTAGCTGCTCAACACCTTCGGGACGTGGCGCAGTTTGGTAGCGCGCCTGCTTTGGGAGCAGGATGTCGCAGGTTCAAATCCTGTCGTCCCGACCATATCTTGCGGGCGTAGTTCAATGGTAGAACCCCAGCCTTCCAAGCTGATGACGCGGGTTCGATTCCCGTCGCCCGCTCCACAAGATAGATGAATGGCTCTGCTTCCTTTTGGGAACAGAGCCATTTTCATAAGTGTGCCGGGTGACGGAAATCGATCCCGCACCGCAACTTAGGAGGGGATGGGGTTAGCTGCGGGGGCGGTGGCGGAGCTTGTCGATGGTGGAGTCGATGCTGCGGCTGCGGGCTTCGGCTGCGGTTTGGCGCTTGCGGCGGTAATCGATCATGCCTTGGATGATGGGCTTGCCAAAGCTCACGACATCATCGTTGTAGATGGCGGTTCGGGTTGCGAGGAGGCAGTCGGTAAAGTCCATATGGGTCTTGCCAAAGAGTTTGATGGCAAGGGCGACAACGGTGGGCTCGTCGACCATGACGTCATCGAGCAGCCTTTTCATGGCCGCAGCAATCTCAACGCGGGGAACCTTATAGACGTCGCGCAGCGTGACCACGACGCGCGTGATGATTTCGGGGTAGACACGAGCGGTGCGGGTGGCGATGACCTTGGCGGCGCGCGGTGACAGAACTTCGTCGTCGTCAAGCAGGTAGCGTAGGATGACGGTCTCGTCGATGATGGTGCTACTCATGGATATCTACTTCCTCGGGACCCAAAATCGAATCGTCGCTTTCTGTAGCAAGGTATTCAATCCAGACATTGCGCTCCTTGGAGCGGCGATTGGGGTCCCCATATGCTTTGAGCGATCCATAGGCGGCGGTGCCGTCCTTTGAGCGCACGGCGACCGGCTGAAAGGGGAGCTTGCGCATCAAAATGCTCTGCGCGACAAATAGACGTACGGCCTCGGCGAGCGATGTGCCCATGGCGTCGTAGAGACGTTCGGCATGCTGCTTGTCTTCCTCGCGAATGCGCACCTGCAGGATGGCTCGTTTTTGAGTCGATGACATCACTGGCCCCCTTAATGAGCGTGCAATACAGTCGGTCAAATGCGGCATGTGCCGATACTTGAGCATCTTATAACGATTACTTTATTTCACTCAAGTTGATAACCATTAACACGAATACAAGCGTAGTACATCCAAAACGAGAGCGCGTAAAAATCTCTGCAGCGTACGCGTGTAATACACTCACCTTTATAGCTACTCAAGAATAATCCTAACCAGCCCAAACCCCTGCAATACACTCGTAATGCAGGGCCTATGCTCAAGTTTACCCCCTGCAACTGCGTATATTTAACCTGTATACCGTTGGAGATATTCTACCGAGTGCCTGTTTCGCCGCATGCTCTCGATACGCCGATGCCGGATCACGGGCGGTCCGGGGCAACGTCGACAGGGTCTCTCCGGCATGGGATTCAGGAGGGAGTGAACAACATGGGCAATAAACGAGTCGTAGCCGATTCATCGCGCTGCATTGGGTGCCAAACCTGCATGGCAGCGTGTATCGAGGCACACGACATCCCCGGCAACATTGCCGCGCCGCGTCTGCGCGTGACGCGTACGTACGAGATCTCCGCACCGGTGGCTTGCCATCACTGCGAGGATGCCCCGTGCGCTAAGGCCTGCCCCACGGGCGCCTTGTTCTTTGATCCAAAGAACCATCGCATCGGCGTCAACGAGGACAACTGCATCGGCTGCAAGAGCTGCGTCATGGCCTGCCCCTTTGGCGCCGTGAGCGTGGCGACCACGCAGGTCCCCGTCTTGATGGGCGACGTGCGCGTGGGTTCGCAGACCAAGAGCTTCGTGCTCAAGTGCGACCTGTGCGTGGACCGTCCCGACGGTCCGGCGTGTGCCGAAGCGTGCCCGACTAAGGGCCTCACCCTGGTAGACGAGGAGCGCCTGGCGGAACTGACCGCCGAGCGTGCCCGCGCCACCATCGAAAACGAGGCGTAGCCGGGCGGCCATACAGGCCCAACGATTGTCAAATACGTACCGATTAATCGGTAGCAGAGAAAGGAAGGAGGGTGTCATGGAGAAGCATAAAGTGATCTGCCCGTACTGCGGTGCCGGTTGCCAGTTTAACCTCTTGGTCCAAAACGGCCAGGTCGTGGGTACCGAACCGCTTAACGGCATCACCAACCAGGGCGAGCTGTGCCTTAAGGGCATGAGTGGCTACGACTTCATCAACGACACCAAGATCTTGACTCCTCGCGTACTGCACCCGATGATCCGCCGCACCAAGGGCGCGGATCTTGAGCGCGTAAGCTGGGACGAGGCACTGGATTTCACCGCATCTAAGATGCAGGCCATAATTGACGAATATGGTCCTAACGCTGTCATGACCACCGGCTCTTCGCGAGGCGGCGGCAATGAGGCGAACTACGTCATGCAGAAGTTTACGCGTGCGTGCATCGGCACCCACAGCGTGGACAACTGCGCCCGTACTTGACACGGCCCTACTGTCCTCGGTCTGATGGACACGGTTGGTTCAGGTTGCATGTCATGCTCCATCCCCGGTATGGAGGATGCGGGCTGCATTTTCCTCTTCGGCTATAACCCTGCCGATTCGCACCCCATCGTCGCAAGGCGTATCGTGCGAGCCAAAGAAAAGGGTTGCAAGATCATCGTCGCCGACCCGCGCCATATCGAAACCGCGCGTATCGCCGATCTCTACCTTCCGATCAAGAACGGTTGCAATGTTGCGTTCCTCAACGCCTTTGCCAACTGTCTGGTCAATGATGGCCTCTACGACAAGGAATTCGTCGCCGAGCATACGAACGGCTTTGACGAGTGGTGGGAGACCATCAAGAACTACACTCCCGAATCCGTACAGGACATCACGGGTGTCGATCCCGCGCTGATCCACCAAGCTGCCGAGATGTACGCCACGGCGAAGCCTTCTGCCATCATTGGCTGGGGCATGGGCGTATGCCAGCAGAAGCAGAACCTGAAGACGGTGCACACCATCGCCTCCATCGCCTGCGTTGCCGGCCAGATCGGCAAACCCAACTCCGGCCTCGCGCCCGTGCGCGGTCAGAATAACGTCCAGGGCTCCTGCGATATGGGCATGCTGCCCAACCTGTACCCTGGCTACCAGAAAGTCACCGACCCCGCCGCTCGCGCCAAGTTTGCCAAGGCTTGGGGCGTGCCCGAGGAAAAGCTCCCGCTCGAGGAGGGCTACAAGCTCACCGACCTGGGCCACCTGGTCGACGAGGGCAAGGTGCACTGCTTCTACAACTACGGCGAGGACCCGGTGCAGACCGAGCCCGATTCGGCCGGTATGCGCAAGACGCTCTCCGAGCTGGATCTGTTCATTTGCCAGGACATCTTTATGACGCAGACGACCATGCTCGCCGACGTCATCCTGCCCGCTACCTCTTGGGGCGAGCACGAGGGTGTCTTTACCGCATCCGACCGTAGCTTCCAGCACTTTGACGCGGCCGTTCCGCCCAAGGGCGAGTGCCGTCACGACTGGGAGATCTTCGCGGACCTGTCCACGCGTATGGGCTATCCCATGCACTACGACAACACCGAGCAGATCTGGAACGAGTGCATTAGCCTGTGCCCCAACTTTGTGGGCGCGACCTACGAGAAGATGGCTCCCGAGGGCGGCTACGCCCAGTGGCCCGTCAAGAGCACCGATGTGAACGACCACGGCACGGCCGACATGTTCGCTGGTGGCAAGTTCACCACCAAGGACGGCCGCGCCAACCTGATGGCGCACGACTGGGAGGCGCCCTCCGAGCTTCCCGACGATGAGTACCCGCTCATCCTGTGCACCGTCCGCGAGGTCGGCCACTACAGCTGCCGCTCGATGACCGGCAACTGCAAGACGCTGGCGCTGCTTGCCGACGAGCCCGGCTTTGTCCGCATGAATCCCGCGGACGCCCAGGCGCGCGGCATCAAGAACGGCGACATCGTCTCGATTCACAGCCGCCGCGGCCAGGTATACAGCTGCGCCGACGTGAGCGACCGTATCAACAAGGGCACGGTCTATATGACCTACCAGTGGTGGATCGGCAAGTGCAACGAGCTGACCATGCACAAGGTCGACCCGGTCTCGCACACGCCCGAGGACAAGTTCTCCGCCTGCCAGGTCGACGCCATTGCCGACCAGGTTTGGGCCGAGGGCGAAGTCGAGCGCCAGTACACCGAGTTCAAGCAGGCTCTGGTCGACGCCGCCGCTCCCCAGGACGTTGAGCCTGGCGCCGCCAAGTTCGACGACGAGACGCACGTGAACCAAATCGTGTAGTCCCGTTCTCGTTGGCTTTTTGGGCCGGGCGTCCCGTACGTTCGGGAGCCCGGCCCGTTATTTTGAAAGGAAGTGGGGATGAACCGCTTCATCGACATCAACCCGGAGAGGTGCATCGGCTGCGGAACATGCCAGTCCGCCTGTGCCGACGCCCACCGGATGCAGGGTCTTCAGGATACGCCGCGCCTGGCGCTCGTGAAGACCGGCGGTATTTCGGCCGCCCTTGCCTGCCACCATTGCGAGGGTGCCCCCTGCGCCGAGGTCTGCCCGGTGAATGCCATCGAGCACGATGGCGATCGCATCCACGTCAAGGAGCAGGAGTGCATCGGGTGCAGGCTGTGCGCCATCGCGTGCCCCTTCGGAGCCATCCACCCCGATGGCACGTCTATCGCCGGTGTCGCAGGCATGTGCGACCCGACGCCTTCGTATCCTAAGTCCCTGAGCAGCCTTCTTACGTGGGCTCCCGGCCAGTACACCTGCGCTGTCAAGTGCGACCTGTGCGCCTTCGATCCGGACGGCCCGCATTGTGTGGCGGCGTGCCCCACCAAGGCGCTGACCGTCATGGGCGGCGCGGCCGATCGCGAGCTCGACGAGGCCAAGCGCCTGCGCTCGATCGAAAACGGTCCGGTCGTCGACGTTACCGCTGTGGCCCAGGGCCTGTCCGAGAAAGCAGAAGGGAGCGTAAACAATGGATAGCATGACGCTGTTTATCGCATCGCTTGCCGTCTCGTGCATCGGTGCGCTCGCCTCGGTTCTGCTGATCAAGGCCGATAACGCCGCCAAGACCGCCGGCTGCCTTATCGGCGCCGTCGCCGCGGTGCTTTCGTTCATCGCGGGCCTCGAGGCCGTGCTTGGCGACGTTTCGTCCCTCAACACGGTCTTCTTCTTCCCGTTCGCCCGTCTCGAGCTCTTGCTCAACGGCCTTGCGGGCCTGATCGTGGTCCTCATCTCGATTCTCGCCTTTGCGGGCTTCATCTACGGTCTGTCCTACTTCGACGAGTACCCGGGCAAGGTCGGGCGCGCCGGCTTCTTTATGAACACCTTCGTCGCCTCGATGATGCTCGTCATCACCGCCGACAACGTGTTCTGGTTCCTGGTCGCCTTTGAGCTCATGTCCCTTACGAGCTACTTCCTTGTCGTTATCGAGGAGAACAAGAACTCCATTAGGGGCGGTTGGCTCTACTTCGTCATCGCGCACGTGGGCTTCGTTCTCATCATGGCGAGCTTCCTGCTCATGACCAACGGCGTGGGCGGTTCCTTCAGCTTCAGTGATTTCCGTACGCATGACTTTGGACCCGCCGTCTCCTCCGCGTGCTTCGTCCTCGCGTTCTTCGGATTTGGCGCGAAGGCCGGTATCATCCCGCTGCACTCCTGGCTGCCCCAGGCGCACCCCGAGGCGCCGTCCAACGTGTCCGCCCTCATGTCCGGCGGCATGATCAAGATCGGCATCCTGGGAATCCTCAAGGTCGGTCTCGACCTGCTCGCGGGTTCGGGCGTCCAGCTCTGGTGGGGCCTCATGGTCCTGGTCTTCGGATCCATCTCGTCGGTCCTGGGTGTCGTCTACGCCCTCCACGAGCACGACATCAAGCGCCTGCTTGCCTATCACTCCGTCGAGAACATCGGCATCATCTTGCTCGGTGTCGGCGCGTCCATGACGGCGCACGCCCTGGGCAACGACGTCATCGCGACGATCGCGCTCATGGCCGCCCTCTACCACACGCTCAACCACGCCATGTTCAAGGGCGAGCTGTTCCTCGGCGCGGGCTCCCTGCTCTATGCCACGGGTACGCGCAACATGGAGAAGATGGGCGGTCTGTTCCGCCGCATGCCGGTCACGGCCGTCTGCTTCCTCATCGGTGCCCTTGCCATCTCGGCCATCCCGCCGCTCAACGGCTTCGTTTCCGAGTGGTTCACCTACCAGTCCCTGTTCAACATCTCGACGCTCTCCGACCCGGTCGTCATGGTGTTCGCCGTCGCCTCCGCGGCCGCCCTCGCCATCACCGGTGCCCTGGCCGTCACGTGCTTCGTGAAGGCCTACGGCGTCTCGTTCGCGAGCAGCCCTCGTTCCCAGGAGGCCGCGAACGCCAAGGAGTCCCCGGCTCCGATGTTGTTCTCGCAGATGCTCCTCGCGGCCATCTGCGTGGTACTGGGAATCGGCTCCCCGGTCATCGCCCCGGTTCTGGGCGACGTCGCCCAGAGCGTGCTTGCCGGCTCCGCCGTCACAGCCACCTCGGGCGTGTCTCTCGTGAACGAGATTTCCGGTGCCGCCACCTCCACCCCCGCGATCGCCATCGCGCTCGTGGTCCTCACCGGCCTCGCGTTCGCGCTGAGGTCCTGCCTCGGCGCCAAGGCCCCCGCTAAGAAGACCGACCCTTGGGCGTGCGGCTACGAGCCCAACGAGCACATGCCCGTCGTCGCCACGAGCTTCGCGTCCGACGTCGAACTCTTCATGGGCCCGCTCTACACCCTGCGCGAGGTATGCACCAAGATCTGCTGGTCCATCGCGCACGTGTTCCAGAAGCTCACCGGTGTCGCCCAGGGCGTCGAGCCCCTGCCCGACCGTTTCCTGGTCGATGCACCGAGCGAGGGTGCCGACAAGCTGGCCGGCCTCGCCTCCAAGATCGAGGGCGGCAACTACTCCGTATACATCTGCTACATCGTCGCGGCGCTCGTGGTCTTCCTCGTGCTCGCCGTGGTCATGGTCTAGAGAGGGGAGAGGATATTATGAACATCGTTCTTGCGATGGCGCAGGGCCTCGTGGTCATGCTGGTCGCGCCCTTCTTCTCCGGCCTCGCCCGTGTGATTCGCGCGAAGATGCACAATCGCCGCGGTCCGTCCATCCTTCAGGATTACCGGGACCTCGCGAAGCTCATGGCGCGTCCCGAGTCCGTGAGTTCCGACTCGAGCTTCGTGCTGCGCATCATGCCGCCGCTGTTCCTCGCGGTGTCGTTTATGCTCGCCATGGGCCTGCCCATGTTCACGCTCCAGAGCCCCATGCCCGTCTTTGGTGACGCCATCACCATCATGTACGCGCTCGCGCTGTCCCGCTTCTTCTTCGCGCTGTCCGGCGTGGATTCCTCCAACGCCTACGCGGGCTTCGGCGGTATCCGCGAGCTCCTCATGAGCGTGCTCATCGAGCCGTCCATGCTCATCGCGCTGTTCACCGTCGCCATCGTGTGCGGCTCCACGGACATTGCGACCATGGGTCAGCACATCGTTACGGGCAACGTCTCGAGCGTCGTCGCCGTTATCCTCGCCGGCGTCGCCTTCGCGGCCGCCTGTTACATGGAGCTCGGCAAGCTTCCGTTCGATCAGGCCGAAGCCGAGCAGGAGCTCCAGGAGGGCCCGCTCGCTGAGCTCTCCGGCCCGTCCCTGGCCATGATGAAGCTCGCCATGGGCATGAAGCAGGTCGTGGTCGTCGCTTGGTTCACCTCCATCTTCATCCCCTGGGGAGAGCCCGCGACCATCGGCGTCACCGCTCTCGTGGGCGCCGTCGTCTTCCTCGTCAAGTGCCTGGTCGATTTCGTCGTCTGCGGCGTGCTCGAGAACTCCGTTTCCCGTTCGCGCTTCAAGGTGCTCGGTAACCAGACCTGGGCCGTCGTCGGCATCGCGGTCCTCGCGTTCGTCTTCGTCGTCGTAGGCGTGTAGGGAGAAGGGAGAAACTATGTCAATCGAATCGAGCTTGTCCCTCTTTGCCATGGTGGCGATCGCCGTCCCCATGCTGGGCTCCCTGCTCATCGTCATGCTGCCGCGTCCCTACGCTAAATGGATCTGCGCCTTTGCCGGCGGCATCGCCACGGTCGCTTCCGTTGGCTTGGCCGCGACGTTTGCCGGAAACGGCATGAACGCGGTCGATGTAACCTGGGCGAGTATGGGCCAGACCTTGGTCATGGGCTTCATATTCGACCGGATGAGCACGCTGCTCGCACCCGCGTTCGTCGCTATCGGCCTGCTCGTCGTCATCTATTCGTTCCCGTACATGAGCGATAAGAATAAGGAGCATCCCGACGCGCCCCGTCGTCGCTTCTACGTGTACTTCTCCACGTTCATCGGCGCCATGGCCGGTCTCGCCTACAGCTCCACCATCGTCGGCCAGCTCGTTTTCTTCGAGATCACCGGTGTGTGCTCCTGGGGCCTCATCAGCTACTACATGACGCCCACGGCCAAGAAGGCCGGTATGAAGGCGCTCATCATCACCCATATCGGCGCTCTGGGACTCTACATCGGCGCGGCCTTCCTGTTCGCCGGAACCGGCACGTTCGCGCTGAGCGCGATCTCCCAGCTCGATTCCGGTATGAAGACCGTCGTGCTGCTGCTCATCCTGTTCGCTGCTTGGGCCAAGTCCGCCCAGTTCCCGCTCTACATGTGGCTGCCCTCCGCAATGGAGGCCCCCACGCCCGTTTCCGCCTACCTTCATGGCGCGTCCATGGTTAAGGTCGGCGTGTGCGTGTTCGCCCGCGCTCTTGCGAGCGCCGGCGATATCCCCGAGATCGTCGGTTGGTTCGCCATCATCGACGCCGTCGTGACCATGCTCTTCGGCTTCCTCATGTACCTGCCCCAGAAGGATATGAAGCGCCTGCTCGCCTTCTCGACGATCGCGCAGCTCGCCTACGTGTTCTTTGGCCTGGGCCTCTCCGTGTTCGGAAGCCAGATGGCGTTTAACGGCGCCGTCGAGCACATCTTTAACCACGCGTTCACCAAGACCCTGTTCTTCCTCATCGCTGGCTCTCTCAGCTTCACGCTGGGAACCCGTATGCTGCCCAAGATCCAGGGCCTCATGAAGAAGTACCCGGTCACGGGCGTGGGCTTTGCGGTCGCCGCGACCGCTATCGCCGGCGTGCCCCCCATGAGCACGTTCTTTTCCAAGTTCCAGATCATTTCCGGTGGCTTCGCGGTTGGTGCTACCAACACGGTCATCTTTGTCCTCGTGTGCGTCATGGTCGTCGAGACCGTCGTCACCTTCGCATGGTTCCTGCGTTGGATGGGTAAGGTCCTGCCCGGTGAGCCGAGCGAGACCGTGGCCGCCGGCCAGCCCCTTCCGCGCGCCATGGCGTTCGTGTTCGTCGTCCTCATGATCATGGTCGTCGTCGCCGGTCCTCTGTCCTCTAGTTGGATGGGTTAGGAGGTAGGACATGGGTTATTCGTTAGTCAATATCCTGGGCGGTCTTCTGATCGTGACCTCCACCATGGTGGTCGTCTCGAAGACCATCCCGTCCGCCATCAAGTGGTACGCGATCCAGTCGGTTGTCCTGGTGGGCGTGCTGCTCACCCTGGGCCTCACCACCGGTGCCACCGAGCTTCTCATGTGGGCCGCGTCGGCCTTCGTCACCAAGGTGATCCTCGTTCCGTTCATTCTCAACCGTGCCTACAAGAAGATGGGTTCGCCTGCCGATAGCACGCTGACCTCCTCCATCAAGCCGGCCTGGACCATCATCCTCACCGGTCTGGAGGTGGCCGTCTGCTTCGCGGTGGTCACGCGCCTGAGCCTGCCCACCGCCGAGGTGGCCACTCCGGCCCTCGCCATCAGCTTCGCGCACTTCTTCGTCGGCCTCACGTGCATCATCTCCCAGCGCAACATCCTCAAGCAGATCTTCGGGTACTGCCTTATGGAGAACGGTAGCCACGTGACGCTCGCTCTGCTCGCGCCCACGGCCCCCGAGATCATCGAGATCGGCATCGCCACCGACGCCATCTTCGCCGTCATCATCATGTCCGCCGTCGTCGTGAGGATTTGGAACGACACCAAGTCGCTCGACTCCCACGACCTGACCGAATTGAAGGGGTAGGCCATGGATGTTTCAATGCTGACGGTCGCCCTGCTCGCTTGTCCTCTCGTGTTCTCCCTGATTATGGCTGCGCTCCCCAAGACGACGTCCTACAACGTCTTCGCGGGGCTCAACACCATCTCCGTCGCGGCGACCCTTGTCCTTTCGGTCGTCACCGCGGGAACCATGCTCTCGAGCGGGCAGAATATCGACGCTTTGGGCCTGTGGCTCCATCTCGATTCGCTCTCGTCGATCTTCGTCCTTCTGGTAGGCATCATCGGGTTCATCACCGGCGTGTACTCCATCTCCTATATCAAGATCGATATCGAGGAGAAGACCATGCCGGCCGAGCGCACCAAGCAGTACTACGCGCTGTTCAGCCTGTTCGTCTTCACGATGCTGCTCGCCTGCCTGTCCAACAACATCATCCTCACCTGGGCGGCGGTCGAGGCCACTACGCTGTCGACCGTGTTCCTCGTGGGCATCTACAAGAACAAGCAGGCGCTCGAGGCGTCTTGGAAGTACGCGATGGTCTGCACCGCCGGTGTGGCCTTCGGCCTTTTCGGCACGCTGCTCATCTACGCGAACGCCGCCGATATCATGCCCAACGCGCATGAGGCCGCCTTCCTCACCTCCATCATGCCCTACGCCGACCAGTTCGACCCGATGCTCGTGCGCCTCGCGTTCGCGTTCATCGTCATCGGCTTCGGCACCAAGGCGGGCCTGTTCCCCATGCACACCTGGCTGCCCGACGCGCACTCCCAGGCTCCGAGCCCGGTCTCCGCGCTGCTCTCGGGCGTGCTGCTCAAGTGCGCCATGCTGGTGATCATCCGCTTCTACTCCCTGTCCATCATCACGGTGGGCGACACCTATCCGCGAACGCTCCTGCTCATCCTGGGCACGCTGTCCATCCTGGTGGCTGCCCTGTGCATCTTCAAGCAGGACGATATCAAGCGCCGCTTCGCGTACTCCTCCGTCGACAACGTCGGCGTGGTCGCGCTGTGCCTGGGTATCGGTGGCCCGCTCGGTATCGCCGCCTGCCTGCTGCACTGCATCTTCCACGGCTTCACGAAGGCGCTCGCCTTCTGCATGGCCGGTAACATCCAGCACATCTACCACACCCGCGACCTGAACAAGATCAAGGGCGTCGTCGAGATCGCTCCCGTCACGGCAGCGCTCACCATCATCGCCCTGCTCGCGCTCGCCGCCTTCCCGCCGTTCGCCCTGTTCATCTCCGAGTTCCTCACCTTCGTGGCCGGCGTTCAGTCCGGTCCCATCTGGGTGGTCGTGCTCGTGGCCATCGGCCTCACCGGCGTGTACTTCGCCCTTACCGGCATCGCGCTCAAGTCCATCTTCGGCAAGGCGCCCGAGGGCATGAAGCGCCACGAGGTGCCCGCCCTCATGATCATCCCCGAGATCGCCCTCGCGATCGTGGTCATGTGGTTCGGTATCGCCACCCCGGTCGCCATCACGAGCGGCGTCGAGGATGCAACGTCCGTCGTTTTGAACCAGAGCGTCGAAGAGCTCCACGAGGCCCCTCTCTACCGCATGGTGTTCAGTTCCCAGACCAAGACAAGTGAGGTGAATTAGCACCATGGCAGAACCTGAAAAGAAGGACTACGCTCGTCGCTGCGAAAGCCACGTCGAGGCCCTGCGCGCTGCAGTGCCGGGCGCTATCGAGAAGGTCGAATGGCAGTGCGAGGACCAGCTGACGATCACCGTCAAGCTGGACCGTCTGCCCGAGGCCGTCCACTACCTGTATTACGAGCGCTACGGCTGGATTCCTGTGATTGTCGGCAACGACGAGCGCAGCCTGTGCGGCCGTTACGCCATGTACTACGTCATCTCTATGGAGGGGGAGGACCCCGGCTGGGTTACCGTGCGCACCGAGGTCGATCCCGCCAAGATGACGTTCCCGTCCGTGACGCCGTTCGTCCCCGCCTGCGTGTGGGGCGAGCGCGAGCTGCGCGACATGTTCGGCCTGATCCCCGAGGGTTTGCCCGACCGTCGCCGCCTGGTACTGCCCGATGACTGGCCCAGCGGCCTGTACCCGCTGCGCAAGGACTCCATGGACTACCGCTTCCGTCCCGCTCCCGCGAGCGACATGGAAAACTACGAGTTCTTGGCCGATACCAAGGGCAAGGAGACCACACTCGTCCCCATGGGCCCGTTGCACATCACCTCTGACGAGCCCGGCCACTTCCGCCTGTTCGTTGAGGGCGAGACGATCGTCGACGCCGACTACCGTCTGTTCTACGTGCACCGCGGCATGGAGAAGGTTGCCGAGACGCGCCTGAACTATGACGCCGTGACGTTCCTCGCCGACCGCATCTGCGGCATCTGCGGCTGCGCCCACTCGGTGGCCTATGCCGAGGCCGTCGAGCGCGCTCAGGGCATTCATGTTCCGCCGCGCGCCCAGTACATCCGCGCCATCATGCTTGAGGTCGAGCGTCTGCACTCGCATCTGCTCAACATTGGCCTGGCGTCGCACTACACGGGCTTCGACTCCGGCTTCCAGCAGTTCTTCCGCGTCCGCGAGAAGTCCATGGACCTGGCCGAGAAGCTCTCCGGTCACCGCAAGACCTACGGTCTCAACGTGATCGGCGGCGTGCGTCGCGACATTTTGGCCGAGCAGAAGCTCTCCACGCTCACGACCATCCACCAGCTGCGCTCCGAGGTTCAGGAGCTCGTCGACGTTTTGCTCTCGACGCCCAACTTCATTGAGCGTACGAGTGGCATCGGCATCTTGGACCGCAAGATCGCACGCGACTTCTCGCCGGTCGGCCCGCTCATGCGTGGCTCGGGCTATGCCCGCGACGTGCGCTTTGACCATCCCTTCGACGGCTACGCCGATCCGGATGTCCAAAAGATGCACGCCGCTACGGCCGACACCTGCGATGCCTTCGGCCGTACCGCCGTTCGCATCCAGGAGGTCTACGATTCGATCGACATGATCGAGACCATGCTCGAGAACTGCCCGTCGGGCCCCATCCTCACCACGGATTGGGAGTACACCCCGCACAAGTACGCCATCGGTGCCACCGAGGCGCCGCGCGGCGAGGACGTGCACTGGGCCATGCTCGGCAACAACCAGAAGTGCTACCGCTGGCGCGCCAAGGCCGCCACGTACAGCAACTGGCCGGTCCTGCGCTACATGTTCCGCGGCAACACCGTGGGCGACGCGGCGCTGATCGTCGGTTCGCTCGACCCGTGCTACTCCTGCACCGACCGCGTGACGGTGACCGACGTCGCCGCCAAGCGCGACCATGTGCTCGACAAGGAGCAGTTCGAGAACGTCTGGCGCGACAAGTCGCCGCTTGCGGGCGAGGGCACCATGGCCGCTCCGCTCGATGAGGAGGCGCTCTAATATGCTGAAGCTTTGGAAGGTCAACGCCAAGGCCGGCGACGCGACGGTCAAGTACCCGTTTGCGCCGTTCCCCACCAACAAGGACATGCGCGGCAAGCCCGAGCACAACGCGGAGCTCTGCATCGCCTGCGGTGCCTGCGGCGTGGCGTGCCCGGCCGATGTCATTCGCATGGACACCGACCTTGCGGCCGATACCATCACCTGGTCGATCGACTACGGTCGCTGCATCTTCTGCGGCCGCTGTGAGGAAGCCTGCCCCATGGAGGCCATCAAGCTTACCGAGGAGTTTGAGCTGGCCGTCATGAGCAAGGACGACCTCACCAGCAAGAGCGTCTATACGCTCGAGCACTGCTCGCGTTGCGGCAAGCCGTTTGCCCCGCACAAGGAGATCGACTACGCTAAGCGCCTGCTGCAAAAGGCCGGCGGCATGGAGGCCGAGCAGGCTGCCCGTACCGTCGGTATGTGCCAGGAGTGCAAGCGCGAGCTCGACGCCCTGCGCGCCGCCTCGGCCGTAAAGACCGGCAACGCGCGCGGCATGGCTGCCAACGAGACGCTTGCGTCCGGTGAGCCCCAGGGCCCCGGCATGGAGTATCTGGGCGGCCACGGCGTGAACCCGGAGTATATCGACCGCGAGCTCAACCCCGATGCGCCCAAGATTCCCGCCGGTCCGGCGCCGGTCGAGGGCATCATCATGGATTTTGAAACGAAGGAGGAGTAACCATGGCCGAACCCACGCTTTTGCCCGAGCGGCTCCAGTACCGCCCGACCAAGATCGAGCTCGACGAGAGCATCGAGAAGGCCAAGGCGACCCTTCTTAAGAAGATCAAGCGCTCGGTGTACGTCTACCGTGTTGACTGCGGTGGCTGCAACGGTTGCGAGATCGAGATCTTCGGTTCCATCACGCCCGTCTTCGACGTCGAGCGTTTTGGCATCAAGGTCGTGCCCTCGCCCCGCCACGCCGATGTGCTGCTGTACACCGGCGCCGTGACGCGTGCCATGCGCATGCCGGCTCTGCGCGCCTTTGAGGCCGCGCCCGATCCCAAGATCGTGGTGTCCTATGGCGCGTGCGGCTGCACCGGCGGCATCTTCTACGACAACTACTGCGTCTGGGGCGGCACGGACAAAATCTTGCCGGTCGATGTCTACATCCCCGGCTGCCCGCCCAGCCCCGCGCAGACCATCTACGGCTTTGCCATGGCGCTCGGTCTGCTGGACCAAAAGCTCCATGCCGAGACCACGGTGGAGGCCGCCGGCGAGCAGGCCGATATCCTGCACCCCGGCGTGCCGTACAAGCTGCGCGTTGCCATCGAGCGCGAGGCTCGCGCCATGAGCGGCTACCGTTACGGCCGCGACCTGGCCAACGAGTTTATGGATACGCTCGAGGGCGCACCCAAGGGCGATATCCGCGGTGCCATGGCGCTGCTCATCGACAAGCAAGATGATCCTCGCCGCGTTGAGGTCTACTCGGCGCTGCAGGATCTGGTGCTGGCCGGGGGTCGCTAGATGGAACTCACGGACCGCTCTGGTTACTTTGCGGGCCCCGGTATGCTCGGTGGCTCCTTTGGCGATGCCTCGCGCGCAAGCGACGAGGCTGCCGAGGGCGTCGCCGACCCTTGCCTGGACCATGCGCCCGACCAGGTGGTCTTTTACGAGCTCACGCGTAAGTTTGTGGAGACCGAGGAAGACGTTCCCCAGGAGGCCTGCGACGTGCTGTACTACACACTCGCCGTGGGCCACCACACTGGCGTGCTCGACTGCTTTGAGCCGCGCCTGTCGGTGCCGGTGGATGTGTTCTATACGCTTATCGACGCGCTGCCGGAGGGGGAGGCCAAAACCAAGTTTGAGGCCATCCGCTCCTTTGGTGAGTGCCAGCTCGACAAGGCGGCGGTACCGTCGTTGCTCGAGGCCTGCGACACGCTGCTCGACGAGCGCGGTTTTCGCGGGTCGGCCAAGGCCGGCATCTCGGTGTTCGACGACGACTTTGGCCTGCATGCCCAGCAGGTCGCGTTCTTAATGAAGTTTCGCGATCTGGTGGAGCGCGTGCGCGATGTGTCGGGCGTGTATCTGACGGGGAGGTTGCAGTAATGGGTCGCGTTGTGGATGGACGTGTGAACGGCGCCCCGTTTGCGGGCATTGTGCTCACGGCGGGAAGCGTGCTGCGTGCCGACGATGCCGCCGGCCCTGTGCTCTCCAAAAAGATGGAGGACGCGCCGCTTGCCGGCTGGTACACCATCGATGGCGGTCAGACACCCGAGGACGACATCATCGAGGTCAAGCGCGAGCGTCCGCCGCGTCTGGTCTTGGTCGATGCTGCCGACATGGCGCTGCCCGTCGGGTCCATCCGTTTGCTCGACAAGCGCGATGTGGCCCGCAAGTCGATGTTCACCACGCATTCGCTTCCCTTGTCGATTCTGATCGAAGAGATTGAGCAATCGTGCGATGATATCGTCTTCGTCGGGATTCAGCAGGGCGACACGGAGTTCTATAACCCCATGTCCCCGGAAGTCTTTGACGCCGTCGACGCCGTGTACGACGCCGTGGCCGCCAACGACTTTTCCCACTTTGTCCGCTTGGGGCAAGAGCAATAGGTTCACTTGTCCCTGCTGATTAGGAAAGAAGTGATTGACATGGCAGATTCCAAGGCAGAATATCCCGCTCCCGATTGCCTGGCACCCGCCGCGATCGAGGCCAAGACCGAGGCCGCCGGCGTGACCAAGGCCAACCTGCCGGTCGCTAAGGCCTTTCTGTTGGCAATGTTCGCCGGCGCGTTCATCGCCTTCGGCGGCCTGTTCTTTACTGTGTTTTTGAGCGACAGCACGCTGGCCTGGGGTGCCCAGCGCGTCGTGGGCGGCCTGTGCTTTTGCCTGGGCCTGGTGCTCGTGCTGGTGTGCAGCGCCGAGCTGTTTACCGGTAACTCGCTTATGGTCTGCGCGCTCAAGAGTAAAAAGATCACCCTGGCTCAGATGCTCAAGGCTTGGGTCGTCGTATGGGTCGGTAACTTTGTCGGTGCCCTGTTCATCGTCTTTTTGGTGTACATGGCCGGCATTTACAAGCTCAACGGCGAGGCGGTCGCCAATTCCATGGTGAGCGTCGCCGCCGGCAAGGTGACGATCGACTGGGTGACGATCTTCTTCCGCGGTATCCTGTGCAACATCTTTGTGTGCCTGGCCGTGTGGATCGGTACCGCCGGCAAGACCGTGGTCGATAAGGTTGTGGGCATTCTGCTGCCCATCGCCGCCTTTGTGGCCTGCGGTTTTGAGCACTGCGTCGCCAACATGTACTTTTTGCCCATGGGCGCCGTGATGCACGCGTTCGGTTATGGTGCCAAGGTCGCCGGCGCCGATGCGCTCAACGCCGCGGGCATTGCGTTTAACCTGTCCGCCGCTACGCTGGGCAACATCGTGGGCGGCGCGGTTCTGGTCGCGCTTGGCTACTGGTTTATCTACGCCAAGAAGTCCGAGGCGTAAGGTACCGTCTGTTTGACGTTGGGCCTCCCGCGGGGCGTTGCCGTGCGGGAGGCTTTTTTGGCCTGGGACTCGTTGCCGGGCTTTTGGCCTGTTGTGTTTGGCTGATGAAAGGGGTAATCGAGATGGCATCTGCTGTGAAGCGTGACGGTCGCGCCGTGGTGACTACATGCGGGGGATGCTATGCCGATTGCGCCTTTGCGGCACGCGTTGAGGACGGTCGCGTGGTGGCCGAGCTGCCGGTTGTGGGGCATCCGTGCGCGGCGCGTGCCCTGTGCGCCCGCGGTCGGCATCGCCTGTCTATGCCGTTTGACGAGCGCGATCGCATTGTGCACCCCATGCGCCGACGAGCTGATGGCTCGGGGTTCGATGCGATTTCGTGGGACGAAGCGTTTGCCCAGATTGCCGAGCGTCTTTTGGGGATTGTTGACGAACGTGGCCCCCGTGCGCTGGGCATGACGCTCGGCGTGCCTTCGTTCGACCGCTACTGGGCCTATCGCTTTATGCATGCGCTGGGCTCGCCCAACGTATACGGTGCCGACGGTGCCTGCGAGGTAAGCCGTCTCACCGGCTGGGAGCACAGCCTGGGTTACAGCCCCGCCTCCGACCTGGCGCATACCGATTGCATCATGTATCTGGGGCGTTCCATCGTCGATTCGTCGACGATGGGGGCTGTTGATGCGCTCAACGATGCCCGTCGCCGTGGGGCGAAGATTATCGTGGTCGACCCCCGGCGCAGCGGCTCGGCCGCGCTTGCCGACCGCTGGCTGCGCGTGCGTCCGGGCTGCGACCTGGCCTTGCTGCTGGGCATTGCGCATGTCTTGATTGCCGAGGACCTGTATGACCACGAGTTCGTGACCCGCTATACCACGGGTTTTGACGAGCTGGCGCAGGCGGCCCGTGCTTGGACGCCCGAGTGGGCCGAGTCGATGTGCGACGTGCCGGCCGCAGAGATTGTCGCCACGGCGCGCGATCTCGCTGCCGCCGCGCCTGCCGCTGTGGTGGATGCGGGCTTTCATGGCGGCATCGGTATCGCGTATGCCAACAGCATCCAGACGGCGCGCGCTATCTGCCTGGTCGATGTGCTGCTGGGCTGCATCGGGCACGCGGGCGGTGCCCTCAACCCGCCCACGCCGCTTGTGTTGGGCGACCTCGATCCCGCACGCTTTGCGACGCCGCCGGTGCCGCGCGAGCCCAAGCTTGGGTCCGAGCGCTATCCACTGGTCGATCCGGTGCGCGGCCTGTGCACGACCATCGGTCAGTCGATTCTTGCCGGCGATTTGCGTGGGCTCATCGTCTATGCCAGTAACCCCGGTGCGGGCTATGGCAACGCCGGGGCGTGGCTATCGATTCTGGAACAGCTCGACCTGCTCGTGACAATTGATATTCGCTGGTCCGAGACAGCGCGTGCTTCTGACTTCGTGCTGCCCGACGTGACGTATCTGGAGGCCGACCGTGGCGTGGGCACGGTCGTGGGCGCCAATGATTCGCGCGTGTTCTACCGCAACGCCGTGCTGCCCGTGTTGCATAACGACACGCGTCCCGGTCGGGAGATCTTTGCCGGTTTGGCGCAGGCGTGTGGCGTGGGCGAGTACTTCCAGTTTACGTCTGACGATCTGGCGGCTGCTCAGGTGGCGCCTTTTGGGATCAATCTGGACGAGCTCAAGGAGCGCGGCTGGGCCGACACGGGCGTTGCGTTGCCGTCGCGTACGGGCGAGCCAGCGATTCCCTTGGATGGCGGCAAAATTGCGCTGGCAAGCGACGTATGGGAACGAGCCGGCCTGGGTCGTGTACCCAACTGGATCGCTCCCATGGTGGAGCCGGGCCCGGGGATGTTTCGCCTCATTAGCGGTAACCGTCCCTTTGAGTCGCATACCTCGCGAAGGCTCGCGGCCCAAGGTGCCGCCGAGGCTGGGTCGGACCTGGATGCCGTGCAGATGAATGCCGATGCTGCTGCGCACATGGGCATCGCCGGCGGCGAGATCGTCGAACTCGTGAGCGATATGGGCCGCGACCGCGTGCGCGTGGAGACGACGCCGTATCTGCATCCGGCGTGCATCTTCACCTCGGCCGCCCCCGGTGGGCGTTCGTTTGGCGCCGATGCCGGTGGCGCTCAAGCCTTGGGCGTGGGCCCGCTCGACCATACGCCGTTACGTTGGGACCCGTTGACGGGTGCCGCGCTCACCCAGGAAAACGCCGTTCGCGTGGAAAAGATTGTCGCGCGCGGGGATAATGACGAGTAATTGACTCAGCTGATGTATTCGACTGATCCACGTTTCTTTTGAAAGGCCGCACATGAGCGATAGCCAGAACATGTCCGATGAGGTGCGCGCCCGCTTGCGCGCCATTCCTTCCGTCAACGAGCTGCTTGCCGAGTGGCCGGTGGTGAAGGCGGCGGGGGAGACCTGCGACGCGGTGGCCCATGCTGCTGTGACGGCCGAGCTCGACGAGGAGCGCGCCGCGATTCGTGCCGGTGCTGCCCCGCGCTCTAAGCGCGAGCTGGCCTCGGCCATCGAGTGGCGTGCGCATCGCTCCGCACTGCCGAGCCTGCGCCCTGCCGTCAACGCCACGGGTGTGGTCATCCATACCAACTTGGGTCGTGCCCCGCTCGCGGAGTCGGCGGCAAAGGCCGTGGCCGAGGTCGCACGTGGGTACAGCACGCTCGAGTACAGTGTGGACACCTGCTCGCGCGGGTCGCGCAAGGAGCACGCCGCGCAGCTGATCCACTCACTCACCGGTGCCGAGGATGCGCTGGTCGTCAACAACAACGCCGCCGCGGTGCTGCTGGTGCTGGCGACCCATGCCGCAGGCAAAGAGGTTATCGTCAGCCGCGGCGAGCTTGTCGAGATCGGCGGCAGCTTCCGCATCCCCGACGTCATGGCGGCTTCGGGCGCCAAACTCGTCGAGGTCGGCGCTACCAACCGCACGCATTTTTGCGACTACGAACGTGCCATCACGCCCGATACGGCGATGATCCTCAAGGTCCATCCTTCTAACTATCGCATCGAGGGTTTCCACGAGGAGGTGGGTTCTCGGGAGCTTGCCGCCCTGGCCCACAAGCACGGCCTGCTGTTCTATGAAGATCAGGGCTCGGGGGCGCTGTTGCCTGACGACATCTTGGTGCGCGGCGGCGAAGAAACCACGCCGGCTTCGGTTTCGGCAGGGCTCGATCTGGTGTCATGCTCGGGCGATAAGCTGCTCGGTGCCGCACAGGCGGGCATTATCATGGGCCGTCGCGATCTGGTCCAGGCCTGCGGCGCACATCCGCTCATGCGCGCTCTGCGTCCAGGCAAACTGGCTCTGTCGGCGCTCGAGGCCACGCTGCGTATCTACATGGACGGCGCCGATGTTGCCCATCGCGATATTCCGGTGCTCAGCATGCTTACGCTGCCGCAGGCTCATCTGAAGCGTCGTGCCCGCAAGCTGCACGATCGTATGGTCGCCGGCCTCGATAAGGCGGGTTGCCCGTGCGCCGTTCAGGTGGAAATCGTCGAGGAGTCGTCGACCCCCGGCGGTGGCTCGCTGCCCACCGTGGAGCTGCCCACGATGTGCGTGGCCGTCTGCCCGGTCGACGGGCGCCTGTCCGTCGATGCGCTCAAGCGCTCGCTCGTCCAAGACTTCGATACGCCGGTCGTCACGCGCACCTCGCACGACCGCATTCTGTTTGATGTACGCACGCTCGTGGGCGACCGCGATATCGAGACGGCGGCATCGACGCTCGTCGCTTGCGTTGAGAAGGCGGTCGCACGATGAGTGAGGTTCAAGCGCTGGTGGAGTGTCCCGTTATCGTTGGCACGGCGGGCCACGTCGACCACGGTAAGTCGGCACTGATCGAGGTGCTGACCGGCAAGAATCCCGACCGTCTGGAGGTTGAGCGCCGCCGCGGTATGACCGTGGAGCTGGGCTTTGGCGAGCTGGCGCTGCCGAGTGGCAAGATTGTCGGCCTGGTCGACGTGCCGGGCCACGCGCATTACTTGCGCGCTATGGTGCAGGGTGCCACGGGCATCGACGTGGCCGTGCTGGTGGTCTCTGCCGTTGAGGGTGTAATGCCGCAGACCCGCGAGCACGTGCATGTGCTGGAGCTGCTGGGCGTTACGCATATGGTGGTGGCGCTGACGATGTGCGACCTGGCCGACGCCGAGATGACCGAGCTTGCCGAGCTCGATGTCGATGACTTTTTGTCGGGTACCGTGTTTGCGGGCGCGCCGATTGTGCCCGTGTCGTCTAAGACGGGCGCGGGGATCGACGGGCTGCTTGCGGTGCTCGACGAGCAGGTTGCCGCTTGCTGGGACGCCTGCCGCGACCGTTCCGATCGGAGCGATGCCGCGCCGCGTCTGCCCATCGACCGCTGCTTTACGATTAAGGGTGTCGGTACCGTCGTGACGGGAACGCTGCACGATGCGCCGGTTGCGGTGGGCGAAGAGCTCGTCGCGCTGCCGTCGCGTACGGTCTGTCGCGTGCGCGGGATTCAGGTGCATGGCGATACGCCGCGGGCATTGCCCGGTCAGCGTGTGGCGCTCAACTTGGTGGGCGATGCCGTCGCCGCGCTCGATCGCGGAGAGATGCTCGGCGTGCAGGGTCGCTTTGGCCAGACGATGCGCTTTATGATGGTGTTCACTTACCTGGGCCGCGAGGGTGCCAAGCCGCGCGTGCTCGAGTCGGGCGCGCGCGTGCATGTGATGGCGGGTACGGCCGAGGTTGTCGGTCGCATCATGTTCATGGAGGGCGAGGCCCCCATGGCGGTGGGCGAGACCCGTATTGTTCAGGTGCGCTTGGAAAACTCGCTGCCGCTACGTGCCGGGGATCATGCCGTGGTGCTGTCCTATTCGCCCGTGATGCTTATCGGCGGCGGGCGCGTGCTGCTTTCGCGCTGCCGTCGCTCGCGCGAGCTTGCCGAAGGGGAGCGTTCGCTGTACGCGGCGCTCGAGTCCGGCGATATCGCGGGCAGTGTGGGCGCTTGGCTGGCGTTGCAGACGCTGCCGGTTACGGCGATTGATGTTGCCGAGACTTTGGATCTTGGAGTCGGCGAGGTCGATGCCGCACTGCGCGGGTTGGTGGCGCAGGGCTCCGTTCGCAAGCTTGCCGTGGGTGATGCGGACCTCTTGGCGGACGCCGTGGTGCTCGATGCCGCGATGGATGCACTGGCGGCGACCCTGTCAGCCATGCACGCGGCGGCTCCCAAGGAGACGGGCTTTACGCCCGGCGCCGTTGCCCATGCTGCGTGGCCTACCGCTGACGATAATGTTGCCGCAGCCCTGATTTCCGAGGGCTGCTCGCGTGGCGTGTGTGCCTCCGAGGGCGCTGAGGTGTTCGACCCACACTCCGCCGCCGCTGCGGCGCGTGTGGTGCGCGAGGCCTGCGAGCGCATCGTTGCCTTGCTGGACGAAGCCGGCCTCGATGCGCCGACGCTGCCCGAGGTTGGCGAGCAGTTGCAGCTCGATCGCGACACCATGACGCGAGCCCTGCGCGAGCTTTCGCTCAACCGCTCGATTGTGAAGGTCGAGCGCGATGTGGCCCTGTCTGCAGCCGCTGAGGACCGCGCGCGTGAGCTCGTCGCTGCCGCTATCGAGGCTGCTGGTGGCGCTGCTACCACGAGTGTGCTGCGCGAGGCCTTAGGTGTGTCGCGCAAGCGCGCCATCAGCATCTTGGAGCACCTGGATGCCGTGCGCTTTACGGTGCTCGACAAGGAAGCCGGCGGCCTGCGCTCCCTGCGCTAGATTGGCTGCTCTGTTTGGTAAAATACCGGCGCACTTGGGAACGGATGGGCTCCGGTGGGCTCCGCGGTCCTCAAAACCGTTGCGAGGCGTGCAAAACGTCTTGGATGTGTTCGATTCACATACGTTCCCGCCATACGCTACCAGCGCTTTTGTGCTCGCGGTCTTGCTGCGTGCCGCAAAGGCGCTGTTTTGTTTTTGCGCGAGCTTTTCGTAGTGTCGCTATTTCGGCGGCTGTATTTAGCTTCGTGCACCGGGTTTCGAGCATGCCGATGGAGGTGGTTTGCCGTATGACTACCGTAAGACGTGCCGATCTTTCTTGCGTCGTCCAGGCGGGCGGGTTGTCGTCGCGTATGGGCTGCGATAAGGCGCGCATGGCGTTTTGCGGCGAGCCTCTCATCGAGCGCGTGCTGGGTCGGCTGGCGCCAGTTGCCGGCGAGTTGGTCGTGACGACTTCGCGTCCCAGCGAGCTTGCCTATCTTGAGGAACTTATGTTTGATGGCCTGCGCCCCCGCGTGGTGATGGACGTCGACGGTCCCGCCGGTGCCATGCGCGGCATCGCGAGCTCGTTGGCCGCGGCCCGATTGCCGCTCGTGGCGATCGTCGCCTGCGACATGCCGTTTGTCTCGCCGGAACTGATCGGCGCGCTTGCCGATCGTGTTGAGGCCGAGGCGCTCGATGTGTGCGTGCCGCGCGAGGAGCGGGGGATTGAGCCGCTTTGCGCCGTCTGGCGCTGTGACGCGTGTGCGCCGGTTGCCCACGAGCTGCTCGCCTGCGACCGCCAGCGCATTCGCTGCCTGATCAATCGCGTTCAGGCTGGTTATATGGATGAGCCGCAGATTGTTAAGGCCGCGGGCTCGACGCTCTGCTTCGAGAACGTCAATACGCCCGAGGAGTTTGCGGCGGCCGAGTTACTCGCCTAGACGATGGGAGATGCCATGTCTCACGATATTTGCCCCGACACGGGAGAGCCTTGCACTTGCGGCGGGTCCGAACCCTGTACCTGCGGTTGCGGTGGCTGTGGACATACCGCGGAAGAGGAAGCGGCCGCCGCGGCGTATCGTGAGGCACACCGCGAAGGCCCGTCCAGTGATGCCCCCGATCGCGAGCGCAAGATCATCGTATCGTTCGACAGTACCTTCGATGTGATGGAATGCGAGCAGCTGTGCCTTGCCGCCGGTGTGCCCGGGCGCATCATGCCGCTGCCCGGCTCCATCACCGCCGGCTGCGGCCTGTGCTGGGCCATGCCGTTCTCGGGCGATGCGCTCGCCGCCTTCCGCGCTGCCACCGAAGGCCGCATAACCCCCGCCGACTATCATCAGCTCGTCCTCTAACCGCCAGCACCACCACAAAGGTGCCTGCCCTCAATGTGGTGGTTTGGAACACGTAGACGAAACAGGTTTGAAACACGGGTTTTGCACGTCTGGTGCTTAAAAACGCTTCTACCTGCATCGTAATCAAAACGAAACATCTGCTCGTCGGCTTATGCGAAACTTTGCTGCAACAGTGCGATATTATCCATACTCGATAAAGTTCGCGGTGCATAGGGTGCCGCGACCGACATTTTTCGTTTCCCATCATTGGAGGAAGCATGAGCTACACGCAGAAAGTTCTCGACGAGCTCAAGGCCCGCTATCCCGAGCAGCCTGAGTTCATCCAGGCCGCGACCGAGATCCTCGGCACCATCCAGCCGGCGCTCGACGCCCACCCCGAGTACGAGGAGGCCGCCCTGCTTGAGCGCCTCGTCGAGCCCGAGCGCATCGTCATGTTCCGTGTTCCCTGGGTCGACGACCAGGGCAAGGTCCAGGTCAACCGCGGCTACCGCGTCGAGTTCAACTCTGCCATTGGACCCTACAAGGGCGGTCTGCGCTTTAACCCGACGGTCACCCTGGGCATGCTTAAGTTCCTGGGCCTGGAGCAGATCCTCAAGAACAGCCTGACCACCCTTCCCATGGGCGGCGGCAAGGGCGGCTCCGACTTTGACCCCAAGGGCAAGTCCAACAACGAGATCATGCACTTCTGCCAGTCCTTCATGACCGAGCTCTATCGCCACATCGGCCCCAACACCGACGTTCCCGCCGGCGACCTGGGCGTTGGCGGCCGCGAGGTTGCCTACCTGTTCGGTCAGTACAAGCGCCTGACCAACGAGTGGACCGGCGTCCTCACCGGCAAGGGCCTCTCCTTTGGCGGCTCGCTCGCCCGTACCGAGGCCACCGGCTACGGCCTGGTCTACTTTGTGGACGAGTACCTCAAGAGCCGCGGCGACTCCTTCGAGGGCAAGAACGTCGTCGTTCACGGTTCGGGCAACGTCGCCATCTACGCCGTCCAGAAGGTTTCCCAGCTCGGCGGCAAGGTGCTTGCCTGCTCCGATACCCACGGCTGGGTCGAGGATCCCGACGGCATCGACTACTCCGTGCTTGAGCACGTCTACAACAAGAAGCGCTCCGGCCACGACAAGGGCGTCACGCTCGCTATGTACGTTGACGAGAAGCCCAACGCCGTGTGGCACGAGGGCGACGGCCGCGGCGTGTGGCAGCTGCCCTGCGACATCGCGCTGCCCTGCGCTCGCGAGAACACGCTGCTGCTCGAGGACGCCCAGGCGCTCGTCGCCAACGGCTGCAAGGTGGTCGGCGAGGGCGCGAACATGCCTACGACCATCGAGGCCACGACCTACTTCCAGGAGAACGGCGTTGCCTTTATGCCCGGTAAGGCTGCCAACGCCGGCGGCGTGCTCGTGTCCGGCCTGGAGATGAGCCAGAACGCCGAGCACCTGTCCTGGACCTTCGAGGAGGTCGACGGCAAGCTCGAGCAGCTCATGCGCGGCATGTTCCACAACGTGGACGACACCGCCAAGGAGTATGGCCAGGAGGGCAACTTCGTCATGGGCGCCAACATCGCCGGCTTCCTGAAGGTCGCCGACGCCATGCTCGCCCAGGGCGTCTGCTAAATCTTCGCTCGACATAGCTCTGCACAGCACCAGCTGATGCGCTTAAGGCTCCCAGCAATTCCTGCCGGGAGCCTTTTTCTATGGTGGTGAGGGTCGTGCGCCCTCGTTTGGTACACTTAGAGGTACTGGACAAGTAAAGAGATGGGGGAGAACGTGCTCAAGTTCGGTACCTACGTCCGTGTTGGAAACGCGGCCGAAGCCTATGAGCTCTTGCAGAAGAACCGCAACAACAAGATTGTGGGCGGCGGCATCTGGATGCGCCTGGGATCGCGTCGCGTGGCGACGGCGATTGACCTTTCGGCCTGCGGACTCGATCAGATCGAGGAGACCGAGACCGAGTTTCGCATCGGTGCCATGTGCACCCTGCGCCAGCTCGAGCGTCATGCCGGGCTCAACGCGCTTGTCAACAATGTTTTTGAGTTTGCCGTCCACGACATCGTGGGCGTGCAGCTGCGCAATACCGCCACGGTGGGCGGCAGCATCTACGGCCGCTTTGGCTTCTCGGACGTGCTCTCGGCCTTTTTGGCGCTCGACTCGTACGTTGAGCTGACGGGTGCCGGCTGCGTGCCGCTCGCCGAGTTTGTGAACATGGGCTACGTGCGCGACGTGATCGAGCATGTTGTGGTCGTTAAACACGACTACCGCGCAAGCTACGAGGCCGTGCGCAAGGCCGCGACCGACTTCCCCTCGCTGAACGTCACCGCCGCCTGGTGGGACGGCTCCTGGCACGTCACCGTGGGTGCCCGCCCGCTGCGCGCGACCCTGCTGCGGGGCGAGGCATGCGGCCTGGTGAACGAGCAGCCTTCCGAGGACGAGCTGTGCGCCCTTGCCGCATCCGTGCGTACCCTGAGCTACGGCACCAACCTGTGGGGCTCGGCCGACTACCGCCGCCGCATCTCGGCCCCGCTGGCGATTCAGGCCGTGCGCCGCGCCGCCGGCATTGAGCTTTCGGCCGCGCTTGCCCGCGAGCTCGAGGGCGTGCAGATTCCCAAGCACGCCACGGACGAGTATTCCTGCCGCCGCGTGCCCGGCGTCGATTCTAGCGAGGTGCGCTAATGGCTGCCAAACTCATCGATCTTTCCTTTACGCTCAACGGCCGCAAGGTCAAGGTTCAGATTGCCCCTGACACCATGCTCTTTTCGCTTTTGCGTGAGCAGGGTTGCGCGTCGGTGCGCTGCGCCTGCGAAACCACCAACTGCGGTCTGTGCACGGTGTGGCTCGACGGCGACCCGGTGCTGAGCTGCTCGGTTCCCGCCGCCCGCGTCGAGGGCCGCTCCATCACCACGCTCGAGGGTCTCAAGGCTGAGTCCGAGGCGCTCGCCCGCGCGATGGCTGCCGAAGGCGCCGAGCAGTGCGGTTTTTGCGCCCCCGGCCTTATCATGAACGTGCTGGCGCTTGCCCGCGCCGCCAAGGAGGACCCGAGCCTCGTCGCCACGCGCGAGGAACTGTCGCGCCAGCTCGCCGGCAACCTGTGCCGCTGCAGCGGCTACGAGAGCCAGCTGCGCGCCATTGTCCGCTTCCTCAACGAGTCCGGCGTGCAGGTGGGCTTTGAGATGCCCGAGCTGCCGGTCAACGACACCAGCTGCGACGGCGTCACCTACAAGCAGATCACCCACAAGCAGCCCAAGAAGGACTCGAAGGCCCTGCTCGAGGGCCGTCCCGTCTACACGGGCGATATGGTGCCCGCCGGCGCGCTCATCGTCAAACTCAAGCGCAGCCCCTATGCCCGCGCCAAGATCCGCTCCATCGACACCTCGCGCGCCCTGAAGGTGCCGGGCGTCGTGGGCGTCTACACTTACGAGGACGTGCCCAAGCGCCGCTTTACCATCGCCGGTCAGAGCTATCCGCAGCCGAGTCCCTACGACCGCTTGATCCTCGAGAACCTCGTCCGTTACCAAAACGAAGAGGTGGCGATCGTCGCCGCCGAGACCGAGGAGGCCGCTGACAAGGCGCTCAAGCTCATCAAGGTCGACTACGAGGTGCTCGAGCCCCTGCTCGACTTTACCCAGGCACTCGATAACGACATTGTGGTCCACCCTGAGGGCGACGTGACCTTTATGTTCCCGCAGGGCGGCGACGTTGCTCGCAACCTGGTGTGCAGCGGCACGAGCGACTTTGGCGACCTTGACGAGGCCTTCGCCCAGAGCGATATCGTCTTTGAGCGCACCTACACCAGCCAGGCCACGCAGACCGCGCCCATGGAGACTTTCCGCGCCTTCGCGACGACCGACGCGTTTGGGCGCATCTCGGTGACCACCTCTACGCAGGTGCCCTTCCACGTGCGCCGCATGGTCGCTCAGTCGCTCGATATTCCGCAGTCGCAGGTGCAGGTCATTAAGCCGCGCATCGGCGGCGGCTTTGGCTCCAAGCAGACGGGCTGCTGCGAGATCTTCGTGGCATTCGTTACCCAGCAGACCGGCCGTCCGAGCTACTGCTGCTACACCCGCGAGGAGACCATCACCGCGGGCAACTCGCGCCACCAGATGCAGATGACCGTTAAGCTGGGCGCCATGAACGACGGCACCATTACGGCCATCGATCTGCACACGCTGTCCAACGCCGGCGCGTACGGCGAGCACGCTACCACGACGATCGGCCTTTCGGGCCACAAGAGCCTGCCCATCTACAACCACGTGAAGGCGAGCCGCTTTAGCTGGGACGCCGTCTACACCAACACCAACCGCGGCGGCGCGTATCGCGGCTACGGTGCCACCCAGGGCCAGTTTGCCGTGGAGAGCGCCGTCAACGAGCTTGCCGACATGCTGCACATGGACCCCGCCGACCTGCGCCTTAAGAACATCGTGCGCGATGGCGAGATCATGCCGCAGTACTACAACGAGAAGCTCAACGCCTGCGCGCTCGACCGCTGCCTGCTGCGCGCGATGGACATGATCGGTTGGCGCGACAAGCCGCTGGCCGTCGACCTGGGCGACCGTGTGCGTGCTCTGGGCTGTGCGCTCACCATGCAGGGCTCTGGCATTTCCAACGTGGATATCGCCGGCATCGACATGCGCTTGGAAGAGGACGGCTTCATTACCATCGGCACCGGCGCCACCGATAACGGCATGGGCGTCGACACGATCCTGGCGCAGATTGCCGCCGAGGAGCTGGGTGTGGAGAGCTCGCTCATTGTGGTACGCGGCGTGGACACCGACGTGTCGCCGTTCGACGCCGGCTCGTACGCGAGCTCGGGCACGTACGTGACGGGCCTGGCGGCCAAGAACGCCGCGACCGAGCTGCGCGAGAAGATTTGCGCCAAGGCCGCCCAGATGTGGGACGTTGACGCCGCCGACGTGGTCTTTGATGGCCAGTACGTGCGCCTGTCCGACGAGCGTGCCGCTCGTGAGCAGAACCGCTACCTCACGCTGCGCGAATTTGCCAACCTATGCGTCAAGAACATCGCGGGCGGCGACGCGCTGACCTCGCACGCCTCTGCCTGCCTGCCCGTTTCGCCCCCGCCGTTTATGGCCGGCATTGCCGAGGTCGAGGTCGACAAGGCCACCGGCAAGGTGACCGTGGTGGACTATGCGGCGGCCGTCGACTGCGGCACCGTGATCAACGAGGCGCTCGCGCGCGTTCAGGCCGAGGGCGGCATTGCCCAGGGTATCGGTCACGCGCTCTACGAGATTGTCGAGCACGATGATCGCGGCCGCCTGCGCACCGGCAACTTTATGAGCTACAAGCTGCCCACGCGCCTGGATATCGGCAGCATTCGCGTGGCCTTTGAGCCGAGCTACGAGCCGACGGGCCCGTTTGGCGCCAAGTCGATCGGCGAGGTCGTCATCAACACGCCGCTCGCCGCCGTGGCCTCGGCCGTTGCGCACGCCACCGGACACCAGGTGCGCTCGCTGCCGATCACGCCCGAGAAGGCCCTGCTGGGGGAGTAGCGGGTCGGCGAACAAGTCGTAATGGGCGGGGCGGGGCAACTCGCCCCGCCTTTCGCACTCGTGGTGAGGTCGTGAGCCTGTAAAACGTGTGCGTGCGCTTGTCGTTCGTATCTGCTATCATTCCTAGTCTGTGCGCTCATGCGGGCGTGGCGGAATTGGTAGACGCGCCAGATTTAGGTTCTGGTGGGATTCCCGTGAAGGTTCGAGTCCTTTCGCCCGCACCAACGCATCTGCGTCGGCTTCGGCCCTCGCGACGCTTGTTGCATAAAGGTACCAGCACCTCAGATAAGCTGGGCAGTATGAGGAGGAACGTGTTGAACATCACCGCTTCTGACGTCAAGGACGCCAAGCTCACCGCTACGGTCACCATCCCGGCCGCCGACGTCGACGCCGCGATCAAGAAGGCCTACAAGGACACCGCCAAGAAGTACCGCTTCCCGGGCTTCCGCGCCGGTAAGGCCCCCCGTCCGGTCATCGACTCTGCTCTTGGCGCCGAGGCTACCCTTGCTCAGGCCACCAACGACCTGATCGCCGCCAACGAGCCCGCCGTCCTCAACGAGCTGGACATCGTCCCCACCAAGAGCGGTGACTACAAGGAGCTCGACCTCGCCAAGGATCACGAGGACTACACCTACACCGTTGAGTTCTCCCTGCGTCCTGCCGCTGAGCTCTCCTCCTTCGACGCCGTCGAGATCGAGATGCCCCCCGCGGAGGTCACCGAGTCCGAGATCAACAACCAGGTCGAGATGCTCCTCAACTACCGTGCCACCTTCGAGGACGTCGTGGGTCGCGCCGTCGAGGCCGAGGACTACGTCACCGTCGACCTCAAGGCCGTCGAGAACGCCGACAACTTCGCCGCCGAGGGCCGTATGCTCATCGCCGGTAGTGACAGCAACCCCAAGGAGTTCAACGAGGCCCTGATCGGCGCTAACGTTGACGACGTCAAGACCGTCACCTGGACCGACGAGGTCGAGGAAGGCGAGGAGGCCGAGACCCACACCGTCGAGGTCACCGTCAAGGGCATCAAGGTCCGCAACACCCCCGAGCTCACCGACGAGCTCGTCAAGTCCGACTTTGGCTTCGACAGCATCGACGCTATGCGCGACGCCATCAAGATCGAGATCGAGCAGGACAAGGCTTCCCGCCTCCCGGCCGAGAAGGAGAACCGTTGCGTCTCCGCTCTCGCCGAGCGTCTGCAGCTCGATGAGATGGACGCCGACTACGAGCAGTCCGTCTTTGAGGAGCTTGGCCAGAACTTCCTGTCCAACCTCGCTGCCCGCGGCATGACGCTGGACACCTGGCTGCCCGCTTCCGGCCTGACCATGGAGCAGTTCATCGGCGACTTGCACAAGCAGGCCAACGACGTCGCCCGCGAGTCCCTGGCTCTCGACGCCCTCGCCCGTGAGCTCAAGATCGAGGTCACCGAGGACGACATCAACGCCGAGTTCGAGAAGGCCGGCGTCAAGGACGTCGAGGCTTCCAAGGCCGAGTTCATCGCCGATGGTCGCATGCCTGCCGTCCGCGAGTCCATCCGTCGCTCCAAGGCCGTCGACCACCTGGTCGAGAACGCCAAGGTGACCGAGGTCGACGAGACCGCCAAGGACGCCGAGTAATTCTCGCCACCTTGCCCGCGAGCGCATGCATGCGCCCGTGATGGGGTAAAGTTATACACCGGTTATCCGGTTGCTTCGTACGGTGCCAGCCAATGCATAGCATGCGGGCACCGTACGTTTATCTAGAACCAATTTGGTCCGCAAGAGAGAAATGGAGATGCGTATGATCGCTAAGTTCGATTCCGCCCTCGTGCCATACGTTATCGAGCAGACGCCGCGCGGCGAGCGCAGCTACGATATCTATTCGCGCCTGCTCAACGACCGCATCATCTTCTTGGGCGAGGAGATCAACTCCGTCAGCGCCAACCTGGTCGTTGCCCAGCTGCTGCATCTTGAGAGCCAAGATGCCGAGAAGGATATCTCGCTCTACATCAATTCGCCCGGCGGCGAGGTCTACTCCGGCCTGGCGATTCTGGACACCATGAACTTCATTAAGCCGCAGGTCTCCACCATCTGCGTCGGTATGGCTGCGTCTATGGCCGCCGTGCTGCTTTCGGCCGGCGCCAAGGGCAAGCGCTTCTGCCTGCCGCACTCCAAGGTTATGATTCATCAGCCCAGCGGCGGTGCCCAGGGCCAGCAGACCGAGATCGAGATCGTGGCCGAGGAGATCAAGAAGACCCGCCGCGAGCTCAACCAGATCCTGTCCGACGCCTCGGGCCAGCCCATCGAGAAGGTCCAGGCCGATACCGAGCGCGATAACTACCTGACCGCTGCCGAGGCCCTCGACTACGGCCTGATCGACCGTATCGTCACCTCGCGCGACCTCGCCGCGAAGGACGCCTAGGATGGCAGGTAACATGCAGGACAACTTTGACGAGAACGGCAACCCCATCCGCTGCTCCTTCTGCGGAAAAGAGCAGGGCCAGGTCCGTCGTCTCGTTAAGGGCCCGACCAACATCTTTATCTGCGATGAGTGCGTCGCCGCCTGCTCCGAGATCCTTGAGGAGTCGCTGGCTTCGGACTTTATGGACGCTGCCCGCAACGGCAAGCTGCCGGGCTTCCTCAACGACCATGGTCAGGCTGAATCCCAGCCTGCGGTTGACCCCGAGGCCGAGGGCTTTGAGCTCGAAGACGACCGTCAGGTCATCACACACGTGCCGACGCCGCACGAGATCTATGACGAGCTTTCGGCCTATGTCATGGGCCAGGAGGACGCCAAACGCGCCATGTCGGTTGCCGTGTACAACCATTACCGTCGCGTGATCGAGGGCGGTGCCGCGGTGTCCGCCTTTGACGAAGCATCGGGCATGGGCGCCCAGTTTGACGATGACATGGACGAGGTGGAGCTCGCCAAGTCCAATATTTTGCTGCTCGGCCCCACCGGTACCGGCAAGACGTTGCTGGCCCAGACGCTCGCACGCATCCTCGAGGTGCCGTTTGCCATCGCCGACGCCACCGCGCTCACCGAGGCCGGTTACGTGGGCGAGGACGTGGAGAACATCCTACTCAAGCTCATCAACGCCGCCGATGGCGATATCGAGCGCGCGCAGGTGGGCATCATCTACGTGGACGAGATCGATAAGATCGCCCGCAAGGCCGAGAACCTCTCCATCACCCGCGATGTTTCGGGCGAGGGCGTTCAGCAGGCACTGCTTAAGATTCTTGAGGGCACGGTGGCTAGCGTTCCGCCCACCGGCGGCCGCAAGCATCCCCAGCAGGAGCTGCTGCAGATCGACACGACGAACATCCTGTTCATCTGCGGCGGTGCCTTTGTTGGTCTGGATAAGATCATTGCCGATCGCGTGGGCAACAAGGGTGTGGGCTTTAACTCCGAGATCGCCGGCCCCACCTCGGTCGACGAGAACGACCTGCTGCGCCAGGTGCTCCCGCAGGACCTCAACGCCTTTGGCATGATTCCCGAGTTTGTGGGACGTACGCCCGTCGTCACCCAGACGCAGGCGCTCGACGAGGACGACCTGGTGTCGATCCTGACCGAGCCCAAGAATGCCGTGGTGCGTCAGTACCGCAAGATGTTCCAGCTCGAGGACGTTGAGCTTGAGTTTGAGGACGCGGCTCTGCACGAGATCGCCCGCATGGCACTTGCCCGCAAGACCGGCGCCCGCGGCCTGCGTGCCATCTGCGAGGACGTGCTGCAGCAGACGATGTTCGATCTCCCCAGCGAGGAGGGCGTTGCCAAGGTCGTCGTAACCGAAGCCGCCGTCAAGGGCGAAGAACAGCCCCAGCGCATCTACGGCTAGACCAGCCTAAAACGTGTTTGCAAATAGCCTCCGACCACCCGCGGTCGGAGGCTATTTTATATATACGCAATAACCCCAACTACCTGTGTTATTCTGTGTGTTTGTTTAAGCCTCAGCGAAGTCATATCAGACTGAAGTAATCGATACCTAAGGCGTGTCCGCCTGCTTGGTTTTCGTAGATTCCGCACGAGCCGAAGAGCACTTAATGTGCTCTTCGTGCGAGCCAGGACCTGACCGAGCGAAAACCAAGCAGGCGGACACGCCGGCGGGACAGGGAGAGATATATGGAAGAAATGCCCAAGAACTACGATCCGTCGACCAACGAGCCGGCGATCCTGCAGAAGTGGCTCGACGGCGGCTACTACAAGCGCCGTGAGGGCGTGGGCGACTGCACCGTCACCATTCCGCCTCCCAACGTTACCGGCAAGCTTCACATGGGTCACGCTACCGACGACTCCATCCAGGACGCCATCATTCGTATGGCCCGCATGCGCGGCAAGTCCACGCGCTGGGTGCTCGGAACCGATCACGCCGGTATCGCCACGCAGACCAAGGTCGACAAGAAGCTCAAGAGCGAGGGCATTAGCCGCCTGGAGATCGGTCGCGACAAGTTTGTCGACGCTTGCTGGGATTGGACCCACGAGTACGGTGGCATCATCGTCGAGCAGATCAAGCGTATGGGCTGCTCCGTCGACTTTGATAACGAGCGCTTTACCATGGACGAGGACTACGCGCAGGCCGTGCGCAAGGTCTTCTGCGACTGGTACCACGACGGTCTGATCTACCGCGGCAAGCGCATCGTCAACTGGTGCCCCAACTGCACCACCGCCATCTCGGACGACGAGGCCGAGTACAAGGACGAGAAGGGCCATCTGTGGCACCTGCGCTATCCGCTGACCGAGCCGGTCAACGGCCAGGATTACATCGTCGTCGCCACCACGCGCCCCGAGACTATGCTCGGCGACACGGGCGTCGCCGTCTCCCCGAAGGACCCCGAGAAGGCCGCCTTCGTGGGCAAGACCGTCAAGCTTCCCATCGTCGACCGCGAGATCCCCATCTTTGAGGATTGGCATGTCGACGCCAACTTTGGCTCTGGCTTCGTCAAGGTCACCCCGGCCCACGACCCCAACGACTACGCCATGGGTCAGGCCCACGACCTGCCGCAGATCAACATCTTCGACGAGCACGCGGTGGTCGTCGAGGGCTACGGCGAGTTCACCGGCATGAACCGCGACGAGTGCCGCGAGGCCGTCATCAAGTGGTTCGAGGAGCACGACCTTCTCGATCACGTCGAGGACCACGACCACTCCGTCATGCACTGCTACCGCTGCGACGCCGCGCTTGAGCCGTGGCTGTCCGAGCAGTGGTTTGTGGCCGTCGACAAGCTCAAGGGGCCGGCGCTGGACGCCGTCAACTCCGGCAAGGTCACCTTCCACCCCGCGCGCTGGACGCAGACCTACACCACCTGGATGGAGAACCTCAAGGACTGGTGCATTAGCCGCCAGCTGTGGTGGGGCCACCGCATCCCCGTGTTCTACTGCGAGGACTGCGGCTGGGAGGACGCCCTTACCGAGGACACCGATGTGTGCCCCAAGTGCGGCGGTCATCACGTGCATCAGGACGAGAACGTGCTGGACACCTGGTTCAGTTCGCAGCTGTGGACCTTCGCCACGCAGGGCTGGCCGCAAAAGCCGGAGCTGCTCGAGGGCCATCACCCCACGACGGCGCTCGTTACCGCGCGCGACATCATCGCGCTGTGGGTCGCCCGTATGGTCATGAGCTCGCTGTACTTCCTGAACGAGGTGCCGTTTAAGGACGTCGTCATCTACCCGACGATCCTGGCCAAGGACGGCAGCCGCATGTCCAAGTCCAAGGGCAACGGCGTTGACCCCATGGACCTCATTGGCATGTACGGCGCCGACGCCATGCGCTACAACCTGCTGACGCTCTGCACCAACAACCAGGACGTCAAGTTTGACGCGAACATCGATAAGAAGACCAAGAAGCTCATCGACAGCCCGCGCACCGAGCAGGCTAAGTCGTTTGTGACCAAGATCTGGAACGCCAGCCGCTTCCTGCTCATGAACATGGAGGGCTACACGCCCGGCGAGCCCATTGTGGAGACGCCTGCCGATGCCTGGATGTTCAGCCGCCTGGCAAAGGCCGTGAAGATGGTCACCGAGGGCATCGAGAACTACACCTTTGGCGACATGGCCCGCGGCGTGCAGCAGTTCTTCTGGAATGAGGTCTGCGACTGGTACGTCGAGGTCACCAAGGCCCGCCTGAAGGGCGAGGGCCGTCTGCAGGCGCAGCGCAACCTGATCTTTGTGCTCGACACCTCAATTCGTCTGATGCACCCACTCATGCCGTTTGTCACCGAGGAGATCTGGGACAACATGCCGGCGAGCGTGCTCGACCTGGATGCCGAGGGCAACGTGGACCGCGCCGAGGCGCTCATGATCGCCAAGTGGCCGGAGCCCGCCGACTACGCCAAGTATGTTGATGAGCCCGCCGAGCGCGCATTTGAGCTGTGCCGCACCGTCGTTTCCGCCGCCCGCGCCACGCGTTCTCGTTATCGCTTGAGCCCCAAGGCCGAGCTCGACGTGGTCGTGCGCGCCGGTGCCGAGGATATCGAGAAGCTCGAGAGCCTGCGCTCGACCATCGAGCCGCTGGCCAACACCGCTTCGCTGGTCATGGGTACCGACGTCGAGAAGCCGGCTGCGAGCATCGCCGTGGTCGACAGCGGCGTCGAGGTCTTTGTTGTGCTCGAGGGCAAGGTCGATCTTTCGGCTGAGAAGGCACGCCTGGAGAAGGAGATCGCCGCGGCCCAGAAGGAGCTCGCCGGTTGCGAGAAGACGCTTGCCAACGAGGGCTTTGTGGCCAAGGCCGCGCCCGCGGTGGTCCAGAAGAAGAGGGACCGTGCAGCTGAGCTCAAGGAGATCCTGGCGGCGCTGACTGCTCAGGTTGCTGACTTCTCGTAAGCGTTACTGGGGGACGCGGTTTGGGGCATTGCTCGCTACTGCGGACACCTATTCCGCCGTTCTAACGAACGGCGGCTGACTCGACGCTGCAAACGCCTCTGATGGCCAATTTGCCGTTCAACTTCGGGCGCATGGGCATAAGCCCTATGCGCCCTTGTTTCACGGCACCTTGGCTCATCAGGGGCGTTTTCGCTGACTATCCTCAACCTATACTGTTTTATTTTTCTATGAATGGCGGTTCTAAAAATGCCTAAGCGTTCTGGCTTGTATACCGTTCCTTTTGAGTTTGATTTGCTTTCGTTTGGTGAGGCCGTTGCTTTGGCTGCCGACACGGGGCGGATTTCTGGGGATGCTGGTCCTTTGCTTGAGACGGTTGTCGATATGCTTGATGAGCTGGGGCGTCCGGATGAGTATTTCGATTGCATTCAGGTTGCCGGTACCAATGGCAAGACTTCGACCACGCGTTTTTCGGCTGCTATCCTTCGCGGCGAGGGGCTCAAGACCGCGCTGTATACGTCGCCGCAGCTTGTTCGCTATCCCGAGCGCATGGAGGTCGACGGGCGCGTTGGGAGCGATGAGTCGTTTGCCCGTGGCGTTTCTGCCGCTGTGGAGGCGGGGCATCGCGTGAATGCGCGCCGTGTGGCGGCGGGGGAGCGGGCCTATACCATCACACCGTTTGACCTGCTGACGGCCGCTGCGCTTGTTGTGTTTGCCGAGGCTTGCGTGGACGTGGCTGTGCTCGAGGTTGGTATGGGCGGGCGCTGGGACGCCACGAGTGCGACCGATCCCGTCGCCGTTGCCATTACGGGTATTGGGCTCGACCACACACGCATTTTGGGCGATACGCTCGAAGCCATTGCGGGGGAGAAGGCTGCGGTTATCAAACCCGGGCGCTTGGTTGTTTTGGGCGAGGGCACGCATGAGGCGAGCGTTCAGCGTGTGATGGATGCCCGTTGCCGTGAGTGCGGCGTTGTGCCGCTCGTGGTGAGCCATGCCACGACCAAGGTACCGGCGCATGTGGGCGACACGGTGGAGTTTAGCTGCACCACGCCGCGTGCCATCTATACGTCGAGCATGGTTAAGCCGGCGTATCAGCCGCAGAATGCTGCGTGCGCGATTATGCTCTGCGAGGGGTATCTTGGTCGCGAGCTCGATCATGACAAACTCGATGCGTCGCTTATGGGCTGCCCCACGCCGGGTCGCTTTGATGTGCTGGGGACCGATCCGCTCAAGCTGATCGACGCCTGCCATAACCCCCAGAGCTGCGAGAACTTTGTGAGCGCGCTGGACGAGATCGATCCGTGCGTAGAGAATCGCCCCACGCTGCTATGCGCTGCGCTGGCCGATAAGGACGTGGCGGGTATCGTTGACGTTCTGGTTCCGGCGTTCCCCCGCGTGGTCGTGACGCAGACCGATTCCGATCGCGCCCTGCCGGCAGAGGAGCTTGCCGCTCTGGTGGACGCCGATAAGCTTGCGGGCGTGTACCCCAGCGTGTCCGAGGCCCTCGCAGCTTTCGAGGCCGCAGGCGAGCCCTTCGTAGCCGCCGGCACAATCACCCTAGCCGGTGAAGTAGCCGGCCTGCTGCGCTAGCTCATCCTGCGGACAGCTAATTTGGGCCGCTCGCCACAAAATGGGCCTATCTACTACGTTTGACCGGATACCCCCGACCACGCCGAGACTTGTGAAATTAAAACCGCAGGTAGAAGGCTTGCAGATTTTCAAAAAAGACCCGCATGGTCGACCCATGCGGGTTAAACGTAGTAGATGGCCCGCTTTCGTGGCGCAGCTCTAGGCTTTCAAATTGATCGACTTGGCCCCTTGGCAGTTGCGGTGAAATAGTTCCTGGATTTTGCCTACGTGGGCCCATCTGGGAACTATTCCACCGCAACTTATTGAGGGGCTATTGGGAAGGGGCTAGTCTAGGCGGACTGGATCGTGGGGGTAGGCGTTGAGGATCTCGACGCCGGACTCGGTGACCAGGGCAAGGTCCTCGATGCGGACGCCGGTGTGGCTGGGGAGGTAGATGCCCGGCTCGATGGAGAACGTCATGCCCGGCTCTACGACCTGCTCGTTGACGAGCGAAACGTCGCCCGGCTCGTGGTCCTGCAGGCCGATCGAGTGGCCCAGGCGGTGCGTAAAGTACTTGCCGTAGCCCGCATCCTCAATCACGTCGCGTGCGGCACGGTCCAGGTCGCACATACGCACGCCCGGCGCGATGAGCGCCTCGGCGGCCTCGTTGGCGCGGCGCACGATATCGTAGATGCGCGCCGTCTCCTCGTCCGGCTCGCCCCAAAAGAATGTACGCGTCATGTCCGAGCAGTAGTTGCGATGGCGTCCGCCAATGTCGAACAGCACCACGTCGCCGCGTTTAAGCTCGGTATCGTCGGGCTCGTGATGCGGGTCGCCGGCGTTGGCGCCAAAGCTCACGATGGGCGGAAAGCTAAAGCCCTCGCAGCCGTGCTTGCGGTACAGACCGAGCATCTGATCGGCAATTTCGCGCTCCGTCACGCCTTCATGGACGAGCTTGATGGCGTCGGCCATCACGGCGTCGTTGGCGGCCGAGGACGCGCGCATAAGCTCCTGCTCGGTAGCGTCTTTGTAGGTGCGTGCGGCGGTGACGGCAAAGTCACCCAGGAAAAACTCGCTTGCGGCCTGGCGTTCCATGAGGGGCATTAAGAAGCCAGAACGCATGACAGTGTCGATGCCAAGCGGCTTGGTCGGATCGATCTCGCGAGCGATGGCATCGGTCACGATATCGGTATCGGTGTGGTAGGCAACGCGGGCATTGTCATACTCTGGCAGCTGGTGCAGGGCGTTGACTAGGATCACCGGCTCGGCACCGCGCGCGAGCAGCACGCCGCAAAAACGCTCGAACATATCGGCATAAAAGCCGGTCAGATAGTAGATCGACCACGGGTCATTCACGAGCAGCTGCGCGCCGGGGTGCTGAGCCTCGAGCGCATCGAGCACGCGCGCCACGCGTTGGCCATCGACATGTGCCATATATCGTCCTTTCGCTAGGGTGCCACCATGGTATCCCCAATGCCAGGGTAGTCAATTTGGGACGGGGCTATTTTAGCTGTGTCAAACATGCGGAATGATAGGTAAAAGTAGTCATAAGAGGGTCGTCCCGAATTAGCTGCTTTCAAAACTATGGCGGATTACGGGGCTGGACCTGTATTACTTGACCATGGGAAAAATTGCGAAATTAAAACCGCAGGTAGACGGCTTATCAAAAATCGAAAAATGCCGGTATGGATGGGGGTCTCCGAATCAGCCCCGTAATCCGGCATAGTTTTGAAATGGCACTAAAGTAGGCACAATCTAAATATCGATCCCAAGGCAAGTTGCGGTGGAATAGTTCCTGGATGCCGGGGTTTTGGCGGAAATCAGGAACTATTTCACCGCAATTGAGGAGGGGCGGGGTGGATGGCGGGGTAGCTAAAAGAGCCCTGTCCTAAATGAGCGGCTTAGGCTGGGTCGATGTCCATGCTGGCGATGAGGTCGATGCCCGTGTTGAGGAGGTCTTCCAGAACGACGTCGCCCATGCGGATGGGGGCCTCGACGACCACGCCGCGGATGAGGTCCATCGCCTGGGCGTGGAGTTCGAGTGGGATGGCTTCGGCCGTGCGCACGGGCAGCAGCGCCTCGTCGCCACCGGATACGGCAACGGTGGTGGTGAGCACGCGCATGGGACAGGTGAGCTCCTGATGTGCAAACTTATCACCGCGCGGGCAGCTGTTGCCGGTTACGGAGCGCACCTCTGCCACGGCGCCGTCTGCGCTGCGCTCGACCTCCACGGTCAGGAGGCACTCGGATGGGCAGGTGGTGCAGTTGAACTGCAGCGTTTCAATCGCGTTTGTGCTCATGACTCTACGCCTCCTCAGCGGGGTCGACGGACAGGACAATCTCGCTAACGCCCATATCGAGTGCGCGCTGAATCACCTTTGCCGGTAGCGGGAAGCTTTCCATGACGCTCGGTTTAAACGGGCGAACCTTGCCTGCAAACAGCTCCTCGTTGCCTGCCAGAATGCGCACGCGGGCAGCATCGACCGGCCGACGTACGCGGAAGTTGAGCTTAGTGAGTGACACGGCCGTGATGCGTCCCGGCAGTGCGTAGCCTGCGATGCCAGCGGGGGAGACCGTGAGCTGGCAGCCCGCGCCCGCCACTCCCGCCGCGGTGCCGACAGCCCCCAACGCCCATGCCGCCGCAGCCGTACCGGCACGTTCGGACTCGGTCGTCACGTTGTCGGCCAGGTCGTGCACGTGCAGCACGTTGCCGCAGGCGAATATGCCCGGCACGCCCGTCTGCAGGCTCTGGTCCACCACGGCGCCGCGCGTACGTGGGTCCAGCTCGACGCCCGCGGCAACCGAAAGCTCGTTCTCGGGAATCAGGCCCACCGAAAGCAGTAGCGTGTCGCACGGAACGATGCGCTCGGTTCCCGGAATGGGTGCAAGATGCTCGTCGACCTGGCTTACCTCGACAGCCTCCACACGATCGTGCCCGATCACACGCGTGACCGTGGTAGACAGATGCAGTGGAATGCCAAAGTCTTCCAGGCAGTTCTTAACATTGCGACGCAGGCCGTTGGCGTACGGCATGAGCTCGTACACGCCCTCGACGGAAATCCCCTCGAGCGTGCAGCGGCGCGCCATGATCAGCCCGATGTCGCCCGAGCCCAAAATGACGGCGCGCGAGCCGGGTTTGAGGTTCTCGATATTGATGTATCGCTGCGCCAAGCCGGCCGTAAACACGCCGGCGGGTCGGCTGCCGGGGATCTTGATCTCGCTGCGCGTGCGCTCGCGGCAACCCATGGCAAGGACGACGGCACGCCCGGTGAGCTGCAGCATACCGGAGGGATCCATGAGCGTGACGGTGTGGAGTGAGGCGTCTTCCGTGGACGCGCCCGAATCAATTCCAAGCACCATGCTGTCCAAGAACAGCGCAATGTCGGTCGCGCGCACCTGGTCGATAAAACGCTGTGCATACTCGGGGCCGGTGAGTTCCTGCTTAAAGTGCGACAGTCCAAAGCCCGGGTGAATGCACTGTCGCAGGATGCCGCCCAGATGCTGCTCGCGCTCCACGATGGCCACGTGCGCGCCGGCCTTATGCGCGGAAAGCGCGGCCGCCATGCCGGCAGGTCCGCCGCCGATAACGACCACGTCGAAGGCCTGCGTCGACACTGACGCTGCAGTTCCGGTCTTCGCGCGTTCGTCGCGCATATCAAACGTCGCCATCCTAGCGCACCCCCTTTAGCGGTCCCTCGACCAGCCAAGATCCGGCATCCTCCAACAGCACCTCGCTGGGGTCGCAGCCCAGCTCGCGCGCTAGGATCGCCACTACGCGGCTCTGGCAAAAGCCACTCTGGCACCGACCCATGCCCGCGCGGCAGCGGCGTTTGACGCCCTCGACCGAAACCGCGCCCGGGCGGCGTCGGATCGCGGCCACGATCTCGGCCTCGGGCACCGTCTCGCAGCGGCAGACGATCTGCCCCCATGCAGGGTCGGACTCAATGAGCTCCTCCTTGCGTGCAAGCGGCGCACGGTCGAAGTCGTCCGGCGCGTGTCGAATCGGATCCCAATCGGCCCGTTCGCGCAAAGCAACGCCCGCCTCGCGCATCACGTGCTCCATGCGCTCGGCAATGGCCGGCGCGCTCGCCACGCCTGGCGACTGAATGCCCGCCGCCTGGAACAGGCCTGGCACCACGGCGGACTGCCCAATAAAGAAGTCGTTTGTTCCCTTGATGACCGGACGCCCGCCGGCAAACGCGCGTACCACGCGACGCGTGTCCAGATCGGGCACCAGCTTGCGTGCTCCCGTCAGCAGCGCGTTCACATCGCTTGCGTAGGTCTGCGTGTCGCCCGGCTCGCGCACGGCAGCCGTCGCGGTGATCACGGTGTTGCCGTGGACCGTGCCCGTGACGATTACGCCCTTGGACACTGGCGTGGGCACGGGGTAGAGCGGCATGAGCGCGCGCGGCTCCTTGTCCAGCACCACGATGTTGCCCTGGCGCCAGACCATCTGGAACTCCTCGGCGCCCGCCATATGCGAGATGTCCGCTGCACCGTTGCCCGCGGCGTTGATCAGATAGCGGCAGCGCACATCGCCGACAGGCGTCACCAGCGTAAAGCGCGCAGCCCCGTCGGTAGCCTCGCCGCCGGCAACCTCAATTGCTTCCACCGGAGCCGACCGAATAAACGTCACGCCGTTGGCGACGGCGTTCTCCAGCGCGGCAATGGCGACCTCAAACGGATCGACAAAACCGGTCGAGGGGCACCACAGCGCGCACGTCGCCTTAGCACTCGCGCGCGGTTCCAGCTCGTGGATGCGCTCGGGGCCGATAATCGACAGTTCGGGCACGCCGTTGGCCACGCCATTCTGGCGCAGCTTCTCCAGGTATGCGCGGTCTTCGTCGTTAAACCCCAGCACCATCGAACCGGTGCGGCAAAACAAAAAGCCGAGCTCCTGGGCCCAGGTGCCATATAGCTCGCAACCACGGGCGTTGACCTGCGCCTTTACCGTGCCCGGCGCCGGATCGTAGCCGGCGTGTACCAGGCCGCCGTTGGCCTTCGATGCGCCTAGGGCGACATCGTTGGCTGCCTCGACCACGCAAATGGACAGGTCAAATCGCGCGAGCTGCCGCGCGATGGCACACCCGGTAATGCCCGCACCCACAACCGCGATATCAAACGTTTCTGTCACAGTGCCTCCCAGACGAGTTGACAGGCTGTCAATAGGACTATCCTACGGTCTGCAGACCCCCAGTGCGGCGGCAATGCGGCGAACAGCCCCACTGCATCCGCCAACGGCAGGCGTGGGCCGGCCCAGCACGGATGCCGGCCACGTTAGAACGCGAGATCTTCCCGCCCAACCTTGCGGTCTGCGCCGTTGCCTGTTACAGATTGAGATGTTGAGTCCACAGGCGCACGTTCTTCTCGATCTGTAACAGTAAGAACTGTTTTTGGGTTCCAGATGTTACGGTTCGAGATTTAAGTCGGGGAGAGAATGGTTTGTCTAAATCTGTAACATCTGGGACTGTATTTGCCGAGTAACTGTTACAGATTGAGACATTCGGTGTGGACGGTTTTCTTTGTCTCGATCTGTAACAGTTAGCTGAGGATTTGGGTTCTAGATGTTACAGATTGAGACAAACCTTCCGACGGATTTTGAATGTCTCGATCTGTAACAGTAAGAGAGGAAATTCGGCCTCAGTTGTCTTAGATCGAGATTGAAGCCAGCGAGGGGATGTTTTGTCTCGATCTGTAACATTTGGACCCGATTTTGTCGAGTAACTGTTACAGATCGAGATTGAAGTCGGGGAGGGACCCCTGTGTCTCGATCTGTAACACCTAGACCCGGATTCCGCTCCCACCTGTTACAGATTGAGATGTTTGTGTCCGCGCCAGCCCCGCCCCTAGCCGTGGTCCCATATAAACAAACCCCGTGGTAAACTTGACCGGACTGTTAATATTCCGAAAGGTACCCGTAATGTCCAAGTACATCTCCGAGCTCATGTCGCCGCAGCTTATGGGCGTCGTCTATGCCTTCGTTGGCTTTATCATCGCCCTGTATGTGCTGTCGGTCGTCTATGTGTTCATCGACGCTCGCCGCCGCGGCGCCAGCGCCTACGTGGCATGGGGCATCATCGCCCTCATCCCGTTTGTAGGCCTCATCGCCTACCTGGTCTTGCGCCCGCACTCCTACGCGTCCGACCGCGAGGAGCAGGAGCTGGACATGGCCCTGCGCGAGCGCCAGCTTGCCCAGTACGGCACCTGCCCGCAGTGCGGCGCGCCCATCGAGAAGGACTTCGTCGTCTGCCCGGTGTGCGATACCCAGGTTCGCAACGTGTGTCCCAGCTGCCATCGCCCGCTCGATGCGCATTGGAAGGTCTGCCCCTACTGCCGAACTCGCATCCAGTAACGCATCCATCGCCGGGCCTGCCGCAAGCCACGGACACGCTGTAAGCCACGCGCGCCCCGCAGTCCCACCCCACACGATGAAGCATGCGTAGAAAATCGCCCGCCGTGCCATTAAGGTGCGGCGGGCGCTTGTATACCAAGGCAACCTGCCTATAATGATGCAAGTTAAAACGCCGAGCGCATCGCACGCACTTGCATCAGGCATCCGAGAGGAGAAAACATACCCATGAAGGCACTCTACAATGACGGTTCGGTGGCCGAGCTCCCGCAGGACGAGGTCACGCACGTCATCCGCCACTCTGCCGCGCACATCATGGCGCAGGCCATCAAGCGCCTCTATCCCGAGGCCGACTTTGCCTACGGCCCCGCGACCGACAACGGCTTCTACTACGACGTCGACCTGCCCGAGGGCGTCAAGATCAGCGAGGACGACTTCCCTGCGATCGAGGCCGAAATGAAGAAGATCGTCAAGGAGAACCTCAAGTTCACCGTGTACGAGAAGCCCCGTGCCGAGGCCATCGCCCTTATGGAGGAGCGCGGCGAGAAGTACAAGGTCGAGCACATCGGCGACCTGGACGACGACGCCCGCATCACCTTCTACCAGCAGGGCGACTACATCGACATGTGCGTCGGCCCCCACATCTGCTACACCAAGGCGCTCAAGGCCTTTAAGCTCACCGGCGTCTCGGGCGCCTACTGGAAGGGCGACAAGGACAACAAGATGCTCACCCGCATCAACGGCGTCGCCTTTGCCACCAAGGAAGAGCTCGACGAGCACATGCACATGCTGGAGGAGGCCAAGAAGCGCGACCACCGCAAAATCGGCCGCGAGATGGACCTCTTTATGATGCGCGACGAGGCCCCCGGCTTCCCATTCTTCCTGCCCAACGGTATGGTCCTTAAGAACACGCTGCTGGATTACTGGCGCGAGATCCACCACAAGGCCGGCTACGTGGAGATCTCCACGCCGCTCATCATGAACAAGCAGCTGTGGAAGACCTCGGGCCACTGGGACCACTACAAGGACAACATGTACTCCACCGTTATTGACGACGAAGAGTACTGCATTAAGCCCATGAACTGCCCGGGTGGCGTGCTGGTGTACGCCTCCAAGCCGCACTCCTACCGCGAGCTGCCCATTCGCGCCGGCGAGATTGGCCTGGTGCACCGCCACGAGCTGCGCGGCGCCCTGCACGGCCTGTTCCGCGTACGCTGCTTTAACCAGGACGATGCCCACCTGTTTGTGCGCCCCGACCAGCTGACCGACGAGATCGTGGGCGTGGTCAACCTCATCGACTCCGTATACCAGAAGTTTGGCTTTAAGTATCACGTTGAGCTTTCCACCCGCCCCGAGGACTCCATGGGTTCCGATGAGGACTGGGCTCGCGCCGAGGAGGGCCTGCGCACCGCTCTGGAGAAGCTGGGCATGGACTACGAGGTCAACGAGGGCGACGGCGCCTTCTATGGCCCCAAGATCGACTTCCACCTGGAGGACTCGCTCGGCCGTACCTGGCAGTGCGGTACCGTGCAGCTCGACTTCCAGATGCCGCTCAACTTTGATCTGGAGTACGTGGATGCCGACGGCACCAAGAAGCGCCCCATCATGCTGCACCGCGTGTGCTTTGGCTCGATCGAGCGCTTCATTGGCATTCTGATTGAGCACTTTGCGGGCAAGTTCCCCACTTGGTTGGCTCCCGTGCAGGTCAAGGCGCTTCCCGTCTCTGAGAAGAGCCGCGACTACGCCCACGAGGTGTGCGCCAAGCTGGAGGAGGCCGGTATTCGCGTGGTCTGCGACGACCGCGACGAGAAGATCGGCTACAAGATCCGCGAGGCCCGCAGCATCGACCGCGTGCCCTACATGCTCATCGTGGGCGAGAAGGAGGTCGAGGCCGGCAACATCTCCGTCCGCGATCGCTCCAACGAGACCGTTCAGATGAGCGTTGATGAGTTTGTTGCGAAGGTGACCGAGGAGATTAAGACTCGCGCCTAGCACAAACAAAACAAGAATTAACAAAGGCGATCGTCCTCGCGGGCGGTCGCCTTTTTTGTTATCTATAGAAGAAAAGCCGCTGGTTAGGGCGGCTTTTTTTGTTGTGCAAAAAGGTACAGGTTTTTGTAGAGGCGTATGGAGATGTGTCCGTTCGCGCTGCAATTTGTGTAATCTGGGAAAACGTGAGCAGTTTGCTCGTATAATGAGCAACGTCGAAAGATACAAAAACCTGTACTTTTGCGACTGCGCCTAGCTGCGAGCGAGAAGCCTGTTCTTAACGCCCCTGCATCCGCGTGCGTCGCGGATGCAAGTTAAGGGGGCGAGAGATGGAACAGACGATGCGGCGCCAAGAGCAGCTGCCCGGTGCCTTTAACGGCGCCATCACCAACAGCCAGCAAGGCCGCGTCCGCTGGTATCTGGTCCATACCCCCAATGGTAAAGAGCGCGAGACCTGTGAAAAGGTCCGCCGCATTATCCCGCACGAGCTGATGCAGGACGCTTTTGTGATGCAAAAGGAGTTCTGGTTTAAGCGGGACGGCGCCTGGTCGCTCCAAACCAAACCCATGTACAAGGAATATTTCTTCGTCGCCACGCGCGATGCAGCCCTGCTCGACAAGGCCCTGGCCCAGTTGAGCTTTGGCTGCCGTATTGCCGGTAGCAGGGAGCGGGCCTATGCACCCATGCCGGACGATGCGCAGGACTGGTACCGCAGCGTGCTCGACGACAGCGGCGTGGTGCGCAACAGCGTCGCCCGTATAGAAGACGGCGTGCTGCACATAGAGCAGGGGCCCTTGGTGGGGCAAGAGGCCCGTGTAAAGAAGATCGACCGTCATAAACGCTGGTGCCTGGTGGACGTGGGCGAAGGTGGCTCCGCTTTTAGGGAGTTACTTCCGCTCGACGTACCCAGCAAAACGTAAGGGAGACGTTGTACCGGCAATTCGTTCGCATTTTGATTCATGGACGGGGGGGGGGGGTTCCTGGGGACAGGGACGTAAGTTTTATTGTGGCTGCTAATAAAGAAGTGACAGAGAGTAATGCGCCCGCGGGGGCGGCGCTGATTGCACAGGCTATGAGCCAGCGTGAGGGCGTCGGCCGCTATAAGGCTGTGCAATCCATCATGGACTGGGACAACTCGCGCCTGGCCTACCGCGCCGTCAAGCGCGCGTTCGACATCGTGTTCAGCGGCTGCGTGCTGGCCGTCATCGCCGTACCCGGCCTTGTGCTTGCCGCGGCCATCCGCCTGGAGAGCGAGGGCAACCCGTTCTACAGCCAGATCCGAGTGGGTCAGACCCGCCCCGATGGCAGCCTGTCCACCTTCCGCATGTGGAAGTTCCGCTCCATGTACAGGGACGCCGACGAACGCCTCGCCGAGCTCAAGGGGCAGAACGAGATCGCCGGCGCGATGTTCAAGATGAAGGAGGACCCCCGCGTCACCAAGATCGGGAAGTTCATCCGCAAGCACTCCATCGACGAGTTCCCGCAGTTCCTCAACGTATTCCTGGGCCAGATGTCCGTCGTGGGCCCGCGCCCGCCGCTGCCGCGCGAGGTGGAGCAGTACACCGAGTATGACCTGCAGCGCCTGGCCGTGAAGCCCGGCATCACCGGATGGTGGCAAGTCACAGACCGCAACGACACCGACTTCGACGGCATGGTCCGCCGTGATTTGGAGTACATCGCCAAGCGCGGCCTAATCACGGACCTGAAGATTGTTCTCCTCACGGTCGTTGAGGTCTTTACCGGTGGCGGTGCTTGCTAGATGACTGAACCGATTAGGGTAGCCCAGGTTGTTGGCAAGATGGTTGGCGGCGGCGTCGAGGCCGTTGTCATGAACTATTATCGCCATATTGACCGAAGTAAAGTCCAGTTCGATTTTCTTGTCGATTCAGATTCGACGCTCGTGCCACGTGAAGAGATCGAATCGCTTGGTGGTCGAATCTTTGAGATTCCGCCCTACCAGCGTGCGATTGAATATCAGCGAGAGCTTCAAAGCCTCTTTACGCAAGAGGGCTGGAAGATAGTGCACAGCCATATCAACGCGCTTTCCGTCTTTCCGCTTCGCGCCGCGAAGAAGGCAGGGGTACCCGTGCGTATCGCCCACAGCCACTCGACGAGCGGCAAAGGCGAGTTTGCAAAAAATGCCCTTAAAGGCTTTTTGAAACTGTTTTCGACAAGGTATCCAACTGATTTGGCGGCCTGTACTGAGTATGCAGGTAAATGGCTGTTCGGCTCATCCCATTTTACTGTCTTTAATAATGCTATCGATTTGAGCAGTTTTTCTTTCAATCGATCGATTAGGGATGAGCAACGTGCTGGGCTTGGAGCGCAGGACGATACGCTGGTATTGGGGAATATCGGTAGGTTCATCCCCCAGAAGAATCAGCTGTTTTTGCTTGATGTTTTCAAGGCGGTTTATGCTCAGAATCCTGATTCCATCCTTGTTATCTGCGGCGATGGAAAGTTGAGACCGCAGGCGGAGGAAAAGGCGCGCTCGCTGGGAATTGCGTCTGCGGTGCGTTTTCTCGGTCAGATTTCCAATGTACAGGACGTCTATCAGGCGCTTGATTTATTCGTTCTCCCTAGTCTGTACGAGGGCCTCGGAATGGTCGCGATTGAGGCCCAGGTCTCCGGTCTCCCGTGCATCTGCTCTGAGAGGGTCCCCAACGAGGTCGCGCTATCCGGTCGGTGCAGCTTCGTTCCGTTGAGTGCGGGCATTGAGGGCTGGTCCAATGCTGTCCTTACCACACGCACGGATGTCGTTAATCGTTCCGATCCCCAAGCATCTCTGGGGCTTGAATCTTATGACATCTTTAGGGCAGCGCCCAAGCTCGAAGAGTACTACCTGAAGTTATTTGAAACGGTGAATTAATGAATATTTGTATTTTAACGTGGCTCCATAATCAAAATTTCGGTACGTTGCTTCAGGCTTATGCCCTACAGCAGTTTTTGAAGGCAGAAGGGCATGACGTTGTCGACGCCGACTATCTTCCCTGCGTTAAAGAAAAGCTACTGAACTGGGCGATCAACCGGAACTCCTTCGATTTATTTGCTGGCAAAGCACGTGAGCTATTCAATCGCAAGAAGGAACATGATGACTTCGGATCCTCGACGGCTGACGTATTCAATCGCTTTTTGAGCCAGAACATCGAGACCACTGATCGGATTGTCGATACAGACGGACTGGTCGATTTACGGGGAAAATACGATGCATACGTCTGCGGATCTGATCAAATCTGGTCCCCTTATCTTTTGAATAGGAATTTCTATCTCTCTTTTCTAAGCGACAGCGATAAGAGAATCGCGTATGCACCCAGCTTCGGTGTCACGAGCACCACGCAGAGGAAGAAAAAGATCATTACCGATCTGATTAAAACGTTCAGCTCTGTGTCTGTTCGTGAAGATGCGGGCGCGGATTTTGTCGAATCCCTCGGTCTCGAGCGCCCTTCACAGGTTGTGGACCCTGTCCTGCTTCTGTCGAAAGAGGACTGGGCCCCGCTCATCAACGGTAAATGTCCTGAGCCCGGGAAAATCGTCTGCTATTTCCTTGGGAATAGGCCGTTTTACAGGAAAGCTGTCGATTCGATTTCAAAAGAGCTCGGCTGCGAGGTCGTGACGCTTGTCGGTTCAGGTAAAAATGCTGTCGACGAGCAGCTCAATCCGCGTTACGGGCTTGGTCCCGATGAATGGCTCGCTTATCTGGCGAGCGCGCGGTTCGTGTTAACCGATTCGCTGCACGGTACGCTGTTTTCTCAAATTTTCCGCAAAGACTATTACTGCTTCAAGAGATTTGAGGAGACCGACAAGCGCTCTCAAAACTCTCGAGTCGAGAGCCTCTCGAGGCTCTCGAATACCGAGGATCGTCTGCTAGATGGCTATGACAGTCACATGAACGCTACGGAAATCGAGGGCTATGAGAAGCGACTGTCCGACGTGGAGTCGCTCATCACGTTTTCGAAAAAATGGCTCTTGGATGCTCTTGAGCAATAGGGGGAAGTTAGCTTGAGCAAGAACATCGACACAGTTTCTCACCGGGCCTGCTTTGGTTGCGGAGCTTGCGCGGCCAAATGCCCTTTTTCCGCTATTACTATGCGTACCTCGCCCGACGGTTTCGAATATCCCGTGGTGGACGCAGCGAGATGCACCTCCTGCGGTCTTTGCCTGCGTACCTGTCCGGCGGAAAACCAAGTCGACGCGGACTCGGAGGCCATTCGCGCCTCTGTCTTGCAGAGCGATGACCCGGACGAGCTCGCGCAAAGTTCGTCCGGCGGCGTCTTCTCCCTTCTTGCGAAACGTATACTATCGGACGGCGGGCGCGTTTACGGCGCCGCCTGGGATGGCGTCGATCACGTCAGGCATATCGGTATATCCGAGCTTGCCGAAATCGCGCTCCTGCAAAAGTCCAAATATGTCCAGAGCGATGCTAGCGAATCGTATCCCGAAGTGCTCAGCGATCTCAAATCCGGCAAGCGAGTCCTCTTCAGCGGTACTCCTTGTCAGGTTTCCGCGCTGCGTCTCTATTTGGGTAAACCGATGGATGGGCTGACAACCGTCAGCGTTGTTTGCCACGGTGTACCAAGCTCTTCCATGTTTCGTTCCTATGTTGACTGGCTCGAGCTTCGGGAGAAGTCCGATGTCACCGCACTGACTTTTAGAGATAAATCGAAATTCGGATGGGGCCATAACATAAAAATCGAGTTATCCGACGGCAGGATTATTAAGAGGCCCGCTGCATTCGATCCCTTTTATGGTTCCTACATCAAAGGCCTGATCAGCAGATCGTCTTGCTACGGCTGTCCTTTCAGAGGGAGCGACAGTCCTGCCGACATCATCCTCGGTGATTCCTGGCGTTCTGAGTCTGTCCAAGACTGCGGACATCCCGAGAAGGGTGTTTCGGCCGTTATCGTGAAGACCGAGCGCGGGGCAAAATTGATCGATGAAATAAGCGATTGCGTCGCCTACTCTAACAACGGCCTTGCTCCGGATGATGTGCTGCTACATGAAGATCCTAATAAGCGCTCGGATCTTGAGGAGAGGCGCGATGCCGTTATCGAGCATTTCGAGGCTACGGGATTACAAGTCTTTGATTCCGTCCTGGCGCCGAATGCGACCCTTTTCGACCGTCTGAAAATGCTGCTCCCCCCGTCGATGCGCCTGCGTGTAAAGCGGTTTGTCCGATCTATCAAACCTAGGACCGTGCATGAGTAACTTCACCACAGTGATAACGATTTGCGACCGTCCCCATATCGGGGGCGGAGCTTCAAAAATCGCAATCGAAACAGCAGCTGCTCTGGCGAGGATAGGTGTCAACAGCTATTTCTTTTCAGCGTTGGGTGACCCCGATCCCTCCTTAATCGAATCGGGTGTTGTTTGTGTCAATTGCGGGCAGAACGACGTCCTGAACGGGGGCATCTCCGGCGCTGTCCAGGGTATCTGGAACAGGCGCTCGGAAACGGCGCTGGATGATCTACTGAAGCAGCTCGATCCGAAGACGACGGTCGTCCACGTTCACTCTTGGACGCACTCCCTTTCTCCCTCGATATTCACGGCCATAGGGCGACGGGAGTTCAAGTGCCTGATCACAGCCCATGAGTACTTCCTCGTTTGTTCCAACGGTGGACTCTACGATTATGTGAATCATTGCAACTGCGGAATTGCCCCCGGTTCTCCGAAGTGCCTGCTGCACAACTGTGACAAGCGCTCATATATCCAAAAACTGTATCGATCCGTTCGCTTTTCCGTGCAGGGCTATGTTTTGAGAGCGCTGCGCCCGGCCGTCGCCTTCGTTTCAGATTCCAGTCGTCGGTTGATTGAGCCCTATCTAACCTGGGATGCCGAGCGATTCGACTGTTTAAATTACGTCGATGCGGACAAATTCCAGCATGGGTTTGATGCAGATTGCGAGGCTTACCTATTCGTTGGTCGCCTGAGTCCTGAAAAGGGCTGCGATTTATTTTGCGAAGCCGCCAGTAGGGCCGGTGTGGACGCTATCGTCATCGGTGACGGTACCGAACTGAAGAGGCTGTCGGACAGCTATCCGGATATCAAATTCATGGGCGCGCTGTCCCATGATGAAGTGCTTTCCGTTATGGGACGCTCACGTGCGATCGTTATACCTTCGGTTTGTCGAGAGACGTTTGGGCTCGTCGCCTATGAAGCAATGATTGCTGCCGGCCTGCCGTGTATCGTTTCGGATGTCGGCGATGCGGCCTCCTTTGTGAGGTCGAAAGGCCTCGGCGAAATTTTCAGCGCGGGCAGTTCCGAGTCGCTATCTGACGCAATGGTCAATATGCTTGACCCTGATGTTTGTTCTCGTTATAGGAAAGCGGTTGAGAAGGCGGACTTCAGCTGCCTTGAAAAGACCGCATATGTTGAACGTCTTATAAGTATTTACGATCAGCTAATAGCTGAGCATTAATTGGATGAAGGTTTTAATGGTTACGGTTGTGATGTCAGTCTATAACGGCACACGATATCTTACTGAGCAGCTAGACAGCTTGCGACTTCAGACCGTGTCTCCGGACCGAGTACTAATCGCGGATGATTGCTCGACAGACGAGTCGTTCGATCTCATTGTCAAATATATCGAGGAACACGGACTCGATAATTGGACCATCAACAAGAACCGCTCTAATTTCGGCTGGCGCAAGAGCTTTAAGCGGCTTCTCGACCTTGCATCTATAGACGATGGAATCGTCTTTCCGTGCGACCAGGATGATATCTGGGAACCCGATAAAATAGCTGTGATGTCCTCAATCCTCGAGAAGGACCCCTCGATTGAGGTTCTCAGCTGCGCCGTCGAGCCGTTTTATGAGAGCGGCGGTAAAAAAGTAACAGTCTATGGTGCCGTCGATGATTCCAAACCTCTGGACGATTTGGAGACTCCGGTTTTCGATAGCAAGTTTATGTCGGTACGGCGCCCCGGATGTTCCTATGCCGTTAAATCGAGTTTTATAAGGGAAATCATGCCATATTGGCAGGATGATTTTGCGCATGATGGTATGTTATGGCGCTTCTCATTACTGAAGGGGACCCTCAGACTTCTAAATCAGCCCTTGATTCGGTTCCGCAGGCATGACTCTAATGCAACTGAGATGCGACATATTGACAAGAAATCTCGTGTTGCTGAGATAATGATGTGCTTGAGATTTTCTGAGGTTTTAGAAGAATACTGCAGTAGTAATCCTGGCGATTATCGTATATCTTCTGCGCATATAGAGCATTACGGTTCTGTTTTAAATGCCCGTCTGCACTTGCTCGTAGGCGGCCTAAAACTAAGTGATTTAGGCACCATTCTAAAATATCGTAAGTATGAACTGTCAAATCGTTCCCTGCTTGGTGATTTTAAGGCCTTTATCAGTCCCTGTGACAGTAAGTAGGTGTTTAGAATGCTTGAGCTATTTACTAATGAATTCACTATTTTGATTTTTGCCGCAATCTTAAGTGTCATTTCTCCCGTTAAAGGACTGTTTTTTTCTGTTCTAGGATTGCTTGTTTTCAAAGAAGTTCTTTCTGGGCGTCTCTACAAAGTGTTTTTAAATAACGCCATTCCCATTGTCGTTATGGGCGCGATGGTTTTCTTTTCTGCCATTGCGTTTACGTCCCGAAGTATTAATGAATCCCTCCTTACGGTCTGCTCGTATTTCTCTTGCATTCTTCTTGGTTATATTTACGGTAAAGCAAAGAACGATGACTGGGTTGAGTCTGCATTGCTTATGCTTCGCAACGTTATGGTGTTCGCTTGCCTATTTAGCTTTGTCCTTGAAATTGCTTTAGGTCAACGACTAGTTACAAATGGTTCCTTTTCTTTTCTACAAACTGTAACGATTGATAATCCATCCATGTATCGACTGCGTAGTTTTTTCGGTCATGCAATCGTATTTGGCCAAATGATAGTTATTGCTGTGGTAATTAACTATAAATTGGAGACGTGCAGGATGAAACGTCTCTTATGCTCTGTAGTTCTTTTGGTCGCTCTGCTTCTGACAAAGAGTCGTAGCGCGTGGATTATTCTCATTGCTTTAGCATCGGTTTACCTGATCTTTCGCCTAAAGAACCCCGAGTATTCTAAATGGAATTTAATTGCGCTTTTAGTTCCAGCTGTATTGCTACTCGTTTTCATTCTCTACAAGTTTGGACTGTTTAACTTTGTGGCTTCTCGATTTGGTGAGCTTGAAACTGATGTTTCATATAGCCAGCGTTCCGGAGCCATTGCCTATATTATTCATAGCTTTTTAAGCAGGCCGCTGTTTTGGCTTACTGGAAATGGTTATGGCAGTAGTCGCATGACTATGCTGGGCACGACGGTTGAAATTAGCGGTTTTTCAACGGTGGATAATGGTTTCCTTGCAATGCTGTATGAATATGGTTTTCTTGGAATTTGTAGTTTTGTATTTTTGCTAATTTCCGCTGGCATCGGTTCGTTCAGGTCGGGTTGCGAACTCGATCAAGTACTATTTTCCGTTTCCTGTATATGCTGCGCGGAGCTCATGTTTTATTGCGAGCTTGGTTGGTGGGTGCCAACGGTCATCTTGTTTGTTTCCTGTGGACTCGTTCTGGGTAGAACGAGTGCTCGGTATTCAGATTTGTGCGAGTCGGGCCCTATTTTGATTTCTGAATAAATCAAGGTTGCTAGTTTAAACAAACGAGGTTGAATGAATTATTCGTCTATTGCACGCAACACTATGATTGCGTTTGCTGCACAGTTTATTTCTCTATCGGTCAGTGTCGTCATGTCGCTGCTCGTGCCGAAAATCGTTGGCGTTGCTGATTATGGATACTGGCAACTGTTCATGTTTTATACGACCTATTCCGGCTTTTTTCACCTTGGCCTGAATGATGGTGTCTACCTGATTAACGGGGGTCTCTCTCGTGATGAAATCGATAAGAGCTCAATCAAATCCCAGTATATCTTCGGTGCTTGTTTCCAGGCAGTGATTTGCCTCGGCATCACTTTTGTTTCGCTGCCTCTTGTCGATGACGCAAATCGTGTATTTGTTATCGCGTCTTTTGCGCTTTACACCGTCGTCTATAACCTGACAAGTTATTTAGGCTTTGTCTTTCAGGCCATGAACGAAACTAAGCTTTTTTCGTTTTCTACAATGTTAGACAGGCTGGTGTTTCTGGCACCGCTCCTTGTTTTAATTGGATTTAAGGTTTCGGACTACCATCCCTATGTCTACGCGTATCTCGTTTCGAAAATTATTGCGCTCATATATTGCTCTTGGATGGGCAGGGATATCCTACGCGCCAAATCAGTGTCTTTTGGTAATTCGCTTAAGGACGGTATCCGCAGTATCTTCGTCGGCGTGAAGCTGATGATTGCGAACATCGCCGACACACTGATCCTCGGGGTATCTAGGTTTCTTATCGATCATTTTTGGGGTATCGTCGCCTTTGCAAAAATTTCGTTCTCCCTCTCTCTGGTGAATTTCTTCATCACCTTCGTCTCACAGGCGAGTATGGTTTTATTTCCTGCCCTTAGGACAGGCTCTGAAGATGAGAGGGTTCGTTTTTACATCGGCATAAGGAATTCTATCGAGCTTATTTTCCCTGCGATCTATTTACTCTATTTCCCTATGGTTTGGTTTTTGGGGATATGGCTTCCTCAATATGCCGTAAGCCTCAAATACTTTGCGCTTTTACTCCCGATATGCGTCTTCAACACTAAGATGAGCCTTTGCTGTACGACCTACTTCAAGGTTCTTCGTAAAGAGCAGCTGCTCCTGAAGTTGAATATCGTCACTGTTATTTGTAGTGCTGTTTTTTCGATATTCGGTGTTCTTGTCCTTAACTCGCTCGACGCCGTCCTGTGTGGCGCCGTTATCTGCATTATTGGCAGGTCGTTGTGGTCCGAGCTCTATCTGAACGAACAGCTTAGCGCCCCGGGTTCAACGAGGCCGTTTCAGGAGATCCTGCTTACAGTCGCTTTCGTCTTGTTCACTGAGCTTTTATCTTGTGGGACTGCGGCGATTCTGTATGCATTAGTCTACGTTGGCTATCTCTTGCTCAATCATTCTGCGCTGAAAAGCGTTGCTTCGTGTTTGACCAAACTGAAGAAGCAGCGATAGTCACATCAAAATGGATTGGATTTTAATATGAAAGGTATCATCCTCGCTGGCGGGTCCGGTACCCGCCTGTACCCGCTCACACTCGTGACCTCCAAGCAGCTGCTGCCGGTCTACGACAAGCCCATGATCTACTACCCGCTGTCCACCCTCATGCTGGCGGGCATCCGCGACATCCTGGTCATCTCCACGCCGACCGACCTGCCCAACTTCGAGCGCCTGCTCGGGGACGGCTCGCGCTACGGCGTGAACCTCTCATACGCCGAGCAGCCCAGCCCCGACGGCCTGGCGCAGGCCTTCACCATCGGCGAGGAGTTCATCGGCGGCGAGCCCTGCGCGCTCGTGCTGGGCGACAACATCTTCTACGGCAACGGCCTGTCGCGCCACCTGACGCGCGCCGTCCAGAACGCCGAGTCGGGCCGCGCCACGGTCTTCGGCTACCACGTGGACGACCCCGAGCGCTTCGGCGTCGTGGAGTTCGACGGCGAGGGGAGGGCCGTCTCCATCGAGGAGAAGCCCTCAGAGCCCAAGAGCTCCTACGCCGTCACCGGCCTGTACTTCTACCCGGGCGACGTCGCCGCCAAGGCGCATGAGGTCAAGCCGTCGGCCCGAGGCGAGCTGGAGATCACCACGCTCAACCAGATGTACCTGAAGGAGGGGACGCTGTCCGTCGTCACCCTCGGCCGAGGCTACGCGTGGCTGGACACCGGCACCATGGAGAGCCTGCACGAGGCCGCGGAGTTCGTCCGCGCCGTGGAGCACTCCCAGGACCTGCCCGTGTCCGTCCCCGAGGAGATCGCCTGGGAGAACGGCTGGATCACGACCGCCGAGCTGGAGGAGGCCGCGAGGGCCTACGGCAAGTCGGTCTACGGGCAGCACCTGAAGAAGGTCGCCGCCGGCGAGATCGTCAACAGCCCGCGCGAGTACTAGGAGGAACCCCGCATGTCCGAGATCTTCGAACCCAAGAACATCATCGTCACGGGCGGCTGCGGCTTCATCGGCAGCAACTTCGTGCACTACGTGGTCGACAACCACCCGGGCGTCCACGTCACCGTCCTGGACAAGCTGACCTACGCCGGCAACCCCGAGAACATCGCCGGGCTGCCCTCCGACCGCGTGGAGCTCGTCGTGGGCGACATCTGCGACGCGGAGCTGCTGGACAGGCTGGTACCGGGCCACGACGCCATCGTGCACTACGCCGCCGAGAGCCACAACGACAACTCCATCGCCGACCCCGAGCCCTTCCTGCGCACGAACGTCGAG
>CAJKHC010000006.1:0-154892 GCA_905199605.1 uncultured Collinsella sp.
CTGCGGAAACGCGGGACCCGTTCAGGCTGTTGCGTTGAGATTGAAAATCAACCACGGAGTGATAATTAAGTTGTTCGTGCCTCGACCGAGGTTCGAATCCATGCGGTGGCAGCATAAAAGAAAAGCCCCCGTTGCCGGAGGCTTTCAATTTCAATTGGTGCGGCGTATAGGATTCCGCGCATCCGCTGCGCGGATCCGCACCGGCTTCGCCCGCCTGCCGGCGCGCTCGCCCGCGGGCTAAAACGCTCCGCGTTTTCTTGACGCCCGCGCCTCGACCGAGGTTCGAATCCATGCGGTGGCAGCATAAAAGAAAAGCCCCCGTTGCCGGAGGCTTTCAATTTCAATTGGTGCGGCGTATAGGATTCGAACCTATGACGTTCTGATTCGTAGTCAGACCCTCTATCCAGCTGAGGTAACGCCGCAGCGCAAAACATATAAAACCACTTTAGCTTATTGGAGTCAAGCATAATTTCAAACTTTTTTGTGGAACGCAGTCTTGTCATGCTGCTCCGCATATACCGCCATTCCCCGTACGATCGATTGGCTTTTCGATCACGTCAAACTTAGCATCAAGTTCCCTCAGGAGCGATCTCACCCGCTGGGCACAATCATAATCGGCAAACGAGATGCTCAACATGCGAGCAACCTGATTAGATGTCTGGACCCCATAGAAATGCTCTAGGGCCACAAGCCCCTCGTGCGCCACAAACGTCTCAACCACATGAGGCGACTCCTCGTAGCACCATTGCGTCAACGGCCCCTCGCTCGTCTGTCGAACCACCAGGCCACCCATGCCAGACGGCTCACACGTCACAAGCAGGTACTCCCCGCCCTCGTCGCTCTCAAACAAAACCACCCGATCATCAAACAGCTCCATCGCGTCCCCTTTCTCTCGCTCTTATTTAGCAAAAGCATAGCAGGTAGATGGCTGCATACAGAACAGTTGTTCGTGTGTTTTCTATTGAGCTGTCCGCACAGCATGGTATGGACCTGCGCACGAAATAGGGCGCCCCCGAAGGAGCGCCCTTGCTTATCGCCTATGCAGCCAAGTTACGCGACCGGCTCGATCTTCTCGAGGCCGCCCATGTAGGGACGCAGGACCTCGGGGATCGTGATGGTGCCGTCGGCGTTCTGGTAGTTCTCCAGAATGGCAGCCATGGTACGGCCAGCCGGCAGGCCGGAACCGTTGAGGGTGTGCAGGTAGCGCGAACCCTTGAAGTTCTCGGGGTCGCGATACTTGATGTTGGCGCGGCGAGCCTGGAAGTCACCGCAGTTGGAGCAGGAGCTGATCTCCTTGTAGGCGTTGTAGCTCGGCAGCCAGACCTCGATGTCGTAGGTCTGACGGGCAGAGAAGCCCAAGTCGCCGGTGCACAGGCTAATCACGCGATACGGAAGGCCCAGCTGCTGCAGCAGGTACTCGGCCTCGGCGGTCATGCTCTCGAGCTCCTCGTCGGACTCCTCCGGCTTAGCGAACTTGACCATCTCGACCTTGTCGAACTCGTGCTGACGGATGATGCCACGGGTATCGCGACCGGCGGAACCGGCCTCCTCGCGGAAGCAGGGGGTGAAGGCGGTGTAGCGGCGCGGCAGGGTGTCGGCGTCGAGGACCTCACCGGCGTGCAGGTTGGTGAGCACGACCTCGGCGGTGGGGATCAGGAAGTTGTCGCCCGAGACGTGATAGGCGTCGTCCTCGAACTTGGGCAGCTGGCCCGTGCCGAACATGGTCTGACGCTTGACGACGATGGGCGGCCACCACTCCTTAAAACCACGGCTGGTGTGCGTATCGAGGAAGAAGTTGATGAGGGCGCGCTCAAGACGGGCGCCGGCGCCACCGAGAACGGTGAAGCGGCTGCCGGAGAGCTTGTTGCCGCGCTCGAAGTCAAGGATGTCGAGGTCGGTGCCCAGATCCCAGTGCGGCTTAAAGTCGAAGTCGAACTCGCGCGGGGTGCCCCAACGACGGCGCTCGATGTTCTCGTCCTCGTCCTTGCCGTACGGCGTGGCCTCGCAAGGAATGTTGGGCAGGTGAGCCATGAAGTCGTACTGCTCCTGCTCGAGGGCGGTGCGGCGCTCGGCCAGACCGTCAATCTTCTCGTTGACGGCGCGCACGGCCTCCTTGGCGGCCTCGGCCTCGTCCTTCTTGCCCTCCTTCATCAGGGCGCCGATCTTCTTGGACTCGGCATTGCGCGTGGCTTGAAGTTCCTCAACCTCGGTGATGACGGCACGACGCTCGTCGTCGAGCTCAAAGAACTTCTCGCGATCCCAAGACGTCTGGCGGTTAGCCATGGCGACATCGATGGCATCGGGGTTCTCGCGAACAAACTTGATATCAAGCATTAGATCCTCCGGCGATATACATTCCATTTAGGTTGCAACCTTGTACATGTATGGGCAAGTATATACTTATGAGCGTTTACGACCCAACTCAACTACGCAAGAAGGCACCCAATGGACGCAGTTTTTTCCTTTTTGTTTGGCACCCGCACCGGTTTTGCCATCCTTTTCGCCGGCGGCATCCTGCTGTTTGCGATTATTGCCTTTGTAATGGAGAAGCGCACCCATAAGATGTATGTCGACCGCGGCCCCAAGTCCGAGGACGAAGAAGACAGCTTCTGGGACTAACCTGCCAAAAAGGGACAGGTTTATTTTGGTCGGTTTTATCTGGGCAAACGCAAGTGCCCCGCAACTGGAATTGAGCCAGTTGCGGGGCACTTTTCGCTAAAAGGACAAAACCGCAGGAAAAACCTGCCAACATAAACCTGTCCCTTTTTTGGTCGGTTTTACTGGAGGGTTGCGTCGATTGCCTTGACCAGGGCGCTGCGCATGCCGGCGTCCTCGAGCGCAACGACGCCCTTGATGGTGGCACCACCGGGCGAGCATACGGCATCCTTCATCGCCGCAGGATGCTGGCCAGTTGCAAGCTGCAGCTTTGCCGTACCCAGCACCATCTGGCTCACAATGCGATAAGCATCCGCACGCGGGATACCGTGCTTGACCGCCGCATCGCCCAGGGCCTCGATTGCCATGGCGACAAACGCCGGAGCGCAACCACCCACCGTGCCGCCCACAAACAGCAGGCTTGTGTCGAGCTCGACGACAGCGCCAAGCTTACCGAGCAGGTCGAGCACCACAGCACGCTGCTCGTCGTTAAGCGTCGAAGCCTTCTCGCAGGCGATGACGCCCTCGCCCACCGAAACCGGCGTGTTGGGCACCGTCGAGATATGCGCGACGCCCGGCAGGACCTGCTCCCACTTGGCACTGTCCCAGGTCCAGGCAACCGACAGAACGACCTTTTTGGCAAAAGCATCCTTGAGCGGGGCGAATACCTTCTCGATCATGTACGGTTTGACCGCAGCGACCACGATATCGGATGCGGCGACAACCTCGGCGGCATCGTGGCAGGCGACCATGCCGCGCGCCTCGCAGCGCTCAACCAGTGCGTCGTAGCGACCCGCGCAGGCGCACATGTCGCTCGCAGCTACACCGGCAGCGATCCAGCCATCGGCCATAGCGCTCGCCATATTGCCAAAACCGACAAATCCAATCTTCATATCGCATAGTCCTTTCAGACACATTCCTCAAAACGAAAGGTATTGTCCCACGCCATTGTTTCGTATTGCCGACCTATTTGTGATACGGCTCGCCACGACTGATCTTGCAGGCACGGTAAATCTGCTCTAGCAGCACCACACGCGCCAGGTTATGCGGCAAGGTAATGCGTCCAAAGCTGAGCATCTCGTCGGCTCGTGCGCGCACGTCATCGCTCACGCCGTCCGAACCGCCGATTACAAAGGCAATGTCGCTGCTGCCTCGCAGCATAAGATCGTCGAGCCTCGCCGAAAACTCCTCGCTCGAGCGCTCCTTGCCCTCGATAGCCAGCAGGATCACATGCGCTCGAGATGGCAAGGCGGCAAGAATCGCCGCCCCCTCCTTGTCGCGCGCGGCATCCACGCCGCCCGCCTTAGCCGGGTCGATATCGGCCACCTCGCGGATATCCACCTTGGCATAGGCACCTAGGCGCTTGGTGTACTCAGCGCACGCGTCCTTCCAAAAGCGCTCCTTGAGCTTACCGACGCAAACGACGGTGTATTTCACGCGCGTCTACCCCTTCGAATCGTTTTGAACTTTGCCGGCGGCCAGCATCTGCTCGAACATCGAGGCCGACTGCGAAAAGTCGCTCGGCAGCACGACCGTCGAGGTTTTACCCGTGCGAGCGAACTCCGTCATCATCTCGGACCACTGCGTAAACATGAACAGTTGGTTGGCCTCGTCATTGCCGACACCCGTCTCCTGGATGATCTCGAGCGAATCTTTGATACCCAGCGCGATGGCCTTGCGCTGGTTGGCGATGCCCTCGCCCGCCTTTTCCATAGCCTCGGCCTCGGCGGTCGCCTCGGTGACGCGCTTGATGCGGTCGGCCTCGGCGAGCTCCTGCGCGGCAGCGCGCTTGCGCTGGGCAGCGTTGATGTCGTTCATGGAGTTCTCAACCTCGGTCGGCAGTGCGATTTTGGTGATGAGCGTCGACACGAGGGTGAAGCCGTAGGCGGCCATCTGCTCGGAAACGGTAGCGTTGACATCCTTGGCGATGTCATCCTTCTTGGCAAAGACCTCATCGAGTGTGTAGACGGGGATGGAGGAGCGCAGGGCGTCGGTGATGAAGTCGCGCATCTGGTCGACGGGCTCCTGCAGCATGTAGTAGCTCTTGTAGATGCCCGAATCTGCCGGGCCGGCGCCCATGTCGTAGCTCACGTGGTACTGAGCGGAGACCTCAAGACCGATGGTCACGTTGTCCTGGGTCTTAACGTCGATGCCAAAACCGTTTTTCATGGTGCGCAGGCTCACCGTGGCGGCCTTGCGGTCGATCACGGGCACCTTCACGTGGAAGCCCGCGTTGACGATACGGTTGAACTTACCCAAGCGCTCGATGATTACGGCGTGCTGCTGTTCAACGACATAACAGGCGTTGGGGAGCAGCAACAACAGGATGATGATGGGAATCAAAAGGCTGGTAAGGGCGGCGATGATACCGGAAAACAGCATGGTCTCTCCTCTGATAGGCACACGTTGGTACTAGGATACCCGTCCAAGGAGATCGTGCATAACAAAAAGAGCTCCCATTGCTGGGAGCTCTTTCAATCAATGGTGCGGGCGAAAGGACGTCCGCGTATCCGCTTCGCGGATCCGCACCGGCTTCGCCCGCCTGCCGGCGGACTCGCCAGCTCGCTAAAAACGCTCCGCGTTTTCTTGACGCTCGCTCCTTCACAGGTTCAAGTCCCTGCGATGGGCACATAACAAAAAAGCCCCCATTGCTGGGAGCTCTTTCAATCAATGGTGCGGGCGAAAGGACTTGAACCTTCATGGGGTTGCCCCCATACGGACCTGAACCGTACGCGTCTGCCAATTCCGCCACGCCCGCGTGCAGGAATTAGAATAACGGAGCACCATCGCGAACGCAAGAACTATTTTTGAAAAAGTTTGCAGGCATTTTCCCAAGCGGCTTGCGCGATTGTTTCGGCGTCCTCACCAGTGCGATCGACACGGTCGTTAACCAGCGCGTTTGCCGTAATGGAGATCATTGCGGGCTCGCATTCAAGACCGCGGATGGGCTCCGGAGCCATATACGGGCAATCCGTCTCGAACAAAATGCGGTCGAGCGGGGTCGCCGCAAATGCCTCGCGCACGTCGTCGTTGCGCTTAAAGGTGGCCGCACCACCATAGGCGATATAGCAGCCCAGCTTCACAAAGCGCTCCATCGTGGCGCGGTCCTCGCCAAAGCAGTGCAGCACACAACCGGCCTGGGGCACGCCCACCTCACGAAGCACGTTGTACGCATCCATATGCGAGGTGCGCTCCCCATCCGAGTCCTCGTGCCGCAGGTGCAACTCCACCGGCACGTTACGGCACGCGGCAAGCTCGAGCTGGCGCGCCATGCAGTCAATCTGCACGTTATGAGGTGCCGGCGCGATATCGTCATCATAGTCCATGTGGTAGTCCAGGCCGATTTCGCCAATACCGGCGCATAAGGGGTCATCGAGTGCGGCAACGACCTGTGCGTGAACGTCGTCGGTATAGTCCGGCGCGCCATACGGATGCACGCCGGCAAGATACTTGATCTGCGGGATATCCTGCATCGGCAGAATCTCGCGCGTCAGCCAGTCGCTATAGTCCGTCACGCTGCGCTTATCGGCAATGGGATCGAAGACCGTCACCAACAGGTCGATGCCCGCGGCTTTGGCGCGCACGAGTGTCTCGGGCACTTCTTTGCCCCAAAACGAAAGCAGATGCGCATGCGTGTCAGCAAGCGGTGCCAAGGGCACGGGACAAGCAACCGTCTTCTTTTTCTTGGTAAACGTCACGCGTTCGGCATTAGGCATCATGGATGAGCTCCTGGGCCAGACGGACAAAGTCGGCAACATCAAGCGTCTCGGCGCGCGTGGTGGGTGCGATACCGCAAGCCTCAAAGGCGGCATCGAGCACGTCCTTGGCAAAACCGTTGGCGCTCATGGAATTGCGGATGGTCTTGCGACGCTGAGCAAATGCAGCGTCAATCACGCGGGCCACAAATTCGCGATCGAGTTCTTCGGGCATCACACCGTCAACACGGTCGATACGCACGACGGTCGAGTCCACGTGCGGCGCCGGCATAAAGCAACGCGGCGGCACCTCAAAGCGACCCGTCACCTGCGCATACAGGCCGAGCTTTGCCGTATAGCCGCCATAGGTCTTGTTGCCCGGCACTGCGGCAATGCGATCGGCAACCTCCTTTTGCACCATGACGACAGCGCGCTTAAGCGCGGGCATCGTCTGGAAGAACTGAAGAATGATCGTCGCCGCCACGTTATAGGGCAGATTCGCGACAAACACCGTGGGTTCACCACCGGCGGCCTGCTCAATCTGCTCCGGCGTCACCTTGAGCGCATCGCCCATGATAAAGCGGAAGTTGGCATAGTCGGCGGCGTGGGCATCGAGCACCGGCTCAAGCTCGGGATCGGCCTCAATGGACGTAACGCACGCCGCTTCCTGCAGTAACGCAAGTGTCAACGTTCCACAACCCGGACCCACCTCGAGTACGCGCTCGTCACCTGCAAGCTCGGCAAGCTCGCAGATACGCTCGATCACATGATTGTCGATTAGAAAGTTCTGGCCCAGGCGATGCTTGGTCGCAAGGCCAAACTCCTCCAGCAGCTCCCTGGTGGCCGTGGGGTTTGCCAAAGGCGAAGTTGTCATGGTTGCCTCCTTAGCATGATGGCGGCGTCTTGAAACAAAAGGGCATGGACCGTGGCGGCCATGCCCTTACAGCTAAACAGCAAATTGCCGATATGGCGCTCGCGCGGTCTCTACGCCAGACGCGGGAACAGCGGATCGCCCTTCTCGACGGGCTGACCACCAGCAAGCAGGCCCCAAGCGCAAATGCCCTTGAGGTCGTCGCTCGCGGCCTCGCCCTCACAGGACAGGCGGCGCAGAGCCTCGACAGAAGTCTGGGGCATGAGCGGCATCAGCAGGTGGGCGGCGATGCGGATGGCCTCGAGCAGGTTGTAAATCACAAATGCCAGCTCGTCAGCCTTGGCCTCGTCCTTGGCAAGCGCCCAGGGCTCGGAGTCCTCGATGTAGTGGTTGGCGGCATGGATGAGCTCCATGACCTCATCCTTGGCTCCGCCGTAATCGAGCATGTCCATCTTGGCCATGTAGCGCTCGACCAAACCGTCGGCAATCTTTGCCAGCGGGTTATCGAACGCGTCGGCAGACGCCGGTTTAGCCGGGGCGCAGCCGTCAAAGTACTTTGCGCTCATGTTGAGCGAGCGCGAAATGAGGTTGCCCCAGCTGTTGGCCAGATCGGCGTTGTAGACCTGCTCCATGCGATCGAAGCTGATGGCGCCGTCGGTGCCGGGGACCACGTCGGTCATAAAGTAATAGCGATAGCCCTCAACGCCCAGCATGTCGATAACGTCCTGCGGAGCGATGGCGTTACCGCGGCTCTTGGACATCTTCTCGGCCTTGCCTGTCTCGGCATTGCGCACGGTCAGGAAGCCGTGGGCAAAGACGTGCTCGGGCAGGGCCTCGCCGATGGCCATGAGCATGGCGGGCCAAATGACGCAGTGGAAGCGGATGATGTCCTTACCCACGATGTGGAACTGCGCGGGCCAGCGATAGGCCAGCTCGGCACGCGCCTCGTCGGTGTCGACACCGTAGCCGACGGCCGTCATATAGTTGAGCAGCGCATCGAACCACACGTAGGTCACGTGACCCTCGTCAAACGGGACCTGAATGCCCCAGTCAAAGCTCGTGCGGCTCACGGAAAGGTCGTTAAGGCCGCCCTCGACAAAGCTACGTACCTCGTTCATGCGGAACGCAGGCTCGACAAAGTCGGGGTGCTCGTCATAGAGCTTGAGAAGCTTGTCCTGGAAGGCGGAAAGCTTAAAGAAGTAGGACTCCTCCTGCACGCGCTCAAGCGGACGGTGGCAGTCGGGGCATAGATGCTGGCCGACGCTGCCGTACTCCTCGTCGCCCTTCTGGACCTGCGTATCAGTGAAGTAGGTCTCGTCAGGCACGCAATACCAACCGTCGTAGCTGCCCTTATACAGGTAACCGGACTCCTTCATGCGCTCCCACAGATACTGCACGGCATGATGCTGGCGCGGCTCGGTGGTGCGGATGAAGTCGTCGTTGGAAATCTCGAGCTTGCTCCAAAGCTCCTTGAAGTGCGGGGCCTGGCTATCGGTCCACTCCTGCGGCGTCATGCCATGCTTGGCTGCGGCCTCGGCGACCTTCTCGCCGTGCTCGTCCATGCCGGTCAGGAACTTGACGTTATAGCCGGCGGAACGGCGATAGCGAGCCTGAACGTCGGCGATGATGGTGGAATAAGCCGTGCCCAGGTGCGGATCGGCGTTGACGTAGTAGATGGGCGTCGTGATAAAGAACGAAGGCTTGCTTTGATCCATGGGGTTTGTCCTCCAGAAAAACGTTGCATACAGAGGATGATTCTAGCGCAAGGGCTGGATATCCTCCATCTATTGCATATCGAGCACCATGGCATAGACATCGCGCTTGCGGCGCGAATACTTCTGAGACAGGCGCTTGGCCACCGCAGACGCGGGCTCCCCCTCCTCGAGCGCGGCGCGGATATCCTCGCGCAGGGCCTCGTCGGGATCCGCTACCGCAGCGCCAACCGGCGCGATGCCGGCCTCCTCATCCTCGCTCGGCGGCGCGATGACCAGCGCAATCTCGCCCTTTACCTCGCCGCGAGCACGCAGCTCCTCGGCAAGCTGGTCAGCGGGCCCGCGCAAGACCTCCTCGTGCAGCTTGGTGAGTTCGCGGCAGACGGCAACCTCACGCTGGGGAAAGACCTCCGCCACGGCCTCGAGCGTCGCCACGATGCGATGTGGAGACTCGTAGAAGATGAGTGCGCCGGGCACCACGGCAAGGCGCTGCAAACGGCGCACACGGTCGCCGTGCTTTCGGCCCAAAAAGCCCTCGAAGAAAAAATGCTCGCAGGGAATGCCGGACGAAACAAGCGCCGTGACGCAAGCAGAGGGCCCGGGAATAACTTCGACGGGCAAATCGGCCTCACGCGCCGCCTCGACCAGCGCCTGGCCGGGATCGGACACGCTCGGCATGCCGGCGTCCGAGGCAAAGGCGAGGGTCTCCCCCGCCAGCAGACGGTCGACCAGGCCGGCAGCGCGGCTAGCGATCACATTCTCGTCGCAACGGACAAGCGGCTTGGAAATGCCCAGGTGCATCAGCAGCTTTGACGTCACACGCGTGTCTTCGCAGCAGATGACATCGGCAGCGGCAAAGGCCTCGCCAACGCGCGGGGACAGGTCACCCAGGTTGCCGATGGGCGTGCCGACCACATAGAGTTTGCCCGTATGGGCGCTGTTTTGCGTCATATCAACCTATTCAATCATGCCGCGCTCGAGCGTACCGAGCGCCGCGCGGGCGTCCCATGCTGCAATGCGCTTCTCGGTCTTCCACGTTTGGAAGAACCAACCGGCAGCCGGCGCAAACGAAGCCAGCTGGTTGGCGATAAACACGCGCTCGTAGGCATTGCGGCCCTCGGGCGTAACCGACGAGTTGGCAAAGATCGCCGCGCCCGACCATTCGCCCACCAGCACGGGGAACCCAGTCGAAATCGCTTCTTTAAGCTCGCGCTTGTTACGCGAAATCGCCGTCGTCAGCCCGCGAGGGCTCGTGATGTCGAGCGCATACTCGTCGCGGTAATGGTACAGGTGAAGGTCCATGTAGACGTTCTTGTACTTGGCGCCGCGCATAAAATGCTTCCACTCGCTGGGATGCCCCGACGACGAGAAGACGACGATCTTATCCTCGGGCATATACGAACGGACGAGCTCGTAGGCATCGCGATAGAAATTGCGCAGGTAGTGAGCGGGAATGCCATCCGTCATGGTGAAGAGGCTCTTGCGAACGCTCATCTGCGGCGTGTCCAGCAGCTCAATGCCCAGCAGGCTCTCGGCCTCGCCATAGCGATCGGCCAAGCGCTCGAGCACGTCGAGTGCGACATGACGGCCGTTGGTGGACGAATGCCACTCGGCAACAGCCTCCGGCGTGGTGGGCGAATCGTTGGAATCGCCCTGGCCACCGGGCACGGTTGCCAGATCGAGCAGCACGCGGATGTCGTACTTGGCAGCCCACTCAATTGCGCGGTCGATGTAATCGACAACCGATATGTAGGAGGCATCGGACTCCTGTGAGCCAAAGGCATACCAGGGCACCGGCAGACGCACGGCATTGAGACCGATCTGCGCCATGCGGCGAAAATCGTCCTCGCTCACAAACGTCTCGTAATGGCGGCGCATGCGCTCGTTATAGGCGGCGGTACCCATGGCCTCCTGTAGCTCAGCCGCGTTGGATGCACCGGTCGCCGCGTACAGCGACGGGGTCACCCAAGGCTCGGGAATAAACCAGCCAGAGAGATTAACGCCGAGTATCCTCTCCATCACTGCCCCCTTCGGATCATGCAGGTCGAACCCGCATCGTATTGCGTAGGATAAGTATCGTTTTGAGTATACCCGCGTGTGCGGACAGGCGACCGAACGGTCTGCAAAGTGACGCGAAAGTGGGAGGAATGTCTGGGAGCAGACGGACTCGGAATGGTGCGACGAGGTGTGTACGCGCGCCGGAGGCAGGCACCGGAAAGTGTGTCCCGTTCTGAGCCCTTATTCTGGGACGCAGTTTCCGCAGAACCCTACATAAAAGAAAAGGACCCCTTTGCAGAGGTCCTAGTCAATTCAAGGTGGCGGGGAAGGGAATCGAACCCCTGACACGAGGATTTTCAGTCCTCTGCTCTACCAACTGAGCTACCCAGCCATTTGAGGTGTGCCTTGTTTCAAGGCTTGATTAGTATAACCAAGGACGCGTTCCGGTCAACCGAGAATTTCAAAAAAGTTTTTGAGCACAGCCTCGGTTCTATAAATCGGCACGTCAGAGACATCAGCCGGCAGCAAGAAGTTTTTCGCTCAGAGCCGCACGGGCAAACTCACTTGGCGTCATCCCCTCGGCAGCCGCCCGTCGACGAATGGCCTCCTTCATTCCCAGAGGAATCTTGACCGACAACGTTGCCGTCCCCTCACCTGAGAGCGGGGGCCGTCCATGCACGATCCCACCAACGGTATGTTCGCCATCCGGAAACTCTCCGCGCTCGTACGACTCGCACCACGCGTCAATCATTTCATCCGTTACAACCTGACCTTTAGCGGCCGTATACGTCTTGCCCATCATCGACCCCTTTGCCGAGCCTGTTCAATCTCCTGCCAAAATTTCTTCTGGACTGGAGACAAGGCATGAATGATAAGCCACCCACGGACAAGCTCGACCGCGACAAGCTCCACGCTTCGTCCGTCTGGGAGCCATCCAATCGCAAGCCATCTCGGCGGCTCGTCCTTCGACTCGCGACGAATGCACTCAGTAACCGCAAGCCAAGCGCTAAGCACCTGCTTTTCCGTCAGGTGCTTTTTAGCGTTGGGATGGATCTCAACATCCATGCATCTTCTCCTCCATCTTACCCAATTTCGTATGACAAAAGTCCGCTGTCGCCAATTCTTAAGCCGGCACGCGTTGGAGAGCAGGGATCGAAACAATGATTGAAGGACGCTCTAGTACGGCCCAGGCGCCGGGGCAGGAGCACGTGCGCCAAGGACGAACGCTTTCGTAGCGCGCGAGGATCTTGCCGTCGCGATCGATGAAGGCGATGTCGATGGGATAGGCCATAAAACACGTATGGACCGAAGAGCAGCGTGGAAACGCCATGACGAGCGGCAGACCGTTGGCGGCAACCGGACATCGTCCCAGCATGCCGCGCAGGCGCACGGCAAACGACTCCGCCACCGCAAACTCGGCCGGCGTCCAGCCCAGCCTATTGAGTGCCCGCGCGTAGGCGATGTAGGACGAGACCGCGGTCACATGACCACCCCCGGACGCCATGGATCGACCGTCACCGCGCGCTCGTGCGACAACGTTGTCGGCGCCCCCAGCGGAACGCCAGCGATGCTGAGAGAAGTCGGCCACGGCTCATAGTGCATGGTGCAGGTGTAGGTCCTAAACGTACCGGATAGGGAGAGCAGGCCACCATCCGATGCCTCCGCGCCTTGCTCGCTCGACACTTCGATCTGCAAGTCATAGCCTTCCATGGCATTCAGAATTTGAGTCCGGACCGTCGCCGAGGCATCGACAGAGCTTTCGTCGCCCTCCCCGCTCGGCGCCACGGCGTGCGCCAACACGATGTCGGGCACCACGCGGTCGAAGCGCGCGACAGCGCTGGCATAGATCATGACGTTGTATACGATGAGTGCCAGCACCAGCAAAACGGGCGTAACCACTGCTATCTCCACCGTCGCTTGGGCGCGCTCCTCGCGCAGACGCATGCGGATACTCATTACGACCCACCGCCCAGAGCGCCAACCAGCGTGGCGACATCGACGGTGAGCGGGATGGAGCCGCCGCCGGGCAGAGGAATCTCCGCAAGCGTGAACACCGTACCGCTGATGGTGCGTTCGACTTGATATTCCAACGCCTCGCAAAGCGCCTTGGGATCGGTCACGCCCAACGGAATACTTCGCAGTTTGTCTTGCGCTTGAGAGAGACCAGCAATGTCAGACCCCGGGCTCTTAATGACGTTGGCGGAATCAGTCAGCACCGGCTTTCGCAGGCGCAAGTCGCACGGTTCCAAACCCAGCGCCGCCACGGACGCCGAAACGGTATCGCCGAGCCACGATGCGATGGAGCCCAACGCGCCGCTGCCCCCTCCTAGGCCTTTAATCATCTCGTCCATAAGTTCGTCGGCCGAACCTTGGATGTCTCCGTATCCCACAAGCAGCCGTCCCCAGACATCCATGACGCCATCGAGTACGCCGGCAACGCCACCCGAGCGTTCCTTCAATGTCGAGAAAAATCGCGAAAGCACGTTGTTTTGCGCCGTCGCCTCATCGGGCGCCAGCACCGCGGCAGAGATGGCACCGCGATCGCCAAGCCTGACTGCCGTGTTAAACGAAGAGTTGAGCTCATCGGGGCTCGAGATGGCACCCGAAACCGCAAAGGCAACCACGCCGTTGCGACCGGGCGGAGCGATACGCGGACGCTCGCCCGAAAGCGCTTTAATGGCCTGGTCAAACGCATTGCTCGCACGGTCGGCCTCATCCTCGGTCTGACGCATGAGCTCAAGCTCTTTGTTCCGACATTTGACGTATTCCTCCAAGGCCTTTTTGAACTCGTCGAAGTGATATTCGAAGCCGTTTTCGATAGAGGTTGAAGGCGCCGCAACAGCACCAAGCGACAAAACGCCAAAATGGCATTTGCTGCATTTATCCTGTCCATCGTAATCGGCAACCGAAGCAAATCCGCTCGGCGTCCCTTTCTTATAGTTAGGGCAGGTCGTCCCGTAATGCAGATACGCCTTGTCATCGTTCACGCTAGTCGGCCACACCGCATCGGTATAGAGTTCCGTCGCCCGAACCTCATCAGAGTTGCGCGGCAGCAGCGGAATATAGGAGGAAACCCTGTCTCCGTTCTCGGTTATATGCGCCCGATCGACCTCCGCGCTCGCATAGGTATAAAACGCCTTACGCGCCGCAGACTCTGCCTTCATCTCGACACTCGAGCCGTGGGGCTTCTCATTTGTCAGACGCCAATGGTAGTAGTCCTTCGCGCGATCAAGGGCAACTTGGGGCTCCCACGTAACGCTCGATGAGTAATGCGGATTTTGAACACCGGAGAGATCCGTTAGGCTTTTCGCACGCTCCCACATGCAAGAACAGCTGCCGACCGAGCCCTTGTCAGACCCACCACAATCCGCCAGCCAAGCACGCTCTTTAGCCTTCGCCGTGTCCTCAGAAGCCTTCCGCAGCTCCTCGGCCGCACACTCTAAATCATCTGATGTGTCTTTAATGGCATCGGTCGAGATCTCGGACCCCTCGAGCGCAGCGAAGTCAGACTCGGATGTCCTGGGCACGGCAAGCGCCGTACCGGTATAGGTCACACTATCGGTATCCTGCGCCGACACCGCCTGCGTGGCACGCGCGGCGATCAGATACGGCAGAGCCGTCTCGATTTTCTGTAAGCCTTCCGATGCGCTTTTGGCAAACTTGTTGCGCGTTTTAATGATCTCAATCCCGGTGTCGACCATATTGCCGGCAACCGGCTCGGCACCCGGGATGAGGATGGCGACCAGGCCCGTCCCGATCGTGGCAAACCCCGCCAGCCCCAGACTCAAGATGCTCGCATCAACCACCGTGGCAGCCGTGTGATAGGACGACACTACGTTGGCACCCGCCAGCGCGCCGCTATCAGCCGCCACCTGGGTATCCCCGGCACGCGACATGCTCCATATCGCCGCGGTCGACGAAAACAGCAGCGTGAGCACCACCAAGATGACCACCGCAGAGGAGAGCGTGGTGTAGGCACCGTCTTCGATAAACAGGTCGATACCGGCTCGACCCATAAAGCCGCCTCGTTTGCGGAGAGCGCCTGGTCGACGGCGGGCCGCAAACCCTTGCGTCACCCGCAACAGGCAGCGCCTAATCCCATGCAGCAATCCACGAATCATAATCTCCCTCCAGCCATTCGGGACGCGATTGATACGAGACATCGACCTTGAGCTCAACGTAGCCGCCCTCGGCGGTACCACCCATAGCCTGCGCAAACGCACCGATCACAGGCAACGGCTTGACCTCGCCGGAAACGGACACGGACGAGACGCCACCCGCACCGGCCCGGCCAAGCTCGATATCCCACGACAACGGCCCGCCGGCATGAAAGATCGAAACGTTGGGCACTGCGGCAAGTCGGCGGCGGGTGAACTCCTTAAGATCGTCGTCCTCCGCCGTCGTCGTGGTCATGAGCCGCGCGGTCTCGGCGGCGGCAGACTCCATGACCGCGCGCGTATAGAGCAGGCACACCGGTTGCAGCGCGAGAAGGATGAGTGTCAGAAACGTCGGCAGCAAAAAAGCGGCCTCGACCGTAGACTGCGCCCGGTCCTCGCGCGCGGCATCAATACAACGCGATGTCCTTAGCGGCCGCAGCGGCGTCGATAACCGACGTCGAGGCAACGCCATGGGATGCCGCCCGCTCAACCAGCGCCGCCAAGCGCCCATCGGTGCCGGCACGCCAAAGTCCCGCGATCGCCAGCACGATCGATAACAGCGCCACCGTGACGATGGCGTATTCGACCGTCGCCTGGGCAGATTCCTCACGCAGGACATCATGCATTTCACGATCCCTCCTTTGAGTCCGTTGCCTGCGGGCTCAGGCGCACGGCGCGCAGACGACACGAAGCATCGCCAGCATCCGCGGCAATTGTCACCATATCGACCCAGCCGCGTTCGTCGCGCACGATGGCGCCCCACACGTTTCCCTTGATGTCGAGATAGCCGCTCAGAGCAAGTTGCGCCGTGGGTACCTCGCGATAGGCACGCAGCATATCCGCCGCCGCTTCGGTCATCGGTCGGTCCTCGGACCATGCAAGCCGGACCGCAATCGCGTTGCCCTCAGGCGAATCCGTCGCAGTGCCAGACCGCTTGTCGAGCGTCCGCAGAAAGGTTTGCGCCGTGACAGCGACATCCGAATCGTCCGCATCTCGCATCTCATCTTTTTGAGACGCCACCGCCGAATCTGAGCCCAAATCGGAGGCGGTCCCAGGACGCTGCTGCCGCGCGGCGTTAAGCCCCCAAAGCACCGCCGCTATCGCCACGGTCAGGCAAGCAAACACCAGCAGCACCCCGATGGGGCGCTCGCCCTCTACAGGCTGTTGATGCCCTCGCTGATAGCGTTCCATAGATCTTGGACCTTGCCCTTAAATGCGACGATGGCGATAATCGCGATCACCACGAGCACGCCGACCAAGATGGCATACTCGGTGGTACCCTGTGCACTCTCCTCCTGCAATAGTTCCTTGGCGCGCTGACGAACATGTGCCGCCCGGCAAAACGCCCAGCCCTGGACCTTGCCAGCAGCGTCAGTCATCGTGTTCATGTATTCCTCCCTACATCATCCCGCCTGCTCCCAGCAGCGGGCCCAATATGGACAGAAGCAACGCCGGCAAGATGAGCGTGCCGGTGGGAATCAGCAGCTTGACGGGTGCACGCTCGATCTCGCGCTCGACCGCGGCGCGATGAGCCGCACGGATCTCGCGACTTTGAGCGGCCAGCGTCTCGGCAAGTGGGGCACCCAGGGCGAGCGCCTGCCCCACCGTGATGGCAAAGGTCTCGAGCGCTCGCACGTCCAGGTCGCGCGCGGCGGCCAACAACTCGTCCTCACGCGTGCCCACGCCCACCTGCCACGCCATGCAGGCGCGCTCAAGGCGAAGAGCCAGCACTGACCGGCGGTTGGCGCAGAAAATCTCAAGCGCCGCATCAAACGAAAGACCGGCCGAAAGACCCAAGCGCACAACATCGATCATCTCGGACACTTCGCCGAGCGACACTCGCGCCGGGCCGCCCGCTCCAACCGCGCCCTTCACTCGCGCGGTCAGAGCATCGACCACCGAGCGACCCGCGGCAGCGACCAGCACCGCCTCGCGCTTGCAGGCCCCTGCGATCTTGCGTGCATCCGCCCGATCCAAACCCGTCGCGACAAATACACTCAGGGCGCACAGGCAAGCCGCAACTGCAACCGGGGCGCTCATAGCTCCACCCGCATAATGCGCCGGATAACCACCAGGGCAACGGCGTTGAGGGCAAGACCCAGCACCACAGCGCCCGCGCCGGCAGGCGTCGCAAGACCGCGACGAAAATCTGCCGAAAGCAGCGCCAACACCGCGCACATGCCCGCCGGCATCGCCGCGACCATATGCGCAGACATGCGAGCCTGCGACGTCTTAACATCCAGGCGGCGCTTGAGCTCAATGCGCTCCCCCACCATGCTCGACGCCTCGGACAGTAAGTCGGCAAGCGGAGCGCCGGTGCGCTGAGACACCTTAAGCGCCAAGGTCACAAGCGAAAGACCGGGGGCGTCGATACGCACGAGCAAGTCATCGAGCGCGTCGGTCGCCGAGATGCCGCAATCGATCGCCGCCGCCACCCGCAAAAACTCGGTATGCACTGGCTCTTGCGCATGAGCGCCCACAAAGCGCATGCCCTGGGCCAGCGAATGTCCCGAGGCAAGCGACATGGAAAGTGCGGTAAACGCCTCGGGCATTGCCTCTTCTGCATCGTGTTGCTCGCGCCGGCTCTCAAAGCCATCCCGAGCGGCACCAACGGCAAACGGAGCAACAAGTCCCAAGGCAAATCCGAGGGGCGATAACGACACCATCGTTAGTAAAACGCAGCAGACACCGCTCGATAGCAGCAGAAACGCCAAACGTCCCGAAGCATCTTCGATCACGAGGCCAAGGCGATGCGCCGGAGCCAGCGATGCCCACGAACGGGCGATCTTTTTCAGCAGATCGTTTTCCACCAGCTCACGCGGCAGCTTCTCTGCCACCGTCTCGAGCGCCTGACGTGCCAGCTCCGCCGGCGGTACCTGCGGCACACGAGGTTCCGCCCCGCACGCCGTCGCGACAGAAAGCCCTGCCAAGCCCCCTACGACGAGGGGCACAGTGATCTCCATTCGTCCACCTCCTCTTGTGTGAGCGTCCCCGACCGCAGGCCTTCTGCGATAAACGGCGGCTCGCGGTCAAGCGTCCAGGTGCGCTCGGCGGCATCGAACGTCACATAGCGCTCGAGCTCTACGCCACCCGATGCGGCGCGTCGCACCCCCGAATACGAGGAGACGAAACGCCTGCCATCGGCGTGGCGCTCGGACATCACGATGCCGTCGAGCGCCATGGCAATCTGCTCCTCGATGAGCTCGCTCGGCAGATCGATGCCATAACGTGCAAGCAACGTCAGACGCACCACGGTCTCCTGTTCTGAACCCGCATGAAGTGTGGTGAGCGACCCGTCGTGGCCCGTGTTCATGGCCTGCAACATGTCGCAGCACTCGGCACCGCGCACCTCGCCCACCACGATGCGGTCGGGGCGCATGCGCAGGGCATTAGTTACCAGGTCGCGGATCGTCACCGCGCCTTCACCCTCAATTGAAGCCTCGCGCGCCTCTAGGCGCACCACGTGCGGATGATGCGCAAACTTGAGCTCGGCAGAGTCCTCGATCGTCACGATGCGCTCGCCGGTGGAAATCTCGCATGACAACGCGTTGAGCAGGGTGGTCTTACCAGATCCCGTGCCTCCCGCAACCGCCAGGTCCTGTCGCAGCGACACCGCGCACGACAGCAGCTGCGCATACCAAAGCGGCAACGATCCCAACCCCACGAGCTCATCCAGCGAGCAGATGCGGTCCGAAAACTTTCGGATGGTGAGAATCGGTCCGTCAATCGCCACAGGCGGAATCACCGCGTTGACGCGATAACCCGTTTTGAGGCGGGCGTTGACGATGGGGCTGCGCTCGTCGATACGGCGGCCAAGTGGCGAGATGATGCGGTCGATAAGCACACGGATCTGTTCATCATCCTCAAACGCATGCTCGATGGGGTACAAGACGCCGCCGCGTTCAAAGAAAGCCGAGCGGCAGCCGTTGATCATGATCTCGGTAACGGTGTCGTCCTCGATGAGCGGCTGCAACGGCCCCAAGCCCACCACGTCATCCAAAATCTCGTCGATGATAGTCTCGCGCTCGGGCGTCGCGAGATCGGTCGGCTCCTCAACATTGAGCGCCGCCTCCACCGCAGGACGCAATTCCGAGCGGGCAAGTGTCGGGTCGATATAGGCGCTGATACGCGCCACTTCGTCGTAACCCATACGGTCCATCACGGCGCGCTTGGTGCGTCGTTTCACCGCGCGGCGACGCCCCGCATCCACAGGCGCTGCCGCCGCTGCAGCGCCGGCAGCCTTAATCCTCGTTTGCAGGCTCATCGCTGATCACCCTCGTGCGACCAGGGAAGGCGAATACGCGGGCGTTCGGTGCGCATTGCACGGTCGGCGACCATATCGCTCCAAGGGCCGACGGCGCACCCCAGTTCCACGAGCATCTCGCGCGTGGCCTCGCGCACGCTGGTCGCAAAAGCGCTGGTCTGCCCCACTGCCTCGTCAGCACGCCCAAACGCCATGAGCGCGGCGAGATCCTGCCCGCCATCGGCGATACGAATCTTGGAGCTCAACGCACAGGCAATCTCAAAACGCATAGCGACGTCCTCGTCTGCCCCGCGCGCACCGAACCGGTTGAACACGGCGCTCATACGCGTGCGCGGCACACCTACTCGACTTGCCAGTTCAATGACGCGCGACGCCGATGTCGCGGACGACACCGCAGCATCGCCAACGACCAGGCAACGGTCGCTCGCCGCCACCGCAGCCGCCACGGCGTCGCCCCAAAAGACCGAGGTATCGATAAAGACCACGTCGGATTCGCGACGCAGGACATCAAGCAGTAGCTCCACCGGACGTGCCATGAGCTCGGCTTGCTCGGGCGCCGCGACGGGACCCCAGAGCGTAACGCCCGGCGCCACGCGCATCGATGTGGCTACGATATCCGGCTCGGTGAGCGCGCCCGCCGCCGATGGCTCGATAAGCGCCGCCATATCGCGCGGAGCATCGACACCTAACAAGTCGTAAAGGTTTCCAAACATCAGGTCCAGGTCGAGCACGGCGGCACGCAAGCCCAACAGCGACGATGTGTGTGCCATGGTGGCAACGATCGTCGACTTGCCGCAACCGCCCGAACCCGAAATGGCGCAGATGACCGGAGCTCGACGCTGCGGAGCGGCAGCGTCTGCCGGCGGCATCGGAGGCGGCGGTGCGGGCGTCGGTGCCAGCGTCCCCGTCTCCTCCGCCGCAACCACACGCTGCGTCCAAGCCGGCATGGCAGCTTGTTCGGTCTGCGAAGCAAGCTCGTTCTGCGCAATCTGCTCATGCTGCATCAGCGACAACTCGCCGCACCCGGCAAAGCCCTCAACTTCGTCGAGCTCATCCACCAGATGCACGCCGTGCACGTATCCCATATCTACAGCCGGGGAGTCGCCAGCATGCTGCGCCGGCCCTCCAGCGTCATCGCATACAAGGGGGTTCCGGGGGCGCCGACCATGCTCGGCTTCCGCTTTTCCATAATCATCAACACGCGGGCCTCTTGTAGCGCGAGGCGCCCCGGGTTCCCTATCAACAAAAGCATCGGGCTCAATCGTTATGCGCCGATCGGAATCAACCGCTCCCTCGCCCGCGCGCCCGTTGCCGCATATACTGTGCGCAGCGATGACCTCGGTCGCCCCCGCGCGAAACAACCCCTCGATATCCGACGGATCGAGCGCTTCTATCAACACGACCACGCGACTCACGCGGCCTTCGGCCGTCAGGCGCGCAACAGTCTTGCGCACATCTTCGGCATCAAACAGAGACGCCGCGATGATGGCAGCCCCGCGGCGCGACGGAAACGCCCGCGCCATGGAAACCAGCCCGTCCAGATCACCCACGCGAAGCACCTGTGCGCCCGCATCACGACCCTCGACTTCCCGCTGCAACAGCCCGTAATCGCCGCACGCGCAGCACGCAAGCCAGATCGCCTTCATCACTCGTCGCCTCCGCTCTTTTTACCGCGCGCCGTGGCGGGAATCGTCAAGCTGACCGTTCCCTTGCCCGAGGCACCCAACAGTTCCTTGACGTCTTCGGGGTCAGCCGCCAGCGTCACCCATTCGATCTTGCCCTCGCGCGTGGCACCGGAATCCTCACTGGTATCGATCACGTGCGCGCCGCACAGCCGATCGGTTACGCCGTCTTTTTGCACATACACATCCACGTAGCTGCCCACGCCCGTAGCACCGCCGACCGAGTGCTCGGCATCGACCGCCACCGAAACGGCAACCTTGCCCTTAGGCACCTCGAGCTTGTGATTCTCGGCCTTGGTGTAGACATTGCAGATCACGGCGTTTTTGGGAATACGCGAAGTCGTCACGTCGCCGCGCACCTGGCGCAGCTCGGTCGCCGCGTCACGCGGCAGCAGACTCGTCAGCCACTCCTGGGTTATGACATTGGTCTCATCGAGGGTCTCACCCACATCGATATCGCGCGCCGCGACGCATACCTCGACGCGATCGCCACCGTACTTGGCCAAGGTCTCAGCCTGGACCTGTTCGGCTTGCGAGCGGATCGACGAGCCGTAAACCATGCAGAGCAGAGCAGCGAGCACGCCCGCGACCAAACTGATGGCGATGCGCTTGCTCTTGTTCACGGCCGCTCCTCTCATGGCAGTGCCGGGCGAATGCCCGTACCACCATTGTCTGGGCGGCCAGAGTGCAAAGCGGCGCAATCGCAATCTTGGTTTTCGATGTCAAACCAATCGCTGACCAAAAGCTGACCAGCCCGTCAAGCTCGTGGCAAGGTTTTGGTCAGCACGTCAGCAAACTGCATGTTTCGAGGCTTTTCCGCAGCAAAAAAGCCGCCTCCCGAACAGTTGGGAGACGGCTGTCATAGGAAAAATCAATTACAGATGGACATCGGGATCGAGCATTTGAGCGCTCACGCGCATGGATGACGCCAGGTTTTGGAACGTTTCCAGACGCAGGCTGTCGATCTGCCCGGCGTCCTCGGCCTCGCGAACGGCGCAACCCGGCTCATGGACATGCGTGCAATCGCCAAACCGGCACGCACGCGATGCCTCGACAATCTCGGGAAAGGCGCGCGCCAGACCCCGCTCGTGACCCACGAGCGGTAGGCTGCGCAGGCCCGGGGCATCGGCGATCACGCCGGCGTCGCCCGGCAGCGTCACCATCACGCGCGCGACGGTAGTGTGACGGCCCTGGTCGTCGCGTTCGCGCACACCGCCGGTCGCCAACGTATCGTGGCCCAGCAGCGCATTGAGCAGCGTCGACTTGCCGGCACCCGACTCGCCCAGAATCATGGCGCAGCTCCCGGCAGGCACGCAGGCACGGACCTCGTCCAGGCCGCGGCCCTCGGCAGAGGACGTCACGATCACGCGCACGTCCGGACCCACCAGGCGGCGCACGCGGTCCAGATCGCGCTCGAGCTCCTCGGCATCGCAGCGGTCGGCCTTGGTGAGCACCACCACCGGCTCGGCATCGCAGTCGAGCGCCAACACCAGCGAGCGCGCCACACGGTCGAGCAGCACCTCGCCGGCACCGAGCGCCTGCACGATTAGCACGCTATCCACGTTGGAGCAGAGCACCTGGCGCTCTCCGCGGGCACGGCCGCGCCAACGCTCAAAGCTCGTACGGCGCGGCAGTACGCATTCAATCACGCCCATATCGTGCCCGGGAGCGCGGCGCACCGCCACACGATCGCCCACGGCAGGCAGCAGGACCTCGTCCCCACCGCGCGACTTGGCAAATCCCACGGCATGCTCGGCGCGGAAGGTATCGTCGGCAGTCGCCACCAGCGGAAACCCACGATCCAAGCGCACCACGGCGCCAAGCTGCATCTGCTCGGGCTCCTCGGCATGTGCGCAGAAATCATCAAAGGCAGCCTGCTGAGCTTCATCGACCGGCAGGTCATCAAACGCCGGAACGTCCTGCAGCGCGTCGAGTCCCGGCACGCTCGCCAGCAGCTCCTCGGCAGACGCGGGAGCCTCGGTCGCGAGCTTCCGACGACGATCGCGCTTAGCCCGCGCCCCCGTCGTCTTTTTCTTCGCTTTAGCCTTAGCCTTGCCCACAAGCGCCTCCCAGCACCATAAATCACAACTGAGCAGGTATTTTAAATCAAAAAGAGCTGGCCGGGCAAAGCCCGACCAGCTCACATACTTTCCCTCAGCTTACGGTCCCGAGAGGTTATCCGAAGGCCCGCCCGCCGGGAGGGGTTTCTTCTGAGTGATCCCGCAGCGCGAAGCGCGAGGACCAGCGAAGGAGAAACCCCGCAGGCGGGCGGGCCCGGACAGGTACGTTACTCTTTCTCCACCGCGCGCATGATCGCCTTGTAGATCTCCATCAACGGGATGATCAGGAAGGCCAGGCCCAGCGCGGCAAGAACGCCCTTGAGCTCAAGCGTCACAGGGCCAAAGAACATCTCGGCAAGCGTCGGCTGCACGGTCACGATCACCGTCAGCACCAGTGCCAGAGCGGCGGAAGCCCACAGCCACTTGTTCTGCTTCTTCATGGTGAACAGCGACGCACGACGGCTGCGCATATTGAAGCAGTGGAAAATCTCGACCATGTTGAGCGTGATGAACGCCATCATCACGCCTTCCTCGTCGGCATTGCCGGCGATCATATCGGCGATGTGGATGTAGCCCATGTCAAAGTACACGCCCACAAAGAAGCTCGCCAGCACCAGCACGGTGATGATTAGGCCCTGGACCACGCAGTCCAGACCCATATGTCCGGCAAAGACACCGTCCTTGGCGTTGCGCGGCTTGCGCTTCATGATGTCGCCCTCGGCATCCTCCATGCCCAGCGCGAGCGCAGGGAAGCAGTCGGTAACCAGGTTCACCCACAGCAGCTGCACCGGCTGGAAGATGGTAAAGCCGATGAGCGTGGCGATAAACACCGAGAAGACCTCGGCAAGGTTGGCCGAAAGCAGGAACTGGATGACCTTGCGGATGTTGTCGTAGATGCGACGGCCCTCTTCGCAGGCACCGATGATGGTGGCGAAATTGTCGTCGGCAAGCACCATGTCGGCGACGTTCTTGGTGACATCGGTACCGGTGATGCCCATGCCAACGCCAATGTCGGCGCGCTTGATGGACGGGGCGTCGTTGACGCCATCGCCCGTCATGGCCACGATCTGGTCACGCGACTTCCAGGCCTCGACGATGCGGGTCTTGTGCTCGGGCTGGACGCGGGCGTACACGCCGTAGTCCTCGATGTGCGCGTCGAGCTCCTCGTCGCTCATGCGATCGAGGTCGGCACCGGTGATGGCATGGCTGCGATCGGTGACGATGCCCAGCTGCTTGGCGATGGCCACGGCGGTGTCGATGTGGTCGCCCGTGATCATGACGGTGCGAATGCCAGCGTCGTGGGCCTCGCGGATGGCTTCGGCGACCTCGGGGCGGACCGGGTCGATCATGCCGGACAGGCCGCAGAAGACCAGGTCGTGCTCGAGCGCAGCGGGGCTGCAGTCGCTCGGGACCTCGGTGTAGGTGCGGCTTGCCAGCGCCAGCACGCGCAGAGCCTCGTCGGCCATGGCCTTGTTGGCGGCCACGAGCTCGGCGCGGCGCTCCTCGGTCAGCGGCACAACCTTATCGCCCTCGTAGATATGGGTACACAGGCCAATCACCACGTCGGGCGCACCCTTGGTGTACTGCTCGTACTCGCCGTCCAGGGTCTCGACGACCACGGACATCATCTTGCGGCCGGAGTCAAACGGGGCCTCGCCCACGCGCGGGTGCTCGGCAGTCAGGCCGGTGAGCCCCGCCTTGCCGGCGTCGTTGACGAGCGCGCACTCAGTCGGCTCGCCCACGGCCTCGCCCAGCTCCTCGTCCCACTGAGCATCGGAGCACAGGGCCATACCGGCCAGGAACTTCTCCTTGGGCGCGGCGAGCTCGTGCTTGACGACGGTCATCTTATTCTGGGTAAGGGTGCCGGTCTTGTCGGAGCAGATGGTCTGTGTGCAGCCAAGGGTCTCGACAGCAGAGAGCTTGCGGATAATCGCCTGGCGCTTGGCCATCTTGGTCACGCCAAGCGAAAGGACGATGGTCACGACGGCAACAAGGCCCTCGGGGATGGCGGCGACGGCGAGCGAGACGGCAACCATAAAGGTGTCGAGCAGGGCAGTCGGATCGGTAAGGACGTTGCCCACGCCGTGGCGGAGGATGTCAACGCCAAAGATGACGACGCAGATGACGATCACCATGATGGTGAGGATGCGGCTGAGCTCGGCGAGCTTCACCTGCAGCGGCGTGAGCTCTTCCTTGGCCTCGGCCAGGGCGCCGGCGATCTTGCCCATCTCGGTGTTCATGCCGGTGCCGACCACGACGGCGCGACCACGGCCGTACACGACGGTGGAGCCCATATAGCACATGTTCTTACGGTCGCCGAGCGGCACGTCGTCGGTGCCGGCGGCGAGCTCGATCACGTTGGCATGCTTCTCGACGGGCACGGACTCACCGGTGAGCGCGGCCTCTTCGATCTTCATCGTGGCGCTCTCGAGCACGCGGCAGTCGGCCGGAACGGAGTCGCCCGCCTCGAGCATGATCACGTCGCCGGGCACGAGCTCGGCGCTCGGCAGGTGCACGAGCTTGCCGTCGCGTAGCACCTTGGACTGCGCCGCACTCATCTCCTGCAGGGCCTCGAGGGCCTCCTCGCTCTTGGCTTCCTGGACCACGCCCAGCACCGAGTTGACGATAACGACGAACATGATGATGGCAACATCGGCAAAGTCGGGCTCGCCCTTGACCATGCCCGTGAGCGCACTGATGACGGCGGCAACGATCAGCATGATGACCATAGGGTCAGCCATCTGTTCAAAGAAACGCTTCCACAGCGACGTCTTCTCAGCTTCCTCGAGCTTGTTAGGGCCTGTCTTGGCGAGGCGCGACGACGCCTCGTCGTTGCTCAGGCCGAGGTTCTCATCGACACCTTGGTCGCTGAGCACCTCCGCCGCGGCGGACAGGTATTCCTTTTGCATATAGAGTCCCCTCCTGGGATTCGGGCCACTCAGCAGATTGATGCCCGATCATAATTCCCAGGAGAAGGGCAAGGGCTCATCAAGGCTGCCGTGCTGAGCGGCAGTTGATAGTGGAGCTATGGTACCCCAAAGCGACGCGTCTAGCCAAAACAATCGGTTTGGAAATATGGTCCGCACGCAACGGTGCAGACCGTGTGATGCTCAACATTGGTAAAACGTTTTTTCTTCGGCACATCGCCAAACTGACATATCGCCCAGATAGCAGCGGTTGGAGTGGTTGGTAAAGATTTTTCGTATACCGTTTTTCCCGCAAAAAATGAACTTCCATTTCGGCATACGGTCGATTTTTTGGGGTATTCGGTCGGCATTTCGTTATAATCATCTCGGTTTTATTTCTTATGGTTTATCTATCAGCGCAAGACGATGTCAGATGGAGGTCTGAATGTACAAGCGCACTAAGATTGTATGCACCATGGGTCCCGCCTGCGATAGCGACGAGACCATCCGCGAGATGATCAAGGCGGGCATGAACGTCGCCCGTTTTAACTTCTCGCACGGCTCCTACGACGAGCACCACGGTCGCATCGAGCGCGTCCGCCGTATTTCCAAGGAGCTCGGTCTGCCTGTCGGCATCCTGCTCGACACCAAGGGCCCCGAGGTCCGCACCGGCCTTCTGGTCGACGGCAAGAAAGTTGCCGTCAAGACCGGCGATAAGATCGTCGTCACCGCTCAGCCCACGTCCGAGGATTTCCACGGCACCGCTGAGCACATCTCCCTCGACTACCTGGCTCTGCCTTCCGAGGTCGAGAAGGGCTCCCTCATCCTGATCGATGACGGCCTGGTTGCCCTCGAGGTCGAGTCCGTCAGTGGCCAGGACATGACCTGCGTCGTTAAGAACGACGGCCTGATCGGCGAGCGCAAGGGCGTCAACATGCCCAACGTCAACATCTCGCTGCCCGCCATCACCGAGCGCGATCGTCAGGACATCCTCTTTGGCCTGACCGAGAACATCGACTACATCGCCGCTTCCTTCATCCGTGACGGCGAGTCCGTCCGCGGCATCCGCGAGCTTTGCCGCGAGAACGGCGGCGAGCACGTGACGATCTTCCCGAAGATCGAGTGCGCCTTGGGCGTCGAGAACTTCGACGAGATTCTCGAGGCTTCCGACGGCATCATGGTCGCCCGTGGCGACCTGGGCATCGAGATCAAGCCCGAGCTCGTTCCGCACATCCAGAAGGAGATCATCGCCAAGTGCAACGCGGCCTACAAGCCCGTTATCACCGCTACGCAGATGCTCGACTCCATGCAGCAGAACCCGCGCCCGACGCGCGCCGAGGTTGCCGACGTTGCTAACGCCATTTACGACGGCACCGACGCCGTTATGCTCTCTGGCGAGTCCGCTGCCGGTAAGTACCCGGTCGAGGCCGTTAAGATGCAGGCCAGCATTGCTCTCGAGACCGAGAAGTACCTCCCGGCTCACGCTCCGCTCGAGGTTCCGGCCGATGCTCACGGCACCCGCGTCGTCAACAACGTTGTGGGTATGTCCGCTGTGAACATGGCCACCACCGTTGGCGCCAAGTGCATCACCGTGCCGACGACCACCGGTCGTACTGCTCGCCTGATCTCGCACTTCCGCCCCAACATGCCGATCTGCGCGTTCTCCCGCCACGAGTGGGCCGTCCAGCAGATGATCATGTACTGGGGCGTTATCCCGCACCAGGCCGAGATTACCCAGGGCACCGTCAACGGCACGATCGTCAAGGCGATCGAGACCGCTAAGGAGCTCGGCTACGTCGAGGCTGGCGATTTGACCGTCGCTACCGCCGGCGATCCCCGCATGAGCGTCCAGCTCGAGGACAAGGTCTCCTCGACCAACGTCGCTTACGTCGCTCAGGTCCGCTAAATCGTACTTGCAAGCAGATTTGCATTGCAAAGGGCCCGGAAGGCATTGCCTTCCGGGCCCTTTTTCTGTGTCAATGCCGGCACACGGCAAAACACGCACCCATTTCTTTACCAAAAGCGCGAAATCCACCTTTCGAGGCCCAAAAATAAAGTCCCAAGCGCTAAAAGTGTTCGCCCGATGGCGAAACCACACCTTACCCGACGCTGCTAAATCGTTTTAGCAAGAGCCAGATCGACCGCGTTTTCGGAAGTATGCGGCAAATTCTGAGACCTCCGAGCACACCCCGTTTTTTCGCAACAAAATGCCTGATAAACTGGCCTCAAAAGCCAGGTCTGCTCACAGGGTTCAGATTTTGCCGCATACTTCCGAATTGACGCTGGCATCGCACGGTCCAAAAGCACATTTCGACCAGGAGGATATCATGGACCTGACGCTATGCGGTCAATCCGCTTTTTACTATCACCGTATCCCGCCGCAGGTATTAGGGCTTTACCCCGCCATTAGCCTTGGCAATATGGATCGCAGATGTTGCGGCCTCGGAAGTCATGCAGTTGTAAAAGACCTGCTTCACGCACCGCTTCACAGGCTTGTATTCACTCGAGTACAATCCGGGTCGCGAAGCCTGTTTAAATCGCACCTCCTGACCCAAGAGCCGCCTCCCGGGTCGTTTAGGCAAACTGAACATGGATTTGATGTCACGTCGCCCGAGTTTACGTTGCTCAGCCTTGCCACGCAGGTCTCACGCAACCAGTTACTCATGGCTTGCTACGAGATGTGCGGCTCCTTTGCAGTGTTTACGCCCTGCGAGCGAACGCAACAACAACTCGATGAAGCCATTTCGCTTAAGCTCATTCCACCCAACTGCGGTTGGGAGCGTGTTGTCGACACCAAGGGCAATGACACCAATTTGTGGAAGCGCCCGCCGCTCCTCAGCGCGGCGGATATCGCCGCGTTCGCCAAGCAGGCTGCAGGCCTGCGCGGCGTTAAACAACTGCGCTGGGCGGCCGAGCACATGACGGGGCAGACCGCCTCGCCCTTCGAAGTACAGACCTCCATACTTGTCTCGCTCCCCCGCAACGAGGGCGGCATGGGTATCAACATCGCAAACAACGTGCGCATCCCACTCAGCGACGCCGCGCGCTCACTGTATGACAAAACCTGCTGCTACGCCGATATCCTCATCGAGAGCAACACCGACAGCATGGGCGTCATCCTGGAATGCCAAGGCCGCTCCGCCCACGATGGCGAAGCCGCAAGTCTCTCCGATGCCGAGCGCACCACCGCCCTCACAAGCATGGGCTATGACGTTATCCAGATAACCTATGAGCAAATCAAAGACACGAAGAGCTTTAACAACATCGCCGAACTCATCCATAAAAAGGCAGGGCTCCCCTACATCCCAAAGACCGATCAGGAACGCACCACCGAAGATGCCCTGCGGCGGGAGCTATTGGTCGATTGGGATGAGCTGTTCGCCGTCAAGCCGGCCAGCTAGCAGCTAGTGATCAGAGGGACTGCGGGGACGTCAGAAGCGGCAACGCGAGTCGCAAAGCCCACCTCGGTCAGCTCGATGACCTCGGTAAACGTTGCATCGAAAAACTCCTCAGTTAGCAGGCGGTATGGCGGATGATCGGGCTCACCGGGGTTTTCGCGCACAATCTCGTGCATAACGCCGATGGTCTTGAGCACATACTCCTTATGGATGGGATACTGCCCAAAACGCATCGCCGCAGTATACAGACGATCGGTCGCACGCGGGATGGAAACAATGCCGAGCGTCTTACCAAACCAGTCAAAGTCACCTTGCTTTTTAATGCGGAATTCCTCGCACGGCTTGCCGCCGTGCGCCTCCAGGTACTGATTCACGCGCGTATTCCATACGGTATCGGCCACCAGATGCGACCAGACGCCCAGCGTTAAATCGAGCAACGACTGCGCCACATCTTCGGACGCAAGCGAGAACTCACAGGCGCCGGGACCGACAACCGGCTCGGCATCCCTGTAGCGCTGGGGATAGTGCACGCGATTCAGTCGCTCGCGTTCCTCGATAATCGAGGTCGCCGCGGCCGGCGCACCGGTGGGCGAACTTTTAAGCAACGGTGCCACATAGGTATCCCAGAACTCATGCTCACGAGGCTTAGGGATAGGCTCGGGCTTGGCAAAGTGCGTAATGCGATACGGAATGGGATCAGCGATACCAGGGACCATATAGCCCACGAAGATATCCGGAACCACGCAGCCAAACAAAAAGGCATTGCGGTCGCGCACGCTATTGGCAAGCGCGCCGGTGCACTCCAGCAAACGCTCCGTCTGAGCGATATGAATGTTCCAGCTTGGCATAGCCACCCCCATAAAAACCTGGATAACTATACCATCACGGCAAAGCCGCGCGGGCCGCTACGCACGCTCTACGCAGCAACTATTCCGCAGCGCCGCTCTCGGTTCCATACGAAGACACCGGCGCCTCGACCACATGGTGATATCGATCGATATAGATGGCGCGGGCACCCAGGCGTCGTACCAAATCCTGATGGTGCGTGCTCATCAAGACCGTCTTACCGGCAGCAACATAGGCCAGTAGAAAGTTGACCACGATGTCGCACGAGTCCTCGTCAAGTCCGTTGGTAGGCTCGTCGAGCACCAGGATATCGGGGTTCATCGACACGACGGCAGCCAGCGCCACGCGCTTCTTTTGCCCGCCCGAGAGCTGATAGGGCGAGGCATCGACCAGATCGGCAACCTGGAACAGCTCCATGGCATCGCGCACGCGGCGCTCGAGCTCGTCTGCCGGCAGCCCCATCTGCGCGGGACCAAAAGCAACTTCCTCGCCCACCGTAGCGCAGAACAGCTGGGCGTCGGCATTTTGAAACACAAAACCTACGCGCTGATGAAAACGCTGAGCGGCCGCGGAATCCTTTAGAAACGCCGCGTCGATCGCGTGCCCGTCAAACAGGTATGCCCCTGCGTCCGCGAGTTCAAGGCCGTTAATAAGGCGCATAATCGTCGTCTTACCGCAGCCGTTGGGACCGAGCAGGGCAACGAGTTCACCACGATCGACCTGCAGCGACACACCATCGACAACCGTATGGCCCGCATAGGAGAACACCACGTCGCGCAGCTCGATGAGCGGCGTGGCCTCGGCGCCGCCCGCACCGTTCGTGCCCGCCGCACTATTCATATCGATCGTCAAAACGTCGCCCTTCCCTAGTTGCATCCCCAGCCGGAACCAGCAGCGCCTACAGCACCGCGCACAACACGGCGAGCAGAACCACGCCGGCCGCATAGACCGCATCGCGCCAGCCAAACCCGGCGCGTGCAGGCGCCGGGTACACGCCGGCAAAGCCGCGGCAAAGCATAGCCTCGTCCATCGCGCGACTGCACTCCATCGCCTTGATAAACGTCATGCCCATGATACCCGCCAGCGAGTCGGTGCGCGAAAAACCCGCAGGCGCGGAACCGACGCTGCGCAGCATGACCGATTCGCACAGATCGTGCGCTGTGCGTCCCAGCACCTCGATATGCTTGAGCGCCATATCGAAAGTAAAGATGACCTCGTCGGGCAGGTGCAGCATCTTAAGCGCCGCCGACATGCGGCTCCAGGTGAGCGTCCACGAAACACCCAGCACCAGCGACACGTTAATGAACGTCTTGAGTGCAATCTTGAGCATGGCGCCCGAGGCAGAAGCACCCAGCAGCAGGGCAGGCAGCGCCAGAACCACGGCAAACCCCGCGGCAGCCAACGCCGGCACAAAGGTAGCGCGCAGCCCGCGTACGGGGCGCACGGCAACGAGCACCAGCGCGATAGCCGCCATCAACATGAGGTACAGCGGGCTCTGCGTCAGACACACGCACAGGACGCAAACGAACATCCCCACCAGGCGCACCGGAGCCGAAACGCAAGAAAGGGCGCGGTCGACCATCGACCCGCCCTCGTGCGCACCTCCACCCAGGCGAACCCGCTCAAGCAGGCTCGCCAGGTGCAGGACATTCTTTTGCATCACGCGATGCCGAGCCCCCGCAGGCTCGTAACGCTGCTCGACCGCAAGCCAACTAGGCAGCTCGGCTATTGCCATGAGCACCGCTTTCCTTGACCGTCAGCGAGACCAGGCGGAATGCGATGGTGAGCACCGCCACGCCAATTACGCCCGAAAGAATATACATCGCGGCCTGGCCGGCAAAGCCAAGGCCCTGCTCCTCGGAATAGGCCTGCAGATAATCGCCCGTGGGCAGGGCATCGGCAAAGGTCGGGGTATCGAGGCCGACCGAAGCCTGCAGGCTGTCATCGCCAGCCTCCTGAACGGCGGTCGCGGCGCCCTCGGCGTCCCACTCACCCCAGGCGTCACCCGTGGCCAGCAGGCCCAGCGGCGTAGCTACGACAAGCACGGCGACCAGGATGAGCGTGGGGACCAGCGAGGTCTTCTTGGCAGCAGCGCCCTCGGCAGCAAGCTGGCCATCGGCGGCCTCGGGCCCGACGATAATGCTCGGCGCCGTCTTCTTAATGAAACCGTAGATGGCGGCCGTCGCCACGCCCTCGATCACGCCGGCAACCAGCATATGCGGGATCAACATGGCCGGAATAGCCACGGACAGCGGGAAGGGGCAGTACAGCGGCGCGCCCGAAGCGTTGGTGAAGAGCATCGGCTGAATACCAAACTCGATTGCCGCGCACAGGGCCGCCAGGCACAGGCCGACCCAGCCGCTCACGATGGCAGAAACCGAGGTGCCCCAGCTCTTGTCATGCAGACGGCTGTTGAGCGCACGGAACACGATAGCAGCGACAAACGGCAGCACAAAGGCCATGTTAAAGCAGTTGGCGCCAAACGACAGAACGCCGCCGTCGCCAAACAGCAGCGCCTGCAGCGCCAGCGCGACCGAGACAGCGATAGCCGCGGCCTCGGGGCCCAGCAGCAGCGCGATGAGTGCGCCGCCGACGGCGTGGCCTGTGGTGCCGCCGGGCAGCGGAACGTTAAACATCATGAGCAAGAAGGAGAATGCGGCGCAGATGCCCAGAAAAGCCATGTGCTCGCGATCGAGCGTGGCGCGCACCTTCTTGATGCAGTGGACCCAAACGGGCACCATCGCAACCGCCATGACGGCATCGGTCTGCGGGGACAGATAATTATCTGGAATGTGCATATACGCCTCCCGGTTGTCGGCACGCGATCGCAGCGCCGTTTGAATCACCTTGCCAGTGTTACGTATTGCTAGGTTCGTAACACGCCGCCGGCTATCATAGCAAACGGCGCACTGCCAACAAAGCAGTGCGCCGTTTTGCAATACATTCGTCACAGACGCAAGCGATCCTAGCCGCGGACCTCGCCGTTTACGCCCTTGCACACCTTGGTGACGATCTTCTGGTGCGCCTTCTCGACCTCTTCGCTGGTAAGCGTGTGATCGTCCGAGCGATACGTAAGCGCAAAGGCCATGGACTTCTTGCCCGCTCCGATGCGGATGGGATCGCGGTAGACGTCGAACAGACGCACGCCCTCGAGCAGCTTGCCACCGGCGCTGGTAATACGGCGCTCAAGATCCTCGCAGGTCACAGCGTTGTCGACCACGATAGCAAGGTCGTGCTCAACGGCAGGGTACTGCGAGAACTCACGGTAGTTCTCCTGTTTGCGAGCACCCTTGATCAGCTTGTCCAGATCGAGCTCAAAGGCGACGACGACCTCGTCGATGCCCATCGCCTCGCGCGCCTCGGGGTGGATCTCGCCGACCCAGCCCAGCACGGTGCCGCCGGACAGAACCTCGGCGGCACGGCCCGGCTGCAAGAAAGCGTAGCCCTCGCCCTCGACGGGACGGAAGCGAACCTTCTCGATGCGCAGCTGGGCGAGCAGCTCCTCGACAATGCCCTTGCCAAAGAAGAAGCGTAGCTTGCGGTACTTCATGTTCCAGGACTGCTCGCTCCACTGGCCCGAGAGCACACCCGCCACGGACTTGGTCTCCTTGGGCAGGCTGGCGTTCTCACGACCGTGGAACAGGCTGCCGACCTCGTACAGGTGCACGTTGGGCGTGCCGTGGGCCTCGTTGTAGGCCACGGACTGCAAAAGACCCGGCAGCAGCGAACGACGCATCTCGGTCTGCTCGGCCACCAGCGGGTTCATGAGCACCACGGGGCAACCGCGGCCCTCGGTGGACATACCGATCTTCTCCAGGTCGCCCGGAGCGGCAAAGCCAAAAGTCGTGGTCTCGTTGAGGCCGCAGGCGCGCAGGATCTCGCCGACCTTACGGGTGAGCTTCTGCTCGCGGGTCAGGCCGCCGATGTGGTTCTTGGCAGCCGGGATGGTCGCCGTCACGCGGCCCATGCCCCACAGACGCAGGACCTCCTCGATCAGGTCGATCTCGCGCGGCAGGTCGGGACGGAAGCTCGGCGGGGTGACCATAAAGTCCTCGCCATCGCGCTCGACGGTGCAGCCCAGACGGGTGAGCGAACGCTCGATAAAGTCGGGCTCGATGTCGGCACCGCAGATGGCGTGCACGCGGGCCAGGCGCAGCTTGATGCTGTCGATGGTCTTGGGCGCGGGGAACACGTCGACATAGCCGGGAGCAACCTCGCCGCCGGCGATCTCCTCGATGAGCGCGCACGTGACGTTGGCGACATCCACGCAGCCGGTCTCGTCGACCTGGCGCTCAAAGCGAATGGAGGCGTCGGAGATCAGCGACAGATCGCGGCTGGTGTGCGAGGTGCGACCGGCGTTGAAGCAGGCGCTCTCGACCATCACGTCGACGGTATCGTCCTCGATCTCGGAATCCATGCCGCCCATAACGCCGGCCAACGCCACGGGGCGCTCGCCGTCGGTGATAAGGCCCATGCCGGCGTCGAGCACGCGCTCTTCGCCATCGAGCGTCGTGAATTTCTCATCCTGCTGGGCGGCGCGAACCACCACGCGACGGTGGCCATCGCGCTCGGCAAAGGTGTCCAGGTCAAAGGCGTGCAGCGGCTGACCGGTGAGCATCATCACGTAGTTGGTGATGTCGACGATGTTGTTGTGCGGACGCACGCCCAGGGCGTTAAGGCGCTTGACCATCCAGTCGGGCGACGGGCCGACCTTCACGTTGCGCACGATGCGAGCGACATAGCGGTCGCACAGGCCCTCGTCGGCAATCTCGACGGAAAGCTCGTCGTCGGTCGCGCGGCCGGTCTCGGCCTTGATGGCGGGCAGCTCAACGTGGAAATCGCGATCGAAGATGGCGCCGGTCTCGCGGGCCATGCCGATCATGGACAGGCAGTCGGGGCGGTTGGGCGTGATCTCGCAGTCGAGCACAGTATCACTCGAGCCCACATACTCGGCAAACGGCATGCCGCAGGGCGTATCCTCGGGCAGGATCATAATGCCAGAGTGGTCGCCGCCCAGGCCGAGCTCGCGTGCGGAGCAGTTCATGCCCATGGACACGACGCCGCGAAGCTTGCTCTTCTTGATCTTGACGTCGCCGGGCAGAACTGCGCCGATCATGGCCGTGACGATGTGATCGCCGGCCTCGAAGTTCTGCGCGCCGCAGACGATCTGCAGCGGAGCGGGATTGCCGTCGGCGTCGAGGTTCTTGTCACCCACGTCGACCGAGCACACATACATATGGTCGCTATCGGGGTGCGGGGTCTTGGTGAGCACCTTGGCGGTCACCACGTGGTCGAAGGATTCTCCCACGGTGTCAATCGCCTCGACCTCGGTGCCGGTACGGATATATTCGTCCGAAAGGGTCTTGGGATCCTCCGGAATATCGATCATGGTCTTGAGCCAGTCGTAAGAAACGCGCATCTAACTGGTCTCCTTTCATAAATGCGGCTTTGAGCCAAAAACTGCAACGGAGACGGGTTTTCCAAGTGCCGCAGATTGCCTTGAAAGAGGAGGGCCGCGTACTTAGGTACGCAACCGACGATTGAAAGGCAAGGTGCGGTGCTTGGGAAAGCCGCCGGGCCTAGAACTGATTTAAGAAGCGCATATCGCCTGTCATGAGCGTTCTGAGGTCCGGCAGGTCGTAGCGCAGGGCCGCGACGCGCTCGGCGCCAATGCCAAAGGCGAAGCCGGTATACTTCTCGGGGTCGATGCCGCAGTTGATAAGAACGTTGGGGTCGACCATGCCGCAGCCCAGGATCTCGATCCAGCCGCTGTGCTTGCAGAAGTTGCAGCCCTTGCCGCCGCACACGTGGCAGCTCACGTCCACCTCGCAGCTGGGCTCGGTGAAGGGGAAGAAATGCGGGCGGTAACGCGTCTTGCGATCCTCGCCAAACATGCACTTAACAAAGTAGTCGAGCGTGCCCTTCAGGTCGCCAAAGGTGATGCCCTCGTCGACGACCAGGCCCTCGATCTGGTTGAACTGCGGCAGGTGGCAGGCATCGGCCGTGTCGGGACGGTAGACGGTGCCCGGGCAGATCATGTAGATGGGCGGCTTTTGCGACTCCATGGTGTGGATCTGCACGCCCGAGGTCTGGGTGCGCAGCAGCACGTCGGACTCGCCGTGGGCGTGAGCCTCGGGGTGCGCGACGCTGCCGGGGTTGTTGTCGACCACGTAGAAGGTATCGCGGGCCGAGCGGCTCGGGTGATCCATGGGGGCGTTGAGCGCGGTGAAGTTGTAGTAGGAGGTGTCGACCATGGGACCGGACTCGACGGTATAGCCAATACCGCAGAAGATGTCCTCGGCCTCCTCGATAATCTGCTTGATCAGGTGCTGGTGACCGATCTGCGGACGGATGCCCGGCAGCGTGATGTCGACGGCATCGTGCTCGAGTGCGTGTTTAAGGGCGGCGGCCTTCATCTCGGTGGTGCGCTCGTCGAGCATGCCCTCGATCAGCTGACGCATCTCGTTGGCGCGCTTGCCCATGACGGGACGATCCTCGGGGGCGAGCTTGCCCATCATGCGCATCAGGCCGGTGATGCGGCCCTTGCGGCCGAGCAGCGCGACGCGCGCGGCCTCGAGCTTCTCGGCGTCGTCGGCGCCTGCGACGAGCTCCTTGGCCTCTTCCTCGAGTTTGACCAGATCATCAATCAGACTCATGTCTTCCCTTTCGTCTCTCGCGCATCCACTTGCCGCGGCGGCTGGAGCCACCCGGAGCTGCGGATGTGCGGCCCGGTTCGGTAACAAAAAAACCGCCCTCGGGCATGTGCATTGCCCAAGGACGGTTGAATTCCGCGGTACCACCTTGTTTGACCCGGCGGATGTCTGGCCCGCCGCGCCCACTCTGTGCCCCTTGTCGCGAGGCTCACGGCTTCCCTACTGGGGCTTCGCCGCCGCTGGCCGCGTGCCCGTTGAGGTCGCTGCTCGGGAGTGAACGCTTGGCCCTTGTCACCGCAGGAAGGCTCGCAGCCCATGACCTTCCCTCTCTTGCCGGCGACGCGGCGGGCAAAACCCTCTCCGTCAACGCATTGGGCTATAGGATAACACATTCTGCGTGTGCATCGCCGCGTTCCGTTTTGTTCGCACTGGGTACAAGGCAGGTAGCTGTGCAAACTGGCCGCGCGCCCACCCGAAGCGCTCGGCTCACGAGATCAAGGATATGGTATGGGAAAGAAACTCGATAAGAAGGCCGAGCCTGCAGCGGGCAAGACATCCAAAGGCATGAAGGTCGATAAGGCCGTCAAAAAATTCCGCAAGCTCGAAGGCAAGCTGTGGACTCGTGAGTACCTGCTCAAGATTGCCGAGTTTGACGGCGCGACCATTGCCCCCGCCAACGGCGCAGCAGCGCGTGCCGACGCCATGGGCACGCTTGCCGGCGAGCATCACAAGCTGCTGACCAGCGAGAAGTCCGTTGAGCTCGTACGCTCGTTAGCGCGCGAGACCGTCGCCGGCGGCAAAATCGACGACCCTCAGCTGCTCGACGAGATCCGTGTGCTCGGCCGCGATCAACGTGAGGCCAGTGCCATCCCCACCGAAGAAGCCGAGGCCTGGACCAGGCTCACCTGCGAGGCGGACGCCGTGTGGCGCAAGGCCAAGGCAGCCAACGACTGGGCGAGCTTTGAGACCTATGTGGATAGAATCGTCGCCCAACTTAAGCATCAGGCCGAGCTCATGGACCCCAAGCGCGATCCATACGACGTTTGGCTCGACCAGTATGAGCGCGGCCTTTCCGCCAAGAGCTTCGACGCGTTTTGCGACGAGGTCAAGGCCACGGTCGTGCCGCTCGTGCACGCCATCGGCGAGCGCGGCCAGCAGCCGGCTGCCGACTTTTTGCACGCCCACGTGCCCGAGGCTGCCCAGCGCGCCATGAGCTTCGACCTTATGAAGCTTGTCGGCCTGGACCTGGACGACACCACGCTTGCCTTTACCGAGCATCCGTTTAGCGAGGGCTTTGCCGTGGGTGATGCGCGCATCGCGACGCACATCTACGAGGACGACTGCATCTCCAACGTCTACAGCATCATCCACGAGGCGGGGCACACCATGTACGAGCTGGGCGTCAATCCCGCCTACGCGCGCACCTGCCTGGAGGGCGGCACCTCCATGGGCATCCACGAGAGCCAGAGCCGCTTTTTCGAGAACACCGTGGGTCGCAGCCGCGCCTTTATGGGCCCGCTGCTCGAGGTGCTGCGTCGTCACGCGCCCGAGGTCTACGGCGACGTCGACGAAGACACGCTCTACCGCGCCGTGAACATCGCGCAGCCGTCGTTGATCCGCACCGAGGCCGACGAGCTCACCTATCCGCTGCATATTATGGTGCGCTACCAGATTGAGCGTATGCTGTTTGCCGGCGAGGCTGCGGCCAAGGACATCCCCGCGCTTTGGAACCGCTTTATGGACGAGTACCTGGGCATTCCCGTTCCCGACGACACGCACGGCTGCCTGCAGGATACGCATTGGAGCGGCGGTTCGTTTGGCTACTTCCCCACGTATGCGCTGGGTAGCGCCTACGATGCCATGTTTGTGCCGGCCATGTGCCGCGACGGCGTCGACCTTACCGGTGCCTGCGCGAGCGGCGATCTGGCGCCCGTCCGCGCCTGGCTGGGCGAGCACATTTGGCAGTGGGGCCGCGCCAAAGACGCGCCGGAACTCATCAAGGGCGCCTGCGGCATGGCCTTTGACGCCCGCTACTACTGCAGCTACCTGCAGGACAAGTTCACCACACTGTACGAGCTGTAAGGATTGACCAGCACGCCATCGCCAACGCCAACTATGTTGACGCCAATGTCTTGGCAACGTCAGCGAAAACGACCCTAAGCGAGCAAGGTGACGTGAAATGAAAGGGCGCTGACCTTCTGGTCGCGCCCTTGAAATTGAACGTCAGATTGCCGCTTAGGGGCGTTTGCAGCGTCGAGCAGTTACGCGGTTTGGTAAAACCGCGTAACTACAGAGCCTCGAGTGCGTTGGCGATGCGCTTCATGGCGGCATCGGCGGATGCTTGGTCGGGCGCCTCGGCCAGCACGCGGATAACCGACTCGGTTCCGCTCTTGCGTACGAGCACGCGGCCCTCGCCTGCCAGCGCAGCCTCGGCCTCGGCGATGGCGTTCTGCACGCCCATGTTCTCGAGCGCGGCGTCCTTGTCCGCCACGCGCACGGCCACCCGCGCCTGCGGTAGCAGCTTGCACGGAGCCGTGAGCTGCGAGAGCGTCTCGCGCTCGGCGCGGATCACTTCCATCACGCGCAGCGAGGTCATAATGCCGTCGCCCGTGCGCTCGATATCGCCAAAGATCGTATGGCCCGTCTGCTCGCCGCCCAGGCTGTAACCGCCCTCGCGCATCTTGGCATACACGTGGCGGTCGCCCACACCGCTGGTCACGGCACTTAGGCCGGCAAGCTCCAACGACTTGATCAGGCCAAAGTTGCTGGCAATCGTCGGAACCACGGTACCGCCCGAAAGGCGACCGTGCTTGTTCAGGTACACGCCGCACACGTACAGGATCTGGTCGCCATCGACCACGCGGCCGCGCTCGTCCACGGCCAGGCAGCGGTCGGCATCGCCGTCATAGGCAAAGCCCACGTCCAAGCCCTGCTCCACCACGTGGCGCTGCAGACGCTCCATATGCGTGGAGCCGCAGTCGACGTTGATGTTAAAGCCATCGGGCGCGGCGTTGATCGCGCGCACGTCGGCACCGAGCGCGTCAAACACCGGCTTGGCCACCGAGGAAGCCGAGCCGTTGGCGCAGTCGATACCGATCTTGACGCCCTGCAACGAAAAGTTCGCGCTGGCGATGAGCGAAGCGATGTAGCGGTTGCGGCCCTGCATATAGTCCACCGTGGCGCCGATGTGGTTGCCCGTGGCCAGCGGCACCTCGCTCTTGCCATCGACGTACTCCTCGATGAGCTCCAGTACGTCCTCGTCCATCTTAAAACCGTCGCTATTGACGAGCTTAATGCCGTTATCGCAAAACGGGTTGTGGCTCGCGCTGATCATGATGCCGCAATCGAAGCAGCCTTCCACGGTCTGATGCGCTACGCCCGGCGTGGGGATCACGTGCAGCATATAGGCGTCCGCACCGCTCGCGACCAGGCCACTCACCAGCGCCGCCTCGAACATATAACTCGAGCGACGCGTGTCCTTACCCACGATGACACGCGCCTTGCGCTCGCGGTTGGCGCCGTAATACCAGCCCACAAAACGGCCAATCTTATAAGCGTGCTCTACCGTCAGCCCAACGTTAGCCTCACCGCGAAAGCCGTCGGTGCCAAAGTACTTCATGCGCTCTCCTTACAAAATAGGGGCGAACAGATTGCCTGTCCGCCCCAAAATGGTACTCGATTATCTGCGCTACCAGAAAAACCCTACGCCGACGCGCTGTCGCGAGCCGCCTGGCATGTAGGAGTCTGACGCAGCGTAAGCGGCTTGTCCCCCGCCTCGGCTGACGTGGTCAGCGTATATGTGATCGTCGTCGTCTCGCCAGCATGCAGGTCAACGGTGCCCGAATAGAAGGGGATTCCATGCCACGTAGCGGCGCCAAGACCAAACTGGGTGCCCTCGACGGTCAGATCAGTAATGTTGCCGCCCGTCGGGGCAAACAACGAGACATTCAGACGCTCGTCGTCGCGCGCGGCATCGGGCGCGCTCGCCGCGACGTAGTCGGGCAGTTTGCCTGCCTCCTCCTGCGTCATGATGTTCGTCAGGGTAACGGTGATGCGATACGAGCATGTGCCGTCACCGTTCTTGATGCCCTGGCCAATCTGCGTATCGGCATTCAGGTACCAGTCGAGCTTGGAGAAGCTCAGGTTGTTAAAGTAGACACCAGCAACGGGATCTTTACTCGGGTCATCCGGATCGGGCAGCGAGGCGTCGATGTTCATCTCCTTGATAGCGTTCTGCTCGTCATCGTTTTTCATCCACGCGATCAGGCGGCCCTCTTCGGCACCGCGCTCAACGGCGCTGACAAGCTTCGTAACATCGACATCGCCGATACCGCCAAGGATCTTGTCGAAGGCAGCGCTGGCGACGGATGCAAAGATGCCGTCCGACTCCTCGACCGGATAGTTCCAGTACACATCGTGCATGAGGACCTTTGCGGCGTTGGTGCCGTCGACAACCGTTCCGTCGGGCAGCGACACGTTACCGACCAGGCCCAGCAGATACTGCAGGAACACCGGGTCGATACCCACGACGCCGTCAACGTCCTGGCCATATTGAGATTTCCACAGGGCTGCGACACGCTGCGAGTTGCGGGGCCAATCAGGCGAATAGGTATTGCCCGAGTTGTACAGGTTACTGTGGTTGCCGAACAGCGCCTCATCCTCTTCGTCGACGCTCTCGACTGCCTCATCCTCGCTGAGTCCAATGCGGGGAACAAACTCGCCAATCGACATCTGGCCGTCGGTGACCGAAATCAGGCCCTGCGAACCGCCAAAGCCGCCGCAGGCACGAATCTCGACGTTGTTCATGGCGTACACAAGGTAGTTGCGCGTCTGGCCGTTGGCGCCGAGCATCTGCGGAAGGACGGGGGCGACCTTCTCCGCCGCGTCAACCGCGCCGTTGAGGGTGGCAAAGCCGTCCTTGGCCTTATCGACCAGCTCGGTCACCTGGGAAATATGAGTATCGCCAATGCCCTGGATCTTCTCGTTGGCGCTCTTGAACACCTTCGAGCTGCTGGAAAGCGAATCGGCGACCGCCTGCAGCGCGGACACGTTAATCATGCCGTCCTGAAACAGCTTGCCGGGCGTGGCCTGCGAAAGGTTATCGGCCATGGGAACCAGCGCATTGCTCGAGACATCGGACAGGGCGTCGATCATGGTGCGGGCCGCATTGATGTCGCTGCCATACACCGGGATAAACGAAGCCGCCGTCCACAGCGGGCTCGAGGTCTCCGCCTTCATGCTGTCGCAAAGCTCATCAATCTTCTTCGCGTCGTCAGGCAGCGTCGAAAAATCGCCCGACGTGACCTTGTCCTTAAGGCCACCGACAATCTCGACGGCCTCCTTCGCTTCACTCTTTACGGTCTTTGCCGAGTTAAGCAGCATAAAGCCGCTTGCGCCAAGCGCAACGAGAAGCACCGCGGCTACAGCGGCAATAATGGCACCGGTGTGACGCTTTTTGCGCTCGCCCTTGCGATGGCGATGACGGACCAGACCGTCAGAGGTCGAACTCGACGAAGCGTCGCTACCGTAGTTCAAGCCAAAATCGTAATAATCTTCCTTGGAACCCGAGCCCGCAAACTCGGTACCGCTATCATCCAGGCGAGCGAACGTGCCAGTCTCGGAGGCGCCGGTGTAAATCGTGCCGAGGTTACCCGTAAGCCCCGCGCCACCGGCAGAGGGAGTATTGTTGTCGGCCTTGCCGGCATTAACGTTGCCGGCGGCATTCGCGGCGTTGGCAGCACCTGCGTTGTTCGCAGGTACCGAAGGAGACCCACTCGGCTGCGACGTGGAGGTTGCACCGTCCGCAAAGACATTCCCTCTTGCACGGCCGGTCTTTTTTGCCTTTTGTGACTGCTCGTACAGAGCGGTAAACATCGCCGTCTCGCCCGGGGACACGCGCTTACCGGAACCGCCCTGTCCAGTGCCGCCCGGCGTGCCGGCCTTACCAGCCCCGTTCGGACGCGGCGGAACTGCAGGACGGCCGCTATCGCTGCCCTTAAAGTGATTACCAGCCATAAAGAAATCCTCGCAATTGAGTCGCAATGAAAAAGTCCATAACGTTACTAGTTTATGGCATTTTGGGCATCGACAGCTAAACTCCAGACACGGACATCAATTGGCGAAAATGCGGCACAACACCTTTTCCGTCTTGGCGGCGGCGCCAGCTACACCGTGAGGAACATCATCACGATGATCATGGCAAAGCCGATAAGGTCGGTCGGCAAAAACACCGTGCCCAGCATAACGGCGCTGGTGATGGTCGCCGAAACCGGCTCCACAGTTCCGATGAGGCTCGCACGCACCGAGCCGATGTCCTTAACGCCCTGCATATAGAGCATGTAAGCAAAAAACGATCCGATAACCACGAACACCGCGAGCGCCTCGACGCCGGCAGCGTCGAGCGCTGGCATATGCGTCCAGGGCTGCACGAAGACACACGAGAACACGCCCGCCGTGAGCATTGCCGAGCCCGTAACAATAGGGCTGCCGTATTCGGAAAGAATCTTGGCGGGAATCACCGCCATACAGGCGGCGCTAACCGCACACATAAGGCCTGCGACCAGGCCAAGCGGCGATATGCTCAGACTGGTAGGGTCGCCGCCGGTAGCGATTAAAAAGGTGCCGCCCAGGGCCAACCCAATGCCAACGGCCTCACGCACGCGAGGCATGCGGCGATCGATCACGCAGGTGTAGCCCATAATGATGACCAGCTGCAGGCACTGGAGCACCGTCGCGGTTCCGGCATTGGTCAGGCGCACGGCCGAAAGATAACAAAACTGGTTGAACAGCAGGCCAAAGGCGGTAAAGAGCAGCAGCTGCTTGCGATCGGCGGGCGTCGTCCAAAGCTTGACCAGGCGTGCGCGGTCGCGCGTGACAACCACGGCCATAAAGAGTAGACCGGCGAGAATCTGGCGCACGCTCATTAGCCACAAGGTGTCGACGTGATAGGTATCGAACAGAAAACTCGCGCTGGTGCCCGAGAAGCCCCAAAACGAACCGCCCACCAGCGTAGCCAAGACGCCCGTGATCATCTTGCGCGTCGAAGCGCTGTTCAGGCGGTCGCGCCATGCACGGCGGGTGCTGCGGCTGAGCTCGTCGGTGCCCTCGGGCACATCAATGTTCGATATATCGGTCATCGGCACCGAAGCTCCTGCGCCTTCGACCTGCTCGACGCACTCTTTGCTCATTCTACTCCCCCGAAACAGCCTGGAAACAATTCGGCTTACCTTACCACGGCGAAGGCACCAGCCGGAGGCTTGTCCGCTTATCGGTAGGACAATTCCGCAGGCGTCTTTCCATAGCTCGGTACCGCAATGGCCTTGCATTATGCGACAGTCAAATCGCGGCAGCAGGCTCTTTTGAAATGGATATGACAAAGCCCCCGAATTCCACAATGCAAGCGATTTTTAAAAATGTTCTTGCCACCGAGTTCAGGCTCCGTTATATTATCCCTTGCGCACTTGCGCACCCTTGATCGGGCGTTTAGCTCAGGGGGAGAGCGCTTCCCTGACACGGAAGAGGTCAGAAGTTCAAATCTTCTAACGCCCACCAAATGTTCACAGCTCAGAGGCTATGTCTCTGGGCTGTTTTGTTTTATGTCGCCAAATCCGCTGGCAGCTCCAATCGCCATCGCAACGTAACATCAATTCACCTGACGAATGGCAGCCAAATATATTCAATACCCCAACATCAACAATAGCCAGGCACAAAACTGCGCCGCAAGCTGCTCCAACCGCCCAACTGGTCAAAAGCCGACCATCTACTTGCCAATTAATCTAACGGCGTAACCAAGCAGTCCGCGCCGCAACTTCTCAACAAAACGCCGCGATGTCTGCGCCCTGCGGTATCCTTGAGCCACTCGCACCTGCAGCACCAAGGAGCCGCCATGCGCACCGAGCTCGATGTCCCCTTTTCGCACAAAGAAGAAGCCAAGGCGCTGGGCGCCAAATGGGACCGGACCAAGAAGATCTGGTATGTACCCAGCGGCGTCAACCCCGAGCCTTTTGCCGAGTGGCTGCCCGGTGTTGACCGATCCGACCCCTCAGCGCCGTATATATATCTAGTACTGGGCAAGCGCGAGTGCTGGAAGTGTCACAAAGAGACCTCGGTCGCGGCCTTCGGCATTCCCTATCGAACCGATGACGACAAGGGCATCGCCATCGCGCACGCGCCCAACGAAGCCGGGCACATTACCATCGACACGGCCAACGCCAACGCACTCGCCATCGTGCCCGCTCTTGGCTGCGTGCCGGGCGAGATCCGCGACTATCTTTCTAAGCGCTGCGGCTACAAGCCCGTAGGCGCGCGAGCCTCCAAAGCCCCGTCGCTCGGCAACACGTGCACCAGTTGCGACGCGCTGCAAGGCAGCCGCTATCTGTTCGAGGAGCCCTCGTCCCCGTTTGCCCTCACTGCCATCAACAAGCTGCCGACACTGGAGTTTGTACGCGTCGAAGTTGCCGGCGTCTTTGGCGTCCCGGCCACGCGCACCGACTTTGACCAGGCGCTCTTTACCTGGGCACGCGACCATCACGCCAAGTTCCACAAGCAGCTCGGTGAGGGGATTTATTTATAGGGACAGAGATGCCTTCACAGCCAGCTCCTCCGCATCACCTATCCCTCGTCGCCGGCGTCGTACACGATATCGAGGCCACAAACAGGGCATTTCTCCTGATACACCGGCATATGAACGCCTGTCCGTTTTCTCACTTCGTCGCTAAGTCTGTCGCACGCATCGATGAACCGAATGTCGAGGCACGGTATTTGCGAGCCGCAGCAAGGACAGGCGACGACAAACGACCCGCAATCAACTTCTACGCTCGGAAACATTTTGTTGTCTATAAGGGCGCACGGCAGTTTTCCGTACTTCCCCATCGCAATATCGCCTCGCCAGCTCACGTTCGCTCCCCTCTCGCTATACAAATCAGGAAGAGCATGCACCGGCAGGCGTGTGCGAGATTGCATCGCCACGCGATCCGATCAAACAGCACGATCGTAAAAGACCGCCAAAGCCAAATTTCATCGTCGGTCGCACCCTGTCCGGCAAACTCAATATCGACGGGTATGTGCTTCAGATAACTCATGTCGGGCGCAAAACGAGGGTCCGGTCCGCCTTTATGAACAGGACCGTGCAGAACAAACCATCCGTTTTCGGGCTCGAACCGCTCAACAAACGCAAGGCCGAGCACCTTATAGCCCACCTCGGTTGCAAATATGACTCCGACTGGGACGTCACATTCCATGCAGTTGAGCATTTTACGGTTGTAATTCTGGTCTCGAAAACCAACGGTACCCGGCGCTTGGACCGAGTACTTAATGACCCACGTACCATCGTCCAAATAGAGCGGAGGCACATTGTTGATGCTCTCGGTTTGCCGCTGGCGCGCTTGTACCCCGCTACCCCACTCCCCTGTATACTGATGTAGCACGTGTTTCATCCGGGCTTGTTGGGCCGGATTGTTCATGGGAGGGTCTTATGGCTGCTTCGAATCCGCCTAAGGGGAGCGTTTCTTCTTCGTCCATCAAGCCGGTTACGCGCAAGGCCGTGCGTTGCCAGCGCGAGGTCGCCTGGCTTGTCACGCAGGCGGCGGGCAGGCTTGTGGCGACCACTCAGGACGTCAATGCGCCTACGCCGAGCTTTGTGTTAGCGGCGGCGCTGGATTTTGTGCGCCAATTGGAGCTTGCCGCGCAGGATGCCAGCGGCCACCTCGACTACCAGAATGTTATGGCGCCCGACCTGCAAACGTTCTGTCACATGGCCAAGTTGCCCGCCGCGCCCAATGCGCTTTCGGACGCAGGCTACATGTTTACGCTTTCGGGCGCGGACCTTATCCGCGATATCTACGCATACTGCAGCGAGCTCGCCGAGCGCAGCGTCTTTGGCACGGCTGAAGTCAAACCGGGAAATGTCATCAAGCTGGTTCTCAGGCTGTTCCTGATGGACGGGTTCGGGGCCATGCCGGCGTAAGCCGAGTCTTTAGCATCACCGTCGACTGGGCAACAACCGCTTTACCTTAGTGGGCGCCAATCGAGGGTCGATTATTGGGTCGCCTCGTCCACTAACGCATTTATTCCACGCGCTCTGACAGTCGATATTTGCGGTTGCGGCTTGTCGACGGCGCCGTGGGCTCAAGCTCGCCTTGAGCAATGAGCGCGTTGACGCGCGACCTAACCTGGGAAATTGTAAGCCCCGTGCGTTTTGCCAGCTCACGCGTCCCCAGCTCGCCGTAGTGTTTGAGTGCCGTCACAATTAAGCCTCCGCCATGATCGACCGGCTCGATCTTTGAACGGTAAAGTACGACCTTGAACCGATCGAACCCCGGGCAGAACAGGGGCTCGGCCAGACCATGCGCGCGCATGGCATCGATCATCATCGGGATGCCCGAGCCATTGCCCTCAGCCGGCGAACCTGCGCCATCCGGAAGCGGGACAATCGACATGAGTTTCACGAGCGTCGCGTTACGGCATCGGGAGCTGCCGTCAAACAAGTTCTCTCGAGTCTTTCCCCCGTAAAGGCCGCCAGGATTCGTCACCTCGACACGATCGTCAAAGACGTCGACGGCGATCGATTGCCCACAGAACCGATCCCCGTATTCCCTGTGGATAACCGCGTTGGCGACTGCCTCGCGCAGGACCTCCTCGGGGATCTCCAGCGAGTCGATACGCGAGACGCCTTGGACGGTCGAGATGCGGCGCAGGTTTTTGGCGACAGCTGCGACGGCATCCGAAATCATCTCGCCCAGGGTGCCCTCGCAGACTGTGCGGTCCATAAACCTTAGTGGCCCCGCAGCTCCCTTTTGAGTTCCCACGTGGACAGCCACATCAATGAAGAGCTTGGGATAGAACTGCTGAGGGTAAACGCCCGCGGCAAGGAGGCCGGCCTTGGTAACATTGCCCTGGAAGTCGAGGAAATTCAGACGCTCCATCTTTGTCTTCTTGTCCGCCGCACCGCGCATCGCTCGAGGCGTCAGCGAATAGGCACGCTCTATCGTGCGGTCGACCATCGACTCGTCGAGATCGCCCACACTCGTACCGGGCACCGCATCGCGATCGCTAGGACTCGTCCGTTCATATGACGACAGTGCCAAAACCTCGGTCGACGAAAGCGGGACATCTTTGTCATCGATGCGTTTGTAGCTGCCACCTTGAGCGCCCCGCTCCATGACATAGCAAGGCTTGCTCGACGGGTCGAGCTCCTCAATCGTGATGACCAGAACCACGGTGCCCTGGAGCTCCACGCGCTCAATGGTGTATTTGGGCGGATTGGCCAGCTTTCCACGACCGCCGGCATCGCCCATGCCCGCCACGAATTGGTTGAGCACTTTCTCGGTCTCAAAGTTTGTAACTGGGACAAAACCCGCGTGCTCGCTCACTCCGAGTACGATGATGCCGCCGGCGGTGTTTGCGAAAGCGCTGACCGTTTCCCATACGTCGCGGGAAAGTGTCGTGGCGCTCTCCTTGACCTCGACGTTAAGATCGTCCGAGCCCATGCGCCTTAAAGACTCGAGCAGACCGGTCAGTTCGTTTTCGTTCATCTGCACGTCCTTTCGCTCGGTTCTGCGAAGAATGCCGCGGATAGATTTCCCTCGTCTCTCAGTTATCTCTCGTAATTATCTCTCATCTTTCTGTTATCTCTCATATTAGAGATGAGTGAGAGATGAAAGATAAGATGTCTGTCATCTGTTTCATTTAAACATGTTGTTGCTGGTAAAACAATCTATATTGAGACAATACCATGGTTGCCCGTCTCTTTGCAGCATTGTTATCTCTCATATTTATCTCTCATCTATCTGTTATCTCTCGTATTAGAGACGAATGAGATATGAGAGTTGTGCGGGCGGCGGATGAGCGTGGATTATGAACGGTCGGATATCGAGAGTGGATATTTGGACGGTTTTTGGGCTTTTGGCGGCCGATTTCGTCCGAAAATCCACGCTCATGCGGCAGACGTCCGAATTTCCACGCTCGTGTGCCAGAAAATCCACGCTCATCCGGCAGATTGGTCGAAGGCCCCATATGGGTATACTCTCGAGGATTCGACTCGATTCGCCCCCGTTGGGGCGTCAAAGGAGACTGCATATGTCCACTACCTCAACCGACCCGCGCGCCGCTGCTGCCGCGCTGCTGGTGCCCGGCACCACCTGCCACGGCTTTGCCGTCGAGCGCTGCGAGACCGTGCCCGAGCTCGACTCGGACGCTTACGTGCTGCGCCATACCACCTCGGGCGCTCGCCTGCTGTACTTGGCGTGCAACGACGAAAACAAGGCCTTTGCCATTGGTTTTAAAACGCCGCCGGCCGATTCCACTGGCGTGTTCCATATTCTTGAGCACTCGGTGCTGTGCGGATCGGCCAAGTTCCCCGTCAAGGAGCCGTTCGTGGACCTGATCAAGAGCTCCATGCAGACGTTCCTCAACGCCATGACCTACCCCGACAAGACCATCTACCCCGTTGCCACCACCAACGAGCAGGATCTGTACAACCTGATGGACGTGTACCTGGACGCGGTGTTCAACCCGGCCATCTATACCAAGCCCACCATTTTTGAGCAGGAGGGCTGGCACTACGAGCTGGACCTGCCGGAGGGCGCCGAGGGCGAGGGCGGCGACAGCTCCGCGAGCCTGCGCGAGGGCACGCTGCGCTATAACGGCGTGGTGTTCAACGAGATGAAGGGCGCGCTGTCCGACCCCATGAGCGTGCTGGACGACGCCGTCAACGCCGCGCTCTATCCCGATACCGCCTATGCGCACGAGAGCGGCGGCGACCCGCGCGCGATTCCCGCGCTCACCTACGAGCAGTTCCTGGATACGCACGCGCGCCACTACAACCCCTCCAACTCCTACATCACGCTCTACGGCGACCTGGACGTGGACCGCGCCCTGGCCTTTTTGGACGAACGCTATCTGTCGCGGTCGAGTGCCGCGAGCCGCCGCATGGACGCCGCCGTCGCCGCCGGCGAGGACCCGTCCGCGCTGGCGCCCAATCCGCTGGACGCGCAGGCGCCTGTGACCTGCGAGTACAAGCGCGTCGAGATGGCCACCACGCCCGAGAACGCCCTGGTAGGCCTGGGCCTTGTGCTGGGTAGCGCGCTCGACCGCAAGCGCACGATCGCAGCGGACATCCTGTTCGAGGCGCTGCTGGGCTCCAACGAGGCGCCGGTTAAGAAGGCTATCCTGGCGGCAGGCCTGGGCGGCAACGTGGTGAGCTACACCGCGGCCGAGTGCCTGCAGCCCTACGAGCTCATCATGCTGCAAAACGCGCAGCCCGGTGTGGCACGCGAGCTGCGCCGCGTGTTCCAGGACGCCTGCCGCGACCTGTGTGAGCACGGCGTTCCGCGCGAGCGCCTGGAAGCTATCATCAGCAGCAACGAATACGACCTGCGCCAGCGCGACTACGGTATCGCCGACGGCGTGGCCATTGCGTGCGACGCGCTGAGCACCTGGCTCTACGATGACGACGCCGCGACGCTGGCGCTCAAGTATGGCCCGGTGTACGAGGAGCTGCGCGGCGAGCTGGAAGGCAGCTACTTTGAGGACCTGCTGTGCGAGCTCGTGCTGGAGAACGACCACATGGCGCTGGTCGAGCTGGTTCCGGTGGACGCCGCCGAGGGCGCAGAGGGTGCCGAGACCGCCGAGCTGACAGCCAAGCGCGACGCCATGACCGATGCCGAGCTGGCCGACGTGGTCGAGCGCACGGCCGCGCTGCGTGCCGCGCAGGAGGCAGAAGACACGCCCGAGGCCAAGGCCACGCTGCCGCGTCTGCGCGTGTCCGACATTGGCGAGGCGCGCCCCGAGCCGCCGCTGGTCGTGGACACGACCGCGCCCATCCCCTGCCTGCGCCACGGCATTCCCACCAACCGCCTGGCCTATGCCATGCAGTATTTCGACCTGGGATGCGTCGCGTTTGAGGACCTGCCCTACGTGACGCTGCTCTGCCGTCTGCTCAAACAGCTGCCCACGAGCGAGCACTCGGCCGAGGAACTTGACAACCTGCTCGCCGGCAAGCTGGGCTTTTTGAGCTTTACGACCGAGGTCATGACGCAGCCCGACGTGGACGGCGTGCGCCCCTACCTGCTGGTGAGCGCCGGCGCCCTGTCCGAGAAGATCGACGCGCTGGCGAGCCTGCCGCGCGAGGTGTGGTCGAGCACGCTTTTGCTCGATGCCGACGCCGACCGCGTGCGCGACGTGCTCACGCAGATTCGCATTGGGCTTGAGCAGGGCTTTATCAACAACGGTCACTCGGCGGCGCTCGGTCGCGCGATGAGCTACAGCTCGCCTTCGGCCGTGGTGCGCGAGCAGCTTTCGGGCGTGGACTTCTACCTGTTCCTGCGCGATCTGCTCGAGCACTTTGACGAGCGACTGGACAATCTGCGCGCCAAGCTTGCCGAGCTGGCAGACCGCATCTTTGTGGCCGACGGCTGCCTGGCGAGCTTTACCGGCAGCGATGAGGACTTTGACGCGTACTGGGATGCCGCGGGCGACCTGGGGCTTGGCGCAGGCGACGGCGCCGATGCCGGCCGCAACGCGCTCGTGGTGCCGACGCCGCGCGACCGTCACGAGGCTTTCGTCATCCCCAGCGACATTTGCTTTGCGGCAAGCGCGTGCGACCCGCGTCGCTTGGGGCTCGACGTGACGGGCGCCTGGGCGGTTGCCGCCAACGCGCTCTCCTACGACTACCTGTGGAACGAGATCCGTGTGAAGGGCGGCGCATACGGTTGCGGATTCCGCGCGGCTGGCGAGCGTCAAACGGCGTTCTACACCTACCGCGACCCGGCGATCGATCCCTCGATTGAGCGCGTGGCGCGCGCAGGCGAATGGCTCGGCAGCTTTGAGCCCGACGAGGCCGCCTTTGAGGGCTTTATCGTGAGCTGCGTGAGCGGCATTGACGCGCCGGTGAAGCCCTACGCGCTCACCAAGCGCCGCAACACGACCTACCTGGCCGGACTCGATCCCAACGCGCGCGAAAAGCGCCGCGCCCAGATGCTCGCCGCCACGCCCGGTGAGCTGCGCTCGCTCGGCGCCGACGTGACGCGTATCGCGACCGAGTCACCGACCTGCGTCTTTGGCGGCCGTGACGTCATCGCCAAGAGCAACGCCGGCTTTAACGTAGTCGACCTGATGGGCTAACGCACAAAGGTAGATTTTTGGAACGTGCCTGAAAATCTACCTTTTCTTTTGCCTCTGCTTGGGCGGGGCAGCTCACCCCGTCCCACCAGTTTGTCTAAATCTGTAACATCTAGGCGGCAATATTGGCTCCAGATGTTACAAATCGAGACGTTCCCGAACGGTACCAGCTCTTTGTCTCAATCTGTAACAACTGGGTCCAATTTTGCCGAGTTACTGTTACAGATCGAGACGAACTGCCGCAGACGCCCACTCCACAGCACAGACCACCACAAAGGTGCCTGTCCCCTTTCTCAGTGGTGATTCGAACACTTGTTCTATACGTACACATGTTCTATATTATGAGTGTTTGCATCGGACTTAAATTGCAACTAGAATATAGTTGCAGAATGTGAGGCGGGATGACTCGAGCCGATAAACTCATCGCCCAACTGTTTAGCTGCCCTTCGACGTATCGGTATGCCGATTTTTTAAAAGTCATGGTCTCATATGGCTTTGAAATGGACAGCAAAGGCAAGACTTCCGGATCGCGCGTTCGCTTCTACAGGCCCTCAGATGGCAGGATGTTCGTGATGCACGCGCCTCATCCATCTGACGAATTGACAGCGGGGACAATTCGAAACATCGTTCGATTTCTGCAGGATGTCGGAGGCAGTCATGAGTAACGTTTTGGCATACAAGGGCTATTTCGCCCCAGTCGAGTTCGATGCCGAGCAGCGTGTACTAACAGGTATGGTCGCCGGCATTAGAGACGCAATCGTATTTGAAGGCTCCACGGCTGAAGAAGTGGAGCAATGCTTCCACGACGCCGTCGACGATTACCTTGAGTTTTGCGCCGAGAAGGGCAAAGAGCCCGAGCGGGCTTTTAAGGGCTCGTTCAACGTAAGAACGGGCTCTGAGCTCCACAAACAGGCGGCGCTGGCAGCGGCAAAGAAGGGCGAGTCACTCAATAAGTTTGTGACTGAAGCGATCGCTGCGGCGCTATAGCGTTAACGCATGGGCCAAAACCACCACAAAGGGGACAGGCACCTTTGTGGTGGTTTCGACATTTGCCCAGATAAAACCTGCCAAAATAAACCTGTCCCTTTTTGGCAGGCTTGCTAGAGGAGTGATGGATGGACAAGGCTGAGTTGCGACGGGCGGTGATTGCCCGACGTGACGCTCTTGATTTGGATGTGCGGGCGGCGAAGTCTGCCGTTATCTGTGCGCGGCTTGTTGAGCGACTGGGTCGCTCGGATCCCGCGGCGCCGCACACCGTTGCCGTCTATGCCGCGATGGGTTCCGAAGTCGACCCAGCCGCATTTGCCGCAGCTGTCGCCAAACGCGGCTGGCGCGTGGCCTATCCGTGCATGCTCTCGGCAGCCGAAGCCGCAGCTTGTGGCCAACGCATGTGCATGCGGGCAGTTGCTGCCGGCGACGCGGACGCGGCCCCGTTTATCGGCCACCCCGCGCGGGCCTTCGCGGCCACGGACATCGACAGCAACCGCTTCCCCATCGTGCCTGCCGAAGCTCTCGACATGATCGTCGTGCCGCTCGTAGCCTTCGACCGCGCCGGCGCACGCCTGGGCTACGGCGGCGGCTGCTATGACCGCTACCTGCCCATGCTCTCGCCCGCATGCCAAATCATCGGCATCGCCTTTGACGAGCAGCGTGTCGACCACGTTCCCACCGACGTCCACGACCTGCCGCTACCTCACATCATCAGCGCCTAACGGCTGGCGCACCTCCCGACAGGCCTAGTGCTCCTCGCCGGCGCGAGCCAGGTCGTAGGGCGTGGTCTGGTAGACGTAGTAGTTGAGCCAGTTGGTGTAGAGCAGCTGAGCCTGGCTGCGCCAGACGTTGCGCGGCTCGGCGGTGGGGTCGTCGTTCGGGAAGTAATGCGCCGGCACCTGGGGGTTGAGACCGCGCTTCACGTCTCGCTCGTACTCCAGGCGCAACGTGTCGGTATCGTACTCCGGATGGCCAAAGACAAAGAAGCGGCGGCTGTCGGTCGACTTGACGATGTACAGGCCCACCTCGTCGGACACGGCCACGACCTCAAGCTGCGGCTCAGCCTCCACGTCCTCGCGGCGCACATCGGTGTTGCGCGAATGCACGGCATAGAAGCGGTCGTCGAAGCCGCGGACCAGCGGGCTTTGCGGCTTCACCAGATAATGCTCGAACACGCCGCTCGCCTTTGCCGGCAGATCGTACTTCTGGATACCGTAATGATGGTACAGACCGGCCTGCGCGCCCCAACAAATGTGCAGCGTAGAGTGCACGTGCGTGGTGGACCAATCCATGATCTGGCAGAGCTCGGGCCAGTAGTCGACCTCCTCGAACGGCATCTGCTCCACCGGCGCGCCCGTGATGATCAGGCCGTCGTAGTGGATGTCGCGGATGTCGTCGAAGGTGCGATAGAACGTCTCCAGGTGGCCGGCGCTCACGTGCGTGGCCTCGTGCGTCTTGGTACGCAGCAGGTCCACCTCCACCTGCAGCGGCGTGTTGGAGAGCTTGCGCATGATCTGCGTCTCGGTGGCAATCTTGGTGGGCATGAGGTTGAGGATGAGCACGCGCAGCGGACGAATGTCCTGGTGCAGTGCGCGGTACTCGGTCATGACAAAGATGTTCTCGCTCTCGAGCTGCGCGGCAGCAGGGAGGGCGTCGGGAATGCGAATGGGCATGGATGCTCCTTACGAGTCAGTTGCATCTATGGTACAACGAGCGGCACCATCCGCGCGAGCACATCGCCCAGCGATGCCGTCAGCGGCCCAAATCACTCCAAAAGTAGAGATTAAGGCATGTCCCAAAAATCTACGGCGCTTTAGTCTAGCAAAGTGGCAGCAGGACGCTACAATAGTCCGACGCGAAAAACTCGGCCGAAAGGATACGTATATGTACCAGACGCGTAAGATCGGTGTGGTCGGCCAGGGCCACGTGGGAGCACATGTCGCCAACAGCCTGCTTATGCAGGGCATTGCCGACGAGCTGTACCTGTGCGATATCAACGAGGCCAAGGTGACGTCCGAGGTCCAGGACCTGCGCGACTCCCTTTCGTTTGTCCCGTACAACACTGAGATCGTCAACTGCTACGACCATTACGAGGAGCTGGCCTGCTGCGACGTCATCGTCAACGCCGCAGGCAAGGTCGCACTGGCCGCCGGCGACCGCGACGGCGAGCTGTTCTTTACCACCGACGCCGCGCGCACCTTTGCCAAGCGCATCGTCGACGCCGGCTTTGACGGCATCTTCGTGAGCATCTCCAACCCCTGCGACGTCGTGTGCACCGAGCTGTGGCACCTGACCGGCTACGATCCCAAGAAGATCATCGGCTCGGGCTGCGGTCTGGATTCCGCCCGCCTGCGCACCGAGATCTCCAAGAAGGTCGGCGTGAGCCCCAAGTCCATCGACGCCTACATGATCGGCGAGCACGGCTTTAGCCAGCTTGCCGCCTTTAAGGCCGCAACCATCGCCGGCAAGAGTCTCACCGAGCTTCAGGCCGAAAACCCCGACAAGTACGCCTTTGACCACATGGAGGTCGAGGAGCTCGCGCGTAAGGGCGGCTATGTGACCTACCAGGGCAAGCAGTGCACCGAGTACGCCGTCGCCAACTCCGCCGCGCGCGTCTGCGCTGCCGTTCTGCACAACGAGCACGCCGTGCTTTCCGCCTCCACGCTCATGACCGGCCAGTATGGCGAGGAGGGCATCTTTACCTCCCTGCCGTGCGTGATCGGTGCCGAGGGCGTCGAGGAGGTCTACACGCTCGACCTGTCCGAGTACGAGCTCGAGGGCTTCCACAAGAGCTGCCGGCACATCCGCGACAACATCTCCCAGCTCGACTGGTGGGACGCCGAGGCGTACGACGCAAAGTAAGCGTCGGTTGCCGCGACACCTCGCGAATCTAAGCGCGATACCAAGCGGGCCGCGCCGGAAATCCCCGGCGCGGCCCGCTTTTTTGACTCGCGCTGCGCCCTTGCGAATCGAAGGTGAATGGTTTTCCCGTTACCTAGTACTGCTCGATGCCCATGTAGCGACGAACCTCGGGGCTGTGGTCGAACACCTTTCCGCGGGCGGCGCGCAGCTCGCAGCTCATGTTGTAGAAGAAGATCGGCTCCAGGTACGAACGCACGCTGGCGGGCACCTCGCCCACGCCGTACTCGAGTGCATCGAGCACCATGACCGTATCGGTGTGCGTGTTGAGGAACGCGAGCGCGCGCTCCTCCATGGGGCGGCACTCGCCCGATCCGAGCTGCACAAAGTAGAACACGCCGGGCTCGGTGGCTTCGAACGGGCCGTGGAAGTACTCGCCGGAGTGGATATAGCAGCAGTGCTGCCACTGCATCTCCATGAGCGAGCAGATGGCCATGGCGTAGGTCTGGCTAAAGTTGGGGCCGGATCCCAGGATGTAGAAGAACTTGTGCTGCTGGCAGAGCTCGGCAAAGCGGTCGCCCAGCTCGGCATTGACCTTCTCACGGGCAGCGGGCAACAGCGCGTCCATCTGTTTAAGGCCTTCATACATATCGGCGAGCGCCTCGTAACCCTCCTGCTGGTCGAGCAGTTCGGCAGCCATCAGGACGCCGATGCCTTGCGGAACCTCGGCCTGCGGCACGCCTTCGCCCCACGGATAGACCCAGGTGGTCCACTTGCCGTTATCAATCTTGGAGCTCTCGCAGTCGGTCATGGCCACGACCTCGGCGCCGGCTGCCAGCGCCATCTCGCAACCGTCGACGACCTCCTGCGTATTGCCGCTGTGGCTGCAGGCGATGACGAGTGACTTCTCGCCAAGACTCTTGGGGGCCATCAGGCAAAACTCGCGCGCAGTGTAGACCGTCGAGGCAAACGTGGTGGCCTCGCGCTTGAGCAGCTCGTTGGCCGGCATCAGGTCGATCATCGAACCGCCGCAGGCGATCCAAAAGACGTGCTCGACCTTACCCTTGCGCTCGATAATTTCCTGAATCAGATCGTGTGCGTTCACGGTGACGCTCCTCCTTGTGTGGCGGCTTTGGACGACGGCAGCTCGTACCTGCGATCGTTCTATGTTGTTCTATTTATAGCATGCGAGCTGTCACAGGTGAAGTCGTTTCAGCAGATTTGTTCTATGTTGTTCTATCTATGGACGTTAGATGTCGAACACGTAGCGCGAGCCCACGATCTTTTGGCGCCCGAGCAGCAGGGGCCGCCCGTCTGCATCGGTAAAGTATGCCTCCATATAGAAGAGCGGCTCGCCGACCGGTACCTCCAGCAGCGGGGCTGTCTGAGCGTCGGCGAGCGCAATCTCCACGGTGCAGGGATCGGACTTGAGCGGCGCGCGGCCCGAATGCTCTGCAACGAGCGCAAAGATCGAGTTATCGGCGAGGTCTTTATCGGCAAGCGTCTGCAGGTAGGGATGGTCAGCCAGCAAAAAGGCGTTATTCTCGAGCATGACGGGCACGCCGTCGGCCGTGCGCACGCGCTCGACCACGATGAGCTCGCAGCCGGGCTCCACGTCAAAAAACGCCGCGTCCTCGCGCGTCGCCGCAACCACCGTGCGCGACACCAGACGTGCTCCGGCCACCATATCGTTAGCAGCACAACCCTCAGTAAAACTCTGGACGTCACCCTTCTGGCGAATCTTGCGCTTGAGCTTGGGCGCACACACAAACGTGCCCCTCCCCTGCTGGCGGTTGAGATATCCCGCGCGCGACAGCTCCTCGATGGCGCGGCGCACGGTGACGCGACCCACGCCATAGGACTTCGCGAGCTCCATCTCGGAAGGAATGCGCGAGCCGGCTGCGTACACGCCGCGCGCGATTTCTCCCTTTAGGTCGTCCATGACCTGCTGGTACAGCGGCACGGCGGACACCTCAGTGCGCTCGGTTTTATCGTCGAATGCCATCGTTATGCTCCATCCCGCGCATGCTCGGACTCAAACTCTTCAATCGCCGCCATAAACTGCTCGCCAAAGGCATCGGCCTTTTTCTCGCCGATGCCGCTGACCTGGATAAGCTCGTCGCGCGTCTGAGGGCGCAGACGGCACAGGCCGCGCAGGGCCTTGTCGGAAAAGACCATGTACGGCGCCATCTCCAGCTCGGTCGAGATCTCCTTGCGCAAGGCGCGCAGGCGCTCGAACAGCTCGGCGTCGTCGCCCACGCGCGGGCGCTGATCCAGCTCGGCCTCCTCGCGCAGCAGATCCACCGCACGGCGGGCTCGGGCCGAGGCCTTTCGCTTGGACGCGCGACGCTTAACGGTAAAGGCGAACGCTTCATCCTCGACCTCGCCGGCACGCGGGCCCAGCCCCACGACCGGGTACTGCCCCTGCGAGGTTGCCAGATAACCGCGCCCGCACAGCTGGCCGATGATGTCCTTGATGCGCCCGACCGATTCGCTCGACAGCTCACCGTAGCCGCGGTCCTCGTCCAGATGCATCTGGCGAATGCGCTCGGTGTTGCTGCCGTGGAGCACGTCGGCGATCAGCGACTTGCCGAAGCGCATGGGACGCGTGGCCACATAGCGTACGGCAGCGCGGGCCATATCGGTGACGTCCTCGACATCAAACTGCGTGAGGCAGTTGCTGCAGTTGCCACAGCCCTCGGCGTCGTCCGTGGCGGCGCCGCCCGCACCAGCCGCTGACGCATGCTCGGCCGCGGCCTCGTCGCCAAAGTAGCGCAGCATGTATTCGCGCAGGCAGCCGGTGGTATTGCAGTAGCCCTCCATCTGGCTGAGCAGTCGATATCGATTCTGGAGCGCCCACGCGCGCTGCTCGTCGTCGAGCGCCTCGTCGGCAGCATCGCCGCGGTCGATCAAAAAGCGGCGCATGCGAAAATCGTTACCGTTCCACAGCAAATGGCAGCTGGCCGGATCGCCATCGCGGCCGGCGCGGCCCGCCTCCTGGTAGTAGGCCTCGATGCTCTCGGGCACGTTGTTGTGAATCACGTAGCGCACGTTGGGCTTGTCGATGCCCATGCCAAAGGCGTTGGTGGCAACCATCACCTGGATATCGTCGTCGATAAACGCGCGCTGGCTTTGGCGGCGGGCGTCATTACCCATGCCGGCATGGTAGCGGCCAACGCTAATGCCACTGGGGCCCAGCGCCTCGGCAAGCTCGCCTGCCAGCGCATTGACCGTCTTACGAGTCGAGCAATACACGATGCCACTCTCGCCCGAATGCGCGATCACATAGTCGCGCACCCACGCTGCCTTGGCCTTGTCGCCCATCTCCTCGCAACCAAAGTAAAGGTTCTTGCGATCGAAGCCCGTCACCACCGTCGCAGGGTTTTGCAGGCCGAGCATCTGCTGAATGTCCGCGCGCACGCGCTCGGTCGCCGTGGCGGTAAAGGCCGCCACGATGGGTCGCTGCGGCAGGGAATCGATGAACTCGCGAATCTGCAGATAGGCGGGGCGGAAAACCTGGCCCCACTGGCTCACGCAGTGGGCCTCGTCAATGGCCACGAGCGGCACGCCGATGCCGCCTTCGGCCGCAGCTTCCTGCGCAAAGGCTAAAAAGCGCGGCTCGAGCAGGCGCTCGGGCGCCACATACATAAGCTGGTAGCGGCCCTCGCGCGCCCGCTTGAGCACGGTATTTTGTTGGGCAGGAGTAAGGCTGGAGTTGAGGTAGCTGGGGCGCGCACCCGCCGCGAGCAGCGCGCGGGTCTGGTCTTCCATAAGCGACAGCAGCGGGCTCACCACAAAGGTGATGCCGGGCAGCATGAGCGCGGGCACCTGGTAGCAAATGGACTTGCCGGCGCCCGTGGGCATAACGCCCAGCGCATCGCGACCGACAAGGATCGCATCGACCATGCGGTCCTGCCCCGGGCGAAACGAGGTGTAGCCAAAATAGGCGCCGAGCGTGTCGAGCGCCATCTGCTGCATGCTATCGGTCATGGTTTCCTAACGTCCAAGTCATCTGCCGCCGATTATACGCCGCCACGCGGACAGCAGCACACGGCCGCCGCCCAGACTAGTCGTTTAAGAGCGTCCCCAATGACTAAGGAATGTCCCCAGATGCCGGCAGAAAAGGAACGTCCCCAAGTGCCGCATCCGGGCCATGGCAACGCCGATGTTTTGGCAACGACAGCGAAAGCCCGCCAGAGCGAGCAAGGTGCCTTGAAACGAGGCGGCATTGACCTTCTGGTCATGCCGCCGAAGTTGAAAGGCAGATTGCCGCTCTGGCGGGCTTGCAGCGTCGACCGATCCGCCGTTCGTTAGAACGGCGGAACCAACCCTACATCACCATAACGTAGCGCGATCCCACGTAGTACTGCTTACCCATCAAAACCGGCTCGTCATCGGGACCGGTAAAGCCGGCACGCAGGTTGAGCAGCGGATCGTGCGGAGCAATGCCCAGCTCGGCCGCCTGCTCGGCGTTAGCTCGAACGGCCTCGACCGTACGGTAGCCAACCGAGACAATCGGCGTTCCGCCAACACGCTCGACCTCGGCAAAAATCGACTTGTCCTCAAGATCGGCCGTCAACAGCTCACGGTAGGCGTCAAACGGCACAAAGATGTTCTCCTCAAAGATGGGCTCGCCGTCGGCCGTGCGCACGCGCTTGATATGCAGCAGCAGCGCATCCTTCTGCAGGCCAAAGAACTCCATCTCGTTTTGGCGCGCCGGAACGATCTGGCGATCGATCACGTGCGCACCGGCCTTCATGCCGTTGCCGGCACACAGCGCGGTAAACGTCTGCAGCGTCGAGGCGTGAAACTGGCGGTTGATGTGCGGCGTGGAGACAAAGGTGCCGCGGCCCTGCTGCTTAACCAGGTAACCATCGGAGCACAGCTCCTCGACAGCGCGGCGCACCGTAATACGGCTCACCTCGTACTGCTCGGCTAGTTCAAGCTCGGACGGAATACGCTCCTTGGGTGCATAAACACCTTTCTCGATCGCATCCTTGATTTCGTCATAAATCTGCTGGTAAAGCGGTGCATTTTTGGGCGCAGGCATATCTGATCACTCTTATCAAAATAGCTAAATTTCTAATACGTATATAACGTCTAGTTTCATGTTACCTCATATTGATAAAACGATACACCCTCCCTACCAAAAAGCGACAGCTTCATTTTGGTAGGTTTTATCTGGGCAAACGAGAGCCCTCGAAAGCAACGGGGCTTTCGGGGGGGGCTCGTTCGGATGGGTTGCGCAGGACCGGCAAAATGCCAATACCCTACTTGCCGTCGTCCTGTTGCAGACTGTCCTGCTCGCTGAGGCGCGCCTGCCTGCTGGCCATGCGTGCGGGCTTGTCGGGATCGGGTACGGCCGTGGGCATGGGCTCGTCGACATGGCCTCCCCACCAGCCGCCCACAAAGTTGAGCGTGTGGAACACATTGATCACGGCGCCGGGATCAATGTCGCACACCAGCTTGATAATGTCCTGACTCTCGTAGGTCGAGACAACGGCGTGCAGCAGATACATCTTTTCGCGGCTGTATCCGCCAATGATCTCGGCGCAGCTAATGCCATGCTGAAAATGGTCAACATAGGCTGTCATGACCTCATCTGCCTTGCGTGTCGTGATCTGCAGCGTCACACGGTCGTAGCGTCGGTAGAAACTGTCGATGGTCTTGGTCGAAATAAACTGGAACACGATGGAATACGCCGCATTGTCCCAGCCAAACATAAAGCCAAAGATCGCCAGGATAAAGCAGTTGAAACCAAAGATGACACCCCAGATGGTCTTGCCCGTGTGGTTGGAGACCCACAGCGCGATAAAGTCGGTGCCGCCGGTTGATGCACCGGACTTGAGCGCGATGGCAGCACCCAGACCCGAGACCACGCCACCAAAAATGATGAGCATGATCTTGTCGCCCAAAAACGGGGCGAAATGAAAGATGTTGAGAAACAGCGATGAGAGCACAACTTGCATCATCGAGAAGATTACGAAACGCTTGCTAATGCCGCTCCAGCATAGGAGCGCCACGGGGATGTTGAGCGCGAGCATGCCGAGCGAGATGTCGATATGAACGCCGCCAAGCGAGGTAACGCGATCGAGCAGGACCGCGACGCCGGTGAGACCGCTCGGAAGCAGATCGGCGGGCTGAATGAACGCCTGGATCAGAAATGTCTGGAGAACGGCTGATATGGTGACCGCCACAGCGGTAATAGCGCGGCGGACGATGGTAAGGCGGCCGAGCACGAGCACGCGGTCCGTGAGCTGATCGATGGCGTTCGCCACGTAGGCTCCCTTCGAAGGCAGATGTAGTTGTGGGGCATGTCGGCGATTGTAGCATGGAGCGACAGAGGGCGCCTCAATTCACCCTCTCTCGACAACCAAAACGAGCCAGCAGCTCCCCAACCAAAGAGCTAAATTCTAAGTGAGTAGACTTTTCGCGATCTACCAAGCACACTCAAAACAGCCACCTCTCCGACCTGCGGTTTTACTAAGGCAGATACGCTTTGTGCTCGGCATGTGCCAAAAAGTCTACTCACTTAGCCCGAATCGAAGCCAAACGGATCTTAATTGATGCCAAATTAAGCCAATCTGCAGCAAATGACGCGTGAACCAGTGCTTCTCGCGGTGGATTGACACTACAGAGCGGCCAAAATGTCGGTCAGGTTGTCGATGACGACGTCGGCGGCGGACTGGTCCAGGTTGACGCCCTCATGCGGACGCAGTGCCAGGACGCGGGCGCCGGAGCGCTTGCCAGCCTCGATGCCCAACGGCGAGTCCTCGATAACCAGGCACTCGGCGGGGTCAACTCCCAGCGCCTCCATGGCACGCAGGTAGATCTCGGGGTCGGGCTTAAACGCACTGCACTCGTGACCGCTGATGGTGTAGTCCAGCACGTCGGCGATACCGGCAATCTCAACCAGCTCCTCAATGAGCTCACGATAGGACGAGCTTGCGATGGCGCACTTCACGCCGCGCTTGTGCAGCTCGCGCATTACCGGCTCCGTCTGCTCGTTGAGCAGCTCGGCATACGGAACGGGATGGTCTGGACTGTAGACCTGCTTGTACTCCACGCGCAGACGCTCGCGCAGCTCAACATCGTCGGGCACCAGCGCCTCCCAAATGGCGGGCTCGTTAGACCCCGAAAGATCGGGAATCTCATCAAAGTGGAACCCCTTCTCTTCCATAAACGCCACGCGGCGACGGTTGTAGAACCACTCGGTATCGACCAGCACGCCGTCCATATCAAACAGCACTGCCTTGATCATACGCATCTCCTCCCACCTGCCAAAAAGGGACAGGTATATTTTGGTAGGTTTTATCTGGTGTTTTGCGACGCGACAGACACGCCCTCCCCAAAGCAAAAAAGGGGACGGGGCAAAACCCCATCCCCTCTCAATCAACCCGTAAGGTCTACTTACTTGTGATTAGTAGGAAAGCTTCCACATGTAGCGACGCATGGTCAGCGGGTGCTGACGGGCCTCGGCGATCTGGTTGCCGTACTCGCGCATAACGGCGAGGTGCAGCAGCGGGTTGAAGTAGGTGACGACGCTCGCGGGCACGGCGTCGGCCAGGCCGTAGTCCTTGGAGTCGATCAGAGCGACCTTGGCGCCCATGCGCTTAAGGAAGGTGAGGGCGCGGGCGTCCATCGGACGGGTGGCACCATCGGACATGAAGAAGACGTAGGGCTTACCCTCGGTGGAAACCTCGAACGGGCCGTGGAAGTACTCGCCGGTGTTGTAGGCGGCGGCGTCGATCCACTGCATCTCGGTGAACAGGAAGGCGGCGTGAGAATAAGCCATCTTCTCGGAGGCACCGGAGGCCATGAAGTAGATCATCTTGTCGTCCTTGAAGTCCTGGGCGAACTGCTTGGCAAGACCCTTGGCGGACTGAGCGGCGTTCTCGCAGAGCTCGAAGACGTTGGTGAGGCCGGTGATCATGTCCTCGTAGTGGTCATAGCCCTCGGTCTGCTGAAGGATCTCGACAGCAAGAGCGATGGCGTAGCCGGGCTTCTCGCACTTGGCAGCGTAGTTGGCGTGGAAGCCGTGAACGATGACGTGGTCGGCGTCGACGGTCAGAGCGGAGCCAGCCTTGTTGGTGAGGGAGACGACCGGGCAGTTGTGCTTCTTGGCGGTCTTGTTGGCCTCGACGGTCTCGGGCGTGGAGCCACCGAGGGAGCAGGTGATCACGAAGGTGTGCTCGTTGACCCAGGAAGGCGTGTCGTAGTTGAACTCGTTAGCGGTGAAGATCTGAACGTTCAGCTTGTCCGTGTTGTTGGCCAGGAAGTACTTGGCGGGGTAAAGGTCGGACATGGAAGCACCGCAGCCGACGAAGGCGACGCTGTGGATCTCGTGGTTGGACAGGACGTCAGCGACGATCTGCTTAGGGAGGTTAAGGTCGATCTCGTACATCTGACACATTCCTTTCGAATTTTTGCGGCGCCACTTTGCCGGACGCACGCAGGGTTACCGTGATTTGGACCGAGTCGCCGGCCCGTTGAGGATGTGACAAAGGAACTATCCCTTTGACACATCTAGGGATGGAAGCCTGCCTGGGGTATGGGATGCCAGGCAGGCCCCCGGGGGAAATCGCTGGGTCGCGACTAGGCCAGGATGCCGGCCGCGGAGAGGGCGATGCCGCCCACGATGGCGATCACGAGAAGCCAACCGGTGTTGACGTTCTTCTTGATGAGCCAGTACATAAGGCCGGTGAGGCCGAGGGAGATCATCTGGGGCATCATGCCGTCCAGGATGTCCTGGATCACGACGGTGCCGTCAGCGAACTGCAGCGGGGTGGTGGCGCCGATCAGCGTAGCGATCATGCCGCCCACGGACATAAGACCCACGATGCCGCAGACATACATGAGCTTCTCCATGAGGTCGCCGCCCTGGAGCTTGCTCAGGTACTCGTGGCCGCCCTGATAGCCCATCTTGGCTGCGAACCAAGTGATCAGCACAGAGGGGACGATGGAGATGAGCATGGCCAGGATCGGGCCCATGATGGAGCCCTGCTGAGCCAGCTGAACGCCCAGGCCAAAGGCGATAACGCGGATGGTGCCCTGGAAGAGGGAGTCACCGATGCCGGAAAGCGGACCCATGAGGGAGGTCTTGACCGCGTTGATCGAATCGGGATCGAAGTTCTCGGGATCCTTGGCGTACTCCTCCTCCATGGAGGCGGCGAGGCCTAGGACAAAAGCGCTCGTCTGCGGGGTGCAGTTGTAGAACGCCATGTGACGGTGGTAAGCCTCTTTCTTAGCAGCGAGCTGCTTGGGGTCGGACTCGTCCGGATAGAGGCGGTCGAGCGTAGGAACCATGCCGTAGAGGAAGCCCATGTTCATCTGACGCTCGTAGTTCCAAGAGGCCTGGATGGCCCAGGAGCGCCAGAAGAACTGGCTGACCTTCTTGTTCAGGGACACGTCCTTGGTTGCGGTTGCCATAGTGTGTTCCTCCTTAGTCTTCGTCGTCTTCGAGCGGATCGTAGTCGGAATCGACACCGGCGGTTGCATGGGAGCCATTGAACTTGAAGCCCATGAAGACGATAGCCAGGCACACACCGATCAGAGCGACCGCGATGACGGACAGGTTGAGGTAGGCGGCGAGCAGGAAACCGATGAACAGGAACGGGGTCATACCCTTCTTGATCATCATGGTGAGCAGCAGAGCCAGACCGTAGGCGGTCATGATCTTGGTCGAAACGTTCAGACCAACGGACAGCCACTCGGGAACCATGTTGACGATGGCCTGAACCAGGTCGGTGCCAACAAAGACGGCCAGGAAGATCGGCAGGAAGTACATGATGGCGTACAGACCGGAGCCGGCGCAGATGTGCATACGGTAGGCGGTCTTGAAGTTACCGTTATCGATCGCGCTATCGGCCACATGGGTGAGGGCGGCGATGATGGAACGGAACACGATGCCGAGGAGCTGACCCAAGACGGCGACCGGGATGGCGATCGTCATGGCGGTCTCAGCAGAAGCATCGGTCAGGCACGCGAAGGCAGCTGCCACGATGCCGCCCAGGACCATATCGGGCGGAACGGCGGCGCCGACCTGCACCAGGCCCATGGACACGAGCTCGACGGCGGCACCGACGGCAAGGCCGGTGGGCACATCGCCCAGCAGCAGACCGACGAGCGTAGCGCCAACGAGGGGCTGCTCGAAGTTAAGACGACCGAGCAGGCGGGAGTCCCACATGCAGAACACGCCGACGAGGCCGACGAGCACCGCACTGATGAACGTATTCATACCCTTCTCCTTTCAGTCAGGCAAAAGCCTGGTTGATTACAGCTTGGCGTCGATGTCGACGCTCTGATACGTAGGGGTCTGCTGAACGTAGAGCTTGATGCCCATGTCGAGCAGCTGGTTGACGTCGGCCTTCTGGGTGGCGTCGAAGAAGACGGAGCTGTCCTTGCCGCCGACCTGTTCGGCACCGTCGTGGTTGGCGGTGGCGCCCAGGTTGATGGCGTCGAGCTTGTAGCCCTGGCAGAACTGCAGCATCTCGGCAGTGTTGCCAAAGACGAACATGACGCGCTCGCCGAGGGTGTTGAGCTTGTCCATCTTGGCGAGGGCACGCTCGACGGTGAAGACGTTCAGGCGCACGCCCTGGGGCTTGGCCAGCTTAAGAGCGCCCTTCTTGATGTCATCGTTGGCGGCAGCGTTGTCGACGACGATGATGCGCTCGGCCTGGACCTTGGTGGTCCAGGTAAAGACGACCTGGCCGTGCAGCAGACGGTAGTCAAGACGCGCGAGGACAATCTTGGCGGGACCGGAGCTGTGACGGGACGCCTTGGCCTTCTTGGCGGGAGCCGCGGCGACCTCGACCGGTGCGTTGGGGTTGGTCAGACCGGTGCGGGCCTCGTTGATGAGGGCCGCGAGCTCGGCGCCCTTGACGGGGACGGGGCTCATAGCGAGCGTGAGCGCCAGCGGGATGTTGAAACCGCTGACAACCGTGAACTTCGTGCCGTTCTTGGAAAGCTCGACCATGCTGTTGTTAACCGAGCTGCCGAGCATATCGGTCAGCACATAGACGGTGTCGTCCGCGTTGAACGTGGCGATCATGGCGTCCACCTTATTGGTGATGGGCTCCTTGTCGTCACGAGCAAGCGACACGACGTGGACGTTCGACACGTCGCCGAGAACCATCTCGAGCGTGTCTTTGGCGCCTGCGGCCAGGCCGCCATGAGATGCGAGAATGATCTGATTCATCTTGCCTCCTCCTTTTCGTTATGGTCATTATAACGTCTTATACGTTGCGGATATTGCTAATTAGTATAAAGACCGTTCGCGGGTGAAAATCGACCGTTGACGGGTTTAACGTACTTGAAACGTTGGGGCTGGGCAGGCCGGCACTGGCGGGATAACCCCAAGTCGGACCCTGCGCGCAATCCCCTATCGCACGAAGTACCAGGGGCTTTCCTGCACGGTGGGCTCCAGCGTAATGCCCGTGCGCTCGCGGAACAGATCCATGTCCTGCGATTTCTCCGTCCACCACGCGTTGGGCTTAAAGGTCATGCTCTCAATGACATGGCCGACAAACACACTGTTGCGCAGCTTGGAAAAGTCGGTGTTCATGATCACGATGGACGCGAGCACCAAAACGATGCCCAGAACCTTGATCGCACCGGCGGGCTCGGCGTAGACACCAATGCCCAGCAGCACGGTGACGACCGTCTCGAATGACATTACGACGGGAACTTTCGACGTCTCGAGCCCCATGGACAGACCCTGCATATATAAGACATAGGCCACGGCTGTGGGGATGAGTCCAAAGCCAAGGAACAGCAGCAGCAGCTGTGGCGACATTGCCGCGGCGACATCTGGCCATGGAGCCGCGATAGCCGCCATAACCGCACCGCCAAAAACAAGGCCCCAAAACGTGACAGCCAGCGGGTGGACCGTCTTGGTTGCTATCCGGCTAAACACCGCGAGCGACGCGCCACAAAAGCCCGCAATCACGCCCGACGTGACGCCCCAAACCGAAAAATGAAAACCGGAAAGGTCGCCATCGGTCACTGCAAGTACACAGCCACCGATGTTAAAAGCGATGGCAACGAGCTTGTTGGGAGTCACATCCTCGCGATAAAGTACGCGGCCGAGCATGACGCCAAACACCGGCGAGGTGTAGAGCAGCACCGAGGCCGTGGACATGCCCACCTCGCCCATGCACTCGTAATAAAGCGTGTTAGCGGTGGCGAGGCCGATAATGCCAAGAAGCGCACAAGGAACAAGCTCTTTAGGACTTGCCTTGAACAGTGCCAGGGGACCCGATGCCTTTCCCTCACGAGCACCTCCCTGGCAACCCATGAATGCCAAGACCGGAGCCATTAAGACGGCACCCGACAACAAGCGAAAGGCAGCCATACTCTGGGACGTAACGCCCATGGCCGAGATGCCGTTTACAAAGATTCCGATGCTGCCCCACATAAGCGCGGCGATCAGCACCAGCACATAGCCCAGATTGCTTTTCTTCAACGCAGCCTCCTCGGTATTGTTTCCAATATGTTTCACACTACGTTATAGTCGTTATATACATTTTTCAAGGCACAAATCGCCAAACGGGAAATCTCTAGACAAAGGGAGTGTCCCGCCAGCCACGGTATCGTCGATGTTTTGGCAATGTCAGCGAAAACCCGCCAGAGCGAGCAAGGTGCCTTGAAGTGAGGCGGCATTGACCTTCTGGTCATGCCGCCGAAGCTGAAAGGCAGATTGCCGCTCTGGCGGGTTTGCAGCGTCGAGCGGTTACGGCGTTTGGTAAAACGCCGTAACTAATACTCAAGCTTCCACATGTAGCGGCGCGTCATGTAGTCCTTGTGGGTAACGGCAGAGAGAGCGCGCATGTACACGTTGTTGAGAATCGGGGCAAAGATCAGGTGGTTGAAGTACTCGCTCACGCTGTCCTTGATGTCGTTGAGGCCGAGCTCCTTGGCGTCGAGCTGATAGACGCGCTCGCCACCGTACTGGTTGACGAAGCGGATGCCGCGCTCGTCATTGCAGCGGCTGCGGCCGACGCTGATGAGCTGGAACAGCGAGGTGCGCTTGTCCAGAATCTCGAAGGGGCCGTGGAAGAAGTCGCAGGTGTTGATGGTGCAGGAGTCGATCTGCAGCATCTCCTGCACGTTGCAGATGCTAAAGACGTAGGCGGCACCAAAGAGCGGGCCCTGGGCCATGACGTTGATGCAGGGCTTGTCGGCGTTCTGCTCGGCCCACTTAGCAGCGAGCGGACGGGTGTACTCGACGGCCTTGCGATAGATGGGGTCGACCAAGTCGAACGCGGCCATAGCGGTCTCGTACTCGGCATAGCCCTCGGTCTGCTGCGTGAGCTCCATGGCGATCATGGTCACGACGGCGGAGTTGGTGCGGCCCATGCAAGACTCGTCAACGGCCAAGCTGTCGTACTGGATCTTGTAGTCGCAGACCTCGGTGAGGCCGGACTCGTCAACATAGATGGCGATGGTGCTGGCGCCGTGGTCCTTGGCGACCTGGGCGGCGACGATGGTCTCCTTGGTGCCGCGCATGGACACGACGACGGCCAGGGTGTTCTCGTTGACGTAGGCAGGGGTTGCGTGCACGAACTCGTTGCTGGTGTAGCTGGAGCTCACGACCTGCGTGGCCTCGTGCTCCATAAAGTACTGAGCAGGATAGTTGCCGCCGTTGGATCCGCCGGCGCCAATCCACACGACGCGCCTGATGCCGCCCTTGTCTGCCTTGTCAGCCAAAACCTGGGAGACGACGTCCTTAACCTGTTCCTGAGTAGTCATCGTGCATCAGCCTTTCTTCTCGTTTGATGCTCTCGATGGCATACAAGTTACATACATGTTTTGGCGATGTCGACTAGTTGTATGCTATATTTGTCTTAGAAACTTTGCTGATGCGGTTTTCGATAACTAGCTACCAGCGGTTTTGTCGTTGTATTGAATACATGCTTGATTAGCTAAGCATACAGGTTAGATACAGGTTGATTGCATGAACGCTTCGTCGAAAAAGAACTTGACCCAATACGAGCGTCTGGCGGCAACGCTTCGCGACCGCATTGCCGCCGGCACCTACGCCCGCGGAGATAAACTGCCGTCCGAGATGGAACTCATGGACGAATCGGGCCTGTCGCGCAGCACCGTGCGCCATGCCCTTAAGGTGCTTGTTGACGAGGGCCTGATTCGAACCGAGCGCGGGCGCGGCGCCTTTGTGGCCGACACACCGGCGCTCCACGAGAACAACCTGGTGTTTTCGAGCTATACCAAGCAGGTCGAAGGCCAGGGCATGAAGCCCACCACGCGCACGGTGGACTCGGGCTTTGCCAAAGCAATGGGCAGCGTGGCCAAGTTCTTTGACGCTAGCGTGGGCAGCAAGCTTGTCAAACTTGTCCGCCTGCGTTACCTGGACGATGCGCCACTGTGCCTGGAGACCACCTATTTGCCGCCAAGCTTTGGGTCGCTCATCGATCGCGACCTCAACGGGTCGCTCTACGCGACGCTTCGTCAAGAATTCCATCGCGCGCCGGCACAGGGGCATAAGACCTTTGAGGTGTGCTACGCCTCGCAAAACGAGGCGTTTTTGCTCAACGTCGAGCGCGGGCAGGCACTGATCCTGATCACTGACTACGTCTACGACACCGACGGCCGCCCGCTCCACGTCTCCAAGCGCATCCAACGAACCGACCGCGCCAAATACACCGAGCCCATCGGCTAGCGCACCAAACGAAGCAAAATGTACCTAGTAAACGTTTTACCTGCGGTTTTTATTAAATCTCAAGCCGGCATGGCGCAAATGCCAACATCGCCTGGCAACACGCGCCGCCCAAGCCCAACTGTTCCTGCCCAAAATATCCAGCACCGTAAATCTAAGTGAGTAGACTTTTCGCGACCTGCCGAGCGCACCCAAAACAGCCACCTCCGTGACCTGCGGTTTTACTAAAGCAGGTACGCTTTGTGCTCGCCTTGCGCCAAAAAGTCTACTCACTTAGCTCGCAAGGTGTCCCGAAGGGACGATTCAGGTCAAAATTGCGTACGAACGCCGCGCTTCTTGCGGCGATTTGATACCACAAGACAGCCAAAAACCTGCCAAAATAAACCTGTCCCTAAATGGTAGGTTTGAAACCTTGGGCGACAAGTGCGGGGAACCAGGTTGGCTTGGGTTGGTTGGGCGTGCGCTCGGCTAGGACCAGCTCCATCCAGCACATGTCGTACCAGCGGCCGAACTTTTGGGCGCAGCGATCGAAGGCGCCCACCAGGCGATATCCCATATGGGCATGGAAATCCTGGCTGTTGTGCGTCAGATACTCGTCGTCCTTATCGTGCGGCACGGCGATGAGCGCGCACATGCTGGTGATGCCCATCGCGACCAAGCATTGCTTGAGCGCGTCGTGCAGCCTGCGGCCCAGCCCGCCGTGGCGCACGTCGCGCGCCAGATAGATCGACGTCTCGACCGACCAGTCATAGGCCTCGCGGCTGTTAAGCGCGCTCACATAGGCATAACCCACTGGACGCCCGTCCAGCTCCATCACCAGATACGGATAGCGCTCGAGCGTACGTTCGATGCGCCCGGCGAACTCCTCAACGCTCGGCACCTCGTATTCGCAGGTAATCGCCGTCTGGCGCACATACGGCTCATAGATGGCAAGCAACGCCGGCGCATCATCGGGCGTCGCCAGGCGAATCGTCGGCTCGGACATCTCGGTCATACAACCCTTCTCCCCCAAAAAAGCAAAGACCGCCCTGCGCCAAACCCAGCGCAGGGCGGCCCCCGTCATCATGTCAACTTACAGGACAGCCGCCAACGCGTCGATGTCCTCCTGCGTCGTGGCCCAGCTAGTGCAAAAGCGCACCACGGTGTGGGTCTCGTCGTACTTTTCCCAGTACTCGATCGAGGCATGCTCGCGAATGCGGGCCATGTCCTCGTTGGGCAGAATCACGAACTGCTGGTTGGTCGGCGTCTCCAAAAAGAACTGGTAACCGCGCTCGTGCAGCACGCGACGAAGCGCCTGCGCGGTTTCGATCGCCTGGCGACCAATCTCAAAATACAGGCCGTCGGTAAAGAGCGCCTCAAACTGCACGCCCGTCAGGCGGCCCTTGGCCAGCAACGCACCGTGCTGCTTAATACGCGGAATGGGATGCGCCGGAGCGTGCATGCCGCAGAACACCACGGCCTCGCCGCAGAGCGCACCGCACTTGGTGCCGCCGATGTAGAACACGTCGCACAGCTGTGCCAGCTCGGGCAGGGTAATATCGCACTCATCGGACGCCAGCGCATAGGCCAGGCGGGCGCCATCCACAAACAGCGGAATCTCGCGCTTCTGGCACACTGCGTGAATCGCCGCGAGCTCGGCCTTGGAGTACAGCGTGCCGTACTCGGTCGATAGGCTCACGTACACGGCACCCGGGAACACCGTGTGCTCGTAGCTCTCGTTTTCGTAGAACACCTGGATATAGTTTTCGAGGTCCTCGGCGTGCATCTTGCCCTCGTAGCCGGGGATGGTGAGCACCTTGTGGCCGCCAAACTCGATGGCGCCTGCCTCGTGGCAGGCGACGTGGCCAGTCTCGGCAGCAACGACGCCCTCGTAGGGCGCAAGCAGCATGTCGATCACCGTCGCGTTGGCCTGCGTGCCGCCCACCAGAAAAAACACGTCGGCATCGGGGGCCTGACAGGCCTCGCGGATAAGCTGCTTGGCACGCTCGGTGTGTGCATCGGTGCCGTAGCCGGGCTGCGGCTCCATATTGGTGTCGACGAGCGCCTGCAGCACTGCCGGATGTGCGCCGTGAGAATAGTCATTGTTGAACGCGAGCATGGTAATCCTCTCTAGCCGGGCACGAGCCCGATGATTCAGATGGGGCTATTGTACGCCGCCCGGATAGGCAATGCGCGCGGCAAGGCACTCAAGCGCCAGCACCAAGGCAAAGCCGCAGCTCACGTCACTCAAAAAGTGCGCGCCGATCACGATGCGACCAAAGGCGACGAGCGCCGCGACCACAGCGGCGACCCAAAAGACCACACGGCGGCGCGACGGCTTTTCCTTAAAGGCCGCCGCGGGAAGCCCGGCGAGCATAAGGCCGATCGCCGCGTGCGCCGTGTGTCCGCTCGCAAACGACTTAAAGCCGTCCTTGACTACACCGGCGGCAATATAGGCCCACTTGTCGGGGTTGCCGATCACCCACCACGGCTGAAACTCGAGCCCCTGCGTCACCTCGATCACGCGCATACGCGGGCGCGACCACAGCGGCTTGACAATCACGTTGAGGATGATGGCCTGAGCGACCCACACGGCAAGCACCATCAACGCCCAGCGCGTGAGCTCGTCGGAGTCGGTCGTGCGCGTGAGGCGATAGACGACAAGGTTGGCAGCGATGACCAGCACAAACGTCATCACCAACTGAACCGCGACGAGTTTGCCGCCGACCCGCAGGGACGAGATGATCTCGTAGCCGGCCAGACCGACATTGACAAGGATGCCGAGCACGGCGAGCCATTTGCTCCCCTTGGAATCGGGACGCGCCGCGCGCACGAGCATAACGCCCGCGACGCTCGCCGTCAGCTCAAACGGCAGCTCGCCGGCGGCCTCGATAAAGCGGCCGTACATGCTGCCGATGTTGAACAGCGCACTCGAGATCTGATAATCGAAGAAACTGCCCACGCCCAGACAAAGGCACAGAACAACCGCGATGGCAGCGGCGTCTTTCTTATAGATGTACCCGAACATGCTTTCCTTTCCATCGGGCGAAGTTTTCAACCTGCAACGTGGTGGGACAAAGTTATCAGTAGTTTTGTCCCAGGGTCGCTTGCGTTGACAGGCTCGATGCGACTATCGCACCTGGGACAAAAACTACTGATAACTTTGTCCCACCGACTTACTTGTTAGTCATCGTCAGTAGCGCCCAACTGCTGCAGCAGCATGAGCGCCGCGGCCACCGGGCCGGTGCCGTCGTTGGCGTCGAGACCTCGGCCCAGGCCGCTGCCCGCACCGGCGCCCGCCTTGTAGGGCACCGACAGCTTGCGGCTCTTGGGGAAGCTCACCGCGCCATAGCGATTCTTGAACTCAAAGGCTACCTTCTTGGGAACGTCAACCCCCAGGAAGGTAATGCGCCCACCGCTGAGCGTGACGCTCTCGAGCCCCAGGCGCTCGCCGCGAATGCGGATGCGCGCGCGGTTGAACAGGTTGAGTCCCGCCAGCGGCAGCTCACCATGCGCGGCCTCGGTCTCCTCCTGCACCTCGTCGACACTCTCCAGGTCCTCAGCCGCCGCGAGCTTGCGGTACACGAGCACGCGCTGGTCCACCGCCGGCATGTACGCCTCGGACAAGAAGTAGTCGGCCGGCAGGTTGATGCCCACGCTCGCCGCCTCCACGCCGGCATCGTCATCGCCGCGCGCCTCGGCCACGGCCTGGCCCAACATCTGCGTAAACAGGTCAAAGCCCACGCTCGACAGGTTGCCGTGCTGCTCGGCACCCATCAGCGAACCGGCGCCGCGGATCTCCAGGTCGCGCATGGCGATGCGCATGCCGCTGCCCAGGTCCTGGAACTCGGAAAGTGCGGTCAGACGCGCCGTGGCCTCCTCGGTGAGCGGCAGCTCACCCGGGAACATAAAGTACGCGTATGCCTGCGTGGCCGAGCGGCCAACACGGCCCTTGAGCTGGTAGAGCTGTGCCAGACCCAGGCGCTGCGAGTCCTCGATGATGAGCGTGTTGGCGGTCGCGTTGTCGATGCCGCTCTCCACGATGGTCGTGGCGATGAGCACATCGATCTTTTTGGTCGCGAACTCGATCATCACGTCCTCGACCTCGCGCGGGCTCATCTTGCCGTGCGCCACGCCCACGCGTGCCTCGGGCGCGGCCTCGTGCACGCGTGCCACAGCGTCATCGATGGTCTTGACGCGGTTGGACACGTAGTACACCTGTCCGCCGCGACCCACCTCCAGGCGAATCGCCGCGCTCACCACGTCGGGGTCGTACTCCCCCACGTGCACGATCACGGGGCGGCGCCCAGTCGGCGGCGTGGTAATCAGGCTCATGTCGCGCACGCCGCTCGTGGCCATCTGCATGGTACGCGGGATGGGCGTGGCCGAAAGCGTGAGCACGTCAATCTGCTCGCGCAGGTTCTTGAGCTGCTCCTTGTGCTGCACGCCAAAGCGCTGCTCCTCGTCAATGATCACCAGGCCCAGGTTCTTGGGGTTCACATCGGCCGAAAGCAGGCGATGCGTGCCGATGAGCACATCAATCGTGCCCTCAGCAAACGCCTTGAGTGCGCGCTTTTGCTGCGCCGGCGTGCGAAAGCGGCTGAGCACCTCGACCTCAAGGCCAAACGGGGCAAAGCGTTCAAAGAACGTCTCGTAGTGCTGCTGGGCCAGAATGGTCGTGGGGCAGAGCACCATGACCTGGCGACCGGAGTCCACGCACTTAAACGCCGCGCGCAGGGCGACCTCGGTCTTGCCAAAGCCCACGTCTCCGCACAGCAGGCGGTCCATGGGCTTGGGCGCCTCCATATCGGCCTTAATATCGGCGATGGCCTCCAGCTGATCGCGCGTCTCGTCGTAGGGGAAGCTCTGCTCCATCTCGATCTGCTCGGGCGTGTCGGGCGGGCAAGCGATACCGGTAATCGAAGAGCGGCGCGTATACAGATCGACCAGGTCAAACGCCAGCTTTTTGGCGTTCTTGCGCGCCTTGTTGGTGGCACGCGTCCAGTCGGCGGTGTTGAGCCTGGTCAGGCGCGGCTTGTCGCCGTCGGGACCAACGTAGCGCGTAATGCGGTCAACCTGCTCCAGCGGCACGTAGAGCTTGTCGCCGTCGGCATATTCCAGCAAAAAGTAGTCGCGCTCCTTGCCGCCCACTTCCTGGCGCGCGATCTCGCTAAAGAGCGCGATGCCATGCGTTGCATGCACTACGTAGTCGCCTGGCTTAAAGGGGAAGGTGATCTGCGTAATATCGACCTTGCGGCGGCTGCGGGCGCGGTTGGCGTCCATGCGAGCGTTGAGGTCGGCGATCGAGAAAACGGCCAGATTGGCATCGGGCACCACCACGCCCTGCGGCAGGGCGGCGTCCACAAAGGTCACGCGCCCGCGCGAGATGGTGGGCACGGCGGCGCCGGCGGCGGCCTGGGCCGCACCCGCCTCGAGCGAGCGGGCGTTGAGCGCATCGGCCTTGCGTTCGCGAATTGCAGCATGAGCATCCTGGCGGACAGCACGATCGGCAGAATCCGCCGCCGCCACGCGCACACGGTCGCCAATAGCGCCCGCGTTTTCGGGCGCGGCCGTCAGCGACTCCTCAAAGGTAATACCCTCATCGCCAAAGGTGAGCTCCATCGACTCGCGCGCACCGCGGTCGGGGATGGCAAACACGCAGGCATAGCGCTTGCCCACGACCTCCTGGATGCGCGTCATAAAGCGATTGTCCGAGCCCGCGATGGCCGGCTGCTCAATCTTGAGCTCTGCCGTCACCGCACCGCCGGCACGAATCAAGCTCACGTAGTTCAAGCGCTGCTGGGCACCAAAGTCGAGTTGCTGGGCGCGCACGTACAGACCGTCCAAGCGGTCAATCCCCGCCTCGCCGGCGCGTGCCTCGATATCCTCGTAGGCGCGCAGGCAGTCGTCGAACAGCGAGCGCGGCTCGGACAGCACCACGAGCGCCTTGCCGCTCACATGCGACAGCGGGCTCACGGTCTGGCCGTACATCACCGGCAAAAAGCGGTCGAGCTCGGGCGTGACGATGCATGCATCCACCATCTCGAGCAGCGCCGCCAGCTTACTGTCGTCCTGGCTGGCGCGGTAGAGCGCCACGTGCATGTTGTGAACGGCCTCGTCGGTGAGCGCCAGCTCGCGGCAGGGAAAGATTTCGATGCTGTCCTCGTTGCCGATGGTCTGCCCCGTGGAACTCACCATGCGGCGGATGCGATCAATCTCGTCGCCAAAGAACTCAATGCGCACGGGTGCCTTCTCCTGCGCGGGGAACACCTCGACGGTATCACCGTGCACGCGGAACAGGCCGGGCGCGTCGGCGACACCGGCATTGGTATAGCCCATGCCCACCAGGCGCTGCGGCACCTCGTCAAAAGGGATCTCCTCGCCCACCGCAAAGGTCGTGGACTCCCAGTAGCGGCTCTCGACTGGCGGCACGCAACGCAGCAACGCGCGGGCCGAGGCAACCATAATGCAGTTGTCACCGCGCACGATGCGTCCCAGGGCCTCGCAGCGCTGCGCCACCACGGCATCGTCGGGCGCCTGCTCGCGCCACGGGTAGTCCTTGCGCTCGGGAAAGCGGCACACGTGCGCCAGGCCCACATAGGCGGCCAGGCTGCGCGCGGCGCGATCGGCAGCGTCCTCGCCGCTCACGATATAGACCGTGGGACGCGGACGGCGCGCAAACTGGGCTGCCGCCATGAGCGTGCGGCCCGACTGCGACACGGCCAGCGTCACGTCCTCGCCAGAATCGAGCCCGGCCTCGACGGTCTGCAGTGCCTCGGCAGCGTAGAGCTGCGCGGCTATACGGTGAATGAGCATGCTGTTCCTCCGGCATCGCAACGCCAAAAGCCCGCCGGGGCAAGCTCGGCGGGTCGTACGTCAAAGATCATTGTTTGTCATGGTAGCGCATGGAGAGGACTCCCGCTCAAGGGCAAACCCGGCCCTGCAAAAAACGCCAGACGAAGATGCATTCCGCCCTACCCCGCTACGCGCACGCTGGGGCACAAATCTGCCAGCGGACACTCGTCGCACTTGGGTTTGCGGGCATCGCAGATTTCGCGACCGAAGGTGATCCACTGATGGTTGACCGACTCCCAATACTCGTGCGGCAAAATCTTAAGCAGATCCTGCTCGGTCTTGAGCGGCTCCTTGGCATGCGTCTTAGGACTCAGCATCAGGCGGTGCGCAATGCGGTTGACGTGCGTGTCCACCGCAATGCCCTCCACAATGCCATACCCCACGTTGAGCACGATGTTCGCCGTCTTGCGCCCCACACCCGGCAGCTTTACAAGCTCCTTCATGTCGGCCGGTACCTCGCCGCCGTAGTCAGCAACGATCATCTGCGCGGCCTCCACGGCATGCTTGGCCTTACTCTTATAAAAGCCGAGTGACTTAATGGTGTCTGCCACGTCAGCCACGCTCGCCCCGGCCATGGCCTCGGGCGTGGGCCACTGGGCAAACAGCCGCGGCGTCACCTTGTTGACCTGCGCATCGGTCGTTTGCGCCGAGAGCAGCACCGCGATCAGCAGGCGGAAGGGATTCTCGTGGTCCAAAAAGCACTCGACCGGGCCATAGCGACGGTTGAGGCGCTCACACACCTCGATGGCGCGCTCGCGCTTGGCGGCATTGGTCTCGCGTGGCATAACGACTCCTCGGCTCAACGGCACAATAAACTTATGGACACAATTGTCCCACGTCCGAGACGTTTACGACTCCAAGAATGCGCCGGTCTGACGGCTCCACAGGCTCGCGTACTCGCCACCTGCCTCGACAAGCTGCGTATGCGTGCCGTCCTCGACGATCTCGCCATCGGCCAGCACCACAATGCGGTCGAGCGCCGCCACGGTGGACAGGCGGTGCGCCACCACAATGGAGGTACGTCCACGCATCAGGTTTTCGAGCGCCTCCTGCACCAGCGCCTCGGACTCGCTGTCCAGGGCAGAGGTCGCCTCGTCGAGTACCAGAATCGGCGCGTCGGTGAGGATGGCACGGGCAATGGCCACGCGCTGGCGCTGGCCGCCCGAAAGCTTGACGCCGCGCTCGCCCACCATGGTGTCAAAGCCATGGGGCAGGCGGTCGATAAACTCCAGGGCATTGGCCAGGCGCGCCGCCTCACGAATTTGCTCGTCGGTGGCGTCGGGGCGGCCGTAGGCGATATTCTCGCGAATGGAGCGGTGGAACAGCAGCGCCTCCTGCGGCACGTAGGCAACCTGGCGGCGCAGGCTCTGCTGTGTGCAGCGCGAGACATCCTGACCGTCCACGAGTACGCGGCCGCCCTGAACATCGTCCAGGCGCAGCAGCAGCTTGGTGAGCGTCGTCTTGCCCGAGCCCGATTTACCCACCAGGCCCACGCGCTGGCCCGCCGGCACATGGAGCGTCAGGTCGTCGAACACGCTATCGCCCGCCGCGGCGTCACGGTATGCAAAGCTCAAGTGCTCAAAATCGATCGCGCCCTCGGCCACCTTAAGCTCGGGAGCATGCTCGTCGTCCGCCACCAAGCGCGGCTCGTCCAGCACGCGCGTCATCTCGGCGGCGTCACCCAGCGCGCGGTTAATACGCTGCATCATGGAGCTCACGTAGTTCAGACGCATGGTGAGGTTATAGGTGTAGGTAAAGATCATGACGAGCGAGCCGGCCGAGATGCCAAACCACGCGTTGCCGCCCGCCACGAACACACTCACCACGGCCATGGTGATGACGATAAGGCCCGAGGTCGTAAAGTTGCGCTGCATCATGGCGTGCATCGATACCGTTTCGGCATCGCGCGCGGCACGGTCGGCGGCATCGAACAGATCGCGTTCAAAGTCCTCTCGCCCGCAGGTCTTAACGGCCAAGATGTTCGTGACCGCATCGGACAGCACACCCGAGAGCTTATTCTGCGCGGCGGACGTCGCGGCCGAAAGTGGCATGATGCGCTTGTACATAAGCCAGACAAACGCAATGTAGACGACCATGATGCCCACCAGGATCACGGTAAATGTGGGCACCACCGGAGCGAGTGCGGCCACGGTGCAGATGACCGAGGTGATGGTGGGGATGAGCGAATACACCGTCACGTCGACCAAGCCCGTATAGCCGCTCATAAAACGGCTTGTCTGGCTCACAAGCGATCCGCCAAAGCGGCTGGTATGGAATGTCATGGATTGGTTGGAGAGCGTGTCGAAGCACAGACGCGCCAGGTGATAGTTGCCCGCGATCTCGAGCTTGTAGACGGTGTAGTCCTGCAGCTTGGAGAGGATTTGACCCACCAGGTTAACGAGCACGAGCGCCAGGATATAGGGGGCGAAGACCTCAAACACCTGGTCACCCGCCACGGGACCGGCCTGGACGCGGTCGACGATGAGGGCCATCACGTAGGTGTTGGCAAACGTGAGCAAAAAGATGTAGCCCGCCGACGAGAGCACCGAGAGAAAGACAATCAGCGGCTGCGTGCGCGTGACACCCCAAAACCGCTGCAGCGTGCGGCGCACGGTGGAGCGGCTGAGCGGACTGGTGCTTCTCTGAGACATGGGCTTCCTTTCGCATCTGATAGGGCGAAACGCCATTGTTGCACATTGAAGCGCACTTCAGGCAAGCACGATGCGAAAAGCGATGGGGCACCCGCGTTTACGCCGGCGACCCACCGTCCGTTGCGACTAGTCCTCGTCTTTTTGGTCTGCGAGCAGGCCTGCGGACTCCAAGCCCAAAATCGCGTCGGCTTCCTCAGCATCCTCCAGCGCGTCGATGTCCTTGAGCTTGCGCTCCATGACGTTGGTGCGCGTGGTAATGATGCCCTCGACCGTTTTGCCCGCGGTCTCGATCTGCTGCTGGGCGCGGCGCAGCGCCGCCTGATAGCGCGGCAGCTCGGCCTTGACGGCGGAGAGCACGCGCAGCACGTCGTCGGTACGTTTTTGCAGCCTAAACGTCTGGTAGCTCATCTGCAGGCTGTTGAGAATGGCGGCCATGGTGCTGGGACCGGCTACGTTGACGTGATAGTCGCGGCCCAGGATCTCGATAAGCCCGGGGCGGCTGACGATCTCGGCGTACAGCCCCTCAAACGGCACGAACATGATGCCAAAGTTGGTCGTTGCCGGCACACTCAGGTACTTTTCGCAGATGTCCTTGGCCTCGCGCTTGACCATGGTGTCGAGCGTCTTGCGCGCAGCCGCCACGGTCTCCGCATCGCCCGACTCCTGCGCGTCGAGCAGATGCTCGTACGCATCACCCGGGAATTTGGAGTCAATCGGCAGCAGCACGGGGTCGCCCTCGTCTACCGGCAGCTTGACGGCAAACTCAACACGCTCCGAGGCGCCGGGCTTGGTGGCAACGTTTTCCAGATACTGGTCGGGCGTAAGGATGTCCGCCAGGATCGCGCCCAGCTGCACCTCGCCCAAAATGCCACGCGCCTTCACATTGCCCAGCACGCGTTTAAGGTCGCCCACGCCGGTGGCGATAGACTGCATGTCGCCCAGGCCCTTGTACACGGCCTCGAGCTGGTCGCTCACCTGCTTAAACGATGCCGACAGTCGGTCGTTGAGCGTGCGAGAGAGCTTCTCGTCCACCGTCGCACGCATTTGGTCGAGCTGCACGTTGTTGTCTTTGCGGATGGCGCCCAGCTGAGCATCGACCGTCTCGCGCACCTTGTCCAGGCGATGCTCGATGCCTTCGCGGTTGGCGCCAAGCTGTTGGGCCGTCTCGCGGCGCAGGTCATCCATACGGTCGCCGGCCTGCGAGAACTCGCGCGCAATGGTCAGGTAGCGCTGCTGCTCTACGGCGGCATCGGTCGTCTGCTGCTGCGCGATGGCATTTGCCGTGCGGCGGGTTTCGGCCAACGCGACGTTCAGGGTGTCGAGCGTGCTGTTGGCCTGCTCGAGCGCTACCAGCGTTTCCGCGCTACTGTCGCCACGCTCCCGCAGCTCGGCACGCAGGCTCTTGAGCTGGAGGGCGCAAGCCACAGCAACCCCCACCGCCACCAAAGCAATCACAATAAGTGCAATATCAATTGCAGACATAAACTCCGCCCAACAAACCCAATCGATCATCAATCAAAACCGCGATCAATCTTACCCCGCCACACACACGGATCACTCACTGCCTTGCAGACAAATTTCTCTTAGAGCCGCGGCGCTAAAACGCTAGCTCTCCCAGCCGGCGCGGATGGTTGTTATGACGTCACCTAGGCGCTGGCCCAGGGCCGCTAGATGTTGGAGCACCTCGTTGGGCGATGCACCGTTGAGGATGCACGTGAGGGCATACGACGCCAGAAAGATGGCCGCAAGCCCCAACGGGACGAGCACGGTCATCGCCAAGGTGCGCAGGCGCTGGCCCACGCGGCGACGACGCGCACGACGCTTGTCGAACGCGAGCTCCTGCGCATATGAATCTTGCTGTACGGAATAGGCCTCTGGTGCCGATTCGCACCCGGGCACAGCTGCAGGTACAGCAGCGGGCACGACATTTTGCGCAAAGGGCTGGACTGCCGCCCCTTGCATTTGTATCTCCATGAGTCGTTGCTGCTGACGCAGCATGCGCTCAGCTTGTTGCTGCGGAGTCTCAAGAAACAGATCCATGCTGGCCTCCAAAATCGGAGCATTCGACGCTTACGACCAGCATCCCGCACCGCCATGACCGCGACAACGCAATCGCCGGCAATAGCCACAAAGTTTCTTTTGCTCAAAAGCTGTCGAAAAGCTCAACAACTCCCCTACCAGCACTTTCTCTGAGCTTTTTTCGCCAACATTCTTTTGGCCTTCCGCCCTTACGCCAACTGACCAAAATCTAACCAATAGCTTGACGAAAATTGTGGAGACCGGGACCCCACAAAAACGTGCCGCCCCAAAAAGGGGCGGCACACAACCTTTAATATCAGCTTTTCTGTAGCGAGCACGCAACGACCCGAAGCCGGAGCGTGGGGCGGGAGGCCGGATCGTCTTCCCTCAACGCGACCCTGCGGAGCCGTGAGCGGGGAGGGAAGGCGATCCGGCCTCCCGCCCTGCGCTCCGCAGCAGCCAGCGCCAAGCGCTAGTAGTTCACCACCTGCTCCTCAAAGTACGCCTTGGGGTGGTTACACACCGGGCACACCTCAGGCGCCTCGGCACCAACGTGCAGGTGCCCGCAGTTCAGGCACTTCCACACCTTCACGCCCTCGCGCTCAAACACCTCGCCCGACTCGATGCGCTCGACGAGTTTGTTGTAGCGCTCCTCGTGGGCCTTCTCGACGGCGGCGACACCACGGAACTTCTCGGCGATCTCGACAAAGCCCTCCTCCTCGGCGGTCTTGGCAAACTCGTCATACATCGTGGTCCACTCGTAGTTCTCGCCCGCGGCGGCGTCGCGCAGGTTGTCCAGAGTGCCCGGAACGGCGCCGTCGTGCAGATACTTAAACCACAGTTTGGCGTGCTCGGACTCGTTGCCTGCGGTCTCGGCAAAGATGTTCGAGATCTGAACGTAGCCGTCCTTCTTGGCCTTGGATGCATAGTAGCGATACTTGGTGTGTGCCTGGGACTCACCGGCAAAAGCGGTCTCGAGGTTCTTCTTGGTTTGGGAATTCTCAAAATCCATAGGTGTACTTCCCTTCAACGCATGCCGCCCGTAGGCTTCGAGCGGCCTCGTCTTTAGGATGCCCTCATGTCGGAAATCTAAACCTTACAATCCTGTTCTTCAGATTTCCACGGGCTAAATGCTCAGCCAGCGATCGCCCTCGGCTCGGCAAAAGCCCTCACGCTCCAGGTCGGCCAGAATGCCCGCGACAAGCTCGCGCTCGACCGGCCCGCGCCCAGCCGCCGCTTCCATATCGTTAACGCCCACCACGGCATCAGCAAGCGTAATCCCCGCCGGTTGGCCATCGCGCGCTGCCAGCAACATGCGCACGATATGCGCGCGCTTTTGGCGACGTGAGCCCTCAAACTTTGATTGACGGCTATAGCCCGCCGAGCGCCTGGACGGATTGGGCAACGTCTTTTTTAGATATGCGCCGTAATCCAGCAACGCGTAATACCACGCGCGCGGCGTGTCGGCATCATCGAGCGGCACGGCAAAGGGAGCGATCTCGTCGGTCGCCGCACCGGGGACCGCCGGACAGGCCGCCTGAATCAGCGGCACCAGCTCGCGGTCGGGAACAGCCGGTACATCGGGAAAGAAGTGATGCAGAAAGACCGTGCGCACGTTGGTCTCCAGATACACGCCTGGAAGGTCAAACGCAAACGACCGGATACCTTGCGCCGTTGCCGGGCCAATACCAGGCAGAGCGACCAAGTCACGCGTCTCACGCGGAAACTCACCGTCCCAGTCCTCCACAACGCGCTGAGCGGCCTTGTGGAGCGCCAGAGCGCGTCGGTTGTAGCCCATGCCCTGCCAAGCGTCCAAAACATCGGAAGGCGCGGCTTGGGCAAGCGCCTGCACGGTCGGAAAGCGATCGAGCCACGCCGGCATACGCGTCTCCACGCGTGGCACCTGTGTTTGCTGCAACATGACCTCGGAAAGCCAAATGATGTACGGATCGCGCGTGCGGCGCCACGGAAGGTCGCGATAACGCAGGACCCCTTCCGAACGAATCATCGAACGAAAGGGGTCCTGAATCATATCTATGCTCCTTATGCGGCGCTATTCCTCCCGGCAAGCGCACGCGCAGGTGGCGTACTCGGGAAACGCTTCGCGGTCGGCGAATTTGGGATCGACGGCCGGGAACTGGCGGTGAGCGACGATGTCGCCGAGCGAAACGGAATCGAGGTAATCGCGCATCAACGCTTGAGCTCCGGCCCACAGGGGATGATAGCAGCACGTGCCCATGCGTGCACAGTCGCCATCGGGTGCGGTGCAATCATTCATAACCATAGGGCCCTGAACGGCCTCGACGACCTGGCGGATGGTGACGTCGTCCGGACTGACCTTGAGACGCATGCCACCGTGGACGCCACGCAGGCTCTCCACAATACCGGCCTGGACCAAACCGTGCTGAATCGAGCGGGCAAACGAATACGGAACATTGACCTCTTCGGCAGCGGTGCGAACAGAAAGCAAACGCTCCGGATCCTCGGCAAGCATCGCCAGCATACGAAGGGCGTAATCAGTCTTCCTCGATATGTCCATTTTTCCCCTTTCAAGGAATACGAACAGCTCGAACGAGCTCCGGGGCCGAGCTTGTGTCGAGACGCTAAATGACCGCAGGACATCCAAATGGTAAATCGGATATCCACTGAGTGCCGCGCTTGGAGCGAAATGCATCAGATGCGGCCTACAGTGCAATTTAGTATAACCTAACCCCCTGTCTCGTTGAACAGGTGTTGCGCAACAAAGCTGTTGTTCAGACAGATAGACTTATTAGATTTTACTTGCGTTCCCGAAGGCGCGGGGATTCTGGGCGAAGATGCGCCAGGGCGATCGTTCTATCGAAACAAAGTGCATCAAACGCAAAAAGCCACGTCCGAAGACGTGGCTTTAATTGCGTTGGCGGGAAGTACGGGGCTCGAACCCGCGACCTCCGACGTGACAGGCCGGCGCTCTAACCAAACTGAGCTAACTCCCCAGGCAGACGTTCGCGTTTGTTTCCGCTCGCGTGCGCTGCGGGGATTAGTATACACAGAAGTCTGTCCGGCGCGCAACAACTTTTTTGAAAAAATTTTTCGGTCCCTCCGGGAGGGTCTCCGGGGCTGGGGGCGGGGGTTAAGTTTGCTGCTCTACAGTCCTGCGCAAGACGGAAAGCACATTAAGTGCTTTCCTTTGCGTGCGGAACTCGCGACAAACTTAACCCCCGCCCCCAGCCCCGGAGACCCTCCCTGCCGTCACTTTCTTCAACCAGTTTTGCGGGCGTGCGCCGCTGCGCGGCTAGCCCGCGTGTTCCTCGGCGGGGTTGGTCTGATTGTTCTGGTTGGACTTCTTACTTTGGCTCAAAGAAAAACGGGAGATGCCTTGTGCATCCCCCGTTTTTGTTGCGGTTAGTCTAGGTCAATAAACTTGGTACTTATGACATGGCCGTCTTTTACTAGCATTCTGGCCATAGTGGGGCCTCGGCTGCCTCTGGGGTAGCTGGCGCTGCCCGGGTTGAGGACTAGGCAGCGGCCCACCTGGGCTTCTTTGGTTACGTGGGTGTGGCCGTTGATGGCTACGTCTACGGATCCCACCGGAAGGTCTTCGCGGTAATGGGCTACGGCGAATTTGAGGCCTTCGTAGGTAAAGAGCGCAAGACGGTCTACATCGGGACCGTAGTCGCGGTAGTAATCGTTGTTGCCCAAGACGGCCCGCACGGGGGCGATGGTGCATAGGTGCTCGTAGTCCATCTCTGACGTGAGGTCGCCGGCGTGGATGATCAGATCTGCGCCCTCAAGCTCATCCAAGAGCGCAGGCGATAAATAGCCGTGGGTGTCCGAGATGATGTCGATACGCTTGGCGCTTGCACTGTTCATGGGATCCCTTCCGCAAAAAAACGATTCGGCAGATACATACAAAAAAGGCCCCACGGCCCCGCAGACGATGGGTCTACAGGGCTGCGGGGCCAGTGTGCTAGAGACTCAGAGCCTTCTTGAGCGGCACGACGCGGCGGCGCGAAACCGGCACGCGTTCGTCGACGCCCGTAATGCCCAGCTGGATGGCGCCCGAGGGCACCGTCTCAACGTCCGTGACGCACGCTAGGTTGACGATATAGCGGCGGTGAACACGGAAGAAGCCAAAGTCGCAGAGCTTGGCCTCAAACTGCGCCAGCGAGGTCGTCGACAAAAAGCGATCATCGACGGTATAGATGCAGGAGTAATCGTCCTTTGCCATGATAAAGCGGATGTCATCCACGGGAATGAGCACCTTGCGGCCGCCCTTTTCCACCGGGATACGCTCGATGGTCACTTTGCTGTCCGTAACCGGCTTGGCGCGTTGCATGACCTTCTCGATCGCGCGATCCAAGCGAGCTTCCTCGACAGGCTTCATCAGATAATCGACGGCATCGACGTCGAATGCCTCGACCGCATGGTCGCTATACGCAGTCACAAACACGATCGCCGGCGGATTTTTGAGCTTATGCAGCGCCTCGGCAAGTTGCAGGCCCGAGGCACCGGGCATCGAGATATCGAGAAACACGACATCCACGCGACTTTCCATAAGCATCTCGATGGCGGAGCGGACGCTCGACGCCTCCGTGATCGTGCCGATCTTGCCCGTTTGCTCGAGCAGGAAGCGAAGCTCCGAGCGAGCCGGCGCCTCATCATCCACAATCATCGCACGCAGCATAGGGATAAAACCTTTCGTCAACTAACTACGCCGGGCGTCCGTCGCATGACGTTGAGCCCGTAGCTTTTTATTTTACTCTTGAATGTCAAAGATGCTCTCTGACAAATCAAGATGAAGGAGCACTTTGGTGCCCTTGCCCGGCGCCGATTCGACACGCGTATAGGAGTGCGGCCCAAAAAAGCGATGGATGCGCTCCGAAATATTGTGCATGGCCACACCGGCGCCGCCACCCTGAGGAGAGCTGGCGTCGGGACGGGCAGAGCGCTCGTCAAACAGTCTGGCGGCGGTACCCTCATCCATGCCCACGCCATTATCGGCCACGGCAATCAAGATTGCATCCTCGCCGTCTTGGTGAACGGTCACGTCGATCCTCAGGGCGTCGTCATCGCCCATACCATGACGCACGGCGTTCTCGACAATCGGCTGGATCACGAACGCCGGCACCAGCGTATCTTCCACGTCCTCGGACACATCGAACGTCGCAAGCACGCGGTCCTCGCCAAAGCGGGCCTTCTCAAAGGTAAGGTAGCGCTTGGTCTGTGCGACCTCGCGCGAGACCGGAATAAGCGATCCCGAGTTGTCGAGCGTGGCGCGATAGAACGATGAGAACTCACGAAGCAGTTCGCGGGCCCGCAGCGGGTCGGTGCGCGTAAACGATGCAATGGTGTTCAGCGTGTTGAACAGGAAGTGCGGGTTAATCTGCGCCTGCAGCGCACGCACCTCGGCGCGCGCTGTGAGTTCCTTTTGCACCTCGAGCTCGTGGATGGCGAGCTGCGTGGACAAGATCTCGGCAAAGCCCGAGGCAAGCGCGTACTGGGTACGGTCGACGGCGCGCGGGGTCTTGTAGTAGAACTTGAGCGTGCCGACGGTACGATCGCCCACCTTGATGGGGGCGATAATGCCGGCGGGGACTTGGTTGTGCGAGCCGTCCGAGCCCACGACATCCACCATACGGTTGAACGATTGCACGATGCCATGTTCGATAACGTAGCGTGTGGCAAGCGTGTGGATGGGAGTATCGGGCAGCAGTTTTTCCTCAAACTCGCCCGCGCAGGCAAGCACGTTGTCCTCGTCGGTGATGGCCACCGTCATGGCGCGCGTCTCGGGCAAAATGCGCCGGCACACCAAACGCGCCGACTCCTGCGTCAGACCGCCCTTAATGTCCTCGAGCATGGCCGAGGCCACCGAGAGCGTCTCCTCGGTGTACTGGGAGCGCACCGAATCGGGATTGAGCGTCAAAAAGATAAAGATGCACAGAAAGATGCACAGCAGCGCGCAGGCAATCACCGTGGCGATCGGCTCGATACCGGTCACCAAGGCAAAAATAAAGTACACCAGCACGCAAATGGCGCATGCAACGGCAATGATGCGAAAGATTGATATTGAACTATCGCGCTGGGCGCGGCGGTCGATCATTCGGCCCCCTCCAGGATACTGATCAGTTGTGCGTCACGCCAAAGCCCGTCCATGATCTTGGGCCAAAAGCTCTGGAAACGCAGGTAGCTTGCAGCGTTTTGGCGCGCATAGGCCTTTGCCTCGCCGATACCATGGCGCCAAATGCGCAGGTAGCCCTCATGCTCGCGGGTAAACACGCTGCGGACCATAGCGGTCTTGCGCACGCGGTCGTCGAGCTCGCGCGAAATCCACGGGCCCGGGTAGGGCATGAGCGATGCCGCCGTAACGGGGATGAGCTCCTTTTGATGCGCGGCGAACGTCAACTTGGCCCGTTCGTAGTACCAACGGTATACATCCTGCATAAAGCGCGGTGAGCGCTTTTCGGACTCCGGAGGCAGATGGCGCACGGTCCACTCGTTATCAAACCACACGTCGTAGCCAAACATACGCATGTTAAAGAGGTAATCCAAGTCCTCGCCGCGGGTGATAAACGGGTCAAAGGCCACACGCGTAAAGGCGCGGGCGTGCAGGGCCATCAGGCCGCCGCACACGTAGTTGGAGCGCGAGATGCGGGTGCCCGAGAGCGCCTTTTTCATCCAACGGTTGAACTCGATGCGCTTGGTCCACCAACGATGGCAGATGCCCGCCTTGTCCGTGGGAGCCAGCGGCGAGCCGTCGCGATCGTAGAAATAGCCGCTCTTGACCAAGATCGGCAAGCCCTGACGCGTCTGCTGCCCCAACGCATAGGTCGCGCGCTTCATAAAGTCGGCGTCGATGACAGTCTCATCGTCATCCAAAAAGATAACCGCGTCATGCCCCAGCACAGCGGCACAAGCTAGCCCCATGTTGCGGATGGCACCGTAGCCTCGCAGGCTCACGCACTCGCCCGAACCCTTGGGCGCGATCTGAGCAACCCGGTCTGCGATGCGCGAGGCCTGGGTGTTGGTGACAACGGTGACCTTGAGCGTGGGATGCGCGTCGACAATCTCGTGCACGCGCAGCGACACATCGGCTGTGGCAGAAACGGGACAGACCACCAAAAGGATGATGCGCGGGATGTCACGTACCTGCTCAAGCGAGGCCAGGCAGCGGTCGAGTTCGGGATTGTCGGCGTTGAGTCGCGTCGAATGGTCATAGGTGCCAGGGGCGTTTGCGCAAGCGTCATCGCCCGCCCAATACGTTGGAATCACGACCGTGGCGTTCATGCCTTACCCTCCCTGCAACACAAAAACGGGACGCCGCCAAACACAGGCGACGCCCCGCGACCTAGCTGATTCCATCATACCCACTTGGGCAAATCATTGCTCGCAAGTCGCAATGTTTATTGCGGATAACCCCAAAAGAGTACCGTGGACAGGCACAATAGCCGCTCGCTCCTATGCGGCATGCTCTGCCGCCCGAGTCATGCGGGACAGGCGGACCAGCAGCATAAAGCCAACGACCAGCAGCACACCAATGGAAAGGACGCCCAGCGACGGGTTGCCGGTCAGCGAGGTGACGACCGACACCAGGAAGGTGCCCATAACGCTTGCATAACGACCAAAGATGTCAAAGAAGCCGTAGTACTCGTTGGACTTTTCCTTGGGAATAATGCGGCCAAAGTAGCTACGGCTGAGCGCCTGCACGCCGCCCTGGAACAGGCCGACCAAAATGGCAAGCACCCAGAATTCAAAGGCGGTCTTGAGGAAGAACGCGGCAAAGAGCACGATGCCCATATAGGCGGCGACGGCCACCAAGATCATATTGAGTGTGCCCACGCGACCGGCAAGCTTGCCGTAGATGATGGCGGACGGAAAGGCCACAAACTGCGTAACGAGCAGAGCCAGCACCAGTTGGGTCGAGTCGATGCCCAAAGCCGATCCATAGCTGGTTGCCATGGAAATGACCGTGTGCACACCGTCGATGTAGAAGAAGAACGCGATCATGTAGACCAGCACGGTCTTGTTGTGGGCAATCTCGCGCATGGTGTGTCCGACCTCGGAGAACACGCCGCCCACGATGTGGCCGATGGTGTCCTCGGGACCGCGCTCGCGACCGTACTTCTGCTTATAGGTGCGAATGAGCGGCAGGGTAAAGATGAGCCACCAGGCACCAGTGATGACAAACGACAGACGCGTTGCCAGCATGGTGGGGACGCCAAGAGCGGGGCCACCCATGATAAGCGCCAAGCAGATGATGAACGGCACGGTGGAACCGATGTAGCCCCAGGCATAACCCGAGCTGGACACGGCGTCCATGCGCTCGTCGGTGGTAATGTCAGGCAGCATGGCGTCGTAGAACGTCATAGAAGAGTTAAGGCCGATGGTGCACAGCACGTACACGGTCAAAAATGCCATGGCGGACATTGGGATAGCCTGCGCCAGGCAAAGAACCAGGCCCGTGAGGAAGAAGCCCAAGAAGAACTTGATCTTGTTGCCGGCGTAGTCGGCAAGTGCGCCCAGAATGGGCATGAGCATGGCGATGACCAGCGAGGCGATCGTCTGCGCATTGCCCCAAGCGACCACCAGGTCGGCCGAGGAAGCGCCGGTATTGATGGCGTTAAAGTAAATGGGCACCACCGAGGTATTGAGCAGCACGAGGGCCGAATTGCCCACATCGTACATAACCCAGTTACGCTCGAGCTTGGTGTATTTCATGGACAGGGACCCTTCGTATTTGCCCGATATGCAGTTAGTTCATCGTACCCCAATTGTCCAGAAGCACCGGTAAGGATTCGGCAAAGGGGCACGCATGAGCCCTATTCCTCGCGGTCGAACTCCTCATCGGCATTGAGCACGCGACCGCTGTAATTGACATGGTTGGTCACGGCTTCCATATCGCCGGTCTCGATAAAGCGGGCAACCGTGCACTCGTAATCGAGCAGCGCGCGGTCAAAGACCTCGGGGAAGCTCTCGGTCGAGACTTCATCTGTAAAGGGGTTCTTCCATGCCAAGTGGCCCAGGTTGCCGGTACGCTCGGGCAGCTCGGTCGTCACGCGGTGCGCAAGGCCGTCGAGCAGCGAGTAGTCGTGCACCAAGCCCTCAACCAGCGAGATCGCGCGCGTCTTTGCGGAGCCGGCCGGCTCAATCGCGCGGTAAAGTCGCTGCATATTGGCAACGGCAGCACCGTACTCCCCCGCCGGAATGTCAATGCCGTACACGCGTCCGGCAACATAGCTCATCAGCACGCCGGCCACGCGATTGATGCGATCGGTGGTGACGATCTCGCCCGCCGGCGGGTAATCGTCAACCGTAGCGCCATCGCGTTTAAGCTGCAGCATCAGTACATCCAGGTCGCTCTCGATCACGGCATGGACCTGACTGCTCGAATCCTCAAGCTCTGAATCGGACTCCACGATGCCAAACTGTTGCTCATAGACAAAGGGGTGAGCGTTGCGGTCGAGCACGTAATGAGACAGCAGGCCCAGCGCAAAGGCACGACCCAAGCTGGCGTCGCGCGGCAGCAGATGCGACACGCCATCGCGCAGGCACGCGAACTGGCGAGACATGCGCGACCGATGCATGACCTGCGCCAGCAGCGTGCAGTCGGAAACACGCGGTGTCAGAATGTGAAAGAAAAACGGGTCGGGGCCTTGGTTGCCCAAGATAAAGGCAATGCGCTCTTCATCGGACGTGATGACGCCCTGCGGAAGACGGTCGATGCTTTCCTCGCCAAACAGATGATGGGTGATAAGCGCGGGCATAATGATCCTTTCGATTTCATTCGATGCCACCCATTATGCCCACCGCGCGCCCATGCCAAACCTGCGATGGTAAACGACGGCACGCAAGCCTCTTACGCAAGCCCCAGGTGCGACTTGACCTCGGCGGCACGACGACGGGACACCGGCACCGTCGAGCTCACGCGGTCGAGCCTGAGCTCCATCAACCCCGTGGAGCCAATCTCAACATTGTGCACGTCTTCCAAATTGACCAGATAGCTGCGATGAACGCGAATAAAGCCCTCGGAGCCCAAGCGACGTTCGAGCGAAGAGATCGACTCATTGATCAGATATGTTCCCTCGGCGCAGACGGCGTTGCAAAAATCGGCACGCGCCTCAAAGTAGCAAACGTCTGCGGCGGGAATGAACACCTTTTTGCCCCCGCGGTCCACCGTCAGACGCAAAGGCTGGCGCGGAGCGTGGATAACACGACGGACGCCCAAGGCCGCCTCGATCTTGTCGAGTGCCTTTGACAGGCGTGCGTCCTCAACCGGCTTGACGACATAATCGACGGCATCGAGGTTATAGGCATCAGCCGCATACTCGGCAAATGCCGTCACAAACACCACGACCGGCGGCGTCTTTAGGTTCTGCAGCGTCTCGGCAAGCTCAATTCCCGAGCGACCGGGCATGGTAATGTCTAAAAACAACACGTCGGGCTTGTTCGACAGAATCGACTCCACGGCTTCGGTGACATTGCCCGCCTCGGCAATATGACCCACACGCGTATCCTTTTCCAATAGATAGCGTAGCTCAGCCCTAATTGGGGGCTCGTCATCAACCACCAAGATGTTCCAGCCTTCGGACATATGTGCTTCCCCTCTTTTTCTCTCAATCCAACCGCGTGCTACGCCGTCAACGGCGCGGGCTCATGCGGCTCGCCGTTCAGCTCGACGATGACCTGCGTTCCCACGCCCTCTTGGGACTTCACGCGCATGCCGGAATCTTCTCCGTAAAAGAAATGGATGCGCTGAAGCACGTTGAAGAGCGCCAGGCCGCAACCTCGCTTGACGGAGCCGTCGGCGGTAATGCTCTCGGGCTCCTCTCGGCGATGTTGCTCAAACAGATGCGCGCAGGCCTCTTCGCTCATACCGATGCCGTCGTCCTCGACGATGATCTCCAAACCGTCATCGGTCTCGAAAGCCCTAACATGAATAGAAAGCGGCTCGGTCTCGCGCTGCGCGTGCTTGATGCAGTTTTCGAGCAGCGGCTGCAAGATAAACGGCGGCACCATGCTGTCGCGCACCTCAAAGTCGATATCGACCGAGACGCGCAGACGGCCGTCGCCATACCGGGCCTGCATAAGATTGATATAACGAGTGCCCTGTTCCACCTCGTGCTCGAGCGTGGTGAGCGTATCGGAGTCAGAAAGCGTCTGACGATAGTAATTGGAAAAATCGATGAGCAGCGATCGCGCCTTGTCGGGCTCGGTTCGAACGAGCGACACGATCGTGCTAATGGTGTTGAACAGAAAATGCGGGTCGACCTGCGACTGCAGGGCCCGAAGCTCCACGCGGGCTGTGAGCTCGTCCTGGCGCTCGAGCTCAAAGCTGGCGAGCTGCGTGGAGATGAGGTCGGCAAAACCCGAGGCCAACGCCGTCTGGCGCATATCGATGCTGCTCAGGCGGGGATAGTACAGCTCGAGCGTACCCACGCAATGCCCGCGCACGGTAAGCGGCGCGACAATGCCGGCGCGCAGGCGGGGAAAATAGCCGCCCGTCTCATTGGAGGCGTCGCGCGAAAATACACTCTGCTCGCCGGACTCGATCACGTTGAGCGTGGTCTTGAGCACAACCGGGGTGCCGGCAGGGCACTTTGCCGAGTCCTCGCCCCAGCTTGCCAACACCTGTTTGCCATCGGTAAAGCAGATGGCAGAGGCGATGGTCTCGGACAGGATAATTTTAGAGGCGCCCAGGGCCGCTTCGGGCGTAAGGCCGCGCGACGTGTAGGCGAATATTTTTGATGCGATGGCGAGCGTACGGTCGGTTGCGCTCGATGTGAGGTCGTCGGGGACCACAAAGACATACGAGAAAAAGAAGCACAGCATGACCAGGCCGGCAATAACGACAACGCCCGGAACGGGATTGGGATTATCGGTTAAATCCCAGATAAGCAGCAGGATAAGCGCCGGAACGACAATACCGAGCAGGATGGCCTGAACCACATGCTGGGCCGTACGAAAGACCTTGGTAGAGTTGTAGCTCTTGCCCAGAATCAGCCTGTTTAAATCCACCGTCATCCCCTCTTGTCCTTAGCACCCATAGCAATAAAGAGGGCCGCAAGCGACCCTCTCCATTGCATTATGCAATCAAAAACTGTGTTTTACATCAAGCCATCGACAAACGGTATCTTAGGCGCTGTATTTGTTAGCCTCACCAAAAGTGCCAGCCTCGACGATCCAGCCATCCTTCATGATGACGTCCATGTTGTCGGTGTTGAGCACGTGGATGTCGGCGGCGACGTCACCGTTGACAACCAGCAGGTCGGCGCACTTGCCGGCCTCGATGGAACCGGTCTCGTCCTCGATGTGGCACATCTTGGCACCGTTGAGGGTGGCGCAGGTGATGGTCTCGACCGGAGTGAAGCCGATCTTGTCGACGAACTCGTACATCTCCTCGATGGAGCAGGTGCCGTACGGGGTGACGAAGGAGAAGGAGTCGGAGCCGATCGTCATGACGACGCCGCGCTTCTTGGCCTCGCGCAGGCAGTCGTAGTTGCGCTGCAGCTCCTTCTCGACCAGGGTGCCCTCGTACTTGTCGTGCAGCTCGGGGACGTAGACGGGCGGATAGGTGGCGTACCAGGTGGGCAGGAAGGCGATCGTCGGGGTGAAGAAGGTGCCCTGCTCGGCCATGAGGTCCATGGTGCGCTCATCGATATCGAAGCCGTGAATCAGCTGCTCGCAGCCAAAGCGAACGGAGTCGTAGGCGGCGGCGTGGTTGTTGTAGCAGTGACTCCACACGGGGATACCGACCATCTTTGCCTCTTCGACCACGGCCTGGATCTCCTCGGAGCAATAGTGCTGGTCGCGACCGGAATCCCAACGCCAGATGCCGCCACCGGTAGCCCAGATCTTGATGGCATCGGGGTTCTCGCGCAGACGACGACGGACGGCCTTGCGCAGATCCCAAGGACCGTCGACCTGGTCGCCCCAGGGGTGGGATTCCTTGTTGAGCTCCTGGGTGCAGTGGTGGGAGTCGCCGTGACCGGCAACGCGGCAGAAGCCCAGGCCGGTGGCCAGAACGCGCGGGCCCTTAAAGACGCCCTTGTCGATGCAGTCGCGGATCTGGATACCAAAGCGGCCGATCTCGCAGACGGTGGTGAGGCCGTGGGTGAGGCAGTCGTAGGCCTGCTTGACGGCGACGGCCTGCTTCTCGAGGAGCGGCTGCATAACCCAATCGGTGTCATCGTCGGTCAGGTTGCCCGAGAAGTGCAGGTGGGTGTCGATCAGGCCGGGAAGGACGGTCTTGCCGGCGGCGTCGATAACCTCAACGCCCTCGGGAAGGTCCTGCATAGCACCGGCATACTCGATCTTGCCGTTGTCGTCGACGAGAACGAGGGAGTTCTCGACCGGCTCGGCACCGGTACCGTCGATGAGCTTGCCGCCAACGATTGCGTACTTAGTAGACATGGTTCCTCCTTATGGATCCATATAGTGGGCGAGGCCGTGTTGGGTTAAGGCCTCACAAAGCTACCCAAGTGGTGCCGGGTTCGGTGCGCGGGAGAGAGGATTCCGCGCACCCGATCCGCCCCGGCTCGGCGTTACTTTTTGCGGGAATTGGTGAAAGCCATGAGGGCCAGGCCAATAGCCAACCAGCCGATCACGATGCTCCACTCCACCATGTTGAGGGAGGCGGGAGAGAACGGAATCACGAGCAGGCCGATGATGATGGCGCAGGCAGCGATAGCGAGGCCGATACCAAACTTGCCGCCGGGCACCTCGTAGGGACGAGGCAGGTCGGGCTCGGTGAAGCGCATGCGCAGGCAAGCGAGGGCGACCATGCCGCAGGAGAAGATGAAGGCGAGAGCCGACACGTTGGTCAGGGGGATGAGCATGTTCTTGCCCAGGAACGGACCGATGACGGTGATGACGCCCAGCACGACGCAGGCGAGCTTGGGAGCGCCGGACTTGGGATCGACCTCGGCGAACTTCTCGGGCAGCTGGCCCTTTCGGCCCATGGCGAGCATGATGCGGCTCGTGGCGCCGTAGAAGGAGTTCATCGGGCCCATGGGTCCAAGCGTGGCGATGACGAGCATGGCCAGGTACAGGAGCATGTTGATGCCCTTGAGGCAGGCAAGCGCGGGAACCGGGCTCTTAACAAACTCATGCCAGTCGAGGATGGTGCCGAACGAGTAGATGCAGACCATGTAGAAGCCGCCGGCGGCCAGCAGGGCCAGGGAGATGATCTTACCGAACTTGTTCCAGTTGAGGCCCTCGGCTGCTTCCTCAGCCTGCTGAGGAATGGTGTCGAAGCCGGCATAGAAGAACGGGGTCAGGACCAGGACCGAAACGATGCCTGCGAACAGGCTGGTGCCCTCGGTAGCAGGCTTGCCGCCGCCAGCACCGGTGACCTGGGAGAACACGGGCATGGCGTTGTCCGGCGAGCCGGTGAACAGCGAGACGCCCATGGCGAGCAGCATGCCGCAGAGCAGGGCCTTGGTCAGGAAGGCCTGCAGCTTGGCGGCCGAGCTGGCACCGCGGAAGTTGAGGAAGATGACGTAGGTTGCAAAGCCGAGCGCGATCAGCGTCGGGAACAGGTAAACGTCGGCGCCCAGGATGGTATAGAGCTTGACGGCACGCAGCCACTCAAGACCGGGCAGGCTGCCGAACATCTCGGACACGAGGGTCGAGATGGCGATGGCCTCCCACGGGCACAGGATGCCGTTGCCCAGGGCCAGGAGCCAGCCGGTGATGTAGCTCATCGTACGGCCAAAGCTACGATCGACATACTCGACGATGCCGCCCGAGATGGGGATAGCAGCCGTGAGCTCACCGAAAACAGCTCCGACGGGCACGAGAAAGATTGCACCCAAGAGGAATGCGATCATAGCGGGAACGGGACCGCCGCCCACGACCATCCAGTCGCCGACCTGCAGAACCCAGCCAGTTCCGATGATGGCACCGAAACCGATGGTGAAGAAGTTCCAGAGCGAAAGCGTTTTCTTCATGCCACCGTTACCTTCGACTGCAACTTCTGCGTTCTTGTCCGCCATTGTTCCCCTCCTTTCCTTATTGACGCCTCTTTGACGCCACCCTTTGCGCGGTCTGTTTTGCCGCGCGCTTTTATTTCGTGGCTTTACAATACGGCCTTGGCGCAGCATGGCCGCCCATGGCTCGACCGAAGGCCGAACTCGCATATGAGTGGCGCCGTTTTTGGGACGAACGGCACGGTTTGCCGCTCATTGTTGTCGCCCGTCCGACGGGCGTACGCTCATTGGACGCATATAGAAATGTTTTTGAGGCCGTGTGTTTTGCGCCTTTCGTACCGTTTACCGAGCTTTTGACGCTCGGACCCATTTGTTGCACATCCTTTTTGTAGGATAGATAGGTTATACATGAGACAAGGCGGTACGAATGGCATACGGATACAACGACGGTGATCAACGGCGACAAAGCGTTCGCCTTGCTGGCCGCACCACGCCGACGCCCAGAAGTGCCACGAGCAGCAATCCGCAACGCCCTCAAGAGCAACCCAGGCCTTCGTCTCGGCAGCAGACAAACAGAACACGGCAGAGCGGCCGTCCGAGCACGGGCACAAGCGCACAGCAAGATAGCCGCTTGGGCGCGCGCACTCGACAGCGCCAAGCCGAGGTTCCGCAACTGCGCCGCAACGGCGCACGTCAGCCCGGCATCCATATCAACCGCTTCTTTTCGCATCCCCAAGGCGGACGCGACGGCAAGCCCTACCGCTCGACATCGTTCGTGAATGCCCCCGCCCTGCCGGCTCGTCAGCTTTGCCTCGCACTGTGCTCTATCCTCATCTGTCTGGTCTTTGTGCTTATGAGCTCCTGTATGTCCCACGGCTCGGCCGGTCTCGAGCCCACCGCCGAGGACAAGCTGCTCAAGGCCCCCGTCGCGCCCGGTTATTCTTTCGCCTTTTCGACCCCGCGCTCGCAATGGCAAGCCGGCACGATGCCCCATATCTATCAGATCGACCCTGCATGGTCGGAGCTGCCTTACGCCGGCGGTACCATCCGCCAAAATGCTTGCGGGCCTACGTGCCTCACCATGGTCTATATCTTTAAGACGGGACGCACCGATATGACTCCCGTCGATATGTGCGCGCTTTCCGAGGCAGGCAACTATGCCCCCACCGGCGCCACCGAATGGTCATTTATGACGCACGGCGCATGGCAGCTGGGCCTTAACGCAACGGAGCTCCATATCGATCTCAGCTCTATCACCCAGGCGCTGCGCTCGGGTGCGCCCATTATCGCATCGGTTCGTCCCGGCACCTTTACCAGTGTTGGACACTATATCGTGCTCTGGGGCATCGACGATGCCGATCAAGTGGGAGTCTACGACCCCAACTCGGCCAGCCGCAGCGCCCGTCGCTGGGGTGTCGTAGAAGTCCTCAACGAAATCGAAGCCATGTGGGCCTACTACTAGTCATTGGGCACTCATTGCACTCATTGGGGACAGACTTAAATGAGTAGCCCCAGGCTGCCAGGAACTGCCGACACGGAAAGCGCATCCCATTTTGGAGCTCAATAGCGGGATGCACTTTCCGTTAGCGGCCCGTTTGGGAAACTACGTTCCACTTTCCGGCAACATTCCGGGATGCATTTTCCGGTTGAGGCCCTCAAGGGAAACTATGTCCCATGTTGGACGCTCATTCTGGGATGCGCTTTCCGCAGTTGATTGATGCGGGCTTTAAGGACTGTTCCAAGCTGCCAGCAGAAAAGGAACGTCCCCAAGTGCCGGGTTTCCGCAGTCATTGGGGACAGACTTAAATGACTAGTCTTTTAAGAACGTCCCCAATGACTACCCACAGAATGAGGGTCTCATCGGGGACTAGGTAAATAGCAAAAGCCCCCGCGGCCGAAACGGGCCACGGGGGCAGCAGGCTTGCAAGGGTTAACTCAAGTCCTCGCCATTTGATGCAATGACCTTTTGATACCAGCAGAAGCTGTCCTTTCGGTAGCGATCGAACGTGCCTTTGCCCGTATCATCGGCATCGACATAAACAAAGCCATAGCGCTTCTTCATCTGCCCCGTCGAGGCCGACACCAAATCGATACAGCCCCACGGCGTGTATCCCATCAGGTCAACACCGTCCTCGACAATTGCATCGCGCAGCGCAAGAATATGCCTTCGCAGGTAATCAATATGATACGCATCGTGGACTTTGCCGTCTTCCAGCGCATCGAGTCCGCCCACACCGTTCTCGGCGATAAAGAGCGGAAGATGGTAACGATCGTGGTAGCCGGCAAGCGTCACGCGCAAACCCAGCGCATCGATCTGCCACTTCCAGGCAGTCTCTTTATCCTTGAGGTACGGATTGCGCAACGTCGGGAACACGTTGCCCTCCGCCTTCTCGGCGATCACCTGATCATCGGCGCACACCAAGCGCGAGCAATAGTACGAGAACGAGATGAAGTCGACCGTATGCTCTGCCAGATACTCCGTATCGCCCGGCTCAAAGGGCACGTGAACACCCTCTTTCTCGAGCGCACGCAGCTTCCAAGCAGGATAGGCGCCCGCAGCCATCACGTCTGTGTAGAAGTAGCGGCCGCGGTCCTCCTCATACGCAAGCCATACGTCCTCGGGCGCACAACGGTACGGATAGGTCGCACCGGCAGCGACCATGCAACCCACCTTGTTTGCGGGATCGATCTTGTGCAGAATCTCGACAGCGCGAGCGCTCGCCATAAACATATGGTGCGAGAACGCCGCGGTCACGGCTGCACGGTCACGCTCATCCTCGAGCGTGACACCCGCGTTGAGATAGGACAGCGCCACGCTGTTGATCTCGTTGAACGTAAGCCAATAACGCACGAGGCCCTGGTACGCGCGTCCGACGGTCTCGACGTAGTGCGCATACCGCTCGATCATCTCTCGGCTTTGCCAGCCACCATAGCGCTCGACCAGAGCCAACGGATAGTCGTAGTGCGACAGCGTCACAAGCGGCTCGATTCCATGCTCGCGCAGCGCCTCGAATACCTGACGGTAAAACTCCAAGCCCTCGCCGTTGGGCTCGGTCTCCATCCCTGTGGGAAAAATACGGCTCCAGCAAATTGAAAGACGCAGGCACTTAAAGCCCATCTCGGCAAAGAGCTCGACATCCTCGTGCCAATGATGGAAGAAGTCGTTGCCCCAGCGGCATGGATACAGCCTGTCCGGATCGTCCACGGGCTTTTGCCTGCCAAACATTACATCCCAGCGGTCGGAACCCTGTGGGATCAGGTCGGAGTGCGACATGCCGCGGCCGCCCTCGTTCCAGCCCCCTTCGGCCTGGTTGGCGGCGAGGGCACCACCCCACAAAAAGCCCTCGGGCATACCGGCGGCAGACGTTCTGTCAAAGTAACTCATGCTACTCAGCATCCTCGGCAGAAGCTGCCGCGGCGTTCTCCTGCTCCTGAGCCAGGAGCTGGTTATCGTACACCTTAAAGAACGGGTACCAGACCACAGCCATGACCACGATCAAAACGATCGTAAACACCCAGATGCGCGGGTCGAGGCACTGGACAAAGCCCTGAACGAAGATGGGGAACGTGCCGCTCACCAAGATGTAGAAGTTAGAGACAAGACCCAGTGAGACCGCACCCCAATACAGCAGGGCCGAGATCATGCCGCCTAGCACAAACGGAATCATGAGGATCGGGTTGAAGATGATGGGCGCGCCGAAGATCGCGGGCTCGGAGATACGGAAGAAGCTCGGCACGATCGATGCCCTGCCAAATGCCTTGAGCTGCTGCGACTTTGCCCTAAACGCGCAGAGCGCCACAAAAGAGAACGTATTACCCGTGCCGCCGATGAGGTTGATGGCCAACGACATGAGCACCGGGTGGAACTCAAGCGGCTGCCCGGCAGCATAGAGCGAGGCGTTGGCGGCAAAGGCGGCAAGCGAGACCGGGGCGGTGATGGGCATTACGATCATGTTGCCGTGGACGCCAAAGCACCAAAACAGCAGCGTCATGAAGCAGATAAGCAGTGCGCCGGGCACAGAGTCAACTGCGACGGAAAGCGGGGCAGCGAGCAGCTTCTCGATAACCGAGGGGATGGACAGCGCGGGATCGATCATCTGGATCAGCAGGTTGCCGCCAAAGAAGATGAGGATGTTGGCGAGCATAGGTACGATGGCGCCAAAGGTTTCGGACAAAAACGGCGGCGCGCCATCGGGCATCTTGATGGTGATGCCCTTGGTCTGGCAGAAGCGCGTGACCTCGACGGAGACCAAGGCAACGATGATGGCGGTAAACAGGCCCTGCGCACCCAGATAGGTGCAGGGGACCGCCTGGAGCACGGACTCGTCAGCAAGCTGGTAGTAGGACGACGGCGCCGCGGCGATCAGGAACATCACCAGCGAGGTCATGCCGGCGTTAAGCTTGGGCATCTTGTAGGTGCCCGCCAGGTTATAGGCGATTGCGAACGTCACGATCACCGACAGTATGCCCATCGTCATATTGAAGGGGATGAGCAGCGTGAGCTTATTGGCCGTCGCAAAATCGAGCCAAGGGCCAAAGACGGACCAGAACCCGCCCTGCGCCACCAGGTCGGCCGTGACCGGCGGGTTGGCGAGGATCATAAAGACGGCAGATACCAAGATGAAGCTGATCGCGCTCATAAAGCCCTTTTGCATGGAGGCAAAGTGGCGCTCGGTGCCGCAGAAATTGGCGATAGGGGTCAGTTTTTCCTGAAGCAGGGTCATGAACTTCTCCATGGTTGCCTCCTAACCCAACAGCGACTGGGCGAGTGCCAGCACGTTGGCGGCGTTGCCCATGCCGTAGTCCTGTGCGGGGATGAACGCGGTCGGCTTACCGCTCCCCTGCTTGACGGTGTTGAGCTGGTAGGACACCTGCGGCCCCAAGAGCAGCACGTCATAATTGGCGCACGTCTCCTGATACTCGCCGATACCCACCGCATCGATATCGAGCTCGATGCCGTTTTGCTCCGCATATTTCTCGAGTTTCTTCATCAGAATGCTTGTAGACAGACCAGCTGCGCAAACAAGAAGGATCTTCATAAGGGATTCCCTTCGCATTGATTGGTTGGATAGTCACCGCACGCCGCTAGGCGTTCTTGGTTGCAGTGCACTCATACAGGCAGATCAGCTCCTGCACGAGCTCCTGAGCAAGCATGGAGCACATGAGGTGGTCCTGAGCATGGACCAGCAACACATCCACCGACAGATGCTCGCCCGCTGCCTCAGTCGAAAGCAGCTGCGTTTGGATGTGGTGAGCCTTGATTCCCGCATCCTTTGACTGCTTCATGAGTTTGGCGGCGGCGTCAAAATCCCCCGCTTTTGCCTTTTCAAGGGCTTCGAAGGCAAGGCTGCGTGCCTCTCCCGCTGCAGCGACCAGCTGAAACGAAACCATCTCGGTTCCCTGATCGTCCATAACGGTCTCCTCTCCCGTGATGTTTGGTTTGTACTTGAATATTCGAAACGCCTATCTCCCGCCCGCAATCCTCGAGGTTTATTGCAGGTAGACAGACAGGGTTATCGACAAAAAAGTCTTAAGCCGTATGCGCTTGCACAAGCGCCATCAGCTCATGCCAGGACCGGCGCTCGCGTAGGCGCTCGACCCCCTGGCGGTCCATAAAGATCTCGGCGAGCAGTGAGCTCAAGATCCGCGCCTCATCGCCGCCCGACCGGGCAAACGACACCATAAAGACGATATCGACCTCATGGCCGTATTCGTCCCAAAGAATGGGATGTTCGAGCAGGCCCACGGTAACAAAGGCCTCGGCGCTCAAGGGATGCATCCCATGGGGCATGGCTACCCCATTGCCAAACGAGGTGGCACTCGCGCTCTCGCGCTCGGCGACCTCTTGGGCAAACTGGGCATCGACACGGCCGCTCTCGACGGCGCGCTCGGAGAGATATCGGAGAACGGCCTGCTTCGACGACGCCTCAACGCGGTTGAAGAACAGGGCACGGCTAAAGAAAGAGCTTACGGAGTCCGATTGCGCAGTGTCGTCGCTCAGCACCTTGCGGATAGCGTTGACATCGCTCGTCTCCAAGAAGAAATCGGCCTCGCGGACGGGCACGGGCAACTTGACGTTGAGCGGCACCGTTGTGAACACGTAGTCGATGTGCGAAAAATCGAGCGTTCCCACGCGGGCGACATCGCATGTCTCAATCGAATCGATATACATGCCAAACTGCTTGCGGTACTGGTGCTCGAGCATACGGGCGCTTCCCGCTCCCGAGGCGCACACGATCAGGATGCGCTTGCGACGCGGCTGGTCGGCTTGCTGCTCGAGGGCCAGGGCAAATGCCATGGCGATGTAGCCGAGCTCTTCATCAGAGGGCTGGCTGCCAAAATGACGCTCGAGTACCTGCGAGGTGCCAGCTGCCATCGAATAGGCCAACGGAAACCTCGTCTTGATATCGGGCAGCATGGGGTTATCCATATGCATGTGATATTCAAGGCGATAGCCCAGAGGGCCGATATGCCGAGCAAGGTTCATGCGAAGTTCAAGATCGCCGCTAAAGTCAAACCTAAACTCATCGTTGACCGCACGTACCATCTCGGAAGCAATCTCCCACATCTCGTCCGAGATAACGGCAGAGCCCTTCTCGGGCACGCCCGTGCCCCTGCCGAGCAAATGGATTGCGATAAAGGCAACCTCTTCTCGGGGCATGCTCACGCCCAGGGCATCCTTGATGTTTGCGGCAATCTGGAAAGCCGCGGCGTATTCGCGCGTTCCCTCCAGTTTTTGAACGTCCGATTCTGCAGCTGGGACATAGCAGCCCTGCTCGATGCGGCCAAGAGCAATGTAAAGATGCATGATGAGATTGCGGGATGCCAGCGAGCTCACCGTGACGGGCGAGGCCGTCAGGGCATCGTCCACACATGCGGCGATGGCCCGCAGGCGCTCGGCGAGCTTTGCATCGTCGGTGTCGGGCAACACGGGCCTCACCAGCGAGGCCAGGCACAGGCGCCGTTGTGACTCCCCGCCCGCAACGCGGATTCCGTAGCGTGGGCGCTTTTCGAGCGTTAAGTCAAATTGGGCGAGTTTCTGCTCTACCAGACGCATGTCATTGGACAGAGTCCGCGCCGAAACATAGAGTAAATCCGCATACTCCTCAATCGTCACCCACTGGGACCGCATGAGGAGGTCGTTAAGAAGGAAGGACACACGGCCATCGCGCGTATCAGGAATGCCCGGATGGGCCAGAGCCGCACCGTCTAGCAAGCGAGCAAGCTCATCTGCACGTGCAACATCGATACGATACTGCCCCTTGCTGCCAACGATGCGTGCAACCCCTGCAAGGCTGTCGTTTGCGCGATGGATATAGTTTCTCACGGCGCGCTCGCTTACCTCGAGACGCTTGGCAAGTACCGCGACAGCGACAGGCTGAGCGTCCTCGATCATATTTACAAGCTGCTTGACGCGAGCATCCATGTCCTCCTCCTTTCCCTGCGTCTAGTCTAACGCGGTAAAGAGTGACACTCCACGTCGCGCTCGTTCCGCCAACGCGGAACAGGTTGCGGGGAGTCCAGCTGAACTTATAGGGAGCACGGAGAGAGGGCCCGAAAGCAATGCATCGGTGTGAGATGCGCTTTCCGCAGTCATTGGGGACAGATTTAAATTAGTAGTCATTGAGGACGTTCTTGTTTGACTAGTCGTTTAAGAACGTCCCCAATGACTACCCACCCATCGGGGACTAGGTGAATAGCAAAAGCCCCGCAGTCGGAGCGGACTGCGGGGCCCATGAAGAGAGGCTAGTTTGCGGGCGCTTTGCCTGGCGCCCACGAGAGATGCAACAGAGTAGAGGCTACTCGTGGATGCGGGTACCGGAGAGGCCGGCCATGGTCTCGGCGGCCTTGTCCAGGGCGCCGATGATGCAGGTGCGGCCCTTGCGGGAACGGGCGAACTTGATGGCAGCGCGGACCTTGGGCTCCATGGAACCCTTGCCGAACTGGCCCTCGTCGGCCAGGCGCTCGGCCTCGTCGGCGGTGAGGTCCTCGAGCTCCTCCTGGTTGGGCTTGCCAAAGTTGATGGCGACATGCTCAACGGCGGTCAGCAGGAACAGGACGTCGGCGTCGCAGTCCTCGGCCAGCAGCTCGCCGCCCAGGTCCTTGTCGATGACGGCGGGAACGCCCTTGTAGCAGCCCTTGTTCTCGTAGTCGCGGACGACGGGGATGCCGCCGCCACCGCAGGCGATGACGATGAACTCGTTGTCGAGCAGGTTGAGGATGGAGTCGGCCTCGACGATCTTCTTGGGATCGGGGGAGGCGACGACGCGACGCCAGCCGCGGCCGGAGTCCTCGACGAAGACCTTGGAGGGATCCTCGGCCATGAACTCCTTGGCCTGCTCCTCGGTGTAGAAGGGGCCGATCGGCTTGGTCGGGTTCTTGAACGCGGGATCATCCGGATCGCACTCGATCTGGGTGACGACGGTGGCGGCGTGCCAACGCTTATAGCGCTTGTGCATCTCGCGGCCGATGCCCTGCTGCAGGTGGTAGCCGATGTAGCCCTGGGACATGGCGCCGCACTCGGGCAGCGGCATCTCGGGGGTGCCGATGGCGTCGTGGGCGGCGGCGAAGGCGTTCTGGATCATGCCGACCTGCGGGCCGTTGCCGTGGGTGATGATGATCTCGTTGCCCTGCTCGATGAGGCCGAGGAGCGCGTGGGCGGTGTTGCTCACGGCCTCGATCTGCTCGACGGGGTTGTTGCCGAGGGCGTTGCCGCCAAGGGCGACGACAATACGATCGGGCTTACCGTACGGTTTACTCATAGTGTTCGTTCACTTCCCAGCTACTAGCGAAGCGTCGCGTACATCATGGCCTTAATGGTATGCATGCGGTTCTCGGCCTCCTGGAACACACGAGACTGCGCGCTCTCAAAGACCTCATCGGAAACCTCCATCTCGGTCACGCCGAACTTCTCGGCAATCTCGGCGCCGATGGTGGTCTGCGTATCGTGGAAGCTCGGCAGGCAGTGCATAAAGATGGCGCCGGGGTTTGCCTTGGCCATGACCTCGGGCGTTACTCGATAGGGAGAGAGAAGATCGATTCGGCTCTTCCACAGCTCCTCAGCCTGGCCCATACCGACCCAAACGTCCGTATAGATCACGTCTGCATCCTTGACGCCCTCGTCGATATCCTCAGTAAGCTGGATCGTGCAGCCATTCTGAGCGGCGATCTCCTGGCAGCGCTCAAGAAGCTCGGGATCGAAGTGCGTGGCGCCCTCGACATCGCCCTTGGGTCCGCAGGAGCAGAAGTTAATGCCGAGCTTGGCGCAGATAACCATCAGGGAGTCGCTGACGTTGCCCTGCTCCTTGCCCATATAGGTGAGCTTCATGCCGCGCGTGTCGCCAAACTCCTCACGCATGGTAAGAATGTCGGCAAGGGCCTGGGTGGGATGGTACTCGTTGGTCAGACCGTTCCAGACGGGAACGCCAGCCTTGGCGGCAAGCTCCTCGACGATCGACTGGTCGGAGCCGCGATACTCAATACCGTCATACATGCGACCGAGCACGCGGGCGGTATCCTCGATGGACTCTTTCTTGCCCATCTGCGACGAGCCGGGGTCGAGGTAGGTCACGCCCATACCCAGGTCCATACCGCCGACCTCGAAGGCACAGCGCGTGCGCGTGGAGGTCTTCTCAAACAGCAGGACAATGTTCTTGCCCTCGAGAAAGCGGTGCGGATAACCGGCGCGCTTCATATCCTTGAAGTTCTTTGAGAGGTCGAGCATGTACTCGATTTCCTCGGACGTAAAGTCAAGCAGGGTAAGAACGCTTCGACCAGAAAGATTAAGAGCCATGATTTGAGTCCTTTCGGTTGTTGGAACACACAAGGAGGGATGGGCGGCGCAGACGCACACGCGCCGCCCAGATACGCTAACGCTGACTAGATTTCCTCACGCCAGAACGGCATGGTCATGCAGCGCGGGCCGCCGCGACCGCGAGAAAGCTCCTCGGAGGGGGCGACGAGCAGCTCGACGCCGGCCTTGTAAAGAGCATCGTTGGTGACAACGTTGCGCTCATACACGCAGACCTTGCCCGGTGCGACCGCAAGAGTGTTGGAACCATCGTTCCACTGCTCACGAGAAGCCTCGATCGGATCGCCACCACCGCACTCAATCATGGTGATGTGGTCCATACCCGTCGCAAGCTCGAGAATATGCTGCAGGGTGCCCTCGAGCTCCTCGATATGCACCTCCCCCTCCGAATCGCCCTTGGTCAGGCGGTAGGCACGAAGCGTCTGGTAGATGCCGGGATAGACCGTGAACTTATCGCGATCGACCTGCGTGCAGACGGTGTCGAGGTGCATGTAGGCGTAGCCGTGCGGGATCTTGATGGCATAGATGTTCTCGATCTCGGCCTCATCGGAACCCCAGAACATATTCTTGGCGAGCTCATCGATGGCCGCAGTCTGGGTGCGCTCGGAAATACCGATGGCGAGCGTCTTGGCGTTGATGTTGAGGATATCGCCGCCCTCGATATGCCACTCGCTGTTGTGGTCGTACCAGATGGGGCTACCGGCGTAATCGGGATGGTTGCGCAGCACCGTTTCGTAGAAGATTACCTCGCGGTTGCGCTGATTCCAGTACATGCGGTTCATGGTAGCGCCCTTGCCCACGACAGCCAGAGGGTCACGGGAGAAATACGAGGCCGGCATGGGGAACAGCACCATATCGTCAGCCTTCAACTCCTCGCCGTCCATACTGGCAAGAGAACCGCCAACCTTGGGGATCTCGAGGTCGCGAACGTAGAGGCCGCCCATGGCAGCAAGGACAAACTCCTTGTTGTCCTTAATCGAATCAAGCTTCTCGACAACGGCCTGGCGAAGGGCCGCGTTGGAGATGCCGGACTCACCCATGAACTTCGTCATGAACTCTGCGCGAGTGCCCTCGACTTTGTCAAACGTCTCAGCGAGCAGCTCTTCCATATAGACGACCTCGGCGCCAGCGCCGCGAAGAAGGTCGGTAAACTGATCGTGCTCTTTCTGGGCATAGTCCAGATAGAACGCGTCGTGAATCCAAACGCGGTCGAAATCCTCCGCCTTCATGTTTACAAGATCCATACCGGGGCGATGGACGCACACCTTCTTGAGGGCGCCAATCTCGCTATGAACGTTCAGTCCTTTGTTCATCTCTATCCTTCTTTCTCACAACTTGTATGTGGGGTTTTGCATTTACGGCAGGGGGATAAGACCCGAAACCGCAGTGAATGCCATGCAGATAACGCTTACGACCAGGAAGAATTTCCAAGCGACCTTCCACCACTGGCCAAGCGGAATCTTACAGACGCCAAGACCGGCAACGAGCATCGCGCTTGTCGGCGAAATGAGAGACATGGCAGCACTGCCCATGGAAAGGCCGGTAACTGCAGCCTCGGGGTTTAAGCCCATCAGCTCAACAAGCGGGCCGAAAATGGGAATCGTAAGAGCAGCGATGCCCGAGGAGCTCGGAACGAGGATCGACAGAAGGTTATCCACGACGTAGAGAATGCTCGTAAAGATAACTGCCGGAACTCCAGAGAGAGCCGTGGCGAGCGTGTTGAGAATCGTATCGATGATGAGGCCGTCATTGGCGATTACGAGGATTCCGCGGGCGAGGCCAACAACGATGGCAGAGAACGCGAAGTCTGCAATTCCCTTAACGAACTCGCCAGCGATCTCCTTCTCATTCATCCCGGAAACAACACCCGAAAGAAGGGCCATGGCCAAGAAAATCGCAGAGATTTCGTTCATGTACCAGCCCTGGGCCACCAGACCCCAAATGATGGCGGCAAGTCCAAGCACGAAAATAACCATAACGGCTTTTTGCCTAGCGGTGAACTCGCTATCGAGGAGATTCTCGTCCGCACCAAACTCTTTGCGCTTCTCGATATCATCGTGGAAAGCTGGGGATGCCTCGGGATTCTTCTTAACCTTGAGGGCATACATCACAACCCATGCGATGGCAACTGCAGTGAGCACGACAAGGGCGATAGTACGCAACCAAAGCTGGGGGTTGCCCTGGATACCGAGGATGCCCTGGGAAATCAGGACGTTGAACGGGTTTACGGTAGATGCGATGTATCCGATACGGGCACCCACAAACACCGTCATGAACGCTGTAATTGAGTCGAAGCCCATGGCCATCATGATCGGCATAAGAATCGCAAAGAACGGAAGCGTCTCCTCTGCCATACCAAAGGTGCTGCCGCCCAAGGCAAAAAGCACCATTAGGATCGGAATAATGAGGACGTCCTTGCTCTTGAACTTCTTCACCACTCGGGCGACGCCGCTCGTGATGGCTCCGGTCGCCGTGATGACCTGGAAGGAACCTCCCACGATCATAATGAATGCAACGACCTCGACCGCTTGCTGGATGCCGATCGCAGGGGCCTCAAGTACTTCGAAGATGCCTTGGCGAAGATCGACCTCGTTGCCGTCCTCGTCCGTATAGACCTTATCGACAGGCTCATAGGTGCCCGAGACCGTTACCTCGCGACCGTTAACCTCCTGGCGCTCAAACGAACCCGAAGGCACGACCCAGGTCAGAACGGCAAATACGGCCATCAAGACGAGAATGATGGTGTACACGTGCGGGACTCGAAGAGTGCGCTTCTTTTCTGTCTCTGCCATCTCTCCTCCTTAATTCAGGGGTTTTTCGTTGCCGGCAAAGCCATTGTGTCATCGCGCAAAACACCCTTCCGTCTCTTCGCCCGCCAGCGAAGCGCATCGACCCGTAAACGGACTTTAGATTGACGTAATTTGTCAATTTGCTTTCTAGATTGATGTTTGACATCAATTACTAAGCCGGTTCGTGCCATTCACCTGTGACAGATATGATGTAAATTGAATCGAACTCGTAATGTGCCACTATGGAAGCAATCAATACTCATCGCCAAAGCGAGGTCTTATGTCCGCACTACATGTTCAAAACGAAATAGGAAAGCTAAAAAAGGCCCTCCTGCACTGCCCCGGCCCCGAAACGCGCAACTACCCCGACGGGCAGTTCAATCGGGTCTTTACGTTGCGTCCGTCTAGCAGCTCATTCGATCTTGATAAAGCCCTTAGGGAGCATCATGCTTACTCGGCGATGCTCGAGCACGAAGGGGTAGAGATTCTCTATCTCGAGAACCTTCTTACCGAAGCCCTTGATGCGACAGAGCAAGCGCGTCGCTCTTTTATCGATAGCTACATTTCAGAATGCGGCGCGAGGGGCATGGAGCTCGAGTCCGCCATTCGCGAGTATCTTGAGCATATCGAAGGTTCCCGCGACCTGGTCCAGGCAGCCGTCAACGGCGTTCGCTACTCCCAGGTCTTCGACACGAACAAGGAGGTGTTCAGCCTCTCAAAGCTGACGGGAGACGCATACTCACCCGACGACCTTCTCATAGCCCCCCTTAACACCATGTGGTTTACGCGCGATCCAGCAAGCGTCATCGGCGAAGGTGTCACGCTCAACCATATGTACTGGCCAGAGCGCAACCGTGAGGTTATCGCCTATAAAACGATTTTTAACTATCATCCGGATTTCCGCGAGACTCCTCAGTTCTTCAAGCATGAATCGACTTACCACATTGAAGGCGGCGACCTTCACAACCTCAACAGCGAAAATGTAGCCGTTGGCATCTCTCAACGAACCGAGCCAGCAGCTATAGACACCCTAGCGAACAACTTGCTCTGGGACGAGAACTCGACTATTGAGTCCGTATGGGCCATTGAGGTTCCCTACGATGATCTCTGCATTCATCTCGACACATACTTTGCTCGTGTTAACTATGAGACATTCCTCATTGACCGGGAGCTCCTGGACCAAGCGCGGGTCTACTGCATTACACGAGGCAGATCGGAAAGGACAACCCGGGCGCGTCATGTCGAAGGCGGACTAAAAGAAGCGCTGGGATTAGCCCTGGGTTTAAGTTCACCGCAATTTATCCCTTGCGGCGGCTCAAATCCCGGAGCGGCAGAGGTCGAAAGAACCAACAATGCTATAAGCACGCTTTGCCTGGAGCCCGGCAAGGTCTGCGTATACGAAGAGAACACCGAGACGAACAAGGCACTGGAGCAGGCCGGTATTGAACTTGTTCCCATCTCCATCTTCGAGCTGACAAACGGCTTTGGCGGCCCCAACTGCCTCTGCCTTCCCCTCGTCCGCGCTTCATAACATGGGAACGGGTCAAAACATAAAGGCGCTTCGCAAGCGCGACCAGCTCACGCAGGAGGAGTTCGCGGCACTCGTCGGCGTCTCCAAAGAAACGGTATGCCGTTGGGAAAAGGACCGCTATGCCATCCGCCGGTCGACACTGCTCAAGATCGTTTCGAAATTCAATCTGCAGCTTGACGACCTCGCATCAGAAACCGCAGGGCTTGCCGCAAAGCTCGACCACGGAGGACGGAAGCCGAATTCCAAGGAAACTGCTACTGACTCCCTTTGCGATGTATTTAAAATCCAGATGAATGGAGGCAGAACAGGACTTAAGCAGACCGGAACAACGGCGCTCCCCTCATCCGTATTCAAAAAACATCGTGGGTGTTTCTTTGTTCAAATGGACACATCTGCCATGTCCAAATGCTATCCGATGGGATCCTTTCTCCTAGTGGACCCCAACCTGAAGCCCTGGAACGGATGCTCCGTCCTCGCCTTGTCCGATAATTCCAGAGTGGTCATACGGCGGTATAGCACCGGCACGAACACAGTGATGCTGTCATCCTACTCATATCGCACATCGGAACCGGATATTGTGCTGGACAAACGCCGAATCAGGATTCTCGGAGTCATCGTCTGGTTTCAGGCATCCCATGACCTGAGCATCTAATTGGATCGGATCTTGTCATTGGGGACAGACTTAAATGAGTAGTCATTGGGCGACCACTCATTTAAGTCTGTCCCCAATGACCACCCATGAACAGTCACCTCAACAGCAAAAGCCCCGCAGTCGGAGCGGACCGCGGGGCTCATGAAGAGAGGCTAGTTTGTGGGCGCTTTGCCTGGCGCCCACGAGAGAGGCAACAGAGTAGAGACTACTCGTGGATGCGGGTACCGGAGAGGCCGGCCATGGTCTCGGCGGCCTTGTCCAGGGCGCCGATGATGCAGGTGCGGCCCTTGCGGGAACGGGCGAACTTGATGGCAGCGCGGACCTTGGGCTCCATGGAACCCTTGCCGAACTGGCCCTCGTCGGCCAGGCGCTCGGCCTCGTCGGCGGTGAGGTCCTCGAGCTCCTCCTGGTTGGGCTTGCCAAAGTTGATGGCGACATGCTCAACGGCGGTCAGCAGGAACAGGACGTCGGCGTCGCAGTCCTCGGCCAGCAGCTCGCCGCCCAGGTCCTTGTCGATGACGGCGGGAACGCCCTTGTAGCAGCCCTTGTTCTCGTAGTCGCGGACGACGGGGATGCCGCCGCCACCGCAGGCGATGACGATGAACTCGTTGTCGAGCAGGTTGAGGATGGAGTCGGCCTCGACGATCTTCTTGGGATCGGGGGAGGCGACGACGCGACGCCAGCCGCGGCCGGAGTCCTCGACGAAGACCTTGGAGGGATCCTCGGCCATGAACTCCTTGGCCTGCTCCTCGGTGTAGAAGGGGCCGATCGGCTTGGTCGGGTTCTTGAACGCGGGATCATCCGGATCGCACTCGATCTGGGTGACGACGGTGGCGGCGTGCCAACGCTTATAGCGCTTGTGCATCTCGCGGCCGATGCCCTGCTGCAGGTGGTAGCCGATGTAGCCCTGGGACATGGCGCCGCACTCGGGCAGCGGCATCTCGGGGGTGCCGATGGCGTCGTGGGCGGCGGCGAAGGCGTTCTGGATCATGCCGACCTGCGGGCCGTTGCCGTGGGTGATGATGATCTCGTTGCCCTGCTCGATGAGGCCGAGGAGCGCGTGGGCGGTGTTGCTCACGGCCTCGATCTGCTCGACGGGGTTGTTGCCGAGGGCGTTGCCGCCAAGGGCGACGACAATACGATCGGGCTTGCCAAGAGGCTTAGACATTGCTGGAATCCCTTCTGTAAAAGGCCTACAACCCATTAATAACCCGTGTCCGTGCGATACGCGAGTTTATTAAGGTTTATATTCTTGTTATCCCTCATTTTATTCATTTTGAAAACAGTTGAACGGTGAACGGTCGTTTTTACCCGCTCAGCGTATAGAAGCCCAGCTCAGGTATATCTACGCCATTTACGTGCGACTTTATTTTAATAGAGCAGGGATTAGACCAGATTATGCAAACTATATCTCTGCTAAACACAAAACGGACAGCGCAATATCTTACTCGCACTATACGAGATTCTATGCATTAATAAGACGAGTATGCACTCCGACAAAAACATGGGGCTTTTCATCCAGCATAAGGAATATAGATGAGCTCCAAAAAGCAATCAGCCCCAAAGTGGCGCGAGGTTTCGCGGCAAAGCCGCGAAACAGCGAAGGGGACCAAAGGCCTCCACAACCACGTCCTTCATCAGCCCACACAATCCGAGGATGTAGTCGTAGCAGGATCTGAGGGCTGACCTTCGCGGACACTCCGCAGGACGAAAGAACCCCCGCCGCACGTAGTGCGCAGCGGGGGTTCTTTCATGTCCGAGGACGTCCGCGAAGGTCAGCCCTCAGATCCTGCGGTGGGAGACCTAGGCCTCGTTGTACACCGTCTTGAGCTTCAGCAGGTGAGCGTAGCGGTCCATGGCGGCCTGCTCGTTCTCCTTGAAGAGCTCCTCGGCGCGCTCGGGGAAGGAACGCGTCAGCGAAGCGTAACGGGCCTCGTTCATCAGGAACTCCTGGTAACCGCCCGCGGGCTCCTTGGAATCGAGCGAAAACTTCTTGCCGGCAGCAGCCTCGGGGTTGAAGCGGAAGAGGTTCCAGTAACCGCACTCGACAGCCTTCTTCATCTCGGCCTGGCAGTTCTGCATGCCGCCCTTCTTGATGGAGTGCATCTCGCAGGGGCTGTAGCCGATGATGAGGGACGGGCCGTCGTAGGCCTCGGCCTCGTGGATGGCCTTGAGGGTCTGAGCCGGGTTGGCGCCCATGGCAACCTGTGCCACGTAGACGTAGCCGTAGCTCATGGCAATCTCGGCCAGAGACTTCTTCTTGGTCACCTTACCGGCAGCGGCGAACTGAGCGACCTGGCCCAGGTTCGAGGCCTTGGAGGCCTGACCACCGGTGTTGGAGTAAACCTCGGTGTCGAAGACGAAGACGTTGACGTTGTGACCGGAAGCCAGGACGTGGTCCAAGCCACCGAAGCCGATGTCGTAGGCCCAGCCGTCGCCGCCGAAGATCCAGAAGGACTTCTTGGTGAGGTAAGCCTTGTCGGCGAGGATCGCCTTGGAAGCGTCGCAGCCGCACTTCTCAAGCTCGGCAACGTAGGCAGCGGCAGCGGTCTTGGAGGCCTCGGCGTCGTTGACGGAGTCGATCCAAGCCTGGCCGGCGGCCTTGAGCTCATCGGACGGACCATCGGAGGCGATGATCTCCTGGGTAGCGGCGATCAGCTTGTGCTGAACGGCCTCATAGCCAACGGCCATGCCCAGACCATGCTCGGCATTATCCTCGAACAGGGAGTTGTTCCACGCCGGGCCGTGACCGTCCTTGTCCTTGCAGTAAGGAGCGGTGGCAGCGGGGTTGCCCCAAATGGAGGAGCAGCCGGTGGCGTTGGAAATGAACATGCGGTCGCCGGCGACCTGGGTCACCAGACGTGCATAGGCGGTCTCGGCGCAGCCGGCGCAGGAGCCGGAGAACTCCAGGTAGGGCTGCTTAAACTGGCTGCCCTTGACGTTGGCCGCGATGAGCTCCTTCTTCTCGGAGACGTTCTCGACCATGTAGTCCCAAACGGGCTGCTGGTCCATCTCCTGCTCGGTGGGAACCATCTCGAGGGCGCCCTTGGGGCAGACCTTGACGCAGTTGGTGCAGCCCATGCAGTCGAGCGGGGACACGGCCATGGTGAACTTCATGCCCTTGGCCTTGGGACCCATGGCGTCGAGCGTGCGGGTAGCCTCGGGCGCGGCGGCAGCCTCGTCCTCGGTCATCGCGAACGGACGGATGGTGGCATGCGGGCACACATAGGCGCACTGGTTGCACTGGATGCACTTGGTCTCGTCCCAGTGAGGAACGACCACGGCGACGCCGCGTTTCTCGTATGCGGAGGCGCCCAGCTCAAACTGGCCGTCGGCGCAATCGACAAAGGCGGAAACGGGCAGGCTGTCGCCGTCCATGCGATCGATGGGCTCGAGCAGGTTCTTGACCTGCTGGGCGATAGCGGACTTGGTCTCCTCGGAGAGCTCGACGGGGGCGGCATCCTCGGCGGTAGCCCAGTCGGCCGGAACCTCGAACTTACGGAAGGCGGTAGCGCCGGCATCGATGGCCTTGTGGTTGGCGTCGACGATAGCCTGGCCCTTCTTCATGTAGGACTTGGTAGCCGCGTCCTTCATGTACTGCAGGGCGTCCTCGGCGGGCAGGACCTTGGCCAGCGCGAAGAAGGCGGACTGGAGCACCGTGTTGGTGCGCTTGCCCATGCCGACCTTAGCGGCCAGGTCGATAGCGTCGATCAGGTAGACGTTGACGTTGTTGTTCGCGATGTAGCGCTTGGCCACGGCGGGCATGTGCTCGGCGAACTCCTCGTCGCTCCACTGGCAGTTGACCAGGAAGGTGCCGCCCGGCTTGACGTCGCGAACCATCTTGAAGCCCTTAACGATGTAGCTGGGGTTATGGCAGGCGACAAAGTCGGCCTTGGTCACGTAGTACGGCGAACGGATCGGAGAATCACCAAAGCGCAGGTGCGAGACGGTGACGCCGCCGGTCTTCTTGGAGTCGTACTGGAAGTAGGCCTGGACGTACTTGTCGGTGTGGTCGCCGATGATCTTGATCGAGTTCTTGTTGGCGCCGACGGTACCGTCGCCACCCAGACCCCAGAACTTGCACTCAATGGTGCCGGGGGCTGCGGTGTTGGGCGCATCCTCGGCCTCGGGCAGGCTCAGGTTGGTCACGTCATCGACGATGCCGATGGTGAACTCGCGCTTGGGCTCGTCTTTCTTGAGCTCCTCGAAGACAGCGAACGCGGACGCGGGAGGCGTGTCCTTGCTGCCCAGGCCGTAACGGCCGCCGACGACCTTGATGCCCGTCTTGCCGGCCTCGTAGAGAGCGGAGACGACGTCCTGGTAGAGCGGCTCGCCGATGGAACCCGGCTCCTTGGTGCGGTCCATGACGGCGATCTTCTGGACGGTCTCGGGGAGAACGTCGACGAAGTGCTTGATGGAGAACGGACGGAACAGACGAACCTTGACCAGGCCGACCTTCTCGCCGTGAGCGTTGAGGTAGTCGATGACTTCCTCGAGCACGTCGCAGAAGGAGCCCATGCACACGACGACGCGGTCGGCATCGGGAGCGCCGTAGTAGTTGAACAGGCCGTAATCGGTGCCGAGCTTCTCGTTGATCTTCTTCATGTAGCCCTCGACGACGGCGGGAAGCTCGTCGTAGACCTTGTTGCAGGCCTCACGGTTCTGGAAGAAGATATCGCCGTTCTCGTGGCTGCCGCGGGTGTGCGGGTGCTCAGGGTTGAGCGCGTGGTCGCGGAAAGCCTGGACGGCGTCCATGTCGCACATCTCGGCCAGATCCTTGTAGTCCCACATGGCGACCTTCTGGATCTCGTGGCTGGTGCGGAAGCCGTCGAAGAAGTTAAGGAACGGGGTCTTACCCTCGATGGCGGCAAGGTGAGCCACCGGCGAGAGGTCCATGACCTCCTGGACGTTGCCCTCGGCGAGCATGGCGAAGCCGGTCTGACGACAGGCCATGACGTCGGAGTGATCGCCAAAAATGTTCAGGGCGTGGGAAGCGACGCAACGCGCGGAGACGTGGAAGACGCCCGGGAGTTGCTCGCCCGCGATCTTGTACATGTTCGGGATCATCAGGAGCAGACCCTGAGAAGCCGTGTAGGTGGTGGTCAGAGCACCGGCGCCCAGCGAACCGTGAACGGTACCGGCCGCACCTGCCTCGGACTCCATCTCGACGACCTTGACCGGGGTGCCGAAGATATTCTTGCGACCCTGGGCCGCCCACTGGTCGACATGGTCGGCCATCGGGCTGGACGGCGTAATGGGATAGATTCCCGCTACCTCGGTGTACGCATACGAAACATATGCGGCCGCCTCGTTGCCGTCCATAGACTTAAACTTACGCGCCATATACCCCTCTCCTCTCATATAGGTATACAGGCCCCGGCGATCGCCGGGATGTTGGCGTGATGGGATTTACGCTGTTGCTTCCAATCATCTGGCAGGCAGGCTCAGCAGCAGGTACATGGCGTGGAGAGAAGACATGCCGAGGCGAGGGGCAGCTGATGCGCCCTACAGGCCCGACCGCCCGTCTTGCACATGACCGAGCGCCGCAAAGGCCGCATGCCGGATGCTCCCGGGCACGCCCCGGCGATGGGAAGCGCCCGCAACGGAAATCCGCATGCGGGTTTATTGTACCCCGCCGTCAAGTGTAATTTCGGCAAATATAGGCGGGCGGTAAAGGTTTACCTCGGGTGACTGCCGGGAGCAAAATGATCCCTTGGGGACGGAGGGACCATTTGGCGGGACTGGCTAGAGGGCACCGAAGAGGATGGCGTAGGTAGTGGATTCGCCGAGCTTGAGCTCGTCGCCGGGATTGAGTTGGGCGGAACGGCCGGGCTCGACCTGAATGCAGACGCGCGTGGCCCCGTTTACCACCACGGTTCCGTTGGTGGACGACAAGTCCTCGACGTGCCAGATATTTTGAGCATCGCACCAGATATGGGCATGGCGGGCCGAGACATCGTCGCCGACGTCGGTAATATCGCCCTCACCAGTGGCCAGCGCGCCAATCTCAACACCCTGCTCGCTCGGCTGAATCCAGCGCGGGGCGCTCACGACAAAACTGTTTTGTACGCGCAGCAAGCCCAAGGGGTGCGCCGGGGCGGGTTCGCGTTCGCCCGCGGTCATCGACATGCCAAGCGAACGCGGCGTGGATGTGCCTCCGCCACAGGTCGCGCGCGCGTAGTCGATGGCATAGTTCACCGAGGACCGCACATCCGCCGAACAACCGACGGCGACAAACAGCACCAGCACGGCCTCGGCGCGCTCGGCGGGCATGAGTTCCGCCGCCTGGGACAGGCGATCGAGCGCGTTGCGATAGAGATTCGTGTCCTGGTGGCACTCTTCGAGCGCGCGTACCATCGGTTCACCTGCAGGGCCGCACACCATATTGATCACAGCCGTGGAGTCCATGGGATTGCGCTGGCGCAGGGCCAGTTGCGACATAATACGCGCAGCCGAGGTACCGTATTCGGCAAAGTAGCGCTGCTGAAGCGTGCCGACCGGCGCGCGAACGATAAAGCGGGAAACCCAAGAGCGATCGGCGGCTCGGCTCTGCGGGCTGCGGCCGTCGGCGAGCGGACGGGACGAAAGCACCAAGCCGCACAGCTCGATATGGCTCAGATGCGCCGCGCGCTTAAAGATGTCAAACATGGCCCCGCATGGGGTGAGCTCAACTTGAGATGCCATGACCTAGGCCTCCTTGGTCGTAGAAATAGAATCGGACGGTACTTCGACAGGTCCGCCAAAAGTACGGGCAGCTGCGGCTCCACCGGCAAGCGGAGTCGCCATCTGGGCTTTTGTGCGTCGCGGTGCCGAAACGGGAAGTTCAAAGGCAAAGCCCATCGCAAGCAAAAACCACGTAAGCGTATAGGTTGCAACCAAAGCGGCAACAAGGCCGCCCATCACGGCGCGTTGGGAAAATACGCTACATGCAGTCACAACCAGTACCGGAACCTCGCAGGCAGAAAGCGCAAGCACACCCTGCAGGAACCCCGAGCGTCGATCGCGCGCAAGTGCCCCCGCGGCAACGCCGGCCATGCCTGGCAGCGCCAGCGCCAGTGCGGCAATAACACCCGGTAGCGACCCAGACCACACGAGCGATCCCAAAGTCGCCGTCACGCGAGCGCCCGACGCCAGCAGCGCGGCCGAAACCACGACCGCAGCCCAAACCACGCCACAGACGACCGCCGCGCCGACCATCAGCGCGCGACGAACCGCGCGGCCGGACGCATCCATGGGGCACGGCGTGAGCGGCTCGCCGCGGAGCGAACGACCGACATTTTGCGCATAGTGGTCACAAAACGCCGAGAGCGCCGCCTCGACCGCCGCCGGCTCGGGACGATCTTTTTGATGGCTGGACAGACAGGCCATCACCACGTCGAACAGCTGGGCATCGACAAACGCCAGCGCATCGCGTAGCTCCTCGGAATCCGGCTCAAGCCCCAGCTGCTGGGCCTGCTCGGCCGCGGCGAGCGCCACATCGGGCTCGCGATGAAGCAGCTGCGTCAAATCACAACCGGGCGCATGGGCACCAATGGGATAGTCGGGCCGCGTGTCCATCTTGAGACGGTAGGGGCTCGCGATGTCGCGCGTCTTTTTGCGCGAACCCGAGGTGCCCGAAGTGCTCGGCGCGGCTTCGTATGGCGCGATGCCGGCAATGAGCTCGTAAACCGTGCTTGCCGCGGCATAGACGTCAATCGCCGGCGACATACGCAAAGCGCGCAGGTCGGGAATATCGTCGGTGAGCATCTCGGGCGGGGCATAGGCAACCGTCGCGCGACGCAGCGTGGCATAACGCTCCGTAAACGACGCCTTGCCGCCGGTACCGGCCACGGCCGACGCAGGCTCAAGCGCCAGCGACGAGCCAAAGTCGATCAGGCACAGGTCAAAGGTGCCCTCGGCAAGCTGCCGGTCAAGCGGTAGACGCGCCGTACGCACCATAATATTAGCGGGCGAGATATCGCGATGGACAAAGCCCTCGCCCACCAGGCTCATACGGCAGAGCAGATCGAACAGGTCGCGACCCAGACGCGCCGCCACAAGCGGCGACAGGCGTCCGGCATCGTCCACGGCAAGTCGCGAACGCAAGCGGGCAAGCGTCTCGCCCTCGACCCATTCCATGACAATTGCAGGCACACCGTCGACCTCGCCCCAGCCATAGAGGCGGGGAAAGCCCTTAAGGCCCGAAAGGGCGCGATGGCATTCGTATTCCTCGCGAAACGCCGCCTTGAACTTGGCGACCAGCGCCTCGTGAGCGGCATCGTCGTCAAACTCATCGCGCGTCGGCAAGATGAGCTGTTTGAGTGCCACGGCCTCGCCTTGGGCGTTGACGGCACGCGTCACGCGGCCGATACCGCCACGGCGCATGGTGGCATCGTCGGCAAACAGCATCGTAAAACGACGCAGATAGGCAGGCAGTTCGCCCTGACCGAGCGCAATGGCCGGCTCAAACCCGTCGACACGCGCCAGGCGCAGGCCGACCATGGGATCGCGACCGAGCGATTGTGGTGTGGTGGATGCAAGATCGGTCATCATAGGGCAAGCGCCGCCACGTTATTGTTGAAGTTACCGAGCGCGACGTCATCATCGCCGTAATGGCCGACCCATTGACATAGGTTGGTGTAACAGCCCCACAGATTGGCATACTGCTGATACCACTTTGACCGGGGCGAGAATGTCTGACGACCGAACTCGGCTCGAATGACAAACATCTCCCCGACCAGGCTGTCGCACGGCCTGGGATCTCCCGTAGAGTTATAGGTCGAGACCACGTCATTGGCACGAGAAACATAGCCGTCGAGCATGTTGTACTTGGTCACAAGCCAGCTGTGAATGCTCTCTTCCTCAGCAGCGGAAAGGCCACCGGAGTTTGCATCGTTGTCAGTGTTGCCGCCCGTCGAGCCGCCGTTTCCAGACCCTCCGGCAGAGGAACCCGACCCAGAGCCACCGCCCGAACTCGACGAATCCGAGCCGGAGCCAGAAGTATCCGAGCTACCGGGCTTTCCGGACTGCTGGGCGTCCTGCTCCTTCTGCTGCTCGACCTTATTCACCGTTGCCGCCACGCTATTGTTGGACAACCGATCGATGATCTTGGTGTTGGTGAGCACGATGGTTTTGCCATTGGCAAGCGTGACTTCGTTGTCCGGGGCCTCGGCGCCGTCCGCGTCGCCGGTGCCAAACACAATATGCGCGACCACACTTGCCCAAGCATATCCAGTCGTGGTCCCCAGGTCACTTTTGACCTCATGCCCCACGCGCGGTTCGCGTGCGGCATGTGCCTGCATCATGGACGGCACGGTCATGCCATAGGCAGAAACGCCAGCTATGACCAGCACCAGCGAGCAAGACAGCAGTGCGTACGCCCGCGGCGCCAAGCCCAGTCGACGTCGCATGCGCACCGCGGCGCCGCGCTTTGTCTGAGTGCCACCGGGCCGCATGCGTTCTCCTCCAACAAAAACACGCCGCTCGGGAGCGGCGCATTCATTCGAATCCATATTTGAGTGTATCAGCGAACCCAAAAGGTTGCGCAACGAATGGGCAAATTAAGGATGCGAGTGGAAGCATCCATGCGATAAGCGGATACAAAGCATCTTTGTTGCACAACAAACTTACAGTCGCACGGGGAAATTATGGCTACCCCGTGCGTCGCGATGAAGACATACGGCAGGAGCAGGCTCGCCACCTAAATCGTGCGACGGGCCTCGATGGCGCGCCCAAGCGTAAGCTCGTCGGCATACTCCAGGTCGCCGCCCACGGGAAGGCCGCTCGCCAGACGCGATACCTCAACGCCCAGCGGCTTGATAGTGCGGGCCAGGTAGCTCGCCGTGGTCTCGCCCTCGATATTGGGGTTGGTGGCGATGATGACCTCGTGGATGTCCTCGTGGCCCAAGCGTGCCAGCAGCTCACGAATGTGCAACTGCTCGGGACCAATCTTGTCCATGGGACTGATCACGCCGCCCAATACGTGGTAGAGACCGTGGTAGCTGCCCGTGCGCTCAATCGCCTGGACATCGCGCGGCTCGCCCACCACGCAAATGCGAGTGGTATCGCGCATCGAATCCTGGCAGATGGAGCACTCGTCGGCCGTGGCGTAGTTAAAGCAGCGGCTGCAAAAGTGAACCTCCTGCTTAACCTCCAGGATAGCCTCGGCCAGGCGGCGCGCCTCCTCGGCATCGGCCTCGAGCAGGTAATAGGCGATGCGCTGGGCCGACTTGGGACCAATGCCCGGCAGACGGCCCAGCTCATCGAGCAATTTTTGCAGACTATGGTTGGCACTCATATATATGCGTGTCTTAGAACGGCATGCCCGGGATGTTGAGGCCGCCGGTGATGGCGCCCATCTGCTTGTTGGCGAGCTCGTTGACACCGCGGACGGCCTCGTTGACGGCAGCCATGATCATGTCCTGCAGCATATCGACGTCCTCGGGATCGAGGGCATCGGGGTCGATGGTGAGGTTGACGAGCTCCATCTCGCCGTTAACGGTCACCTTGACCATGCCGCCGCCGGCAGAGGCGTCGACGGTCTGGGACTTAAGGTTTTCCTGCGCGGCGGCAAGCTGCTCCTGCATCTTGCGAGCCTGCTTCATCATTTGCTGCATGTTCATACCGGCCATGATGGCTCCTTTACGTGCGGCCGCGCGACAAGCTGCAAGGGCAGCCGGAGCGCGACGGGACTTTCAAACTCAAAAATCGTACCACGGCGCGGGGCAAGCAAGCGGGGCGGACACGCTACCTCAGTCGATATACATGTCCTCCAATACAAACCACGCGCAAAGATTATGCAAGGCCGAATTATGCAAGGTTGCATAATATCGCATACTCAATCTAGTAGAGCCGAATCCGGCATTTCATGTGTGCCACTAAATAGCTAAATGCCAAACCGCTGCTCGAGGCGGAGCACATGGCGGCAGGGTATAATTTGATTGTCATAGATTGCAATTTGGAGGTGCCCCATGAATGCCCCCGACGCGCTCCAAAACATCCGCTCAAAACACCCCGTTGCATATGTGGTTCTCTATCTCTTTGTCGGCTGGGCATTGCTGGTTGTCATCACCCATGCCATAGCTTTTGGAGCAGAACTGCTGATAGCCAGCTCGGACCAGCCCGTCGTCAAATGGGAGACGACCGATGAATGCACCGACGGAACCCGAACCATTTACTACAACAGCCCGTCCCTCTACCAAGAGTTCAAGGTCAAGATAAAGGACTCCAAGATTGTCGATGCCGAACCAGGCGCTTTCTTGACAATCGGAGCAACCCTCGACGCCGAGCAAGTCGAGTACACGGACAGCCGCGCGACGTATCGTGTCGACCTCAGCACCCTAGGCCGACCGTCACGCATCTGCCTGCTCGAATGCGAGACACGCGGCACCACGCTACACATGTCCGAAATTCAAATGCGCCCGGACAAAAGAAAGTGATATATGGCCGAGTCGGAAGAGACTAGGCATAGACTCGTCCGCCTTCGTAGGCAAAACGCAGGATGAGCGGGGCATTGTTACGCACGAAATCATCGAGTTCTTTGAGGTCCGCTTCGCTAAAGCCCTCATGTGACACCCAATTGAATGCCGGCAAGATACACTCCGCCGCGTCAAAACCCCAATCGCGCGGGCGCTCCACAACAACCTTCACCGTGTTGTCCTCACGGACTTCGGAATACGAAACTTGCGTATCGTCCTCAAGGCGGACATATTCCCACATCATAAGCTCGCTCCGTTCAAAGACGTCTCTTCTTGAGCAGTATACCCGCCTGTACAGCTACTCCACCGGTTTGAAGATGGTGGACTGACCGAAGACGCTGCGGATGAGGGCTTTGGCCTCGTCCTCGGTCTGCGGGATGCTTGGGGCTGCGCCCTGATGGCCGAAGGGACTGCCCGCGCCGGGGTTGGACTCCCAGGGAGCTGCAGGAGCGTCCTCCTCTTTGGGGGCAGTTGCAGCGGGCTTGGGCGCGGGCGTCGCACCCGGCACGTCGAACGGAGGCAGATCGTCCCCGCTCGCATCGCCTGCAAAGCCGCCGACCATGGCGTCATCGTAGGGCACCTGCTCGGATTCCCACGGTGCAGACTGCGCAGACGGCTGAGCCTTGGGAGCGGACGCGCGCTCGGGCGCTCGGGGTGCGGGCTCGGTCGGGAGCTTGCCCGTGGCAGGAGCGCCAGCGGGGTTGTCGGAGCGCAGCCAGGGGGCTTTGCCCAGGTCGGATGACTTGGGCGCAGGCGCGGCGGCGGGCTTGGGCGCGGGGACCGGAGCAGCCTGTTTGGGCGCAGCGGGTTCAGGCGCCGACGGGGTCGGTGCCGCTACCGGTGCCGCTTTTGGCTGCGTCGCGCTGACGTTCGAGGATGCAGGGGCCGCCGAGGACACGGGTTGCGGGTCCGCAGATGCCGCAGCCCGTGCAGATGGAGAATGCTCCTCATGTTGAGGAGCCAGCGTGCCACCTCCATCCAGGACGTAGTCGACGGTGCGACGACCGAAGACCGCACTGACTGTCGGCAGGACCACCGACTGCGTGTCGGCGCGTCCGAGCATCTTAATGGCAAAAGTCGAACCCGCGGGGAACGAGACCGTGAGCTTGGAGCCGTCGTCGGCCGTGGCGCGGGCGTTGAGCAAAAGCCCTGCGTAGGAAGCCTGACGCGCCTTGACACGCTCGACAACCTCGGCCCATTTGCGCTGCAGCTCTCCGGCATCCTCGACCGCGGGCGTCTCGGCAGCACCGGCGGCGGCAACCTGGGCGGCATTGTTGGACTGGGGCTTAGGTGCCGGAACGGTGGCAGGCGCGGGGGCTGCAACGGGCTGAGGCGTCGGAGCTGGCGCAGACTGAGGTGCAGACGCTGCAGGCTTGGAAGCCGACACGGACGCAGAACGGGGCGCAGGCTGAGCCGCCGGAGCGGCAGCACCACGGTCCCAAGGCATACCGCCCTGGCGCGCGGACGTATCAGCGGTGGTAGCAGATGCCGCCGGAGTAGCGGCTCGGGCACCCGAGATCAGCGTCGGCTGCTGGGCAGCAGCGGGTACGGATGCTGCAGGCGCGGTGGCCTGAGCAGCAGCCACGCTCGCCGGCACGGCGCCGTTGGCAACCATGGCCTCCAGACGCGCCACGCGCTCGGCCAATGCCTCAATCGTTAAATCAGCCTCGGGACGTGCCAGACGCGTACAGGCAATCTCGAGCACCAGGCGCACGTCGCTCGCGCCCCTCATCTCCAGTGCGGCATCGTCGAGCACCGTCAGCACGCGGGCCAGGCGGTCGGCAGGATGCTCGCCAAAGGCAGCGGCCTCGGCAGCAAGCGCCTCGGCCTGCTCGGAGCCGCCCTCAAACAGCTCGGCACGGGCACCGGCAACGCAGGCAACGTACACGTCACGCACATGCGCTACCAGGTCGCGCGTCAGCTCCAGCAGGTCGTTTCCTTCCTCGACCTGCGCACGGATCAGTCCATAGAGCTCGGCAACATCGCGATCGGCAATGGCGCGGGAAAACTCGCCCAGAATCTGGTCCGAAACCTCGCCTAAAAGCGAGCGGGCATCGTCCGCATGCACAGAACCGTTGCCAAAAACGCTCAGCTGCTCCAGCGTGGAGAGCGCGTCGCGCATGCCGCCCTTGGCATGGCGCGCCACGATGGCGAGCGCCTCGTCGTCGTAATCGAAGCCCTCCTGCTCGCATACGTATGCCAGGCGATGCTCAATATCCTCGTTGCCGATGCGATGGAAATCGAAACGCTGGCAGCGCGAGAGGATGGTCTCCAGAATCTTTTGCGGGTCGGTGGTGCACAGCACAAAGATCACGTGTGCCGGCGGCTCCTCAAGCGTCTTGAGCAGCGCGTTGAACGCCGCCGTCGTGAGCATGTGGACCTCGTCGATGATATAGATCTTGTACTTGCCGCGCACCGGGGCAAAGTTGACGGAGTTGATGATCTCCTCGCGCACGTTGTCCACGCCGGTACGGCTTGCGGCATCGAGCTCGTAGACATCGGGGTGGTTGCCCTCGGCAATGAGCTCGCACTCCTCGCAAGTACCGTCGGGCATGCAGCCGCTTGCACCCTCGGCGCGCGCCGCCTCGGCATTGCGGCACAGCAGCGCCTTGGCCAGAATGCGCGCCATAGTGGTCTTGCCCGTGCCGCGCGGTCCGCAGAACAGGTAGGCGTGGGACAGGCGCCCCTCGGTGATGGCGTGTTCGAGCGTCGAGACGATATGCTGCTGGCCCACCACGGAGTCGAAGGTGAGCGGGCGATACTTTCGGTACAACGATTCCATGGGTGCTCCCCCGGGTATACTGAGACTTGTTGCCGCGACGGCCATGCGGTCGCACGGCATACTGCATTCATAATAACCCGTACGGCGAGCCCGCCGCGATAGGAGTCCAAAGAGCATGGCAGACGCAGAGAGCAACCTCATTCCCTCCGAAGCAGCCGACCAGGTCGAGGTCGCGCTCGAGGCGCAGGCCGCGGCCGATGACGGCATTCTGTACCTCAACGAGTATCAGTACGAAAACGACCTCGTCACCGACTTCGCCCGCCTGGTCGCCTCGCCCAGGCGCCGTGGCTCCCTGTACGTCGCCGCCGCGATTGCCGTGCTCATCGGCATCGGCATGCTGGTGGCCGGCGGCAGCTGGATCAAGTTCGGCGTCGTGCTGATCGTGTTCGGCGCCTTTTTGGCCTGGTGGAGCAAGAACCTCCACCACACGCTCGCCCGCGACTTTATCGATGCCGTCGAGGCCGACGAGTCCATGGGCGGCCGCTACCGCCGCGTCGCCGCCAACGAGGACGGCCTGATGGTCTGGGGCAAGAGCGGCAAGTCGCAGTTCTTCCCGTTTGAGAAGCTCGACCACGTGCTCGACGGCGAGCGCATCTTTGTGGCCATGTTCGCCGACCAGGGCGTGACGATCCCCAAGGACACCTTTGTTCGCGGCGATGCCGAGCAGTTTGGCCCCTTCCTCAAGGCGCGCATCAACAAAAAACTCCGCATCGAGACCAAACGCAAGAAGATGAAGGCCGAGAAGGCCGCCGCCGAGGCCAAGCAGGGCGACAAGCCCCAGGAGACCAAAGGCAAGCAGCGCAAGCAGAAGAAGAACAAGAAGAAGCGCTAAGACCAAACCAGACAGACAGCCTCGCATCCCGCTATCCTCCCCATGCACCCGAGCGTGCTACACTAGCAGCATCTATGCCACCGCGAATGGCTCGGCCCCACGCCCGCCGCTCGCAAACGAACTTTAAACGCACGAGGGTTGGCCATGCCGCTTTTCTCGCAACATACCGCCCGGTTCTCGCCGGACGTTCCTTTGGAGGGCACCAGCTCTCGCGAGCTGCTCAAGCGGTACCAGCCGCTCGAGACACTTGCGACCGGCGGTTTTGGCTCCATCGAGATTTGCCGCGACACGCACCTGCGCCGCCGCGTCGCCATTAAGCGCATCCCCCTTATCAACGGCGCCGGCATGCCCGCCAGCGACATCATGGATGTCCTGCGCGAGGCGCACACTGCCGCCATGCTTCAACATCCCAATATCGTGCAGGTCATCGACTTTACGCATGACACCGCCTATGCCTACCTGGTCATGGAGTATGTCGACGGTATGTCGCTGGCCGAGTTTTTGCATCGCGTGGACGGCCACTCGCTCACCTTTGACGAGGCCGCGGCCATTGCCGATGCCCTGGGCCAGGCGCTCACCTTCGCCCATAGCAATGGCGTACTCCACCTGGACATTAAGCCCGCCAACGTGCTCATCGACCACTCGGGCAATGTAAAGCTCACCGACTTTGGCATGGCGCGACTGTCGTCCGCCGGTGGCTTTGGCGGCTCGCGCGGCGGCACCATCGGCTACATGCCGCCCGAGCAGCTCGATATCGAGACCGGCACGGTCGACGAACGCGCCGATGTCTTTGCCCTTGCCTGCGTTATCTATGAGGGCTTGTGCGGCAGCGCTCCCTTTATGGCGGCCACGCCCGCCGACTCGCTCGACCGCATCATCGGCGGCGCCACCTATCCCAGCGAGCTGATACCACACTTTCCCCCGGGAGCCGAGGCCGCGCTCATGAGCGCGCTCTCCCCCATGCCGCAGGACCGCCCCAACAGCATCGAGGCATTTTGCGACCAACTCCTTGCCGGTCTGGGCAGCGTGCGCGAGGGCCGTCGCAGTCTGGAGCAAATGGTTGGCGAGCTTTCGGATGACGAGCAGGAGCTCGACGATATCGAGCCGTCGTACTACGAGGACGACGCCATCGAGGTCGACCCCGCGCTCGGCTGGGCGGGCACGCGCTGGAGCCATGCGCGCGACTACACCATGCACGCTATCTCGGCGCTAACGTGCGGCGCCTTTAGCTTTTTGCTGATGCAAACGGCCGGGGTCGCGGCGCTTCCCGGCCTGGTCATTGCGGCTATCGCGATCGGAGCGGCAGCTGGCCTGGCCCCCCAGATTGGCTCGGCCATCTCGGCTGTGGGCTTTTTGGTGCTCATGGCCAACGCCACCATGCAGGCACAGGGCATCCTGTCGATGTTGCCCGTCGCGGTGATCTTTGCCGCCGCCATGTCCGGTTGGTGGATCGCCTGGGGTCGCACCGAGGCTGCCGCGAGCGCCGCACTCACCTGTGCACTCGCGCTTGGCTGTCTGACCGGCAATACCTTCCTGGCAGCTGGGGTCACCGCCGGCGTCGCGTCATTTTGGCTCGGCCCGGCAAGCGCCGCCGCGGCAACGGGCATGGGCGCACTTTTTGCCCGTCTGGCCGCGGTCGCGCTTTCAGCCGGAGGCGTGCTGGGGCTCGGTAACGTTGCCGCAGCGCTGGGAGACCCACTCCTTTGGGCTGCCTTTGTGCTGGTAGCGGCTACTGCCGCGGCGTCATCTGCGCTGCTCAATGCCCATGCCAAGCATGCCGATCAGGGCTCAAACCTTACCGCAATCGCCGCCATCGCTGTCACCGGCATCGGCTGCGCAGCGGCGTCCTGTCTTGCACACCATATGGAAATTGCCAGCCTTGCAGCCGCGGTCGTCGCCAAGGCGGCGGTTGCGGGAACCCTATCCTCTATAATCGTTGGGATATGCCTATATTTGCTCGGATACCAAAGAACCTATACGGAGAGTGATCTTTCGTGAACTTCCTGAACATCTTCGAGGACCACGTGGCCGGCATCTTCGGTGCCACCCGTGCCCCGTTCTCCTTTAAGAAGCTTGCCAAGCAGGCCGCTCGCGACATGGAGGATCAGACTCTGGTGATTAACGGCGTCAACACGGCGCCGGCACTCTATACCATCCTGATCGCCGCCGACGACGATCCCATGCTCGCCCCGTTCTACCCCGAGCTTTCGCGCGAGGTCCGCGAGTTTGTGAAAGCGCAGGCCGAAAAGCGCCGCTATGTCTTTGTCGGCGAGCCCCTCGTGCGCTTTATGATCGATCCGCAGCTGCGCGCCGGCAAGTTCTCGGTCTTTGCCGAGAACGTCGATGCCCCCACGCTCGGCCGCCTGTACGAAGAAGAGCGCGCCTATCAAAACGGCCTGGGCCAGAACAACTCCGCGGCAAGCCGTGCCGCCAGCGCCCCGCGCGCCGGCCAGCAGCAGTTTGCTGCCCCGCAGCAGCAGCGCCCCGCCGCCATGCCCCAGCAGCAGCCGACGCCTCGCGCCGCCGCTCCCGACCCGCTTTCCGTGGCAGACCCCTTCGCGCCTAGCGTCCCCGACCCCGCCGCCGCACCCATCCCGGTGCCGCAGACCGTCTCGCGCGACGCGCTTGCCGGCATGGGCGGAGCCGCCGCGACCGGTGCCGCCGTGGGCCTAGGCGCCGCAGCCGGCATCGCCTCCAACATGGCGAGCACTCGCGCCCCACAGCGCCCGCTCGCCCAGCTCGTCGACGTCGTGAGCGGCGAGAGCCATAGCATCACCTCCGCACAGGTGACTATCGGTCGCGAGCGCTCAGTTTCCGATATTGCCCTGCGCGACCCCAACGTGTCGCGCCGCCACGCCCAGCTCACCTTTACGGGCTCGGATTGGTCGATCGAGGACCTCAATTCCACCAACGGCACGCTCGTCAACAACCGCCGCATTACGCGCTGCCCGCTGCGCAACGGCGATCTGCTGACGTTTGGCCTGAGCACCTTTGAATTTAGGGGATAGTCTCTTATGAACATCGATATCGTCCTTTTTGCAGGCCGCATCGTCCTGGTCGCCCTGCTCTATATCTTCCTGTTCGCCGTCATGAAGACCGGCGTGGGACTTGTGCGCGGGCAGCGTCGCGACTCGGCTATCTGGACGATCGATGTGGACAAGGGTCCGCGCGGTATCCGCGGCATCCACGTAGACATGCTCGGCCCCGTCATCGTCGGTCGCTCGCCATCTTCGGACATCTGCATCAACGAACCGTTCGTCTCGGCCTCGCATGCGCGCTTTTCGCTGCAGGGCCCGGCGCTCATCATCGAGGACCTCAACTCGCTTAACGGCACGCTCGTCAACGGCCGCCAGCTTGTGGAGCCCGCGACGCTGCGCGAGGGCGACGAAGTCCAGATTGGCGACGTGGTCATGAAGGTGAACCGTCGATGATCGACGAGGAGAACAAGTCCGCAACCATGACCGAGGCACCGGCTGCCGCCGTAGCTGCACCGGCCCACGCCGCTCCGGCGGGCTCCGCACCCGTGGAGCCCGAGGACACCGTGTTCTCCCTGCCTCTTTCGCATGTAACGCATGATATTTCGGATCTCGCCGATAACGAGGGCGAAGAGGATGCCGTAGCGGCGCCCATCGGCGCACATGCTGCGGAACAGCCCACAGCGCCCGAAGCAACCCCGGCGCCGGCTCACTTTGCAGAGCCCGTCGCCGCGGCAATCAACGAGAGCGCTGCGGTGTTTGCGGCACCCGAACCCGCCGCGCCGGCGTTTCCCATAGCCCCGGCATCCGAGGTTGCGCCCGCGTCTACGCCGGCGCCCGAGGCGGGGCCATCCCCCGAGGACGGCCCTGCACCCAAGGCCCCGCAGCCTGCGCCCGCAAGCGAGTCCGATGCCGTGGCCGAGCCCGCCGCCCAGTCGCAAAGCACACCCGCGCCGTCGCACTTTGCGACGCCCGAGCCTATAGACGTCAGCCCGCAAGACGACGAGTCGACCGCCTGCGCGTCCGAAGAGCCCGGCTCCCCGGACACCGGCGATTCCGAATCAAACGCCGAGACCGACACCATCTCTCCCGGTGACACAGCCGAGATCGACGTTGCCGCCGTTGAGGCCAAGCTCAAAGACCCCGGCTCGACCATGAGCTTTGAGCCCCTGACCGAGGAGCGCATCGAGACCGACTCGACCTATGATGCCGGCACCACCACGCAACTCATGTGGGGCGCCCGCTCTGACGTTGGCTGCGTACGCCCGCACAATGAGGATTCCTACCTGGTGCAGTCGCCGCTCTTTTGCGTATGCGACGGCATGGGCGGTCACGCCGCCGGCGAGGTAGCCTCTTCCATCGCCGTCGAGACTATTGCCAAGACGGCCCCGCAGTCCGCCGACGCAGCACGCCTGGCCGCAGCCGTCGAGGCAGCCAACGCCGCCGTAATCGAGGCGGCCCTGAACGGCCTGGGCAAGCCCGGCATGGGCTGCACAGCCACTTGCGCCTATATCGAAAACGACACGCTCGCCATCGCCCACGTGGGTGACTCTCGCGCCTACCTGCTCCACGAGGGCACGCTCATCCGCGTGACCCGCGACCACTCCTACGTGGAGGAGCTCGTGGACGCCGGCGAGATTACGGCAGACGAGGCTCGCGTCCACCCCAACCGCTCGGTCATCACCCGTGCGCTGGGCTCGGACCCCGCCATGTATGCCGACCACTTCACTCTGCATATCGAGGAAGGCGACCGCCTGATCCTGTGCTCCGACGGCCTTTCGAGCATGATTCCCGATAGCGATATCGAGAACATCGCCACGCAGTCCTCAACCGCGCAAATCTGCGTCGACAACCTAGTGGACGCGGCGCTTGCCGCCGGCGGCCACGACAACGTGACCGTAGTAGTCGTTGACCTGGTTGACGATGGCGTTATGCGCGAGGCGCAACGCGTGCGTCGCCGCAACATTACTATCGCCGCCATCCTGGCCCTCGTCTTTGTGCTGGCAGCTGGCATCTGGGCCTACACGGGTGTCACCGGCTCGTACTACCTGGGTACCTACCAGGGCAATGTCGCCGTCTGGCGCGGCCTGCCCGGCAAGCCGCTCGGACTCAAGCTTCACTGGCTCGAAAGCGAAACCAGTATTAAGCTGTCCGACCTGCCCGAAGACACGCAAAACCGCCTCAAGGCGGGCATTCCGCAAACAAGTGTCGACGATGCGCAGGACACGATATCCAAGTACCGCCACCAGATCGACGAGGAGCAGACCCGCCAGGTGATCGACGCGCAAACGATTCGCGACAACACCAATCAGGGATCGACCTCCGAATCAGATTCCGAGAAAACCGCCGAACAGTCCGCCGAGGCCGAAGCCTCCGAAAAGAACTAGAAAGGGAGTGCCGCTTATGAGTCGCCGCAACACCGAGCTGCTCTTGCTCATCGCCTCGGCGTTCCCCGTCATCCTGCTGTATGCGATGTACGTGCTCACCGCGGGCGCCGCCATCTCCTTTGAGACGCTCGCGGTGCCGATCGGCCTCTTTGCCGCCTTCGCCGCGGCACATATCGCCGTGCGCATCTTGGCGCCCGGCGCCGACCCCGCCATCCTACCCATCGTATTTATACTTTCGGGCATCGGCATCACGTTCGTGACACGCCTCGCCCCCGCTCTCGCCATCTCACAGCTCATCATCCTGTTTGTCTCGGTGGCGCTCATGGTGGGAACGCTCGCGTTGGTTAAGAACCTCGACGTAGTCATGCGCTACAAGTACACCTTTGGCATCATCGGCATCATTCTGCTGATGCTGCCTATCTTTATCGGCACCACGATCTCGGGCTCCAAGCTGTGGATTCGCATCGCGGGCTTTACCATCCAGCCCGGCGAGTTCGCCAAGGTCTTTATCGTGCTGTTCCTGGCCGGGTACCTGGCCGAGAACCGCGAGCTGCTCTCCATCTCCAACCGCAAGATCCTGGGCTTTAAGATCCCTCGCCTGCGACTGTTGCTGCCGCTGTTTGCCGTGTGGGGTGTGTGCCTGCTCGTCGTCGTCTTCGAACGCGACCTGGGTTCTGCCGTGCTGTTCTACACCATCTTCTTGCTGATGCTCTACGTTGCCACGGGGCGCTTTTCGTATGTCGTTATCGGCCTTGCGCTCTTAGCCGTCGGAGCCGTGGGCGCCTACAAGTTCCTGTCTCACGTTCAGGTGCGTTTCCAGGTTTGGGTCGATCCGTTTAAGGACGCCCAGGGCCAGGGCTACCAGATCGTCCAGTCGCTCTTCTCGCTTGCCGATGGCGGTCTGGTCGGCGTTGGCATCGGCAACGGCATGGCCAACAACATCCCTGTCGTCGAGTCCGACTTTATCTTCTCGGCTATCGGCGAGGAGATGGGCCTCTTGGGCGGCGGCGCCGTGCTCATCCTGTTTATGCTCTTTGCCGTTCGCGGCCTGACCACAGCTGCCCGCGCTAAATCCGACCTCGCTGCCTTTAGCGCCACGGGCCTTACGGCCGCCATCAGCTTCCAGGCCTTCTTGATCGTTGGCGGCGTAACCCGCCTGATCCCGCTGACCGGCGTCACCCTGCCCTTTATGAGCCAGGGCGGCTCCTCGCTGCTGGCGAGCTTTATCATCGTCGCGCTCCTGCTGCGCGCCGGTGACGAGGCGACCGGACGCGAGGCCGAGCTTACCGGCACCGGTACCATGGCTGCCATCACCGATGATCAGGTCGCATCTGCCGCCGCCCCGACGAGCACGCGCTTTGCCACCTCGTCTTCCTACGGCAGCGGCAGCCATTCCGTCGGCTCGCGCATGCGCCGTCGCCTGCTCGACACGCCTGAATCCGGTGTACTCGGCCGCGTGGCGCTCGCCAACCGTCTAACCCGTGCGGTGCTCGCCTTTACGGCGCTGTTCGCCATCCTTATCGGCAACCTCACCTATGTCCAGGTCATTAAGGCCAAGGACTATCAGGACATGCCGACCAACAACCACACCATCGCCCGCTCCAGGTACATCCAGCGCGGCTCCATCATCACGTCCGACGGCGTGACGCTGGCCGAGTCGCTGCAGCAGGAGGACGGCACCTACGTGCGCTCCTATCCCAACGGTAACCTGGCAGCGCACGTGGTTGGCTACGTGAGCCAGCAGTATGGCACCACCGCCATCGAGAGCGTCATGAACGACACGCTCACCGGCTCCAAGGATTACTCCAGCTGGAACAACGCCATCGCGTCGCTCGCGGGCCAGACCCAGCCGGGCAACACCGCCAAGCTCACCATCGACTCGCGTATCCAGACGGCGGCCGAGCAGGCGCTCAAGGGCTTTAAGGGCGCTGTAGTGGTCATCGACCCGCGTACCGGCGCGGTGCTCGCATGTGCCAGCTCGCCCACCTACGACAACACCAACATCGACGCCCTACTGCAGGCTGGCGGCGGCGAGGACGGCTCTATGTACAATCGCGCCATGGACGCGCTGTACACGCCGGGCTCCACGTTTAAGGTCGTTACGCTTTCCGCGGCACTCGAGACCGGCACCGCCAGCCTTACCAGCACCTACCAGGCGCCCGGCTCCATGGACATCGGCAACGCACCGGTCACCAACTATGCCAACGAGAGCTACGGCACCATCAGCCTGCAGCAGGCCTTTGCCGTGTCCTCCAACGTCGTCTTTGGCCAGGTGGCAAACGAAGTTGGCGCAAACACGCTCGTGCAGTTTGCCAACGCCTTTGGCTACGGCCAAAAGCTCGGCCAGGACCTGACCTCCGCGGCCTCCATCATGGCCGACCCGTCGCTCATGACCGAGTGGGAGACCGCTTGGGCCGGCGCCGGCCAGCCTGTCGGCATGGACCACACGCCCGGCCCGCAGACCACCGTCATGCAAAACGCCGTGATTGCCGCCGCCATCGCTAACAGCGGCGTGGTCATGGACCCGTACTTTGTAGCCCAGGTACTCGCCCCGGACGGAACCGTGGTCAAGACCACGCAGTCCCGCTCGCTGGGTCAGGCCGTCAGCTCCGCCACGGCCGACCAGGTCAAGCAGGTCATGCTTGCCGTCGTCCAGTCCGGCACCGGCACCGATGCCCAGATCCCCGGCGTCAAGGTCGCCGGCAAGACTGGCTCGGCCGAGATCGGCGGCACCAACGTCAACTCGATGTTCGTTGGCTTTGCACCTTACGATTCACCCACGGTCGCTATCTCGGTGGCCTTAGAGGATTACGACAAGCATGACGTCAAGGCCGCCAAGATCGCCGGCATCGTCCTGACCGCGGCGCTTGCCGCGCAGGGAGCGTGATGCCCATGATCGAATCGGACACCCGAGGCGCGCCGCGGCCGAAGAGTTAGCGGCAACGCGCCACACGGCCCCAGCGGCCACATCGTAGGTACTACACACATCGTTGAGCGAATAGTTATGTTAGGAGCAGGAATGGAACAGAGGGTCCTCGGGGGAAGATACCTCCTCAAGGATAAGGTGGGGACAGGCGGTATGGCGACCGTCTACCGTGCACAGGACCAGGTCCTCGACCGCACGGTGGCCGTCAAGATCATGCTGCCGCAGTATGCTGGCGACGCAACCTTCGCCGCACGCTTTAAGCAGGAGGCCCAGGCAGCAGCCGGTCTCTCCTCCCCCTATATCGTGGGCGTCTACGATTGGGGCAAGGACGGCGACACCTATTACATCGTCATGGAGTACCTGCGCGGCACTGACCTTAAGAGCGGAATCAAGAGCCACGGCGCCCTCGACCCCAAGAAGGTCGCCCAGATTGGATCGCAGATCAGCTCTGCACTCTCGGTCGCCCACAAGCACGAGATCATCCACCGCGACATCAAGCCGCAGAACATCATGGTGCTGCCCGACGGCAACATCAAGGTCATGGACTTTGGCATCGCGCGCGCCAAGAACAGCCACCTCACGCAAGACAACAACGTGCTGGGAACTGCCCACTACGTCAGCCCCGAGCAGACCCGCGGTCAGGACCTCGGCCCCACCTCGGATATCTACTCGCTGGGCGTCGTGATGTACGAGTGCGCCACCGGCCGCGTTCCCTTTGACGGTGACGACGCTATCTCGGTCGCACTCAAGCAGGTCAACGAGCTGCCTATTCCGCCAAGCCAGATCAACTCCGGTGTCGACGCCGACCTTGAGCGCATCATCCTCAAGTGCATGGAGAAGGACCCGGCAAACCGCTTCCAGACCGCTGACGAGCTGCGTCAGGTGCTCAACAGCTACCTGTCGGGCCGTGCCGTCAACATCTCGGAGCCCACGCGCATCATCGGTGCCCCCGGTGAGCTGGGCGCCACCAAGACTCGCGAGCTTTCCGATCAGACGCGCGCCATGGTGCGTCCCGTCTCGGGCGTGAGCGGCCAGAATACCGCCCGTAGCTCGGTTTCGGGCTCCACCGGCTCCTACGAGGTCGAAAAGCCCAAATCCAACAAGAACAAGATCATCGCCGCTGTGGTGGCAGCTGTTGCCGTCATCGGCATCGTTGTGGCCTTTGCTACTGGGCTCTTTGGCGGCGAGCAGGTCCCCGTGCCCGACGTGCTGGGCAAGGACCAGCAGACTGCCGTCGAGCTGATCAAGGAAGCCGGCCTCGAGGTCGGCACCATCGACCAAAGCTACAACGACGATGTCGACGAAGGCAAGGTCGCCGAGCAAACGCCCAACGGCCACACCAAGAAGGCCAAGGGCACCAAGGTGAACCTGGTAATCTCCAAGGGCCCCAAGCCCTCCGAGAAGGTTGAGGTTCCCCGGCTTGTCGGCCTGACCAAGGACCAGGCAGAAGCCGCGCTGGCAAGCGTTGGCCTGAAGGGCAACGCCTCCGAGGAGGCCAACGAGGCCGATGAGGGCCAGGTCTTTGAGCAGGGCACCGAACCTGGTAAGGAAGTCGAGAAGGGCACGACCATCTCGTACAAGGTCTCCAGCGGTCCTGACACCACCTCCGTCCCCGATCTGACCGACATGACCGAGGCCCAGGCGCGCAACGCCCTCGATATGGCAGGCTTTGGCGTCGACGTGAGCTACCAGGAGAACGATTCGGTTACCGAGGGCACCGTGATTAGCTGGAACCCCAGCGGCAAGCAGAAGCCTGGCGCCACGATTACCGTCGTCATTGCCAAGAAGTCCGGCAAGGCCAGCGTTCCGGGCAACCTGTACGGCAAGAGCATCTCCGCGGCCGTCACCGCGCTCAACAACGCCGGGTTCTACAACATCGCATTCTGCGATCAAAACGGCAACCCCGTGAGCGGCAATGAAAACGCCACCGTTACGGGCGTCTCCCCCACCGGCAAACAGTCTACCGACAGCACGATTACGCTGACGGTCGCACTTTCTGGCTCGGGTTCGGGCTCGGGCACGGGCGACGATTCCGGTACGGCCAACTAGTCGCCACCCCACCGCCCATTACGGCTCTCGCCGCAAACATATTCACTCACAGGCGCCCGCTTGCTCCCCCAGCAAGCGGGCGCTTCGTTTTTGACATGACATGAACCAGAAGAGCCCGGCACCGTAGCGGTACCGGGCTCGATATTCCTCTGGTGCCCCCGGGCGGATTCGAACCGTCGACACCCGCTTTAGGAGATATGATTTAATGCTACCCCCTACCATTCATCAAGCATCATTGAACATCATATAACCGCAGATAAACATAGCAGTTTGTGTCTTTTGCCTCCGGTAGCTGCGCCTATGCTTTTACAAACATATTACTAACGGCTTTAGCTAAACTGCACTCAATGAATTGTTGAAAACTATTCAAAGAAACGGAGTGCAAAGATGTCAGAACAGCCACTCATTAGCGGAAGAGGCACGTGTTGGAAAGACAAGAGATCACCTAACACCTATCGCTATTATTTTTCCCTTGGAGTCAAGGACCCGAAGACAGGGCGCTACAAACGATCCCCAACTTATACGGTTCGTTGCAAGACTAAAACAGAAGCTAAGGCTGCAATGCAGGCCAAGCTGGCTGAAATCAACTCCTCTGGCACGATCACTAAAACTAAAAAGCCCACTTTGCTTGCGTCCTACTGCTGGGCCTTTCATGAAAATAGGGACACCGAGCTTGCGCCAACGAGCTATGAAAGAGAAGCGTACGATTGCAGGCATATCGAAAACCTATTCGGTGCGTTTCAGACAATTGAGGGGCTAACTCCCGATCTAATCGAAGAAGCATATGCCGAAGCTCGTCGTACGGGAAAATACAAACCATCAGAGCTTGTACGAATCAATTCGAAACTGCGTCAGATTCTGTCGAATGCAGTCGCAAAGAGAATAATTGATCGAAACCCCTGCGCTACCATTCATGTTCGCAGACCACGCAACAAAAGAGAATCACTGACAATCGACCAAATAGCTACCCTATGCACACATCTTCAACACATTGAGCTCACCGCCGAAGCTGTTGGTACGCTAGTACTAGTGTATACGGGTATGCGGAAAGGCGAGATGCTGGGCCTCGAATGGCGCGATTGGGACCCTGCCAATAAAACCTTGAAAATTGACAGGCAGTACACCAACGACCATGAACTGAGGGCACCCAAGTCACAAGAAAGCCAACGCAAAATCCCCGTTGGAGAAACCTTGGCCGAACGTCTTCAATCATGGTCAGCCATACAAAAAGAGCTCCTGGCCTCTCTGGGGCTGTCCCAGACTGGCAGCACTCCCATCATTAGCGATATTGCTGTCAAGCAGGGGGTCCCTACTGTCTGTCACATGAAAAACTACATCTTCAACCATTGGTTTCGCGATTTCGCAGTTAGCTGCAATCTTGGAATCTATGAGCCGAACAATTCGACTGGCGGAAAACTATATAAGGGTATCTGCCCGCATCAGCTCAGGCATTGTGTAAGCACTTTTATGCTGGCGAACGGATCGGACGTTAGAAGCGTGCAAGGTATTCTTGGCCACGCGGACCCCAATATCACGCTCAAAACGTATACAAGCCTCGTTCAACAATCAGAAATAAAAGCAGTTAAAGGCTACGAAGACTTCATCAACGCCTATATACAGAAAAGCGAGAAATAGCATGTTATTCATTCATCGTTTCATCAATAATATTACGGTACTATACTACTATTTCCGCAGGTAGACGCTTTATTTGATTGACATCTAATGAGTTTTAATAGATTCTAAAGCTGTCAGATGGCTACGCATGTAGTCATAAAAACCGGCCCCCCAAGTGCTTATGAACCTGGTAAGTCTTACAAGCACAGGGAGGGCCCTCATTGAAAGGATAGCTCATCATGGCTACTCCACAGATTAGCACTCAGGCGTCCACACCGACTTTCCCCACTGGTGCCGCTCAGTGCGATCGGTTGCTCCGCGTTAACGATATCCGCGAACTCACTGGCTGGAGCGAAAACACCGCGCGCAAGTTTATGCGCGAGTCCGGCAAGCTCATCCAAATCCATCGCTCGAATTACATGTTTGAAAGCTCGTTCTACGAACTTTTCAAGCAGCTTGAAGGTCGTACCGCCCACCTTGACTAGGCGGTAAACATGAGCGAACTACCGTCGATTTCCGACATATTCAACGATGATGTTACCGAGCAACGAAAGATTATAGAGAAAATGGATAAAGCTATTTTTATTTCAGTGCCCGAGTGGGCGTGCTGCGTCACCACCGTTGCCGCCGAGCGTCTCATCCTCGGCCTCGTATGGAAGTTTGGAAAACCTTCCAAAAACAAACGGCCCATGGGCTTTTGCGCTAGAAGCAAATGGATTGAGGATCACTACCACTTGAGCAAGAACACGATATCCCGAGCCTATACTTCTCTAAAGGATAAGGGGTATATTCAAAAAACTGGTGATGGCAGCTGGATGCTTAATTACGCTGCAATCTACCGCGCCGCGATCGAAAACGCTTGGGAGCCCCCGAAATCTTAAGTCCACAGCCCGACTATCGACGTGGGCTTCTGTCAAACAACCGAGTTAAAAACCACTGAGCCAGAATCCGCTTCAATAGAAGAGGATTCTGGCTCAAATGATATCCGACCATTCACGCAGCATGTCTACCGCAATCTGGCAAGAATCGAGGACGGGGAAACCGTCATCGAGGTCGTGAAGGTCGGTAATCGCCGGGCGTCTATAAGAGCATGCCGCGGATGTAAAATGAAACAGGGTCGAACCGAAACAGTTCCCGGACAATTGGCGTCCGGCCAGACACTTCGATTCGACCCTTTTTCATGCCCGCATCTAAAACAATCCCATAATCATTCTCGACATCTTTAACGCCATCACTCTCCCGCCACCAACACGTCGTAGGTGCCATTTTCAACGAATCGATATGGCCGTCCATTCATGGTCTTTAAGGCGCGTGATACCATGAAAACGTGCGGTATTTCTCCAACCGAAAACCTGCGTGAATGCATGACTTGAGACGCCTTTTAGAACTCACCGATCGCAGGGCGAACACAAATCAACAGCGGCCGTGCATTGTTCCCAGCCATATGGCATGGCGGAGCCATGCCCGTTGTTGATTGGAGTGCCGCACCATGGCAGACGAGAAGAAAATCAGGGAGATCTACGGCGTGAAGTCCGTCCTCGATGAGGCCGCCGAGCGAATCGAGGCGACGTGGCGGGAGAAGCTGCTGCGCGAGACGGGCGACCTCAGAACCGAGAACGCGTTGCTCAGGGCTCAGCTCGACGAATCCAACCGCAAGCTCGCCGAGGCGGGGGATCGGAATGAAAAGATTGAGGCCGACTGCAATGAGCGGATTGCCTTTATAGAGGAGAAGTTCGAGCTCGATACCGCGAGTCTCGAACTCGAGAACAACGAGCTCCACGCCGCGAGCGTCAGGTATCTCGCCGACGCCAGGGAACTCGACAGGCAGGTCGTCCAACTCCATGCCGAGGCCGTGGCCATGGTCGATGAGATTGAGCGCCTGCGCGGCGAGCGTGACGCCGCATTGAAGGCTCAGGCCGAGCTGAACGACGTACTCCTGGCCCAGCGCGACCTGATGGCCGAGGTCGCCGCCCTCAAGGACCGCCTAGCCGCCTCCGAGCAGCGTGCGGCCGTGGCCGAGGCCAAGGTCGAGGTCATGACCCAGATGAGGGGCGAGTAGTCCCGCGCCTTTCCTGCCGAGTGGCTGATTTCTAGGAACCTTCTAGAGCGCTTCTAGAAGGTTCCTAGAACCGGGCGCAGCATCTTCGATCGGCACGATGTCTTGGTAGATCAGGCGATGCTTGGCGTCGCACCATTTGTCGCGATGGTAGTGACCGAAGAACCAGGCTCGGTAGCCGAGTCGCCCGTCAAGCTCGGCAAGGAATCGCTGAAGCCGGTCGTCCCGATACTCGCGTCCGCGCTCGCAGCACAGCTTCTCTGCCAGGGCGGCAGGGACCTCGTGAGTCACAACGTAGTCGACCTTCCAGCCCACGCGGTCGAGCGAGGAACGGCAGTGTTCCGTCTCTTTCTCGCTCGGCATCTCCTCAGGCCACCAGCTCCTCCCCTCCTTGCGATACTGCCTGTCGTTGCTCGCGGCGCCGCCCATGGCAAGGACTGTGAGCCCGTCGATATCGAACACCTCTCCGCGCATCAGGTGCAGCACGTGCGGTCGTGCCTCATGGACGAGCCCGCCGTTCCACTCCCGCACCGGCAGCCCGGCCAGGGCGTGGTGGTTCTCATGGTTGCCGTCTACGAAACACGTGGTCCAGGGCTTCGACTCGAACCAGTCGAGCCAATACCTCTCAGCATTCGAGCCATCCCAGACAAAGCCGAAGTCGCCGGCCACGATCACCGCGTCATCGCGCGTCAGGGTCCGACCCAGCGGCCAATTTTTGAATGCAAACCGGCTGGACCCGTACTCGGCCCTGCCGTGCACGTCGCCTGTCACATAGACCGTCATCAGTACGCACCCCACGGCAGGAGTTTGTCCCCGAGCCTCACGATCCGGTCATACAGCACCGTGTGCCGTTCGTCCGGATTGCCGTCTCGGTGAAAATGGCCGTAATACCAGTGCTTATAGTCCAGGCGGTCCTCGAGCTCGTCGAGGAATCCGGTCAGCCGGTCCACATCGGGGCGTTCCCAGCCTGGGTCCGGGTAGAGCGTCGGCAAGAGCATGCGCGTGGCGCAGGTATGGGTGATGACGCAGTCGACCTTCCAGCCGACCTCGTCGAGCTTTGCCCGCGCGGCATCGAATTCGCGCTCATCCGGGAGCTCCTGAGGCCACCAGCTGGAATACGGCACGCGGTATTCCCTGTCCACGCTCGTGGCACCGCCCATGGTGAAGATTGTCGAACCGTCGAGCTCGAAGACCTCGCCGCGCGTCAGGCGCCGAATGGGCGAGGTGTCCGACAGGCGCTGCGTCAGCCCGCCATGCCACGGCTCCATGGGGCGCTCCTCCCAGTGATCGAAGCGCTCGTGGTTGCCGTCGACGAACAGTACCGTGTAGGGGCGCGATTCCAGCCAAGCGATGTCGGCGCATTCCTCGGCAGAAAAGCCCCACGGAAAGCCAAAGTCACCGGCAACGATGAGATAGTCGTCGCTGGTAAGACTGTCGCCAAGCTCCCAGTCGCGGAGCTTTTGCATGTCGAGCCCACCGCGGATGTCGCCCGTCACATAGACCGTCATCGGATCGACTCTTCCCTCTTGTACGCCGCCAGCTCGCGCTCGACCTGCCTGTCGCCGGTCTCGTTGACCCACCAGGGCCATTTCACTCGGCCGCACGGCTCGTCGACTCCGGCGAACCATTCCCTCAGCTCGTCGAGGCTCACCGGGGAGTGCCCGTTGGCATCGCAACCGACGTCGTAGCGCAGAAGGCCCTGCTTGCGGTTGAACTCGTTGTACGCGCCGCCGCTGCTGTGGATGTGCCCGTGGAGGTGCCACGATCCATGGCTCATGCCCTGCCAGTCGGCCATGGGGTAATGGCTCAGGACGATCTTCTGCCCGTCGATCTTGAGCACGCAGATCGGCGGCTCCACGGTGAAGGCGCCCGCGACCGCCGGCTGGGCCCAGTCCTTGTCGTGGTTTCCCGGGACGAGGTGGATGCGCCTGCAGGCGATCCGCTTGCGCAGCCCGTAGGCGTCCTGGGCGGTCATCTTGAATGAGAAATCCCCCAGGATGTAGAGCTCGTCGTCCACGGCAACCTTGCCGTTGATGTTGTCGACGATGGCATCGTTCATCTGCCAAATCGTCTCCCACGGGCGGTCGGTGAACTTCAGCACGTTCTCATGCCCGAAGTGGGTGTCGCTGGTAAACCAGATCATATTTATGTCTCCTTTTATCGCTAAAAAACGTTCTCCTTCGAGGTCAGGAGACGTTTTATGAGCGACATGAGGTGCATATCCCTCATGTTTCAAGCTCCAATCTGCCGGATTTGCCCAACTAAAAGTTTACGCCCACGCGCCCACGCGCGAATAGGATTTGATTTTTGAAATATGGACGAATTCCTTGTCAGGAGGGTAAAATGGTGCCGACGGCAGCCCAAGTTGTAGAGAGCTGGGCAGAGCCGTTGCTTAATGAAGTTGGGTCATCGTCTTAGCGACGGTGGCCTTTCTTTTTGGGCTTCGAACCCTGCTTGAGTGCCTTGGAAAGGCCGACAAGGGCCGTGAGGAGCGAGACCGTAGCGGTCAGGAGCTTCACGAGCTCGGTGAAATCGGTCATGGGCATCACCTCCCATCAAATGGAGGGCTCTGCCCGGCACGAGGGCTGCCGACAGCAAGGACGATTCTATCAGAGCGGCTGACTCCCGCCGATCAATTCATACTCCTCACCCTCGCCGAATTGCGAGCATGAAAGAATCGGCACTGGATGGCAGCACGCTAGGGCACCAACGATAGGCTTTCCAAAACTAGCGAGGCGTGTCTCCGCGAGCGTAATCGCCTCGGTCGACCGCACGATCGACCTGCGGCGAGATGTCGACGTTGCCACCATGGGCTCGGCCTGCGGCGCGAACGCGGTCATCGCCAGCATCGGGAACGGCGCCAGCGTAACGGTTGCGAATCTCCCTTGCGTAACCGCGCCGGGCAAGAAGCTCATCGCGAACCGCCGGATCCTCGAGCAGATCTTCATCGCACTTCGGTGCGATGAACTTAGGGAAGAGATTGTAGGCGACGCCCTTGCTCGCCTTTGCCTGCTCGACCCACGCCGAATACGCTTTCTTAAGCCGTTGAATGTAAATCTCGCAACGCCTCTCATAAGGAAGGGCTCGCTCGGCTTCCAGCACGTTATTTTTAAAGGCCGCCTCAAGTTGCTTGACCGCAAACCGCCCGTCAAGACGAGTCAGGTTGAAAGTGCACTTCGGATTGCCGGCCTCTTTGATATCGAGATCTGTCGCATAGACTCGATTGTTCTTGATGAAAATGTCTACGCCCCATGAGGCAAGTAACTTTTTAAACTGCTCCATATTCTTCGGATGACCCTCGTTGATTGCAAGATGGATCAACTCGCGCAGATTGTTTTTATAACTGTACTCACCGCGACCGATAATCTCCTTTTCTGTGTCGCGCGGCTGGCGATCGCGAATCTTCGAATTCTTCTTTCCCTTTTCGAGCTGGGCGAGATTCCAGTCCTTATCGAGTTCGCGGACCCATGAGGCGCGTTCGTACTTTCCATGCCGCCCGCCCGTCTCGCAACGCTTGCCGGTTAACAAATCGGTACGGTTGATCGCCATGTGCACTGCGTAGCGTTTTCCCGCCTTATCGCTTTCTTCGTGCAGCGCGAGAATCACTTGTTGATGCGGATAGTGCTTCGCAAGCCATTGCTCCGCGTAGGCCAAACATGCATCGGGGGTCATCTTGCCCCCGTTGCATGAGCATTCTTCCGGAAGGAACGCGAGGATCTGATGAAGCAGGATTACGTTTTTGGCTCCGGCTCTCGATGGTTTGTCGTGATGGAAAACCTTTCTGGTTCTATCCATTTTCGAAAACCAGCGATCGCTGTATTCGATGTTCCAGCCGCCACGCGCAAGCGCATCTTTTCCGTTGATGTATTTACGGACGTTCTTTGCGTAGCGGTCGCTCGAAACGCTTTTCTGTTTGATAACCGTCATTTCACATCACCACCGACGAAATAGCGCTTCTCGAGCTCGTCGATGAAACGGTCTAGCTTACGCCCAACTTGATAGACCTTCTCAAGTGTTCGGAAAACCGCCTTCTCGTTATACGCCGGAAGACCTTGTGCATTTACGAAGTACATGAGCTGATTGAGGTTTGTTCCTTCCTTTAAAAGCTCGTGATAAATCTTGTCGATCGACGCCCGATCGACATCGATTTTCTCAACATTCCCTTTGAGCAGTACGCGACGAGCATACGAACTGACAGTCATATCAAGGGAATCAGCATTGCTTTCAATTTTCTTTTTTTCTTCCGGCGAGACCCGGACGTGAATGTCATCGGTTCGGAATTTCTGGTCAGTGATTTCCGCAAAACTAAAATCGATATCGAGATCGTCAGCATTGCACAAAACGAGGCGTATGAGTTCCGCCTCGCTCATCTCATGTCGCTTTGCGATTGCGGTGATGGCTTTCTTCTCTTCATCGGAAAGAGACGCCTTGACGGTGTGTGGGCGGAGCCTGCTCATGATTCCTCCGGAAAACGAATCAGCGATCGGAGAGGCCTCCGATCAAAACCTGCTATGCGATTCGCTTTCCTTTTGATGAGGAACGGCTGGCGTCGTTCCAAAAATGAAGAATCGACTTCGCGATTCTTTATCGCGAAGTTTCAACTTCACAACAACCTTATCGCCGTAGCAGGCGATAAGCAAGGTCTGTGGCGTGGTGTTTTTGGGGTCCGGATGGACCCACAAAACACCACCCACAGTCATCTTGCAATCGCCTGCTACGGCGATTGGGCGGAGCGTAGCGTAGACACGAAATGAGAGGCCTCGTTTCGAGCGAAAGGCTTCGCGGTGTCGTAGTGTCAGCGAAGACCGTGAGCGGAAGCGAATTTTTAACGCGAAGGATGCTGAGTGTTAGAGATTCGCTGTAGCGAGAGCGGAGCGGTAATGCGAATGCGAGGGATGCCGAGTGTTTGCATTACCGCGCAGCGGAATCCGGGCGAGGGCTGGAGCAAGTTGATGGAAGACCTTACCGATTTGCGGAAGGTTTTGCCCGAAGCATCCGGCACCGCCGGATTCTTTTGGAACGGTCTCTCGTTTGATTGCTTTCCTATCGTTTACTCCCAGAATGGGCGTTAAAAAAGGCGGCCGAAACCGGCCACCCGCAAATAAATACTTATTCACCGAATGTAAGAGAAGGGGAACGATGCACATTACTCCCAGTGGCCGGCGACGTCGACAACCCAATGCTGTCCCGTAGCCTGCTGTTCATAATGTCCCTGATCCTCTTTCGTTTCATAGGAGTCGTTTACGACAGATCCGCCGATGCCGCCGTTTTCGCCATCGTTAATAATCCAAGCATAGGCGGCATCGGATGAATCGAAGGGCCCTACCATAGTGCCACCATGGTTTACCCAATAGCGGGGGTGTGTCGTGTAAACCCAGTTGGAAACCCAAACCTGTCCATAGTCTGTCTCCCAGTGGCCCTGCTCGGCAACCCACTTCTTCTGGCTGCCGCCGTTGGAAGAGGAATTGTTGCTGCCAGAGCCCTGCGAATTGCCGGAATTCTGCTTGGACTGGGGGGAATCGCCCTTGCTGTCCGACTTCGAGGAATCGGAAGACTTGTTATCCTCCTTCTTGGAGTCATCGGACTTCTGGTCCTTGCCATCGGATTCTTTCTTCTCCTCGGTCTTGGCTCCAGAGGTTTGCGCCGCCTTTTCTTCGCTTGGCTTCTTTTTGTCTTTATTCTTTACCGCTGTGGCGGCCCTTTCCGTAGAGCCGCTTCCTTGCTTTGCAACGCTGGCACATCCAAGTTGAGGTGCCGAAAGGCACACCAGAAGCGCAACGATAATGGCCTTTGTTCTCACACCGATCTCCCTGCCCATGAAACCGGGCGTTGGACACCAGCCGATATCCAACGCCCGACTCGCTTTTACATCTGCTCGCGGCGCTTCTTCCGGTCGAGGAAGACGCCGGCTGCCACAAGGACGGTACCGCCGATGGCGAACGTCTCGCCGATGAGGCCCGTACGGTCGCCGGTCTGGGCGAGGCTGCCGGGCTGGGCGGTCTCCGTGCCGGCGAGGTGCTTCGGGGTGTATGCCGCCTGCTGCTTTGCCGCCTCCTCTGCCTCCTGTCGTGCGATCTCATCGGAAAGCTTCTGCTCCGCTGCGATGCGGTCGGATTTCGCCAACTCGTAGGCGGCGAGTGCCGCATCGTAGCCGGGCTGGAGCTCGTCCACCGCGGCCTGCTTCTCGTCCAGGATTGCCTTTGCGGGCGCGACCTTGGCACGTGCCTCGACTGCTGCGGCGAAAAGCGCGTTGAGGGCGTCATCCGCGTTCACATCATGGCCGGAAGCGATCGCCGCGCCGGCATCGATGGAGTTCAGCTTCGACAGCTTGGCGTCTGCCTGCGCCTTTGCCTGTTCGGCGGCGGAGACCAGGGACTCGGCGGCGATGGCATCCGCCTTCGCGGCATCGAGCGCGGCCTTGGTGTCATTGACGGCCTTTACTGCATCCTGCTCGCGCTGCTGTGCCTCTGCGAGCTTCGCGGCAAGGCCGGTGAGGATGTCGAGGTTCGACTGTGCGTCCTCGAGATCAGTCTGGGAGCCGGTAAGCCTGTCGGCGGCAACGCCGGTGTCGGCCTTTGCGGCATCGACGGCACGCTGGGCATCCGCGAGGGCGCTTGCGGTGGTATCCGCCTTTTGCTTGGCGGCTGCGAGGACCGCCGCCTTCTCGGCCTGGTCGGCTGCCGCCGCGTCATGGGCGCTCTTTGCGGTATCGAGCACCTTCTTGGCATCGGCGACGTCCTGGAAGAACTTCGCGAGATCGGCGTTCGCATCCGTGACGCCCTGCTGCTTGGCAGCGGTGTCCTCCTTGGCGGAATCCAACTTAGACTGTGCGGTCGTTACGGCTGCGTTGGCGGCATCAAAGTCGACCTGCTTCTGCTGGACGGTCGACTTTGCCGTATCGACTGCCGCGTTGGCGGCATCGAGGTCCGATTTCGCCGCATCAAGCTCGGTCTGGGCATCCGTGACGCCCTGTTGCTTGGCGGCGACATCAGCATTGGCGGCATCGACGGCACGCTGGGCATCCGCGACGCCCTGCTTCGCGGCATCGACACCTGCCTGTGCGGAATCCGCTGCGACCTGCTTCTGCTGAACGGTTGCGGCGGCGCCGGCGGCTGCCTGCTTCTTGGATGCGAGATTGGTCTTGGCTGCGTCGAGTGCGCTCTTGGCGTTCTTGAGGCCGTTGATATAGGAGGTCAGCTTCTGCTCGTACTCGTCGACGGACATGGGATTCATGTTCCAACCGGAGCCTGCCCAACCCAGGTTTGCGGTATCGAAGCTGTCGGTCTTCCAGCCGTTCATGGTTCCCTTGCTGCAGACCGCCATGCCCATATAGCCGATTTCAGGGCTGATGACATGCAGGTAGTGACCGACGGTTGCGGGATATCCGGCAACCTTAAAATGCTGGTTGACATAGGATTCAATCCCACTATGCGACTTGTAGAAGTCTGCGGCATCCTTGCCGATTAGACCGGTGACGCCATAGAGCTCCTGAACTGCCTGATCGAAGAAAGCCTTTTCTTGGTCCACCCACTGCGGTTTCGGATCGGTTCCATAGTTCCATGCGAGGTTTTCGCTCGTATCAAACTGCATGGAATGCCCAAACTTGACATCGGAATAGTTCGCGTTGGCAATCGCCGCCGCAATGAGCTTGTACGTGACCTGGAGCTCAGAGAGACCGACGGACTTGCGGTACTCGTTGATGGACTTCATGTACGGGATTGCCGCGAGCATGTTGTCGAGACTGGTCGCGTCGAGGCTGTTCCCCACCTCGGTGTAGTCCTTGTATGTGCAGTTCTGGATGATCTCGATGGCTGAATCGGCACCCATGGCACGGAAGAAGCCGATGGCTCCCTGCTTGAGCTGCGCGTCGGCGGAATCGAGTTTCGCCTGTGCCTCGTCGACCTTCTGCTGGGCGGCGGTCACGGCAGCGTCTGCGGTATCCTTTGTGGCCTTGGCGTTCGCGAGCTCTACGTCGGCGGCAGCCTTAGCGGACTCGGCGTCCTTGACAGCCTGCTTCGCGGCATCCAGCTTGGCGACGGCGTCGGCATTCGCCTGCTTGGCCGCATCGAGGTCGGCGTTCGCGGCATCGAGTGCGGACTGGGCGGCGTTCACACCGGATTCGGCATCGGCTGCGGCCTGCTGCTTTACGGAGAGGGATACCTGGGCATCATTCAGGTCAGTCTGCGCCGTTGCCGCAGCGGACTGCGCCTGCTCGAGCTCGGACTCGCACTGGGACTGTGCCTCTCGTGCGGCGGCGAGGGCTGCCTCTGCGTCTGCGACCTTCTGCTTCGCGGCATCGTACTCCGGACCGCTGGCGCCTGCCTCCGCTGCGGCGAGGTCTGCTTTCGCCTTCTCGTAGGCGGCGCTGGCGGCTGCGGCCTTCGCATCCGCCGCGTCCTTGTTCTGCTTGGCTGCAGCGAGGACAGAATCGGCGGCATCCTTTGCAGACTGGGCCGCAACCAGCTTGGACTGGGCATCGGCAAGCGTCGCGTTGGCGTTGTCGAGTTCGGCTTGTGCCCTGCTCACGGCATCCGTGGCGTCGCGTACCGCCTGCTCGGCGGCACTGATTGCCTCCGGGGTGGCGCTTACGGCATCTGCCTTGGCTTTATCGAGGGCATCCTTGGCATCCTGGGCCGCCTTGATGGCGGACTGGTACACTTCGTCCTTCTCGGACGCATCCGCCTTGGCGTCTGCGAGACCCGCCTTCGCCTGCTCGAGGTCCTTGCCGGCGGCATCGGCGGCGTCCTTGCCCTCTGCGACCTGACGGGCGTACTCGTCCATTGCCGCTCGGTCGGCTGCCGTGCCGGCGCTGACTGCCGAATCGTAGGATGCCTTGGCCTGGTCGCGGGCGGAAGCCGCCTCGTTGTAGGGACCGGCGGCCTCATCGTAGGATGCCTTGGCGGCGTCCTCCTTCGCCTTCGCCTCGTCGACCGCCTTCTGCAGGTCCGCGATGGTCTGTGCGGCGGATTTCGCGCCGGTACCGGATGCCGCGCCGGCGTGGGCGGCGATCGGCGACATCACGGCGGGGTGCTGCGTGGTCCCGTCGCCGGTCTGGGCGAATGCCGTGAACGGTGAGATGAGGCTCGATCCGGTCATGGCGGCCATGGTCGCCGCGGTGACGGTCAGACGCGCGATCCCCTTCGGAGTGTGAATCTTTTTGTTTGGCAGTGCGGCGAAGTGATCGCCACCGGCAGCAAAGTGCTTTCCCTGAGTCATTGCTATTCCATTCCTTTTCCATGCCATGTCCGACTAGGCATCAGAACTCTTTCCAATAAAGGTAATTATGCGCCTTAACAGGGATTGTTGTATATAGTCCGTTGGCATAAATACAACAATCCATGACTCTTTTTGTCATGGATACGAAGACGCTTCAGAAATCATTCGGCATGAGATGCAAAGAGCTCCGCGCTGGACTCGGGTACAGCCAGGAGCAGTTCGCCAATTTGATTGAGATGGATCGTTCCTACTACGCGAGCATTGAGGTCGGACGAAGAAATGTCAGTCTTTCTAACCTCTCTAAAATTGCCGATGGATTCAACATATCAATTGCTGCACTTATGACTGGTGTCAGCGATAAATCGGATTAGTCCATCAATCAACGAACGAAGTGAGCGAATAAATCGGCGGCGTAGCCGGCGGCAAGGACACGGTACGTGGCCGCGCAGCGAGCTTCGCGAGCGAAGAGGACGGCATCGCCGTCCCTATATCTTTATAGTATATTTCTCTAATAATTGGTTTCACCAAAATGGGTATTGCGCAAGCTTCTGAACAGGCGTTTTTATCAAAAACTCAAAGCAGCCGAATCATCAAAATGGTGAAATTTTTTACCCAAATTGAGGAAGCGCTTCACCAAAATGGAACCGACTAACGGCTGTTGAAAACTTTTTATCCCCAAAATGGTGATTTCCTGTTTTCAGTGGAAAACTCGGTAAGTTAAATTATTTACTTACCAGATTTACAAACAAAAGCAGTTCTTAACCCTAAAACCAGAACAGGTCAGAAGCAAAATTAACTCCTGACCTGCGATTTTTCTGGTGCCCCCGGGCGGATTCGAACCGTCGACACCCGCTTTAGGAGAGCGGTGCTCTATCCCCTGAGCTACGGAGGCATGTTGTACTAGTGTAGCAGATTTACGCCGCTGTAATGCAGCGTATACCCACTCTTCGAAGTTGCGGTGGAACAGCCCTCCGGAAAGTGCGTCCCACTATCCAGGCAAATTCTGGGTCAGACTTTCCCCATGAGACCTCGCTGGGAAACTGTGACCCAGAATTTCGGCTCGAAACGGGACACGGTTTCCCAAACGACCCCGTTCCGGAAACTACATCCCGGAATCGACGCTCGAACTGGGATGCACTTTCCCGATCGAGCCACATGGGAGACTGCGCCCCACTTTGAAGGGGCGCTCTTTAATGACTAGTCGCCTTTATGGAAGAGGCTTTTGATGACGGAGGGGATGCTCTTGGCGCCCTTGGCCGTCACATCGATAAAGTCGGGCGAACGCACGAGCTTATCCTCGTCGACGTACTTACGGACCGCGCGAAGCGTCTCTTTATCGTCGCGCGTCGAAAACGTAAAGTGGCCGTTGTCCTTGGTGAAGATGGCAAAACGCGTAATCTTCTTGGTGCCGCGCAAAACCTCGGCGGCAATATAGTCGACCTCGTCCCACGGGATTTGGATATAATCCTCGGGATTACGCTCGTTATAGTACTCAAACGCCTTATTGCCCACCATCACGTTACCGTGACTGGTAAGCCCCATCAGGCAGGTTGCCGGCGTTGCCAAATCGACCGTGCTGTTCTGAGATTGCGCCATACGCGCCTCGCCCTCCAATAAAAACAATCGGACCGCATCCAGTGTACCCACCGGGTGCGGTCCGTTTCAATGGCTCAAAAGCCCTTGCCTAGCAACTCTCGGTCTTAAGCCGAAGCGTGCTTACATGAAGCCGCAGACGCGACCGATGATGCCGACGGCGAAGAGAGCCAGGATGATGACAATCGGGCTGACCTTCTTCTTGAGGAGCTTGCAGACCAGAAGGGTCAGGCACACGGCGGCAAGGCCGGGGATGAGCTGATCGAGGTTGGCCTGAAGCGTGGTGACCTTCACCGGGTCGAGTGCGTTGGCACCGACAGAGCTGTACATCGTCAATGCCTGCTTGATGCCCTCAGAACCGGCGGGCAGGTTGGCCCAGTCGATATAGGCGCCAGCGGACTGCGTGACCTTGGAGACGACCGGGGTGAAGGAGATGGACACCCAGCGCTCGACCAGGGCGCCGATGATGAACATACCCAGGATGGAAGCGCCCTCGGTGACCTTGCCCATCAGACCGCCGGAGAGGTCCTTGGCGATGGAGGAGCCGACCTTGTAGCCAAACTCCTGCGTGTACCACAGGAAGGCGTAACGGATGATGTTCCACGCGAAGAAGAACAGCAGCGGACCGGCGATGCTGCCGGACAGGGCCAGGGAAGCGCCCAGTGCGCCCAGAATCGGGCGAAGGGTGAACCAGAAGGCGGGGTCGCCGACGCCGGCGAGCGGGCCCATCATACCGACCTTGACGCCCTGAATGGCGACGTCGTCAATCGGAGCACCGTTGGCGCGCTCCTCCTCGAGGGCGAGGGTAACGCCAATGACGGGGGCGGAAACATAGGGGTGGGTGTTATAGAACTCCAGGTGGCGCTTAAGAGCGGCAATCTGGTCATCCTTGCTGGTGTAGAGCTTCTTGATCGCAGGGATCATTGCGAAGCACCAGCCGCCGTTCTGCATACGCTCGTAGTTCCACGAGCCCTGAAGGAACTGATGACGGAAGCAAACCTTCTTACGGTCAGCCTTGGTGAGCTGAATCTTGTTCTCTGCCATATGTATCACTCCCCTCCTACTCGTAATCGTTCAGAATGTCGCCGAGCGGGTCACCGGAGCCACCGCCCATGCCGCCACCCTGCTTGGCCAGATCCTTAAGGCCAAGGTAGATGAGGGCAAGGGAGATGCCGATGAGGCCAAGGGCGATCAGCGTGAGCTGAGGGATGGCAGCAAGGACAAAGCCGAGGATGAAGAACGGCCAGGTCTCCTTGGTGGCCATCATGTTGATGACCATGGCGTAACCGACGGAAGCGACCATGCCGCCGCCGACAGCCATGCCGCCGGACAGCCAATCGGGCATAGCGTTAAGCGCGTTGGTAACAGCCTCGGCCGGGATGATGCACAGAAGTACTGCCGGGATGGCGATACGAACACCCTGCATGAGGATGCCGGCGTACTGCCAACGCTCGATGCCGGCGAAGTCGCCCTTCTCGGCGCAGGCGTCCATGCCGTGAACCATAGCGGTAGCCAGGGTACGGCAGATCATGGTCAGGAACAGACCAGCGACCGACAGCGGGACGGCGACGGCGATGGCGGCGGTAACGGCCTTGGCCGAATCGGTGGCGCCACCGTTGAGGGCGAGCACCATGATGATCGAAGAAGCGACCGAGGCCAGAGCGGCGTCAGGCGCGACGGCGGCGCCGACGTTAGCCCAGCCAAGGGCCATCATCTGGAGCGAACCGCCCAGGAGGATGCCCTCCTGAAGGTGACCGGTTACGAGACCGATAAGCGTGCATGCCACGAGCGGCTGATGGAACTGGAACTCATCCAGAATGCCTTCCATACCGGCAAGCAACGCGACAATCGCAACAAGCAGAATAGTGATTGCAGACATGTATCGGACCCTCCTTTACTATGCTTGAGCGGCCAGTTCGGCCTTAGCTTTCTTCAACATGGCGTCGAGATCCTCGGAGGAATCCGAAGGAACCTTGCGGACCTCGAACTTGACGCCCTTGGCCTTGAGAGCCTCGATGGTCTTGACGTCGTCATCGCCCATGGCGACGGCGTTAGTGACGACGACCTTGCCCTTGGAGTGGGCCATGGAACCGATGTTGGCTTCCTTGATGTCGACGCCGGCCTCGATGGCCCTGAGCAGATCCTGCGGGTTCTCGAAGAGCAGCATCGCCTTGGTGTCGCCAAAGCGCGTGTCCTTGACGACCTCGGCCATCTTCTTGATGGGCACGACGTTGGCGTGGACTCCCGGAGGGGCAGCCTGCTCGATCATGGTCTTGCGGAGCTCGTCGTGAGCAACGCCGTCGGAGACCACGATGATGCGGTTGGGGTTGATCTGCTTGGTCCACGTGGTGGCCACCTGACCATGCAGCAGACGCGTGTCGATACGGACGTGGGCGATCTTGATGTGCCCGTCGCCGATCACCGTTCCCGGAGGAATGGCACCCGCAGGAGCAGCGGCGGCCGCAGCCGGCTTCTTCTCCTCGGGCTCCAGAGACTCGGGCTTGACGCGCACGCCGGCCTTAGCCTCAGTCACGAGATGTTTTGCGATCGCATGTGCAGTGTTCTTTGCGTCAAAGCGCTGCGAATATGCCTCGATGAGCATAGGCAGGTTGACACCGGTGACGATAGCCCAGGAATCGTGGCCCTCGATGAGCCCGCTGATCTGGTTGAACGGCGTGCCGCCCCACAGATCAACGAGGAAGAGCACCTGCTCCTGGTCCTCGAAGGAAGCGACTGCTTCCTCGACCTTGGCACGGAAGTCGTCGGGGCCCATGCTCGGCTCGAGCGAGACCACGGCTACAGACGGCTGATCGCCAAAGACCATCGAGCCCGTCTGCTTGATTCCAGCTGCCAAGTCCCCATGGCTAGCAAGAACAATACTTACCATCACATAACCTCCTTTTTGTCTACGTATTTCCTACACGACAAAAAAGAGTATAGCCGCAAGCGTGGCTAAATTATAGGAAAAAATGTGAACGGTTGGATTATTTGTTTAAACGTCCTGCTTTGTTACAAGTTGGTTACATCGCTGGTTTTCAGCTATTCCTCGCTAAACATAATTAGTTTGACCATCTTAGAAAACAGATATAAGCACAGCATTCATTAATACCGATTTAAATCGGATAAGAACCTGCTTGACTCTTCGATATTTTGTTTAAACAGACGTGACTTGACTAATTTCGTTAGTTATGCTTTAGCAAACCGTCAAAATAGAATAGTCATTGGGTGTTCCTATAGTTTTGTCAACCGTCGGGGCTACTCCCGGTAGGGCACCCG